>NZ_JBIDDK010000033.1:0-1283 GCF_043205095.1 Micromonospora sp. NPDC047557 | reverse complement strand
AGCGACAAGGCAGCGGCCGACGAGGAATACACCGCGTACGTCCGCACCACGATGGACCGTTGGCGTCGGGTCGCGTACCTGATGACCGGTGACTGGGACCGGGGGGACGACGTCCTGCAGCAGGTGCTGACCGAGCTCTACCGCAAGTGGAACCGGGCGCGAAGGGCGGACAGCCTCGACGCGCTCGTCCGCACCATGCTGATGCGTCGATTCATCGACGGGCAACGGCTCGGCTGGGCCCGAGTCCGGCTCGGCACCGAGCTGCCAGAACGGGCCGCGACCACCGGGGCGGACCCCACCGACCGGCTGGACCTGGTGGCCGCCCTACGGCACGTGGCACCACGGCAACGCGCCGTCCTGGTGCTGCGCTACCTGCACGACTTGTCGGTCGAGGAAACAGCGAAGGTGTTGAACTGCTCACCCGGCACGGTCAAGAGCCAGTCCCTGAAGGGTCTCGAGAAGATGCGCCGCCTCCTTCCGTCCGAAACCAACGCGCTGAGGAGTCAGAAATGATTGAAGAAGACCGCGACGTCGTACGTCTCATGCGCGCCGACATCGAGGGGTTTGCGGCGCCCCGCTCCAAGGTTCTGGACGTGGACCAGGCGATGCGCACCGGGCGCCGCCAGCGCTGGTACGGCCCTACCGCCGGTGCCGCCGCACTGGTTGCCGCACTCGCCATCGGCGCGGCCGTCGTACCCGGCCGGTTCGGGAGCGAGCCGGTCAAGGACGGTGGCGCGAACATGCTCGTTGTGGGTAACTACACGGTGGTGGCTGCAGAGCCGGCTGGCCTGGCCACCCTCCCCGAGGCCCCGGCCACCATCGACCCGATGGGCCTGTACCTCACGTTCGGATGGTTGCCCGACGGCTACGACCACCGGCAGTACCAGGCGGGCTTCAATCCTGGTTCGACCGGTTCGGTCGCCTTCCTGTCGGCGGATCAGGACCGGGATGCCAACTCCGACAAGGGCAGATTCTCGGTTGTCCTCTATCCCCGGGGGGTCACCCCGGCTGCGCCCCAGCGTGACGAGGGTGGTCGCGGCACCGAACTCGAAGCCATCGCCGCCAAGTCGGTGAACGACAACGCCGCTTCGTGGATCACCTACAGCGGAGCCGAGGGTGCTGAGACAATCCTCCGCTGGCGGTACGCGCCCGACGGCTGGGCACAGCTCCGCTTCCGCGGCAACGACCCAGGTCTGGACGCCAAGGCCACCGCACACAGGATCGCGAGTTCGATGAAGTTGAGCAGCAGCGAGAAGGTTCCCCTGCCCGTACAGGCGGCATCG
>NZ_JBIDDK010000032.1:0-5379 GCF_043205095.1 Micromonospora sp. NPDC047557 | reverse complement strand
CTGGAAGATTGTCCGGCGGTGTCCTACTCTCCCACACCCTCACGAGTGCAGTACCATCGGCGCTGGAGGGCTTAGCTTCCGGGTTCGGAATGTGACCGGGCGTTTCCCCTCCGCCATGACCGCCGTAACTCTATGAACATATCAAACAACCCCGGCACAACAATCACGGGTGTTCGCTTGTTCAGAGTTGCACAGTGGACGCGTAGCAGCTTAGTAGTCAAGTCCTCGGCCTATTAGTACCGGTCAACTGAACCCGTTACCGGGCTTACATTTCCGGCCTATCAACCCAGTCGTCTAGCTGGGGGCCTTACCCCACAAAGTGGGTGGGATACCTCATCTTGAAGCAGGCTTCCCGCTTAGATGCTTTCAGCGGTTATCCCTTCCGAACGTAGCTAACCAGCCGTGCCCCTGGCGGGACAACTGGCACACCAGAGGTTCGTCCGTCCCGGTCCTCTCGTACTAGGGACAGCCCTTCTCAAGTATCCTACGCGCACGGCGGATAGGGACCGAACTGTCTCACGACGTTCTAAACCCAGCTCGCGTACCGCTTTAATGGGCGAACAGCCCAACCCTTGGGACCTGCTACAGCCCCAGGATGCGACGAGCCGACATCGAGGTGCCAAACCATCCCGTCGATATGGACTCTTGGGGAAGATCAGCCTGTTATCCCCGGGGTACCTTTTATCCGTTGAGCGACACCGCTTCCACTCGCAAGTGCCGGATCACTAGTCCCGACTTTCGTCCCTGCTCGACCTGTCAGTCTCACAGTCAAGCTCCCTTGTGTACTTGCACTCAACACCTGATTGCCAACCAGGCTGAGGGAACCTTTGGGCGCCTCCGTTACCCTTTAGGAGGCAACCGCCCCAGTTAAACTACCCACCAGACACTGTCCCTGAACCGGATAACGGTCCGAAGTTAGATACCCAAATCAACCAGAGTGGTATTTCAAGATTGCCTCCACCCATACTGGCGTATGGACTTCACCGGCTCCCACCTATCCTACACAAGCTAATTCGAGTACCAATGTCAAGCTATAGTAAAGGTCCCGGGGTCTTTCCGTCCTGCCGCGCGTAACGAGCATCTTTACTCGTACTGCAATTTCGCCGGGCCTGTGGTTGAGACAGTGGGGAAGTCGTTACGCCATTCGTGCAGGTCGGAACTTACCCGACAAGGAATTTCGCTACCTTAGGATGGTTATAGTTACCACCGCCGTTTACTGGCGCTTAAGTTCTCCGCTTCGCCCCGAAGAGCTAACAGGTCCCCTTAACGTTCCAGCACCGGGCAGGCGTCAGTCCATATACATCGAATTACTTCTTCGCATGGACCTGTGTTTTTAGTAAACAGTCGCTTCCCCCTGCTCTCTGCGGCCATACAACGCTCCACCCGCGCGGGGCTTCACGTCTCCGGCCCCCCTTCTCCCTAAGTTACGGGGGCAATTTGCCGAGTTCCTTAACCACAGTTCGCCCGATCGCCTCGGTATTCTCTACCTGACCACCTGTGTCGGTTTGGGGTACGGGCCGCTAAGAACTCGCTAGAGGCTTTTCTCGGCAGCATAGGATCACTGACTTCACCTGAATCGGCTCGGCATCACGTCTCAGCCTTCATGTGTCGCGGATTTGCCTACGACACGGCCTACACGCTTACCCCGGCACAACCACCGGCCGGGCTCAGCTACCTTCCTGCGTCACCCCATCGCTTGACTACTACCCATCAGGTTCCCACGCTCCCTGTCATCAGTCCGAAGACATCAAACAGCTCGGGTGGTTAGCACAACGAGGTTCATCAGGGACGCTCTTTCGCGGGTACGGGAATATCAACCCGTTGTCCATCGACTACGCCTCTCGGCCTCGCCTTAGGTCCCGACTCACCCAGGGCGGATTAGCCTGGCCCTGGAACCCTTGGTCATCCGGCGGAAGGGTTTCTCACCCTTCTTTCGCTACTCATGCCTGCATTCTCACTCGTGCCGCGTCCACAACTGGGTCACCCCGCTGCTTCACTCGCGGCACGACGCTCCCCTACCCATCCACACACCTGCACAAGGAATCAAGTCCAAGCGAGGTTAAAATGTGAATGCCACAGCTTCGGCGGTGTGCTTGAGCCCCGCTACATTGTCGGCGCGGAACCACTTGACCAGTGAGCTATTACGCACTCTTTAAAGGGTGGCTGCTTCTAAGCCAACCTCCTGGTTGTCTATGCGACCCCACATCCTTTTCCACTTAGCACACGCTTAGGGGCCTTAGCTGGTGATCTGGGCTGTTTCCCTCTCGACTACGAAGCTTATCCCCCGCAGTCTCACTGCCGCGCTCTCACTTACCGGCATTCGGAGTTTGGCTGATTTCGGTAAGCTTGTGGGCCCCCTAGACCATCCAGTGCTCTACCTCCGGCAAGAAACACGCGACGCTGCACCTAAATGCATTTCGGGGAGAACCAGCTATCACGGAGTTTGATTGGCCTTTCACCCCTAACCACAGGTCATCCCCCAATTTTTCAACATTGGTGGGTTCGGCCCTCCACGCGGTCTTACCCGCGCTTCAGCCTGCCCATGGCTAGATCACTCCGCTTCGGGTCTAGGACACGCGACTGAATCGCCCTATTCAGACTCGCTTTCGCTACGGCTCCCCCACACGGGTTAACCTCGCCACATGCCACTAACTCGCAGGCTCATTCTTCAAAAGGCACGCCGTCACCCCGCAAGGCTCCGACGGATTGTAGGCGAACGGTTTCAGGTACTATTTCACTCCCCTCCCGGGGTACTTTTCACCATTCCCTCACGGTACTTGTCCGCTATCGGTCACCAGGAAGTATTTAGGCTTACCAGGTGGTCCTGGCAGATTCACGGCAGATTTCAGGGGTCCGCCGCTACTCGGGAACACCCACAGAAGGTCAGCAACTTTCACCTACCGGACTTTCACCGTCTACGGTCAGCCATTCCAGACTGTTCGACTAGCCACTGACTTTGTAACTCCTCGAACAAGTGTCAGCTTGTTCAGTAGGGTCCCACAACCCCGACCACGCAACCCCTGACAGGTATCACACGCAGCCGGTTTAGCCTCAATCCGCTTTCGCTCGCCACTACTCACGGAATCACTATTTGTTTTCTCTTCCTACGGGTACTGAGATGTTTCACTTCCCCGCGTTCCCTCCACACACCCTATGTGTTCAGGTGTGGGTGACACCACATGACTGGTGCCAGGTTTCCCCATTCGGACACCCTGGGATCACAGCTTGGTTGACAGCTCCCCCAGGCCTATCGCGGCCTCCCACGTCCTTCATCGGCTCCTGGTGCCAAGGCATTCACCGTTCGCCCTTGACAACTTGACCACAAAGATGCTCGCGTCCACTGTGCAATTCTCAACAAACGACCAACCCACAACCCGATCCGCCCCACACCAAACCCAGACCCTTGAGTCCAGCGGTATGTGAGGCCAGGCCATGCCTGGCAACCTCGCGCAGCGCTCACGCCACACACAAGGCTCTGAAAGACAACCATCGGTTGTTCTTTCAGGACCCAACAGGGTGCTTACATTTCCCCCCAGCCGCACCAACAGCATCCGTTCCCACCACCCAAGGGGTGGCTGTACTAGGCGCCGCCGGCCGTTGCCAGGGCAAAACTTGCCAGTGTCTCCGCCATTCGAGCACCCCACCACCACATTCGGGCAGTGCGGGCTCCTTACCGACTTTCGTCGGAAGGTGCTCCTTAGAAAGGAGGTGATCCAGCCGCACCTTCCGGTACGGCTACCTTGTTACGACTTCGTCCCAATCGCCAGCCCCACCTTCGACGGCTCCCTCCACAAGGGTTGGGCCACCGGCTTCGGGTGTTGCCGACTTTCGTGACGTGACGGGCGGTGTGTACAAGGCCCGGGAACGTATTCACCGCAGCGTTGCTGATCTGCGATTACTAGCGACTCCGACTTCACGGGGTCGAGTTGCAGACCCCGATCCGAACTGAGACCGGCTTTTTGGGATTCGCTCCACCTCACGGTATCGCAGCCCATTGTACCGGCCATTGTAGCATGCGTGAAGCCCTGGACATAAGGGGCATGATGACTTGACGTCATCCCCACCTTCCTCCGAGTTGACCCCGGCAGTCTTCGATGAGTCCCCGCCATAACGCGCTGGCAACATCGAACGAGGGTTGCGCTCGTTGCGGGACTTAACCCAACATCTCACGACACGAGCTGACGACAGCCATGCACCACCTGTGACCGCCCCCGAAGGACCCCCCATCTCTGGAGGTTTTGCGGCCATGTCAAACCCAGGTAAGGTTCTTCGCGTTGCATCGAATTAATCCGCATGCTCCGCCGCTTGTGCGGGCCCCCGTCAATTCCTTTGAGTTTTAGCCTTGCGGCCGTACTCCCCAGGCGGGGCGCTTAATGCGTTAGCTGCGGCACAGGGAACCGGAGAGGCCCCCCACACCTAGCGCCCAACGTTTACAGCGTGGACTACCAGGGTATCTAATCCTGTTCGCTCCCCACGCTTTCGCTCCTCAGCGTCAGTATCGGCCCAGAGACCCGCCTTCGCCACCGGTGTTCCTCCTGATATCTGCGCATTTCACCGCTACACCAGGAATTCCAGTCTCCCCTACCGAACTCTAGCCTGCCCGTATCGACCGCAGGCTTGGGGTTGAGCCCCAAGTTTTCACGGTCGACGCGACAAGCCGCCTACGAGCTCTTTACGCCCAATAAATCCGGACAACGCTCGCACCCTACGTCTTACCGCGGCTGCTGGCACGTAGTTGGCCGGTGCTTCTTCTGCAGGTACCGTCACTCTCGCTTCGTCCCTGCTGAAAGAGGTTTACAACCCGAAGGCCGTCATCCCTCACGCGGCGTCGCTGCATCAGGCTTCCGCCCATTGTGCAATATTCCCCACTGCTGCCTCCCGTAGGAGTCTGGGCCGTGTCTCAGTCCCAGTGTGGCCGGTCGCCCTCTCAGGCCGGCTACCCGTCGTCGCCTTGGTAGGCCATCACCCCACCAACAAGCTGATAGGCCGCGAGCCCATCCCAAGCCGAAAAACTTTCCACCCGCAGTCATGCGACCACAGGTAATATTCGGTATTAGCCCCGGTTTCCCGGGGTTATCCCAAAGCTTGGGGCAGGTTGCTCACGTGTTACTCACCCGTTCGCCGCTCGAGTACCCCGAAGGGCCTTTCCGCTCGACTTGCATGTGTTAAGCACGCCGCCAGCGTTCGTCCTGAGCCAGGATCAAACTCTCCAACAAAAAATTGTGGAACAGCTGTCCCGGCAACAAACAAATGTTGCCAAAGGAATCCCAACCAGCCAAACCCGAAGGCTCGACCAATCCGGGGTATCAATCATAATTGGCACTGGCTTTACAAGCACCCTGTTGAGTTCTCAAAGAACAACCACACACCGATCAGAAG
>NZ_JBIDDK010000031.1:0-8665 GCF_043205095.1 Micromonospora sp. NPDC047557 | reverse complement strand
CAGTCACCGGTCATCAGGTACGCGACCCGACGCCAACGGTCCATCGTGGTGCGGACGTACGCGGTGTATTCCTCGTCGGCCGCTGCCTTGTCGCTTTTTCGGAACAGCACCCGCAGGTCATCCCTTCAGTCGGTACGCGTTGACGATCGTCTGACGGACCGTGTTGCCGGCCGAATCCACGGCGAACGCCCGAAGCGAGACGAACCCACTGGCGGCCGGGTGGTCCACGGTCGCGGTCCAGGTGTTGCCACTGCGGACCAGGCGGGCCGGCTGCCACGTGTGACCACCGTCGTAGGAAACGTCGAGGGTCAGGCCCGCGATGGTTGCCCGCGGCACCTCGGTCTGCTGCTGCACCGTCACCGGGAAGCGGAACTGCCGGCCGGCCGGAGCCGCGTTCTGCTCGTCCAGCGCTGGCATGGACCGCACCGCCATGACCGGCAGGTGCTGAGCCTTGTCACCCGACACGGACGCGGAACGGAACGTCCAGGTCGCGCTGACCCGGGTGGACAGCTCCGCACCGGCGGCACGATTGTCCTCGGCCTCGAACCGGTAGTTGGCCGCCGTCGGCGGGACGTCATAGGTCCCGTATCCGGTTGGCGGCACCTCCACGCCGTCGCGGTAGAGGGCACGTCGCCTCGACTCGGTATCGGCAAAGCCGCCGTGGCTGAGCGTCCCGTCAGCGAACATCGGCGGAATCAGCCACAAACTGTTCGCGGTACGGGACATCCACAGATCGCCGTGGCTCGCCGTTGCGGGAAAGCCCGGACCGAACGGGGCCGCCAGCCACTGCTCGCGCTGTCCCCCGACCGGGTAGGCGGTGGGCGCGGACTCCTGGTCGATGTCGCCGCCCCGGAGTTCCGAGCTCCACCGGACGCCACCCTCGGTCGTGTAGTACTCGGTCCGGTCCCCCGGCGGAGCGACCAGACTGCTCCCACGCCAGCTGTCCTGGTAGTCGGGCAGCGAAGGTTGAGAGCTCTTCTCGACGGTCTGTGCGATGCGGTGCGTTGCCTGGACCACCGCCAGGTCACTGTGCTGCACCTGTCGGGTGAACCCGCTGGGCAACCGCCCCGGCGGATACCAGGCCAGGTTGTACAGGTGCGAGAACCCACCGTTCGCCGCGGTCTCGCCCCACCAGCTCAGCACCCGACCCTTCATCTCATCAGCCGGTAGGACGCCCCCCAGGTGTGCCGTGTAGAGCGGCTCGAAACCGCCCAGGCTGAACACCGAACTGGCGGACAGGGTGCCGTCCGGGAGGTGCCGGTAGAAGCCGACGCTCGATCCGAGCGGTTCCGCGCCCGACCTGGGCACCGAGACGCGGGCGCCGCGCTGAGCCACCCGGGCGTCGAGCGTGACGACCGTATCGCCGGTGAGGCGCAATTCCGGTTGGGTCAACAGACTGCTGTCGGATTCACCCGCAATCGTGCTGGTCAGGTGGTAGCGACCCGTGGGCAGCCGTACCGTGACCCTGCCGTCCGGGTCGTACGGCCACGTCGCACCCGAGGCGGTGACACCGTCCAGGAACGTCATGTACGACGGGGTCGGTGCGCCCGTACGGTCGAGGTGAGTCAGTGTGAGGTCGTAGCTCTCCGGCTCGCGGTCGACGACGAAAAGGGTACGCAGCGATGCGCCGTCCCCGGCCGCCCCTACCGTGCCGAGATGGACGCCCTCGGCGCCGGAGACCCGGGTGTCCGCGGTGAGGGTGGCCGTGGCGCTGCCACCTGCCGGCACGGTGAGCCGGCTTGGATGCACCCGGAACATGCCGGCGGGTGCGGGCTTCCCGTCCGGGCCGGTGGCGTCGGCGGCGAGGGTCAGCGTGACGGGCGCGCCGCCGGAATTGTGGTACGTCAGCGTGCGGTTCACCGGCTGGTCGTCGGTATGCGGCCAACGCTGCAGGCCGAGGTCGACGGTGGCCGGCTCGACCCGGACCGTCCGAGTCGACGCGGCGGCCACGTCGAGACGACCCGCCCCCTGCTCATGGACGGTCAGCCTCGGGTTCGGCACCGCCGCAGCCATCAGGCTCGCCTTGAGGTCAGCGGACCGCCAGCCGGCGTGTTGCTGGGCCAGCAGTGCGGCGGCCCCGGCGACGTGCGGGGTGGCCATGGAGGTGCCGGACATGCGGGCGTACGAGTCGCCGACCGGCTCGTCTGGTTGGGAGCCGGCGGCCCGGGCGGCGACGATGTCCACGCCCGGAGCGGTGATCTCCGGCTTGATCGTGCCGCCACCCGTCCGCGGCCCGCGACTAGAGAACCAGGCCAGGTCGTCGTTGGCGTCTACCGCGCCCACTGCCAGGGCGGCGTCGGCGCTGGCCGGCGAGCTGACCGTCCCCGATCCGGGGCCTTCGTTGCCGGCGGCGATGACGAAGAGCGTGCCGTGCTGGGCGGTCAGGTTGTTGACCGTCTCCTCCACGGGGTCCACCTCGGAAGTGTCGCCGCCGCCCAGACTGAGGTTGACCACCTTTGCCCCGCTGGTGGCGGCCCACTCCATGCCGGCCATGATGGCCGAGTCGGAGCACCCGTCCCAGGTGCAGACCTTGCCAGCCAGCAGGGTCGCATCCGGGGCGACCCCTTTGTACTTCCCGTCGGAGGACGCGCCCGAGCCGGCGATGATCGACGCCACGTGCGTGCCGTGACCCACGAGATCGTTGGTGTCCGCGTCCTCGGTGAAATTGCCGGTCGCGACGATCCGGCCGGCGAAGTCCGGATGGGCCGAGTCGATGCCGGTGTCGAGTACGGCGACCTTCACCCCCCGACCGGTGTACCCGGCCTGCCAGACGCTCGGGGCGCCGACCTGCGGCACGCTCTTGTCGAGGCTCACCCTGCGCCGACCGTCCAACCAGACCCGGCTGGTCGGTGCGCTACTCCGCACGCCCGGCGTCATGGTTGCCGAGAGCTCCGCCCAATACCGGCCCGCCTCGGGCTTCGCGACGTGCACCGCTCGACCCTTGACGCTGGGCAGTTCGCGGACCACCCGCCAACCGGCGCCGGCCGACGCAACCCCGGTTCTCGTGCCCACACCGGGGATCACCAGCAGCGGCACGTCACTCACCGATGCGTCGTCATAGCCCATCTCCAGCAGGCTGGTGATGTCAAACAGGCGGCGATCCACCCGTTTCGAGCCGATCAGTCCCAGCGCGTCAGCGGGGATCACGTAATCGTGGCCGGCCACCCGCTGCTGGTGAAAAATGACCTTCCGGCGTCCCGGGCCGGGCTCCACCAGGTAGCTGCCGTTGTGCACCCGCACGCGGTCGCCGGAAAGCAACGTCACGGTCCGCTCGCCGGAAAGCGCACCCGTCGCCGGCCGGTGGCCCGACCGGTCGCCGCCCGGCTGGGGAATGGCAGCGGCCGGTACGGCATCGCCCATCGCCAGGGACAGCGCCAGGACGGGAACCAACCCGCGCGCCACCGTCCGTCTCCATCTCGTCACTCGTCTCGTCCTATCTATCGATCCGAAGGTGTCCAAGAGGGAGTCGATGTCGGGACCGGATCTCGTTGTCCATTTCACCGATGATCTTTCGACCGGTAACGGGCTCGCTGTCGCCGCCGTACTGCGAAACAACTGAGGCCGAGAGCAAGGAGGTGGAGCTCGGCAGGATGCTGTCACCCCTTCGAGCAGCGCAGGGCCGCGGTGTCCCGGTGCTGCACCCGTGGCCGGAGCCGCTGCCCGCGTCGTGGTCCGGGCAGCTGGAGCGGCCCCAGCCGCTGCGGTACGCGCAGATGGAACCGAGCGTGGTGGTGGAAATCGAGGTTGACGTCGCGTTCGAGCACCAGCGGTGGCGCCACCGCATCCGCTACGTCCGGGCGCTGCCCGGGGCGTCGGTGTACGACGTGCCGCTGCTGGTCGGTGAGCAGGAGGGGTACTACGGCGGTAGTTGACTCGCCACATCGGCGATCCGCTCGACGGCGCCCATACGATCCGGCCACGACCAACAGACCGATCGGTATGCCGTGGGCGGCGGCCTTGCCCACGATCCACGTCGAGGTGTTCGGCTTTGCGCTGGGGTGGTGACCGTCGTCAGTACCCCGACCTCTGGTGGAATTGGGTGTTCGCGGCGTTGTACGGCCTCATGGTCGGCCTGAGCGTGTACGCCCGCTGGTACGTGACCCGCTAGCCGTAGAGCTGCACCCGGGCGGCGGCGGGATCGCCTTCGCGACGTAGCTGCTCCGGGTCGACTCCATGGACCTCGGCGTAGGCGTCCTCGTAGGACCAGCCCCCCTGCAATGGCCTGCATCGGAAACCCGCCGACCGACGAAGAGGGCAGCTGGTTTGACCGGGTGAGTGGATGCAGCGGGTCGACCACGAAACCTACGCCCGGGACTACCTGCAGTTCGCCGTCGGGAAGATCCTCGACCACCGGGGCAACTCGGCGAGCTGGTCGGTGGACAAGCTCGGCAAACTCGCCTGACTCCTCGGCCCGCGACGACATCGTGGCGGCGATGGACCACGCCGGCTACCCGACGTACGGGGCACCCAAGGTCACGGCGTTCGCCGACAGGTTCGGCTGGCCGTTCCTCGATGACCTCGACGGCCACGACAGGCAAGCCCTGACCCGGATGGCCGACAGACAGCCGTGCGATCCGCAAGGCTGCGAACAGGGTTGCGCCGACTGACCACGACCGGGCCACCGGCACCGCTCCTGGCCCTCAAGGTGCGCGCGTAGTCAGCCGGCGCCCCGCAATCCGGCACCCACGCGCCCATTCGACTCGATCGATAGGACTGCACCGGGTTCCATCGTCGGCGCCGACACCGCCCGCGCGATGCCGACACCGACCCGCACGCACCAACGGCGACCCGACGCGTCGCCGTAACCCTTCCAGCACCACCGGGGCTGGTTGCCCACCTGCCCGACCCGACCAGGGCGGCAGAGGTTGGCCCCACCCGTCTCCGCTGTGCGGTACCCACCGCCCGCGCACCCGGAGACGGGTGCGCGGGCACGACCCTCGGAAAGCGAGGCAATCATGACCACACCACGCCCGCCGGTAGCACCGGCCGGTCCCGCGCAGAACGACCCGGCCCCCGCCAGCGGCGCCGGCACCTCCACCAACGAGGCGCGCTCGTCGCGCCAGGCCGCGAGCAGCCGAGGTCCGTTCAGCGCTGGCAACTGCCGCAGCCGCTCATACATCTGCTCGTCACGTGCACTCACAACAACGAGGGCCGGCGTCAGCGGGGCGATCGGCACCACGGTGGCGACATCGCGGACCACCATGTCATAGGTCACGGTCGCCGCGGTCTGCGCATATTCAGCGGACAGCTCTCGCAGTCGACGCCATACCGCGGCGGCCCGCGGTGAGTCGCCCACCAGCGAAACCAGGCGGCTGACCACACCGGTGCGGTCGGCCTGGTCATCACCTTCCAGCCGTAATTCGATGATCCGCAGGGCCTTCAGCAGCTGCCACGTCAGCGCATCGCGTGTCGTGGTGTCCGGCAGCGGTATGCCGCCCTGCGCGGCTGCCGCCGCTACGGCGTCATCGAGAGTCTTCAGCCGCTTACGGATCTTGCCGTTAGTCGCCCTCGGCGCAAACACGGCCTTGCGGAACGCGGGATTGTCCGGCTGCCGACGCCGTTGCATCGAATATAGGGATGTTCTTCGATCGATTTGATCCACCGGGTACGTGTGGTTGAGAATCGACGCCGTGGAAGACGTGGATTTCTCTCAGGGCTGGGTCCCATTGCTGGGCCAACTTGACCGGCATGTGTCTTCCGGGCGACTTTCGCCGGACACAGCGGCGTTGCCCGATCTGATGAGCATCTACCAGGTGCCGGGGGTCAGCATTGCCGTCGGGCACGTGAGCGGGCGGGTGTGGGCGGCGGGGTATGGCGTCACGGGTGGCGAGACGTCGACGCCGGTGACCGCGGGCACCGCGTTTGCGGCCTGTTCGATCAGTAAGCATGTCGCCGCGTTCGGCGCACTGCTACTGATCCAGGACGGCGTCCTGGATCTGGACACCGACATCGGCGAGTACCTCACCTCGTGGCAACTACTCGACCGCGAGGGTCAGCAACCGGGAGTTACGTTACGACAATTGCTGGCGCACACGGCGGGTTTGTCCGACACCTGGTACCGCGGCTACGCCGCGGATAGCGCCCCGTCGCTGTTGCAGGTCCTGGAAGGCAGCGGCTCGACGACTACTCCACCGGTTCGGTCGACCCTGTTGCCGGGTAGCCGTTTCCGGTACTCGGGCAGCCACTACTCCGTGCTTCAGCAGCTGATGGTGGACGCGACCGGAACGCCGTTCGAAGATCTCATGCGAACTCTGGTGCTGGAACCGGTGGCTATGGCCGACAGCAGCTTCGACCAGCAGTTTCCGCACCAGCGACCGCATCTGGTGGCTCGTGGCCATCACGGTGGCGGCACCGGGATCCCCGCCGGGTGGCGAACGCAACCGGAGACGGCCGCAGGCGGACTGTGGAGCACCCCGACCGACCTGCTCCGGCTCGACCTCGAGATCGCCCGGGCGGCCTCGGGAGACTCGAAGCTGCTCGACCGCGACCTGGCCACCCAGATGTGGACACCGCAGATTCCTGGCGGCACCTACGGGCTCGGCACTGAGGTCGATGACAGCGCCGGGCACCGGCGTTTCGGGCACACCGGGTTGAACGTTGGGTATACCTGCTTTTCCTACGTGTGGCCCGACAGCGGCACCGCGGTCGCCGCGATGACCAACTCTGAGGATGGATGGGAGGTGCTGGCCAGCATCCGCGCCGCTGCGGACCGTCGGTACGCCACCAGTGTCACAGCCGCGCCGCTTAGTGACGTGACGGGCCGCTACGTCTTACACGACGACTACCCGATCGACATCGCGGTCACCAACGGCCAACTGACCTTTTCCGCTGCTGCCCAGCAACCGGTTGTGCTGCTGGCAGACCCAGACGGTCGCTACCTACACCCAGGACTCGATCTGGAAGTCCGATTCCTACAGACCAACGGCCAGCCTTACATCCTGGAACTGCGACAGGAAGGAGTCACGCAGACCGCGACACCGTCAACCAAGCAGCCAGAATAGCTGGGTATACACCTGTCAGCTTGCGGCGGCCGACGATGTGCCGCCCTCTGTTCGTATACGAGTCGCGGATCAACCTCGATCCGTTGCGCTGCCAAGCGCAACTGCGAGGCTTACCGCACTCTGCGGAGTCGCAAGGGATCGGGCGACGGACAGCCAGGCGTGGGCGGCCATGGACAGGGTGATGTGGGCGTACCAGGCCCGCCAGTCACGGACTTGGTACTCGTCGAGGCCGGCTTCGTTCTTGGCTTGCTGGAAGCACTCCTCGATCGCCCATTGGGCCCCGGCGATGCGGGCCAGGTCGACCAGGCGGGTGCGGCGGGGTCCGTAGCAGACGTAGTAGGCGATCTCCCCGGTCGTCATGCTGCGCCGGGCGAGCAGCCAATGACCCCGGCCGGGTTGCCAACAGATCCGCACCGGCACCCGCGCCCACCAGTACTCGCGGGGGGCCGTGGGCCCCGGCTCCGGCGGACAGGCGGCACCACGCGCGGGCCGGCAGGGCGGCGATGAGTTGGTCGGCGTGGGCGGTGCCCATGCTGGTGGTGATCATGTCGTCGTTGCGGCGGGTCGCGACCACACAGGCCACATCCCGTTGTTCCAGCCACACCCGCAGGGATTTCGACTGCCCGTAGGCCTCGTCCATCGTCACCCACCCGACCGGCACCCCGGCATCCAACGCGCGGGCCAGCATGTCCCGGGCCATCTGCACCTTCGTGGCGAACTGCACCTCGCCCGGGATACCAGCCGCCCGGCACCGATCCCGATCATCGGTCCACGACGCCGGCAGGTAGAGCTGCCGGTCGATCAGCGCGTGGCCCTTCGCTGACCGGTAGGCCAGGAACGTTCCGACCTGGCAGTTCTCCGTCCGCCCCGCGGTGCCGGAGTACTGCCGTTGCACCCCGGCCGACCGGGTGCCCTTCTTCAGGAACCCCGTCTCATCGACGATCAACACACCCGCCGGGTCACCGGGGTGCTCGATCACGTAGTCCCGCACATCGTCACGGACCGCGTCGACGTCCCAGTCCGCCCACCGCAACAACCGCTGCATCCCGTCCGGCGACACATCCCCGGCCTGCTCAGCCAGAGTCCAGCCGTTTTTGCGCCCCAGACCGGACACCAGGCCGCACAGGTACTGCCGCGCACGCCGCCGCGGCTCCGAACGGCGAAACCGAGGCCCGATCCGGGCATGCAGCCGGTCCAACTCGCCATGCCACTGATCGACATCAACATCCGTCACAGGCTGACCAACGAACGCGAACCGAACTCGACTCGCCTACTGCCGTTGCAGTACTGATATGTAGAGCAGTTTGTCAAGAGGGAAGGCGGGGTTGGCGTCCGGAGTAGAGGGCTCCGGCCGCTGTTCTTCGTTGTGGGCCAGGCGGTGCGGTCGGTCGTGAGCGTGTCGTTTGCGACGCGCGGTCAGACTGATATACGCGGGTTGGTTACCTGCAGGACGGGCTGTTCGGCTGGAGCGTCGCGCTGGTCTAGAAAATCGAGCGTGGCACCGCGAAGCGTTGCTGCTCTTAGAGCTCCTAACGAAATGATGTTGGGCGTGTCCTCGGGACGTGAGGATCGTTCTGTCTGAACGTGAGGAGGGGTGAGCAGCCGCCATGGATCGTCTCGGATGCACTCTGGGCCGAGATCGCACCGTTGCTGCCACCCCGACC
>NZ_JBIDDK010000030.1:7101-8756 GCF_043205095.1 Micromonospora sp. NPDC047557 | reverse complement strand
CGACAACACTATTCCTTTAGTGTTGGTTTTTTTTTGCGGGGGGGGGAGCCCGGGGGTTTAAAACACCAACACCGTTTCCCAATATTTCGCCGTGGGGGGGGGGGGGGGCCCCCCCCCCCCCCCGACGTCGGCGTACGCCCTCCCGCTCGACCTCGGCGGACGAGCGGGCTGCGGCCTGCGCTACTCTTGAACGTCGCCGCTGTCGCACCGCGCTGACCGTGCGCGTCCCCGAGGGCGGCGACGGCCGCATTTTCCCAGCTCCAAGCCCCAGGAAGTGACATGCCTCCGAAGAAGAAGCTCGTCAAGACGTTCACGCTTCAGCTGCCGGCGGGCCAGGCCACGCCGGCGCCGCCGGTCGGCCCCGCGCTCGGCCAGCACGGCGTGAACATCATGGAGTTCTGCAAGTCCTACAACGCGCAGACCGAGTCCCAGCGGGGCGACATCGTCCCCGCCGAGATCAGCGTGTTCGAGGACCGGTCCTTCAGCTTCGTGCTGAAGACCCCGCCTGCCGCCCGGCTGCTGATCAAGGCCGCCGGTGTGCAGAAGGGCTCGGGCGTCCCGCAGGCCGAGAAGGTCGGCTCGGTGAGCCGCGCCCAGCTGCGTGAGATCGCCGAGAAGAAGATGGCCGACCTCAACGCCAACGACCTGGACCAGGCCGAGAAGATCATCGCCGGCACCGCCCGGTCGATGGGCATCACCGTCAGCGACTGACGTTCGGCCTCGCCGACGACCCGACCGTGGGAGGGCCCGCGCCGAGCGGCCCGCCAGAGACCACAGGAGTAATCAGCAATGCAGCGCAGCAAGAGCTACCGCAAGGCCGCCGACGTCATCGACCGGTCGAAGCTCTACACCCCCTCCGAGGCCGTGAAGCTGGCCAAGGAGACCACCAACGTCAAGTTCGACGCCACGGTCGAGGTCGCCATGCGCCTCGGCGTCGACCCCCGCAAGGCGGACCAGATGGTCCGCGGCACGGTCAACCTGCCGCACGGCACCGGTAAGACCGCCCGCGTGATCGTGTTCGCCAGTGGCGCGAAGGCCGAAGAGGCCGCCGCGGCGGGTGCGGACGAGGTGGGCACCGACGAGCTGGTCGCCCGCATCCAGGGTGGTTGGCTCGACTTCGACGCGGCGATCGCCACGCCGGACCAGATGGCCAAGATCGGCCGGATCGCGCGGATCCTGGGCCCGCGCGGTCTCATGCCGAACCCGAAGACCGGCACGGTGACCATGGACGTCACCAAGGCGGTGCAGGACATCAAGGGCGGCAAGATCACCTTCCGGGTGGACAAGCACTCCAACCTGCACCTGATCATCGGCAAGGCCTCCTTCACGGAGACCCAGCTGGTGGACAACTACGCCGCGGTGCTCGACGAGGTGCTGCGCGCCAAGCCGTCCGCGGCCAAGGGCAAGTACCTCCGCAAGGTCATCCTCACCACCACCATGGGCCCGGGTGTCCCGGTCGACCCGAACCTGGTGAAGAACCTCCGTGAGGACCAGGCCGAGGCCTGAGCCGACTGTTCGCTCCGCCGGGGGGGGGGGGGGGGGGGGGGGGGGGGGGGGGGGGGGGGGGGGGGGGGTGTGGTGGGGGGTGTGGGGGGGGGGGGGGGGGGGGGTGGGGTGGGCGGCGGGTTGGGTGGGGTGGGCGGCGCCGGTGTTAT
>NZ_JBIDDK010000030.1:0-7091 GCF_043205095.1 Micromonospora sp. NPDC047557 | reverse complement strand
GGGGGGGGGGCGGGCGCCGCGCGCGGGGCGGGCCCCCCCGCGCGCGCCCCGCCCCCCGCCCCCCCCCCCCCCCCCCCCCCCCCCCCCCCCGCCGCGTCTGTGGTGTGGCAAGCTCGATCGCATGCGGCTGGAGAACGTCTGGTTGCGGTATCACCGGCGTGGTCCGTGGGTGCTGCGGGGCGTGGACGTGCGGATCGGTCCGGGTGAGGTCGCGGTCGTCCTGGGCCGCAACGGGGTGGGCAAGTCCACGCTGCTCCAGGTGGCCGCCGGGGTGCTGCGGCCGGGCCGGGGCCGGGTCGTCGACCGGCCGGCCCGGGTGGGCTGGGTGCCGGAGCGTTTCCCGGCCGACCAGCCCTTCACCGTGTCCCGCTACCTGACCGGCATGGCCCGCGTGGCCGGGTTGGGGCGGTCGGCCGCCGACGAGGCGGTGACAACCTGGACGCAGCGGCTCGGCCTGGGCGCGTTCAGCTCGGTGCGGCTTCCGGAGCTGTCCAAGGGCACCGCGCAGAAGGTGGGTCTCGCCCAGGCCATGCTGCGACCGCCCGGCCTGCTGGTGCTCGACGAGCCGTGGGAGGGCCTCGACGCCGCGACCCGCGAGCTGGTTCCCGAGCTGATCGACGAGGTGCTGGCCGACGGCGGCACGGTCCTGGTCAGCGACCACCGCGGGGAAACGGTCCGGCTGCCGGGCGCGCGCCGCTGGTCGGTGGCCGCCGGCTCGCTGACCGAGGAGACCGCGTCGACCGACGAGGAGGCCATCGCGGTGGTCGAGGTCGCGGTGCCGGCCGCGCGGGTCGCCAGCACCGTCGCCCGGTTGCGCGCCGAGGGCCACCAGATTCTCCGGGTACGCGCCGACACCTCCATCACCGCACCGCAGGCCCGGCCCGCGGCGGCACCGCTGCGGCCGGCCGGTGAACCGGCTCTCGACCAGCCCGAGGGCGTGGACGCGGTCGAGCAGGCAGCGGGGGAGGCCCGGTGAGCGCCCTGGTGCGGATGCGACTGGCGGGTTTCCTGCGGACCGGTCGGGCGTTGGCGCCGTTGCTCGCGGGTCTCGTCGTGCTCGGCACGCTCTACGGCGGCGGCCGGTCCCAGCCGGCGGAGGCGTACGGCGTTTCGGCAGTGGTGCTCTTCCCGGTGCTCGCCTGGCAGACCAAGATCCTGCTGGATATCGAGCCGGACGTGCAGCGCCGACTCGCCCAGGTGACGGTCGGGGTGGCCCGGGAGCGCCTGGCCGGGCTCCTGGCGGCCGGCGTGGCGGCGCTGGTCGCGGTGGCGGTCGCGCTGCTCTTCCCCTGGTTGGTGGGCGGGGTCACCGGCCCGGTCGAGCCGGGGGACCGGTCGGTGCCGGTCGGCATCGCGCTGGGGCTGTGGGCGCACCTGCTGGCCGTACCCGCGGCGGTTGCCCTCGGGGCGCTGGCCAGCCGGGCGTCGGTGGTCGGTGCCGCGTACGGCGTGGCGGTGCTGGCCCTCGGCGGTGTCGGCGCGGTGGCGCTCGGTCTGCGCGGTTCGGTGGCGCCCTGGCTGGTGCCGCCGATCATGGCCACCGCGCGGACGACCGCGGGTGACGGCGCCGCGCTGACCCTGCTCGGGCTCACGCTCTGGGCGTCGGCGTGGAGCGCGGCGGTCACCGCCGGCTACCTGTGGCGGCGGCGGGCCCAGGGCTGACCAGCGACGCTGCGCGTGACCCGGCTCACCGGGGGCGATTTGGCGCTGGTGGTGCAGGCGCGTACTCTTCAACCGTCATCCGTGTTTCCATGGATGAGGAACCACCCAGAGACCGCTGGTCACCGTGCTCCGGCACGGTCGAAGGTCCCGCGACAACGGGCGACCCGCGTAGGGCGGCAAGCGTAACTCGGCAGTGAGCATGGTCCGCCGACCGTGACGATCCGCCGGCCCTCGCCCCGTGCGCCCTGCGCCGGGGCTTTTCGTTGTCGTGCTGCCTCCGCCCCCGCTCCGGCTTCGGCCGTGTCGGGGACCAGCCTCGAGTAACGAGAGAGGAGGGACATGGCGGACAAGCCGATCCGGGCCGACAAGGCCACGGCCGTCGCTGAGCTGACCGAGAGCTTCCGCAACGCGGGCGCCACCGTGCTGACCGAGTACCGCGGTCTGACGGTTTCCCAGCTCACCCAGCTGCGGCGCTCGCTCGGCGCCGAGACCAGCTACACGGTCGCGAAGAACACGCTGGCGAAGCGTGCCGCGACGGACGCGGGCATCAACGGCCTCGACGAGCTGTTCACCGGTCCTACCGCGCTGACTTTCGTTTCGGGCGACGTCGTCGAGGCGGCGAAGGGGCTTCGCGACTTCGCGAAGGCCAACCCGAAGCTCGTCATCAAGGGCGGTGTCTTCGAGGGCAGGGCCATTTCCGCGGCCGAGGTCACGAAGCTCGCCGACCTGGAGTCCCGCGAGGTGCTGCTGGCCAAGCTGGCCGGCGCGATGAAGGGCAACCTGAGCAAGGCCGCGGCCCTGTTCCAGGCTCCGCTCTCCAAGGCCGCCCGCGCGGCGGCCGCCCTGGCGGACAAGAAGCGCGAGCAGGAGGGCGCCGAGGCGGCCTGAGGCCGCGCGGCGCACCCACGTTCTTAGACAACCTTTAGAAAGGACGCCAGACATGGCGAAGCTCAGCACCGACGAGCTGCTCGACGCGTTCAAGGAGATGACGCTGATCGAGCTCTCCGAGTTCGTGAAGCAGTTCGAGGACACCTTCGAGGTCACCGCCGCCGCTCCGGTCGCGGTTGCCGCCGCCGGTGGCGCCCCGGCCGCCGCCGAGGCCGAGCCGGAGAAGGACGAGTTCGACGTCGTCCTCGAGGCTGACGGTGGCAAGAAGATCCAGGTCATCAAGGTCGTGCGCGAGCTGACCGGCCTGGGCCTCAAGGAGGCCAAGGACGCGGTCGAGTCCGCGCCGAAGGCCATCCTGGAGAAGGTCAACAAGGAGACCGCCGAGAAGGCGAAGGCGAAGCTCGAGGGTGAGGGCGCCAAGGTCACCCTCAAGTGACCTGACGTTCCACCTGCGCGTGCCCGGCTCAGTGAGTCGGGACACGATCGCGTCGCGGCGGGCGGTGATCCGATACGGATCGCTGCCCGCCGTGTTTCGTGGATCGAGTGACAACCGTCCTGAGCTGCGCGTCGATGGTCGATGCCGGACCACCGGACGTGCGGCCCCGGTCGCCCTCAGGTGGGAAAGAACCGACGACCCGGATACCGGCCCTTGACGCGGCCCCGGGCTGCCAGGCACGCTGAACACCAGCAAGACACCGCGCTTGCGACGGCCACGACGTGGGTAATGACAGCGGCGGCACCAACGGCCGCGGCAACCCGAGCGGCCCAGTGGGGACGTTGCGTTCTGAGCGGCCCGGCAGACCCCGGTTTACGGGGGCCGAGGCGCGTTCCGCGAACGACCTGCGGGGTGGGCTGGACAGCGGTTAGCCTCTCGGCTACACTGCTAGTTTGCGCTGCCTTCCGACTTGACCCCTGCTCGGAAATGTCCGTTTACGGATATTTCTGGTGGGGTCATTGGAGTGCACGCGTACCAGCCGTTCTGCAGCACCGGTCCTCGGAAGGACGCATCTTGGCAGCTTCCCGCCCTGCGAAGACCAGTCGTACGTCGAGCGCATTCGCTCCCCGCCGAGTTTCATTCGGCAGGATCACCGAACACCTCGAGGTCCCCAACCTCCTTGCCATCCAGAACGAGTCCTTCGACTGGCTCGTCGGCAACGAGGCTTGGCAGGGCCGGTCGGCGGACGACCCGCACGCACGCTCGGGTCTCGCGGAGATCCTTGAAGAGATCAGTCCCATTGAGGACTTCTCCGGCACCATGTCACTCTCCTTCTCGGCGCCGCGCTTCGACGAGGTCAAGGCCTCGATCGAGGAGTGCAAGGAGAAGGACCTGACCTACTGCGCTCCGCTCTTCGTGACCGCGGAGTTCACCAACAACACCACTGGCGAGATCAAGAGCCAGACGGTGTTCATGGGTGACTTCCCGATGATGACGCCCAAGGGCACCTTCGTCATCAACGGCACCGAGCGCGTCGTGGTCAGCCAGCTCGTCCGGTCCCCGGGCGTCTACTTCGACAAGCAGCCGGACAAGACCTCCGACCGCGACCTCTCCAGCGTCAAGGTCATCCCGAGTCGGGGTGCCTGGCTGGAGTTCGACATCGACAAGCGCGACACGGTCGGCGTTCGCATCGACCGCAAGCGTCGGCAGGCCGTCACGGTCCTGCTCAAGGCCATCGGATGGTCGGCCGAGCGGATCCGTGAGCGGTTCGGCTGGTCCGAGCTGATGATGACCACGCTCGAGAAGGACCACATCGCCGGCGCCGACGAGGCCCTGCTCGACATCTACCGCAAGCTGCGCCCTGGCGAGCCGCCGACGCGCGAGAACGCCCAGACCCTGCTCGACAACCTCTTCTTCAACCCGAAGAGGTACGACGTCGCCAAGGTCGGGCGCTACAAGTTCAACAAGAAGCTCGAAGTCGACGTGCCGATCACCACCGGCACGCTGACCGAGGACGACATCGTCGCCACCGTGGAGTACCTGTGCCGGCTGCACGCCGGTGAGGACGGCTACGAGGCCGACGACATCGACCACTTCGGCAACCGTCGTCTGCGCACCGTGGGTGAGCTGATCCAGAACCAGGTTCGGGTCGGTCTCTCCCGCATGGAGCGGGTCGTCCGCGAGCGGATGACCACGCAGGACGTCGAGGCGATCACGCCGCAGACCCTGATCAACATCCGCCCGGTGGTGGCGGCGATCAAGGAGTTCTTCGGTACGTCGCAGCTGTCCCAGTTCATGGACCAGACCAACCCGCTGGCGGGCCTGACCCACCGGCGTCGGCTGAGCGCGCTCGGCCCGGGTGGTCTGTCCCGGGAGCGGGCCGGCTTCGAGGTCCGCGACGTGCACCCGTCCCACTACGGCCGGATGTGCCCGATCGAGACGCCGGAAGGCCCGAACATCGGCCTGATCGGCGCGCTGTCCACCTTCGCCCGGGTCAACCCGTTCGGCTTCATCGAGACGCCGTACCGGAAGGTCGTCGAGGGTCGGGTCACCGACCAGATCGACTACCTGACCGCGGACGAGGAGGACCGGTTCGTCAAGGCCCAGGCCAACGCGCGGCTGAAGGCGGACGGCACGTTCGCCGAGGAGCGGGTGCTCTGCCGTCGTAAGGGCGGCGAGACCGAGGACGTCGTCCCCGGTGCCGTCGACTACATGGACGTCTCGCCCCGGCAGATGACCTCGGTCGCGACCGCTATGATCCCGTTCCTCGAGCACGACGACGCCAACCGGGCACTGATGGGCGCGAACATGCAGCGCCAGGCGGTGCCGCTGGTCAAGGCCGAGGCGCCGCTCGTGGGTACGGGCATGGAGTACCGGGCCGCGGTCGACGCTGGCGACGTGGTGGTCGCCGAGGTCGGCGGTGTGATCGAGGATCTCTGCGCCGACTACGTCACCATCCACCAGGATGACGGCCACCGCCGGACGTACCTGCTGCACAAGTTCCGCCGCTCCAACGCCGGCTCCTGCGTCAACCAGAAGCCGGTGGTCTTCGAGGGCGACCGCGTCGAGGCCGGTCAGGTCATCGCCGACGGTCCGTGCACCGACGAGGGCGAGATGGCGCTCGGACGCAACCTGCTGGTGGCGTTCATGTGCTGGGAGGGCCACAACTACGAGGACGCGATCATCCTGTCGCAGCGCCTCGTGCAGCAGGACGTGCTCACCTCGATCCACATCGAGGAGCACGAGGTCGACGCCCGGGACACCAAGCTCGGTCCGGAGGAGATCACCCGCGACATCCCGAACGTCAGCGAGGAAATGCTCGCTGACCTCGACGAGCGCGGCATCATCCGGATCGGCGCCGAGGTCGTCCCCGGCGACATCCTGGTCGGCAAGGTCACGCCCAAGGGTGAGACCGAGCTGACCCCGGAGGAGCGGCTGCTCCGCGCGATCTTCGGTGAGAAGGCGCGTGAGGTTCGGGACACCTCGCTGAAGGTGCCGCACGGCGAGACCGGCACGGTCATCGGTGTGCGCACGTTCTCCCGCGAGGACGGCGACGAGTTGCCGCCGGGCGTCAACGAGCTGGTCCGGGTCTACGTCGCCCAGAAGCGCAAGATCCAGGACGGCGACAAGCTCGCCGGCCGGCACGGCAACAAGGGCGTCATCTCGAAGATCCTGCCGATCGAGGACATGCCGTTCCTGGAGGACGGCACCCCGGTCGACATCGTGCTCAACCCGCTCGGCGTGCCGAGCCGGATGAACATCGGCCAGGTTTTGGAGACCCACCTCGGTTGGGTCGCCAAGACCGGGTGGAAGGTCGAGGGTGACGACGCCGACTGGAAGCGCCAGCTCCGCTCGATCGACGCGCACGAGTCCGAGGGTGACACCAACGTGGCCACCCCGGTCTTCGACGGTGCCCGCGAGGAGGAGATCTCCGGTCTGCTCGAGTCGACCCTGCCCAACCGGGACGGCAAGCAGCTGATCGGGCGTACCGGCAAGGCGCAGCTGTTCGACGGTCGTTCCGGCGAGCCGCTGCCGGACCCGATCGCGGTCGGCTACGTCTACATCCTGAAGCTCAACCACCTGGTCGACGACAAGATCCACGCTCGTTCGACCGGCCCGTACTCGATGATCACGCAGCAGCCGCTGGGTGGTAAGGCGCAGTTCGGTGGTCAGCGCTTCGGTGAGATGGAGTGCTGGGCGATGCAGGCGTACGGCGCTGCCTACGCCCTGCAGGAGCTGCTGACGATCAAGTCCGACGACGTGCTCGGCCGCGTGAAGGTCTACGAGGCCATCGTCAAGGGCGAGAACATCCCGGAGCCGGGCATCCCGGAGTCGTTCAAGGTGCTGCTCAAGGAGCTGCAGTCGCTGTGCCTCAACGTTGAGGTGCTCTCCAGCGACGGTGTGGCCCTGGAAATGCGCGAGACCGACGACGAGGTGTTCCGGGCCGCCGAGGAGCTGGGTATCGACCTGTCCCGGCGCGAGCCGAGCTCGGTCGAAGAGGTCTGAGGTGAGCGGTCGGGGGGGGGGGGGGGGGGGGCCCCCCCCCCCCCCCCCCAACAACGAAAAAAACACCGCCAAGAAGCGCAGGTGGGGGGGCGAAAGATAT
>NZ_JBIDDK010000029.1:0-12204 GCF_043205095.1 Micromonospora sp. NPDC047557 | reverse complement strand
CACTGGCTTTACAAGCACCCTGTTGAGTTCTCAAAGAACAACCACACACCGATCAGAAGACCCAACCAGTGGGCCACCATCCCGGGGCTTTTCGTTCTGTGTCCCCGTCGCTCTCGCGCCGGGCACTTTTACTACGTTACCTCACCGTCTTCGCCGTGTCAAACCGTGTGTCCCGGTCTGTCGTGCTTCGTACGGGTTGGCCCCGGCGCACTCACGCAGCAGCGAACCGCTGCGTCAGGTCGTCGGATTTGGCAGGCCGGCCGCTGCGGTGTCCCGCAGTCTCGCCCGGTGCCCTGCCGGTCGTGAACCTTACCCGGTCGGTTCCGCTGCGCCAAATCCGCCTCGCGGCTGATCCGGTGAGCCCCGCCCGAACCGTGCCCCGCAGAGGCGAACCCCTGCCTGACCCGGCTGCCTGCCCGATCCGGTGCTCCAGGTCTTTCGCCCTGTTTGCCCCGTTCCGCGCTGGCAGAGAGAAAGTTACGCGTCCGTGGGTTTGATCGTCAAATCGGCGGGTAGCGTCCCGCGTCACACTCATCCCCTCCGGCGCGGATCAACCACCCGGAGCCTCGCCGAGCAGCGGCGGAGGGTCAGGACGCCTGCCGTCGGCGGGCGGCAAACCAGGCTCGGATGCCGAGCACACCGACGGTGGTTCCGATGGCCAGGGACGCGGCGATCAGCAGGGCGTGCACCCACAGAAAGCTGGTGGCGGCGCCGTCGGCCACCGTGCCGGAGGCCCAGGATCGGGGGTCCTGCCAGATGGCGACGGCGAACCTCGGCCAGATCACCCAGGTCCAGATCCCGACCCCGACCAGGAAGAGAGCCCACCCTCGCGACAGCACCATGGCAGCCGAGTATGCCAGCGCACCCGATCCGCGAGCTGGCCAAGGACGCAACCGGACGCGACGCCCGGACTGGCCGCCGAACCCGGCAGGAGATCCACGACGCGCCGCCGTACGACCCGGAGTCGGCCAGCCCGGAGTACCGGGACCGCGTCGGCCGGTACTACGCGGACCCGTCACCTGCCTCCCCGGAAGCGGCACCGCGGGTAACGTGAGGCCGTGGTCCGGACGGGCAGTTGCGTCTCGGAGGCGGTCGATGTGGTCGACGGCCTGCCCCGCGGTGTCGTGCCCACGGTCCCGACCAGCTCCGGCGACGGCTGTGAGCACTTCCTGGACGTACTCCGTGCCGGTGGTCTGCGGTACCGCGCCGGCGCGCGATGGCGGACGGCTCGCTGAGCCCTGTTTCCGCTGACCGAGGGGGCCTGTCCGCCCCGCTCGGCGCGCGCCAACGCGTGACCCACCCACCAGCACGAGAGGTACCTCGCCATGTCCATCGCACGAATGCTCACCGGCGACCGGCCCACCGGCCGCCTGCACCTTGGCCACTACGTCGGAAGCATCGCCAACCGGGTGCGGCTGCACCAGCGGTACGAGAGCTTCTTCATCATCGCTGACCTGCACATGCTGACCACCCGCAACCGCCGGGAGGACATCGCCCAGGTCTCCGGCAATGCCCGCGAGATGGTGACCGACATCCTCGCCGCCGGCGTCGACCCGGCGCGGGCCACGTTCTACCTCCAGTCGGCCATTCCGGAGGTCGGCGACCTCAACACCCTTCTGCAGAACCTGGTGACCGTGCCCCGGCTGGAACGGGTGCCCTCGTTGAAGGACATGGCCCGCGACGCGGGCAAGGAGGAGATGCCGTACGGGCTGCTCGGTTATCCGGTGCTCCAGGCGGCGGACATCCTGTGCGTGAAGGGGGAGGTGGTCCCGGTCGGCCGGGACAACGCCGCGCACGTCGAGGTGACCCGGGAGATCGCCCGCCGCTTCAACCACCTGTACGGGCCGGTGTTCCCGGTGCCCGAGCTGATCCCGGCGGACACGCCCAGCCTGGTGGGCACCGACGGCACGGCCAAGATGAGCAAGAGTCGGGGCAACACGATCGCGTTGTCGGACGACGCGGCAACGGTGCGCCGCAAGGTGCGCGGGATGTACACCGACCCGAACCGGGTGCGGGCCGACGTGCCGGGGACGGTGGAGGGCAACCCGGTCTTCGCGTACCACGAGGCGTTCAACCCGGACCGTGCCGAGGTGGCCGACCTGGCCGACCGTTACCGGGCCGGGCAGGTGGGTGATGTGGAGGTCAAGGAGCGGCTGGTCGTCGCGCTGGAGACGTTCCTGGCGCCGATCCGGGAGCGCCGGGCCGCGATCGAGGCCGACCGGGGACTTGTCGACCGGCTGATCGTCGAGGGCACCGAGCGGACCCGGCAGGAGGTACGCCAGACCCTGACGGAGGTACGCCGGGCGATGGGGCTGACCGGGGCGTACCAGCAGATGCGGCGGCGGGCCGAGCGGACCCGGCGCCGGACGGACGCCCCGGCCTGACGTGGGCACGTCGGGTCTCCACGTTGCGACGGGGAGACCCGACGTGCCCGCTGGAGGGCGCAGAATGCCTGGATGAGGAGGATTCGTCCGGTCCCCGCCGGTGATGCGCACCGGACGACGATGTTCGAGATCTTCTTCGACCTGGTCTTCGTCTTCGCGCTCACCCGGGTCATCGCGTTCATGGCGCAGCCGCCGACCGCGCTCACCCTGGCCCAGGGGCTGCTCCTCCTGCTGTTGTTGATCTACTCCTGGGGTCCGTACCTCTGGTTGGGGAACCTGGTCCGCGCGGACGTCGGCCCGGCCCGCGCGGCGACCCTGCTGGCGATGGCCGCGATATTCGTGGCCGCTCTGGTGCTGCCCGACGCCTGGCGGCAGGGACCGGGGCCCCTCGATCCGCCGCTCACCCTCGCGCTGGCCTACCTGGTGACCCGGGCGGTGCAGCTCGTGGTGCTGCTCTGGGCGAGCGTCGACGACCCGACGCTGCGCTCGACCCTGCGGTTCTTCGTGGTGCCGGTGACGACGGCCTGGCTCCCGCTCATCGTCGGCGCGCTGCTCGGTGGCGTCGCCCAGACCGTGCTCTGGACGGTCGCGTTCCTGGTGGACATCGGCGGTTCGCGCGTCGCCTCCGTCTACGGCCCGTGGCCGCTGCGCAGCCTGGACCACTTCACCGAACGGTTCGGACTGGTGCTCATCATCGCCCTGGGCGAGGCGTTGATCGCCGCCGGCACCGGACCGAGGAGGACGGCGCCGACCGGGGCCAGCCTGATCGCGGCGCTGCTCGGCCTCGTCGTCACCATCTGCCTCTGGTGGCTCTACTTCGACCGGCTGGCGCCCGCCGCCCGACAGTCCGTCCTGCGCGTTCCCGACGAGCGGCGCTCCCACGTGGCCGGCGACGCGTACGGCCTCGCGCACGCACCCCTGATCATCGGCGCCATCTACGTCGCGCTCGGCATCGAGCAGGTGCTCGGCCAGCTCACCGAGGAGCCGTCGCACACCGTCCGGTTGAGCTGGCCCTCGGCCACCGCCCTCTACGGGGGCGCCACCCTCTACCTGCTCGGACGGCTGGTCTTCCGCCGGCTCACCCTGCGTGCCGTACACCCGGGGCAGGGGGTCGCCGCGCTGCTGCCGCTGCTCCTGCTGCCGATCGCGCGGTCGCTGCCCGCGCTGGCCGAGTTGGCCCTGCTCACCCTGCTCCTGATCGCCATAACCTGGTACGAGCGGCGAATCGACAGGCGTGGCGACCCGGTCGAAGCGGCGCGACCGGTGCGCCCCTGAGCCTCGGAAAAGTTCCGGAACCCGTGTCGACATCCCGGGCACTCGTTCGTCGTCATGCTGTACGGCGACCCCGCCGCACCGAGAGGAGCCGAGACGTCGTGCTGCTCGGCATGGTCCCCTCACCGGTCGTGGCGCTGAACCGGGCCGCCGCCGTGGCCATGCGAGACGGGCCGGACGCCGGGCTCGCCCTGCTGGACGGGCTGGCCGGCGATCCACGTCTGCGGGGCTATCACCTGTACCCCGCGACCAGGGCGGACCTGCTGCGCCGGCTGGGCCGCCTCGACGAGGCCGCGGCGGCGTACCGGGACGCGTTGGCGCTGGTCGGCACCGAGCCGGAACGAGCGCACCTGCTGCGTCGGCTGGCATCCGTCAGCGAAGAGTGAGCGGATTCGGGCTGTACCCTTCCCCGATGACTCTGCCTCTGCCGCCCGGTGAGTTCGCCGCGTACCTGTTCGACTGCGACGGCACCATCGTCGACTCGATGCCGCTGCACTACGTGGCGTGGCGGCGGGCGCTCGACGAGTGGGGCTGCGAGTTCCCGGAGGACCTCTTCTACGCCTGGGGTGGCCGGCCGACCGCCGACATCATCGCCGAGCTGAACGAGCGGCACGGTCTGGCGATGCCGGTGGCGACCGTCGTCGAGAACCGCGAGCGCATCTACCAGGAGTTGCTGCCACAGGTCGCCGCCGTGCCCGAGGTGGTGGCGCACATCCACGACGCGCACCGCCGGGTGCCGTTCGCCGTCGTCTCCGGCAGCACCCGCGCCACGGTCACCGCCTCCCTCGACGCGCTCGGTCTGCTGGACCGCTTCGACGTGCTGGTGTGCGCCGAGGACTACACGCGGGCCAAGCCCGACCCGGAGGCGTTCCTGCTCGCGGCGCGGCAGCTCGGCGTACCTCCGGGCTCCTGCCTGGTCTTCGAGGACACCGACCTGGGCATCCAGGCCGCGACGGCGGCCGGCATGGCTTCGGTACGCGTGCCGCAACAGCGCGTCGGCTGACGCCTCAGGCGATCGTCAGCAGCAGCTTGCCCGGGTAGGAGGTCTCCAGGCGCTTGTGCGCCTCCCGCACCTTGCCCAGCGGGAACGTCTCGGCGACGTGCACCACGAACGGCCCGGCCTCGATGAGTTCGTTGAGGCGCTGCAACTGTCCGCGGTTGGCCACACCGTCGTACGCCCGGACCGACACACCGGACCGTTCGCGTGGTTCCGGCCGCACCCCGTGGGCGTACGCGACGACCCCGCCGTCGGAAAGCGTCTCGGTGAGCCGATCCAGCGTCTTCCCGCCGGCCATCGCCAGGATGCCGTCCACTCCTTCCGGGGCCGCGTCCCGGATCGTCGCGAGCACCTGGTCGGCGTCGGCGTGGCCGTCGAGAGACACATCGGCGCCGAGGCGGGTCACCAGCGCGACCCCGTCGCTGCCGGAGGCCACCGCGATCACCTTGAGGCCCTGTCGCTTGGCCAACTGCACCGCCAGGTGGCCCTGCCCGCCGCTCGCACCGAAGATCAGCAACCAGGCGCCCGGCGGCAGGCTGAGGGTGTCCAGCCCGGCCAGCGCGGTCAGGGCGTCGGTGGGCATCGCACCGGCGTGCTCGGCCGGCACACCGTCGGGCAGCTTCGCGACGTACTCGGCCTTGACGGCCGCGTACTCGGCGTAGAAGCCGCCCTTCGGTCGGCTGGTGGCGGCGGCGTAGACCAGGTCACCCACCGCGAGATCGGTCACCTGGTTGCCGGCCGCGATGACGGTCCCGGCACCGTCCGAGCCGGGCACGATCGGAAGCTCGGTGCCCTCGGGCACCAGCATCCCCTGCCGCTCGAAGACGTCCCACACCCCCACACCGGCGCTCAGGACCTTGATCAGCACCTCGTCGGCGGCGGCGTCGGGCACCGGAAGCTTCCGCAGGGTGATCACCTCCGGCCCGCCGAACTCGTCCAGTGCCGCAGCCTGCATCCGCTCTGGCACGTCCGCGTCAACCATGTGGGCTTCCTCTCCGGGCCGGCGTCACCGTCGCAGCATGCCGGCTCGGCGGCGGGCCCGGCCCGGTGCTCGGTGCCGTTCACCCACAAGGGCGACCGGCCATGGCCACCCTGCCGTTGCGCCACACGTCACCGACCTGGGCGCCCGAGCTGGCCGCGACCCTGGTGATCGTGGTGGTCGCCGTCGATCTGACCCGCCGCGCGGTCACGGCCGCCACCCGCGGCGGTCGCTGAGGAGACGCGATCAGGACGTCTGCGGCTCCCGACCGCCGAGGGCCTGCGCGACCGCGTCGCGCACCCGGGCGTCCTCGCGCGCCCGGTTGCGGCGGCGGTACAGGGACGCTCCGACGATGACGGCGATCAGCACGACGAGCACCAGGACGATCATCCACGGCAGGGCCCAGCCGTGCGCCGTGGCCTCGACCGGCTTGAGCGAGGTGGTGGAGCCCGACGCGTCGGTGAGCAATGGAGTGACGGTGGCGGTCGCCGCGAGCCGGACGGCGGGAGCGACACCGCGCACCGGCACGGTCACGTCCCAGCTCTCGCCCGGGAGCAGCTGCGGCGGCGCGGCGATGTCACCGGCCCGGGCGCGCAGGACACCGAACGGGCCCGAGACCGAGACGGCCTGCTGGCCGGACAGGGCGGCGTTGCCGGTGTTGTGGATCGTGTAAGCGACAGTGGCGTCACCCTTGGCGAACGGGTTGGACGATCCGTCGTACGTCACGTGGAGGTTCTCGATCGCGAGGTTCGGCTTCAGCTCGCCACCGACCCGCAGTGTGATCCGGATGCCGAGGCGGCGGTCCACGTTGATGCCCTCGGCCTGGTCGGCCTGCGTCAGCGCGGTGAGGATGCCGCCCACGTGGTCGCCGGGCGTGGCGTTGGCGGGAACGTTGATCGTGAAGGGGGCCTGCGCGGTCTTTCCGGGCTGGATCACGACGCTGCCGGCGCTGGCCTTGACCCAGGCGCCGACCGCCACGGACTTCTTGTCCCTGGTGAGCAGGTCGAGCTGCCCGGCGTCGGTGGTGAAGCCGTCGGCGGCGTACACGGCCAGGGTCAGCGGCGCCGGGCCGCGGTTGGCCACCACCATGGCGTCCTCGACGGCCCCACCGGGGTTGACGTTGTAGCTGTAGCTGGACCGGGCTTCGCCGTAGCTGTTGGAGGCCGTCCGGACCGTCCAGGCGACGTTGCCGTCGGCCGCCAGGGCGGGGCCGGTGCCGACGCCGGCCGCCGCGACGGCGGCGAGCAGGGACAGCGCGGTGGTGCGAACGAGTGTCTTCCAGCGCGTGACGGACGGTTGCATGTCGGATCCTTGAGGTGATCTTGAAAGTGGACGAACCGGTGGCGGGGCAGGCCCCCGAAGGTGCCTACCCCGCCCGGTGGAACAGGTCGGTCAGCTGCTCAGCGCAGTGATCGTGAGGGTGGTGCGGTAGCTACCCTTCGCGATGCTGTCCGGGATCTTCAGGTCCAGGTCGGCACCGAGCTTGGCGCCGCCCCGGGGGTGACCCTGGATCGCCGCGCCGAGCCCGCTGGAGGCCGAGAGGCCCTTGCCCTGGTCGTCGAGGGACGACAGGACGGCAGCGCCGGCCTCGGCACCCGCGCCGGCGTCCAGGACGTACGGGGTCCAGCCCAGGTACGAGCCGGAGAACGTCTTGTCGGCGTCGGAGAAGTCGCCGACGCTGGCCGAGATCGACCACGGGGCGAGCGAGCGGCGGCTGTCCGACACGAGGATCGGGTTGATCTTGCCGGTCGCCTCGAAGTAGGTGCCGTCGCGCTCCTGCGCGGTGCCCAGGTCGACCAGACCGTTGTAGCCGTCGATCGTCCAGCCGAACTCGCCCGGTGCCGGGTTGGGAACGTTGACCTGGATGGCCTGGCCGTCACCCTGGTACGGGTGCACCGTGACCTTGTCGGTGACCGAGCCGATCGGCTGACCGTCCGGGGTGTTGACGCAGGAGAGGCCCTTCTCGACGGCCGCGTTCGGGGCCGCGCAGGTGCCGCTGCGGACGTTGGCCAGGACCAGCTTGTCGCCGCGCACCTGCACCTTGACGTAGCTGCGGACGTGCTCCTGGTTCTGCGACGAGTTGTACCAGTACTTGTTCGGGTCCAGCGGGTCCGGGCCGTTGCCCCGGATGCCCGTTCCGCTGTCGTCCGGCTTCTTGATGTCGTAGTACTTCGAGCCGGACGCCGAGTTGGCCGTCACGTAGATGACGCCACCCGGGCCGGGGTAGACCTCGGGAGCTCCGGGCTTCTCAGCCGGGTTCTCCTTCTGGCCGTTCTTGATCGAGTAGCTGCGGGAGTAGCTGTGGTCGTGGCCCTGCAGCACCATGTCGACGCCGAGGTTGGAGAAGGCCGTGGTGAAGTCTTCCCGCCGCTGCTTGTTGTCGCTGTCGGTGGCGTGGCTGGCCGGAGAGTAGATGGAGTGGTGGTAGACCAGCACCTTCCACTTGGCCTCGGAGCCGTGCTTGTTGATGACGTCGGTGACGTACGCGACGTGCGCGGCGTCGCCGCCGGCCGAGCCGTCCGCCGGGTTGACGTAGCTGTTGCTGTTCAGGTCGATGAACAGCACGTCCTTGTGGATGAACCAGTAGTCGCCACCGGACCGGGTCGCCTGGTCCCCGCTGTAGTACTGGGCCGAGCGGTCGGTGTTCGGGGTGAAGTGGTGCTGCTCGTAGGACTTGCCACCGACGTCGTGGTTGCCGATGGTCGCGACGAGGGGGACCTGGCGCAGCTGGTCGGGGGCCAGGAACGAGGTCCACTGGCTCTCGTCGTTGGCGCTCTCCACGTGGTCACCGGCGGACACCAGCAGCTCGGCGTTCGGGTTGGCGGCGGTGGCGACCTTCAGGGTCTCCTCCCAGCCGGCCTGGTCCTTGAGCCGGTCGCCGGAGGAGCCGATCTGCGGGTCACCGAAGAACAGGAAGTCGTAGTCGCCCTCGAAGTCCTGGGTCTTGAAGGCGTACGCCGGGGACCAGCTGCCCTCGGCGCCGACCCGGTACGAGTACGCCGTGTTCTCGCGCAGGTTGCTGATCGTGGCGTGGCGGTTGAAGCCGGTGGTGGAGGTGTTCGCCGCGCCGACGGCGTCGAAGCTGACGGCGGTGGCCGGGAACTCGCCGTTGACGATCTCGGCGGTCGGGGCGAGCTGGATCTTCTGGGCGGTGTCGGCGGAGGAGTACCAGGACACGATGCGCTGGGTCTCGTTGGCGCCGACGCCGAGGACGACGCCGGACACCGTGGTGGGGTCGGCGGCGCTGGCGGCGGTCAGCAGACCGCTACCGAGGGCCGCGCCCATTCCCAGGAATCCGGCTACGACCCCGGCGACAACACGCCGCCGCACGGGCCCGGGGACCCGTGTCGAGGTGCTCAATGTCATCGACATTGTTCCCTTTTCGAATAGAGAAATGGATTGTTCTTCACCCGACACTGGGGAAGCGGATCCAAACTTTCGTCGGCCGATGAACCCGCCATGAACGTGATCTTGCGAATGGCTGCACTTCACGAACTGGTTAGCCGTACTCACGATCCGGTGACGCGCTGAACAAACCAGATCAGCCCCATGATGGACACTGCCGCCGAAACAGCACCGGTCACCCAGAGACCGACTTTCGGCGCACGACGGCGCAGCACGAACAGCAGCGGGAAGACGGCGGCGATAATCGCCAACTGAACGACCTCGATACCGACGTTGAACACCAGCAGCGACCACAGCAGCGTCCATGACCACGCCTCGTCGATGCCCAACGCGCCCGCGAAGCCCAACCCGTGCACGAGGCCGAAGCAGAAGACGACCCCGAGGCGGATCCAGCCCCGACGGTCCAGGCTGAAGTGGCCGCGCCCGGCCGTCTCCAGATCGGTGGCATGGTCACCGCGCCGCCAGATTCCCCACAGGTGCCAGCCGGCCACGACGGCGATCGAGAGCGCGATGACCGGCTCCACGAGCCGCGCCGGCACGTCGACAAGGCCGAGGGCGGCGAGCAGGAACGTCACCGAGTGCGCCAGGGTGAAGCTGGTGGCCGCGAGCACGATCTCCCGCAGACGCCGCGACCCGGCGATGAGCGCCAGCAGGAAGAGGATGTGGTCGATGCCGGACAGCAGGTGCTCGGCGCCCAGCAGGAAGAACTCGCCGAACCGCTGGTAGGCGGTCTGGGCCGTCGAAAAGGACGGGTTGGCGGCGTCGAGCGCGGCGCTGCCCGAACGGCCGTCGATCTCGTAGGTGACGATCGTCTTGGTGTCCTTGACGTACGCCTCGCCGTCCGGGAAGAGACCGCTGCGCACCTCGTGCTCGTCGACCCGCTCGGGGCAGGTCCAGTCCAGCAGCAGGTCCGCGTACGGCACCCCGTCACGGGCGCCGATCGTGGCGTCGCGCACCAGGGTCGGCTGACAGGCCGCACCTCGCGCGGTCACCGAGAAACGGTCGGCGACATACCGCAGGACCGTCGGGGCGTGGGCCTTCAGCGCCGCGGCCTGCGCCGCGGAGTCGCCCGCCTCGAAGGCGGCGGTGCCCACCCGAAAGAGCGGATCATCAGCACCGGAATCGGCGGCCGACACGACCAGAAGGTCGTATTCGAGCTCCACCTCGGAGCGAATGTGACCCTCGTCTCCGGAGGTAATTTTCGCGTACGCCGTCGACGAGAAGCCGTGCGCGAATGCTGTTCCGCCACCGAGGAAGGGGAGCGCCGCCGCAGCAAATGCGACAACGGCGACGACAACGGTACGGCGAATGTGCCCCAGCATGCGACTCCCTCGGTTGGCCAGTGCACGCTGCACCCCGTGGGTGAACACCAACCCGCTCACCGACGAACCGATGGAGAACAAACGCCCGGGGCAACCGGCCACGGATTGTCAGCGGCCGGATCTGGGATAGGAATACGAGGCGTACGCGCACTTCCCGCCCCCACCCGAGAGGACGACCACCTTGCGCCCCCCGCTTCGGGCCGTCGCCCTGCTGGTCACGACCGCCGCGCTCCTGGCCGCCTGCGACTCCGGCGACGACTGGTCCCAGCCACACCCCGCGCCCAGCGCCGTGGGCTCCCTCGGCCCAGGGTTCGTCGACCCCGCCACGACGCCAGCGCCGGAGGCGACCATCACGCCACGGCCCGGATCGTGGGCCGACGTCCACCCGTCGAAGGACTACCGGGTGGTGCTGCTGACCGCCGGCGCGGACGCGCCGACCAAGGCCCTGGTGACGGCGGTGCGGGACTGGGCGGACGACGAGCACGTCGACCTGAGGACGGTCGTCGTCGACGACGCGCACGACGCCGTTCCCAGTATCACCAAGGCCATGGAGATGGGCCCGGACCTCATCGTCAGCGCGGGCAACGAACTCATCGACGCCCTCGCGCTGGTCACCCCCAACCATCTGGACGAGAAGTTCCTGGTGGTGGGCGCCGAACTGGCCGAGCCCACCCACAACGTCACGTCGGTCGACTGGGACGGAGCGTCGTACCGCGGCGAAGGGCTCGGCATGTCCTCGTCGTACGACGCGGGCTCGTTCACCGCCGAGCGCTGCGCGGCCGCCATCAGGGCGGGCGTGGCCGCCGTGCTCAACAACCTGACCGGGATCGTGGTCTGGCTCTGACGCCCGGACTGCGCTTGCACCAATCGGTGGATGACTATGTTACCGATAACATAGCAATCCTCGCGGGAGCCTCGCCGCTGGCGCGGGCCCTCGGACGGGGTCAGCGCAATCCACGTTCCCGGCCGCGCCGTCCAGGCGACCACGGCCCCACGCGCACGGGCCGTGGCGGCCTACTCGGAGGGCCCACGATGACAGCCGGACGCCTTCGAGGCATCGAGGTTGATGGTTTGGGAGCGCTCCCGTAACATACGCGACGCGGCTGTTAACGCTCACCTAACAATGATTCCCACGAATGTGGAGGCCGCCATCCCGTCAGGAGGGTGCTTGATGACCATATTCAGACCAACCAATGTCGGCCTCGTCTCGGCCGGTGTCGCGTTGCTGGCGTCCGCCACGGTCGTCGTGGCGATGCCGGCCGGTGCCGCCGCAGCCGGCTGCTCGGTGAACTACGCCGTGTCGTCGCAGTGGCAGGGCGGGTTCGGCGCCAACGTGACGATCACGAACCTCGGTGATCCGTTGAGCAGTTGGACGTTGACGTGGTCGTACAGCGCCGGGCAGACGGTGACGCAGTCGTGGAACACGGCGTTGACGCAGAGCGGTGCGGCGGTGACCGCACGCAACGTGAGCTACAACGGGTCGGTCGCGACCAACGGCACGGTGTCGTTCGGCTTCAACGGGTCGTGGACGAGCAGCAACCCGGCCCCGACGAGCTTCGCCCTGAACGGCGTGACCTGCAACGGTGGCACCACGCCGACGCCACCGGTGACCGACACGCCCGCACCGCCGACGACCCCACCGCCCACCACGCCACCGCCCACGACACCGCCGCCCACCACCCCGCCACCCACGACACCGCCGCCCACCACGTGTGATCTGCCGTCGTCGTACCGGTGGTCGTCGACCGGGGCGTTGGCGCAGCCGAAGTCGGGTTGGGTGTCACTCAAGGACTTCACCGTCGCGCCCTACAACGGACGGCAACTGGTCTACGCCACCACCCACGA
>NZ_JBIDDK010000028.1:0-14965 GCF_043205095.1 Micromonospora sp. NPDC047557 | reverse complement strand
GGCCACCGACCTCGTCGCCCAGCACTGGAACAGCTGACCCACCGCACGAACCGACCGATGGCCGGCACCCGAGAACGGGTGCCGGCCATCGGCATACCCAACCCCCGCTCATTGACCTGGCCGTCACCCCGAGTTGGATGTCGGCCAGCGGCACACCCGGCCATCGCTCACTGACCTGGCCACCACGCCGAGCCGGGTGCCGGCTAGAGGCATACCCAGCTCCGCCGAGTGACCGGCCGACCCGCACATCCTCGGGCGTAGCTTGGCTGACCGGCGTCGTCGGCCCGCGTGACGGTGAATCTTGGACAGTTTCCGTTCGGCCCAAACGGAAACTGTCCAAGATTCACTGACGCGACGTAGCGGAGTGGTGTGGTCGGCGCGGAGTGATCCGATCAGCCGGCGGGTACGTACCTCCCGGCGGGGACCGGCGGAAGGGCAGAGGCATGGCCGCAGTGGGTGACGGCACCGAGCACCAGGCAGAACACGAACCGGGGCAGCAACGAACCCACCCGGCGGTGGAGCGCCCGGCCGCAGATCAGCCGGAGCGCGCGGGCGGCTCCGGCGGCTCAGCCCGGCCCGGCTCCTATGCAGGGCACCGGTCGGAGGCGGAGCCCGGGCCAGTGAGTGCCGAAGCGACACCGGGGCGCTGGTCGGTCGGTGCTCGGCTGCTGGTGGCCGCCGCGGCGGTAATGCTGGTTCTCGGCGCCGCGGCGGTGGTGGTCATCGTCGCCGACCCCTACCGCCTCGGCCAGGCATACTCCGGCGCACCCGACGGCGTCCCCCCGAACGTCGCCCGGCCCGACATCGCCCGGTCCGACGGCGTCCCCCCGGACGTCGCCCGGCCCGACGTCGCCCGGCCCGACGTCGCCCGGCCGGGTGCGGCTGCGGCCGCCGAGCAGACGATGACGACGCCCCTCGCAGGGCGGCAGAAGGCCACCTTCGTACTGGCGGACGGGTTGTCCTCGTTCGACCTTCGGGTGGCCGACCTGGGCGAGGACCTCTACCGGATCAGCAGCCCGCCCGGCTCCGGTGTGGCCGTCCGTCCCGTGGTGCAGGGTGAAACCGTCCGGCTCGGCGTGGTGGCCACCGGCAGGTCCGAGAAGCGGGCCGCGCGGGTGCTGCTCAGCGAGCGGGTCGCCTGGGGTCTGCGCCTGGAGGGCGGGGTGAGCGAACAGGTCCTCGACCTGGCGCAGGCACGACTTCTGGGCCTGGACCTCGTCGGCGGCTCCGCCCGCACCAACCTGATCCTGCCGCCCGTGAACGGCGGCACGACGACCGTGCGGCTGACCGGTGGAGTCAACCAGTTCGACATCCGGGTGCCGGGCACACCACCGGTGCGGGTGCGGGTGCGGGTGGGAGCGGGGGCCGGTTCGGTCGCGGTCCGCGACGAGCGTTGGGCCGGGGTCGCCGCTGGTGCCCTGCTGAGTACGCCGGGGTGGGACCGCTCAACTAACCGACTCTTCCTTGACCTGGTGGCAGGCGCCGGCACCGTGACGGTGACCGAGTCTCGGTGACCGGCCCACGACTCGGACGCCGACCAGTTTCGTCGGGCGTCGAGCCGGCGACCTCGGGTGCTGGCCGAGGGCCGTCGGGCAGCGGACGCTGGGCGGTCGGGTGGGACGCCGACCGGCCCACCCGTGACGTGCTGGGTCGGCGGTCACCCCTGGTGGGAAGCGCCGCAGCCCGGGGAGGGCGCGAGCGTACAGTCGGGCGGTGGAGCGTACCGAATCGATGCTGGCACAGACCCGACCGCCCGGCGTGGCCGAGGTCGATCCCGGCAGCGTCCTGCTGCCGGGCCACGATGTGCCGCTGGGGCGGTACACGACCGTCCGGCGGTTGTTGCCGCAGCGGCCTCGGCGGATGGTCGGCGCGTGGTGCTTCGTGGACCATTTTGGCCCGGACGACGTGGCGCAGCGGCCCGGCATGGAGGTGCCACCGCACCCGCACACGGGCCTGCAGACGGTGACCTGGCTGCTCGACGGCGAGATCATTCACCGGGACAGCCTCGGCAACGTCCAGGCGATCCGGCCCGGCCAGTTGAACGTGATGACCTCCGGGCACGGCATCGCCCACTCGGAGCGGTCGCCGGCCACGCACCCGCCGGTCATGCACGGTGTGCAGCTCTGGGTGGCGCTGCCGGACCCGGCGCGGGCCGGCGCCGCGGACTTCGCCCACCACGCCGACCTGCCACGGTGGCGGGACGGCGAGGTGGACGCGACCCTGCTGGTCGGCGAGTTCGCCGGCCAGCGATCCCCGGCGGTGGTGCACACCCCGCTGGTGGGCGTGCAGCTTGAGCTGGGCGGGGCGGCGCCGACCGCGCTGCCGTTGCGGCCCGATTTCGAGTACGCCCTGCTGGCGATGTCCGGCTCCGCCGAGGCCGCCGGGGTGGGTTTCGAGCCAGGCGCGTTGCTCTACCTGGGTTCCGGTCGACGCGAGGTGACCGTACGCGGCGGAGCGGGGGCCCGGCTGTTGCTGCTGGGGGGTACGCCGTTCGAGGAGCCGCTGGTCATGTGGTGGAACTTCGTGGGCCGCTCGCACGAGGAGGTCGCCGCCGCTCGGGAGGACTGGATGGCCGGCCGGCGTTTCGGCGTGGTGGCCGACGATGCGGCGTCGCCGCTGCCAGCGCCCGCCCTGCCCACCACCCGGCTCAAGGCCCGCGACCGCACCGGCGGCCTGCACGGCTGACCGGCCCGAGACACCAACGTGCGCCGGACCATGAGCGCGCCGGGCCAAGACGCGCCGGGCTGGGCCGGCTGGGGTCGGCGGTTGGCCGACGGTGGCGTGGGTAGTCGCCGGCATGGCGACCACTCTGATCACGCCCGTGGAGGACCGCAAGCGCCTGGCCCGCCGGCTGGCCGGCAGCGGACGGGGCTTCGCCGAGCAGTACGGCTTCCGCGTGACCAACAATCCGGCGAGTCTGTTCCAGGTGCTCTACCTCGCGGTACTGCTCGCCCGCCGGGGTGACTTCCGTCGGGCGTTGGACGGCGCGCGGGCGCTGCGCGACGAGGGGTGGGAAAGCGCCGCCCGGCTGGCCCGGTCGCTGCATCAAGACCGGGTGCGGGTGCTGCGCGACAGCGGTCAGCGCGGTGACGTCGACGCGTTGGCCGACGTGCTGGGCGATCTGGCCCGGACGATCGTCGAGCGGTACCGGGGCGACCTGCGCCGGTTGCGCGCGGTCGCGCACCACGAGCCGGCTGCCGAGCGTGCGCTCCTCGCCGACCTGCCCGGGGTGGACGACCAGGTCGCCGACCTGTTTCTGCGCGAGGCGCAGGCGCTGTGGCGGGAGGTGGCCCCGGTGGCGGACCGGCGGGCGCTGGCGGCGGCCCGCCGGCTCGGGCTGGGCCGCTCGGCGGATGACCTGGCCGGCTTGGCCAGCGGCGAGTCGGAGCGGCTGGCGTGGCTGGTGGGGGCGCTGGCCCGGGTCGATCTGGAGCACCGGTACGCGGAGCTGACCCGCCGTCCCTGACGTGCCCTGGCCCACACTTCGGCAAAAACTGACCATACGGGGGATGGTCTGTCGTATGGTTGTACCCGGCAGTGCTGGCCGCTCGGTTCGAGCGGGCCTCCACCGCCTGGTGACCGCGACCGGTTCGGACGTGGTTCACCGCCTGGGCAGGTTTGCGTGGCGCCCCCGGTCGCGGTTCGCGGCCAAGGGGCGCCCGCCTGTCCCGGCGAGCCGCCGCCCGTGACGCAGCCGGGCACGAGGCCCCCCCGTGACGCAGCCGGGCACGAGCGCTCAGCGGGCCAGCCCCGCCAGCAGGTTCACCGTGACGGCGATGATGAACGCGCCGAACAGGTACGACACCATCGAGTGCCGCAGCACCGTGCGACGCATCTCGTTGCTGGTCAGGTTGGTGTCGGAGACCTGGAACGTCGTCCCGATGGTGAACGCCACGTACGCGAAGTCCGAGTACCGGGGCGGTTCGCTCTGGTTGAAGTTCACCCCTCCGTCGGGGCCGGTGTAGTAGATCCGGGCGTACCGGGCCGCGAACACGGTGTGCACGACCAGCCAGGACAGCAGCACGCTGAGGACGCCGAGCCCGCCGTACAGGTCGCGGCGTGCGCCGGGTGGCGCCGCGTGGGCGCTGGCCACGACGAGTCCGACGGCCAGCAGGCTGGCGAGGCAGGCGATCAGCAGCACCACGTCCCGGGTGGCCCGGTTGGGGTCCTCGTGCACGGCGAGTCGGGCGGTGCGGGTCGCGTCCATCGGCCAGAGTTTGCGCCACACCAGCACCAGCCAGCTCAGCGCGGCTGCGTCCCAGCCGGCCAGTGGGGCGAGCGACGGCGACAGCGTCAGAGCGAAGACGCCGCCGACGATGACGCCGACCACCGCCACGACGACGAGTTGCGTCGCCGCCGGGGTGTGCCCGTCCGGGGGGCGCGACAGTGGACCGGTGGCGGTCATCCGCGCCGCCTGCGCGCTCCGGCGGACGCCACCACCGCCGGGTCAGATGCCGCGCAGATGCTGCGACACCCGATTGTGCTTCTTGTCCCGGGCCTGCGCGGCGCGTTGCGAAGGGCTCACCTCGGGGGCGGCCTCGATGCCGGCGGACCGGGCCACTTCGTTGCCGTTGGCGTAGTCGACGGGCGGCAGGGCGCGCAACGCCTTGAGCACGTCCGGCGGGGCGCCCTCGCGTTCAGCCTCGCGGACCACGTCGTTCTTCTCGGCCGGGTAGTCCAGGCTCGACAGGTACTGCAGGACGTCCGCGTAGCTCGCCATGTCTGGGGCTCCCTCGGGGCATCGATGTGGTCACGACCGGCGGCGGTTACCCGCCCGCCGCCTCGTCACGCCCGGGTCGGCGGAGGAAATCGCCCGGGTTTCCGCAGGAAGTCCGGCGCCGTTTCCACCACGGCGCCGCGGGTACCCGCAGGCGGCGCCGACAAGCCCGAGGGAGTACGCGATGCAATACGACACCTTCGTCGACCAGGTTTCCCAGCGCACCCGGACGTCGTCCGAGCAGGCGGTCGAGCTGACCCGGGCCGTGCTGGAGACGTTCGCCGAGCGGCTGACCGGCGGTGAGGTGCTGGACCTGGCCGCGCAGCTTCCGCAACCGCTGCAACTGGTGCTCAAGCCCAGCCCGAGCACCGAGCAGGCGGACCGGTTCGGAGCGGCCGAGTTCGTGGCGCGCGTCGCGCTGCGCGCGCGGGTCGAGGAGCCGGCCGCGCGGGACGCCGTCCGGGCGGTGTTCACCACCCTGCGCGAGGCGATCACCGGCGGGGAGTTCGACGACGTGGCTACCCAGTTGCCGCGCGACTACCGGGACCTCGTGGAGCAGGCGATGGCACCGGGTGCGACGCTGCGCCGCGCCTGACGGTGACACCTCCGACCGGGGGCGCACAGCGGTTGGCCAGGGCAACCATCGACGTCCGGCTTGGCGTGTCGGTCGGCCCTGGCCTAACCTTGTCGTGCGAGGGGAGTACTTCCCACGAACCATTCCGGTCAGTACGGCACGCCCGGCGTGCCTCGGGTGGTTGCCCATCTCCGATGGGTGAAGGAGACCTCGAACATGACACGGTGTTCGAGGAGACCCCATGACCGAATTGTCATACCTGGCCGCAGCGAGTGATCTGTCGTCTGTGGGTACGCCCACGCTCTGGGCGCTGACCATCGCTGGCGTGGTGCTCCTGCTGGTGCTGGACTTCCTGGTGACGCGCAAGCCGCACGAGGTGTCCATGCGGGAGGCGATCGGTTGGTCGGCGTTCTACGTCGCGCTGCCGCTCGCGTTCGGCGGCTGGGTGTGGTCCCGCTACGGCTCCGAGCAGGGCGTGCAGTACCTGACCGGTTACCTCGTCGAGAAGTCCCTCTCGGTCGACAACCTCTTCGTCTTCATGCTGCTGCTGGCCGCGTTCGCGGTGCCGGCCGTGCTCGCCCAGCGGGTGCTGCTCTACGGCATCGCCGGCGCTCTGGTGCTGCGGGCGGTCTTCATCGCCCTGGGCGCGGCGGCCCTGCAGACCCTCGACTTCGCGTTCCTGCTCTTCGCGATCATCCTCATCGCCACCGCGGTGAAGCTGCTGCGCGACGCCCTCTCCGGGCATCAGCAGGAAGTCGACATCAACAAGATGCGCTCGGTGAAGCTGCTGCGCAAGATCATGCCGGTGGTCGACGAGTACCACGGCGCCCGGATGACCGTGCGGCAGGGCGCGAAGCGGGCACTCACGCCGTTCGCCCTGGTGGTGGTGGCGGTGCTGGCCACCGACGTGGTCTTCGCCGTCGACTCGGTGCCGGCGGTGTACGGCATCACCGAGGACCCGTACCTGGTCTTCGCCACCAACGCGTTCGCCCTGCTCGGCCTGCGGGCGCTCTACTTCGTCCTGCACGCGGCGCTGAGCCGGCTGGTGCACCTCAGCTACGGCCTGGCGATCATCCTGGCGTTCATCGGGCTCAAGCTGGGTCTGCACTGGGCGCACGGCATCTGGGAGAGCGTGCCGCAGATCCCCACCCTGGCCTCCCTCGGCGTGATCATCGGTGTGCTGGCGGTGGTGACCCTGACCAGCCTGCGCGCCACCCGGGGCGGCACGCCCGAGCAGCGCGAGGTCGTCACGGAGCGGCACTGACCGCGCCGCGCCGGGTCGACGAGGGCGTACGCGTGAAAGCTCCCGCCCCGCCCGGCCCGGGTGGTACGACTGTGCAATGGGAATCGTGTCACCGGGCTTTCAGGGCCGGCCCCGCTCACAGGAGCCGGCCCTGCCACCCGGTCAGTACCTGACCGAGGACTTTCCGGTGCTGTCGGCCGGCCCGACACCCCGGGTCTCCCTGGACACCTGGGAGTTCGTCATCGCCGCCGAGAACGGCACCGAGTACCGGTGGTCGTGGCAGGAGCTGATGGCGCTTCCGCAGGAGACCGCGATGGTCGACATCCACTGCGTCACCCACTGGTCGAAGCTCGGCACCACCTGGCAGGGCGTCTCCCTGGACACCCTGCTCGACGGCGTGGACACCAGCGCGCACTTCGCGCTCGCCCACTCGTACGGCGGGTACACCACCAACCTGCCGCTGGACGACCTGCGCGGCGGCCGGGCCTGGGTGGCGCACACCTTCGACGGCGCGCCGCTGCCGGCCGAGCACGGCGGGCCGGCGCGGCTGCTGGTGCCGCACCTGTACTTCTGGAAGTCCGCCAAGTGGGTGCGTGGCATCCGACTCAAGACGATGGACGAGCCGGGTTTCTGGGAGACCGCTGGTTACCACGACTACGGCGACCCGTGGCGCGAACAGCGGTACCAGGGTGACTGAGCGGGCCGTGGCGACGGGCACCCCGGCCCGCGCGCCGATCAGGTGGCAGGTGGCGCGGCTGGTGGAGCGCCGGGTCGAGACGGCGACGGCGGAGACGCTGGTCCTGGAGGTGCCGGACTGGCCGGGGCACCTTCCCGGGCAGCACGTCGACATCCGGTTGACCGCGCCGGACGGCTACCAGGCCGCCCGGTCGTACTCGATCGCCGGGCCGGTCGTGGACGGCCCCGGCGGCCCGCGCATCGAGGTGACCGTCCAGCGGGTGCCCGACGGCGAGGTGTCGCCGTACCTCATCGATGTCTTCGGTCCCGGCGACCCGGTGGAGGTCCGCGGACCGCTCGGCGGCTGGTTCATCTGGCGATCGGAGGACACCGCGCCGGTGCAGCTGGTCGCGGGCGGCTCCGGCATCGTGCCGCTGATGGCGATGATCCGGGCGCGGCGGGCGATCGGCAGCAAGGTGCCGTTCCGGCTGATCTACTCGGTGCGCACCGCAGAGGACGTGATCTACGCCGACGAGCTGCGCCGCCGGGTCCGCGACGACTTCGGCCTCGATGTGGCGTACGTCTACACCCGCGAGGCGCCCGACGGCTGGCGCGGCGAGCCGCACCGGATCGGCCTGGCCGACGTGAACACCCACGGCTGGCCGCCGGACCTGGAACCGCTCACCTACGTGTGCGGCCCGACCGGGTTCGTGGAGGCCGTGGCCGATCTGCTGGTCGGGCTGGGCCACCCGTCGCGGCGGATCAAGACCGAACGCTTCGGCCCCACCGGCTGAGAGCCCGCCCGCCGACCGCAACGTCGAGGAGACCCCGATGACCGAGATGTCGTACCTGGACGGCAACATGCTCGACGGCCCGATGCGCGAGCTGTTCGCCGTCGACCTGAGCACCGCGATGGGCCGCTGCGAGAACTGCGGGACGACCGGCTCGATGGCCAGCCTGCACGTCTACTCGCACGCCCCGGGCATGGTCGCGCGCTGCCCGTCCTGCGAGTCGGTGATGGTGCGCCTGGTCCGCGCACCGGACCGGGCCTGGCTGGACATGCGCGGCGTCACCTACCTCCAGGTGCCGATGCCGATGGAGCAGGCGCTTCCCGAGCCGCTCTGACAAGCCAGCTTCGCTACAGCGAACTACGGCACCGGGGTGAACGAGCGGATGTAGGCCAGGGCCGCGTTCATCGACGCGCGCACCGGACGGGTGTTGCGCATCGTCTGGCCCAGGAGCGTCCCGCCCTGCAACGCCGTCAGCAGCACCAGGGCCAGCTCGTCGAGGTCGGCGTCGGCGCGCAGGTCGCCCCGGTCCCGCATCGCGCGCAGGCCGTCGTACAGCAGGGCCTGCCACCGCAGGAAGCCCTGGTTGAGGTCCTCGCGTGACTCCTCGTCGGCGCTGAGTTCCGCGGCCAGTGAGCCGAGGGTGCACTCACCGCGTCCCCCGTTCTGCTCCTGCCGTTCGATGGCCGCGTCCGCCCAGGCGCGGAGGGCGTCGAAGCTGTCGAGCAGGCCCATCATCGGCTGGCCGGGTATCGGTGCGGCGTCGGCCTGGCGGGTGATGACCGCCCGAATCAGGGCCTGCTTGCTGTCGAAGTAGTGGTAGAGCTGCGAGCCGCTCACGCCGGCCGCCTTACGGACGTCCTCGGTGCTGGTCCCGGCGACACCGTGCGCGGCGATGAGGTCGGTGGCCGCCTGCACGATCCGCTCGCGGGTCGCCTGTCCCTTGCGCGTCAGCCGCTGCGGCCGGGCCGTGCTCTCTGTCACGAAATCCAGTCTAACCGACTGGGTTGTGCAACCCAGAAAGCGGTGTTAGAAATGGGCTGACCAACCCAGAAAGAAGGACCTGATGACTGTCAGCACTGATCTCTCCGGGCGTACCGCCCTGGTGACCGGCGCCACCGCCGGCATCGGCCGCGCCGTCGCCCTCAAACTTGCCGATCGCGGCGCCGAGGTCGTCGTGCACGGGCGGGACCCGCGCCGGGGCGCCGACCTGGTGGCCGAGATCGCCCAACGGGGTGGCCGGGCGCGCTTCGTGGCCGCCGATCTCACCGACGCCGAGCAGGTCATCGGGCTGGCCGCCACCGCCGGTGAGGTGGACATCCTGGTGAACAACGCCGGGATCTACGACTTCACCAGCACGCCGGACACCAGCGCGGAGAGCTTCGACCGGCACGTCGCGATCAACACACGGGCACCGTTCCTCCTGGTGGGTGCGTTGGCGCCCGGCATGGCGAAGCGCGGTCACGGCGCCATCGTCAACATCACGTCGACCGCCGCCACCCTGGCCGCGCCCATCGGTGGCGCCTACGGCGCCTCCAAGGCCGCCGTGGAGATCCTCACCCGCTCCTGGGCCACCGAGTTCGGCGCCAGCGGCGTCCGCGTCAACGGCGTCTCACCCGGCCCGGTGCGCACCGCCGGCACCGAACAGATGCTCGGTGAGAACGTGGAGATGCTCGGGCAGGTCAACATCCGCGGTCGGGTGGGAGAGCCTGACGAGATCGCCGAGGTCGTCCTGTTCCTGGTGGACGACCGCAGCAGCTACGTGAACGGAACCGTCGTGCTCGCCAACGGCGGCGAGCGCAGCTCCCTACCGGGCTGAGCCCGCAACCGGCCACGTCTTCATCGAGCAGAGAGCGTAGACAATGGACGTGTTCGTCATAGGCGCGACCGGCTTCGTCGGTGCCGGCGTGGCCAGCCACCTGACGGCCCACGACCACCGGGTCACCGGGTTGGCCCGTACCCCGGCCGCCGCCGAGCGGTTGAGTGCCACCGGGGTCGTGCCGTGGCGGGGTGATCTGGATGAGGGGCGCGACGAGGTGATCGCCGCAGCCGCTCGGGCGGACGCGGTGATCTACGCCGCGCAGCTCGATCCGCCCGGCGAGCTGGCCGCCGTGGGCGCGCTCGTCGAGGCACTGGCCGGCAGTGGGAGGACGCTTGTGTTCACCTCCGGCAGCGGCGTCTTCCTGCAGCGAACGGGCGGCGCGTGGAGCCCGGACTCGTACGCGGAGACCGACCCCTTCACCGTCGAGCCGCTGGCCACGCACCGCCGTGCCGCCGAGGAGATGGTGCTGCGGGCGGCGGATCGCGACGTGCGCGCCATGGTGGTGCGACCCGGTCTCATCTGGGGGTCCGGGGACCACGGCCACGTGTCCCTGATCTACCAGTCGGTGGCCGCCACCGGCGCTGCCTGCTACGTCGGAGAGGGGCTCAACACGTACACCAACGTCCACATCGACGACGTGGCTCGCCTCTACGAGCTGGCATTGAGGCGGGGCTCGGCCGGGGCGGTCTACCACGCGGCCGGCGGCGAGGTGCCGAACCGCTGGATCGCCGAGGCCGTAGCCCGGGACCTCGGCTGCGGCACACGCAGCCTCACCCCAGCCGAGGCTGCGACCGTGTGGGGGGAGTTCGGCGCCCTCATCATGGGTGCCTCCAGCCGCAGCCGTGACCCCCGGACCCGTGTCGAGTTGGGCTGGACGCCGCAGAAGACGGACATGTTGTCGCTCGTCGGCGAGCCCCGGCTGAGGCGGCTGGCGCGCGGGACCGCGGCGGCCCCTCGTGGGGCGTACGCGCCGCTGCGGCAGACTTGACGGATGAGCACCGGTCGGTGGCGCGGCGTTCCACTGCGGGCCCGGCTGGTGGTGTCGGCGGCCGTCCTGGTCTTCGCCTACGGCACCGTCGTGCACGTGCTTCAGGTGTTCGTTCCCGGGCTCCGGCCGCCGCTGGCCCTGCCCGGGTGGCTCGCGGTCTACTTCGTCTCCCTGACCCTGTGGGATCCGCTGGCGGCGCTGTTGCTGGCGGCTCGCCGTCCGGCGGGGCTCGCGCTGGGCTGCGCCGTGCTGGTGACGGACGCCGCCGCGAACGGGTACGCCAACTACGTGCTCGACCCCGCCGGTGGCGTCACCCCGGGCCGGATCGGGCAGGCAGTCATCACCGCCCTCGCCGTCGCCCTCGTCGCGCTCACCCCGTGGCTGGCCCGGTGGTACACCCGGCCCGCGACGCAGCGCCACTGAGCGGAGCCGCTACGGCGTTTCCGCATCCGCCTCGGCGAGGACGGCGAGGACCGCGTCCACCACGGCGGCGGGTTGTTCCTTGTGGATGTAGTGGCCGCTGTCGGGCACCACGCTGTGGACGCCGCGTGGGAAGAGCGCGGCGGTTCGGTCGGCGAGGTCGCGGGAGCGCTGTCGCAGGGCGGCTGGCGTGCCGCGGGTCGCGGTCAGGATCCGCATCGGCACGTCGGGCACCGCCGACGCCGCGCGCGCGGCACGGACCTGCGGGGTGCAGGCGTTGGCGAGGCGGTTCTCCGCACGGATGGTCGTGACCTGCGTGTACGTGGCATAGCTGGCCAGGTACGCCTGGGTGACGAGTGCCTGGGTTCCGGGGTCGTCGGTGCAGCGTCGCGCGAGTTCGCGGCCCATGTTCGCGGCGACCCGATTGAAGAGCCCGATCGCCTTGAGTAGCGGAAGGGCAGTGAGGAAGACGCTCGACGAGACCCGGAGAGCCAGCGGCACCTCAGCCGTGGTGTCCTCGTGGAAAGGGTCGACGAGGACCACGCCACGGGTGCGGTCGGGCCGGGCGAGCGCGGCCAGTTCGGCGAGCAGGCCGCCCCAACTGTGACCGACCAGTACGGCGGGACCGACGCTGTCGAGAAGTGCCACGAGGTCGCGTACCTGGGAATCCAGTGTCAACCGCGAGACGGGGTCGCTGGCGCCCAGGCCGGCGCGGTCGTAGGCGATGACGCGGGACCTCTCGGCCAGCGCCGGCAGGACGACGGCCCAGTCCAGCCCCACTTCGCCGGCGCCGGAGATCAGGACGACGGCTGGCCCGGCACTGCCCGCCTCCACCCACCGCAGTCGCCGGCCTGACTCACGGGTCAGCTGCCGACGGATGACACCGGCCGACACCAGGCTGGACAGAGCGGTGACAACCGGATCCTGCGCCCCCGTGTCCACCAGGCCTCCTCGTCGCCGTCCCCTTGGCCGACGTCAGGCTCTGGACACTACTAACCCGCCACAACGTCGACGGACCGGCGGTGATGCGGGAGCAATTGCGGCATCTTCTTGAGGTCGGCCGGCGGCCACGGGTGCACCTGCACCTCGTCCCGCGCGAGGTGGGCGCGTACCCCGGCCTGAACGGGGCCTTCGTGATCGCCACGCCGGCCGACGGGGACGACGTGGCCTACCTGGACAACCCTCTACAGGGGACCGTCGTCGAGCGCGCCACCGACGTACTATCGCTGCGGCAGTCGTGGGAATCGGTACGGGCCGAGGCGATGTCGCATCGACAGACCCTCAGCGTGATGTCGGAGGCGGCAGAGGCATGGACCTGACCGGCGCGATCTGGCGCAAGAGCACCCGCAGCAGCGGCAACTCCGGTGACTGCGTGGAGGTCGCCGACAACCTGCCGGACCTGGTGGGCGTCCGCGACAGCAAGGACCCGAGCGGCCCGGTGCTGGTCGTCGCTCCGGCCGCCTGGCGTGCCTTCGTCACCGTCGTCAAGCGCCACTGACCGACCGGCCGGGCCAGGATCGGGGCCGCCGTATCGACGCAGCGCGTGCTGCCTCGCCCGCGACCCCGACCCGGTGTCCCGGCCCTAGCGCACGATCTCCGCGAGGATGTCGACCTGCCCGGGGTCGGCGGCGTAGCAGTACAGGACGAGTTCGTCCGCGCCGAACTCCCGGTACGCGGCCACGGTGTCGGCGATCTGCGTCGGGTCGCTCAACGGCTCACCCCAACCGGACCTGCCGGTGAACGCGTAGTAGGCGGTGATGGCACCACGCGCCTCGTCGATCGTGGCGGCCGAGCCGACCGCGACGTTGACCTGGCACACGAGGCGCGGCCGGCCGGGGCGGCCCGCCGCCTCCCACCCCTCCTGCACAGTGCGGACCAGGGGGCCGGCCCAGGTCAGGGGCGCCGCGCAGACGAACCCGTCGGCGTACCGCCCGACGCGCCGCAGTGCCGGCGCGGCGAACCCTCCGATCAGCATCGGTGGCCCCCCGAGCGTGGTGGGGCGGGGCCCGATCGTCGTGCCGCGGTACGGCTCGCCCCGCCAGATCTCGCGCAGGGCGGCGAGTTGCCCGTCGAGCAGCCGACCGCGTTGCCTGATCGGCCTGCCGGCGGCGACGTGGTCGTCGTCGCGACCGCCGACGCCGATGCCGAGGACGAACCGGCCGGCGGACATGCGGTCCAGGGTGGCGACCTGCTTGGCCAGCAGGGCGGTCTCGCGCAGCGGGCCCAGCAGGACTTCCGTCTGGAGGCGGATGCGCGTCGTGGCGCCGGCGAGGACAGCCAGAGCGGTCAGCGGTTCGGGATTGTCGAACGTGAGGCGGTCCAGCAGGGCGAGGCTGTCGAAGTCGTGTGCTTCGGCGGCGGTGGCCCAGTCGAGCAGGCGGGCCGGTGCGCTGATGGGCAGGCCGAGGCCGATGTCCATGTCGATCTCCGTACGGTAGGCAGCACAAACTGAAGCCGCCACCTTCTCCTCGCTTCCGGCGAGGTCCCGAGTCCATCTGCGACGCATTTCTCGAACCAGGGATACGAAGTTCCGCGCCAACTGTACGCAGCCGGCGGCCGGCGGTGACCCCCGGTCACCTCCGTGGGGGCGGATGCGGTGGTAAGCGGTATACCTGAGAGTCATATTCATACCTCTGAGGAATACCGCTCAACAGCACATCCGCCCCCACGGGCAGCCACTGCGGATGACCAGCGCCCGTCGCCGCAGCCCCAGCCCCGTCGTGAGTGAGGACCTATTCGTCTAGATCAACCGCCCCCAAGGGCCGAGGCGAACGCGTCGAAAACTCGGGTGCGGACGATCGGGCCCGTCCGTAGGCTTCCGAAACTCCGGCCCGTCCGGGCCGCCCCGTCCCCGGATCGGAGATGAGCGCAGCGATGGCCAGCCACCTCTTCGCGGTGTGTTTCGGTGCGAACGAACCTCTGCGTGTCGCGCGGTTCTGGTCCGAGATCCTGGGTCGAGAACTGGTCGACGACCCCCGCGACGGCGTCCTCGTGCTGCCCGACGACAAGACCGGTTTCCGGCTGCGGTTTCCGCGGATCCCCGAGCCGAAGGTCCTGCAGAACCGGGCGCACCTCGAGTTGACCAGCGACTCGCCGGAACACCAAGGGCAAACGGTGGCCAGGGCGCTGGCGCTGGGCGCGCGGCACACCGACGTCGGCCAGCTTCCCCACGAGAGCCACGTGGTGCTCGCCGATCCCGAGGGCAACGAGTTCTGCGTCCTCGGTCCGGGTAACACGTTCCTCGCCGGCTGCGGTTTCCTCGGTGATGTCTCCTGCGACGGATCGCGGGCCGTCGGCTACTTCTGGAGCGCGGCGCTCGGGTGGCCGCTGGTCTGGGACCAGGACGAGGAGACCGCCATCCAGTCACCGCTGGGCGGCCCGAAGATCGCCTGGGGTGGCCCACCGTTGATGCCGAAGGGGGACCGGGACCGGGTGACGTTCGACCTTGCCGTCGACGACGGCGACGACCCGCAGGCCGAGGTCGACCGTCTGCTCTCGCTCGGCGCCACAGTGGTCGGCGCCGACGGGCAGGGCGCGGTGATGTTGGCCGACCCCGACGGCACCGAGTTCCGGCTACTGACGCGCCGCTAGGCCGTGTCTTTCAAACCGTCCATGGCAAATACGTCGTGGGGGGGGGGGGGGGGGGGGGGGGGGGGGGGGGGGGGGGGGGGGGGGGGGGGGGGGGGGGGGGGGGGGGGGGGGGGGGCGGCGGGGCCGGCCCCCGCGCGGCCGCGCCCG
>NZ_JBIDDK010000027.1:0-33049 GCF_043205095.1 Micromonospora sp. NPDC047557 | reverse complement strand
ATGGTACTGCACTCGTGAGGGTGTGGGAGAGTAGGACACCGCCGGACAATCTTCCAGAAAAGGCCACCCCTCGGGGTGGCCTTTTCTGCGTTTCCCCGACTCGGCGCCGCTGATATCGGGGCTTCCGCGGTCGTGGATGCCCCGGCATCCGGGAAGGCGCGTCGCTCAACGAGGTCACGCCGCCGGACGGGCGCGGATCAGTCGCGGGTCTGCATGTCCCCGCGAAGGTCGCGGAACAGGGCGCCGGCGTCGGTCACCGACCTACCGGGGAACATCGCCATCACGACGCTGCCGTGGTCCGCCCAGCCGCACACCGCGAAGTCGCCACCGTCGCCACTGGTGCTGCCACACTTCATGACGCCACCCAGGTCGCCCGCCGGCACCTCGCGCAGGCCGGTCACCGCGCCGGTCTCGTCGGACATCAGGCCGAAGAGGCTGTCCAGGTCGCGCTCGGGCTGCCAGAGCAGCGTGGTGCCGCCGAAGATCAGCACCGAGCGCTTGTCGTCGGCGGGGTCGCGGTAGACGGTGCCGAAACTGCGGTCCAGCTCGATGTCGGCGGCCAGGCCGCTGCGCAGATAGTCCGCCGTGCTCTTGGCCCGCTCGCTGTCGTCCCGGGTCAACCCCGCCACCTGATCGGGTGAACTCAACCGGGTGTCCTTCTGCTGCGCCACGCGCCACCCGCCGACCCCCAGCACGCTCGCACCCGCGAGACCCACGACCAGCGCTACCGCCCAACCGATCTTGCGGCGCCGGGACCAGCCGCCGGCCCGCTCGTCGGGGTCGCCCCCGGTGTCCCGGGTGCTCAGCTGGATGGGCTCCTCGGTCAGTTCGAACGGCTCGCGACTGTCGTCGAGCGACCGTTCGGTGAGATGTGCGTCGGACATAGCCGACACCGTACGCGAACGACAGGTGGCGCACGTCAGGTCCGCAGAAGCCCTCCGTAGACTTGTCAGGTGACCGAGAGACTGGATGCCCGACGCCCCGACGCCCCGACCCTTGCCGGCCAGTACCAGCCCGGCGAGGTAGAGCAGCGACGGTACGAGCAGTGGGTAGCCGCTGGGCACTTCCGGGCCTCCGCCGACAGCGACAAGCCCCCCTTCACCATCGTCATCCCGCCGCCGAACGTCACCGGCTCGCTGCACATGGGCCACGCGTTCGAGCACACGCTCATGGACGCGTTGACCCGGCGCAAGCGGATGCAGGGCTTCGAGGCGCTGTGGCTGCCCGGCATGGACCATGCCGGCATCGCCACCCAGAACCTGGTCGAGCGTCAGCTCGCCGCCGAGGGCCTCTCCCGACACGATCTCGGCCGGGAGAAGTTCGTCGAGCGGGTCTGGCAGTGGAAGGCCGAGTCCGGCGGCGCGATCCTCGGCCAGATGCGCCGCCTCGGCGACTCCGTGGACTGGGACCGTGAGCGCTTCACCATGGACGCGGGGCTGAGCCGCGCCGTCCAGACGATCTTCAAGAAGCTCTTCGACGACGGCCTCATCTACCGAGCCAACCGGATCATCAACTGGTGCCCGCGCTGCCTCACCGCGCTCTCCGACATCGAGGTCGAGCACACCGACGACGACGGTGAGCTGATCTCCATCCGCTACAGCGACGAGGTCGTGGTGGCCACCACCCGGGCCGAGACGATGCTCGGCGACACCGCAGTCGCGGTGCACCCCGACGACGAGCGCTACCAGCACCTTATCGGCACCGAGGTCGAGCTGCCGCTCACCGGCCGGCGGATCCCGATCGTCGCCGACGCGCACGTCGACCCGAGCTTCGGCACCGGCGTGGTGAAGGTGACGCCCGCGCACGACCCGAACGACTTCGAGATCGGCCAGCGCCACGACCTGCCCGCGCTGACCGTGATGGACGAGCGCGGTGTGATCACCGTGCCCGGCCCGTTCGAGGGGCTGGACCGGTTCGAGGCGCGGCCGGCGATCGTGGCCGCGCTGCGTGAGCAGGGCCGGATCGTCGCCGAGAAGCGGCCGTACGTGCACGCGGTCGGGCACTGCTCGCGCTGCAAGACGACTGTCGAGCCGCGGCTGTCGCTGCAGTGGTTCGTCAACACCGCCCCGCTCGCGCAGGCCGCCGGCGACGCGGTCCGCGACGGCCGGGTGCGCATCGAGCCGGCCGAGCTGGCCAAGCGCTACTTCGCCTGGGTCGACAACATGCACGACTGGTGCATCTCCCGCCAGCTGTGGTGGGGGCACCGCATCCCGGTCTGGTACGGCCCGGCGGGTGAGATCGTCTGCGTCGGCCCCGACGAGGAGGCCCCGACCGGCGAGGGCTGGCACCAGGACGAGGACGTCCTGGACACCTGGTTCTCCAGCGGCCTGTGGCCGTTCTCCACCCTGGGCTGGCCCGAGCAGACCCCGGACCTCGCGAAGTTCTACCCGACCAGCGTGCTGGTCACCGGGTACGACATCCTGTTCTTCTGGGTCGCCCGGATGATGATGTTCGGCCTGTATGCGATGGACGGCCGGCCGCCCTTCGACGTGGTCGCGCTGCACGGCATGGTGCGTGACCAGTTCGGCAAGAAGATGTCGAAGTCGTTCGGCAACGTGGTCGACCCGCTGGACTGGATCGACAGGTACGGCGCTGACGCCACCCGTTTCACCCTGGCGCGGGGCGCGAACCCCGGCCAGGACGTGCCGGTCAGCGAGGAGTGGTGCCAGGGCTCGCGCAACTTCTGCAACAAGCTCTGGAACGCCACCCGGTTCGCCCTGATGAACGGCGCGCACACCACGGGCGACCTGCCGCCGGTCGAGCAGCTCTCCACCGTCGACAGGTGGATCCTGTCCCGGCTGGCGCACGTCACCGCCGAGGTCGACGAGCAGTTCGAGGCGTACGAGTTCGCCAAGGTGTGCGACCTGCTCTACCACTTCGCCTGGGACGACGTCTGCGACTGGTACGTCGAGCTGAGCAAGCCGGTGCTCGCCGAGGGCGGCGAGCGGGCCGACGCCACCCGGCGGGTGCTCGGGCACGTGCTCGACCAGCTGCTGCGGCTGCTGCACCCGGTCATCCCGTTCGTCACCGAGGAGCTGTGGCTCGCGCTGACCGGCGGCGAGACGGTGCAGGCCGCCGCCTGGCCGGTGGCCGACCGGTCGCTTGTCGACGACGCCGCCGAGGCCGAGCTGGCCGCCGTGCAGCGGGTGGTCACCGAGATCCGCCGGTTCCGTTCCGACCAGGGGCTGCGCCCGACGCAGCGGGTGGCCGCCCGCCTGGACGGGCTGGCCGGGGCCGGCATCGCGGCCCACGAGCCGCTGATCAGGTCGCTGGTCCGGCTGGACGCGGCCGGTGACGACTTCCAGGCCAGCGCGACGCTGGCCATGCCCGGCGCGGTCGGTGTCGCGTTGGACACCCGGGGGTCGATCGACGTGGCCGCCGAGCGGGCCCGCTTGACCAAGGACCGCGCGGCCGCCGAGAAGGAGGTCGCGCAGGCCCGAGCGAAGCTCGACAACCCTGCCTTCATCGGCAAGGCCCCCGAGCCGGTCGTCGCGAAGATCCGCGACCGGCTCGCCACCGCCGAGGCCGACCTGGTCCGGATCGACGCTGCTCTGGAGACACTGCCCTCGTGACCGACCGTACCGATTTCGCCGCCGCCGAGGCCGAGCTGAACGCCCGCGGCTTCACCCGCATGGTCTTCGAACTGGACCGCATCGAGTCGCTGCTCGACCTGCTCGGCAGCCCGCAGCGGGCGTACCCGGCGATCCACCTGACCGGCACCAACGGCAAGACCTCCACCGCGCGGATGATCGACTCGCTGCTGCGGGCGTTCGGGCTGCACACCGGCCGGTACACGAGCCCGCACCTGGAGACCGTCCGGGAGCGGATCAGCCTGGACGGCGAGCCGGTCAGCGAGGAGCGGTTCGCCGCGGTGTACCGGGAGATCAAGCCGCTGGCGGAGCTGGTCGACGCCCGGTCGGACGAGCCGCTGACGTACTTCGACATGACCACCGCACTGGCGTTCGCCACGTTCGCCGACGCGCCGGTCGACATCGCCGTGGTCGAGGTGGGGCTCGGCGGCGCCGAGGACGCCACGAACGTCATCCAGGCCGGGGTGTGCGTGATCACCCCGATCGGCCTGGACCACACCGAGTGGCTCGGCGACACCCTCCAGGACATCGCGCTGGCCAAGGCCGGCATCATCCACCCCGGCGCCACGGTGATCGCCGCGGCGCAGGAGGAGGAGGCCGCGCGTCCCCTCCTCGAACGCTGCGCCGAGGTGGGCGCCACCATCGCCCGCGAGGGCGGCGAGTTCGGGGTCCTGAGCCGGGCGGTCGCCGTCGGCGGGCAGGTGCTCAAACTGCAGGGCCTCGGCGGTGTCTACGACGACGTGTTCCTCCCGCTGCACGGCGCGCACCAGGCGCAGAACGCCGCGGTGGCGCTCGCCGCGGTGGAGGCGTTCCTCGGTGCCGGGGCCCGACGGCAGCTGGACATCGACGCCGTCCGGGAGGGCTTCGCCACGGCCAGCTCCCCGGGGCGGCTGGAGCGGGTCCGTAGTGCCCCGACCGTCCTGCTCGACGGCGCGCACAACCCGCACGGCATGGCCGCGACCGTCACCGCCCTGCAGGAGGAGTTCGCGTTCAGCAAGCTGGTGGCGCTGGTCGGCGTGCTCGCCGACAAGGACGCGAGCAGCCTGTTGGAGCTGCTGGAGCCGGTGGCCGACGTCGTGGTGGTGACCCGCAACAGTTCGCCACGGGCGATGCCGACGGAGGAGCTCGCCGCGCTGGCCGCCGAGATCTTCGGCGAGGAGCGCGTCGAGGTGGCCGAGGAGTTGCCGGACGCCATCGAGCTGGCGGTCGCACTGGCCGAGGAGGACGTTCCCGGAGAGCTCAGCGGCGTCGGGGTCCTGGTGACCGGTTCGGTGGTCACGGTGGCCGACGCCCGCCGGCTGTTGAAGCGATGACCGGCCCGGAACGGGACCCGCGCGCCACCGAGGGCCCCGCCGGCCCGTCGGTCGGCGAGGCGGGCGCGTCGCGCGGCGAGGCGGGCTCGGTTACCGAGCAGGGCGCGGCCGGATCGTCAGTGGGGGAGTCGGAGGCCGGGCAGCCGCGGCGGTCCGGGCTGCGCAACCCGGAGCGGGCGGTACGCGGCCTGGGCGCTGGGACGCTCAGCCTGGAGGCGCTGGTGCTGCTGCTGGCCATCCAGCCGATCCGGGTGGTCGGTGGCGACCTCGGCGGGGCCGCGATCGCGGCGGTGGTGGCCCTGGCGGTTGCCGCCGTCCTGCTCGCCGGCATGATGCGCCGCCCCTGGGCCTGGCACGCCGGCACCGTGCTGCAGGGCCTGCTGATGCTGGCCGGTCTGCTGCACTGGTCGCTGCTCGTGCTGGGCATCATCTTCGCCCTGGTCTGGGCGTACGCGCTGCACGTCCGCCGGGTCATCCTCGGCTGACACGCCGAGGCGGCCGGCGATGCCCCGAAAGGACCGGCCGGGTCAGGCGTCTGCGCGTTCGCGCCACTGGGTGAGGGCGATGCCGTGGCCGTCCGGGTCCCGGAAGGCCGCCGCCCACACCTCCAGCCTGCTGCCCCGGTTGACCACCCGGGGCGCGTACGTGAAGCGGACCCCGGAGTCGCGCAGCCGGCCGTACGCCGCCTCGATGTCGTCCACCTCGAGGTTGACGTGCACCAGTCGGCGGCTGATCGGCGCCGCCCCGGTCACCTCGCGCAGCACCAGCCGGGTCGTGCCGAAGGCGAGCACGGCATTGCCGGCGCCCTGGTCGACCTCGCTGAAGCCGAGCATGTCGCGGTAGAAGCCGAGCGACCGGGACAGGTCGGTGACCAGCAGGGTCAGGCCGACGCCGCTGATCGGGCCGGCCGGGTCAGTCGCGGACGCGCCGTCGTACCCGAAGATCGCCTCGTCCAGGTCCTCGGCGGTGACGGTCTCGCGGGCCGTCCCGCTCGGGGTCGGATCGTCCAGCGGCAGGTCCAGCGGGTCCAGCGGATCCATGGCGACCGGGCCGGTGCGCTGCGCCGGAGGTGGATCGACGCGCGGCGCGGCGGGCGGGTCGAGGCGGGCCCCGGCGGTCGCGGGCCGGTCGTCGGGCGCCGGATCGAAGCGGTCGTCGGGTTGGTCGACGCGGTCGTCAATCGGGGCGAGCGGGTCCGCGCCGGGCTGGTCGAAGTGCTCCTCCGCCGGTGGGCGCGGTGCGGGGGTGGCCCGTCGGGGCAGCCCTCCGCCAGGCTGCGGCTCGACGACGACCCCTTCGAGCACCACCGGGCCGCCCGGGCTCTGGCTCATCACCACCGGCTCGCGCTCGTCGGGCGCGAGCGCCGGGTCGTCGCGCAGCGGGTCGGGGCCGCGCGGAGCACGGAACGGGTCACCGTCACGGAACGGGTCACCGTCGCGGGCGTCGCGGAACGGGTCACCATCGCGGCTGCGCGGGTCAAGGAACCCCTCGCTGTCGCGCCCGTCCCGGAAGTCGTCGTCCGTCGCGCGGTCGGCCCACGGCGGGGCGTCCTGCTGGATGAGCACGTCGTCCACGGCGTCGATGTCGCCGAACTCCGGTGGGAGGTCGGCGACGGCCGCCGCGGTCTCGGCGTGGGTGGGCACCTCGTCCCAGAGAACCTTGACGTGCCGCTGATCGTCCAACGCGACCCGGATCGGCAGGGTCTGACCCAGGGACGGCCACTTCGAGACCGGCACCCGCGGCTCGATGATCTTCTTGGATCGGGGCGGCAGACCGGGCGCGTCGATGACCAGTTGCAGCTCGCACCGGCCGAACGCGTACTGGGTGGGTGGTTCGGAGGCGCTGTGCACGTGCGCCACGCCGACCACCCAGGTACGTCCGCCGCCGCGTACGGTCGCCAGCGCGATCGCCAGCACCAGCAGGGCGACCCCGAGGGCCACGATGGCCCAGCTGGTCATGCCCAGCCCGAAGAGGACGACGAAGGTGGCCACGGTGCCGAGCACCGTGCCGATGAGCTTGCGTACCGGCGCGATGGGCCGGTTCCCGCCATTCGCCACAGTGGACCTCCCGGGGGTCAGGGCCAGGCTAGGCCGGATCGGCCACCGGGGGAAAGACCGGCCGCCGCGCCGGCGCCGGGACCGGGTCGCTAGGCTGACCGTACCGATCCCAAGCGTTCCGCGCGTACAGGAGGAACCCAGCGTGTCCAGCAACAGCCCGGATGAGCGCAGCCTCGTGCTGATCAAGCCCGACGCGGTCCGCCGTGGCCTGGTCGGCGAGGTCCTCTCCCGCTTCGAGCGCAAGGGGCTGCGGATCGACGCGATGGTGCACCGGACGATGGACGCCGAGCTCGCCGACGCGCACTACGCCGAGCACGTCGACAAGGCGTTCTACCCGCCGCTGAAGGACTTCATGACCGGCGGCCCGCTGGTCGCCCTGGTGCTCTCCGGCGACCAGGTCATCGACGTGGTCCGTGGGCTGGTCGGCGCGACCGACGGCCGCAAGGCCGCCGCCGGCACGATCCGGGGCGACCTGTCGCTGTCCAACCGGGAGAACCTGGTACACGCCTCCGATTCGACCGACAGCGCCAAGCGCGAGATCGGGCTCTGGTTCCCCGAGCTGAGCTGACGGCGCCGGGGGTTCAGCCGACCGCCGGCACCTTCGCCGGGTTGCCGACCACGTAGATCCCGGTGATCCGTCCGTCGGCCGCGGCGATGGTCAGCGTGTACCGACTGCCGTTCGCGCGGGTGATCAGCATCGCCGGTTCCCCGTTGAGCTCGACCGGATCCATCGTCACCTGGTGACGCGGGCCGTAGACCCCGGCGTAGAACCGCGCGATCCGGTCCGCGCCGGTGACCGGGTTGAGGGCGGCCCGCACCCGACCGCCACCGTCGTTCCACGCGGTGGCGTCGGCGGCCACCAGATCGGTGAGCCTCGTCAGGTCACCGTCGCGGGCGGCGGCGAGGAACGCGTCCAGCAGCCGCTCTCGCTCCGGCCGGCTGGCGGTGAACCGGCGCTGCTCCTGCCGTACCCGCGCGGTCGCCCGGTGGTACAGCTGCCGACAGTCGGCGACGGACCGGTCCAGGATCTCGGCGATCTCCGCGTACGGTAGGTCGAACGCGGTGTGCAGGACGTACACCGCGCGTTCCGGCGGGGTGAGCCGCTCCAGCACGTGCAGCAGGGCGGTGGACAGCGAGTCGCGCAGCTCCGCGCGGTCCAGCGGCCCGAACGGCGAGGGCTCGGTCGGCACCGGCTCGGGCAGCCACGTCCCGACGTACGTCTCGCGGGCCGCCTGCCGGGCCCGCAGCCGGTCCATCGCCAGCCGGGTGACCACCCGGGACAGGTAGCGGCGCGGCTCGGCCACGGTGGCGCGGTCCACGCCCAGCCACCGCAGGTACGCCTCCTGGAGCACGTCCTCCGCGTCGTGCCGGCTGCCGAGCAGGCGGTAGGCGAGCCCGAGCAGCATCGGCCGGTGCGCCTGGAGCGCACCGGCCGCCTCTGCCGCCTCGGTCGTCACACCTGTGCCGGGGGCTCCGTGTGCGTGGTCACGGCGATACGATTCCACACGTTGATTGTGGCGATCGCGAGGACCAGATCGGCCAGTTCCTTCTCCGGCCAGACCTTCGCGGCGGAGTCCCACACCTCGTCCGACACCCCGTGCTCGCCGAGCCGGGTCACCGCGTCGGTGAGCGCCAGCGCGGTCTGCTCCCGCTCGTCGAAGAACGACAGCGCCTCCCGCCAGGCGGCCACCGCGAACAGCCGCCGGCTCGACTCGCCGGCGGCGAGGGCGTCGCGGCTGTGCATGTCCACGCAGAACGCGCAGCCGTTCAGCATCGACGCCCGCAGCTTGACCAGCTCCAGCACGGTGTGGTCGACGTTCGCCTGGACGTACTTCTCCAGGCCCGACACGGCCTGGTATCCCTGCGGCGCGACCTCGAAGAGCCTCATTCGTTGCATGACCAACTCCCTGTTCGATCCGACACCGCTACGACGGTCCGACCGGGGCGTGCCGTGACAACCGCGGTGGTGACCCCGGTCACGCGTGGTGGTGGGCTCGGCCGGAGGCCGTCGGAACGGTGTCGGCCAGCACCTCGCGCGGGCGCGGGATCCGAGGGCCGTCAACCACCGTGTCCACCGGTCGGTCGTCGTCGCGCGACACGGGCCGCGCGACGCGGGCGGCGAGCCGCCGCCCCACCCCGATCGCGGGTAGCTCGACCCACCGGTAGAGCACGTCCGCGAGGATCAGCCCCACCACCACGGCGCCCACGAAGATGACGGTGCCGTTCGGCGCGACCGACGGCCGCAAGGCGGCCGCCGGCACGATCCGGGGCGATCTGTCGCTGTCCAACCGCGAGAACCTGGTGCACGCCTCCGACTCGACGGACAGCGCCGAGCGCGAGATCGCGCTCTGGTTCCCCGAGCTGGGCTGACGGCCTCGCGGTTCAGGCGGCACGGCGCGGGCCGTCGATCCCGGCGTAGTACCGGGCGATCAGCCGCGTCCCGCCGGCACCGCGTCGGCGAGGACCTCGCGGGTCGGTGGGATCTGGACGTCCTCCACAGCCGTACCGGACGAGGTGGGCGTGCCCTCGCCGTCACGGGGGCCACGCCGGCTCACCCGGGCGGCCAACCGGCGTCCCACCTCGATCATCGGCAGCTCGACCCACCGGTAGAGCACGTCCGCGACGATCAGCGCCACCACCACGGCGCCCAGGAAGACGGCGGTGCTGCGCCGGCCCATGGTCGGCAGCAGCCCGATCGCCACCCGCGCCGCGATGGATTGGATCAGATACATCGAGTACGACCGCTCGCCGACGAAGACCAGCGGACGCAGCCCCAGCCCACGGGCGAGGACGCTGCGCGAGAGCAGGGCAGGCAGCAGGAGCGCCGCCGCGGCGGCGTAGGTGCCGATCAACGCCTCCTGGCCGAACCGGACTGGCCAGTACTGAACGGCCACCTGGAACACGATGAAGACCACGATCGCGGCGGTGGCCGTCACCGGGTGGGTCAGCGGGCGGACCAGCGCGAAGCCCTTGGGATGGTGCATCACCACGGCGGTGAGGCAGCCCAGCAGGATGGCCACGTAGTGGATGGGCCAGCTCAGCCAGGCGATGTCCGGCGGGATCAGCGCGATGAAGAGCACGAGCAGCCCGGCGGTGATCGCCAACCGGCGTCGGAACGCGGCCGTCACCAGGACGAACGCGATGGCGGGCCAGAAGAGGTAGAACTTCTGCTCGATCCCGATCGTCCAGGAGTGCAGGTACGGCGCGTTGCCGGGCAGGAAGTCGTTGATGAAGAGCAGGTAGTACGTCATCAGGCGTTCGATCGTCGCGGCGCTGCCACTGAGCCGGGCCAACCCCCAGGTCAGGAAGAGCACGAGCAGGTACACCGGCATGATCCGGAAGAACCGCCGCAGGTAGAAGGCGCGCAGCGAGACCCGGCCGTACCGGTGCTCCTCCCGCAACAGCAGCGTCGTGATCAGGAAGCCGGAGAGCACGAAGAACAGGTGTACGCCGATCCAGCCGGTCAGCCACTTCCAGGACGGGCCGCCGTAGTGGAAGGCGAACACCATCACGGCTGCCACGGCCCGCAGGCCGTCCAGCGCGGGGAATCGACGCATGGCCTGGAACTCGTCGTGGTTGAGAGGACGCACCGGCGAAGTCTGCGCGAGCCCGTCACCGAGGTCAAGCCGCCCGCTCGCGCCCCTGACCCGATTGCGCTGATCATGAGGTTGACGGGCGGAAAACTGATCCACTCGCCCGTCAACCTCATGATCAACGGGACAAGCGCCCGGGGGGCGTTACTCGGAGGCGGAGGGGTGGGCGGGTCTTGTATCGTTGAGGGCCGTAAGGCGATGACCCGGCCATCACCGGTGAGCCTCCGGAAGAACAGCCGGGCAACCGGCCCAGTAGAACCGGACGGGTGCGGCCCGTCACAGCCGGCAAATGAGCGGGCGGTCGATCCTGACCGCCAAGCGGGGTGGTACCGCGGGCCACCCGGGAGCGCCGTCGTCGGCGTACCCGGAAGGTTCGTCCTCGCAGACCCACGTTGAGTGAGCTGCGAGGAGAGCGACAGGCGATGGCCTATCCGTTGCACGACCCGACCGCCGCCGGTGTGCCGGCGAGCCCGGACCTGCCCGCGGTCGAGCGCCGGGTGCTGGAGCACTGGACGGCCGACAAGACCTTCGAGGCGTCGGTCGAGGCCCGCCCCGCCGGCACCGACGGCAAGAACGAGTACGTCTTCTACGACGGCCCGCCGTTCGCCAACGGCCTGCCGCACTACGGCCACCTCTTCACCGGCTACGTCAAGGACGTGGTGCCGCGCTACCAGACGATGCGCGGCCGGCACGTCGAGCGGCGCTTCGGCTGGGACTGCCACGGCCTTCCCGCCGAGGTGGTGGCCGAGAAGCAGCTCGGCATCACCAGCAAGGCGGAGATCGTCGACCTGGGCGTGGCCCGGTTCAACGAGGCCTGCCGCACCTCCGTGCTGGAGTTCACCCAGGACTGGGAGCGGTACATCAACCGGCAGGCCCGCTGGGTCGACTTCGCCAACGACTACAAGACCCTCGACCTGGACTACATGGAAAGCGTCATGTGGGCCTTCAAGACCCTGCACGACAAGGGTCTGATCTACGAGGGTTTCCGGGTGCTGGCGTACTGCTGGCGCTGCGAGACGCCGCTGTCGAACACCGAGACCCGGATGGACGACGTCTACCGGGACCGGCACGACCCGACCCTGTCGGTGTGGTTCGGGCTGACCGCCGACGAGTCCGCCCCGGAGCTGGTGCGCGGGCCCGTCAAGCTGGGCGTCTGGACGACCACGCCGTGGACCCTGCCGTCGAACCTGGCGCTCGCCGTCGGTCCCGACATCGAGTACGCGGTGCTGGAGCGCGACGGTGACCGGTTCGTGGTGGGTGCCGCGCGGCTCGGGGCGTACGCCAAGGAGCTGGAGGGCTACGAGCAGGTCGGCACGGTGTACGGCCGGGACCTGGTCGGGCGCCGCTACACACCGCTGTTCGATTTCCTCGTCGAGCAGGCGGGCGAGAACGCCTACCAGGTGCTCGGCGCGGAGTTCGTCACCACCGAGGACGGCACCGGGATCGTGCACCTCGCCCCGGCGTTCGGTGAGGACGACCAGAACGTCTGCAACGCCGCCGGCATCCCCACCATCGTCACGGTGGACGACCACACGCGGTTCACCGCGCTCGTTCCGCCGTACGAGGGTGAGCAGGTCTTCGACGTCAACAAGCCGGTGATCCGGGAGCTGAAGGACCGGGGGGTGGTGCTCAAGCAGGACACCTACACCCACTCGTACCCGCACTGCTGGCGCTGCGACACCCCGCTGGTCTACAAGGCGGTGTCGTCGTGGTTCGTCGCCGTGACGCAGTTCCGGGACCGGATGGTCGAGCTGAACCAGGAGATCAACTGGACGCCCGGCCACATCAAGGACGGCTCGTTCGGCAAGTGGCTGGCCAACGCCCGGGACTGGTCGATCAGCCGCAACCGGTTCTGGGGCTCGCCGATCCCGGTGTGGAAGTCCGACGACCCGAACTACCCCCGCCTGGACGTCTACGGCTCCCTCGCGGACATCGAGCGGGACTTCGGCGTACGCCTGAGCGACCTGCACCGGCCGGCGGTGGACGACCTGGTCCGCCCCAACCCGGACGACCCGACGGGTCAGTCGATGATGCGTCGGGTGCCGGAGGTGCTGGACTGCTGGTTCGAGTCCGGGTCGATGCCGTTCGCCCAGGTGCACTACCCGTTCGAGAACGCGGACTGGTTCGAGCACCACTACCCGGGTGACTTCATCGTCGAGTACATCGGGCAGACCCGCGGCTGGTTCTACACCATGCACGTGCTGGCCACCGCGCTGTTCGACCGGCCGGCGTTCCGCAACTGCCTGAGCCACGGCATCCTGCTCGGCTCGGACGGGCGCAAGATGTCCAAGAGCCTGCGCAACTACCCGGACGTCTACCACGTGTTCGACTCGTACGGGTCGGACGCGATGCGCTGGATGCTGATGTCCTCGCCGGTGCTGCGCGGCGGTGACATGGCGGTCACCGAGGCGGGCATCCGCGACGCCGTCCGGCAGGTGCTGCTGCCGTTGTGGAACGTCTGGTACTTCTTCTCGCTCTACGCCAACGCGGACGGGTACCAGGCGCGGCGGCGCACCGACTCGACGCACCTGCTCGACAGGTACATCCTGGCGAAGACCAACGAGCTGGTCTCGACGGTCAGCGCGCAGATGGACGCGTACGACATCTCCGGCGCCTGCACCACCGTGCGGTCCTACCTGGACGCGCTGACCAACTGGTACGTGCGCCGCTCGCGGGACCGGTTCTGGTCCGGCGACGCCAACGCGTTCGACACCCTGTCGACCGTGCTGGAGACGCTCTGCCGGGTGGTGGCGCCGCTGGCGCCGCTGACCGCGGAGGAGATCTGGCGCGGGCTGACCGGGGAGCGCTCGGTGCACCTGACCGACTGGCCGGAGGCGAGCGAGTTCCCGGCCGACCACGAGCTGGTCGCCGCCATGGACAACGTGCGGGCCGTGGCCTCGGCGGCGCTGTCCCTGCGCAAGGCCAAGGGTCTGCGGGTACGGCTGCCGCTGTCGAAGCTGACCGTGGCCTCGCCGGCGGCGGAGCAGCTGCGACCGTTCGCCGACCTGATCGCCGACGAGGTCAACGTGAAGGCGGTGGAGTTCAGCGCCGAGCTGGCCGCGTACTGCGAGCAGGTGTTGACCGTGGTGCCCCGGGCGCTCGGCCCGCGCGTCGGCAAGCAGGTCCAGCAGGTGATCAAGGCGGTCAAGGCGGGCGAGTGGGAGCTGGTCGACGGCGCCCCCGTGGCCGCCGGCATCACCCTGGCCGAGGGCGAGTACGAGCTGCGCCTGGTCGCGGCCGACGCCGAGCACTCCGCGCCGCTGCCCGGAGGCGAGGGCGTGGTCGTGCTGGACACCGAGGTCACCCCGGAGCTGGCCGCCGAGGGCCTGGCCCGCGACGTGGTGCGGGTGGTGCAGCAGGCCCGCCGCGACGCCGACCTGGACGTCTCCGACCGGATCGTGGTGTCGGTGTCGGCGTCCGAGGAGGTGCGCGCGGCGGTGAGCGCGTACGTCGACTTCGTCGCCGGCGAGGTGCTGGCCGACTCGATCGACTTCGCCGAGGGCCTCGACGGTTTCGCCGGCGAGGTTGGCGAGGGTGAGCGGGTGACGGTCATCGTCCGCCGGGTGTAACCCGCGGGTGCGGACGCCTCCCCACCTCCGTCTGCGAGGTGTGGAGGCGTCCGCTACCGTGACACCGCCTGCTCGCACCTCATCTGCCGGAGGACCAGTGCCCCTGCTCTACACCATCGGCAAGCTCACCGTGGCGCCCACGCTGCGGTTGGCGTTCCGCCCGACCGTGGAGGGTCTGGAACACGTGCCGGAGACCGGCGGCGCGATCTTCGCCGGCAACCATCTCTCGGTGGCCGACGAGCTGTTCCTCGGCACCGTGGTGCCCCGGCACCTGGCGTTCTGGGCCAAGTCGGAGTACTTCAAGGGCACCGGCGTGAAGGGCGCGTTCTCGAAGTTCGTCCTCACCGGTCTGGGCGCGATCCCGGTCGAGCGGGCCGGTGGGCGGGCCGCGCTGTCCGCGTTCGACGCCGCCATCCCGGCGTTGCAGGGTGGTGACCTGGTGGTGGTCTACCCGGAGGGCACCCGCTCCCCGGACGGCAAGCTCTACCGGGGGCGGACCGGGGCGGCCCGGCTGGCGATCTCCGCCGGTGTGCCGATCATCCCGGTCGGCACGATCGGCACGGACAAGGCCCAGCCGATCGGCGCCCGGGTGCCCCGCCCCGGCAGCGCCAAGATCACCGTCCGGTTCGGCAAGCCGCTGGACTTCACCGGTCGCCCGGACGACCGCGCCTCGCTGCGCCAGATGACCGACGAGCTGATGAGCGAGATCCAGAAGCTCACCGGCCAGGAGTACGTCCCGCGCTACGCCCCGCCGCGCGCCCACCCGGACCCGACCGGCGACGTCTGACCCGCCGGCCCGGGTCGCGTTGCCCCGGGATCTGCGGCGCTTGGCCCGCGCTGACCACGCGATGTGTGGCGCGGCGCGATGCGTGGCGTGATGTGTGGCGCGGCGCGATGTGTGGCGCGGCGCCGGGCCTGCGGCGTCTGATCCGCGCTGGGCCGTGGCCTCGGTTCCTTCCCCGGCTAGTGGCACCGACGGCGGAGCCGTCGTCGAGGCACCTGGTCCTCTAAGCCGTATTCCTGTGAGTCATTTTTATGACTCACAGGAATACCGCTTTCCGACCCGCTTCGTTCGCGTGACGTCACGGGGCGTAACGGGCCGCCGGTGGTGACGCTTCCGCTGACCCACTCAGGTCCGCGATCCGCCGGCCGACCCGGCCCCGCCGTCAACGGCCCGGCCTCGCCGTCGACGGTGCGGCATCGCTCCATTGGCCGGGGCGCGGCTCAGCCCCGCTCGGGCTGAACGATCTGGCCGCGCAAGGTTTTCAGCAGGTCGGCGCTGTCGACGACGGAGAGTCGGGTGAACACTCCGGTGGCGATGCTGCCGTGGTCGACCGAGGTGCACACCACCACGTCGCCGTCGGCCGGCCGGCCGATCGCGCAACGCTCGTGCCGACCCCGTACGCCGGTCTGCACCGTCTCGGGCGACTCCAGCGCGTAGCGCTCCTTGAGCCGGGTGATTTCTGCGTCCGCGTCCGCCTCCGGGTTCAGCCGGAAGCCGGTCCCGCCGAAGACCGTCACCCGCTTGCCGTCCGCCGTGGCGTACACGCCGGCGAAGGTGTCCTCGGCCAGCCAGTTCTCCTGGCGTACCTCGTTCTCCAGCTGGCGGGCCGCCGCGGCGCTGCCGTCGTCCTGACGCAGGCTCAGATCGGCGACCTGCTCCGGCAGCGCGGCGCGGGCCGGGTACTGCGACGAGATCGGCAGGCCGTAGTAGGCGGGGCATCCGCAGCAGCAGGCCAGGGTGAGCAGCAGAAGCCACGGCCAGCGACGTCGACGACGGACCGGAACCGGCACGTACCCCTTCGGGGCCTCCCAGCCCGGTGGTGGCGTCACCGGCGGTGGCGTGGCCGAGCGCCGGCCTCGCCGCTGCTTCGGCACCCGGGCGGGCGGCACCGGCCGCACCGGCGCGGTAGGTCGGCCCGTGCCGGGCTGCGCCGGCAGGGCGGGCCGGGCTGGCGGCGCCGGGTGGGCTGGCGGCGCCGGGTAGGTGGGTCGCGCCGGGTAGGCGGGCGACGTCGGGTGGGCGGGTGACGGCGACACCGGGTGCATCCCCACCGGCGGTGCGGGCGGCCCGGACCACTGCCGGGTCGACGGGGGCGCCGGGTAGTCCAACGTCGGGGGCAGCGGAGGCAGTTCGGCGGAGGGCAGGTTCCAGCCGCCGGTGTCCACCCCGGCCCACGGGTCGACCGGGGTGCGGTGCTCGGGTGGCTGCTCGGGCAGGGGCGGCGGCGGGGTCGGCTCGGCCGACTCACCCCAGGCACGCCTGCGCGGCAGCGGAGGAGGGACCGGCGCGGACCCACTCCACCGCGGCGCGGGGGCCACCGTGGGCGCGGCGGGGGAGTCCGCGGACGCGGCCGGCTGGGCTGCGGCTTCCTGGGCCGTTGGCTCCGGCTGGGCCGCGGCTTCCTGGGCCGTCGGCTCGGGCTGAGCCGCGGGCTCCTGGGCCGTGGGCTCCGGCTGGTCCGGTGCGGTGGGCTGGGCCGTGGGTTCGGGCTGGTCGGGGGCGGTGGGGTGGTCCGGCGGTACGGGTGGGGAGGTCGACTCGTCGGCGACCGCCGAGGCGTCGTCCGGCTCCGGGCCCGGGGTGCGCCCGTCGGCCGGCCGTGCTCCCGGCTGGGGCTCCGGCATCGCGGCAATCTCCTCTCGCGCCGGTCCGAGGTTAGTACCGCGTCGCCACCGCCGCCGCCCGGGCATCGGGGCGGAGTGCGTGCACAGGTGGTTGGCCGGGCGGCATCGTGGCGTGCGCGCGGTCACCGGCGGGCGGGCGCGTACCCTTGGGCATCATGAGTGCCCCGTCCACGACGCCGCGCGCGGCCGCGACCAATTCGGTCTGGCCCCGGCTCGAGCCGCTGCTCCCTCAGGTCTCCAAGCCCATCCAGTACGTCGGCGGTGAGCTGGGCGCGGTGGTCAAGGACTGGGATGCCGCGACGGTGCGCTGGGCGCTCATGTATCCCGACGCGTACGAGGTGGGCCTGCCCAACCAGGGTGTGCAGATCCTCTACGAGGTGCTCAACGAGCTGCCCGACACCCTCGCCGAGCGGACGTACGCGGTCTGGCCCGACCTGGAGAACCTGATGCGCACGCACGGCGTGCCGCAGTTCACCGTCGACGCCCACCGGCCGGTGCGCGATTTCGACGTCTTCGGCATCTCCTTCTCCACCGAGCTGGGCTACACCAACATGCTCACCGCGATCGACCTGGCCGGCATCCCGATGCTGGCCGCCGACCGCACCGACGCCGACCCGGTGATCGTGGCCGGTGGGCACGCCGCCTTCAACCCGGAGCCGATCGCCGACTTCATCGACGCCGCCGTTCTCGGCGACGGCGAGGAGGCGGTCCTGGAGATCACCGCGATCGTCCGGGAGTGGAAGGCCGAGGGCTCCCCGGGTGGCCGCGACGAGCTGCTGCTGCGGCTGGCCCGCACCGAGAGCGTGTACGTCCCGCGCTTCTACGACGTGGACTACCTCCCGGACGGGCGGATCCAGCGGGTCGTGCCGAACCGGGCAGACGTGCCGTTCCGGGTGCACAAGCGCACGACGATGGACCTGGACGCGTGGCCGTACCCGAAGAAGCCCCTCGTCCCGCTCGCGGAGACGGTGCACGAGCGGTACGCGGTGGAGATCTTCCGGGGCTGCACCCGGGGTTGCCGGTTCTGCCAGGCGGGCATGATCACCCGTCCGGTGCGGGAGCGGTCGATCACCACCGTCGGGCAGATGGTGCGCGAGGGCCTGGAGTTCTCCGGCTTCTCCGAGGTGGGCCTGCTGTCGCTCTCCTCGGCGGACCACTCGGAGATCGGCGACATGTGCTCGGGCCTGGCCGAGCAGTACGCGGGCACTAACGTGTCGCTGTCGCTGCCGTCGACCCGGGTCGACGCGTTCAACATCGACCTCGCGCAGGAGCTGTCCCGCAACGGGCGGCGTACCGGCCTGACCTTCGCCCCGGAGGGCGGGTCGGAGCGGATCCGCAAGGTCATCAACAAGATGGTGTCGAAGGAAGACCTGATCCGGACGGTCGTCACCGCGTACAGCAACGGTTGGCGGCAGGTGAAGCTCTACTTCATGTGTGGCCTGCCGACCGAGACCGACGAGGACGTCCTCGAGATCGCCGACATGGCCCACGAGGTGATCAAGGCCGGTCGGGCCGCGACCGGCTCGAAGGACATCCGCTGCACGGTCTCCATCGGCGGGTTCGTGCCCAAGCCGCACACCCCGTTCCAGTGGGCCGCCATGGAGCGCCCGGAGGTCATCGACCACCGGCTCAAGATCCTCAAGCAGGCCATCAACTCGGACCGCTCGCTGGGCCGGGCCATCGGCTACCGCTACCACGACGGCGAGCCGTCGCTGATCGAGGGCCTGCTCTCCCGGGGCGACCGCCGGGTCGGCTCGGTGATCCGCAAGGTGTGGGAGGACGGCGGCCGGTTCGACGGCTGGAGCGAGCACTTCTCCTACCAGCGCTGGGTGGACGCGGCGGCCGAGACGCTGCCGGCGTTCGGGGTGGATCTCGACTGGTACACCACCCGCCAGCGCGACGAGCTGGAGGTCCTTCCCTGGGACCACCTGGACTCGGGCCTGGACAAGGACTGGCTCTGGCAGGACTGGCAGGATTCGCTGAGCGAGTTCGAGCAGGACGACTGCCGGTGGACCCCGTGCTTCGACTGCGGTGTCTGTCCCTCGATGGACACCGAGATCCAGATCGGCCCCACCGGCAAGAAGCTCCTGCCCCTGACGCCGATCAAGGGCCTGAAAACCCCCACGCCCTGACCCCGGCCCTCCCGGCCCCGCCCGTCGCCCGCGTCGATCATGAAGTTATTGCCCGGAACACCGCGTGTCGCCGACAATAACTTCATGATCAACCGGTGCTGAGTTCCGAGGAGCGAGACGATCAGTAAGAAAAACCAGCCGGAGGGTGGGCAGGCGCCGGTCGTTCAGCGCGCCCGCATCCGGTACGCCAAGCGCGGGCCGCTGCGGTTCACCTCGCACCGGGACTTCGCCCGGGCCTTCGAGCGTGCGCTGCGCCGTGCCGCCGTACCGATCGCGTTCTCCCAGGGCTTCACCCCGCACCCGAAGATCTCCTACGCCAGCGCCGCGCCCACCGGGGTGGCGAGCGAGGCGGAGTACCTGGAGATCGGCCTCCAGGCGCCGGTCGAGCCGGAGGCGCTGCGCGCCGCGCTCGACGCCGCGCTCTCACCCGGGCTGGACGTGCTGGAGGTGGTGATCGCCGAGGGCGGCAGCCTGGCGGACCGCATCGAGGCGTCGCACTGGCACATCGAGCTGCCCGAGGTCGACACGGAGACACTGCGCGCCGCCGTGGACGCCTTCACTGCTGCCGACGAGGTGCTGGTCGAGCGGATGACCAAGCAGGGGCGACGCACCTTCGACGCCCGTGCGGCGGTCATGTCGATCGATGTCCTCTCCCCGACGCAGACGCCTTCCGGGGCGCCGGCCGTACCGTGTGCGATACTCGAACTGGTCGTGCGGCAGGTCACCCCGTCCGTACGGCCCGATGACGTCCTTTCCGGCCTCCGCGTGGTGGCCGACCTGGAGCCGCCGGTCTCGCCGAGGGTGACCCGGCTGGCTCAGGGCACGCTGACCGCGCAGGGTGCGATCGTGGATCCGTTGGATGCGGACCGCGGCGGGGCAGCCATCGTTGGGCACTGACCGACGGTCAGCGCTCTTGCAGGCAGACTTCGGCGGTCGCGCACCACGCGCGCCCGGCGGAAACACTTTTGCGGCGACCCTGCGTGGCAGCGCTCACCCGCGCCCGGGGCAGCCAGAACTGGAGAACGTCCATGCTCGAGAACGAGCCCGAGGGCGGCGAACGGACCGGTTCACAGCCGGCCGGCGACACCGCTGACCAGAGCACCACCACCGACGCCGCCACCGGCGCGGAGCAGGCGAGCGCGGAGAGCGCCGAGCCGGCCGCGCCGCCCCGGCGGGCGCGGGCCACCCGGCGTCGGGCCGCCCCGCTCAACCAGCCGGAGCAGGCCGAGGCGCCCGTCGAGGCGTCCGCCGGCGGGACCGGTGCCGTCGAGTCGCCGCAGGCGGAGGTCTTCGCCCCGGTCTCCGGTGACCTGGACGTCGCCCCGAAGACCCCCCGACGCCGGCGCAAGGCGGCCCCCGTCGAGACGACCGCGGAGGAGCCGCTGGTCGCCGCCAGCGCGGAGCTGGCCTCCCCCGAGGTCGTTCCTCCGGTCAAGGTGACCCGCACCCGGCGCAAGAAGGCAACGCCCGCCGTCGAGGAGCCGCCGGCCGTCGTGGAGCCCGCCGCCGTCGAGGAGCCCGCCGCCGAGGAGCCCTCCGTCGAGGAGGACGCCGCTGAGACGCCGGCGGAGTCCGACCTGCGTCAGGCGGAAGCCGAGCTGAACGAGGCGCAGACCCCGCCGGACGGAACCGTCGCCGAGCAGGCGTTCGGTGCCGCGCGGGAGCGCTCCGGCGAGGTGGCGCCCGGTGTCGCCGTGGCGAACGTGGCCGATGAGCCGATCGAGCCTGCCGAGGTCGTCGAGGCCGAGCAGCCGAGGACCCGCCGCCGGCGGGCCGCGCTCTCCGCACCCACCGTGCTGTTCATGGCACCCCAGCCGGACGCCGTGCCGGTGACCCGGCCGGCGGAGCCCGCTCCGGTGGCCGAGGAACCGGCCGTCGAGGCCGAGCCGTCCCGTCGACGGCGGCGCGGTCGCCGCGATGTCGAGCCGGTGGAGCCGGTCGAGGCCGTCGAGGCCGAGGAGGAGCCGACCGAGGAGGCCGACGAGGCCGCCGAGGTGGACGAGGACGACGAGGACAGCGCGGCCGCGCGTCGCCGCCGTCGGCGTGGCCGCCGGGGTCGGGGCCGGGGCAAGGGCGGTGCCGACGACGCCGAGGACGAGGAGTCCGACGAGGCGGCGCAGGCCGACGAGGAGGAGACCGCCGAGGCCGAGGCCGAGGGTGACGAGGACGAGGAGTCCGAGGGCGGGGACGGGTTGACCCGTCGTCGCCGTCGTCGCCGCCGTCGCGGCGCCGGGGACACCGAGGGAGCCGCCGACGACGGCGTGCCCACCGTGGTCAAGATCCGCGAGCCGCGTCGCACGGTCGACGAGGTCCAGGGCGTGTCCGGCTCGACCCGGCTGGAGGCCAAGCGCCAGCGTCGCCGGGACGGCCGGGAGCAGCGGCGTACGCGGCCGCCGATCCTCAGCGAGTCGGAGTTCCTGGCCCGCCGGGAGGCGGTCGACCGGGTCATGGCGGTCCGGCAGCGCGGTGACCGCACCCAGATCGCCGTCCTGGAGGACGGTGTGCTGGTCGAGCACTACGTCACCCGCAACTCCTCGGGCACCATGGCCGGCAACGTCTACCTGGGCAAGGTGCAGAACGTCCTGCCCAGCATGGAGGCGGCGTTCGTCGACGTCGGCCGGGGCCGCAACGCGGTGCTGTACGCCGGCGAGGTCAACTGGGACACCTCCGGGCTGGAGGGGCGTGCCCGCTCGATCGAGCAGGCGCTGCGCTCCGGCGACTCGGTGCTGGTCCAGGTCACCAAGGACCCGATCGGGCACAAGGGCGCCCGGCTCACCAGCCACATCGCCCTCTCCGGCCGGCACCTGGTCTACGTGCCCAACGGCAACGCGTCCGGGATCAGCCGGAAGCTGCCGGACACCGAGCGCAAGCGGCTGCGCGACGTGCTCAAGAAGCTGGTCCCGGACGGCGCCGGCGTGATCGTCCGTACGGCCGCCGAGGGCGCCAGCGAGGACGAGCTGGCCCGCGACGTCAAGCGGCTCCAGGCGCAGTGGGAGGACATCCAGGCCAAGGCCGCCGAGGGCGGTGCCCCGGTGCTGCTCTACGAGGAGCCCGACCTGGTGATCCGGGTGGTCCGGGACCTGTTCAACGAGGACTTCCGCGAGCTGGTCATCGAGGGCGAGCAGTCGTACGGCATGGTCGAGTCGTACCTGTCGCACGTCTCTCCGGACCTGGTCGACCGGGTGCGCCGGCACGTCGGCACGAGCGACGTGTTCGCCGAGTACCGGATCGACGAGCAGATCATCAAGGGCCTGGACCGCAAGGTGTTCCTGCCCTCCGGCGGCTCGCTGGTGATCGACAAGACCGAGGCCATGACGGTCGTCGACGTCAACACCGGCAAGTACACCGGCTCCGGCGGCAACCTGGAGGAGACGGTCACCCGCAACAACCTGGAGGCGGCGGAGGAGATCGTCCGTCAGCTCCGGCTGCGCGACATCGGTGGCATCGTGGTGATCGACTTCATCGACATGGTGCTGGAGTCGAACCGGGAGCTGGTGCTGCGCCGGCTCACCGAGTGCCTGGGCCGGGACCGCACCAAGCACCAGGTCACCGAGATCACCTCGCTCGGTCTGGTGCAGATGACCCGTAAGCGGATCGGCGCGGGCCTGCTGGAGGCGTTCAGCGAGACCTGCGAGTGCTGCAAGGGTCGGGGCGTCATCATCCACACCGAGCCGGTGCCGGAGAAGCCGCGTACCGGTGGGGCCGCGGAGAAGGTCAAGGCGGTCGCCTCGTCGGCGCCGGCCGCTCCGGCCGTCGAGGCCGGCACCGCGTCGTCCCGCCGCCGGGCGCGCAAGAGCGCCCCGGCCGAGCGCGCGGTGGTCGAGGTCGTCGACACCGACACCAGCGTCGAACCGGACGCCGACTACCAGGACACCATGGGGTACGACCTGTCCCGCTACGAGGCGGAGACCGAGGCGGCGCCGGCGGTGTCCGACAGCCTGCAGGGCGAGTCGGCCCGGCTGGCCGCGGCGGACGACCCGGACGCGCTCGCCGAGGGCGACACCGACGAGGAGGCCGGTGGCGCGGGGCGTCGCCGCTCCCGCCGCGGTGGCGCCCGTCGGCGGACCCGCCCCTGACGGCCTGACCGGCCCGGTGTTTGACGAGGTCCCTTTCCCGGCAATGTGTCGGGGGAGGGACCTCGCCGTTCCGGTCACCCCGGGCCGGGAGCGGTCGGCCCCCGGTCAGGAGAAGAAGATGCGTCGCCTGCTCGCCGTCACCGTGCTGGTAGCCGTGCTCGCCGTCGGAGCCGGCTGCTCCGCCGACCGGTCGGTCGATGCGGGTCCGACCAGCGCGACCGCCGAGGCTTCCGGCCCGGCCGCCGGGTCCGGGGGCGCTCCCGGCGGGTCGACCGGTACGCCGGTGGGTGGCGGTGTTGCGGGCGGCAACCGGCAGGTGTGCGCCGAGGCGCAGCAGGCCGGCGCCACCGCCGTCCGGGAGTACGTGGCGGAGCTGGGCCGGATGGTCGCGGCGGTGGGTGCGGGGGACACCGCCACCGCCGATGCGGCCCGCACGAGGGCGCAGACGGCGCTGGCCGGCTGGCGGGCCGCACTGCGGGAGCAGTCGACGCGGTCCACCGATCCGCAGCTCAAGACGCTGCTCAGTGACCTCGGCACGGAGGTCGCCGCACTCGGCGCGGACGTCGAGTCGATCGACGAGACCGAGTTGGACCGGCTCCAGCAACGCCTCGACCAGCTCTGCGCCCGCTGACCAGGGCGGGCCGGTTTGGGGTCCGGGCCGGCAATGGCGTACTCTTGCCTGCGGCCCACCTTTGGTGTGCCGAGTTCCCGTGTGCCCGCGCCGCCGTGCACTGCTACCCGGCGAGCCGCCGCGGGGACGACCGCCAGCAGCCTCAACGACAGGGAGTCCGCCTCCGATGTACGCGATCGTCAAGACCGGCGGCAAGCAGTACAAGGTCGCCGAGGGCGACGTGATCGAGGTCGAGAAGCTCACCGGTGCCCCCGGTGACGCGGTGAAGCTCACCGCGGTGCTCCTCGTCGACGGTGACGACCTGGTGACCGACGCGGCGAAGCTTGCCGAGGTCGCGGTGTCCGGCGAGATCGCCGCGCACACCAAGGGCCCGAAGATCCGGATCCACAAGTTCAAGAACAAGACCGGCTACCACAAGCGCCAGGGTCACCGCCAGCCGTTGACCCAGGTCAAGGTGACCGGCATCTCCAGCGGGAAGTAGGTCGTCCTCCAATGGCTCACAAAAAGGGTGCGTCCAGCTCGCGTAACGGTCGTGACTCCGCGGCCCAGCGACTCGGCGTGAAGCGCTTCGGTGGTCAGGTCGTCAGCGCCGGTGAGATCCTCATCCGGCAGCGTGGCACCAAGTTCCACCCCGGTGACCTGGTCGGCCGTGGCGGCGACGACACGCTGTTCGCGCTGTCGGCCGGTGCGGTCCTGTTCGGCACCAAGCGCGGTCGCAAGACCGTCAGCATCGTTCCGCAGCAGTAGTTTCTTCGCTAAGCGGGCCGCGGACCTCCGGGTCCCGGCCCGCTTCGCATTTTCGAAGTGCGGGGTCAAACCTCGCTGGAAGGATTGACGCCGTGGCGACGTTCGTTGACCGGGTCGTCCTGCATCTGCAGGCCGGCGATGGTGGGCACGGTTGTGTCTCGATCCACCGCGAGAAGTTCAAGCCCTTCGGCGGGCCGGACGGCGGCAACGGCGGGCACGGCGGCAGCGTGTCGCTGGTGGTCGACCCGCAGGTGACCACGCTGCTCGACTTCCACTTCCACCCGCACGTCAAGGCCGACAATGGCAAGGGCGGCGCCGGATCGAACCGGGACGGGGCCAACGGCCACAACCTGGTGCTGAAGGTGCCCAACGGCACGGTGGTCCAGACCACCGACGGCACCGTGCTGGCCGACATGGTCGGCGCCGGCACCACCTTCGAGGTGGCCCGGGGCGGGCGCGGCGGGCGCGGCAACGCCTCGCTGGCCAACGCCAAGCGCAAGGCTCCCGGCTTCGCCGAGCTGGGCGAGCCCGGCGACCAGCTGGACATCGTGCTGGAGCTGAAGAGCGTCGCCGACGTGGGCCTGGTGGGCTTCCCGTCGGCCGGTAAGTCGTCGCTGATCTCGGTGATCTCCGCCGCGAAGCCGAAGATCGCCGACTACCCGTTCACCACCCTGGTGCCCAACCTCGGTGTGGTCCGGATGGACAACCACACCTTCACCGTCGCCGACGTGCCGGGCCTGATCCCGGGCGCGGCCACCGGCAAGGGCCTGGGCCTGGAGTTCCTGCGGCACATCGAGCGCTGCGCGGTGCTGGTGCACGTCATCGACTCGGCGACCCTGGAGCCCGGCCGCGACCCGGTCGCCGACATCGACGCCATCGAGGCCGAGCTGAGCCAGTACGGCGGGCTGACCGACCGCCCACGGCTGGTGGCCGTGAACAAGGTCGACGTGCCGGACGGCCGGGACCTCGCCGAGATCGTCCGCCCGGATCTGGAGGAGCGCGGCTACCGCGTGTTCGAGGTCTCCGCGGCCACCCGGGAGGGGCTCAAGGAGCTGACGTACGCCATGGCCGAGCTGGTCGAGGCGGAGCGCAAGGCGGCCCCGCCGGCCGAGCCGACCCGGATCGTGATCCGGCCGATGGCCGTGGACGACGCCGGCTTCACCATCACGGCCGAGGCCGACGGCTCGTTCACCGTCCGCGGCGTACGCCCGGAGCGGTGGGTCAAGCAGACCAACTTCGACAACGACGAGGCGGTCGGCTACCTCGCCGACCGGCTGGCCCGGCTCGGCGTGGAGGACAAGCTCGCCAAGGCCGGCGCCCAGCCCGGCGACCTGGTTCGGATCGGTGAGCGCGAGTTCGACTGGCAGCCGACGCTGTACGCGGGTGTGGAGTTCGTGCCCGGCAACCGGGGCACCGACGTCCGCCTGGAGGAGAAGTCGAACCGGGCCTCGGCGGCGGAGCGGCTCGCCGCCCGCAAGGCCCGCCGGGTGCGCTCGGCGGACGAGGTGGGCGCGGACTCGTCCGACGACGACGTCGAGGACATCGAGGACGAGGACGACGCCGAGTAGCCCGTTGCTCTCCGTGATCGGGACGACTGCCGGAAACCTCCGCGAAATGCACCCCGCCTAGCGTGGGGTGATGCTGATCGAGTCGCGGCCCGCCACCGATCCCGAGATCGCCGCCCTGGTCGTCGCCCAGCAGCGTGAGCTGCGCGAGGCCGACGGCGGGCTGGACGGGCAGGTCACCGTCGCCCACGACGACATCCGCTACCTGGCGGTGGTGGTGCACGGTCGGGCGGTCGCCTGCGGCGGGCTCCAGTCGCTCGACGCCGTCACCGGCGAGGTCAAGCGGATGTACGTCCGGCCCGCGTACCGGGGCCGGGGCATCGCCCGCCAACTGCTCGCCGCGTTGGAGGAGTGCGCGTTCCGGCAGGGGCACACGGTGGTCTGCCTGGAGACCGGCACGTACCTGCCGGCGGCCATCGGGCTCTACACCTCGTGCGGCTACGAACCGGTCCCGGTGTACGGCGAGTACGTCGGCAACCCGTACAGCGTCTGTTTCGCCAAGCGGCTCCCGGTCGCGGCCTGACGGCGGCGGTCCGCCCGCCCGCGACGGCGGTCAGGCGCCGGTCTCGGCGTGCGCGACGGTGACCGGCTTCGACTCCGGAGACGCGTGCTGACGCAGGACGATGCTCAACAGGATCAGCGCGCCGACCGCCAGGAACTCGCTCTGCCAGTTCTGCATCGACTGGAACCAGAAGTCGCTGGTGCCGAAGAAGTCCCACACGCTGATCGGCGGCGCTCCGCTCTGCAACGCCTGCTCCTCGTTGTAGGCGGCGGTGCCGCCGAGCAGGTGCCCGACGAACGAGCCGGCGAAGATCAGCAGCAGCGCGAGGGAGAGGCTGTTGCGGTAGACCACCAGCGGAAGCCCACCGGCGCGTACTGGCCACGGCGACCGGCCGGTGGCCCGGCGCTCGTCGTCCTCGGGTCGGTCGGTCTGGTCCACCGGCTTCGACTCGGCCGAGCCCCGCTGCACCAGGTACGCGGTGAGCAGCACGTACCCGCCCATCTGGAGGAACTCCGACTCCCAGTTCTCGAAGACCGCCTCGGCGAAGTGCCCGCTGCCCAGGTACGCGGGGAAACTCAGCGGCGCGGCGCCGAACTCGGTCAGCTCCTCGTTGTGGGTCTGCCAGCCGAACACGCTCTGCAGGACGAGGAAGACCAGGAATGCGCCCAGCATGGCGGCGGTCAGCGCGTTGTCACGTATCCAGCGAGGCATCATCGACCCCCTTCACGGATCATCGCCCGGCCAGTACCCGCGCGGTCGCCGCCGCCAAACACCTGAATCGGCAGCTCAAGGCCTGTCGATCGGGCTGTCCAGGCGCCCGCCGGTGCCCACCTGGTTGGACAGCAGCAGCCCGAGCGCGAGCATGCCGAAGCCGAGTGCGAGGTGCAGCCAGTTGTCGGCGTCGTTGACCGGCAGGATGTTCGCTCCGGCCTCGGGGTCGACCGCCTCGATCCCCAGGCCGTACAGCCAGAGGGCCAGGTAGACCGCGCCGCCGCCGGCCAGGAAGAGCCGGGCACCGCCGACGCTGCGCGCCAGCGCCAGGCCCACCAGCCCGAACAGCAGGTGCACCGCGTTGTGCAGGATCGACACCTGGAACAGCCCGAGCAGCTTGGCCTCCGAGTGGTGCCCGGCGAAGGTCAGCTCGCCGTAGTCGGTGGTGATGCCGGGGATGAAGCCGAGGATTCCGATCAACAGGAAGATCCCGGCCACGACAAGCGCGACCACCTGCACCCGGGGTCGGGGCGCGGCAGGTCGGCCACCCCGCGCGTCTCGTGCCATCCCTGCCCCCTCCAGTGGCTCTGCCGGTCCCGCGAACCTCACTGTCCGCAGCGGCGACGTGACGCAGCCCGACGATCCTCCATTTTGAAGTCGATCCCGCCGGCCGCGCAGAGAAATGCACGAACAGGTATGGAAGCCGAAACGGAGGGTAGGGAGTTGTCAGCGGCCATGGCGTCACGGCCGCATCCCCCCAGCACAACCGCGACGACTTTCCGAGCGGAAGGGAAATCATGACTTACGAAGTGTCACCCACGTCTTCCACGTACGGGCACGAGTCCACCAACGGCGGCGGCGTCCGTGAGCAGGCCCGACACGTCGGGTCCGAGGCGGCGCACGCCGGTGGCGCGGTCGCCCAGACCGCGAAGGAGCAGGGCACCGAGGTCGGCCGCGAGGCCGCCCGGCAGGCCCGCAACCTCTACGGCGAGGCCCGCAGCCAGCTCGCCAGCCAGACCGGTGAGCAGCAGCGCCGGGCCGCCGGCGGCCTGCGGTCGATTGCCGACGAGATGCGCACCATGGCCGAGCAGGGTGGCCAGGCCGGCCCGGTGAGCGAGCTGGCCCGCCAGGCCGCCGACCGGGTGCACGGTGCGGCCGGCTGGCTGGAGGAGCGCCAGCCCGGCGACCTGATCAACGAGGTACGCGACTACGCGCGGCGCAACCCGGGCACCTTCCTGGTCGGCGCGGCGGTGCTCGGCGTGCTGGCCGGGCGCCTGACCCGCGGCATCGCCGACTCCGGTGACCACTCCGGCAACGGCTCCGCGGGCTACCGCGGCAACGGGGCGTACGACCCGGAGCAGACCGCGGTGATCCCCACGCCGCCGCCGGCACCCCGTACGGCCGCGGACACCACCCCGGCGGGCGGCTACCTCGACCCGACCCCCGGCACGTACACCGAGCCCACCTCCGGCGGCTACGCCGACCCGACCCCGGGTGGCTACACCGAGCCGGCCAGCACCGGTCAGCCGCTGCCGCCGGTGACCCAGACCGACCCGCTGCCGGGCGTGCCGTCCAGCGGCAGCCCCCGCCCGTGAGGCGCCGAGTCATCCGAAGGGAGGCGACGGCATGACCATGCCGACGCAGGGGTCCGGCCTGGACTCCGGTTACCACCCCGACGCGGGTGCCCCGCACACCGCGGCGGAGGTGAAGGGCAGCTCGCTCGGTGACCTGATGCGCCAGGTCACCACCGACCTGTCGACGCTGATGCGCCAGGAGGTCGAGCTGGCCAAGGCCGAGATCCGCCAGGAGGGCAAGAAGGCCGGCAAGGCCGCGGGCCTCTTCGGCGGGGCCGGCTTCGGCGGCTACATGGTGGCGTTGTTCGTCTCCATCGCCGTGTGGCAGTTCCTGGACAACGTCATGGACTCCGGCCTGGCCGCGCTGATCGTGGCCGTCATCTGGGCCGTGGTCGCCGCGGTCCTCTACTCGATGGCCAAGAAGAACGCCCAGCACGTACGCGGGCTCAAGCAGACCAACGACAGCGTGCAGCGGATCCCCGACGCGCTCAAGCCCCACCCGGAGGGAGTCACCCGATGAGCACCGACCCCGACCAGATCCGCCGGGAGATCGAAGCCACCCGCAACAGCCTCAGCTCCGATGTGGACGCGCTGGCGTACAAGGTCAGCCCGAGCCGCATCGTCGACGACCGCAAGCAGCGGGCCCGTTCCGCGCTGCAGAATGTGAGGGACAAGGTCATGGGAACCGCGTCTGACCTCGGCCACGGCACCGGTCACGCCGCCCACTCGGTGGGTGACCGCGCCTCCTCGGCGGCCTCCAGCGTCAGCGACGCCGCGCACTCGGCGGCCTCCTCGGTCAGCGACGCCGCCCACAGCGCGCCCCGGGTCATCCGGCAGAAGTCGCAGGGCAACCCGCTGGCCGCCGGCCTGATCGCCTTCGGGGTCGGCTGGCTGGCCTCCTCGCTGATCCCGGCCTCCCAGCGGGAGCAGCAGGCCGCCGCTCAGGTCAAGGACAAGGTCAGCGAGCACAGCGGCGCCGTGAAGGAGAAGCTGGGCGAGGTGGCCAGCGAGCTCAAGGACGAGCTGCGCGAGCCGGCCCAGCACGCCGCCGAGTCGGTGAAGTCCACCGCCCAGGACGCCGTGCACGCGGTCAAGGACGACGGCCGCTCGGCCGCCCAGGACGTCAAGGACCAGGCCCAGCAGGCCCGCCAGCAGGTCACTTCCTGAGTCCACCGCAGTCAGCGACAGCTCGCGGTCACCCCCGGTGGCCGCGAGCTGTCGCATGTCCACCCGCGCCCCGTCGCGGTGCGGCGGCGCGCGGACGCCTGATCAGCGCCCGCGTCGTCCCGGTCGGTGAGCGGCCTGGCGGATCCGGACGTTGCCGTAGCGGACTCCGCCGAGCAGGAGGCGCTGGGCGACCGCCAGCCAGCTGCAGACGCCACGTTCGAGCAGCCAGAGTGGGGCGGCCAGCGAGGTGCTCGGTGGGAAGACGATCCCGCCGTCGGCGCGGCGGCGGCCCACCTCGGCCACGGCGACGACAGCGGCCGCCGTGCCGAGCAGCAGCCGGGGCCGCCGCGCCGCGACCGCCGCGGCCAGCGCCGGCAGGACCGCGAGCGCGGTCAGCAGGCGGGCCGGCTGGGCCAGATCGTCGTACGCCTGGCGGACCCGCTGGCCCCGGAAGTGCGTCGCGTCCGGCGGCAGCCGGCGTACGTACAGCCAGGGCGGCGCGACCTCGACACCGCCGTACGCGCGCACGGTGCGGATCAGCTCCAGGTTCTCGAAGAGCACGTCCGGGTCGTACCCGCCCATGGCGAGGAACGTGCTGCGGCGTACCGCGAGGGTGCCGGGGTAGTCGTTTCCGAGCGCCCGGTTGAGCAGCGTCCGCCCGGTGTCCCACCAGGCGTGCCAGGGCAGTGGGTCGAAGTAGTTCTGCGGCCGGACCAGGTCGACCCGGCCCAGCAGCCGGTGCACGGCGCGCAGCCCGGCCTCGTCGTACCGGACGTCGTCGTCGGCGATGACCACGTGTTCGTGGTGTGCCGCGTCGACGCCGGTGTGCACCCCGACCACCTTGCCGTTGCGCCCTCGCCCGGCGGGATCGGGCGGAAGGTGCCGGACCAGCCCCTGCCAGGCCGCCGCGTGCCGGGCGAAGAGCTCCGGAGGTGACCCGTCGACGACGAGCACCTCGACGAGGCCGCTCAGCCGGCGCAGGTAGCCGGTCAGCTCGTCCAGACCGCTGTCGGTGTGCCAGCGCAGCGGCAGCACGTACGCCATCGGCAGGACGGTCGGCGGCAGGGTGGTCGGCGGCGTGCCGGTGATGTCGTGCCCGGCTCGCCGGGCGGCGTCACCGGTGGCCTGAGCGAGCATCGGCGCCTCCTGGGCAGGCGGTCCGCGGCCGGCGGTGGGCGGGCCGCCCGCTGCACGTGCCCGCCCTGCCTCGATCCAAACCGGCGACGGGGTCAGGCGCGGCGGATGTTGGTGAGGGTCAGGCCGCTGGGCGGCAGCGCGGGCATGCGCCGCAGGTCCAGGGTCAGGTCCTGCGGCGGGACCTCGTAGCGCATGCCGCCGGTCAGGTTGGTGACCGCCCGCTTCATCAGGTCGATGGTGATCCACTCGCCGGCGCAGCGGTGCCCGGTGGTGTGGTCGCCGCCGCCCTGCGGGACCAGCTCGAACGGGTCCACCCGGCGGCCGGCGAACCGCTCGGGACGGAACAGCTCCGGTTCGGGCCAGATTGCCGGGTGGTGGTTGGTGCCGTAGAGGTCGAGCAGGACCCGCCGTCCGCGCGGGAAGTGGTGGCCCTCCCAGTCGAACGAGCGCCGGACCCGGGCGGTGGCCATCGGGAAGAACGGGTAGTAGCGACGTACCTCCTGGACGAACTGCTCGGTGGCCTCGTCGTCACCGTGGACCCTCTCCCGCCAGCCGGGATGGTCGCGCAGGGCGAGCGCGGCGAAGACGATGTACCGGTCCACGGCGACAACCGGACGCAGCAGGTTGAGCAGTTCGACGGCGGCGGCCCGGCGGGGGAGCAGCGCCCCGCGCGCGTCGCGGTGCTCGGCCACGATCTCAAGCGGGCTGCCGGCCGGCGGCGGGTGGATGCCGGTCCGGGCCCGTTCGACGAGGTCGCCGAGCCAGCGTTCGGCGCGACGGCGGGCGAGCAGGCCTCGCCAGTGCCGTGGGCCGACGACCGCCGGGCCCTCGATCATGGCGTGCAGGTCGACGGCGCGGCGGTTGACCTGCGACGTGGCCAGCGGCACCCCGGCCCAGGCGCAGACCGCCCGGGTCAGCAGGCGGCCCAGCTCGTCGTAGAGCGGCATCGGCCCGGCCGCCTCCCACGCGGGGATCCGCGCCCGCCACTCGTCGTCGAAGAGTTGCCCGAGGCGCTGGATGGCCGTCGGCGTCATGATCGACATGAGCATGGCCTTGCGGTTGGAGTGCTCCGATCCGTCCAGCCCCTGCACGCCACCCCGGCCGGTGAGCGTCCGCTGCACCCGCAGGGGCATCGCGCTGTCGCGCTGGAAGCGCTCGTTGTCGTAGAAGAGCATCGCCGCCGGCCGGCCCCGCAGGCAGATGGTCGGTGCGAGCAGGATCCGGGCCTGGAAGACGTCGCTGCCGTACCGCTCGCAGCGCTCACCGATGAACCGGTAGCCGGCGCGGAGCAGCGCGAGGGTGCTGTCCGGCGTGCGGTCGCCCGGCATGGTCGCCATCGGGTCTCCTCGGGTGCGAGCGGTGGCCGGCGTCGCCGTCGCGCTGCGTCTACCCGTGTCGCCGCCGCTGAATCCCCACCGGCGACAGCGCGTCGGCTGGCCCCTCCCACGGGCGGCGGAACCTGGTTTGCTGAGCTGGTGGGGCCGCCGTGAGCCGGCAGCACCGGTCGGTCGGTGCGGCCCTCGGTGGGCCGATGGCCACGACCACGGGGAGGGCGAATGCACGACAACAGGTCGCCGCACTGGCGGCAACGGCGGGCGGTCGCGGCGACGGGCGCGGGTCGTGCCCTGCGCCCACTGATCGGCCCGCCCGGTCGGCCGATGAGGCCGCGCCGGTTCTTCACCGTGCACCTGGGCTTCACCGCGCCGGGCGCGGCCGACGCCCGCGAGCAGGCGGTGGCGTACGCGGAGGCGCTGAGCCTGCTTCGCCCGGAGGTGGCCCTCGGTGCGGCGGCCCTGTCACCGGCCGACGCGTGGCACCGGGCGGAGCGGCTGTTCTGTGGCGCGGTCGGCCCGGACGGGGAGCGCTGCGTCGATGTCGCCGAGCATCCCGGCTTCCACCACGCGCCGGGTCCCGGCGGTCTCGGCTGGGGCGACGGTGATGCCTGACCTGGCGTGGGGGGGGGGGGGGGGGGGGGGGCCCCCCCCCCCCCCCCCCGCGCGCGCGCCGGGGCCCCGGGCCCCCCCCCGCCCCCCGCCCCCCCCGCCCCCCCCCCCCCC
>NZ_JBIDDK010000026.1:0-33992 GCF_043205095.1 Micromonospora sp. NPDC047557 | reverse complement strand
TGTGGCGTGGTGTGTGTTGTGGGGGTGGGGGGGGGGGGGGGGGTGGGGGGGGGGGGGGGGGGGGTGTGGGTGGGGGGGGGGGGGGGGTTGGGGGGGGGGGGGGGGGGGGGGGGGGGGGGGGGGGTGGGGGGGGGGCGCCCCCGCGGGGGGGGGGGGGGGGGGGGGGGGGGGGGGGGGGGGCCGGGGCCCCCCCCCACCGCACCCCCTGGACTGCCGACAGCGACGGCGACTGTTGACAAGCACGGGCCTCCGCAGTGGACGATGAGCCGTGCGGATTCTCGTGGTCGGTGGCAGTGGCCTGATCGGCGCTCACGTCGTGGAGGTGCTGCGGGAGCGCGGTCATGCCACGACCTCGGTGGCGCGAAGCGCCGGGCCGGGAGTCAACCACCAGCTCGATGTCGGGTCCGCCTCGATCGACGACCTGCGGGCGTTGCTGGCCGGTCACGAGGGCGTCGTGTACGCCACCCGGACCGACGAGCAGCGGCCGCTGCCCAAACCGATCTACCCGCAGTTCCGCCGCGACAACGTCGATCCGGTGGTACGCCTGTTCACCGCCGCCCGCGCGGAGGGTCTCACCCGCGGGGTGATCATGGGCTCGTACTACACGTACTTCGACCGGCTGCATCCACAGTGGCGGCTCGCCGAGCGCCACACGTACATCCGCTGCCGCCTGGAGCAGGCCCGGGAGGGGCGCGCCGCCGCCGGGACGGGCCTGCCGGTCGCCGTACTCGAACTGCCGTTCGTCTTCGGTCGGGCCGGCGACCGGCTGCCGAACTGGGCCGGTCCGCTGGACCGGTGGGCGCGCTCGCGTACCCCGTTGGTCGCGCCGACCGGCGGAACCGCCGCAGCGTCGGCGCGCAGCGTGGCCGAGGTCACGGCGGACGCCCTGGAGCAGGCCAGCGGCGCGGACATCCCGATCGCCGACGAGAACCTCACCTGGACCGACATGATCGGGCGCATCGCGGAGGCGGTGGGCCGACGCCGCCGGGTCGCCCGGCTCCCGGCCGGCGCGGCACGGGCGGCCCTGCGGCTCGGCGGCGCGTCGCAGGCCCTCGGTGGCAAGGAGTCCGGCATCAATCCCACCCACCTCGCGGATCTGCTGCTCGCCGACCTGTTCGTCGAGCCGACGACCGGCCGGTCGCTGGACGCCGCGCTGCGCGAGACCTTCCCTGCCTAGCTCTGGGCTTCCGGCGGGCGGGCGAGGTACGCGGTCTTGACGTCGGCCGAGAACCCGCAGGCACGGTAGAACGCGTGGGTCGCCGGGTCCCGCGAGCTTGTCATCAGCATCGCCTTGTAGCAGCCCGCGTCCCAGGCGGCCTGGAGCGTGCCGGCCATGATCTGCCGCCCCAGACCGGTGCCGCGCCGTGATTCCTCGACGACGACGTTCTCGATGACGGCGTAGGGCGACGCCGACCGGCTGATGTTCGGGATCACGTTGAGGTACGTCGTGGCGACGACGACCCCGTCCACCTCCAGGACGAACAGACGCAGCCCCGGTGAGCCCAGGATCTGCGCGAAGGCCGCCCGGTCGGAGCCGTCGTCGAGCACCGGATCGTCCGGGTTCAACTGTCGGTAGAGACGGATGATCTGCGCGAAGTCGTCAGGCCGGGCCGCACGGAACATGCCCCGAGCGTAGTCACTGGCGATCCCTGCTCGCGGACCTGCGGCCGGCCGCCTGCGCCCGCCGCGCGGCGATGCCGATGAACTTCCGCCCGTCCCGATGTCGGTGGCGGGGCTTCGTCGTCTCGCCCGATCACGCTGCCCGCCATCGCTTCTTGGGATCCGCCGCGGTGGTCGTGCACACCATCGGCTTGCCGGTCTTCGTCACCCCCCGCGCGCCCTGCTTCGAACAGAAAGCACCGGGATGCACGGTCGACACAGCAGGCGGTTTCGGTTTCGCGGTGGTCGGCTTCGGCGCTGCTGTCGTCGGCTTCGGCTTCGGCTTACTGGTCGTCGGCTTGACGACTGGCCGGGACGTCGGCGTACCGCTGGTGCGCTTCGGAGCAGGCGTCGGGCTCAGCGCGGGCGCTGGGGTGGCGGATGGCTGTGCACCCGCTGTGGGGCTGACGCCGTCGACGATACGGTCGGTGGCATCCGAGGCGGTCGTGGTGGCCGCGGTGCCCGCGGTAGCCGCCGCAACGGGCTTCTTGTCACCGTCACTGTCGGTGAGCGCCCCAATGGCGCCGGCGCCGCAGCACAACAGGACGGTAATGGTGGCGGCGATACCGACGGCACCGAGCTTCCCGATCTTCTTCTTCGCAGGGTAGGTGGTCATTCCCGGGAGTCTGCGGGACGGGGTGGAGCAGAGAAACCACTGATCGGGGCCTATATAGACCCCGACGAAACAGGGGTGGGCTACGGCCGGTTAGCCGTTGTAGCCGATTGTCGATGTTCACCGGCTGGCCGTACCAGAAGGCTAGGGCTTCAGCAGTCCGTGTGCGACGAACTGGCCGAACACATCGGCCCACCCGCGGCTCCTGCGGCGAGCCCTCCGGCGCGCCCGTCGACCTGCTGCCGGTCGTCGGCGGTCCGGTCGAGGTGTCCGGCGGCGGCGGTCAGGAGCCCGACGGGCCTCGGTCCTCGAACTCGTAGGTGGTGGTCAGGGCCTCCGGCAGGTCGGGGACGAGGGCGTTCGTGCCGTCGACGACCTGCACGTAGCGCCGGCCCTGAAGGATCGAGTAACTGCCGTCGGCGACCCGGTCGATGATGAAGAGCTGCGTCGCCGCGTCCGGGTCACAGGCCCGGGCACGGACGCTGCCCGGCGCGGCGTCGTGCACGACTGTCATGCAGACCTGGTCGGTTCCGGCCGGGGTGGCCGCCACGATCCGGAACGCCTTTCCCGCCGGCCGCAGGACCCACAGCGCCCGGTCGTCGACGCCCGGCCCGGCGGTGGCCCGTACCCGGTCGCCGTCCGGGTCGGTCGCCAGCGCCGCTCCACCGAGGCCCGGTACCACGATCCGGACCTGTCGGCGACCGCCGAGGATGTCCTGTGGCCCGGCCGGGGCGGTCGGGCTCGGAGCGACGGACGCCGGCGACGGCGACACGACGCCCGCCGGGCCGACGGTCGGCGTCGGGACGTCGGCGCGTACGCGCAGCAGGGTGGTGCCGACCGTCGCGACCAGCACTGCCAGCCCCACGCCGGTGACGGCCGCCCGGCGTCGCCGCCGCCGGTCACTGCGCCCGCGCAGCGTCCGCGCCGTGGGCAGGGTCGTGACGCGTCGGACCTCGTCGACGATCGCCCGCAGGTCGTCGTGCGGATCAGCCATTCCAGGTCCCCTCCTGGTTCACCTCGGTCAGCAACCCGGCCATCGCCCGGCGACCACGGGCGAGGTACGTCTTGACGGTCCCGACGGGCGCCCGCATCTCGGCTGCCACCTCGGCGACGCTGAGGTCGTTCAGGTGGTGCAGCACGACGGCGCGGCGCTCGTTGGCGCTGAGTCGTTGCAACGCCTGGATCAGCGCCACGTGGTCCTCACTGAGGCCGGGCACGCTCTGGTCGACGGCGGCCCGGTGGTGGGCGCGGATCCGGTTGAACGTCTTACGCCAACTGCTCACCGCCGCCCGGGAGGCCACCGCGCGGACCCACGCCTCCGGGCTGTCCGCCTCCCGGACAGTGTGCCAGCGCTGCCAGGCCCGCATGAACGCCTCCGCGACGGCGTCCTCGGCCTCGCTGCGGTTGCCGGTCAGCGCGTAGACGTGGCCCACGATCCGCCCGGCGCAGGCGGCGTAGAGGGCGTCGAACTCCTCAGCATCACGCATCCGACCTGCGCCCTTTCGAAGCCTTGTCCCCCTGGTCACCGCGCATCGAACTCGCCGCGCCGATCCGGCCGCTCCCCGCCCGGGTCGATTTGTGATCGCGGTCACACCCGCAGAGATCAACCAGCCGGCGGGCCCAGGCGTCATCGTGCCGTCCCGGGAGACGCCCGTGGCGGAGAGGACGATGTGCGACGACGTCAACGACGCGCCCTGACGGCCGGGGTGCTCGCGACAGCACTGGTCGCGGCGGGCCTCACGGCCAACCCGGCGAGCGCGCAGGTGCGGCCGGCGGCCACCGTCTCCGGCACGCCCAGCATGCCCGGCACGCCCAGCACCTTCACGCTGATCACCGGCGACCGGGTGTCCGTCGACGCGGCCGGCCGCCCCGCCATCGAGCGGGGGACGGGACGGACCGCGATGCGGTTCGTGACCAGCCGGGAGGGTGGCCACCAGTTCGTCATCCCGGTGGACGCCATGCCGCTCCTGCGCGACGGTCGGCTCGACCGGCGACTGTTCGACCTCACCACGCTCGCCGAGTTCGGCTACGACGACCGGGCGGCCGAGTTGCCGCTGCTGGTGGCGTACCCCGCAAAGGGCGTGGCGGGGGCGCGGACCGCGATCGTCGGCGGCGACGGGCGGGTGCGGGCCGATCTGCCCGCCGCCCACGCCCTCGCGGTGCGGGCGGGCCGCGACGACCGGGTGACGCTGTGGTCGTCGCTCACCCGGGGCACGTCGATGGCGCGCACGCTCACCGACGGGGTCAGCGCCATCTGGCTCGACGGCAAGCGGCGGGTGACGCTGGACCGCAGCGTGCCGCAGATCGGCGCCCCGGCGGCCTGGCAGGCTGGCTTCGACGGCACGGGCGTCACCGTCGGCGTGCTGGACACCGGCATCGACGCCAGCCACCCCGACTTCGCCGGGCACCTCACCGAGGTCCGGGACTTCACCGGGGGCGGCGACCCCGCCGACGCGGTCGGTCACGGCACCCACGTGGCGTCGACGATCGTGGGCAGCGGCGCCGCGTCCGGTGGCCGCTACCGGGGCGTCGCGCCGGGCGCGAAGCTGCTCGTCGGCAAGGTCTGCGCCACCACCGAGTGCCAGGACTCGGACATCATCACCGGCATGCAGTGGCTCGCCCCGCAGACCCGGGTGGTCAACCTGAGCGTGGGCGGCGACGACGCGCCCGGCCTCGACCCCCTGGAGACGGCGGTGCAGGACCTCAGCCGCCAGTACGGCACGCTGTTCGTGGTCGCCGCCGGCAACGAGGGCAAGCCGAAGTCCGTGTCCTCACCGGCGTCCGCCGACGACGCGCTCGCCGTGGCGGCCGTCGACGCCGACGACCAGCGGGCGTACTTCTCCAGCCGGGGCCCGCGCGTCGGCGACAATCACATCAAGCCCGAGATCAGCGCGCCGGGCGTCGACATCGTCGCGGCCGCCCCCGGCGGCGACTACGCCACCATGTCGGGCACGTCGATGGCCACCCCGCACGTGGCGGGCAGCGCCGCGATCCTCGCCGGCCAGCACCCGGACTGGACCGGTCCGCAGCTCAAGGCCGCGCTGATGGACTCGGCCAAACCGACCGGCGCGGACACCCTCTACGAGCAGGGCGCCGGCCGGGTCGACATCGCCCGCGCGGTCGCCCAGCCGGTCGCCGCCGACACCGCCGCCATCGACTTTCCGGTCCAGCGCTGGCCGCACGCCGACGACACCCCCGTGACCCGGGTCGTCGGCTACCGCAACACCGGCGCCGCGCCGGTCACCCTGTCGCTGACCGTCGCCCCCGCGCCGGCCGGCATGCTGACGGTCAGCCCGACCACGCTGGTGGTGCCGGCCGGCGGTCGGGCCGAGGCCACGATCACCGTGGACACCCGGGTGGACGCCGCCGACGGCGTCTACCAGGGCGCGGTGGTCGCCACCGGCGCCGGCGACCTGCGGGTACGCACGCCGTTCGCCCTCAACCGTGAGATCGAGAGCTACGACGTCGCGCTCCCGCACACCGGCCGGGACGGGAAGCCGGCCACCGAGTACACGACGGTCGCGGCGAACCTCACCACCGGCGAGTTCAGCACCCTCACCGACGAGCCGGGCGGTGGCACACTGCGGCTGCCGACGGGCCGCTACGCGCTCTACAGCACGATCCACGAGGGCACCGCCTCGACGCTGCTCGTCCAGCCGGTCCTGGACGTCCACGGGCCGGTGACCGAGGCCGTCGACGCCCGTACCGCCAAGCCCGTCGCCCTGACCGTCCCACAGCGCGACGCCGCGCCCACCGCGATCAACGTGAGCGCGAACTGGGACGACGGCTTCCGCTACCCGGGCGTGCAGCTCAGCGGGGTGTCGTTCGCGGACGTGTTCTTCGGCCGGATCGGGCCCGCCGTCGCCGCCCCCGAATTCGCCGCGACGCTCGGCGTCGGGCTCGGCCGCCCCGGTCGGGACGGGACCTTCCGCAACAGCCCCTACACGTACGACCTCGCCTACGTCCGCCAGGGCGACATGTTCAGCGGCCTGTCGACGAAGCTGACGCCGAAGAACCTCGCCACCGTCACCGCGACCTACCGCCGCCAGTCCACCACGGCGACGGCCGTCCGGTTCCACCGCGCGGCGGCGGCCGGTGGATCGGGCCCGATCGGGTCGCACACACCCATCGACCTGCCCTTTCACGGCACCGAGTACTACAACACCGACGGCGGCCTCACCTGGACCTCCACCTTCGTCGAGGGCGACAACTCCACCGCGCAGGAGTCGGCCTTCCAACCGGGACGGACGTATGCCCAGACCTGGAACGCGGCCCCGTTCGGCCCGTCGGTCGCCCAGGCCCCGACCCTGAGCCCGCTGGGGTACGCGGGGCGCGACGGCGACACCATCTCGATCGCGTCGCTGCCGCTGTTCGGTGACGCGACCGGCCGCCCCGCCAGCCGCGACGACCTGCCGGTCGAGGTCCGGCTGTTCCGCAACGGCACCCAGATCGGCACCTCGGACAGTGCGTGGGCGGAGTTCGCGGTGCCCGCCGGCAAGGCCGACTACCGGCTGGAGGCGACCGCCCGGCGCGGCGCCCCGGACACGCTGTCGACGTCGGTCACGGTGGCCTGGACGTTCGCGTCGGCGCACACCTCGGCGCCGCAGCGGCTGCCCCTGACCACGGCCCGTCCCACGCCGACGCTCGACGACACCAACACCGCCCGGGCGGGGCGGGTCATGCCCCTCGCTGTCAGCCTGGACCGGCAGGCCGGCTCGGCGGCCGCGCCCAACCGGACGCTCGGCGTCGCCGCGTCGTTCGACGACGGCCGGACGTGGGTCGCGGTGCCGGTGCGGCACGGCGTCGCCCTCGTCACCCATCCCCGCCGGCCCGGTTTCGTCGCCCTGCGCGTGACGGCCACCGACACCGCAGGCAACACGGTGACGCAGACGGTGCTGCGGGCCTACCGGATCGCCTGACGGGTGGAGTCCGGGGCGGCTGCCGTCGCCCCGGACTCCTCTGCCCGTGGTGTGGGGGGCTCGCGGCCTTCAGGAGTCGGCCGGCACCCCGGCGTCGAGCTGGCCGATCATCGGGGCCAGGAGGTCGTTGAGCTCCCGGGCCAGCACCGTGACCGCTCTGCGCGCCGCGGACGCCACATGATCCTGCGGTCCGGCGGGCGCCGGCGGCAGATCACCGAGCGGCACCGGCGCCTCCACCTGGAGCAGGGCGCGCAGGTGCGGGTTGCGCGTCACGTCCTGCTCCGACGGGGTCGTGTACTGGCCGAACAGCTGCGGCCAGTCCCGCCAACCCCGGTCGCGTTGCCACTGCTTCGTCCAGGTCAGCTCCGCCGGCCAGCGGGAGATCACCGTCACCGCGCACACCAGGCCCCCGTCCCACGGGCTGCGCGCGCAGGACGCCGACAGGATCCGCCGGTGCCAGCGGACGTAGCCGGGTTCCAGTTCACCCGCGATGCGCCACGCGGTCGCCGCGAAACTCACCGGCGCGATGTCGTCCCAACTGGGGGCGAACTCGTCGATCCGCCTCAGCACCTCGGCCTCGTAACGGCCGCGGCCGTCGACGCCGTGCTCCCGGTCGAAGTTCTCGTCGAGCCAGAAAGCGCGCGGTTCCGGCATGGTCATCCCCGTTCGCAGCGGCCACCTCTTCGGACATCGTAGGGACCGCACGCTCCGGCGTACCGCATGTTCGCTCTCGGCGGCACACTCCTGCCACGCCGCGCCGGCCCGCCTCGCCACGCGGTTGCTGCTAGGTCCCGACCAGCCGATCTTCTACCCGGTGCTCAATCGCTGGTACGCCACGAAAATCGCGCGGGAGTGGAACGTTCCTGTGGCCGACTACCGCGGCCCGGTGGACGACCAGGAGTTCACCGACGCCGAGACGGCGCTGGGTCGCGCGCTGCCCGCCGCCTGGCGGAGCTACCTGCAGGGTGGGTCGTGGTTACGACGAGGCTGGATGACCACCGGCGCCTACGTCTGGCTCAACACGCCCCGTCAGATGATCGAGCTGCGGGACGTGTGGGGCGACAACGAGACTCATCCGGGTATCGCGATCATCGGCGACGACGGCGCCCGTGAACAGCTCGTGCTCGACCTGCGAAGCGAGGCCGTGCCGGTGCTGCTGGTCGACCTCACGAGCGGCGGCTGGGACAGCGCCATCGGGCAGGCCGACGACGTGAGCGAGTTCGTCAGGCGCGTTGAGGCGGGCACCTTCGAATTCGCCTTCGCCGCGTAGCGGCAGAGCCGGACCGTGCCGTCAGCCGACGAACACACAGAACGGGTGGCCGGCGAGGTCGGCGTACACGCAGTGGCTCGTCGGGGTCGTCGATGCGGTCGTACCGCAGCCGACCGCCGAGGCGCAGGGCGCGTTCGTGCTGGACGAGTAGCTCCTCGACGGATTCCACGGTCAGGTCCAGGTGCAGTTGCTGAGGGACCTTGTTGTCCGGCCATGTCGTCTCAGGCAGGTGATCCACCTGCTGAAACGCTATCTGGGGAGTGCCGTCGGGAGTCCTGAGCACCAGCCACTCGCGCCCGCGCGGATCATCCTGCCCCGGCGCTGGCGGCTCGTCGCCGGGCCGGTAGACCAGACCCAGGAACTGCCGGTAGAACTCCGCCAGCGACCTGGCGTCGGTGCAGTCGAGCACCACCTGATGCAGCTTGGGCACGCTCTCCTGGTCGACCATCCTCGATCACCTCCGGCGCCCATTCTGCTGGCCCCGTACGACACCCGCATCCGGACGCCGCACGATCGCGTGTGCGAGGCTTGCGCGGTGAGCGACTTCGGCATCCGCGCGGCCACCCCGGCCGACGCCGACTTCCTCGTGGACATGCTCGTCGAGGCCGTGAACTGGCTGCCCGAGCGCGACTGGCCTCGCGAGCGGATCCTGGCGGATCCCGCGCTGGCCCACTACGTCACGGGGTGGATGCGGCCGACCGACGTCGGTGTGGTCGCGGTCGACCGCGCGCACCGGCCGCTCGGCGCCGCCTGGTTCCGGCACCTGAGCGCCGAAGATCCCGGCTACGGGTACGTCGCCGACGACGTGCCGGAGTTGACCATCGGCGTACGGCCAGCCTGGCGAGGGCGGGGTGTGGGCCGGGCGCTGCTGCGCGCCGTCCTGGACGCCGCGCGGGACCGCGGCATCAGTACCGTGTCGCTGAGCGTGGAGCGGGCGAACGCCGCCGCCCGTCTCTACGCGTCCGAAGGGTTCCGCACGGTCGAGTCGTTCGAGGACGCGGACACCATGGTCGCCGAGGTCGGGGCCTGACTCTCGCGGCTCAGCGGAGGTGCTCGGCCAGTCCGACGATGATGCCCTCCGGGCCACGCAGGTAACAGAGCAGGAAGATGTCCTCGTACCGCTCGACCTCCCCGACGAGTTCGGCCCCATGCGTACGCAGGCGGGCGATGACGTCCTCGATGTCGTCGACGGCGAACATGATCCGACGGATGCCGAGGGTGTTCGCGGGCGCGTTCTCCGGCTCGTGACGGATCGCCTTCGGCGTGTGGAACATCGCCAGCTCGACCTTGCCGTGACCGTCCGGGGTCCGCAGCATCGCGACCTCCTGGCGGACGTCGTCGATGCCGATCACACGCTCCACCCACCGTCCCTCGACCGGCCCTCTGCCCTCCAGCTCCATGCCGAGTTCGACGAAGAACGCGATGACAGCGTCAAGGTCGTTGACGACAATGAGGACGTTGTCCATCCGCTGGATCGCCATGCGGGATCTCCTCGCTCTGGTGCGCCGCCGTGGTCGCATCCTCCCCTGAGACGAAGCCGCCCACGTGTTCTCGACACGGAATGCGGGCCCGGCTGTCTTTCTCTCATCGCGGGAGGCCTGGGGCCGCGCTCGCACGAACGCGGCTGCGTCAACGCCGTACTGCTACTGGGGTGACCTCAGCCCGAGCGCGCTGTGTTCGACGACCCCTGCCGGCAGGTCGGTGCGTCCCGACTCCTGAGTGGTCAGCGCTACCAGCTCGGCGCGTAGCTCGACGGCAGGTTCACCGAGCACGATCCCGCTGAGCACCAGCTCGACCATCACCCGGTCATACTGATCCGAGCTGCGGCGGTAACGCGACGGATCGGACTCCACCACGAGCGCGGAGATGCGCCAGCCCTCGCCAGGCACGGGCGAGAAGGACGCTTCGTAGATTCCATTGCCGGTCCAGCTGCGATGCAGGAACACGACCTCGTCCTCAACGAACACGTTCCACTTCTCGTCCATGTCGCGAGCCTGGTAACCAAGCGTGATCCGCTTCCACTGCTCGTCGGACCAGGTCCGGACCGGAAGCACCGCCACCGGCATCGGCGCCACGATCGGCGAGACACGGCGCAGCGACGACCGGGTGACCGGCGGAGGTTCGATCATCAGCAGATCCTACGAGTCCAATCGATGACGGCCACCACACGTCCTCAGTCCGGGTGGGCGTCCGATGTTAGGTTCGCCGGCATGACGCGGCAGATCACGGCCAGCGAGTTTCACGCGGCCGAGGGTGTGGAGGACTGGCGCTCCCTGTATCACCTGGTCTCCGCCCACTTCCCCACCGGTTCGTTGACCGAGGGCATCGCTTTCGTCGATGAGATCGGCCGACTCGCCGACGAGGCCGAGCAGCGAATTCTGGCCATCGACGTACGCGGCCCTGGCGTCACGGTGTCCCTGTCGCGGCGCGATGCCGGGCTGGCCCGGCGGATCTCGGCCGCCGCCAGAGAGCGTGGCCTCTCCGCCGATCCGACCGCCGTGCAGGTCATCAACCTCACCCTCGACGCGCTCGTCAGCGCGGATGTGCTGCCGTTCTGGCGTGCGGTGCTCGGCTACTCCCAGATCGGCGACGACTACCTCTACGACCCGTCGCGCCGTGGCCCCGGGTTCGGCGTGCAGCAGATGGACGTGCCGCGCCCGCAACGGAACCGCATGCATCTCGACATCGCTGTTCCGCACGATCAGGCCGAGGCGCGCGTCGCCGCCGCCCTGGCCGCCGGCGGCCAGTTGGTTTCCGACGAGTACGCGCCGATGTGGTGGGTTCTGGCCGACGCGGAGGGCAACGAGGTGTGCGTCGCCACCTGGGTCGGCCGGGACCGCACAGCGCCGTGAGCTGCGGCCCGAAGACACGGGCCCCGCCGTTCCTGGGTTCCCCATAGGGTCGGCGGCATGACACCAGCCCCTGCCAGCACCGCCTTCGACTCGCTCCGCCTCGACGCCGTGCCCGACCAGCAAACGCTACGCCGGGCCTACGCCCTCCCCAGCGAGGCGGCCGTACGGAAACAGATGACCGAACTCACCGAGCAGACCCGACGGTTGATCGGCTGTGCATCCCTTGTTCTGGTCGCGAGCGTGGACGCCGAGGGCAACTGCGACGTCTCCCCGCGCGGCGGCCCCGCCGGGTTCGTGGCCGTGCTGGACGCACGGACGGTGGCGATCCCCGACGCGACTGGTAACAAGCGCCTGGACACGCTGCAGAACGTCGTCGCCACCGGACGGGCCGGGCTGCTGTTCATGATCCCCGGGCGTACCACGACTCTTCGGGTGAACGGCCGGGCCTGCATCTCCACCCGCCCCGACCTGCTGTCACAGCTGACCGCCGTGGGTAAGCCGCCGGCCAGTGCGCTGGTGGTGGGAATCGAGGAGGTCTACCCGCACTGCCCCAAGTCGCTCCTGCGCACCGGGGTCTGGGAGCCCGACCGGTGGCTGCCAGCGGACGCGCAGCCGACCTCAGCCGAGGTGACGCTGGCCCAGCTGCGGATGCCGGAGCTGACGATTGCCGACATCGAGCAGGCGGAGGCGGACTCGTTGAAGTACCGGTACGAGTAATAGTGGTTGGATCGCGGCAGATCCGGACGACTGCGCGGTCCCCTTTGGCTCTGGCGAGTCTGTCCCATCCCTGTGCTCTACTCCCGTCATGCATGTCGTCGTCACAGGCGCACTCGTCGAAAACGACGCGGTCCTGCTCGTGCACCGCAGGCCGACCAAACGGGCTTACCCGGACGTCTGGGACCTGCCCGGAGGGCTGGTCGAAGCGGGTGAGTCGGAACTACAGGCCCTCGCGCGTGAGATGCACGAGGAGCTCGGCGTTCACATCGTGACGGAGTCCGCTTCACGGTTGGGCGTGGTGCATGACGGCAGTGGGGAGGACGCCCTTCACGTGGGCGTCTGGCACATCGGGGACTGGGCTGGCTCTCCCACCAACCGTGCACCCGACGAGCATGACGACATCGCATGGGTCGGGATCAGCGACCTGGGCGACCTTCCCCTCGTACATGGCGTCCTGGCGGCAATGGTTCGTTCTCTGCCGGAGTTCGAGTGCGCCAGCAGGCACTCAGGAACCAGGGCCGGCTGTCCTGCATGTGCTGGGACGGATTCGTCAAGCAGGCGGTGGGACTAGACACGCCGGCCAGCCGGCTGTCCGGTCTCGACTTGCATGACAGTTCGTTGCCAGGACCTGGGTGAGCTCGCCGAGTGTTGGTGAGCCGGGATGCCTGACAAGATCGAGCCGTGCTGAGATCCGTTGAAGTCAGGACGGTGCTCGTCGTCCCAGACTCGCCGTTCCACAACCTGCACTGGCGCAGCAAGCTCGACTTCAGCCTGGACTGCTTTGTCTGCGAACGCATCGGACGCACCACCCGCTTCGAGCTGGGCGCGGAAAGGGCGGTCTGCTCTGGTACCCGCGAGGCCGGCAAGCACTACGCCGCCGCCAGAGTCGCCGCGTTCGACCACACCGACGCGCGCGACCGGACAACCCTTCGGGCGGTCGTGGACTACTGGTGGGCACCCTTCCACGACGCCAAGCGAGACCAGCCAGCCCATGCCCTGACCCGCGCACCTTGGGTCCGGCACTACCTCGGGTACTACTGCCCGGAGCAAGACCAACCTGGCGAGTTCTCCACCCAGACGAACCTCGTTCGACCACAATCCGCTGCCTGCCAGCACTGCTCCGCGCCGATTGCACAGAGCCAGGAAGCGCCGCAGCTGCGACTCCTGCCCTGATCAGCCGGCGGAACCCGCGCCGCTCGCCAAAGCCGCAGTTTCTAGCCGGACGTGTCATCGCTGGAGTCGCGTCACGCGCGCGACTCGCGGCATGATCGGACGTTGCGCGGGATACTCGCCATGTGGACGCCCCTCACCCGAAGCAACTGGGAGCCTTCGTTCGAGCGACGGCGGTCTTGGCACTCAGCCCGACGCAGCAAGTGGCGTGGCTGGAGTCGCTTGAGATTCAGGTATCGGTCGACGAATTGGCGCTGGAGTTCGAGGACGGACATCTCCTACTGCCGCAGTGGGTTGAGGCAGGTTGGCTACCCCCTGATGCAGTAGCGGCCTTCTCGGCCCTGGACGAGGCTCTGATCGGCATGAGCGGCGCTGATCACGCTGAGCTCTGGACCGTCGCGGCACTCCACGAGGCTCCTGAATGGGCGCGAGTACGCGAACTCGCTGCCAAGGTTTTTCACCTTCTCTGACATCCGCTCACGGGCCATGAGCGGACGCATGCGCGCCATGATCATGGCTCAGCGGCCTTGCGGTCGACCTCAGGTGCAGGTCAAAGCACGTGCGCCCGCTACTTGGCGTTGTATTGATCAACGGCCGGGGCGTAGCCGATCAAAGCGGACGACTTGGCCCCTGACCTGCCGTTACGCTTGGCATAGATGGTCATCATTGGGTGCTGCGGGTTGACCTCAGACGGCCTGAAAACGGCATGATCTTGGCCTTCGACTGCCCTAGCGGCGAGGTCCGGACTCCTCGCTTACAAGTTCCGTGCGCTCTGTCCAGTGGGGATCCATCGGCGTCACCCCGCCTCGGCCCATCGCCCGGCGTCGGTCCCTGGTCGCCGAGCAGCAGACCCAAGGGCGCCTGATTCTCGGGTATGTTCCGCGCCGTGCTTGACACTGCTCTATGGGACCGGCTTCTTCCAGTGATCACGCTACTTGTTGGCGCTGGTCTATCGCGATTCGGCAGGCGCAGCGACTCACGTCGGACTGCTGCTGAGCAGCTCGCGGAGCTGGATCGGCTCGTATGGGCCAAGGGCGGTGAGAACAACTGGTTAGACCTACAGGTCTACTTGGGTCGCCTTCAGGTCGCGCTCCGCACCGCCGGAGTGCCATGGCGACTGGTCAAGCGTCTTCGGAAGGCGGCCGTGGATCACTGGAGAGCCGTGGAGCATTCAGGTGACGATGAAGTTGGCTGGATCGTGTTGGGCGCAGAGCCAGATAAGTTGGCTGCCGCCAAGGACGCGGTACTGGACTGGCTGGACCGGCCGTGGCACTTCTGGCGCAAGCTGCGGGCGTGGCGGACATCCAGCGAGGGGGCGACTGCCAGTAAACCGGCCTCGTCTGGGCCTGAATTGTGAGGAGTCCCAGACGTTGAAGCGGAACTTAGACGGAGGGCTGCGTGACCTGCGGGAGCACGGCCGATGCGCTGGTCACAACCCGCCTTCAACTCACGTCGTTCGCCGGCTCTTGCCGACGTTTAACGCTGTCTTGTGCCCCGTCTGTGCCCCCGGACGTCACTTGCCGCTACGCCGGTTCTGAGCCTCGGCTGCTAAGTACAGCCGCCACGCGACTTCACTGACCGACCGCAGCCACCTCCGGCCCACAGCGCCGGGCTCAGATGGTGCCAGCTCGGCTCCGGCGGCCCGGTCCATCATCACGCAAAGCTTCTCGTGCCGCTCAACATCGAAGAACGTGAGGCAGTACGCCGCAAGCCGCAGCACGTCCGACCACTGGTTGCGCTCCAACAGCATCCGGGGCCAGATATCAAGCTTCTCCACGATGTACCGCTCGTCCGACCAGGCTTGTGGGTGAGCGCGTGCATAGTCTGTCCAGAACTCACTCCGGCCGAGCTGACGAGCTGGCGGAACCATTGACAGCAGATCGAGTAGTAGTCGAACGTCTGGCTGGTCAAGTGGGGCTTCGTTCATCAGGTCAACCTAGCGAGGGGGCGGTTCGTCAGGGGCCGACACGCGACTGTCATAAGTTGGACACCGGCGGTCAGCCGATCCCTCGCTTGTAGGTTCTGGGCGCGCTGTCCGGCTGGGTCCGTCCGTGTTGCGACCTCGGGCGACTGTCCGCGCCCAACCGCCGCCGGCTGTCCTCGTAACGACCGATTGCTGTCGCGTCTGTTGCCAGCCGAACAGGTGCCATCCCTCGTCGATCCCCTGCCGCAACTTAGCCGACAAACGGCTGGGCCAAACGGATGACGATTGCGGAGAGCATTCGCGATAGCGTGCCACGGTGATCAGACCGTTTGACTTGTGGGGCCAGCGCGGGTGGCGTGGGCAAGAGGTAGCAGGGGAATCCAACTACAGCAAGGAGATCCGGGGACTCTTTGGGCGATCCTTCGACCCAGACGGAACCGAGATCACCACACAGGCCCACCTCATCCCCGAGCCCACCAACAAGTACGACCCCAATGCTGTCAAGGTCGTCTGCTCCGGCAACTGCGTCGGCTACCTCCCCAAGGAGGATGCAGCCCGGTACGCACCGGTCCTCACGCAGCTGATCAATCAGGGTTGGACGCCTCAAGTCCAAGCCGACGTGTGGGGCATGGAGCGGCCGGACTGGGACAACCCTCGCCGCAGCCGGTTCGTCTGCTCGGTCAGAATCGACCTCGCCGAGCCCCACATGATCGTGCCCACGAACATGCCCCCGCCAGAGATGCACACGGTTCTTCCCACGGGCCGGTTCGTCCAGGTCACCGGCGAGGAGAAACACATGACTCACCTCGCCTCTATCGTGAGCCCGGCGGGCGAGTCATGGGTCTACGTCACCCTCCACGAGGTTGAAGTCCAGCGGGCCCGCTCCACCCGCACCCTCGTCGAAGTCAGAATCAACGGCGAGGCCGCGGGGACGCTGAGCCCCGCCATGTCTACTGAAACGCTGCCAGTGCTTGCGCACCTTCGAAGCATGGGGCTGACGGTGACTGCCCGAGCCGTCCTGAAGGGAAACAAAGTCAAGGCCGATGTTGCCGTCAACATGTGCAAGGCAAGCGAGCTCTCGAACGACTGGCTGGAGTCGCCTCCGATGGCAAACGGAGTGAAGCCAGCGGCCGAACCCGTGACCGCACCGGCACCGCCGGCCACGCTTGCGCCGCAGTGGAGGTTCGTCACGCCACCAACGTGGCCTCCACCCCCACCCGGCTGGGTGCCGCCGCAGGGCTGGCGTCCGGACCCATCCTGGCCCCCAGCACCCGACGGATGGCAGTTCTGGGTCCAGCACGGCTAGCTCCAAGCGCCGCAGTTCACCAACTACAGGTAGAGGGAGTCTTGACGACCTGATAATCCGCCCGATCACGCCCTGCTACCTGGGCAGACATCGTCATCAGTGGTCGTCTTTTGTCGCTCACGATCGGCCTCCGACGGCCCGGTGACGGCCTGGGCCTGGTCCTCGTCAATCCGCCGGAAGCCAACGCATCGCCCGCCCTGACGCCTCGTTTACAAGTTCTGCGCGCCCTGTCTGGCGGTGTCTGCTGGCGTCCGCGACCTCGGGCGAGCGTCCGTGCTCCTTCGCTGACGGCCGTCCTCGTCCAAAGCGGTTGCTGTCAGGGCTGCTGTCGCCCTGGCTATTCCAGTCCCGACCTACCCATCAGGGGTTCGTCGCCGGCCGCTGGTCGTCGCGGTCCTGGTCCCCGTCCACCCGTACCGGACGTCCATCTGAGCCCGCCGGTCTCCACGACAGTCCGGCGGCTTGGCTCTTCGGCTCAGTGTTCTTCGCGATCTTCTCTAGGGCCTTGACCGCGTGATACACGGTCTTTTGGTAGGCCGATACGTGCTCCAACGACTTCAGGTTGATCTCGTACTTCAAGGGCTCAATAGCCCCGTCTGGGCCTTCCCCGCTGATTGCCACCTGGTGCACCAGTTCATCGGCGGCGCGTTCAAACAAGTTCCAGGCCACCGCGATAGGACGTGCCAGTTGAGCGCCCGGCGCTATGGCGGATATGAACCACTCGCTCACCAACTCGCTACGTACGTCTTCAAGAGGTGGCTCGACAGTGACCCGGACGTTGCGAGCGACTGTCGGCCCCTGGTTGCGCACGAGGAGCACTAGGAGTTGAGGTTGGTGCTCGTCAGATCGGAGGTCTGCGAAGACGTAAGGCTGCGTCTGCTCGCGCCGCACACGTTCGGCATGTTCAACGGCGTGCCGCGCGGCGACTGCCTGAACGCGCGAGTAGCGGATACCGAGCACGCTCACGAGCAGCGAAGCCGCCGCGACGACAAGCGCTCCTGTTGCGGCAGCGTCCACTTGCACCCCCTCCGAATCTTCCCAAGGAACGCTACTGCTGCGTGTCAACGCGTGAGCGGCCCGCATGCGAGCGCAACGACAGGCTGCGCCCGTTGTCCGTCGGGACCGACGTGGAGCCACTGGACGCCTTCGGTGTGAATGAATGATCGGTCGTCGATGAGCTGGCCGAGCAGCCGGGATGAGCTGCCGGAACAGTCCACCATCGTCCGTGGGCGTCCGGCGTGGGCCGCCCCGGTCGTCACTCAGCTGGTCACCCAGCCTCCGAAACGGAACTCCACCACATCCGCCTGATGAAGGCATGGCACTGCGGATCGAACTAGCGCTCCGGGGGCGCTCGTTATGCTTCGGCTCGTGCACCGCTACTACAACCCCGAGTTGACCGAGGGGCAGAGGGCTGCCCTCGACCGGGAGAACATGGCCGTGCTGGCTGCCACACAAGCCGCCCTGGGCAACATCTCGTCAGACATCCGCGCCCTGTTCGTGGACGCGGGATCCGAACCGTTTGTCCTCCACTTCGTCGTGGCGGATGGCCGAGCCGAAGCTTGCCGGGAAGACATTGACGACACGGTTTCGGAGTTCCTCGCCCAGACCTGGGGTGACGAAGACTTGGATGCAGTCGCTCGGGTACACGTCGAGGAGGTGCCCCGGGACTTGAGCAGCCTCGGCTGGCGGCCCGTGTACTGGGCCGCTGGCTGGACCGCTTGGCGGGAGTAGGCGGGCCGCGAACCGGCACTCAAACGTTGAAGCGGAACTTAGACGGCCTCTCGCCTGACCTGCGGCGGCCTGGTCGACGCGCTGGTCACGTTCGCTCCTGAACTCACGGCGTTGATGGCTGGTTGCCGACGTTTCACGCTGTCTTGTGCCCCGTGTGTGCCCCCGAAGACTCCTTGACCCCCCAGGCAACCAGCACGGCTGCCCGGCCTGGGGTGCAGGCATTCTTTGCAGCTGTAACCGTCCACCGGCGTCCGTGGTCGCCCCTTACCGATGGCACCTGTCGTCACTCAGTTAGTCACCCGGGCTGGCTGGCACTTGTACGCGGCTCCACTGCACAACCCGAAGGGCCGGGCGACGAGACATCTCTCCTCGGTCCTCTCCCTGCTGACATGAACTTTGGTGGCGCTGGGTAGTTCCGACGCTCATGAATGGCTCGTACAGTGGCTCTGTGGACGACATTCAGACCGGCGCTTTCCTCAGCTACGCGCAGGAGGACGACCGCCTCGACGGAGGAAACATCCTCAACCTGGCTCAACGCCTGGCAAATGAATACGCCCTTATTACCGGCCACGATCTGAACCTTTTCGTTGATAGATCTGCAATCGAATGGGGTGAGGAATGGCGGAGCAGGATTGACGGAGCCTTGGCCGCAACATCCTTCTTCATTCCAATCGTCACTCCTCGCTACTTTACGAGGCCAGAGTGCCGCAAAGAGGCATTCTCCTTCCATGGCGGCGCGCAAAGTCTCGGTGTCTCCGAGTTGCTGTTGCCTATCTTGTATGCGCCAGTTTTAGACTTCAAAAGTTCCAACTCTGACGAATTGATTGCCCTGCTATCGCGCTACCAGTATGCAGACTGGACAGCTAATCGGCTTCTGGATCCCACTTCCTCCTCCTATCGACAGGCACTGCATATTCTTGCCCAACGCCTCGCTTCGGTGGCAGCGTCGGTCGCCAGTCGGCAGCTCTCGCGAGAGATCAGCGTCACTTCGGAGACGACGTCTGAGGCGAACAGCGATGGGCTGATGGAGTTGATGGAGCGTATTGAGGCGCTGCTGCCTGAGTGGGTGAGCGCACTGGAGAGCCACGAAGCAAATGTTGTCCACTTTTATGCGGTCCATAATCTTTATGGGCCGCGGCTCGCCCAACTCGAGAGAAGCCCAGGCGCCGGTGGAGCTAAATTCGCCGTATTGCAGCGCATCGCCGCTGAAGAGATTCCGATAGCAGAGCGCTACCTTAGAGATGTAACCAAGTACCACCAAAAGTCAATAGAGTTGCATCCGCTTATTATGCAAGCAATTCGAATTGTCAGGGCCAATCCAGGCGAGGCAGGTGTCCTTGAAAGGCTTGAATCCACACTATCTGTCGCCGAGAAAGATATTATCTTGCACGAACGGAAGCAGCGATCCAGCAGGCCGACTGTCCTGGAGTGGGCACGCGCCCGAGCTCACCTCAGTAGATTGGTCCGCAAACTTGCAGACACCTGGGCTGCTGGCGAGAACGCAACGAACGAGGGAAATGCACTAGTGGCCGGATGGCTATTTGAACTGCGTGAAGTGCTGGGTAAAGACGCTCCCGAATCTCCGGTTGGAATAGATACAACTCAGTCCCTGCTTGCCATCCCTGAGTCAGACTAGATGACGTCAGATCTTGCCATCCCGATGCTCCTATGGAGGTCAAAGGGCGAGGGCGGCGAAGTCGGCCCGTAGGGCGGTGTAGACGTCACGGACGATGTAACGCTTCAGGCAGCGGAGGATCTCCTGCTTGCTGAGGCCTTCGGTGGTGCGTCGTTGCAGGTAGGCGCGGGTGCGTGGGTCGTAGCGCAGGCGGCAGAGGGCGATGGTGTGTAGGGCGTGGTTGGCGCCGCGGTCGCCTCCTCGGTGGAGGCGGTGGCGGTGCACCCGTCCGGAGCTGGCGGGGATGGGTGCTGCGCCGCAGAGGTGGGCCAGGGCTGCTTCGGAGTGCAGGCGATCGGGGTTGTCGCCGGCGGTGGTGAGCAGTTGAGCGGCGACGTCGGTGCCGACGCCAAACAGGGCGCTGGTGCGGGGTGCGGCCTGGCGGACCAGCGGTGCCAGTTGCCGGTCGAGGGTCGTGATCTCGTCGGTCAAGGTAGTGACCCGTCGGGCGAGTCCGGCCAGCGCGGCGGCGGTGGCCTGTTCTGGGTCGTTGAGCTTGGTCGGGTCGATGGTGAGGGCGGTGCAGCGGCGGACCAGGACGGCGGCACTGAGCTTGGTCAGCTGGGCTCGCAGGGCCTCGGGGGCGGCGGCGACCAGGCCACGCATCTGGTTAATGGCCGCCGTGCGGGCCTTGACCGCCCCCTGCCGAGCCACTCGCAGGGCGCGGATGGCTTCCACGGGTCCGGTGCGGGTCTTGGGCGTGCCCATGGCGGTGCCGGCGAGGGTGGCCCTGGCGGCGGCGATGGCGTCGATCGGGTCGGATTTGCCCTTGGCCCGTCGAGTCCTGCGGTCAGGCCGGTCGACTTCGACGACAGTGACTTTGTGCCTGGCCAGGTGCCGAGCGAGGCCCGCGCCATAGCTGCCCGTGCCCTCCACCCCGACAGCGACGAGGCGGCCAAAGGAACGCATCCAGGCCAGCAAGTCCGAATAGCCGTCGCTGGTGGCGGGGAATTCGGCATCGGCCAGGAGACCGCCGGTGCTGTCGATGATCGCCCCATGATGGGTGTCGCGATGGGTGTCGACACCACCGATGACTGTTCGCTTCTTCGCTGCCATGCTGGTGAAGTCCGCCTTTCTCGTCTACGTCGAGAACTACGTGGACACGTCACCGGTCAGGCGATGCGGACAACACAGTGGTGGGCGCCTCTCGCACAGGCTCCTATCAAGTCACGACGCCTGACCGGTGACATGCAACTCACGAGGCCACCGAGCCGGCCGACGAATCGGGATGAGGACAGCAACCGTCGGTCTGCCGGTGAGTCAGACCAACCCGGCGACCCACCCCACCATCCTCACTGTCTGCCGTCGACCCGCCCTTCGGGGAGCGGGCTGCCGCCCGGTCCGCCACGTCAAGCGGACCTTGACGCACGTTCGGACGCTGGCGGGTCGGGTGGTGGTCTGCTCGGCTTGCCCGGGTTGACGGCAGACGGGAATGGCCCACCGCAACCACCCACGCACCCGGCACCCGCCGACGGAGCCCCGGCCATCCTGGAGCCGGAGCGCCCCCGCCGGAGGCGCAGTAACCGCAGCCCCGCGACCGCCGCCATCTCGTCGAAGCGGCTGGCGTGCGCTCCCCTACGCCGCGCGGGTCTTGGCCGCGCGGCCCGGCCGGCTGCCGGCCCACACCTCACCATTCACGGGCCTGTCGTTCTGCGGCGGCCCCTTGGGCTCCCCGCTTCCGCGCCAGCCGCCGGGCGTGTTGCGTGGCCGGAGTCGGAGCGCCAGCGGAGCGACGGACGCGCGCCCAGGCGGCGGCACGTGCGGCCCGTTCAGGGCCGCCTTGAACACGTACAGAAACTTTGAACGGGGATTCTGGTGAGGGTGTCCCCGCTGGCCGGGCCTGACCCGACTTTGAACTGGCTCCGTGCCCTGATGTGGACCCGTCGACCCGGCCGGCGGGGACGCCTCTCTCGGCACCTGCACGGGCCGGCGTGGTGACCTGATTAGGAGCTCGGGTTCGTCCCTCATCCCCGTTCTGTCCAGCGTTCTCCTCGTGCTCGGTGGTCGAGCCTTGCCGTCAATGCAGGTGGGAGGCAGCGTGAGTGAGAACCAGGACGTGACCGTCGGGGTCGACACGCACAAGGACGTGCACGTCGCGGCGGTGTTGGACCAGACCGGTCGGGTGTTGGGCACCAGAGGCTTTCCGACAACGATGCGCGGCTACGCGCAGCTCGCCACATGGGCTGAGTCCTTCGGCACGGTTGCCAAGGTCGGTCTGGAAGGCAGCGGCAGTTACGGCGCCGGGTTGCTGCGGTTCCTGACCGACTACGGCCTGGTCGTTATCGAGGTCGACCGCCCGGACCGCTCCACCCGCCGCCGGATCGGCAAGACTGACACCATCGACGCCGAGTCCGCCGCCCGGGCGGTCCTGTCCGGCCGAGCCACCGGCACCCCGAAGACCCGTGACGCCCAGGTCGAGATGATCCGGGCTCTACGCGTCGCCCGCCGCGGAGCGATGAAGGCCCGCATTCAAGCCGGAGGACAACTCGAAGGACTCATCGTCACGGCCCCCGAACCCGTGAGACAACTGGTGCGCGGGCTGGCCGGCAAGACACGCATCCGCGTCTGCGCCACTCTGAGGCCTGGCACGATGTCTGATCCGACGACCGCCACGAAGGTCGCGCTGCGCCGCCTCGCCCGACGCTGGCTCACACTGCAAGCCAAGATCGACGACCTCGACAGCCACTTGGCCGCCCTCGTCACCTCCGCCACCCCGGAGCTGATCGCACTGCCCGGCGTCGGCGTCGACACCGCTGGACAACTTCTCGTCACCGCCGGCGACAACCCCCACCGACTGCACTCCGAAGCCGCTTTCGCCCGGCTCTGCGGCGTCGCCCCCATCCCGGCCAGCTCCGGACGGACCGACCGCCACCGCCTACACCGTGGCGGCGACCGCGACGCCAACCGTGCCCTCTGGCGCATCACCCTTGTCCGCATGCGCTGTCACCAGCCCACCAAGGACTACGTCACCCGCCGAACCGCAGAGGGCAAGACCAAGACCGAGATCATGCGCTGCCTGAAGCGCTACATCGCGCGCGAGACGTTCCCGCTCCTGCAAGCTACCGTCGTCAGCGCAGCAATGCCTGATGCCGGGGAGGCGTGGGGTGACAGAGCTTGAGGGCACCTACCGCGGACTTCTCCTGATTGATCCGCCGCTACGCAGGCAGTGGCTACTCGACCGCAAGCCTGCCTCGGTAAGCCCCGTGCATTGGTGGCTCGCACTGATCGACTTAGCAGCCTCGGATGTGCGCCGCCAGCACTGCGGATGGCCCAGCCATCAGCCCGGTGCCGACATGTCACTAGCGGTCTTCCTGATCGACCTGGCATCAGAACACGGTTTCCCCACGGATCTGGCGATCGAACAACTCGCCTCGCTCATCAGGATCGCACTTGATGCAGGTCAGCGAGTCCAGGATCTTCCCGCCAGCGCTCGACCGGATACGGTCGCCCGGCGGGCTGTCGACAGCTTCGGCATGACTCGGGAACAAGCTGTTTCCCGGGCAGCGAGCCTCCGCGCAATCCCGCTTACCGAGGATGATTTCGTCCATCCAGGTGAAGACTGGCAGACGAGATGGCAAGCACTCACAGTGACGGCGGATTACCAGGACTACCACCGGCTTCTCAACATCGACCGAATCTTGACCAACCTCGCACCCCTCGTCGACTACATGACCGACGCCCACCTCGTCGCTGACGTCCAGGCATGGCTTCAGGTGCTAACCGAACTGGACCCAGTTCCGGAGGTGATCACACCCTCCGAACAAACGCCGGAGGAATCGCTCGACCGCACGGACTGACCACCGAGGTTGACGAAAATAGGAGCGTCCACCTCACCGGCAGCCGGCCGGGATAGGCACCTGTGCCCGTCACTTGGCGTTGAAGTAGCTCGCTTCCGGGTGGTGGACCACGATGGCGTCGGTGGCCTGCTCCGGCATCAACTGGAACTCCTCGGACAGCTCCACGCCGATCCGCTCCGACCCCAGCAGATCCACGATCTTCGCCCGGTCCTCCAGGTCGGGGCAGGCCGGGTAGCCGAACGCGTACCGGCAGCCCCGGTAGTCGTTGCGCAGGATGCCGGCCAGGTCGCTCGGGTCGTCGTGGCCCAGCGGCCGCCCGTCGGGCAGGGTCAGCTCGGCGCGGATGCGTCGGTGCCAGTACTCGGCCAGGGCCTCGGTGAGTTGCACGGACAGCCCGTGCACCTCCAGGTAGTCGCGGTACTCGTTGCGGGCGAACAGCTTCGCCGCGTACTCGCTGACGGGTTGCCCGACGGTGACCAGTTGCAGCGCGACCACATCGAGCTGGTCGCCCTTGGGCTTGAAGAAGTCGGCCAGGCAGAGCCGTCGCTCCTGGCGCTGGCGGGGGAACGAGAACCGGGCGCGCTCCGCGTGCCCGTTCTCGTCGAGCACCACCAGGTCATTGCCTTCGGAGTACGCGGGGAAGTAGCCGTACACCACGGCTGCCTCCAGGACCTGGTCGGCGATCAGCCGGTCGAGCCAGTACCGCAGACGCGGCCGGCCCTCGGTCTCCACCAGTTCGTCGTAGGACGGCCCGTTGCCACCCCGGGCGCCGTTGAGCCCCCACTGGCCGCGGAACGTGGCCCGCTCGTCGAGCAGCGCCGCGTAGTCGGCCATCGGCACACCCTTGACCACCCGGGTGCCGAAGAACGGCGGGGCGGGCACCTCCACGTCCAGCGCCACATCGGAGCGGACCGACGAGTCGTGCAGCTCCGGCAGGGACTCGGTGACCATGGACCGCTGCCGCTCCCGGCGGGCACGACGGGCCGCCAGGGCCGCCTCGCGCTCCGGGTCGATCACCGGGGCCCCGCCGCGCTTGGCCGTCATCACCTTGTCCATCAGGGACAGACCCTCGAACGCGTCCCGCGCGTAGTGCACCTGCCCGGGGAACATCGACCGCAGGTCGTCCTCGACGTACGCGCGGGTCAGCGCCGCCCCACCGAGCAGGACCGGCCAGCGCTCCGCGACCCCGCGCGTGGCCATCTCGGCCAGGTTTTCCTTCATGATGACCGTGCTCTTGACCAGCAGCCCGGACATGCCGATCGCGTCGGCGCGGTGCTGCTCGGCGGCGTCCAGGATGGCGCTGATCGGCTGCTTGATGCCGATGTTGACGACCTCGTAGCCGTTGTTGGACAGGATGATGTCGACGAGGTTCTTGCCGATGTCGTGCACGTCGCCGCGCACGGTCGCCAGCACGATGCGGCCCTTGCCGCCGTCCTCGGTGGTCTCCATGTGCGGCTCCAGGTACGCCACCGCGGTCTTCATAACCTCGGCGGACTGGAGCACGAACGGCAGCTGCATCTGCCCGGAGCCGAACAGCTCGCCGACGACCTTCATGCCGTCCAGCAGGATGTCGTTGATGATCGACAGCGGGGACCGGCCGCCGGCCATCGCCTCGTCCAGGTCGGCCTCCAGGCCGTTGCGCTCACCGTCGATGATGCGCCGCTTGAGCCGCTCCTCCAGAGGCAGCGCCGCCAACTCCTGCGCACGGGTGGCCCGCGCGCTGGTCACGTCGACGCCCTCGAAGAGCTCCAGGAAGCGCTGCACCGGGTCGTAGCCCTCGCGACGCCTGTCGTAGACCAGGTCGAGCGCGACCTCGCGCTGCTCGTCGGGGATCTTCGACATCGGCAGGATCTTGCTGGCGTGCACGATGGCCGAGGTCAGGCCGGCCTGCACGCACTCGTGCAGGAACACCGAGTTGAGCACCTGGCGGGCCGCCGGGTTGAGCCCGAAGGAGATGTTCGAGATGCCCAGGGTGAAGTTGACCCCCGGGTAGCGGGTGGAGATCTCCCGGATCGCCTCGATCGTCTCGATGCCGTCGCGGCGGGTCTCCTCCTGGCCGGTGGCGATCGGGAACGTCAGCGCGTCGATCAGAATGTCGGCGCGGTCCATCCCCCACCGGCCGGTCAGGTCGTCGATCAGGCGCGCCGCGACCCGGACCTTCCACTCCTTCGTACGCGCCTGGCCCTCCTCGTCGATGAGCAGCGCCACCACCGCCGCGCCGTGCTCGCGCACGACGGGCATGACCCGCGTGTACCGGGAGTCGGGGCCGTCGCCGTCCTCGAAGTTGACCGAGTTGACCACGCACCGGCCGCCGAGCATCTCCAGCCCGGCCTCGACGACGGCCGGCTCGGTGGAGTCCAGCATGATCGGCAGCGTCGACGCGGTGGCGAACCGGCCGGCCAGCTCGCGCATGTCCCGGGTGCCGTCGCGGCCGACGTAGTCCACGCACAGGTCGAGCAGGTGCGAGCCGTCGCGGGCCTGGCCGCGGGCGATCTCCACGCAGGCGCGGAAGTCACCGGCGAGCATCGCCTCCCGGAAGGCCTTGGAGCCGTTGGCGTTGGTCCGCTCCCCCACCATCAGCACCGACGCGTCCTGGGCGAACGGCACCGGGTGGTAGACCGACGAGACACCCGCCTCGTGCCGCGGCTCGCGGGCCGGGGCGGTGACGCCGTACAGCCGCTCGGCCAGCACCCGGATGTGCTCCGGCGTGGTGCCGCAGCAGCCGCCGACGAGCCCCACGCCGTACTCGGTGACGAACCGCTCCAGGGCGTCGGCAAGCTCCACGGGAGTCAGCGGGAAGTACGCCCCGTCGGCGGTCAGCACCGGCAGGCCGGCGTTCGGCATCACCGACAGCGGGATGCGGGAGTGCTGCGACAGGTAGCGCAGGTGCTCGCTCATCTCCGCCGGGCCGGTGGAGCAGTTCAGGCCGATCAGGTCCACCCCGAGCGGCTCGATGGCGGCCAGGGCCGCGCCGATCTCGCTGCCCACCAGCATCGTGCCGGTGGTCTCCACCGCCACGTGGCAAATGATCGGCACCTGCTGCCCCAGCTCTGCCATCGCCCGCTTCGACCCGACGACCGCCGCCTTGACCTGCAACAGGTCCTGGCAGGTCTCGATGATCAGAGCGTCCGCGCCGCCGTCGATCAGGCCGGCGGCGTTCTCCTGGTACGCGTCGCGCAGGGTCGCGTAGTCGGCGTGCCCGAGGGTCGGCAGCTTGGTGCCCGGCCCCATCGAGCCCAGCACGAACCGGGGCCGGGCCGGGGTGCTCGCCGCGTCGGCGGCCCCCCGTGCGATCCGGGCAGCCGCCGTCGACAACTCCCGGATGCGGTGCGGGATGTCATATTCGGCCAGGTTGGCCAGGTTGGCGCCGAAGGTGTTGGTCTCCACGCAGTCCGCGCCGGCGGCCAGGTAGGCGTCGTGCACCCCCCGCACCACGTCGGGACGGGTGACGTTGAGGATCTCGTTGCACCCTTCGAGCCCGTCGAAGTCGTCGAGCGTGAGGTCAGCGGCCTGCAACATCGTGCCCATCGCCCCGTCGGCGATGAGGATCCGATCGGCCAGCACATCCAGCAACGAAGTCCGCACCCGTTCAGGTTAGTGCGATCCTGCGTGAACCCGAGCGCCGTCCGGGCCCGATCCCATATTGTGTCGGGCGGATCACGCTGTCCGGTTCGCCGCCGTATGCCCGGTCGTGGACCCGGCGGACCGGCGCGGCCGACGGGCCGCATCCCTGCCCGGCACGTAGGCTGGCGGACGTGAAGGACAACAGGGACGCCACCGTGCACCACGGCCCGACGACCGGGCGCGGTCCCGGTGTCGGCCGCGACGAGCAGGGTGAGGTGACGGCGTGACCGAGTTCGACGGACTGCCGGTACTGCGGTCCCCCGTGGCCATTGCCGCATTCGAGGGCTGGAACGACGCCGCCGACGCGTCCACCGCGGCCGTCGAGCACCTGGAGCAGGTCTGGAACGCGCGGCAGATCGCCGAGCTGGACCCGGAGGACTTCTACGACTTCCAGGTCAGCCGGCCCACCATCACCATGGCCGACGGGGAGACCCGCCGGGTGGAGTGGCCGACGACCCGGTTCATGGTGGCGAGCCCCGAGGGCACCGACCGTGACGTGGTGCTGATCCGGGGCATCGAGCCGAGCATGCGCTGGCGGACGTTCTGCGAGCAGGTGCTGGAGATCTGCCACAGCCTGGAGGTGGAGCGGGTGGTGCTGCTCGGCGCGTTGCTGGCCGACGTGCCATACACCCGGCCGTTGCCGATCAGCGGCAGCGCCTCCGACGCGCAGGCCGCCGAGCGCTACCAGCTCACCCCGACCCGATACGACGGGCCGACCGGCATCGTCGGCGTGCTGCACGACGCCTGCGCCCGCGCCGAGGTCGACGCCGTGTCGTTCTGGGTGCACGTGCCGCACTACGCCAACAACCCGCCCTGCCCGAAGGCCACCCTCGCGCTGCTGCACCGGGTCGAGGAGGTCGTCGACCTGCCGGTCCCGATGGCCGACCTGGCCGAGGAGTCCGCCGAGTGGGAGCAGCGGGTGCGCAGCGCCGCGGAGCAGGACGCCGAGCTGGGCGAGTACGTCCGCGAGCTGGAGGAACGGGTCGGCGACGAGGGCATCACCCCGTTGACCGGTGACGAGATCGCGCAGGAGTTCGAGAAGTACCTGCGGCGTCGGGGCGGTTCGGCCGGCCCCACCGCCGGCTCCTGGTAGCACGTTCACGGCGGGCCCTCGGACCTTTGTGGTCCGGGGGCCCGTTTTTCGCGTGTCCGGGGTGGCGCCGTCACCCCCTCTACGGCATCCTAGGAACCTAGATGTGATCAAGGAGGCGGGTGTGCAGATCAACCCCGGCGCGGCCGAGTTCCCCCACCGGCAGATCGCCGCGCAACTCAAGGCCCAGGTCCGCCGCGGTGACTGGGGGCCGGGCGAACGCCTGCCGTCCATCCCGGCCATCGCCGAGATGTTCGGCGTCGCCAAGCAGACCGTCCAACGCGCCGTCGACCAGCTGCGGGTCGAGGGCATCCTGATCACCAAACCCGGCTCCGGTACGTACGTCCGGGGCACCCGGCGCCGACTCAACCGGCTCTCCCGGGGCCGGTACGGCGGTTTCCGGGGCTACCACACCGACCTGGCCGCTCGATACCGCCAGCAGCTCGTCTCGGTTGGCCGCGCCCCCGCGCCCGCCGAGGTCGCCGACGCGTTCGGCGTCTCCGACGGCACGGACCTGCTCTGCCGCCGCCACCTCGTACGCACCGACGACTCCCCCGTCGAGGTCGGCGCCTCCTGGTTCCTGCCGGCCGACACCGCCGGCACCTCGCTGGAGCGCGCCGAGGCGTTCGGCCGGCCGCTCTACCAGGAGGCCGAGGAGGCCACCGGCCGGCGGTACGTCTCGGCCACCGACACGATCAGCGCCCGCCAGCCCAGCCGGGAGGAGGCCGAGACCCTCCAGATCCGGCCGGACACCCCGGTGCTGCACCTGCTGCACGTCGCCTTCGACGCGAACCGCAAGCCCATCGAGGTGGCCCAGGCCACCTGGCCCGGCCCGATGACCACCCTCACCGAGGAGTACCAGATCCCCGGCCCAACCCCCGACCCGGACCCGGACCCCGGCCTGGTCCTCGGCTAACCCGCCCCCTGGTCAACGGGCTGCGCAGCAGGCCGGCAGCGGAGGGCGGGGTTGGTGGTTGCGCCCTGTCGAGCTGCCCCACATGTGGGGCAGGGCTGCCCGGACGATCCGGTCTGCGGCGACCCGACGGCGATCCGGTCCGCGGCGACCCGACGGCGATCCGGCACGCCTCGACCGGAGACCGCGTCAGCACCTGGCGCCCGCCCCACATCCGGGGCAGCTCGACAGGGCACGGGGCAGCCACGCCAACCCGGTCGGAGAAGTCCCCGCGGCACGCGCCGCAGAATTGCGGCAACGGGCCGGGCGGGCGGGCCGCGAGCACCGCCGCGGCCGGGGCGCGGGTGTTACAGGCGGATGCCCAAGAGGGCGTCGACCGTGGTGGCGAAGAGTGCGGGTGCTTCCGGATCGTCGGTGGTGCCCGACAGGGTCGCGTCGGCCCAGCGGTCGGCCACGGCCAGGGCGCCCGGGGTGTCCAGGTCGTCGGCCAGGCGTTCGCGTACCCCGGCCAGCAGCTCGGCCCCGGACGGCCCGGCGGGCGCGGCGGCGGCCCGCCGCCAGCGGTCCAGGCGCTCCTGTGCGGCCGTGAGCAGCTCGTCGGTCCACGTGCGGTCGCTGCGGTAGTGCCCGGAGATCAACGCCAGCCGGATCGCCATCGGGTCGACCTTGTCGGCGCGCAGCCGGGACACGAAGACCAGGTTGCCGCGCGACTTGGACATCTTCTCGCCGTCCAGGCCGATCATCCCGGCGTGCACGTAGTGCTCGGCGAACGGCGCCTGGCCGGTGAGCCGCTCGGCGTGCGCGGCGGACGCCTCGTGGTGCGGGAACAGCAGGTCGTTACCGCCGCCCTGCACGTCGATCCGGTCGCCGAGCAGGTTCAGCGCGATGACCGCGCACTCGATGTGCCAGCCCGGCCGGCCCGGGCCCAGCTCCCCACCCGGCCAGGACGGCTCCCCCTCGCGGGCGCCACGCCACAGCAGCGGATCGAGCGGGTCGCGCTTGCCGGCGCGGTCCGGGTCACCGCCGCGCTCCGGGAAGATCTCCAGCATCTGCTCGCGGGTCAGGTTGGACTCGTAACCGAACCGGCCGGTGGCGGAGATGTCGAAGTAGACGTCGCCGGTGCCGTCGTCGAGCCGGTACGCGGCGCCGTCCTTGAGCAGCACCTCGACCTTGTCGGCGATGTCCGGGATCGACTCGACGGCGCCCACGTAGTGCTCCGGCGGGATGATCCGCAGCGCCTCCATGTCCTCGCGGAACAGCGCCGTTTCCCGCATCGCCAGGACCACCCAGTCCTCGCCGTCGCGGGCGGCCCGCTCCAGCAGCGGGTCATCGATGTCGGTGACGTTCTGCACGTAGCGCACCGGGCGGCCGGCGTCCCGCCACATCCGCTGCACCAGGTCGAACGTGATCATGGTGGCGGCGTGGCCGAGGTGGGTCGCGTCGTACGGGGTGATGCCGCAGACGTACATGCTTCCCGCGTCGACCGGCTCGCTCGGGTGGACGCCCTGCCGCGCCGAGTCGTACAACGCCAGCGGCTCGCCTCTGCCCGGCAGCCGTGGCACCTCGTGTCCCGCCCAAGACTCCATGGCCTCAGCCTAACCAGCCCTCAGGCGGCACCGGGCCGCCCCACGGGTGATCAAGATGACAGCGGGTCACATCGGCGGCCAGGGCACCGCCGGCCAGTCCTCCGGCGGCTGCGGGAAGCGGCCGGTCTTGCGCAGGACGTCGATGCGGGCGGCCAACTCGGCGATCTCGCTGATCGTCAGGTGATCGGCCAGCTCCTCGCCGAGCGCCCCGGCGACCTGCCCGGCAAGCCCGTCGAGCATCTCCACGGCGTCCGGCGGCAACTGCTTGCCGGCCCAACCCCACAGCACCGTCCGCAGCTTGCCCTCGACGTGGAAGCTCACCCCGTGGTCCACGCCGTAGATCCGGTCGTCCGCACCGACCAGCACGTGGCCGCCCTTGCGGTCCGCGTTGTTGATCACCGCGTCGAGCACCGCGAGACGGGCCAGCCGGGGGTCGTCGGCGTGGGCAAGGGCGTACGCGACGCCATCGTCGTCCCGCGCCGCCGCGATGGGGAACCAGCGCGGCGGCAGCTCGTCGGCCGGCACGAACCCGACGAGCGGCTCGGCGTCGTCCGGCTCGTCGATCCAGAGCTGGCAGGAGCCGGGGCCGAACGGCCCGTCGCGCAGCACGGTGGGCGGCACCAGACCCCAGCCGGTGGCGTCGGAGACCAGGAACGCCGACACCTCCCGCCCGGCGAGGGTGCCGTCCGGGAAGTCCCACAGCGGGCGCTCGCCGCGCACCGGCTTGTAGACACAGCGCGCCGTGACCCCGTCGAGGGTCAGGATGCCCCGCAGGGTGGTGTTCGACGCGTCGACCAGCCGACCCTCCAGATCGAGCGTGCCGTCGCGCAGCAGCCGCAGCGCGGCGTCACCGTCGCGCAGGGGCTCGAGGCCGGACAAGGTCACCGGTGGTAACCGTTGTGCCGCGGGCACAGGTGCCCGGCGGGATCCAACGGCTGGCCGCACAGGGGGCACGGCGGCCGGCCCGCGTTGACCACGCGCCGAGCCCGCTCGATGAACTGGCGGGTGGCCTGCGGGGTCAGCCGGACCCGAAGCCGGTCCAGGTCCTCGTCCGGCTCCTCGTCCTCGTCCTCGTCGTCTTCGTCGTCCTCGTCGCCCAGCTCGACCTCGGGCTCCACCTCGCCGGCGGCGATCGCCTCGATCACCACGGTCGCGGTGTCCACGTCGAAGGCCAGCCCGAGGGTCCCGACCCGGAACTCCTCGTCGACCGGAGTGTCCAGCGGCTCGTTGTCGCCGATCACCGGCGCCAACTCGGGCAGGTCCACCCCGAAGCGACGCTGCGCCTCGGTGAGCAGCTCCTCCAGCTTCTCGGCGAGCAGGGACACCTGGACCTTCTCCAGCGCGACGCTGACCAGCCTGCCGCCGCCGCGGGCCTGCAGGAAGAACGTGCGCTCCCCCGGCGGCCCGACAGTCCCGGCGACGAACCGCTCCGGCGGTTCGAAGGCGTGCACCTGGTGGGTCATACCCACGACCCTATCCGGCCCGCCATGGCATCGCGCACCCCACCGACCCGAATCACCGCAGGGGCAACGCGCCCGGTGTATCGGGGGCCACAACCGGGCGTGGCGGCCCTTCGGGCTGCGGCGGGCTCGGCGGTCGCGGGGGTCGCGGCCCCGGCCCTGGCGGCCTTGGTCGATGGTGGTGGCGTCACCGCGTGCGTCACCTGGCCGCACCCGCCCCGCCGCCCACGGCGGCGTCCGAGTCGGCCGCCCGCGTGGTCCGCCGGCGCCGCTTGCGCGGCGGCGGGACCAGCGCGGCGAGGTCACCGCCGGTGTCGTTGAGCCGCACCAGGAACGGTCGCAGCGGCGTGAAGCGAATCGCGGTCACCGACGCCGGGTCGGCCACGATCCGCTGAAAAGCATCCAGGTGTACGCCGAGCGCGTCCGCCACGATGGCCTTGATCACGTCACCGTGGCTGCAGGCCAGCCAGACCGCCTCGGGCCCGTGCTCCGCGCTCACCCGGGCGTCCCAGTCGCGTACGGCCGCCACCGCGCGGGCCGCCATCGCCGCCATCGCCTCCCCCTGCGGAAAGACCGCCGCGCTGGGGTGCTGCTGGACCACCGGCCAGAGCGGCTCCTTGGCGAGCTTCTTCAGCGGCTGCCCCTCCCAGCTGCCGTAGTCGCACTCGATCAGCCCCTCCTCGACCACCGGTGTGGCCTGCGGCAACGCCAGTTCCAGGGTCTGCCGGCAACGGATGAGCGGACTGGTGACCACCGCCGCGAGCGGCACCGCCCGCAACCGTTCCCCCACCGCCGTGGCCTGGGCGCGCCCGGTGTCGTCCAGTTCGACCGGCTGCCGACCGGCCAGGCCGCCGTCGGCGTTCGCCGTGGTCCGGCCGTGTCGCAGAAGCAGAAGGGTCGCCACACCGATCACCCTAGGGCCTCACCCGTGCCTCCGATCGCGGCGGGCTCCGGCCACCGTCGCGAGATGAGGGCGACAGCTGCCGGACAGACCGAGATCAACACGAGCTCGCCGATGTCGCGGTGTCCCAGGACGCCTACCTGGGAGCGGACGCCCGCGAAAGCCGCGTGAAGGCCATGATCGACACCGGTTCGGCGATGTGGGGTGTTTCGGCGCCGGGGTCACCCCCAGTTCGGCGATGTCGAGTGGATCATGTCGGGAGGCCGGTCTGTGACGGTCATGGCGGATGCGAGTGCGCGTTATGCGCCCGATGGGCGGTTCGGTGTGACCGGTCGCATCGGCGCCGCGGAATGGTGGCGGGCCGGGGGTCGTTACATACCCTGACGATCGCAGGACCACGGCCACCCCGCCCGGCTCGACCGGGATGGGAATGGTCGGCCGGGCCGGGTCGTTGCAGACCCCCGAACGACCGCAGGCCCCACCGACCGGTGCGCCCCTCAGGCCCACCGCCGCGGGAATGACCCCGGCCCGACGGTCGTTACACACGGTCCCGGCGCCACGAGCCCCCCGCTCGCAGGCCGCCGCCCCGCTGCCACGGGCGATCAGCCCGTAGGCCGCCCCCACACTTTCCCCTTTTGATAGTGCAGCGCCCGACGAGGTGCTCACACCCGCGCCACCGCTTCCCCCGTTGGTGTCGCTGGTGTTCCTACCCCCGAAGGAGCTACCCCCATGAACACGATCTTGCGTAAGAGCATGCTGTCCGTTGCTGGTCTCGCGTTCGCCGG
>NZ_JBIDDK010000025.1:0-46639 GCF_043205095.1 Micromonospora sp. NPDC047557 | reverse complement strand
TTTTTTGTTTTTTTTGTGTTTTTCTATTGTTTTTTTTTCTTGTTTGCGGGGGGGGGGGCCCCCCCCCCCCCCCCCCCCCCCCCCCCCCCCCCCCCCCCCCCCCCGACACGTCACGACTGCCGACCGGTCACCTGACTGGCCAACCCCACCAACGCCGCCCGTACCGAATCCGGAAGCGGGATCGCCGCCAGCGCTCCCGTCGCCGCTTCCTTGCGTATCCTGATCATCTGTTCGATCCGGTCCCGCGCGCCGGTGGCCTCGATGATCTCGCGCAGCTCGACCGCGCCGTCCGCGTCCAACTTCGGGTTGCCGAACAGCTCACGCAGCCGCAGGGTCTGCGACCGGTCGGCGGCGCTGCGGGCCAGCGCCATCATCACCGTCGGCTTGCCCTCACGCAGGTCGTCCAGGATCGACTTGCCGGTGACCGCCGGATCACCGAAGACGCCCAACACGTCGTCGCGGAGCTGGAACGCGTCACCCAACGGATCACCGAACTCGCCGAGAGCCGCGATCAGCTCCGGCCCCGCCCCGGCCAGCGCCGCGCCGATCTGCAACGGGCGGGTGACCGTGTACCGGGCCGCCTTCATCCGTATCACGGTGAGCGCGCTGGCCACCGAGCCGTCACCCACCCCGGAGACCAGGTCGAGGTACTCCCCCGCGATCACCTCGGTACGCATCAGCGCGAACACGGCGTAGCCCCGGTGCACCTGTTCGGTGTCCAGCCCGCACTCGTGGAACATCTGATCCGACCAGGCGGCGCAGAGGTCCCCGCAGAGCAGTGCGGTGTTGCGCCCGTACGCCTCGGGGTCGCCGCGCCACGACGAGCGGGCGTGCAGGTCGGCGAAGAGGCGGTGCACCGACGGTTCGCCCCGGCGGCGGTCGCTGCCGTCCAGGATGTCGTCGTGGATGAGCGCGAACGCGTGGAACAGCTCCAACGCCGCCGCGGCCACCACGATCGGGCGGCCGTCGGCGGCCCCGGCAGCGCGCCAGCCCCAGTAGCAGAACAGCGGACGCAGCCGCTTTCCGCCGGCCAGCACGAACCGTTGCAGCGCGGTGAACACCCCGCGCGGCGCGCCGTCGGGCCAGTCCGGGCCCTGCCGGTCGAGAAAGGCCGCCAGCTCCGCGTCGAAGCGCTCCCGCAGCCTGCTCGCGTCCGTCGGGGCGACGGTGGACGTCACGATCCCACCCCGGTCCGGCCACCGTCGCGGCTGGCCAACCCGGCCAACTCCAGCAGCAGCGCCTTCACCTCGGTGGCCGCGACCCGGTCCCGGGCAGCGGACGGGTCGGAGCAGAGCAGCACCGGGGCGTCCGCCGGGTCGCTGGGCAGCCGCCCGTGTGAGCCGCGCACCGCCTGGGCGCCGGCGTCCAGGCCGACGGCGCTCATCAGGTAGCGCATGCCGAGCTTCTTGCGGGCCAGCGCCACCCCTGCGCGAGCCTTCGCGGCGCCGGGGTTGGCCGGGTCGAAGAACAGCTCGGCGGGGTCGTACCCCGGCTTGCGGTGGATCTCGACCAGCCGGGCGAAGTCCGGCGCGCGGGCGTCGTCGAGCCAGTAGTAGTAGGTGAACCAGGAGTCCGGCTCGGCCACCAGCACCAGCTCGCCGGCGCGTGGGTGGTCCAGCCCGTGCGCGGCCTTGCCGTCGGCGTCGAGCACCTCGGCCACCCCGGGTAGTCCGGCGCAGAGCTTCGCCACCGCCGGCACGTCGGCCGGGTCCTTGACGTAGACGTGCGCGACCTGGTGGTCGGCGACCGCGAACGCTTTCGACGTCCACGGGTCGAGGTACTCCATGCCGGCCTGGGTGTGCACCCGCAGCAGCCCCTCGGCACGCAGCAGCCGGTTGACGTCCACCGGCCGGGACACGTCGGTGATGCCGTACTCGGAGAGCACCACCACTGTCGCGTCGCGGGCCCGTGCGGCGTCCAGCAGCGGGCCGAGCACCGCGTCCAGCTCGGCCGCCGCGGCGGCGGCCTGGGCCGACGAGGGGCCGAAGCGTTGCAGGTCGTAGTCCAGGTGGGGGACGTAGACCAGGGTCAGGTCGGGTGACACGTCGGCCAGGATCTGCTCGGCGGCCTGGCAGATCCACCGCGACGACGGCAGCCCGGCGGTCGGCCCCCAGTAGGTGAACAGCGGGAAGGTGCCCAGCCGCCCGGTGAGCGCGTCGTGCAGCTCCGGCGGGTCGGTGTAGCAGTCCGGCTCCTTGCGGCCGTCGGCGTAGTACACCGGTCGCGGCGTGACCGTCCAGTTGACGTCCGCGCCCATGGCGTACCACCAGCAGACGTTGGCCACGGTGTAGCCCGGTTCGGCCCGACGGGCCGCCTGCCAGAGCTTGTCCCCGCCGACCAGCGCGTTGTGCTGCCGCCACAGCAACACCTCGCCCAGCTCCCGGAAGTACCACCCGTTGCCGACGATCCCGTGCCCGCTGGGCTGCTCGCCGGTGAGGAAGGTGGACTGCACCGAGCAGGTCACCGCGGGTAGCACGGTGCCCAGCTCGGCCCGGAAGCCGCCGTCGGCGACGCCGCGCAGCCGAGGCATGTGCGCCAGCAGGCGGGGGGTCAGCCCCACCACGTCGAGTACCACAAGTCGTCGGCTCATCGCGTCACTCCCGCGGTCACGGTGTGTTCCGGGGTCAGCCCGAGGCCGACCAGTTCGTCTCGGGCGAAGGCCAGCTCGGCGGCGATGCCGGCGGCCAGCTCCGCGTCGGTGCCCGGCCGCCGCGCGGCCGGTAGAACCCCCCAGGTGTACGTCTCGACGTCGAGGTGGTCGCACCCGGCGGCCGGCCCGCTGTAGAGCGCTCTCAGGGCGGCGCGCAGGACGGACAGGGTCGAGCCGAGTGGTTCCTCAGGTGGGGCGTGCAGCGGCACGTGGTAGTGCACCCGCCACGGGCCGGGCAGCGCCCGGTCCAACGCCTCGTCCAGGTCGTCGGCCGCGTACGCCGGGTCGGCCGGGTCGGCCAGACCGGCGCAGCCGGCGCTCCGGGTCTGGTGCAGGAAGCGCGGCTCCACCCAGCGGCGCAGCGCGTCCGCGCCGCCGGCCGGGTCGGCCGCCTCGACGGCGGCGGAGACCTGCACCTTCACCACGGGCAGCCCGGCCGCCCGCAGTCGTTCCAACGCCTCGGCCGGCTCCTCCCAGGCGCACGCCAGGTGGGCCAGGTCGACGCAGACGCCCAACCGGTCGGTGTCGATGCCGTCCAACAGCGCGGCTGCCTGCCCGGTGCTCTCCACCACACAGCCGGGCTCCGGCTCGAAGGCGACCCGCACCTCGCGGCCGGTGTCGCGCTGCACCGCGGCCAGGCCGGCGGCGAGCTGGTCCAGCCGGCGTCGGGCGGCGTCGGCCCGCTCGGTGTCCCAGGGCCGCCGCCAGGCCAGCGGCAGGGTGGAGATCGAGCCCCGGGCCGCGTCGTCGGGCAGCAGGTCGGCGAGCACCCGGGCCAGATCCAGGGTGTACGTCAGCCGCTGCTCGGTGGTCCAGTCCGGGTGGTACACGTCCTGCTTGACCACCGGCGCCTGGAAGGCCGCGTACGGGAAGCCGTTGAGGGTGACCACCTCCAGCCCGCGCGCGTCCAGTTCGGCGCGCAGCCGCAGACGCAACGCCGGGTCGGCGGCCAGCTCGGCGGCGACCGGGGCGGCCAGCCACAGGCCGAGGCCGAGCAGGTCGCTGCCGAGCGCTTCCCGCACCGGCACGGCGTAGGTGTCCAGTTGACCGAGGATGCCGGCGAGGTCCTCGGCGGGGTGCACGTTGGTGCAGTAGCCGAGATGGACGGTGTCACCGCCGGCATGTCGCAGCCGCATCAGCTGCCGCCGCGCAGGATCGAGTTGCCGGTCTGCGGGTCCACGGCGGTGACGTCGAGGTCGCTCAGGTCGAGCCGACCGGACTGGCCGTAGAACTCCACGGGGTTGCGCCACAGCACCCGGTCGACGTCGTCGTCGCTGAACCCGGCGAGCAGCATCGCCTCCGCGGTGGCCCGGGTCAGCAGCGGATCGGAGCGACCCCAGTCGGCGGCCGAGTTGACAAGCATCCGCTCCGTGCCGTACTCGCGCAGCAAATCGACCATCCGGTGCGGCGTCATCTTGGTGTCCGGGTAGATGGAGAAACCCAGCCAGCAGCCGCTGTCCCGGACGAGCTTGACGGTCACCTCGTTGAGGTGGTCGACGACCACGCGACCCGCGTCGATGCCGGATTCGGCGACCACGGCGAGGGTGCGCTCGCAGCCGCGCGCCTTGTCCCGGTGCGGGGTGTGCACCAGCGCCGGCAGGTCGTACGCCACGGCGAGGGCGAGCTGCGCGGCGAACGCCTCGTCCTCCTCCGGCGTCATCGAGTCGTACCCGATCTCGCCGACCGCCACGACCGCGTCCTTGTCCAGGTAGCGGGGCAGCAGGTCGAGCACCGGGCGGCAGCGCGGGTCGTTGGCCTCCTTGGGGTTGAGCGCGATCGTGGCGTGGTGCCGCACCCCGAACTGCCCGGCCCGGAAGGGCTCCCAGCCGATGAGCGAGTCGAAGTAGTCGATGAACGAGGCGGCGCTGGTGCGCGGCTGGCCCAGCCAGAACGCCGGCTCCACCACCGCGCGGACCCCGGCGGCGGCCATCCGTTCGTAGTCGTCGGTGGTGCGTGAGGTCATGTGGATGTGGGGGTCGAAGATGCGCATTCACGCCTCCCGGGGCAGTGCGGCGGTGAGCCGGTCGAGCAGGTCGGTGGCGTCGGCGGGCATCTCCCGGCCGGCGGCGTGCCGCTCGGCGGTGAGCGCGGCCAGCATCGCGGCCAGCTCCCCGTCGGCGCGGGTCTCCAGGTCGGCGACCACGGCCAACGGAACGCCGCTGAACACGCACTTGAGCACCGCCTGCCGCCAGGCGGCCGGGTCGAGGTGCCGGGCGTACGGGCCGAGGGCCGCGGCGACCAGCCGGGTGTCGTTGGTCCGGATCGCGTCATGCAGCAGGGGCACCCCGGCGGCGCCGATCGGCAGCAGGGGCAGGGCCCGCAGCACGGCCCGCCGCTCGGCCGCGTCACCGTGCTGGTAGAGGTTCTCGGCGTACGAGGCGTGCTCGCCCGGCAGGGCGGTGAGCAGCAGCACCCGGGCCGCGTCGTCGGCGGTCCAGCCGGGGGCGTCGGGCAACGCGGCCCGACCGCAACGCCGGCCGACCGCGGGAAAGAGCCGGGCGATCGCGGTGGGCTCGGCCGCGACCCGGCGCAGCGCCTCGTCCAGCCAATCGGGATCGGGTACGCCCCGCAGCGCGGCCCGTAGTGAATCCGGTGTCATCCCGTCTCCTCCCCTTGTGCTGCTGCGCCGCTCCGCGGGTGCCCGAGCGCGTCCTTTGCTCTGCTTCACTCCACGCGACGGTTGGTGTCCCGATCTGTTGCGTCCGTTGAAGCAGAGCAAAGGGCGTCGGCGGGTACCTCTTGTCGCCGGCGGTCACCGATTGTCGAAGTGGCCGCCGCGGCGCGCAGGAAATCAATGGACCGGGCGGCCACGTCCGGTGCGGCGTGCGAGTCGCGGGGCAACTCGACGGCGACCAGCCCGAGGTAGCCGGCGTCGGCCAGGGCCGCCAGCACCGGTGGGAAGTCGATCTCACCGGTGCCGAACTCCAGGTGCTCGTGCACGCCCCGGCGCATGTCGTCGATCTGCACGTTGACCAGGTGGTCGGCCACCTCGGCGACGCACTGCGGCACCGGCCACGGCTCCAGGCACCGGCAGTGGCCGATGTCGAGGGTGATGCCGAAGCGGGCCGGCGCGTCGAGCGCCGCGTGCAGTCGACGCCAGTCGGTGATGCTCTCGACAAGCATGCCCGGCTCCGGCTCGAAGCCGAGGGTGACGCCCGCGCTGTCGGCGGCGTCGATCACGCTGGCGCAGCCGGCGACGAGCCGGTCCCAGGCGCACTGGGGTGACACCGTCTCGGGCCGCACACCGGCCCAGAACGAGACCGCCTCCGCCCCCAGGTCAGCGCCGATCCGCACCGCCCGGCGAAGGAACTCGATCCGCCGGGTGGGGTCGTCGTGCAGCAGCGTCGGTGCGTGCTTGTGCCACGGGTCGAGCAGATAGCGGGCCCCGGTCTCGATCACCACCCCCAGACCCAGCGCGTCCAGCCGCCGAGCGACCGCGGCGATCCGGCGCGTGAGCCCGGGTGCGAACGGGTCCAGGTGGTCGTGGTCCAGGGTGAGCGCCACGCCGTCGTAGCCGAGGTCGGCGAGGACGGCGAGCGCGTCGTCGAGCCGGTGGTTGGCGAAGCCGTTCGTGCCGTACCCGAGGCGCAGCGTCGTCGCGTCGCCGCTCGGCGGCACGACCGTCCCGTTGCCGGACCGCCCAGGTCGGGGCCGGGGCACGGTCATGTCGGGGAGACCTTCCGGGCCAGTCGACGGCCCAGTGGCGCCGCCGCCGCGACGGCCAGCCCGAGCAGGCCGGCGCCGCCGCGTGCGGTGAGCGCTCCCTGTAGGGCGGGCAGGCCGGTGATCCCCGCGCCGACCGCCGCGCGGACCTTCCCGGCCGAGGGATCCCGGACGACCTGGGCCTGGGCCGCGCCGTAGCGGGCGGCGTACCACCCGGCCAGCACCGCGGGCAGCGCGACGGCGGGGGCGGCAGCGCGACGGGTGCCGGGGACGGCGATGGCGGCGCTGGCGGCGACCACTGCGGTGCCGGCCAGGGTGCGCATCGGCAGGGCCGCGTCCGTGCCGGTGACCTCGCGCCGGGACAGGGTGGTGACCGTCCAGGTGTGGGCCGCCACGGTCGCCGCCGAGGGGAGCGCCCGCCACAGGCGGCCGCCGGATGCGCCCAGCAGCACGTCCAGCCCTCGGCAGGCGGCCATCACGGCGGGGCCGGCGGCGGTGTTCTTGGCCAGCAGGTCGTACCCCCAGATGCTGGCGGCCAGCGGCACCGCGAGCGCGGCGGCGCGGCGACCGCCCACGGCGGCGGCCAGGCCCACGCCGGCGGCGGTGAGGCCGGCCGCGAGGCCCAGCGCGGCGGTAGGGGTGACCCGGCCGCTGGGGATCGGCCGCTCGGGGCGTTCGATGGCGTCCAACTCCCGGTCGGCCCAGTCGTTGGCGGCCATGCCGGCCCAGTAGAGCAACACCGACGCGCCGGCGAGGGCGGGGGTACGCGGGCTCAACGCGCCGGCGGCCGCCGCGCCGGCGACCACGTCACCGGGGACCGAGAGCGCGGCCGGTGCCCGGACCAGCTCGGCCAGGTCAGCCAGCGTGGTCATGGCCACCGTCCAGGCCGGCGTGCAACCGCTGGGTGAAGTCGGTCAGCCGGGCCCACTGCTCGGCCAGCGAGTGGGTGGGCGCGCCGAGCGGGTCCTTGAAGAAGAAGCCCAGGTCGGCCAACGGCCCCACGTGCCCGGCGGCGTGCGCGGCGGCGGTGAGCCGGGCCAGGTCGAGCACCAGCGGCGCGGCCAGCGCGGAGTCGCAGCCGTGCCAGGTGAACTCCATCCGCATCCCGGTGCCGAGGAACCCGGCGAACGTGATCAGATCCCAGGCGGTCTTGAAGTCGCCCAGCTCCTCGACGTACTCGATGCGGGTGTTGCCCTGCGGGACGTAGCCCAGCGTCTCGCCGAGCACGCGCTGCTTGCTCTGCACCTTGGCCGCGTTGGCGGCCGGGTCGGCCAGGGTGGCGCCGTCGCCGCCGCCGAGCAGGTTCATCCCGGACCAGGAGCGCACGGCGAGGTTGCGCATCGCGAACATCGGCGCGAGCACCGACTTGACCAGGGTCTCACCGGTCTTGCCGTCGTGCCCGGCGTACGGCAGGCGCCGCTCTTCGGCCAGCGTGGCCAGCGCCGGCAGCCGCAGCCCGGTGGACGGGGTGAAGTCGACGTACGGGCAGTCGGCCAGCAGCGCCGCGTACGCGTACAGGGAGCTGGGCGGCAGCACCTCGTCCGGGCCGGCGAGGGCGGCACGCAGCGCGGCCGGGTCGACGTGCCCGGGGTGCGGTCGGGGTGCGGGTTCGGTGGCGGAGACGTTGACCACGACCACGCGGTCTAGCCGGTTGCGCGCCCGGAAGGAGGTGAGGTCACCCACGACTGTCGCGACCCGGTCGGCCTGGGTGGCGCCGAGCGGGGCGGGACGCAGTTCCTGCTCGACGGCGGCCAGCTCGTCGGGGAGCGCGGCGACCAGCCGCCCGGGTATCACACCGGTGTCGGCGAGGGCCTCCGCGCGCTTGCTCAACGGGGTGGTGGCCACGTCGTGCCCGCCAAAGACCAGGTCCGCGAAGGACGGGAGGGCGGGACCGCGCAGATCCGGCAACTCGGTGACGCAGCCGGTCGGCCCGGCCAGGCCGGCCCGCAACGCGAGCCCTCCGACGATGCTGGTGGTCGCGACCGAACCGCGTGCTCCTACCAGCCAGACACCCGTTCGCATGGTGCTCCTTCCCGTTCAGGAGGAACCGTCGGTGTAGTTAAATATAGGAATATCAGAATATTTTACGAAAAGCTACGGCCTTGGCGGATGGGCCCCGCCCGCCCGACCCGTACCGGAACGACACCGGATCCGGCGTCGGCGTCGGCGGCGACGACGACGGACCGGTTTCCGGTATGGGTGCGGGCAGACGGGGCTGGCAGGCAGGGTCGGTCGGCGTCTCGACCCTGCCTCCCCCGCATCCGGCCGGCCGGGGCGTTGGCGTGCCCCGACCGGACGTCTCAGGTTGCCGTGCCCACCGGATCGTCGACCGAGGTGCGGTCCGTCGCAGGGCGGCGTACCGAAGCGGGACGGGTGGGGGCAGCGGCGGGCGGTGTCATCGGGTCCTCCGGAGTGCCGGGGGGTGGTGGCGGTCCTCCGGTGCGGCCGGGGAATCCCGGTCCGGTCGCACCGGACGACCGTCCTGCTCGTGCGCCACCGGGCCACACGGCCCGGCTGCACACTCTCCGGAGCCGACCTCGTCCCGACCGCGGGGCGCAAACCGCGGTCGGTCCCTCGCCGGTCGGCTCCGGAAAGCCGGTCGGGCGACGGCGGCGCGAACACCGCCGTCGCGGATGGTCAGGGGGTCAGACGGCCACCGCGGTCAGCGCCGGTTCCACGTCGGTCCAGGAGGAACCGACGTCCGCCGAACGGGTCACCGCGTCCAGCACGAGCTGGACCTGCAACGCGTCGGCGAAGGAGGGCGCCGGGTCGGTGCCGGTGGCGATCGCCTCGATGAGATCGCGCATCTGGTGGGTGAAGGAGTGCTCGTAGCCGATGATGTGGCCGGGCGGCCACCACGCCGACATGTACGGGTGGTCGCTCTCGGTCACCAGGATCCGGCTGAAGCCCTGTTCCAGGGTAGGCCGGGTGGCGTCGTAGAACTCCAACTCGTTGAGGCGCTCCAGGTCGAAGACCACGCTGCCCAGCGAGCCGTTGATCTCGACTCGGAGGGCGTTCTTGCGGCCCGTGGCGAAACGGCTCGCCTCGTACGTCGCCAGGGCGCCGCCGTCGAGTCGGGCCACGAAGATCGCGGCGTCGTCGACGGTGACCGGCCCGGTGGCCGACCCGTTGCCGTCGACCGATCCGCTGCCGTCCACCGTGGCCGCCAACCCGCTCGACCCGGCCGGCAACGGCCGCTCCTTCACGAACGTCTCGGTGATCGCGCTGACGCCGGTGATCCGCTGACCGACGACGAACTGCGTCAGGTCGATGATGTGCGCACCGATGTCACCGAGCGCGCCGGAGCCCGCCCTGTCCTTCTGCAACCGCCAGACCAGCGGGAACTGCGGGTCCACGATCCAGTCCTGCAGGTACGTCGCTCGGACGTGCCGGATCACCCCGAGTCGTCCGTCGGCGACCATCTGGCGCATCATCGTGACCGCGGGGACCCGGCGATAGTTGAACCCGCACATCGACCGCACCCCGGAGGCACGGGCGGTGTCCGCCGCGGCGGTCATCGCCCGTGCCTCCGCCACTGTGTTGGCCAGCGGCTTCTCGCACAGGACGTGCTTGCCGGCGGCCAGTGCGGCGAGGGCGATCTCGGCGTGACTGTCGCCGGGTGTGCAGATGTCAACCACGTCGATGTCGGCGGAGTTGATCACGTCACGCCAGTCCGTCGTGTACGCGTCCCAGCCGAGCCGGTCGGCGGCCTCGGCCACCTTCGGTGTGTCGCGGCCGCAGATCAGCGCCATCCTGGCCCGTGCCGGCAGGTCGTACACGCGGTTCACGGTGCGCCACGCCTGCGAGTGCGCGGCGCCCATGAACGCGTAACCGACCATGCCGATCCGCAGTTCTCTGTCTGTCGTGGACAAGGTGGGTCTCCCCCCGTGTATCAGAACCCGAGCTTGAGGTAGCTGCTCGCGTTCTCCTTCGTGATCGTCTCCGAGGCGAGCACGATCTCCTTGGGCACCTGGAGTTCCACCAGGTCGGACATGCCCTTGCCCTGCCCGATGAGGCGGGCGAGCGAGATGGCCGAGGAGGCCATCGACGGGCTGTAGGTGACGGTGGCCTTCAGCACGGTGTTGTCCGCCTGGATGTCCTCCATCGCCTTCTTCGAGCCGGCGCCGCCGACCATGAAGAACTCCTTGCGGCCGGACTGGTTGACCGCGGCCATGACGCCGACGCCCTGGTCGTCGTCGTGGTTCCAGATCGCGTCGATCTTCGGCAGCGCCTGGAACAGCCCGGTCGCGGCCTGCTGGCCGGAGTCGACGGTGAACTCCGCCGGCCGCCGGTTGGCCACCTTGAAGCCGCTCGCGGCGAGCGTGTCGGCGAAGCCCTTCGACCGCTCCTGGGTCAGCTCAAGCGCGTCGATGCCGGGGATCTCACCGATGATCGGGTTGCTGACGTTCTTGGCCTTGAGCTGCGCGATGATGTACGTCGCTGCGGCGACGCCCATGCCGTAGTTGTCGCCCTTGATCTGCAGGCGGTACGCCCGGGCGTCGGGGAAGGCCCGGTCCAGGTTGACCACCGGGATGCCGGCGGTCATCGCCTCCAGGCCGAACGCGTTGAGCTCCTTGCCGTCGTGCGGCAGCACCACGATGACGTCGGGCTTCTGCGACACCAGGGTGGACAGCGCCGCCCGCTGGGCCGCCGGGTCCGCGCCCGCCGCGACGGGCTTGAGCTCCACGTCGGAGTACGCGCCGGCCTGCGCCTTGGCGTTGTTGGTGATGGCGGCGATCCAGCCGTGGTCGTCGGCGGGGGCGGAGAAGCCGATGACCACCTTCTTGCCGGGCTCGTTGTTGACGCCGGTCGCCGCGGCCTTGGTCTGCGCGGTGGTGGGCGACGACTCGTTGCTCGTGCAACCGGCCAGCAGTACGCCGGCGCCGACCGCGACCCCGCCGAAGAGCATTCGGCGGCGCGACAGGTCGGGACTGTGCTGGGTCATGACGACCTCCTGTGTTCGCAGGTGGTGGGATGAGTGAAGGGTGCGTGGTATCCGGTCACCGTCGATGCTCGGGTGACCCTGCGGTGGTGCGGCAAGGTGGTGCGGGTGCTGGTAGGGGATCAGCTGCTGGTGAGCCGGTTGCGGCCCAGGAACTGGGTGATGCTGCGGAACTGCACCTGCTGGACCAGGACGGCCGCCACGATGATGCCGCCCTTGACCATGTTCTGGGCCTCGCTGGAGAGGCCGTTGATGGCGAAGAGATTGGTGATCGTCGAGAAGATGATCACGCCGAGCAGGGAACCGATGATCGTGCCCCGCCCGCCGCTGAGCAGCGTGCCACCGATGATCGCGGCGGCGATCGCGTCCAGCTCGTAGAGGTTTGCCGTCGCCGCCTGGGCCGAGTTGGCCTGCGCGGTGAGCATGATGGCGGCGATGCCGCAGCAGAGGCCGGACAGCGCGTACAGCAGCAGGGTGTGCCGCCGCACGTTGATGCCGGCCAGCCGGGCCGCCTCCGGGTTGCCTCCGACGGCGACCGTGCGCCGTCCGAAGGTGGTGCGGTTGAGCAGCACCCAACCGGCCGCGACCACCGCGGCGAGGATGTAGACCAGCAGCGGGATGCCGAGCACCTTCTCGCTGGCGATGTTGTTGATGAAGGTGTTGTTGGACAGCTGGGTCTGCTTGTTGGAGATCTCCGCCGCCAGACCGCGGGCAGCCACCAGCATCGCCAGGGTGGCGATGAAGGGCACCAGCCGGCCGTACGAGATGAGGATCCCGTTGACCACGCCGACCGACAGCCCGACGACCAGAGCGGTGAAGATCATGCCGCCGGCGCCGTAGCTCTGCGTGGCGACCGTGGTGGCCCAGACCGCGGAGAGCGCGACGATCGCGCCGACCGACAGGTCGATGCCACCGCCGATGATGACGAAGGTCATCCCGACGGTGACCACGCCGACCACCGAGGCCAGCTTGAGGATGGTGAGGGTGTTGTCCCACACCCAGTCCGGGTTGGAGTAGAGGTCCCACCGGCTCACGGCGCCGATGATGACCAGGACCACCAGCACCCCGATGAGGCCGAGGTTACGGCGGGCCCCCTCGCCGCTGTCGCCCCGCCACCACGAGAGCCGGTTGCTGGTGGTCGCCGCCTCGCTGGCCGCCGCCGTCTCGGCGGGGTCCACCGGCGGCGACTGCGCCGGCACCTGCGGGCGCTCCGGGGTCGCGGTGGGGGTGGGAGTCGCGTCGCTCATGCCGGTGCGCCTTCCATCAGGGACCCCGCCATCACGAGGTCGAGCACAGTGTTCTCGTCGAGTTCGCCGGCCGGGGCCTCGCGGACGACCCGGCCCTCCCGCATCACCAGGACCCGGTCGGCCAGACCGAGCACCTCGGGCACCTCGCTGGAGACCAGCAGGACCCCGACGCCCTGGGCGGCCAGACCCCGGATCACCTGGTACAGCTCGGCGCGGGCACCGATGTCCACGCCTCGGGTCGGCTCGTCCAGGAGCAGCAGTTTGGTGTCACCGAGCAGCCACCGCCCCACCACCACCTTCTGCTGGTTGCCGCCGGAGAGGGTGCGCACCGGGCGGCGGACGTCACGGGGGCGCAGTTCGAGATCGTTGGCGATCCGGTTCGCCTCGGCCTGCTCGGCCGCCACGTTGGTGAAGCCGAACCGGGCGTACCTGCTGAACGTGGAGAGGGTGACGTTGCGGTAGATCGGCTCCCCGAGCAGCAGCGCCTGACTCTTGCGCTCCTCCGGCGCCATGCCCATGCCCGCCCGGACCGCCGCGCCGACACCCGCGCCCAACGCCCGGCCGGCCATCCGGACCGTGCCCGCGTCGGCGCGGCGGGCGCCGTAGATGGTCTCCAGCAGCTCGGAGCGGCCCGAGCCGACCAGCCCGGCGATGCCGACGATCTCACCGGCCCGGACATCGAGCGACACGTCGGCGAACTCGCCCGCCCGGGTCAGCCCCTCGACGTGGAGCAGCTCCGCGCCGGCCGGACCGGCCGCCGGGCGCTCCGGAAAGACGTACTCGATGCTGCGGCCGGTCATCCGGCTGACCAGGTCGCGGGTCGGGGTGTCGCGCGCCGGCAGGTTCGCCGCCGTGGTCCGTCCGTCCTTGAGTACGGTGACCCGGTCGCCGATCTCGCGGATCTCCTCCAGGCGGTGGGAGATGTAGATGACGGCGATGCCCTGGGCGGTCAGCTCCCGGATGATCCGGAACAGGTTGCCCACCTCGTCGTGCGCCAGCACCGCGCTCGGCTCGTCCATGATGATCAGTCGCGCCTCGTGCGAGAGCGCCCGGGCCATGCTCACGATCTGCTTGCCGGCCGCCGGCAGCGCGCGGACCATCCGCTTGGGGTGGATCTCGCCGTGCCCGAGCCGACCGAGGATCTGCCGGGTTCGTCGGACCATTTGCCCGCGACGGACGAAGCCCAGCCGGCGCGGCTCGTGGCCCAGGAACGCGTTCTCCCCCACCGACAGGTCCTCGACGAGGTCCAGCTCCTGGTAGATGGTGGCGATGCCGGCGCGCATGGCGGCCTGCGGGTTGGCGAAGGTGGTCGGCTCGCCCCGCCACTCGATGAGGCCGGAATCCGGCTGGTGCACCCCGGCCAGCACCTTGATCAGGGTGGACTTGCCGGCACCGTTCTGCCCGAGCAGGCAGTGCACCTCGCCGGCCCGCACCTCCAGCTGCACCCCGTCCAGGGCGCGTACGCCGGGGAAGGTCTTGACCACATCGGTGAGGCGCAGGACCACCTCGCCGGCGACGGTGTCCGCGGGGGCCTCGACCAGCGACGCCCCGGCGACGGCGGCGTTCTCCTCGGGCTGGGCCACAGTCTCCTCCTCGCTCACGGTGGGTTTCGCGCCTGGCGACCGCAGGTTCATGAGGCCTCGCCGAAGGCGACGTCGCTGGCGAGCACGGCCGCGCCGGCGACGCCGGCCCGACCACCCAGCTCGGACAGCACGACGGGCAGGTTGCCGGTGGCCAGCGGCAGCGACCGGCGGTAGACCACGCTGCGGATCTCCGCGAGCAGGATGTGCCCGAGTTGGGCCAGCCCACCACCGATCACGATCATCGACGGGTTGGTGAAACTCACCAGACCGGCGAGGACTCCGCCGACCCGTCGCCCGCCGTCGCGGATCAACTGGATACAGGTCACGTCGCCCTCGACCGCGCCCTCGGCGACGTCCAGAGCGGTCACCACACCGCGCAGGCCCAGCCGCTCGGCCAGTGCCGGCGACGACCCGCTGCGGGCGGCGGCGGTCGCCTCCTTGGCCAGCGCGGCGCCACTGAACAGCGCCTCCAAACATCCGACGTTCCCGCACGAGCACATCGGCCCGTGCGCGTCGACCTGGATGTGGCCGATGTCCCCGGCGCAGCCGTCGGTGCCGCGGTAGACCTCGCCGGTCAGGTAGATGCCGCAACCGATACCGGTGCCGATCTTCACGAAGAGGAAGTCGTCCACCGAGTGGGCGACCCCGCCGTGCCGCTCACCGATCGCCATGATGTTGACGTCGTTGTCGACCACCGCCGGGCAGCCGTGCTCCCGGCTGAGCAGCTCGCGGACCGGAAACCGATCCCAGCCCGGCATGATCGGCGGCGAGACCGGGACGCCGTCGCGGAAGCTGACCGGGCCGGGCACACCGATGCCCACCGCGTCCAACCGCTCGTACGCGCCGTCGACCCGGGCCTTGTGCAGCAGTTCGTTGACCCGTTGCAGGGTCACCTTCGGTCCATTGCGGATGTCGGCCGGCTCGGCGTAGTGGGCCACCGGTTCGAGCCGACCGTTGACCACCTCGACGTCCATCGAGCTGGCGCCCAGGTCGACGGCCGCGAAGCGCAGTTTCGGGTTCAGCTCGACCAGGGTGGAGCGACGCCCGCCCCGGGAGGCGGCGAGCCCGGCCTCGGCGACATAACCCAGGGCGACCAGCCGGTCCAGCTCGGCCAGCAGGCGCGGGCGGGGCATCTGGAGGCGGTCACCCAGCTCGGCCCGGGACACGGCGCCCTCGTCGCGGAGCAACCGCAACAGTCGGACGTGCAGGGGCTCGACGGTCCGCACCGGGGAGTTCACCTCTTCATCGAACTCGTTCACATCGACGCAACGCCGAGGTGTTGTGTCCGACACAGTAGGAGCGTTCCGCACCGCCTGTCCAGAGCTTCGACCGTTCCGGTGGCAACTTTTGTCCGTAAGAGCAAAAGCTAATAGTGGATCAAGAAAAGGGCCTGCGGAAACGAACCGGGGGCGGGAGCGCCTCGCGCTCCCGCCCCCGGCGGTGTTGGACGGTCGGACCTACATCCGCCGTAGGTCGGCCGTCGCGTCCAGGGCCCGGATCTGTACGGCGTTGCCGCTGTCGTACACCTCCACCGGCTCGGTGGTGAACTGACCGTGCTCTCCCGCGCTCAACCGCACCGCGGGATCCACCACGATCTGCTTCGGTGCGACGTGCATGGCGTACACCCCGTCGACCTGGCCGTCGGTGATGCTGGTGCCGACCATGACGGCGGTACGACCGCGGGCGTCCTTGGTGATCGCCACCAGGCCGCGGTCCGTGGGAATGGGCATGACTACCTCCTTCTGGCTTCTGTTCGTGATCAGTCGTCCTGCACACACGCGTGCAGGGGTGAGTGCGCGGCGACCGGCGAGCCGAACATGATCTGACGCCAGTCGCCGGTGAAGGTGAAGAAGCCGGCCGTGGTCCGTACGCCGAGGCGGCCCGGGATGCGCGACCCGGAGACGTGCTCCGGCACCGAACCCATCCCGTACACGCTCTCCAGGGACGGCCACACGGAGATGCTCAGCAGCGTCCGGGTGCCCCAGTCGACGATCAACCGGCTGCCGACCAGCTCGGGCAACCGTCGCCGGACCGCCCGCTTGATCCGCAGGTGCAGCACCACCAACCGCAGCAGGACGAGCCGCGACGGGCACTCGAACCGGGTGATGACCACCTGCCCACCGGCCGGATCCGGCCGGAAGACCGGGGTCACCCCCAGCTCAGCAGCGATGCCTGAGCCACGGCCGCGACCAGCAGCGTCGCGCCGGACCACCGGCGGATGATCCTCTGCCAGTCCTGCCATCTCCGTCCCTTCTCCTCGTCGATCGGCGTCGTCGTCGGCTTACGGATGCTCAGCGCCACCATCGACAGCACCGCCAAAACGGCCACCACGATCAGCGTCGTCGGCAACGCCGCCGGACTCAGCAGCACCAGCGCGGCCAGGGCCACCCACAGGAACGAGGTGGTCTTCTGGGTGGTGAACAGCAGGGCCAGGTCGAAGCCCCACACCACTCCCAGCGAACCGGGTGGCAGCGTCCGGGCCAGCGACTGCGGCACCTGCCGCCACACGTGCGGAGTGCGAAGCCGCAGATCCGCCACGCCGAAGCCGAGCGCCACCACGATCACCAGTCCGACCCGCACCGCCTCCGGCAGCACCGCGGTGACCCCGGTGGCGAGCAGGTAGAACGGGACCGCCAGTACCGCCGCGCCGAAGATCCCACCGACCAGCAGGCCGAGCAGGAACCGAGTTCCGCCCCACCTGTCGTCCCGCAACATCGGGCCGGCGACCCCGGCCATGGAGACGCCTCAAGGGCTGTAGCCCTGCAGGATCGCCCCCAGCAGGGCGACGCCGATCCAGACCTCCATCTCCTGGTGGCCGTCAGCAGTTCGAGGTGCAGGTGCACTTGCCGGCGGAGGCGTTGTACGTGCCGTCGGGGCGCTTCCGCTCGCAGCACTGGCAGCGGTAGATCGGTCCCACCGTGCCGAACGTGCAGGTCCACACGTAGTGGCTGGCGGCCAGGCAGGTCGACATGCTGATGTTCGGTGGCACGTAGTCGAGGCTGCAGCAGTTCCAGTTGGCCGCCTGGGCCGGCGACCCCTTGGCGAAGACCGCGACGGCGGCGGCCAGTCCGCCGGCGCCGATACCGCGCAGCACGCCCCGTCGTTTGACCGAGGACTTGGGGACAGCAGTGGTCATGACACCTCCTGTGTGAGATGGGCTGCCGGGTCGCGTGCCCGTCGCACGTCACCCGGGGTCCTGGCGCGCTCACGCCTCCTGGGCGGAATGGGCGGAGTGCAGGTGGCCGGTGGCGGCGAGGGCGCTGTCGAGCGTCCAGAAGAGCAGCGCGGTGTCCAGCCGACCGTGCCGGAACAGCAGGGCCGCGGGGCTGGAGTCGATGTTGAACTCGCCGGTGCTCCAGGCACCGCCCTGGTCCAGGTACGGCCGGGTCCGCTCCAGCTCGTGCCGGCGGATGAAGTCCTCGCCGCGCTCGCGGACACCGCAGGAGACCACCACGCTGAGGTCGACCCCACGGTCCAGCGCGCCCGGCACCTGGGCGGCGATCTGCTCACAGCTCGCACACGAGGAGCTGAGCACCAGCACCAGGGCGCGCTCGCGGTCGCGCAGGTGCGCCAACTCCGCCGGCCAGTTCAGCGACTCGGCGCCCAACCGGGCGTTCTCCAGGGGTTCGACCTGGGCCGACGGCTCGTTGTTCTGCTCCGGCAATCGCGCCGCCAACTGGCCGAGCATCGCGAAGAACAGCACCATCGTTCCGGCGAGAACAAGCAGGACGAAAGCAAGGAACATGGTCATGGCGTTCATTACCCTTCGTGGTGGAGAAGCGCCCGTCACACCCGGTCGGATTGCGGGAAGAGCGGTCGTACGATCGGGAGAATCCAGCGACGGTTGGCGTAGAGCGACAGCAGCAGCGCGGCGAGCGCGGCACCGATCACCGGCCCGGCGGGCTGGTTGGCGGCGGCGTCGACGACGGCGAGGTTGCCCGCCGCGACGGCCACCAGGCCGACGCCGATGACGATGTTGACCGGTCCGAACGGGGCACCCTCGGTGCGGCCGAAACACCCGCACGGCTCCTCGCTGCCCCGGACCGCGCCGACCAGGCCGACCAGCGCGAACGACAGCCCCAGCGCCGCCACCAGCAGCGCACCCGCTCGCCGGGTGGGTTCCACGACCAGGGTCACCGCGGCGCACAGTTCGAGCAGGGCCACCAGCCGGACGAGGCCGGACCCGGACGCCCAGGGCAGGCCGATCTCCCGAAGCGCGCGCCCCAACTGCATGCCGGCCACGGTCTTCGCGGCGGAAGCCTGCATCAGCAGCGCCGCCGCCACACAGTTGACGAATAGGATGCCGACAATGGATATTGAAGCCACAACGGGCTCCTTCCCCCTATTAGCGGAAGCGCGTCGTTACTGGCACTCTGACCCATCGACTCATTCGTACGGCACATCCCCGGCACCGCGACCGCACGGATCCGTCATCGTCATGTCATCGGCGGGCATGACTCGGCCGACGACCGTGCCGGTGAGCCTTGGCACGGCTCTGCGGGCCGACCCGGCCCACCGAACGGAGAAACGTGGAATTCGCCATTCTCGGCCCGCTGGAGGTTCGCTCCTCAGGCACACCGGTGGATCTGCCCGCACCCCGCCAACGGCGGATCCTGGCCGCGCTCCTGATCGCCAGCGAGGGCTGGCTGTCGGTCAACCGGCTGATCGAGACATGCTGGGACGACGCCGGGCCGTGGACCGCCCGCAAGCAGGTGCAGAACCAGGTCGGGGCGCTGCGGCGGCACCTCGTCCGGCACGGCGGTGACGCGAACATCGTGGTCACCCGCCCCGACGGCTACCAACTGGACGTGTCGGACGCGTACGTGGACGCGCGGGAGTTCGCCGAGACCGTCCGGCGGGCCCGGCAGGCCGCCGAGGTCGACACCGCCCGCGCGGTCACCCTCTACCAGGGCGCGTTGACCCTGTGGCGCGGTCCCGCGCTGGACGGGTTGAACAGCCCCGCGCTGGAACCCGCCGCGGCGCGACTGGCCGAACTGCGGCTGCTCGCCGCCGAGGAGCGCTACGACCTGGAGCTGCGGCTCGGCCGACACCGCCAGGTGCTGGCCGACCTGATCGAACTGGCCGCCGAACACCCCTCCCGGGAACGCCTACAGGCGCTGCTCATGCTGGCGTTGTACCGGGAGGGGCGTCAGGTGGAGGCACACGGCGTGTACCGGCGTCTGCACGACCACCTGGCGGAGGAACTCGGGACCGGACCGGGAGGCGAACTCCGGCAGCTGCGGGAGCGGCTGCTGTGCGATCAGGTCAGCGCTTGGCACCCGAATTCCGCTTCTTCCTGAGCTTGCGGTCGTCGCGCAGTTCGAGGTACGGCTCGTCGTCGACGGCGTGGCCGGCCGAGATGGCCCGGCCGCGCTCCAACTCCGCGTCGAACTCGGCGCCCAACAGGATCGCGATGTTGCTCAGCCAGAGCCAGACCAGAAAGATGATCACGCCGGCCAGCGCACCGTACGTCTTGTTGTACGAGCCGAAGTTGCTCACGTAGAGGGCGAAGAGACCGGAGATCACCAGCCAGATCACCACGGCGAGCACCCCACCCGGGCTGACCCAGCGGAACCCGCCGTGCCGGGCGTTCGGCGAGGCCCAGTAGAGGATCGCGAACATCAGGCTGACCAGGAGCAGCAGCACCGGCCACTTGGCGACGTCCCAGACCGTGACGGCCGTCGAGCCGAGGCCGACCGCGTCCCCGACCACCTCGGCGAGCCGGCCGGTGAAGACCACGATCACCGCGCAGGCCAGCAGGAGTACGCCGATCACCGCCGTCACGCCGACCCGGATCGGCAGCGTCTTCCAGATCGGCCGGCCCTCCGGCACGTCGTAGATCGTGTTCGAGGCGCGCATGAACGCGGCGATGTAGCCGGACGCGGACCAGAACGCGGCCAGGAGACCGATGATCGCCGTGACGCTGGCCAGCCCTCCGCTGCCCTGCGCCTGTTTGATCGCCTCTTCGATGATCTTCTGGATGCTGTCGTTGGGCACCGCCTGGTTGACCGTGTCCTTGACGCCCTCGGTGGCGCTGGTGCCCAGCAGGCCGAGGATGGAGATCAGCACCAGCACGCCCGGGAAGATGGACAGCACCCCGTAGTAGGTAAGTGCCGCCGCCCAGTCGGTCAGGCTGTCGTCCTGGAACTCGGTGACCGTGCGGCGCAGCGCAGCCTTCCAGCCGCTGCCGGGCAGATCGGTGGGGCTGTCCGGCCCAGCGTCGGGCCCGACCGGCCCGCTGCGCTCACGGTGGTCGGACGTCTCGTCGGAGGCCATCGCCCCTCCTCTTCGTCGGCGGTGTCGCCCCAGGACATGCCCCGCGAACAGCGGTGGATAACCCCTACGGGCAGAGCAACCTGCCCATCCGGCGCGACGCCACCAGCAGGCCGACCGCCAGCATCGCCAGCAGGTAGAGCACGTCGAGCAGCCAGAGCCAACCCCCGGTGCCCAGCGCGACGCCACGGATCAGGTGCACGGCCCGGTACAGCGGGGTGACCTCGACCAGCCAGTGCAGCAGGGTCGGGTACGCCTGCGCCGGCACGAAGGTGCCGGAGAAGAGGAACAGGGTGAACTGCGCGGACGCCACCAGGTCGAAATCCTGCCAGCTGCGCATGAAGGTGGAGATCGCCATGCCGAGCGCCCCGAACGCGAACCCGACCAGCACCGCGGCGGGCAGCGCGGTGAGCGCGTGGACGACGCTGGTCAGATCCAACGCGACCATCACCCCGAGGAACGCGGCCGAGTAGGCGCTGCCCCGCAACATCGCCCAACTCAGCTCACCGAGGGCGATCTCGAACGGCCGTACGGGGGTGGCGATCATCCCGTCGTACAGCTTCATGTACTTCATCTTGCCGAAGAAGTTGAAGGTGGTCTCGGAGAGCGCCCCGGTCATCGCGGAGGCGGCCAGCATCGCCGGCGCCACGAACGCGGCGTACGACACCAGCCGCCCGTCGGGCAGCGGCAGGTCACCGACCAGCGTCCCGACGCCCACGCCGATGGAGAGCAGGTAGAGCAGCGGCTCCACGAAGCCGGAGAGCAGCAGCAGCCAGTAGACCGACTTCAGCGCGGCGAGATTGCGCTCGACCACCGACCCCGACCGCCGAGACGCGGCGGAGACGTCGACCAGCCGGGGCAGGACCAGCGTGACCACGAGATCTCCCTAGACGACGAGCTTGCGGCGAAAAGCGCGCAGCGCCAGCAGCCAACCGACGGCCGCCCAGGCAGCCAGGTAGAGCAGGTGCCCGCCGATCGACCACTGCGGGGCGACACCGAGCGTCGCCGCACGACAGAGGTCGACAGCGTGCCACAGCGGAGTCGCGTACGCCAGCCAGCGCAGCGCCTCCGGCAGCGACTCGACCGGGAAGAACACGCCGGCGAACAGCGTCATCGGGATGACCGCGAACCGGAACAGCATCGCCAGCCAACTGTCGCTGGACACCACCGCGGCGTACGCGAACGTCGGCGTGGCCCCGGCCAGCCCGAGGAGCGCCACCACCGGCAGGGTGGCCAGCGCCCACGGCGACCGCAACGCCCCGAACACCCCGGTGACCAGCAGGAAGGCCGCGATCGTCGTGAGCACCCGGAACAGCACGAAGGCCAGGTGCCCGGCCAGGATGTCGCCCACCCGCAACGGCGACGCCGTCTGTGCGAAGTAGGTCTTGACCCACTGGAAGTTGCTGAACACCGGCCACGTCGAGTCGCCAACGGTCACCTGGAGCGCCGTCGAGGCGATCAGCCCGGGAACCAGCCAGTCGAGGTAGCGCACCCCGTCGACGCCCTGGTCGATGTACGCGCCGACGCCCAACCCGAAGCCGAGCACGGTCAGCACCGGCAGCAGGAACGACGAGAACACCCCCGCCCGCCAGGTGCGACGAAGATTCACCAGGTAGTGCTCGAACACCGCGTACGCCGGCACCCAGGGCAACCGCGTCCGCTGCGCCACACTCACCATGACCACCCCCCGTCCCCGACCTTCCTACCCCCGGGGTACGACAGGCCGCCGGTCACCCTACGGCGACCCCGTCGACGTGTCGCCCGGATTCCGGCCGACGCGCCTGGTGATCAACACGGGTTCACTCGAACCGCCAGCGGGCGCCGGTCAGGTCCGAGGGGCGGACACCTGCCGGCGCCCGCCCCTCGAATCGACCCACCGGGTCGACTGTGTTACCAGTTCGTGCCGCAGGACTTCGCGGTGCCGCTCGCCGGCACGAACGCCATCGCGTCCCAGGCGATGTCGACGTCGCCGGTCGCGCCCTCGATCTTGTTACTGAGCTGCACCCGGGCGCGCGGCCCGAGAGTGTAGCGGCCCAGGCTGACCCACCGGTCGACGCCCAGAGTCTTGGCGTCCTGGTTCACCGGGCAGAACTGCGGTTTGTCGCGGGGATCGCCGTAGATGCCGATGCCCGGGTTGATCATGTACTCGGCCGCCGTCTCATTGGCGCCGTGCGACGGCAGGTGCACCACGATGTCCCAACTCTTGATGCCACTGCGGATATCCGGCGTCCAGGTTCCGACGACCTGATGCAGCGGCGCGTAATCGGGGTCGACGCTGTGGGTGAACCACATGTGGCCGAGATAGCCCGCACCGACCTGGTGCACGTCGATGTCCGCGTGGAAGCTCATCAGGTCACCTGCCGGGGACCCCTGGCGGAGGGTGAACTTGCCACCCCAGCTCTGCCCCGCGCAGCCCAGCGTATTGATCGACGAGTCTCTGAGATCGTCGACAACCAGGGCCCCGCTCGCCGAGAACGGGGTGCACCGCTTCGGATAGACCGCCTTGACGGCCGGCTCCGCCGAGCCCACCGCGTACACCAGCTTCTGAGTGCTCAATGGAGCAGCCTCGGTGACCCAGGTGGTATCGCTGTGCCACCAGCAGGACTCGTCGCAGGCCGAGTTGTCCCCGGTCGGCGAGCAGTGGTTCGACGAGGTGCAGAACTGGTACTTGGACGGCAGGCTGAGCTGGTTGCGCGATGAACCGAACAGCGGCGTGGAGTACTTCGTCACCGGGTCGATCCACTGCCACTGCGGCACCTCGGCCCAGCCCATGATCCGCTCCGGGTACGACCAGTCCGACGGGTGGCTCGCATCCTCCTTGTCAATCCGCAGGAAGGGGTCCCGGTTGGCCGGATACGTCGGGTTCGCCGGGTTGTTGAACCAGCCGAGCCCGTAGTTGCTGCCCGCTCCCGGCTCGCCCCGGGCGTGCACCCCGCTGTTGTAACCCCAGACCGCCAGGAACCAGTTCTCGATGTAGAGGGGATCGTTGGTGTTGACGGTGATGCCGAGCGCCTGCACCTCGTTGAACTTCTTCACAAGGATCTGCAGACCAGCGGCGATGTTCGCGGCGTAGTCACTGGAGATGGCCACCCTCTCCTGCTCGGAGAGGCCCGGCGTGGCACCGAAATTCATGCCGTCGGTGACCTGGGAGATGCCGTACCCACAGTCGCTGCTGCTGTAGTCGATGGAATCCCAAACGCCGCTGCTGCGGTTGCCGTAGTAGTCGGAGACGAGCGGGTTGCCGCCGTCGCCCGGGGAGGCGTGCCAGGAAGCCTGCGCCATGTTGGTCTCCTGGGCCAGCACCGCCAGCATCACCTGCGCCGGCACCCGCGGCCCGGACGGCAGGGGGAACATTCCCTGCGGCGTGTACGCCGGCATGCCGGTCTTCAGGTAGTTGGCCGGCCGCGAGACGGTCAGCTTGCCCTGCACAGCGAGGTCCACCGCCCACTCCACCTGGTTGGCGCTGGGTTGGAGCGCCTGCCGGCGGATGTCGTTACGCGGAACCGCGCACCTCGGCTGGTAGGCGGGGTGGGTGATGACCTCTCCGGCCGCCCGAGCGCTGGGAGCCTCCATACGGCCGGCTCGGGGCGCGGCGTCCGCCGGCGCCTTCGGTGTGGCGGCAATTGTGTGCCGGCTCTCCCGACCGGTGGCCGTGGCCCGGACCGTGACGTCGAAACGGGACCGACTGTCAGCCTGGTCCGTCTCGACCGGGCGGACCGACATCGCCAGCAGGTGGCCCTCCCGGGACGCCACCCGAGACTTGTCGGCGGCCGTGAGCAGTACCAGATCGGCGGGGGGCCGACGGATGCCGCCGACGTCACCGACGAGGGCGTTGCGGCCACCGGAGAGACCGACCAGTTCGAGCCCGGTGGCGCGGCCGGTGCCGACGGTGGTGTGTCCGCGACCGACATACCGGTGGGCGGTCGCCCGGCCCTCGGCGCCCGGCTTCGCCTCGTCCACGGTCAGCACGTCGACCGCGCCGGCACCCGTCGCCCGCACGGCGAAGGGGCGCCCACCCGGGTCGGCCAGCTTGGCGAGCCTGCCGTTCCGGAGCCGGTAGAGGCCGCCCCGGAGGATGCCGTAGTCACCCTCGGCCGCCGGTGCCGCGTTGGTGAACTGCCCGGCCAAGCGGACTGTCGAGGTCACCTTGCCGGCTGCCGCGTCGATGGCGATGACCTCGGTGGTCTGCTGGTCAACGTCGGTGGGCCGGGTGACCAGCACCCGTTCGCCCGCCCCGCAGGACGGGTTGTAGTACGCCAACTGGACCCGTTCTCTCAGCGGCGTGGCCTTACCGGTGGTCAGGTCGACCACAGCGACATAGGCGCCCTTGGTGGCCAACTCCGGCTTGTTGCTGTACGAGGTCGGGGCATAGACCGCGACGGCCCGCTTACCGGAGCCAGTGACGCAGACGCTGCCCGTCCAGGTGCCGGCATCGGAGAGACCGGCGTTCAGCGTGGTCAGGGTCGACCAGGCGAAGGACTCCTTCTCCCGGGCCACAAGAAGGTGAAAGCCGTTGCGATCCCCGGCTCCCGTGATCAGTTGGTCGCTCGAACGGGCCCAGGCGGCGCCGAGCGATGCGTCCGGGTCGGCCAGCGCTCCCCGGCTCAGGGTCTCCTGAGGCACGGGCGAAACTGGTCGGGCGGCCACCGGCTGAGGGACGACCAGCGCCGAGACACCGAGCGTCACCACCGCACCGAAGGCCGTCAGGGCCATTCGGCGCACCGGCCGCTTCGGTTTCAGATCCAGTTGGTGCACGACAGCTCCTCGTCCGGATCGTTGGTCGGAATGGGAGGCTCACCCGAGCCGGCGGCTATGTACCAACAGGACATCACCGAGTTGTTCCAATCCGTCATCGCCGAGCGCCACAGGTCCACACCGGCGGTCGTGTAGTTGACGTAGCTGCCCGGGAAGAGGTCGGACTCTGCCTCCGGCTTGCGCATCTGGTTCGCGCCGTACTGGGTGAGCTCCCAGAACTGGAACTCCGGCTCCCAGTCGGTCTCGTCGAAGGTGATCTGCCAGTCGACCCAGGTCGACTGACAGGCCGGCGAGTAGAAGACCGTGCCGGTGCCATCCATCAGCTTGCTGTTGTCGACTGGCGATTCGACGTAGATCCGTTGGTCACCAACAACGATCTTGTCGGCCAGGCAACCCGCGTCGCCGGCCCACCTGCCCTTGCATGTCTCCGCCTTGCAGCTGGCGGCTCGGGCCATCTGCGGTGGGGTCACCGCCGCTCCGCCCACTGCAAGCAGGACGCTGAGAGCAACGGCCGATGCGAGAACGCGCCACCACCCGCCGCGGCTGGCGGATACGGACGAGGCACGCCTGCTCAGGCTGCGCATCGACCGCTCCCTGGCCGAGTCGGTCGGACTTCGAGAATCATCATGGTTCTGGAGAGTCCCCGGGACCATCACAGTCACATCACCGTCGCGTCATAGCCATCGGTCTGGGGAAGGCCAGCGGCCCGCCCGGTTCCGAACCGCGATCGGACGGCGACGGTCAGTCAACCAGCAACGCGCTCGCGCTCATGATCAACTCGACTGCACGGAAGTCGGGGTGTCCGTGGCGCTGCGACACCCTGATTTGCAGGAAGCGGAGTCGATCTACGCGGGCCGGCGACCGGCGACCGGCGACCGGCGACCCTACCGACGAAGGGCGCCGGGCCCGACGAACGCACGCCACGCGTCGGGCGCGAAGACCAGCACCGGGCCGCCCGGGTCCTTCGAGTCACGAACGGCCACCAGCCCCGGAAGGTTGTCGGCCACCTCCACGCAGTTACCGCCATCCGGGCCGCTGCGGGTGCTCTTGCGCCACCGGGCGCCGGTCAACTCCATGTCTCCGCCACTTCCGCCATCAGATCGAGGGACTGCCTGTGCGATAGTGCCTCACCGCGGATCGACTCCCACACCTCGACCATCTGACGGACGTAGTCAGCCCGGTCGATGACCTGCCCATGGCGCTGGCCAGCGAGGTAGACAAGATCCTCCCCCTGCGGCGAGGTAGCGATGACGAAGGGGCCACCGAGCCCAACATAAGCACCCACAGTCGCCGGCACCACCTGGATTCGGACCCTGGGAAATGCCGAGCCGAGCTTCACGAGGTGCTGAATCTGCTCGCGCATCACGCCTGCTCCCCCGACGGTGCGGCGCAGCACGTGTTCGTCGATCACCGCAGTGAGCAGCGGAGGTCGGTCGCGGGTGAGCAGTCCCTGACGGTCCAGCCGGGTTGCCACCTGCTGCTCGATCTCGTCGGGCGCGAACAACCCGCCGCCGGTCAGTAGCGCACGGGCGTACCCCTCGGTCTGCAACAGACCTGGCACACACAGCGGCTCGAACGAGCGCAGCGCGGTGGTCTCCTGTTCGACGCCGGCCCAGTCGCGGAACCACGGCACCACGGCCTCGCGGCTGATCCGCCGCTGGATGCGCTCGAAGCGCCCGTCGGCCGTGAACACGGCGTCGCATCGGCGCGCGAAGTCCAGACTCGGCCGGCGCTCGGAGGTCTCCACCTTGGCGACCAGCGCTCCGGAATAGCTCAGCGCCTCCGCCAGCGTCGCCTGGGACATGCCACTGGCTGCCCGGGCCAGCCGCAGCTCCTCCGCGAAGTGCTCCAGCATGGACGAACTCTCCACGGACAGCCTCCGTACATCCTCGTACCCTGCCGGGCCGATCACCGTACGCGCTGGTCGTCGGCGCGCGGAACCTCCCACGGTAGTCGCGTCCTCAGCAGACTGTCACGCAGCGGGACCGCTCACGGGATCGGACGGCGGGCGGAACCAGGCCGGGGGCGCCCGACGGACGACTGACGGGCGCCCCTTCTGATCCGACGGAGGCTCCACCATGCGACTTCGGAACGTCCGCCCGGATGCGGGCCGCTGGTCGGCTCGGGACCGGGGCGGGAACTGATGCCCCGCTACCGGCCGCACGTGGCGGCCCGCCCGTCCTGGCGTTGCCGGGTCTGCGGCATCGCCTGGCCGTGCTCGGCAGCTCGTCTGGCGCTGCTCGGCGAGTACCGCGAGAACCGGACCGGCCTGCTCGTCTACCTGGCCGCGCTGCGGGAGGAGGCGGACGCGGACCTCGGGCGTCAGGTCACGCCCGACCGGCTGACCGACCGTTTTTTCACCTGGGCCAGAGCCCGAGCGCGGTGATCGTTGGCGGCTCAGCGGGTCGACACGCCGGCCGGAAGGCAGCTGGGCTGCCACCGATCGGCCGGCGACTCGATCGCGGCGGCGCGGCCCGTCAGTCGACCAGGGTGCGGCCGGTCAGGTGCAGGAAGACGTCCTCCAGGCCGCTGCGCCGCACCAGGACGTTGGCCGGGTTGAGCCCCAGCGCGCCGACCTCGGCGACCGCCGCGTCGCCGTCGGACACGTAGAGCAGGACGCGGTCGGGCAGCACCTCGACCCGCTCCCCCACACCGTCGAGCTTGCCGGCGAACGGCTCCTGCGACTCGGCGGCGAAGCGCAGCTCGACCACCTCGCGGGTGGAGTGCTCCTCGATCAGCGCCCGGGGTGAGCCCTCGGCGACGATCCGCCCGCCGTCCATCACCACCAGCCGGTCGCAGAGCTGCTCGGCCTCATCCATGTAGTGCGTGGTGAGCACCAGCGTCACGCCCTGCTGCTTGAGCCGGAACAGTCGCTCCCACACCAGGTGCCGCGCCTGCGGGTCGAGCCCGGTGGTCGGCTCGTCGAGCAGCACGATCTCCGGGTCGTTGACCAGGGCGCGGGCGATGGTCAACCGGCGCTTCATCCCACCGGAGAGCGGCTCGACCTTACTGTCGGCCCGCTCGGTGAGCTGGACGAAGTCGAGCAGCTCGGCGGCCCGTTCCCGGGCGACCCGGCGCGAGATGCCGAAGTAGCGGGCGTACACCGTGAGGTTTTCCCGGACGCTCAGCTCCGGGTCGAGATTGTCCATCTGCGGGCACACGCCGAGCCGGGCCCGGATCGCCGGCCCGTCGCGGACCGGATCCAGGTCGAGGATGCGCAGCTCACCGCCGCTCGGTGGGGAGATGCAGCCGACCATCCGCATGGTGGAGGACTTGCCGGCGCCGTTGGGCCCGAGGAAACCGAACGCCTCACCCGAGCGCACCTCGACGTCGATGCCGTCGACGGCGGTGAAGTCGCCGAACCGCTTCACCAGCCCACGAGCCTGAATCAGTGGTCGCCCCGAAGTCACCGCCCGACCCTAGCGGCCGGATCCGACAGCTTTCCACGGAAATTCCGGCCCAGCGTGCAGATCCGGCATGCGAAAGGCCGCGGCACGGGCCGTGGATGTCCCGACGGGACACGAACACTCTTCGCTGCCCCACCCGCCAGCCAATCGACGTGTATCGTCCGATTGTGTCGCCCGCCCGTTCGCCCGACGGTTCGTCGCCACCCGCACGACCAGCCAACTCTCCCGTCAGTGAGCCCGGCCCGGCCGAGAACGGGCCGCCACCTCGCCCCAGAGCGCCCCACGCCAGCTCAGCCGACACCAGCACGTCCGAAGGCACCGATTCGGCCGAGCGGCTCGGCGGCGATGCTCAGGCCGTTGACGAACGTGCAACCCGGGAGCTGGCCGCCCAGTTCGAGGACGAGAAGCCGGGCCGGGTGCTGTCCGGGCCGGCCGGCCTACTCTTCACCGCGGCGGCGCTGGCGGTCGGCCTTCTCGCCCTGTGGCAGGTCTTCCGCCCTCTGGCGCAGGGCAGCAAATATTATTTGATCATCTTCCTGGCGGGCATGCTGCCGCCGGTCTTCCTGGTCCACCCGGCGGGCCTGCGAATGCCGGCCTGGCGGCGGCGCAGAAGCGACAGCGACAGCCGCGCTCTGGCGCGGCCCACCGCCGTGGACTGGGCACTGGCCGTCCTGGCGGTGGCCGCCTGCCTCTACCCCGTCCTACCGATCCCCCTGGGTACGGGTGGCGGCGGTTACAACGCCTTCCTCGACCGGCAGGGTCTGCTGGCACCCCCGGATCTGGTGCTGGGCACCATCCTGCTGCTCCTGCTGCTCGAAGCGTGCCGGCGCACCACCGGGTGGATCCTGCCCGCGGTCTGCCTGCTGTTCCTCGGCTACGGCTACTACGGCGGGCTGCTGCCGCAGTCCTGGCCGGTAGCCCACGCCGGGCTCGACTTCAGCCAACTGGTCGACGCGTTCTACAACTCCGACAGCGGCTTCTACGGCACCCCGCTGGACGTGGCGGCCTCGTACATCGTGCTGTTCACCATCTACGGCGCGGTTCTGGAACTGTCCGGGGCGGGGCGGTTCTTCGTCGAACTGTCGGCGGCGGCGTTCCGCCGCTCGCGCACCGCCGCCGGGCGTACGGCGGTGGCCTCCGGCTTCCTGCTCGGCACCGTCTCCGGGTCCGGGGCTGCCACGACGGTGAGCATCGGGGCGGTCACCTGGCCGCTGCTGCGCCGCGCCGGCTACCCGGCCGAGCGCGCGGGCGGCATGCTGGCCGCCGCCGGTGTGGGCGCGATTCTCTCCCCGCCCACCCTGGGCGCGGCGGCGTTCATCATCGCCGAGTATCTGGGCGTCTCGTACCTGCAGGTGCTGAGCTGGGCAACCGTGCCGACCGTGCTCTACTACCTCGGCATCCTGCTCTCCGTGGAGATCGACGCCCGCCGCTCCGGCGTACGCCCGGTGGTGATCGACGTCGCCTCACCGTGGCGCCTGCTGGCCCGGTTCGGCTACCACTTCGCCTCGCTGATCGCCATCGTCGTGTTCCTCGCCGTCGGCATGTCCGCGACGAGGGCGGTCGTCTTCGCCACCCTCCTGGCCGCCGCGCTCTCGTTCCTGGACCGTACGCACCGGCTCACGCCACCCCGGCTGATGACCGCGCTCGTCACCGGGGTGCGCGGCGCGCTCGCCGTGACCGCCGTCTGCGCCGCCGCCGGCATCATCACGGCGACCACCACCAAGACCGGCCTCGGGCCGCAGGCGGCGGCGCTGCTGGTCGGCGGGGCCAAGGCGGCCACCTCCAACCCGACTGTCGTGCTGGCGCTCACCGCGCTGCTCGCTGCCGTCGCACTGAGCCTGCTGGGCCTGGCCGTGCCGGTCACCGCCTCGTTCGTGATCGGTTGGGTGATCGTCGGCCCGGCCCTGCTCGACCTGGGCGTGACAGCGCCCGCCGCGGCGATGTTCGTCTTCTACTTCGCGGTCCTGTCCGAGGTGTCCCCGCCCACCGCGCTCGCGGCGGTGGCCGCCGCGGCCGTCACCGGCGGCCGGTTGGTGCCGACCATGTGGCAGACCCTGCGCTACGCCCTGCCGGCCTACCTGATTCCGATCGCGTTCGTGATCACGCCGGCCGGCGTCGGTCTGCTGGGCATCGGCGGCGTGCCGCGGATCGCCTTCGCCGCCGTGGTGACGGCGCTCAGCGTGTCCGTGCTGGCCGTCGCCGCCGGTGGCTGGCTGCCCGGCGTGGGTCCCGCCGGCGCCCCGGAACGCGTACTCGGCGCCATCGCCGGCGTCACCCTGCTCTGGCTCGAACCCGTGCCGGTCGCGGTCGGCGTGGCGCTGGCCGCCATCGCCTCAGCGGGAGTGCTCGTCCGACGCGGATCCACGGGCCGACCGCGAACACCAACAGAGGAGAAACTGTGCGACGAATCGACGTACGACTCGCGGCGGGCCTGAGCGTGCTCGCCCTCGTCACGACCGCGGGCTGCGGTGGCCAGCAGGGCGGCGCCGCCGAGGACGACACGGCCAGCGCGGTCACCTGCGAGGTGGCCCGGGAGACCCGGGTCGGCATCGCCACCGGTAACGCGACAGGCGTCTACTACCCGATCGGCAACGCCCTGGCCGGGCAGTTGTCCGGTGCGACCGGCGGCAAGCTCACCGGAACCGCCGCCGAGACCGGCGCCTCGGTGCAGAACGTCGAGCAGTTGGTCGGCGGCCAGTACGACGTGGCGTTCTCGCTGTTCGACACGGCGGTCAACGCGGTCGAGGGCAAGGGCAGCTTCTCCGCGCCGCAGCCGGTGCAGGCGTTGGCCCGCCTCTACGACAACTACACCCAGGTGGTGGTCCGTAAGGACTCGGGAATCACCTCGGTGGCCGGCATGCGCGGCAAGCGGATCTCCACGGGCTCCCCGAAGTCCGGCACGGAGGTGATGGCGAACCGGCTGCTGGAGGCCGCCGGACTCGACCCGGCCAAGGACGTCCGGGCGCAGCGGCTCGACCTCGCCAAGACGGTCGACGGTGTCAAGGACGGTAGCGTCGACGGGTTCTTCTGGTCCGGTGGCCTGCCCACCGGCGGCCTGACGGACCTGTTCACCACCGCCGGCGACACGGTGATGTTCGTCGACATCGCGCCGCTGCTGCCGAAGCTGACCGCGCTGAGCCCCGGCTACCAGGCCGGCACGATCGGTCGGGACGTGTACCGGACGGCGACCGACACCCCGACCATCGTCGTACCGAACGTGCTGCTGGTCCGCGAGGACCTGGACGCCAACGTCGCCTGCGCGATCACCCGGACGGTGTTCGACAAGCGCGACGTCCTGGCCCAGGCCAACCCGGCGGCCAAGGGGATCTCGCTGGAGAAGGCCCGCAGAACCCTGCCGGTGCCGCTGCACCGCGGCGCCGAGAAGGCGCTGAACGACCTCGGCGCGAAGTGACGGCCGGTCAGCCGTCGGCCGGCGCCGTGGCGGCGCGGGCCGCGCTGACCAGCCGGTCGGTCTCGGCGAGCAGGGCCGCGTCGTCCGCCGGTGTGCCGGGATCGAGGCGGACCGTCCAGCTCAGACCGTCCACGCCGGCCACCCGCCGGGCCGCGACCCGGGCCGCGCCGCCGGGCACCGGCTGGTGTTCGGTGTACGCGACGGAGCGCGTCACCCGTGCCCGCACCTGGTGCGGCAGCTCACCCGGGTCGAGCAGCAGGTACGTCTCGGCCGGCCCGTCGGCGACCACGGTGTAGCCGTCGCGCTCGACGACCGTCTCGGCGGGCGTGACGGTCAGCTCCCGACCGGACCAGACCGCCTTGAGGACGTCGTGCCAGCCGATGCGGTGCCCCCGGCCGGGCAGCCACAGCCCGAGGTTGCTGGCCACGACGACCCCGTCGCCCTCGCCATTGCCCGCCGCCGACCAGGCGAGCACCCGCTCGTCGGCGGCCAACGGTGGCCGGTCGGCCGGCGGCAGCTTCGGCTTGCGGCTGAACAGTCCCATCTAGAGCCCTCCCGCGGCCTGCTCGCGCAACGCCCGGGCATGCTGCTCCAGCGACAGCAGTTCGCCGAAGGCGGCGAAGTACTCGTCCTTGTTGTTGACCGGGTTGATCCGCTGGATGCGCGACTTGAGGTCGCGGATGCGGGCCGTCACCGACCCGAACTGCACCCGAGCCATGGTGATCGACACGTAGCGTGGGTCCGGTTCACCGTCGATCCGCAGCGGCTCCACGGCCAGCTCGCCGACCAGCGCCGCCGAGGCCAGGTCGTCGCAGGCGTCGCGGACCTTCTCGATCCAGACGGCGCCGCCGGTCGCCGACGCGGCCCCACCGGCCGCCGCGACAGCAGCCCGTACGGCGACGTGCACCGGGTTGCGGTATTCCGTGGCCTCGACCGCGTCGAACATCGGCCCGGCCAGCACCGGCTGTTGCAGGGCGAGCTTCAACGCCTCACGCTCGACCATCGACTGCGGGCTGTCCACCGCCGGTTCGGGGCGGGATGGGGCGGATCGCGGGGCGGGTGCGGCGTCCCGGCCGCCGGGCGGCGGGGTGTTGGCGGCGGCGAGCACCGCCCGCTGCACCGGCTCGATCTCCATGCCGAGGTCCATGGCTAGCTTGCGGACGTACTCCGGGCGCTTCTCCCGGTCTTTGAGCTGCGCGACCAGCGGCGCGGCCCGGCGCATCGCCTCGACCCGGCCGTCGACGGTGTCCAGGTCGAAGCGGCTGATCTCGTGGCGCAGCGCGAAGTCGACAAGGGGCTCGCGCCGAGCGACCAGGTCGCGGACCGCCAGGTCGCCCTTGGCCAACCGCAGGTCGCACGGGTCCATGTTGTCGGGGCTGACCGCGATGAAGGTCCGGCCCACGAAGCGCTGGTCGTCGGAGAAGGCACGCAGCGCCGCCTTCTGCCCGGCGGCGTCCCCGTCGAAGGTGAAGATGATCTCGCCGGCCACCGAGTCGGTGTCCAGCAGGAGCCGGCGCAGCACCCCGATGTGGTCCGCGCCGAACGCGGTGCCGCAGGTCGCCACCGCCGTCGTCACCCCGGCCAGGTGGCAGGCCATCACGTCGGTGTAACCCTCGACGATCACCGCCCGGCCCTGCTTGGCGATCTCCCGCTTGGCCTGGTCGATGCCGTAGAGCACGTGCGACTTCTTGTAGATCGGCGTCTCGGGGGTGTTCAGGTACTTCGGGCCGTCGTCGTCGTCGAAGAGCTTGCGCGCGCCGAAGCCGATCACGTCGCCGGCGAGGTCCCGGATCGGCCACAGCAGCCGGCGCCGGAACCGGTCGATCAGCGTGCCCGAGCGGGACTCCCGGGACAGCCCGGCGGTGACCAGCTCCTGATGGGTGAAGCCCTGCTGGCGCAGGTGCTTGGTGAGCAGGTCCCAACCATCCGGCGCGAACCCGCACCCGTAGCGCTCGGCGGCGGCCCGGTCGAAGCCCCGTCTGGCCAGGAACTCCCGGGCCGGCCGCGCCCCGGCGGTGCTGAGTTGCGCCCGGTAGAAATCGACCGCGGCGGCGTGCGCGGCGACCAGGCGCTGCCGTTGACCCTGCTGCGGGCGGGGACGCGGGGTGCTCCGGTCGTCCTCGACGTAGCGCAGCTGGATGCCGGCACGCCCGGCCAGCCGCTCCACCGACTCGACGAAGCTGAGGTGCTCCGCGTCCATCAGGAACTTGATCGCGTCGCCGCCGGCCCCGCAGCCGAAGCAGTACCAGACGTTGCGAGCCGGCGAGACGTTGAACGAGGGGCTCTTCTCGTCGTGGAACGGGCACAGGCCCTTGAGGTTGCCGCCGCCGGCGGACTTCAGGGTGACCGTCTCGGAGATCACATCCCCGATCGAGGTGCGTTCCCGGACCAGTGCGATGTCCTCGTCCCGGATCCGCCCAGCCATGCGCCACCCCCTCGGCGTACATCCTGCCCTGCCGGGGTGACCCACGCGGCGTCGGGGGCTGGCGTATCGCGGGTGTATCGAAAAGTGCATACGCCCCCGCAACGGTCGGGCGGCTTGAGTTACCGGAATGGACCGGAGCGCAGCACCGTCAGCGCACGATTCGACGACCGGAAACGGAGCATGATCATGGATCCGAACACCGCACGCGGCATTGACCGGCGGCGACTGATCAAATGGGGCGGGATGGCCGCCGCCGGCGTGGCGGCGGCCGGCGGCCCGCTGGTGGGTACCGGGACCGGCCACGCCGGCCCGGCCCACGCCGACCCGGCCCGGCCCGGCCCGATCCCGCCAGAGACCCGGCCCGGCGGGGCCTACGACCGGTACGTGGCGCGGCTGGCCGCCGAGGGCAAATTCTCCGGCGTGGTGCTGCTGTCGCACCGGGGCCGGACGGTGCTGTCGCGCAGCTACGGCATGGCCGACCGGGAGAAGGGAATCCGGAACCACGAGAACGTCGCGTTCGACCTCTCCTCGGGCAGCCAGCCCTTCCTGTCGGTGGCCATCCTCCAGTTGGTGCAGCAGGGCAGGGTGACGCTCGCGGACCCGGTGGGCACCCACCTGACGGGCCTCCCCCGGGAGATCGCCGAGCGGGTGACCATCCATCACGTGCTCACCGGCACCGCCGGGCTGGACGCCCCGATGCCGGACTGGCAGCGCGTCTTCCACAGCCGGGAGGAGGTACACGCCTACCACGAGCAGTGGGTACGGCAGGCCAAGCTGGTGGGGGTCCCCGGCGCGGGATCCGACGGCCACCTGCCCGGCGGCGGCGTCGGCCTGGCCATGGCCGCGCAGATCGTGGAGGCCGTGTCCGGCATGACGTTCTGGGACTACGTGCACGAGCACGTCTTCGGGCGCGCCGGCATGAAGGGCTCGGCTTACTACACCAGGGACCAGTGGCTCACCGACAGGCACATCGCCCACCCCTACATGGCGCAGGCCGACGGCAGTCTGGTGGACGCCGTCCGCCACTTGGACAAGGGCAGCACCGACCCGCACACCCTCGGCAGGAATCCGGGCCGCAGCTTCATCGGTTACGCCTCGGGCGACGGCTTCGCCACCGCACCCGACCTGGTCCGGTTCGCGGCGGCGTTGTACGACGGCACGCTGCTCGACAGGCCCTACGCCGACCTGTTCGCCGGGGCCAAGCTCCCCGGCCCGGCGCCCACGTCGTACGCGGGCTACACGATGCCGGTCAGCATCGTCAACGGCCAGTGGGTGATCGGGCGCGGCGGCGGGGCCGGTGGCGTCGGCGCCAACTGGAGCATCTACCCGGACACCGGCTGGGTCGGCGTCATCCTCAGCAACAACGACGGCGTGCCGATGCTGGACGTCTGCCTGCGCGAGGCCGAGGCCGTCACCGGCGGGCCGGTCGCCCCGCCCGGCGGCGGGAACGGCGGCTGAGTGGCCCGGCGCAGGATCGTGCTGCGGGGCGCCACGGCCGAGCCGCCCGATCCTAGGGTGCAGGCATGCGCGTACTGATCGTGGAGGACGAGCCGCACCTGGCCGAGGCCGTCCGGGACGGGCTGCGGCAGGAGGCGATTGCCGCCGACATCGCCGGAGACGGCAATTCCGCCCTGGAACTGCTCGGCGTCAACTCCTACGACCTCGCGGTCCTCGACCGGGACATCCCCGGCCCCTCCGGCGACGAGATCGCCCGGCACATCGTCGCCTCCGGCAGCGGCATCCCGATCCTCATGCTCACCGCCGCCGACCGGATCGACGACAAGGCCTCCGGGTTCGAGATCGGCGCCGACGACTACCTCACCAAGCCCTTCGACCTTCGGGAACTCGTGCTCCGCCTCAAGGCGCTCGACCGCAGGCGCGGGCACACCCGGCCCCCGGTTCGCGAGCTGGCGGGCCTGCGGCTCGACCCCTTCCGCCGGGAGGTCTTCCGTGACGGACGCTACGTCGCGCTCACCCGCAAGCAGTTCGCAGTGCTGGAGGTCCTCGTCGCCGCGGAGGGCGGCGTCGTCAGCGCCGAAGAACTGCTGGAACGGGCCTGGGACCAGAACGCCAACCCCTTCACCAACGCCGTACGCATCACCGTCTCCGCACTACGCAAACGGCTCGGAGAACCGTGGATCATCGCCACCGTGCCCGGCGTCGGCTACCGCATCGACACCGGACCCGACGCCGGGCGGGAGGGTGGGGGCCATGGCTAGGGCGCCCGGTCTGAGCGTCCGGCTCAGGATGACCCTCAGCTATGCCGGGTTCGTCATGCTGGCCGGCGCGCTACTCCTCGGCACCGTGTGGGTGTTCCTGCTGCGTTACGTGCCCGAGGAGATCGCCCTCCCGCAGCCACCCGGGCCCGGCCACCCCGGCCCCCCTGCGCTGTTCGTGCCGAACCGCTCCGACCTGCTGCGCGCCTTCGTCCCCAGAGCAGCGGTGGTGCTGGCCGTCCTGCTGATCTTCGGCCTTCTGGGCGGCTGGATCCTCGCCGGGCGGATGCTCGCGCCGCTGGCCCGCATCACCCAGGCCACCCGCCTGGCCGCAGGCGGATCGCTGTCCCACCGCACCCGCATGGCGGGCCGCCGGGACGAGTTCCGGGAACTCTCCGACGCGTTCGACTCGATGCTCGAACGACTGGAGTCCCACGTCGCCGAGCAGCAGAGGTTCGCCGCGAACGCCTCCCACGAACTGCGCACCCCGCTCGCGATCTCGCGGACCCTGCTCGACGTCGCCCGCAGGAACCCCGCCCGGGGCCGGGACGAACTGCTCGAACGACTGCACGCCGCCAACAAGCGGGCGATCGACCTCACCGAGGCCCTCCTGCTGCTCAGCCGGGGCGACCGCGGAGACTTCGCCCGCGAGAGCGTCGACCTCTCCCTCCTCGCCGAGGAGGCCGCCGAAACGCTGCTCCCCCTCGCCGAGCAGCGCCGGATCACGCTCGAGGTCACCGGCGGCGCTGCCCCGGCCAGCGGCTCCGCCGAACTCCTGCTGCAGATGGTGACGAACCTTGTGCAGAACGCCCTCGTCCACAACCTTCCCGACGGCGGCACGGTGACGGTCCGCACCGAGGCGCACGGCGGCACCAGCGTGCTGCGGGTCGAGAACACGGGTCGTCGGCTCCCACCGGAGTTGGTGCCGCTCCTCGTCGAACCGTTCCAGCGCGCGACGGAACGCGTGCGCACCGACGGACCCACGGGCGTCGGTCTCGGCCTGGCCATCGTGCACAGCATCGTTCGCGCCCACCACGGGACCCTCGACCTCGTCCCCGGCCCGGACGGCGGTCTCCTCGTCACGGTCCGGCTTCCCGGCACGTCGTAGGAGCCGACGTCGGCGTCGACCTGCACAACCTGGAACCCGGCTCGGCCGCCCCGAGCAGGTCGTGTCAAACGGGCGCGGTGGTCTCCTCCGCCTCGACCTGCCGGTTCCAGTCGGGCTTCGTCGAGCGCCAGCCCTCGTCGTCCATGCCGCGCCGCCAGTAGCCGGAGATGGAGAGCCGGTCGGCGGGCACGCCCCGCTCGCCGCGCAGCAGCCGGCGCAACTCCCGGACGAACGTCGCCTCGCCGTGCACGAAGGCGTGCACCGAACCGGGCGGGAACTCCAGCTCCCGCACCGCCGCCACCAGGGCGTCGCCCACCGGGCGCTGCCCCCGGTGCAGCCAGGTCAGCTCCACGGCGCCGGGGCTGAGCAACTGCTGCTCGTCGGCCGGGTCGGCGATCTCGACGAACACCCGGGCCGGAGCGCCCATCGGCAGCCGTTCCAGGGCGGCGGCGATCGCCGGCAGGGCGCTCTCGTCGCCGATCAGGAGGTGCCAGTCCGCGTCCGGGTCCGGCGCGTACGCCCCGCCGGGGCCGACGAAGTGCACCGGGTCACCCGGGCGCAGCGCTGCGGCCCACGGGCCGGCCAGCCCCTCGTCGCCGTGGTGCACCACGTCCACGGTCAGCTCCCCGGCCAGCGGGTCCCACCGCCGTACGGTGTAGGCGCGCAGCCGGGGCCACTGCTCCCGGGGCAGGTCCCGGCGGATCGCGGCGAGGTCCAGCGGCTGCGCGTACGCGACGCCGGGCTGCGGAAAGACCAGCTTGATGTAGTGGTCGGTGAACTCGCCCACCGGCAGGCCGGTCAGCTCGTCCCCACCGAGGACGAGCCGGATCAGGTGCGGGGTGGGTCGCTCGGTGCGCAGCACCTGGACCGAGGTGACGTTCCTTGGGCGTTCCGTCATGCACTTAGGTTAGCCTAAGTTGCTGTGGTCGCCTCCGGCGGTGCGCCGCCGCCGACCAGACGGGTGTGCCAGCTCATCGCCGCCGGGTCGGTGAGCGAGGCGATCTGGTCGATCACCACGCGCAGCCGGGCGGCGTCGTCCGGCGCGGCCCGCCACAGCGGGGCGAACACCGGGTCGAGGCCGTCCGGGGCCCGTCCGACAAGCGCCGCCGCCAGCTCGGCCAGCATCGTCCGCTGCCGCTCGTAACGACCCCGGAAGCCGGTGCGCCGCATCACGTAGCGCAGGGCGATGCCCTTGAGCAGCGCGCACTGGGCCCGGACCCTCCTTGGCACCACCAGATCGGCGGCGTAGCGGCGGTGCGGCCCGGGGCCGTACCGCTCCTCGGTAGCCGCGACCGCCGCCGACACGAACCGACCGGTCAGGCCGCTCGTGGTGGCCTTCAGCGCGACCTGGGCGCGGTGGCTGCCGTCGTACCCGACGAGGGGGGCGAGCAGCGGGTCAGCCAGCAGCTCGACAAGCACCTCGGCCAGGTCGGCCGGAGACTCCCCGGAGTAGGCGGCGGCCACGTCGGCGCAGAGCGCGGCCCGCTCGTCGGCGTCCGCGAGCAGCGGGCGCAGCGCGACGTACCCGCCGTGGATGCCGTCCTCCACGTCGTGCACCGAGTACGCCACATCGTCGGCCCAGTCCATCACCTGCGCCTCCAGGCAGCGCCGGTCGCCGGGCGCACCGGCCCGGATCCAGCCGAAGACCGCCGCGTCGTCGGCGTACACCCCGAACTTGCGCTGCCCGTCGCGGCGCGGCCAGGGGTACTTGCCGATCGCGTCGAGCGACGCCCGGGTGAGGTTCAGCCCGGCCGACGAACCGTCCGGGGCGAGCACCTTCGCCTCCAGTCGGGTCAGCACCCGCAGCGTCTGCGCGTTGCCCTCGAACCCGCCGCAGGGCGCGGCGAGCAGGTCCAGAGCGGCCTCGCCGTTGTGCCCGAACGGCGGGTGCCCGAGGTCGTGGGCGAGCCCGGCGACGTCCACCACGTCCGGGTCGCAGCCCAGCCGGGCGCCCATCTCCCGGGCGATCTGGGCCACCTCCAGCGAGTGGGTCAACCGGGTCCGCAGGAAGTCGTCGGTGCCGGCGGTGTGCACCTGGGTCTTGGTGGCCAGCCGGCGAAACGCCGCGGAGTGCAGCACCCGGGCCCGGTCACGCTCGTACGGCGACCGGCGGTGGCCGGTGTCCTTGGGCGGCTCCTGGACCAGCCGGGCGTCCGCGCGGTTCACTTCTGACGCAGGACGCAGAACTCGTTGCCCTCCGGATCGGCCAGGACCGTCCACTCGACGTCGCCCTGGCCGATGTCGACGTGCCGGGCGCCCATGTCGACCAGACGCTCGACCTCGGCTTCCTGGTCGACCGGGCGGAGGTCGAGGTGCAACCGGTTCTTACGCTCCTTGCCGTCGGTCACCGGCACGAAGACCAGCCCGGGAAGGCGGTCGGCGGACTGGCGGATCTCCACCTCGTCCGGTCTCTCGGTGACGACCTGGTATCCGAGCGCCTCGGCCCACCAGCGGGCCAGTCGGGCCGGATCGCGGGCGTCGATGGTCAGGTTCTCCCAGACGCTGGTCATACAACCACCTTTCCCGTCGACGGCGGACACAGTCGGCCGTGTGAGCGAGCCAAGGTTACGCCCGCCGATGCCGCTCGGCCTGCCCGCGACGCAGCACCGGAACCTGCGCAACCGCCGATCGGTTCCCAGTTGTGGACCGATCGCCCTGGGTTACGGGCTCGCGGGCGGAAGTGGCCACCGGTAGCGTTCCCAACGCGGAAAGTGACCAACCGACCGAGACGCGGAGCCGACCGCTAGGGAGACGCTCGTGGATGCAGACACGGTGGTGGGAACGGAACTGCTCGGGCTGCGTCGACGCCGGCCCGAGGTCGCCGGCGCCGTCCTGGCCGGTACCGACGGGCTGCTCATCTCCAGCGATCTGCCGAGCACCGACGCCACCCACCTCGCCGCGCTCGCCGCGGCCAGCTACGGGCTCGGTCACCGGGTCGCCGACACGGTCCGCCGGGGCGAGTTCCGCGAGTCGGTGGTCTGCACCACCGACGGCTGCGTGGTCACCTACCCGGCCGGACGCAGCGCCCTGCTGACACTTGTCACCGGGTCGGCAGCCAAGGATCTGGAAGGACTGCACGAGGAGGCCCGGGCGGTGGCACACCGGGCAGGCCGTGTGCTGGACAATCGCGGCGGCGGGATCGGCGCCACGGCGATGCCCGACGCGCACGCGCCGCTGGCCGTGCGTACCCCGATGGCGACCCTGCCGACGCAGCTGCGCCGCTCGGCCCGACCCACCTGGCGTCGCCCGCCGATCTGAGCGCCGACGACGGTCGGCCCGCCGCAGATCTGGGCACGCCAGCGACGGCCCGGCCCATCGCCGATCAGGGCGCGCTGGCGGCGGCCCGGTCGTCCGGGCCGCCGCCAGCGTCCGCGTCAGCGGCTGTCCGACCCGTCGGTCTCCACGGCCGCCCGGCCGGCCTCCAGGCGGGCCACCGGCACCCGGAACGGCGAGCAGGACACGTAGTCCAGGCCGACCTCGTGGAAGAAGTGCACCGAGTCCGGGTCGCCGCCGTGCTCACCGCAGACACCGAGCTTCAGCCCGGGACGGGCGGCCCGGCCCTCCTCGGCAGCGATCCGCACCAGCCGGCCCACGCCGTCGCGGTCGATCGACTCGAACGGCGAGATGCCGAAGATGCCCAGCTCCAGGTAGCGCCAGAAGAACGCGCCCTCGACGTCGTCGCGGGAGAAGCCCCAGCCCATCTGGGTCAGGTCGTTGGTGCCGAAGGAGAAGAACTCGGCCGCCTCGGCGATCTGTCCGGCGGTCAGCGCCGCCCGGGGCACCTCGATCATGGTGCCGATCAGCACCTCGACGCCGCTGTCACCGACCACCTCGGCGATGATCTTCTCGGCCTCGGCGCGTACCGTCTCCAGCTCCTGCACGGCGCCGACGAGCGGCACCATGATCTCCGGCTTGGCCACCCGGCCCTCCCGGGCGCAGGTCACCGCCGCCTCCGCGATGGCCCGGACCTGCATCGCGAACAGGCCGGGGATGACCAGGCCGAGGCGGACGCCGCGCAGCCCGAGCATCGGGTTCTCCTCGTGCATCCGCCGGACGGCGGCGAGCAACGCCTCCTCCTTGGCCACGTCCTCGCCGCGTTCCTGCGCGACCGCGACGTTGACGGCGAGCTGCTCCAACGGTGGCAGGAACTCGTGCAGCGGGGGGTCGATCAGCCGGACGGTGACCGGCAGCCCGTCCATCTCGCGGAAGATCTCCACGAAGTCGGCCCGCTGCAACGGCAGAAGCGCCTCCAGCGCGGCCTCCCGCTCGTCCGCGGCGCGCGCCAGGATCAGCCGCTCGACCAGCTCCCGCCGCTCGCCGAGGAACATGTGCTCGGTGCGGCACAGCCCGATGCCCTCGGCGCCGAAGCGCCGGGCACGGGCGGCGTCCGCGCCGGTGTCGGCGTTCGTGCGGACCGCCAGCCGCCGCCTGCCGTCGGCGTGCGTCATGATCCGGTGTACGGCCCGGACGAGCGCGTTGTCGATGTGCTCGGGGTCGAGGCTGCCCTCGAAGTACTGCACGACCTCCGACGGCATGACCGGCACCTCACCGAGGTACACCTTGCCGGTGGTGCCGTCGATGGAGACGACGTCGCCCTCGTTGACGGTCCGCCCGGCCACGGTGAACCGCTTCGCCGGCACGTTGACGTCGATCGCGTCGGCGCCGGAGACGCAGGTCTTGCCCATTCCCCGGGCCACCACGGCGGCGTGGCTGGTCTTGCCGCCGCGCGAGGTGAGAATGCCCTTGGCGGCGATCATGCCGTTCAGGTCGTCCGGGTTGGTCTCGCGGCGGACCAGGATCACCGACTTGCCCTCGGCAGCCAGCTCGACGGCCCGCGCAGAGGTGAAGACCACCGTGCCGGACGCCGCACCCGGTGAGGCGCCGATGCCCGTGGCGACCGCCTCGAACTCGTGGTCGAGCTGGAAGCGGGGGAACATGAGCTGGGCGAGCTGTGCGCCGTTGACCCGGTGCAGCGCCTCGTCCAGGTCGATCAGGCCCTCGTCGATGAGCTGCCCGGCGATGACGAACGCGGCGGCGGCGGTGCGCTTGCCGACCCGGGTCTGCAACATCCACAGCTTGCCGCGTTCGATGGTGAACTCGATGTCGCACAGATCCCGGTAGTGCTCCTCCAGCCGGGCCATGAACGAGAGCAACTCGTCGTAGGACTTCTTGTCGAGCTGCTCCAGCTCCTGCAACGGCACGGTGTTGCGGATGCCGGCGACCACGTCCTCGCCCTGGGCGTTGGCCAGGTAGTCGCCGTAGATGCCCTGCGCGCCGCTGCCCGGGTCGCGGGTGAAGGCGACGCCGGTGCCCGAGTCGGGGCCGAGGTTGCCGAAGACCATGGTCACCACGTTGACCGCGGTGCCGAGGTCGGCCGGGATGCGCTCCTGGCGGCGGTAGAGCACCGCGCGCTCGGCGTTCCACGACTCGAAGACCGCCCGGATGGCCAGGTCGAGCTGCTCCCGCGGCTGCTGCGGGAACTCCCGGCCGGTGTGCTTGGCGAAGATCTTCTTGTACGCGTCGACCAGCCCGCGCAGGTCGTCCGCGTCCAGGTCGAGGTCGTTGTGGGTGCCCTTGGCGCTCTTGGCCTCGTCGAGGGCGTGCTCGAACTCCTCGCCCGGCACCTCGCAGACGGTCTTGCCGAACATCTGGATCAGCCGGCGGTAGGAGTCCCAGGCGAACCTGTCGTTGCCCCCCGCCTGCGCGGAGAGCCCGACCACGCTCTGGTCGTTGAGGCCGACGTTGAGGACGGTCTCCATCATGCCGGGCATGGAGAACTTGGCCCCGGAGCGGACGGACACCAGCAGCGGGTCCCCCGGGTCGCCGAGGCGCTTACCCATCGCCCGTTCCAGCGACTCCAGGTGCGCCTCGATCTGACCGGCGAGCCCGTCCGGCTCCCGCCCGGTCGCGAGGTACGCCTGGCAGGCCTCGGTCGTGATGGTGAAGCCGGGCGGGACGGGCAGACCGAGGTTGGTCATCTCGGCGAGGTTGGCCCCCTTGCCGCCGAGCAGGTCCTTGAGATCCTTGTTGCCCTCGGAGAAGTCGTAGACGTACTTGTGTTCGTCGGTCTCTTGCGCTGCCACCAGAGCCTCCCACGCGCGCCGGATTGACACTTAACGAAGGTTCAGGGCGAAGGTTAAGCGAAGATCGGGTGGCCTGGGACCGTTCGGTGACAATAGGCACAGCCATCACGACTATCCGCGTTCGTACCGGTTTTTGGGAACGCTTCCATGCGCACGATCACGCATCTCCGCCGGTCCTCGTATTCTTGACGGCACTGGTTCTGCCGAAGCTCACTTTTGCCATATCCGACGCGAATAACCCCCTCCGGAGCCGTCGTGGTGTCATCCCTTCCGCTCTCCTCCCCCGCCCCCGAGCCGACCCCGACGGCCACCGTCGCCGACTCGGCCGCCGTGCCCGCGCACCAGCCGGAGGCCGGCGACCTGGCTGTGCTCGCCGCGCGGGCGGCCGGCGACGACCTGCTCGCCCCCGCGGTACGCCTCGACAGCGTCGTACCGGCACCGGAACGGGTCGAAGCGGACCCCACCGCGTCCTTCGTGCTCACCGAGGACACCGCCATCCGGGTCACCGCCCACCCGGGCGCCCGCCCGGTGGCCGACCACCTCGCCGAGCTGCTCCGACCGGCAACCGGGTTCCTCCTGCCGGTCGCCGACACCCGTGCGGTCGGGCCGACCGGCCCGCTGACGCTCACCCTGGCCGCCACGCCCGCCAGCCCGGCCCCCGCCACCGAGCGCCCGACCACCGACCTCGGGGCGGAGGGCTACCGGCTCGACGTGACCACCGCCGAGGTACGCCTCGTCGCCGACACCGCAGCCGGTCTCTTCTACGGCGTACAGACGCTCCGGCAGCTGCTCCCCGCCGCCGTGGAGAGCCCGACGCCGGTGACCACGCGCTGGGCGCTGCCCGGCGGCACGATCCTGGACCGGCCCCGCTTCCCCTACCGGGGCGCGATGCTCGACGTGGCGCGACACTTCTTCGCCGTCGAGGACGTCCTGCGGGTGATCGACCACCTCGCCCGCTACAAGCTCAACCACCTGCACCTGCACCTCACCGACGACCAGGGGTGGCGCATCGCCGTCGACTCCTGGCCGAAGCTGGCCACCGTCGGCGGGGCGAGCGAGGTCGGCGGCGGCCCCGGCGGGCACTACACCAAGGCCGACTACCGGCGGATCGTCTCCCACGCGGCCGCCCGGCACGTCACGCTGGTCCCGGAGATCGACCTGCCCGGCCACACCAACGCGGCGCTCGTCGCGTACCCGCAGCTCGCACCGGACAAGCTCGCGCCGCCGCCGTACACCGGCACCGAGGTCGGCTTCAGCTACGTCGACCCGGCCGACGAGCAGACGTACGACTTCATCGCCGACGTGCTCGGCGAGGTGGCCGCCCTCACCCCCGGGCCGTGGCTGCACATCGGCGGCGACGAGGCGTTCAAGGTCAAGGGTGCGGTCTACACCGGTTTCGTGGAGAGGGCGCAGCGGATCGTCGCCGACACCGGCAAGGCTGTGGTGGGCTGGCACCAGCTCGCTCCGGCGGCGCACCTCGACGGGCGGGTCCTGCAGTGGTGGGGCACCGACGCCGAAGATCCCACCACGGCCGACGCGGTGCGGCGGGGCGCTCGGCTGATCCTGTCCCCCGGCAACCACGCGTACCTGGACATGAAGTACGCCGAGGACACCCCGATCGGGCACGACTGGGCCGGCCTCATCGACGTACGGCGAGCGTACGACTGGGATCCGGGCACGCACGTCGCCGACGTTCCCACCACGGCCGTCCTGGGCGTGGAGGCCCCGCTGTGGACCGAGTCGGTCACCTCGCTCGCCGACATCGAGTTCATGCTGTTCCCCCGGTTGCCCGCCATCGCCGAGCTCGGCTGGTCGCCCCGGGCCGCGCACGACTGGGCCGGATTCCGCGAGCGCCTGGCCGGGCACGGGCCACGCTGGTCCACCGCCGGGATCACCTTCCACCGCTCCCCCGAGATCCCCTGGCCGGCGACCCCCACCATCCCCCGCCAACACCGCGCGCCCCAAGACGACCCGACAACCCACTGAAGGCGCGGCACACCGCGAGGTCGCGGTCAGCGGCGTGCGCCGACGGACACCGTGCACGCACGTCTCGGCGGGCATGATCGTGCTCGATCCTGGATGTAGTGGCCTCGCCCGCGTGGTGAGGCCCCTGTTTCCTGGATCGAGCACGATCATCCAGGTGGCCGTGGGGCCGCGCGGTGGTGATCGACTCGGGTTCGGTGATGTCGGGGTGTCCCGGGCGCCCGGATACCCCGACTTCGCCGAAGTCGAGTCGATCAAACCCGGGTGGTGGCGGATGTCCGTTTCCGTTGGGCGGTGTAGGGGGTTTGGGTGGTGGCGTCCCGTGGCGGGCGCCACCCTGGGGGCGGAATCGGGGACCCGGCGGGGTCGTTATACCTGGCATGGCGCCGCGACCTACGGGCTAGCGGCGCACGGCAGCCGCCGGGAACACCCGCCCGGCCGCCACGGTTACATCCCCCGCACCGCCGAGCAGCACCACTAGCCCGGCCCGGGTGACAGCCGCCGGGAACACCCGCCCGGCCGCCACGGTTACACCCCCCGCACCGCCGAGCAGCACCACTAGCCCGGCCCGGGTGACAGCCGCCGGGAACACCCACCCGGCCGCCACGGTTACACCCCCCGCACCGCCGAGCACCACCGGCCGGCGTCGTCCGGAAATGCGGAATGACTCGCCACCCCGGACCGTTGCACCACCCCCCGGGACACCCCCCGTGCAGGCCCCCGCCGGGCCGCCGGACCACGTCCCGCCGTGAACTTTTTCCGCCCGGCACACACCCCCCGAGTTTGTGTGTGTCGTTGCGTATCCCCCTGATGCAGAGGAGCACGCCATCATGCGTACCGATCTGATGCGTAAGACCGCTCTGACCGCTGCTGGCCTCGCCTTCACCGGCGG
>NZ_JBIDDK010000024.1:0-52030 GCF_043205095.1 Micromonospora sp. NPDC047557 | reverse complement strand
TCACATTCCGAACCCGGAAGCTAAGCCCTCCAGCGCCGATGGTACTGCACTCGTGAGGGTGTGGGAGAGTAGGACACCGCCGGACAATCTTCCAGTCGAGGGGCGCCCCATCCGGGTCGGCCCTCGACTGCGTAGCGCCATTGGTGGCGCAATCAGGAAGGATGTACCTGTGAGTTCAGGACCGCAGGGCGGAGATCGTCCCCGTCGTTACGAAGACCGCACCGACGGCCCGGGTGGACGCGACCGTGGTGCGCGCCGCGACGACCGGCCCCCGTACCGGGGAGACCGGGACAACGCTGGCGGCGCCCGAGGCGGATACGCCGGCGGTCGCGACGGCGGTTCCCGTGGTGGCGACCGTTCTGGTGCGCCGCGTGACGGCGGTTTCCGCGGCGGCGATCGCGAGGGCGGCTTCCGCGGTGGTGACCGCCGCGAGGGTGGCGGCTTCCGTGGTGGCGACCGTGATGGGTCGCGCTCGGGTGCGTCGCGTGAGGGTGGTTTCCGTGGCGGTGACCGCGAGGGCGGCTTGCGTGGTGGTGAGCGTCGTGAGGGTGGTTACCAGGGCGGCGGCGACCGTGGCCGTTCCGGCCCGCCCCGTGAGGGTGGCTTCCGTGGCGGTGACCGCCGCGAGGGTGGCGGCTTCCGTGGTGGCGACCGTGATGGGTCGCGCTCGGGTGCGTCGCGTGAGGGCGGTTTCCGTGGCGGTGACCGCGAGGGCGGTTTCCGTGGTGGCGACCGTCGTGAGGGTGGTTACCAGGGCGGCGGCGACCGTGGCCGCTCCGGCCCGCCCCGCGAGGGTGGCTTCCGTGGCGGAGACCGCGACGGTGGCTTCCGCGGCGGTGACCGTCGCGAGGGTGGCTTCCGTGGCGGCGACCGTGACGGTGGTTTCCGCGGCGGCGACCGTCGTGAAGGCGGTTTCCGTGGTGGCGACCGCGATGCCCCGCGTACCGGCGCGCCGCGTGAGGGTGGTTTCCGTGGCGGCGACCGCGACGGTGGCTTCCGGGGCGGCGACCGCCGCGAGGGCGGCTTCCGTGGTGGCGACCGCGATGGGTCGCGCTCGGGTGCGCCGCGTGAGGGCGGTTTCCGTGGCGGTGACCGCGAGGGTGGCTTCCGTGGTGGTGAGCGCCGTGAGGGTGGTTACCAGGGCGGTGGCGACCGTGTCCGCTCCGGCCCGCCCCGCGAGGGTGGCTTCCGCGGCGGCGACCGGGAGGGCTTCCGCGGCGGTGACCGTCGCGAGGGTGGCTTCCGTGGCGGCGACCGTGACGGTGGTTCCCGGGGCGGCGACCGTCGCGAGGGCGGCTTCCGCGATGGGTCGCGCTCGGGTGCGCCGCGCGAGGGTGGCTTCCGTGGCGGAGACCGCGAGGGCGGCTTCCGCGGCGGTGACCGTCGTGAGGGTGGTTTCCGCGGCGGCGACCGCGATGCCCCGCGTACCGGTACGCCGCGCGAGGGTGGTTACCAGGGCGGCGGCGACCGTGGCCGTTCCGGCCCGCCCCGCGAGGGCGGCTTCCGCAGCGGCGACCGCGAGGGCTTCCGGGGCGGCGACCGTCGTGAGGGTGGCTTCCGTGGCGGCGACCGCGACGGCTCCCGTGCACCCCGCGAGGGTGGCTTCCGCGGTGGTGACCGTCGTGAGGGTGGTTACCAGGGTGGCGGCGACCGTGGCCGTTCCGGCCCGCCCCGCGAGGGTGGCTTCCGTGGCGGCGACCGCGACTCCGGCGGCTTCCGCGGCGGCGAGCGTGGTGGCTCGCGCCCGGGTGCGCCCCGTGAGGGCGGTTTCCGTGGCGGCGACCGCGACGGCGGCTTCCGGGGCGGTGACCGTCGTGAGGGCGGCGCGCCCCGCGAGGGTGGCTTCCGGGGCGGTGACCGCCGCGAGGGTGGCTTCCGCGGTGGGGACCGTGACGGTGGCTTCCGGGCGGACGAGCGGCCCCGTCGCGAGGGCGACTTCCGGCGCGACGACCGTGGCGCCGGCTCCGAGTCGTCCGAGGGTGGGCGCAGCCTGGCCCCGGTGTTGCCGGACGACATCGTCGCGACCGACCTGGACAAGGACGTCCGTGCCGAGCTGCTCTCGCTGAACAAGCCGGTCGCCGAGACGGTGGCCCGACACCTGGTCGCCACCGGTCAGCTGATCGACGAGGACCCGGCCGAGGCGTTGGCGCACGCGCTGGCCGCCCGACGGCTCGCGTCGCGCATCTCCGCGGTCCGTGAGGCGGTCGGCCTGGCCGCGTACCACGCGGGGGAGTGGCAGACGGCGATCGCCGAGCTGCGGACGTACCACCGGATGACCGGCCTGCAGAGTCACCTGGCCGTGCTCGCCGACTGCGAGCGCGCCCTGGGCCGGCCGGAGCGGGCCATCGACCTGTTCCGCGGCGCCGACCAGGCGAAGCTGGACCAGGCCGTCGCGATCGAGCTGCTGATCGTCGCGGCCGGCGCACGGGGTGATCTCGGCCAGAAGGACGCCGCTGTCGCGATGCTCCAGGTGCCGGACCTCACCAGCGAGGCGACCGTGCCGTGGACCGCGCGACTGCGGTACGCGTACGCCGACGCGCTGCTCGCGGTCGGACGACGCGAGGAGGCCCGCGAGTGGTTCTCCCGCGCCGCCGACGTGGACACCGAGGGCGAGACCGACGCCGCGGAGCGGTTGCTGGAACTCGACGGCGTCGTCATCGAGGGTGATGACGAGGACGAGGCCGAGGAAATCGCCGCCGGCCCGGGCGCGCCCGGCGCGGTGCCGGCCCAGCCGGACACCGACCTGACCGCCGGCGACGTCCTCGACGCCGACGACCTCGAGGACGCCGACGACCTCGAGGACGCCGACGACCTCGAGGACGCCGACGACCTCGAGGACGCCGACGACCTCGAGGACGAGGACGACCTCGAGGACGAGGACGACCTCGACGGCGACGACGAGGACGACGAGGACTACGACGACGACGAGGAGGACGGCGTCACCGGCCGCTCGGACGAGCACGAGGACGGCGAGGACGTCGAGGGCGACGACGAAGACGTCGACGACCGCCACCCGGACGCGGGCGACGTCGCCCCGGCAGCCACCACGGACCGGAGCACGTCCGTCAGCGACGACAGCCGCGCAGGCGGCGCGGTGAGCGGCGACGGGACCGCCCCCACCCGGGGTGACGAGCCGGAGTCGACGCAGCGGTGAGCGCGGACGCCGGGAAGCGGCTGATCGACGGGTACACCCTGGTGGTCTTCGACCTGGACGGGGTGATCTACCTGATCGACCGGCCGATTCCCGGCGCGGTCGACGCGGTGGCTCGGCTGCACGCCGAGGGGCGGGCGGTGGCGTACGCCACCAACAACGCCTCGCGCCGCTCCAGCGACGTCGCCGACCTGCTGACCGGGATGGGCGTGCCGGCGCGGCCGGAGGAGGTGCTGACCTCCGCCGCCGCCTCGGCCGAGCTGCTGCGCGAGCGGTTGCCGGCCGGGGCGCCGGTGCTGGTGGTCGGCGCGGAGGCGCTGCGCGCCGAGCTGCGCGCGGTCGGGCTGACCCCGGTCAGCCGCGCCGACGAGAAGCCGGCCGCGGTGGTGCAGGGCTACGGTCCGCAGGTCGGCTGGGCCGAGCTGGCCGAGGCGTCGATCGCCGTACGGGCCGGGGCAATCTGGGTCGCCACCAACACCGACCGGACGCTGCCCAGCGCCCGGGGTCCGCTGCCGGGCAACGGGTCGCTGGTCGCGGTGCTGCGAACCGCGTTGGAGCGGGAGCCCGACCTGGTGGTCGGCAAGCCGGAGTCGGCGCTGTTCGAGACCGCCGCCCGGCGCGGCGACGGCGGCCGAGCCCTGGTCGTCGGGGACCGGTTGGACACCGACATCGAGGGCGCCCGCCGAGCGGGACTGGACAGCCTGCTCGTGCTGACCGGCGTCAGCGGCGTACCCGAGCTGCTCGCGGCCGAGCCACGACGGCGGCCCACGTACGTCGCGCGGGACCTGGCGGGGCTCTTCGACCCGGCGGCGGCCGTGCAGGTTCCGGGCTCGGCGAACGGCGGCGGCTGGTCCGTCACGGACCGCGACGGGAGGCTGGAACTGGCCGGCGCCGGCCGGGATCTGGACGCCCTCGCCGCGCTCTGCGCGGCGGCGTGGTCGGCTCCGGAGCTGCCGGCGATCCGTGCGGTGGGCCCGGACGCGGCTGCCGCGCTGGAGAGCTTCGGGCTGGCCACCGACGGGTGACGCCGCCGAGCGCGCTCGTCAGAGCAGCTTGCGCAGCTTCATCAGGTCGAACGGGTTGGCCTTGATCGACACCCGGCGGGAGGTGACCGCCTTGGTGACGTCCAGGTCACCGCGGACCAGGGCGAGCAGGTCGTCGCTGGACGTGCTCAGCGCGATCTTGGCCTTCGGGTCGTCGCCGTCGGTCAGCTCGACGAGCCGGCCACCGCTGATCTTGCCGTGGAACGCCGTGTCCAGGTCGGTGATCCGGCAGGCCAACGTCCGGTCCAGGTCGATCCGTTCGCGGACCGTCTCGGCGTTGCGGTCCAACCGGGCGGCCAGCTCCTGCAACGCCTGCCGGCACTCGTCCACGCTGGCCACATCTCCCCCTCGCCGATCGCCACGCCGTCCCCGGCACCGTACCGCACGAGACAGTCCGGGGTGCCCGGTAGCGTGACACCTGCAGACCCCGCCCCATGGAAGGACTCAGGCATGCAGGACGCGTGGCGCGCCTACCTCGAACTGGCCCTGGGCCTGGCGGAGGCGCCCCGGAAGAAGGCCCAGGACGCGGTGCGTCGCCTCGTCGGCTCGGGCGGCGCGACCGCCGCCCAGCTGCAGGCCCTCGGCGAGGAGCTGGTCACCACCGGCGCCGCCAACCGGGAGGCGCTGACCAAGCTGGTCCGCTTCGAGGTCGACCGGGCCCTGGGCGCGGTCGGTCTGGCCACCGCCGACGAGGTGGCCGAGCTGACCCGACGCGTGCGCGACCTGGAACGCCAACTGCGCGAGGCGCGCGCCACCGAGATGACCGCCGGGCCCGCCCCGCAGGCGGCCGCGCCCTCGACCGGGCCCGCGCCGCAGCCCGATCCGACCCGCGCGGCGCAGCCCGGCAGCGGCCCGGTGCGCTCGGACGGCCCCGCCGGAGCCCCGGTCTCGGCGCCGGTGGCCAGGAAGGCCTCGGACGGCCCCGCCGCAGCGCCGGTCTCCGCGGTGGCCAAGAAGGCCGTCGCCAAGAAGGCGCTGGCCAAGAAGGCCATCGTGAAGAAGCCGCCCGCGACCATCAGCCGGACCGGCGACGACACCCCGCCGCCGGTGGTGCAGGACGACACTCCGACCCCGGCGGTCATGCCGGCGAAGAAGGCCGCCCGTAAGCGCCGTCCGGACGGTGACTCGTGAGCGACGGCGCGCGTCCCGGCCCGCCGCCCGGCATCCGCCCCGGCCCGCCGGGAGGCTTCCGGCCCGGCCCGCCGCCGGCCGGGTCGTTCGCCGCCCGGCCCAGCCCGCCGGTGGGCGCCCGCCCCGGCCCGCCGCCCGAGGGCGTCGACGTCGGCGACGACACGGCCCGCCACCCGGCGGTGGACGCGGCCGTGCGGGCCATGGACAACGCGGCGACGCTCGCCCCGGCCGACCAGATCGCGCAGTACGAGGCGGCCTACGAGACGCTGCGCGAAACGCTCGCCACCATCGACCAGACCTGAGCAGGACGACCAGGTCGGACAGACCGGAGAACCACCCATGGCACGTCGCAACCGGCTGGACGCCGAACTCGTCCGCCGCGGGCTGGCCCGCTCGCGTGAGCAGGCCGCCGCGCTGGTCGAGGCCGGCCGGGTCCAGCTGCGCGGAGTGCTCGCGCGCAAGGCCGCCGCGATGGTCGACCCCGCCGATCCGCTGCTGGTCACCGGCGAGGACCCGACCGAGGAGTACGTCTCCCGGGGCGGGCACAAGCTCGCGGGCGCGTTGGCGGCGTTCGCGGCCGGTGGGCTACGCGTCGCCGGCCGGCGCTGCCTGGACGCTGGCGCGTCGACCGGGGGCTTCACCGATGTGCTGCTGCGCGCCGGCGCCGCCGAGGTGGTGGCGGTGGACGTCGGCTACGGGCAGCTCGCCTGGTCGCTGCGCACCGACGAGCGCGTCCGCGTCCTGGAACGCACCAACGTCCGTACCCTCGTCGCGGACGCGATCGGCGGGCCGGTCGATCTGACGGTGGCCGACCTGTCGTTCATCTCGTTGCGGTTGGTGCTGCCGGCCCTGGCCGGCTGCACCCGCGACGACGGCGACCTGGCGTTGATGGTGAAGCCGCAGTTCGAGGTGGGCAAGGAGCGGGTCGGCGCCGGCGGCGTCGTCCGCGACCCGGCGCTGCGCGCCGAGGCGGTGCTCGACGTGGCCGCCGCGGCGGCTCAGCTCGGCCTCGGGTTGGCCGACGTGGCGGCCAGCCCGCTGCCCGGGCCCAGCGGCAACGTCGAGTTCTTCGTATGGTTGCGCCGGGGCGCACCACCGGCCGACCCGCAGCGCGTGCGGGCCGTGGTGGAGGCCGGGCCGAACGGCCCGACGACGGCCGGCGACGTGCCGGGCGTGGCGGCGGAGGAGGTCGCAGGGTGAAGGCGTACAGCGAGCGGCGCACGACGGCACGCGGCCGTGCCGGTGCGGCGGCGACGGCGGTGTGCCGTCCGATGGCGGACGGGCGGCCGCTCCGATGAGCCGCACGGCGCTGCTGGTGACCCACACCGGCCGTCGACGTAGCACCGAGCACGCCCGGTCGGTCGCCGCCGACCTCATCGCCGCGGGCTTCGAGGTGCGTGTCATCGCCGAGGAGGCCGACGACCTCGACCTGCCCGGGATGGTTCCGGTCACCGGCCCGGAGGCCGCCGAGGGTGCCGAGATCGTCTTCGCGCTCGGTGGGGACGGCACCTTCCTGCGCGCGGCCGAGCTGGCCCGCCCGGCGAAGGCGCCGCTGCTCGGCATCAACCTCGGCAAGGTGGGCTTCCTCGCCGAGGCGGAGATCAACGATCTGGACACCGCGGTCCGGGACGTCGTCGAGCGCAACTACACCGTGCACGAGCGGCTCACGCTCGACGTCACGGCCGAGTTCGACGGTGGCCCGACCATCGAGTCCTGGGCGCTCAACGAGATCAGCGTCGAGAAGGGGGAGCGGGCGCAGATGCTCGAACTCCTCGTCGACGTGGACGGCCGCCCGCTGTCCCGCTACGGCTGCGACGGCGTGGTCTGTGCCACCCCCACCGGCTCCACCGCCTACGCGTTCTCCGGTGGCGGTCCGGTGGTCTGGCCGGAGGTGGAGGCCCTGCTGCTGGTGCCGATCAGCGCGCACGCGTTGTTCAGCCGTCCCCTGGTCACCGCGCCCACGTCGACGTTCGTGATCACCGTCGACCCGTTCACCACCCTCGCCGTTCTCGCCTGTGACGGCCGGCGGGTCTACGACCTGCCGCCCGGCGCCCGGGTGACGGTGCGTCGAGGCGCCCTCCCGGTACGCATCGTCCGGCTGCGTGCCCGTCCGTTCACCGACCGGCTCGTCGCCAAGTTCGGTCTGCCGGTGCACGGGTGGCGGGGCAGCCGCCGGTGACGGTGGCGCACACCGTCGGTGTCCGGCGGTTGTCCACCTGACGACATGTCGCCGCTGCGGCGGCGCAAGGCTAGTGACCTGGTTGTGCGCTGCGTCGCAGACTCCGATCGGTCCTCATCTACGGATGGCGGGCCCACCGGAGTTAAGGAGCGCATCGCATGCACTGGTCCCCCCGCTGGCTCAGCGCCGGCGCGGTCGGCGCGCTGGTCGTCGGCCTCGCCGCACCGGCGTCCGCCGAGCCGCCCGTCCGGCCCACCGGCCCGAGCCTGGGCACGTCCGCCCCGGGCGCCGCGCCCGTCCGCATCACCCTCATCACCGGCGACCAGGTCGAGTTGGCGCCGGCCGCGCCGGGCCGGGTCGCCGCCACCGTACGCCCGGGACCCGGGCGTGAGCGGGTCATCTTCCAGACCCTGGAGGTCGACGGCGGGCTGCGGGTGCTGCCCAGCGACGCCCTGCCCTACGTCTCCAGCGGCGTCCTCGACGCCAACCTGTTCGACGTGCAGGAGTTGGCCGCCGAGGGCTACGGCGACGCCGCGCAGGGCGCGCTGCCGCTGATCGTGCGCTACCAGGAGCAGGCGGCCGGCCGGGTCCGGCCGCTCGGCGGCGTCACCGACGCCCGCCCCCTGGAGAGCATCAACGGCGCCGCGTTGCGGGTCGGCAAGGCCGACCTCGGTGGACTGTGGAGCACCCTCGCCGGCACGCCGACGAGCCGGACCACGGCCGCCGCGCCCCGGCTGGGCGGCGGTATCGCCCACGTCTGGCTGGACGGGCGGGTGCACCCGACGCTGGAGCACAGCGTCCCGCAGATCGGCGCCCCGACGGCTTGGGCGGCCGGCCGCGACGGCAGCGGCGTGCAGGTGGCCGTCCTCGACACCGGCGTCGACGCCACCCACCCCGACCTGGCCGGACGGATCGCCGAGGCGCGGGACTTCTCCGGCAGCGGCAGCGCCCGAGACGGCCACGGCCACGGCACGCACGTCGCGGCCACCATCGCGGGCAGCGGCGCCGCGTCGGCGGGGCTGCGCAAGGGCGTCGCGCCGGGCGCGCGACTGCTGATCGGCAAGGTGCTCGACGACGCCGGCTCGGGCTACGACTCGGCCATCATCGCCGGCATGGAGTGGGCCGCCCACTCCGGCGCGAAGGTCGTCAGCATGAGCCTCGGCGGCGACCCGACCGACGGCACCGACCCGATGAGCCAGGCGGTGAACGACCTGACCGCCGAGACCGGCGCGCTCTTCGTGGTCGCCGCCGGCAACGCGGGCGCGGCGCGTACCGTCGGCTCGCCGGGCGCGGCCGCGGCGGCGCTCACCGTCGGCGCGGTGGACCGCGACGACAACCTGGCCGAGTTCTCCAGCCGCGGGCCGCGCCTGGGCGACAACGGCCTGAAGCCGGAGATCACCGCGCCGGGCGTCGGCATCGTCGCCGCGCGGGCCGCCGGCACCACCATGGGTACGCCGGTGGGCGACGCCTACACGACGGCGTCCGGCACCTCGATGGCCACCCCGCACGTGGCGGGCGCGGCGGCGATCCTCGCGCAGGACCACCCGGACTGGTCCGCCGGCAAGCTGAAGGACGCGCTGGTCAGCACCACCAAGGCGAACCCGGCGCTTACCGTCTTCGAGCAGGGCGGCGGTCGGGTCGACGTGGCGCGGGCGCTCACGCAGCGGGTGTACGCCTCGGCCACCGCCGACTTTGGCCGGGTCACCACCGGCGGACCGGTGGCCGAGCGCACCGTGACGTACACCAACGACACGGCGGTCGCGCGGACCCTGCGGCTGGCCCTGGACCTGCGCAACCTGGACAGCGGCGCGGCCGAGAACGACGGCGTCGTCGTCGCGTCCGGCGAGGTGACCGTGCCGGCGGGCGGTAGCGTGGCGGTGCCGCTGCGCGCCGACCCGGCGAAGCTGGCCCGGGGCCCGCACGGCGGTTGGCTGGTGGCGACCGGCGCGGACGGTGTCGCCGTACGCACGCCGGTGGGCCTCACCGTCAGCGGTCCGATCCACGACGTCACGATCAAGGTGCTGGGCCGGCAGGGTCAGTTGACCCTCTCGCCTGCCCTGACCCTCTTCGGTGAGCAGCCCGAGTCGGACTACTGGGGCTGGTGGCCGGGCGAGGGCACCCTGCGGGTCGAGGAGGGCACCTACCTGCTGACCGCGCTGGTCGAGCACGGCGCCCCCCTCGACGAGCAGCTGACCGAGGCCGTCGAGCCGGAGCTGACCGTCGACCGGGACCTGACGGTCGTGCTCGACGCCCGCACGGGCACGCCGGTGCGGATCGAGACGCCGAAGCCCAGCGAGCAGCGGGCCACGCTCAGCTTCTACGTGCACCGGGTCCTGGGCAACGGCCGGCAGATCGACCACGGCGTGATGGCCTACAGCACGGTTCAGCAGGTCAACGTCACGCCGACCCGCCAGGTGCGTCAGGGCGAGTTCGAGTTCGCCTCGCGCTGGCAGCTCGTCGCGCCCATGGTGGACGCCACGATCAGCGGGGTGTCCGGCCCGTCGGACATCAACCTGCTGGGCACGTCCCCGGCGCCGACCGGTCGACGGAAACTGCCGCTGGTCTGGGCCGGCACCGGAACCCCGGCCGAGCTGGCCCGGGTGCGGGGCGCGGCAGCGCTGCTCGCCGCCGACCCGAACCGCAACGAGGATGAGCAGGTGGCCGCCGCGGCGGCGGCCGGCGCCGCGGCGGTGCTGATCGTCCGGCCGCAGGACCAGACCGCGTGGACGGTCTGGCGGCCGGCGGGGGAGCGGCTGCCCATCCCGGCGATGGTCGTCGCGTACGACGACGGGCAGCGGCTGATCGCGGCGGCGCGCAAGGGCCGGGCGACGCTGGACCTGACGCTGACCGTGGACAGCCCGTACCTGTACGACGTGTGGCAGGTGTCGAAGGGCCGGGTGCCGGAGCGGATCGTGCACACGGTGACCGCGGCGAACACCGCCGAGGTGACCACCAGCTACGGCGACACCGGCGCGGGCTGGGCCACCGAGGAGCGGTTCGGCTGGCGCCCGTGGCAGGAGTACTCCTGGAACGACGACCAGCGCCTGGTCCGCAACGGGACCACCCGGCAGGAGTTCGTCAGCGCCGGGGACAACTGGTGGCAGCACCGGGTGCTGCACAAGGAGATGTTCATGCAGTGGGGGCAGGTGACCGGTGGGCTGACCCAGGAGCCCCGGCGGTACGCCGCCGACGACCGGGAGACCGAGACCTGGCACGCGCCGGTGGTCCGTCCGGCCGTGCCGGCCAGCGGGACGCCGGTGCCCACCCGGACGGTCGACAGCCTGGACGTGCGGGTCCCCGAGTTCGTCGACGCCGACGGGCACTACAGCGTGGCCGGCAACAGCGAGGAGGCGGACACCGTCGAGGCTCGCCTCAGCCGCGACGGTCAGCAGATCGCCGACCTGTCCGGCGGCTGGGCGCCGGTGCCGACCACCGCCGGGGCGGCCCGCTACCGCCTCGACGTGACGACGCGGCGGGCCTCGGACCAGTGGCGCTGGGCCACCCGCACCGACACGGCGTGGCAGTTCAGCTCGGCCCGGCCGGCGGGTGACGCCGCCGTGCCGCTGTCGCTGCTGCAGGTGGACTACCGGGTGCCGGCCGACCTGCTCGGCACCGTACCCGGCAACCGGCCGCACCAACTGGGGCTGACCCTGCGCCAGCCGAGGGGAGTCGCCGCGCCGACGGGCACCAGCCTGACGGTGCAGGTCTCCTTCGACGAGGGCGTCACCTGGCGGCCCGCGCCGACCAGAGGGTCGGGGACCCGCTGGACCGCGACCGTGCCGGCCGGGCGCGGAACCGTGTCGCTGCGGGTGCACGCCACCGACCGGGCCGGGAACTCCGTCGACCAGACGGTGCTGCGCGCGTACGGGCTGCGCTGACTCCGAGCGTGTCCGGCAGGGCCCGCCGTCGCTTCCGACGGCGGGCCCTGCCGCGTTCAGAGCCAGCCGCGCCGGGCGACCTGGAACGCCAGCCCGGGTCGGGTGTCCACGCCGGCGGCGTCCATCAGGTCGGCGAGGCGGCGCTGCACCGTCCGGCGGCTCACCCCGAGCTGGGAGGCGATGGACTTGTCCGGTACGCCGGCCACGAACAGCGACAGCAGCCGGGCCTCGTCGGCGTCGGGCTGGTAGCCGTCGACCGGACGGTCGTCGGCCTCGTCGCGCCAGCTCTCGGTGGCGGCGAGCGGGTCGTCGAGTCGCAGCCGGGTGGCCACCCGCCAGTGGCTCTCGAAGAGGGCCAGCAGCGCGTCGAGCAGTTGGCTGCGGCCGATCACCGCGGCGCTCGGCTCGCCGCCGTCGCGGTCGGGCACCAGCGGGCAGATGGCGGTACGCGCGTCCACGATGGCCAGTCGGACCGGCAGCCGGTCCAGCACGCGGGCCTGCTCGCCGGCGGCCACCCCCTTGGCCAGGTCGGCCAGCGCGCCCGGCTCCAGCAGCAGGTCCCGCTCGTAGATGGCCCGGTAGGTCACCCCGCGGGCCAGCGCGTCGAACTCCTCGACGTTCTCCGGGCCGGCCATGGCGAGGGGGTTCGCCCGGCAGAACCACAGCACCTCGTCGCGGGCCGAGTTCTGCAGGTCGCGCAGCCGGTCGCGTAGCACCCGACCGCCCCGGATCACCTCGACCAGGTGGTCCACGTGGTGGCGGCGCAGCCCGGAGCGGTACTCCTCGGCCAGTTGGGTGACCCGGCGCCGGGCCGCCTCCAGGTCCTCCTGGCGGCGCAGCAGCGTGGCGCCGAGGGCGACGTCCGGGGCGGTCGGGCGCAGTGGGGCGTCCGGGTCGTTGTCGGTGGGCTGCACCAGACCCTTGGCCCGCAGCGCCTCGACCTGCTCGACGACCTGCGCCCGGGGCCGTCGCAGCCGGTGGACCAGCTCGTCGACGCGGGCCGTGGTGAGCTGGAGCAGGCAGCGGTAGAGCTCTTCCTCGGCGGGGGTCAGGCCGATCACGTCCGACACGGGGCAAGACTGTACGTCGGTAAGGTGCGGGCCGTGCCGGGGCCCGGTCGTGGGGCCCGTCGGCTGGTCAAGTGTCGGCCCTCGCGTCTACTGTCGGGTGCTGTGCTGGAAGAGCTGCGCATCACCGGACTCGGCGTCATCGAGGACACCACGCTGCCGTTGACCGGCGGGATGAACGTCATCACCGGCGAGACCGGTGCCGGCAAGACGATGGTGGTGACCGGCCTCGGCCTGCTCTTCGGCGGCCGGGCCGACGCCGGGCGGGTCCGTGCCCAACCGGGCCGGGCCGTGGTCGAGGGGCGGCTACGCCTCTCCGGCCGGGTCGCCGACACGGTGCACGCCCGGATCAGTGACGCCGGTGGCGAGCCCGACGAGGACGGCTCGTTGCTGCTCAGCCGCACGGTGACGGTGGAGGGCCGCTCCCGGGCCCACCTCGGTGGCCGGAGCATGCCCGTGTCGATGCTGGGCGAGGTCGGCGAGCAGGCGGTGGCCGTGCACGGCCAGTCCGACCAGTTGCGGCTGCTGCGCCCCGCCGAGCAGCGGGCCGCTCTGGACCGGTTCGCCGGGCCGGCGCACGAGAAGCTGCTCGACGCGCTGCGCGAGGCGTACACCGGGTGGCGGCGGGTGGTCGACGACCTGGCCGACCGGCGGCGCAACGCCCGCGAGCGCAACCAGGAGGCCGACCTGCTGCGACTCGGCCTCGACGAGATCACCCGCGTCGACCCGCAGCCCGGCGAGGACGACGAGCTCAAGACCGAGGCGCAGCGGTTGGAGCACGCCGAGGGCCTGCGGACGGCCGCGCAGGTGGCCCAGCAGTGCGTGGCGGGCGGCGCGGAGGCGGCCGACGAGACACCCGACGCGGCGGCGCTGCTCGGCACGGCCCGGCGCACCCTGGAGGCGCAGGCCGGCACCGACCCGGCGCTGGGCGAGCTGGCGGCCCGCCTGGAGGAGGCGGCCACGCTGGTCACCGACGTCTCCGCGGAGCTGTCGGCGTACCTGGCGACGCTCGACGCGGACCCGGCCCGGTTGCAGCACGTCTACGAGCGGCGGGCCGCGCTGCGGGCGTTGACCCGCAAGTACGCCGACGACGTCGACGGGGTCATCGCCTGGGCCGACCGGGCCCGCACCCGACTGTCCGACCTGGACACCTCCGACGACCTGCTCGACGAGCTGGACCGGGAGGGGCAGAGGCTGGCCGGCGAGGTGGCCGACCTGGCCTCCCGGGTGTCCGTGTCCCGGCAGGAGGCGGCGGTCCGCTTCGCCGACCAGGTCACCGTCGAGCTGGCCGGTCTGGCCATGCCGCACGCCCGGATCGAGGTGGCGGTGCTGCCCCGGCCGGCCGGGCGGGCCGAGCCGACGCTGACGATCAACGGCGTCGAGGCGGGTGTCGCGGCGGACGGCGGCGACGAGGTGGAGCTGCGGTTGCTGGCCCACCCGGGCGCGCCGTCGTTGCCGTTGCAGCGGGGCGCTTCCGGCGGCGAGCTGTCCCGGGTGATGCTCGCCATCGAGGTGGTCTTCGCCGGCTCGGGTGGCCCGCCCACGCTGGTCTTCGACGAGGTCGACGCGGGCGTCGGCGGCCAGGCTGCGGTGGAGATCGGCCGTCGGCTGGCCCGGCTGGCCCGCAGCCACCAGGTGTTGGTCGTCACCCACCTGCCGCAGGTGGCCGCGTTCGCCGATCGGCACCTCGTCGTGGCGAAGGACACCGGCGGCGCGGTGACCACCAGCGGGGTGCGGGTCGTGGAGGACACCGAACGCGCCCGCGAACTGGCCCGGATGCTCGCCGGTTTGCCCGATTCGGATCTGGGTATCGCCCACGCCGAGGAGCTGCTGGCCGTGGCCGCCAAGGAAAGGCGGTTGTGACGCCGCGTATTGTGAGCGCAAGCACACCGGCTTGTGCCGACGTGTGCTTCCCTGGGTAGGCGGCCCTGCTCAGGCATGTCGCGACAGAAAAGCCTGCCTCACATGCCAGGATGGTCACGATGCGTCTACCCACGTTGCGCCGGAACCGAAACGCGGAGCCGGGCAGAGTCCTCGGCACCGCGCGCCTTGATCGCCGGACGAAACGGCTGGTCGGCCGGCTGCGCCCCGGTGACATCGCGGTCATCGACCACGTCGACCTGGACCGGGTGGCGGCCGACTCGTTGGTCGCTGTCGGTGTCGCGGCGGTGCTCAACGCCAAGCCGTCGGTCTCCGGCCGCTACCCCAATCTCGGGCCGGAGGTGCTGATCGCCGCCGGCATCCCGCTCCTGGACGATCTCGGGGAGGGCGTCTTCGAGCGGATCCGCGAGGGCGACCAGGTCCGGATCGAGGGCAACACCGTCTTCGCCGGCGAGGAGCCGGTGGCGCACGGCACCCTGCAGGACGCCGAGTCGGTCGCCAAGGCGATGTCCGACGCCCGGGAGGGGCTGTCGGTGCAGTTGGAGGCGTTCGCCGCCAACACGATGGACTACCTGCGCCAGGAACGCGACCTGCTGCTCGACGGCGTCGGCGTTCCGGACATCCAGACCCAGATCCAGGGTCGGCACTGCCTGATCGTGGTGCGCGGCTACGACTACAAGGCCGACCTGGACGTGCTGCGCCCGTACATCCGGGAGTTCAAGCCGGTGCTGATCGGCGTGGACGGCGGCGCGGACGCGCTGGTCGAGGCCGGTTATACCCCCGACATGATCATCGGGGACATGGATTCGGTCACCGACGACGTGCTGCGCTGCGGCGCCGAGGTGATCGTGCACGCCTACCCCGACGGGCGGGCGCCCGGCCTGCCCCGGGTCAACGGCCTCGGCGTCCCGGCCATCACCTTTCCGGCCGCGGCCACCAGCGAGGACCTGGCGATGCTGCTGGCCGACGAGAAGGGCGCGTCCCTGCTCGTCGCGGTCGGCACCCACGCCACGCTCGTCGAGTTCCTGGACAAGGGACGCGGCGGAATGGCCTCCACGTTCCTGACCCGGTTGAAGGTCGGGGGCAAGCTGGTCGACGCCAAGGGGGTGAGCCGGCTCTACCGGCAGAGCATCTCCGGCTCGTCGCTGCTGCTGCTGGTGCTCTCGGCGATCGCGGCGATGGCCTCCGCGGTGGCCGTCTCCACCGTCGGGAAGGCGTACCTGGGCGTGGTCGCCGAGTGGTGGGACAATTTCGTGTTCCAGCTGTACCGGCTCTTCTAGTTCCCGACCGATCAAGAGGCTGCAAGCGTGATCAACTTTCGCTACCACGTGGTGTCCCTCACCGCGGTGTTCCTGGCTCTGGCGATCGGTCTGGTGGTCGGCACAGCCGCCCTCAACGGCCCGGTCGCCGACTCGCTCAAGGAGCAGGTCACCGGTCTGCGCAAGGACAACCAGCAGTTGCGTCAGCAGGTCAACAGCATGGAGAAGCAGCTCGGTCTGGAGGAGGAGTTCGCCGAGCAGGTGTCCCAGGTCGTCCTGCCGGGCACCCTCACCGGGCGCCGGGTGGTGGTGCTCAGCCTGCCCAACGGGCGCGACCACACCGAGGGCGTGCTCAAGAAGCTCCAGCTCGCCGGCGCCACCATCACCGGCCGGGTCGACCTGCAGGACAAGTTCATCAACCCGGACAACAACTCCAACCTGCTGGAGCTGGCCGTCACCGCCGCGCGGCCGACCGCGCAGACCACCGGCCTGCCGGGCAACGGCCACGGCGTGGAGACCTCCAGCGCGCTGCTGGCCAGCGTTCTGCTGGACCGGGCGCAGGGCACCGCGCCGGTCAGCGACGCCGACCGGCGGGCGGTGCTCGCCGCGTACAACAACGCCGGCTACCTGACCACCGACAACAACAAGGTCACCGGACCGGCCGAGGCTGTCGTCGTGGTCAGCGGGCAGCCGTACGTCGACAAGGACTCCGAGAAGCGGGACGAGTCGGTCGTCAAGATCGCCGAACAGTTCGACCGGACCGGGTCGATCGTGGTGGGCGGCAACGGCTCCGCCGGTGGCAACGTGGTGTCCGTGGTCCGCGGTGACCCGGTGCTGTCGCAGACCATCTCCACGGTCGACAACGCCAACACCGTGCAGGGCCAACTGGTCACCAGCCTCGCCCTGGTGCAGCAGCTCACCGAGAAGAAGGCCGGCCAGTACGGCGTCGGCGACAATGCCGCGTCCCTGCTGCCTAGACTGCCCCAGTGAGCGAACGACGTACCCCGGTGTCCGGAACCGACGCGCCTGAGCGGGCGACCCTGCGCCCGAGCGAGGTGACGGCGTGAGGATGCTGGGCCGGCTGCTGATCGCCGGGGCCGGTGCCGCCGCCGCCCGGTACGCCCTGCGTGAGGTGCGGACCGCCCCGGTGGGGCCGGCGCTGGAGCGCACCAACTTCCGGGGCCGGACGGTGACCCTGGCCGCCGGGCCGGCGCTCGCCGCCGGTGCGACCGCCGCGGGCGTGTTCGGCGCCACCAGCGCCGCCTCCGGTGGCGCCGCCCTGGTCGCCGGTCTCGGCGCCGGCGGTGTCGGGCTCTACGACGATGTGGTCGGAGCGCGTCCGGAGCAGAAGGCGGCCAAGGGCTTCGCCGGGCACCTCGCCGCGCTGCGCGAGGGACGCGTCACCGCCGGGCTGGTCAAGATCATCGGGGTGGGCGCGGCCGGGCTGGGCGCGGCCGCGCTGCTCGCCGCCGACCCGCGGGTCGCCGCGCACCCGCGCCGGCAGCGCCACGGCGCGCTCGGCCGGGGGGTCGACGTGCTGCTCGGCGCCGGGGTGATCGCCGGCACCGCCAACCTGCTCAACCTGCTCGACCTGCGGCCCGGCCGGGCCATCAAGTCCGGGCTGCTGCTGGGCGTGCCGCTGGCCGGTGGCCCGCACGGCGGGATCGCCGCCGGCGCGGCCGGCGCCGCCGCCGGCCTGCTCCGCGACGACCTGTCCGAGGACGTCATGCTCGGCGACAGCGGCGCGAACGCGCTCGGCGCCCTGCTCGGCGTCGCGCTCGCCGCCCGCAGCGGCCCGCTCGGTCGGGCCGGTCTGCTGGCCGTGCTCGCCGGGCTCACCGCCGCCAGCGAGAAGGTCAGTTTCACTGCGGTGATCCAACGGACTCCGGGCCTGCGCCAGCTCGACGCACTGGGCCGACGCGCCGACTGACGTGACCAGACCGGCACCCCTCGCCGGCGCCGGCCGGCTGGCCGGGGCAGCCGCGCTCATCGCCGTCCTCACCGTGCTCAGCCGGCTCGCCGGCTTCGGCCGTACCGCCGTTTTCACCTGGAGCCTCGCCCCGACCGACCTGGGCGGCGCCTACGTGGTGGCCAACGCGGTGCCGAACTTCATCTTCGAGATCGTCGCCGGTGGCGCGCTGGCCAGCCTCGTCGTACCGCTGCTGGCCGGGGCGGTCGAGGCCGGCGACCGCGCGGCGGTTGCCCGGACCACTGGCGCGCTGCTGAGCTGGACGCTGGCCCTGCTGGTGCCGCTCGCGCTGGTCGTGGTGCTGTTCGCCGGCCCGGTGGTCGAGTCGCTGGGCCACCACCTGACCGACGCCCAGCAGCAGAGCGGCGTACGGATGCTGCGGGTCTTTGCGCCGCAGCTACCGCTGTACGGCGTCGGCATCGTGCTCACCGGGGTGCTGCAGGCGCACCGGCGCTTCGCCTGGCCGGTGCTCGCCCCGCTGCTGTCCAGCCTCACCGTGATCGTCGTCTACCTGGGGTTCACCGCCACCCAGGGCCGGTACGCCACCGTCGCCGGGGTGAGCCCCGGCGGCGAGTTGCTGCTCTCCGCGGGCACCACCCTGGGCGTGGTGACGCTGTCGCTGTCGCTGCTCGTACCGGTGCGCCGACTGCGCCTGGGGTTGCGGCCCGGGTTCGGGTTCCCCGCCGACGCGCGGTCCCGGGTCGGCGGGTTGGCGGTGGCGGGCGCGGTCACCGTCACCACGCAGCAGATCGCCCTGATCGTCAGCCTGAACCAGGTCACCGCGGGCGCGCGCAGCAACCCGGGCGTCTACAACCTGGCGCAGACCGTCTACCTGCTGCCGTGGGCGGTGCTGGCGGTGCCGCTTGCCGTGGCGGCCTATCCGACGCTCGCGGCGGCGCGGTCGGCCGGCGACGAGGACGGCTACCGGGCGACCCTGGCGCCGGCCGTGCGGGGGGTGCTGCTGTTCAGTTGCCTCGGCGCGGCCGCGCTGGTCGGGACCGCGGGGCCCGTCGGGCACTTCTTCTTCCCCGCGTCCACCGCGCCGACCGCCGCCGCCGCGATCATCGGGTACGCCCCGGGCCTGGTCGGCTACGGCCTATTCGCGATCCTCACCCGGGCGCTCTACGCGCGCGGGGAGACCCGGGCGGCGACCGCCGCGACCGCCGTCGGTTTCCTGGTGGTGCCGCCCGTCGTCCTGCTGCTCGGCGCGATCCTGCCGTTGACCGACCGGGTGCTCGCCGTGACGTCCGCCAACTCGGTGGGCATGGTGGTGCTCGGCGTGTTGCTCGTCACGGCGGTGCTGCGCAGCGCCGGCCGGCCGGCGCTGGCCGGCGCGGGGCGCGCCGGTGCGGCCGGTGGCCTCGCCGGGCTGCTCGCCGCGCTCGCCGGGCTGGGCGTGAGCCGCTGGCTCGACAGGCTGGACGGCGGCACCCCGACGACGGCCGCCGCACTCGGTCAGGGCATGCTGTCCGGGGTTCTGGTCGGTGTCGTGTTCCTCGTCGTGGTCTGGTTCGTCGACCGGCGGGACGTACGGCCGCTACTGACCGGGGTGGTACGCCGCCTCGGCCGGCGAGGGCCGCGGGGCCGGGCCGGCACGTCGGCGCCGGGCGCGGTCCCCCCGGAGCGGGGCGACGGGAAGGAGACGGCGGTTCGGTGAGCGTTGTCAACACCAACCGGCGGTGGCCGGCATGACGGAGACCAACGGTTGGTCGGGCTCCGTGGCGCTGCTACTGGCTTCCAGCACCGGTGGGGTCGGCCAGCACGTCCGCTCGGTGGCGCGCGGGCTCGTCGCGGCCGGTGCCACCGTGTTGGTCTGCGGGCCGGCGGCCACGCAGGAGCAGTTCGACTTCACCGGCGTCGGCGCGCGTTTCGAGCCGGTGGAGATCCCGGCCAGCCCGACCCCCGCCGACGCGCGGGCGGTGCTCGCCCTGCGGCGGGCGCTCGCCGCGGCCCGCGTCGACGTGGTGCACGCCCACGGCCTGCGCGCCGGTCTCGTCGCCGTGCTGGCCCGTCCGTCCGCCCCGCTGATCGTGACCTGGCACAACGCCGTCCTCGCGGGCGGCCTGCGCGGCGGGGTCTCGCGGTTCGTCGAGCGGGTGGTCGCCCGGGGCGTCCGGGTGGCGCTCGGCGCCTCCACCGACCTGGTCGAGCGGGCCGCCGCGCTGGGCGCCGCCGACGCCCGACTCGCCCCGGTCGCCGCCCCGACGCTGCCCGCGCCGCGTCGACGCCGCGCCGCCGTGCGCGCCGAGTTCGGCGTACGACCGGAGCAGCATTTGCTCGTCTCGGTGGGGCGGCTGCACCCGCAGAAGCGCTACGACGTGCTGATCGACGCGGCCGCCCGCTGGCGTACGCGTACCCCGCCGCCGGTCGTGGTGATCGCCGGGAGCGGCCCGGCGTACCTGCCGTTGGCCGCGCGGACCTCGGCGGCCCGAGCCCCGGTGACCCTGCTGGGGCACCGCACCGACGTGGCCGACCTGCTTGCCGGCGCCGACCTCGCGGTGGTCACCAGCGACTGGGAGGCCCGGCAGTTGTTCGCCCAGGAGGCGATGCGGGCCGGCGTGCCGCTGGTGGCGACCGCGGTGGGTGGCCTGCCGGAGCTGGTCGGCGACGCCGCCGCGCTGGTCCCCGCCGGCGACGTGGACGCGGTCGACGCGGCGGTGCGCGCGCTGCTGGACGACCCGCAGGCCCGGGCCGAGCTGGGTCGGCGCGGCGCCGAGCGGGCGGCGACGTGGCCCACCGAGGCGGACACGGTGGCCCTGCTGGCGGCCCTCTACGCCGAACTGGCCGCCCGTTCGACTCCTCCGGCGGCCCCCGGCTCCGACGCGCCGATGACGGGACACCGGTGATGCTGCGTCGACTCGCTCCCGCCCTGTTGACCGTGCTCGTGGTGGTGTTGGGCGTCACCGCGCTGTCCGCCCGGCCACCCCAGGGCACCCCGCAGCGCACCGCCGACTTCGTGGTGCTCGCCGGGATCGCCGGGCTGCGCTGGGAGGACGTCGACCAGCAGAGCACCCCGACGCTGTGGCGGATGGCCCGGGACGGCTCGATCGGCTCCCTGTCGGTGCGGTCGGCGCACCGGCCCACCTGCCCGGTCGACGGGTGGTTGACCCTCGGCGCGGGGAGCTTCGCCGCGTGGAACGCCACCCGGCCCGATGGCGGCTGCCCGCCCGCCGGCGTGGCCGTGGAGCAACCGGACGGGATCGGCGCGAACCTGCCCGACCAGGAGAGCGTGGTCCAGTACAACCAGCAGCGGCTGCCCTGGGGCACCATGCCCGGGTCGCTGTCGGAGTCGGTGCGCTGCTCGGTCGCCGTGGGTCCGGGCGCCGCCGTGGCCGCCGCCCGCCCGTTCGGCCGGGTCGACCGGTATGCCGCGGGTCTGCCGGCCGATCCGCGCCGGCTGCTCGGCTCGTGTGTGCTGAGCATCGTCGACCTCGGCACGGTCGAGGGGAGCGACCCGGCGGCGCGCGCCGAGCAGGCGCGGGCGGCCGACGCCCAGTTGGCCCGGGTCCTGGCCGCCCGGCCGGAGCGGTCGCTGGTGCTGGTGGCCGGAATCTCCGACACCGAGCAGCCGTCGCGGCTGCACGTGGTGGTCGCCGACGGGCCGGGCTGGGAGCGGGGTTGGCTCACCTCGGCCAGCACCGGCCGCGACGGTTACCTGCAACTTGTCGACCTCGCGCCGACGGCGCTGACCGCGCTGGGACGGCCGATGCCGGAGCGGTTGTTCCTCGGCCGGCCGGCGATCAGCACCGGTGGCCGCCCGTCCGACCTGACGGAGGCGATCAACGCGCCGGCGGACGCCGACCGGGAGGCGACGGCCCAGCGGGCCGTCTCCGGCCGGTTCTTCGCCCTGCTCGCCGGGCTTCAGGTGCTGCTGGCCCTGGCGGTGCTGCCGTTGCTGCGCCGGGCCCGACCACACGCCGGCCCGGCCGGCCCGACCCCGGTCTCCGCCCGCGTCGTGGCGGTGGTGGAGTTGCTGCTGGTGGCGGCCGCGTTGGCCGTTCCGGCCGCGCTGCTCGCCGACGCCGTGCCCTGGTGGCGGGGCGAACACCCCGGATGGATCTTCGGCGCGGTCACCGCGCTGCTGGTCGCGGGGGGCACCGCGGCGGTCCGGTTCGCCCCCGGATATGCGAACACGCTCGGCCCGTTCGGCGCGGTGGCCGGCCTCACGACCCTGACCGTCGGGCTGGACGTGCTCACCGGGTCGAGCCTGCAGCTCAACAGCGTGGTCGGCTACTCGGCGTTGCAGGGTGGCCGGTACGCCGGGCTGAGCACCGTCGGGCTGGGAGTGTTCCTCGCCGGCGCGCTGGTGACCGGCGGGTGGTTCGCCCAGCGGGTGCACCGCCGCTGGCGGCCCGCCGTGATGGTCGCCGTGGGCGGTCTCGCCGTGGTGGTCGTCGGCAGCCCGTACCTGGGCGCCGACCCGGTCGGCGCGATCGCGCTGACCGCCGGGCTGAGCGTGGCCGCGGCGATCAGCGCCGGCGGCTGGCTGACCATCACCCGACTGGCGTGGGCCACCATGGCCGCACTGGCGGTCGGCATCGGCTTCGCCGTGGTGGACCTGCGGCGCCCGGCGGCCGAGCGGGGGAGCCTCGGCCGGTTCCTGTCCGCGGTCGCGGACGGCACCGGCGGGTTCACCGTGCACCGGTCCAGCACGGCGAACTTCGAGACGTTGGTGAACAGCCCGTTGACAGTGCTGGCGCTGGCCGGCGGGCTGCTGGTGTGGTTCGCCCTGCTGCAGCCGTGGGGCGGGCTGATGCGGCTGTTCGGCATCTACCCGGCGATCCGCGCCGCGCTGGGCGGCACGGCGGTCGCGGCGGTGCTGGGCGGCGTGCTCGACGGCGCGGCGCTGGACGTGGCGGGCGCGGCGGCCGCCCTGGTGGTGCCGATGGCGGCGCTGGCGTCGCTGCGGGTGCTCGGGCATGCCGCCGACCGGACCCGCCCGGGCACGGGCCGTGCCCGGGAGAACGGGGCCGACGACGACTCGGGCTCCGGTGGCGACGGGCCAGCCGGTGGAGGCGACGGTCCGACCGGTGGCGGTGGACCGCTGGGCGCGGGTCATCCCCGGCCGATCGGCGGCCCGCCCGCAGCACCCCCACGAGCGGTCGTGCTGCCCCCGGGCCTGGACGCGCCCGTGGGCCCTGCGGTGGTCGACGGGCCCGCCCAGTCGCCGCCGGAGCGTCCGGCGGCGGACGCGGCGGCCGGGACATCCTCCGCGCCGGCGCAGCGACGACCGGCGGACACACCGGCGGACACACCGGCCGCGCCGGTCACCCGGCCATCGACCGAGGTTGCCGCTTCCTGACCGTCGGGCGTCGCCAGGGTGACCCGTTCCTGTCGCACCCGGGGTGCGGCCTGCGAGTACCCGCCGCAGAGGTGTTACCGTGGAATCCCGTGGATCGCGTGATCACTTTGCTGATCGAGCACGGCGGTCTGCATGACCGCGACAGACGACACGGGAGCAGGCCTTGGCCCCATCAGCACGGACGACCAGGCACATTTTCGTCACCGGGGGCGTCGCCTCCTCGCTGGGTAAGGGCCTCACCGCCTCCAGCCTCGGCAACCTGTTGACCGCGCGCGGGCTGCGCGTGGTGATGCAGAAGCTCGACCCCTACCTCAACGTCGACCCCGGGACGATGAACCCGTTCCAGCACGGCGAGGTCTTCGTCACCGAGGACGGCGCCGAGACCGACCTCGACGTCGGGCACTACGAGCGTTTCCTGGACCGGGCGTTGTCCGGCAAGGCGAACGTCACCACCGGCCAGATCTACTCCGACGTGATCGCCAAGGAGCGCCGGGGGGAGTACCTGGGCGACACCGTCCAGGTCATCCCGCACATCACCAACGAGATCAAGTCGCGGATCCTGGCGATGGCCGACCCGGACGACGACGGCGTCCTGCCCGACGTGGTCATCACCGAGGTCGGTGGCACCGTCGGCGACATCGAGTCGCTGCCGTTCCTGGAGGCGATCCGCCAGGTCCGCCACGACCTGGGCCGGGACAACTGCTTCTACCTGCACGTGTCGCTGGTGCCGTACCTGGCGCCGTCGGGCGAGCTGAAGACCAAGCCGACCCAGCACTCCGTGGCGCAGCTGCGCAACATCGGCATCCAGCCCGACGCCATCGTGCTGCGCTGCGACCGGGAGATCCCGGTGAAGCTCAAGGAGAAGCTGTCGCTGTACTGCGACGTCGACGCCGAGGCGGTCGTCGCCGCTCCGGACGCCCCGAGCATCTACGACATCCCGAAGGTGCTGCACCGCGAAGGGCTCGACGCGTACGTGGTGCGCCGGCTCGGGCTGTCGTTCCGGGACGTGGACTGGGCGAGCTGGGACGACCTGCTGGAGCGCGTGCACCGGCCCCGGCACACGGTCACCGTCGCCGTGGTCGGCAAGTACGTCGACCTGCCGGACGCGTACCTGTCGGTGAGCGAGGCGATCCGGGCGGCCGGCTTCGGTCACCGGGCGCGTGTGCAGCTCAAGTGGGTGCCCAGCGACGAGTGCGTCACCCCGGCCGGCGCGGCGGCCGCCCTGGCCGGCGTGGACGGCATCCTCATCCCGGGCGGGTTCGGGGTCCGCGGCATCGAGGGCAAGATCGGCACGGCCCGGTACGCCCGGGAGAACGGCATCCCCCTGCTCGGCCTCTGCCTCGGCCTGCAGTGCATGACGATCGACGTGGCCCGGCACCTGGCCGCCCTGGACGGCGCCAACTCGTTGGAGTTCGACGAGCAGGCCGCGCACCCGGTCATCGCCACGATGGCCGACCAGGAGGACATCGTCGCCGGCAAGGGCGACCTGGGCGGCACCATGCGGCTCGGGGCGTACCCGGCGACGCTGACCGACGGCTCGATCGTCGCCGAGGCGTACGGCAGCACCGACATCAGCGAGCGGCACCGGCACCGCTACGAGGTCAACAACGCCTACCGGGACGCGCTGACCAAGGCGGGCCTGCACATCTCCGGCACCTCCCCGGACGGCCGGCTGGTCGAGTTCATCGAACTGGACCGGGAACTGCACCCGTTCTTCGTGGCCACGCAGGCGCATCCGGAGCTCAAGAGCCGTCCCACCCGCCCGCACCCGCTGTTCGCGTCGTTCGTCAAGGCCGCCGTGACGTACTCGCAGGCCGACCAGTTGCCGGTCGACCTGGAGGCCGCGTCCGAGGCCGCGTCGGAGGCCCCGTCGGCGCGCAAGGCCGCCCGCAACGGCGCCGCGACGAAGGCCGCGTCGGCCTCGTGAGCGCTCTTGAGCACCGCTACGAGGTGCGCTCCCGCGAGGAGCGCTACCGGGGTCGGATCTTCGACGTGGTCACCGAGGAGGTGACCATGCCGGGCGGCGGGACCGCGCTGCGCGACCTCGTCCGGCACGTCGGGGCGGTGGCCGTGGTGGCCCTCGACGACGCCGGTCAGGTGGTGCTGATCCGGCAGTACCGGCACCCGGTCGGCCGGCACCTGTGGGAGCTGCCCGCCGGGCTGATGGACGTCTCCGGTGAGGAGCTGCCGGCCGCCGCGCTGCGGGAGCTGGCCGAGGAGGCCGACCTCACCGCCGGGCGGATCGACGTGCTGGTCGACCTGCACAGCTCGCCGGGGTTCACCAACGAGATCGTCCGGGTCTACCTCGCCCGGGACCTGGCCGACGTGCCGGCGGGGGAGCGTCACGAGCGCCGCGACGAGGAGGCCGACCTGCAGATCGTCCGGATGGCCCTGGACGAGGCGGTCGACATGGTCCTGGCCGGCGAGATCACCAACGCGTCCGCGGTGGCCGGCCTGCTCGCGGCGGCCCGCGCCCGGGACACCGGCTTCGCGGCGCTGCGTCGGGCGGAGGCTCCGCTGCCGCGCTGAGCGCCGCCGCCGGTCCTTCCCGATCGGTCGGTACGCGAAAAGGGGCCCCGCGGTCAGCCGCGGGGCCCCTTCACGTGTCGGCGGTCAGTCCCGCAGCGGGCGACCCTGCGCGTCCGTGCCGCCGTTGACCAGGATCAGGATGCCGTCGATGACGCCCCAGAGCGCGCCGACGCCGCACGTCACCAGGCTCACGACGAGCTGGAGAACGGCGATCTTGGTGTGTCCGGTGTAGAACCGACCGGCCCCGAAGGTGCCGAGCAGGATGCCGAGGATGCCCGCGACGACCTTGCTCTTGTCGGAGTAACCCGGGGCGTACCCCGGCTGGTAAGGAGGAGTGGTCATGGGCGGACACACTAGTGATCCACTCGCCGGCTGTCCGCACCGCCACACGGCAGATGGGACGATAATGGGCGAACACTGTCCTGACGGCTGAGGTGACGTCCCACTGCCGGCCCGTTCGGCGCCCTGACACTCCGTCAGGTCACCCGGGCACCGGATGCCACTGTGCTGGCTCCCGGCGGGGCCGGGCGGGCCTAGACTGCCGCCGGCGGGACCGGTGGACCGTGGCGGCAATGGGGCCGTCGCGGCACCGAGCACTCGGGGGGAACCCAGCCCCGAAGAGAGGTGTCTGCATCGTGAAGGTCGGAATCCCACGCGAGGTCAAGAACCACGAGTACCGCGTGGCGATCACGCCGGCGGGCGTCAACGAGTTCACCCGCAGCGGCCACCAGGTCTTCGTCGAGTCCGGCGCCGGAGTCGGCTCCAGCATCACCGATGAGGAGTTCGCCGCGGCGGGCGCCAAGATCCTGGCCACCGCCGACGAGGTGTGGGACACCGCCGAGCTGGTGCTCAAGGTCAAGGAGCCGATCGCCGAGGAGCACCACCGGATGCGTGAGGGGCAGGTGCTCTTCACCTACCTGCACCTGGCCGCCTCCAAGTCGTGCACGGACGCGCTGGTCGACCGCAAGGTCACCGGCATCGCGTACGAGACCGTCGAGCTGCCCGACCGGTCGTTGCCGCTGCTCGCCCCGATGTCCGAGGTGGCCGGCCGGCTCGCCCCGCAGGTCGGCGCGTTCTACATGATGCGCACCGGCGGTGGGCGCGGCGTGCTGCCCGGCGGCGTCTCCGGCGTGTACGCGGCGAAGACCGTCGTCATCGGCGCCGGCGTCTCCGGCATGAACGCCGCCGCCATCGCCCTGGGCCTGCAGTCCGAGGTGCTGCTGCTGGACAAGAACGTCGCCCGGCTGCGCCAGGCCGACGCCATCTACCGGGGTCACCTGCAGACCGTCGCCTCCAACGCGTACGAGATCGAGCGGGCCGTGCTCGACGCCGACCTGGTCATCGGCGCGGTGCTGGTGCCCGGCGCGAAGGCCCCGACGCTGATCTCCAACGAGCTGGTCTCCCGGATGAAGCCGGGCAGCGTGCTCGTCGACATCGCCATCGACCAGGGCGGCTGCTTCGAGGACTCGCGCCCCACCACGCACGCCGACCCGGTCTACAAGGTGCACGAGTCGATCTTCTACTGCGTGGCGAACATGCCCGGCGCGGTGCCGAACACCAGCACGTACGCGCTGACCAACGTCACCCTGCCGTACGCCCTGGAGTTGGCCAACCACGGCTGGCGCGAGGCGCTGCGTCGCGACCCGGCCCTCGCCCTGGGTCTGAACACCCACGACGGCCAGGTCACCTACGGTCCGGTCGCCGAGGCGCACGGCATGACCGTGCTCCCGCTGGCCGACGTCCTGGCCTAGCGCGGTGGCGGTCTGACCGGGGTCGCGCAGCAGGCCGGCGTGGGCGCGGAGCCCGCGCCGGCCCTGCGCCGTGCCGTCCGCGGCTACCTCGACCACCTCACCGTCGAGCGCGGCCTGTCCGCGAACACCCTCGCCTCGTACCGCCGGGATCTGGAGCGCTATCTCATGACCCTGGCCGACGCCGGCGTCGCCGACCTCGCGTCGGTCGGCGCCGGCGTCGTCGAGTCGCACCTGGCCCGGCTGCGCGCCGGCGACGACGACCATCCGCCCCTCGCCGTGTCGTCGGCCGCCCGCGCGGCGAGCGCGGTCCGCGGCCTGCACCGCTTCGCGTTGCGCGAGGGGCTGGCCGGCGCCGACCCCAGCCGCGACGTCCGCCCGCCCACCCCGCCGCGCCGGCTGCCCCGCGCGCTGGGAGTCGACGACGTGGTCCGGCTCCTGGAGACCGCCGGTGCGATCACCGCGACCGGCGAGGACGCGCCGCTCGCGCTGCGCGACCGGGCGTTGCTGGAGTTCCTCTACGGCACCGGAGCGCGGATCTCCGAGGCGATCGGCGCCGCGATCGACGACCTCGACGCCGACGAGGGCACCGTGCTGCTGCGCGGCAAGGGCGGCCGGGTGCGGCTGGTGCCGATCGGGGGGTACGCCGTCGAGGCGGTGCGCGCCTACCTGGTCCGGGCCCGCCCCGCTCTGGCCGCCGGCGGTAAGGGAACCCCCGCGGTCTTCCTGAACGCGCGCGGCGGAGCGCTGTCCCGCCAGGGCGCCTGGGCCATCCTGCGCCGCGCCGCCGGGCGGGCCGGCCTGCCGGTCGAGGGCGCCGCGGCGGTCTCCCCGCACACCCTGCGCCACTCGTACGCCACCCACCTGCTCGACGGCGGCGCCGACGTCCGGGTGGTCCAGGAGTTGCTCGGCCACGCCTCGGTGACCACCACCCAGGTCTACACCCTCGTCACCGTCGAGCGGCTGCGCGAGGTGTACGCCACGGCCCACCCACGCGCCCTCGGCTGAACCCCGGCCGTCGTCGGCTTCGACACGCCGGGCCGGTGCCGAACGCCCTGCTGGTCGGTGGCGTACAGTCGGCATCGGCGCGGACCTCCTGGGGCGACACGACCGGGGTGCGCAGCGGCGCCGCGAAGGACGTCGGACGGCTCCGACGCCGGGTGGGTCGTCGGGAGGGGGCAACGAGCACATGGCTGGCAACGGTGACCGTGCCGAGACCTGGACGTCGGAGCTCCGCGAGCAGCAGGCCACGCTCGGCGCGGACCTGGGTCCCGCGGACCCGGCTGCCTACACGATGCGCAAGCCGATCCCCGAGCCGATGCCCACCGACCGGCACGGCCCCGCGCGCATCATCGCGATGGCCAACCAGAAGGGTGGCGTCGGCAAGACCACGACCACCATCAACCTGGGCGCGGCGCTGGCCGAGTACGGCCGCAAGGTGCTGCTCGTCGACTTCGACCCGCAGGGCGCGCTCTCGGTGGGCCTGGGGGTCAACCCGCACAACCTCGACCTGTCCGTCTACAACCTGCTCATGCAGGACGACGTGACCGCCGAGGACGTCCTCATCAAGACCGACGTCGCGGGTCTGCACCTGCTGCCGGCCAACATCGACCTCTCCGCCGCCGAGATCCAGCTCGTCAACGAGGTCGCCCGGGAGATGGCCCTGGCCCGGGTGCTGCGGACCGTCCGCAAGGAGTACGACTACATCCTGATCGACTGCCAGCCGTCCCTCGGCCTGCTGGCGATCAACGCGCTGACCGTCGCGCACGGCGTGCTCATCCCCCTCGAATGCGAGTTCTTCAGCCTGCGCGGCGTCGCGCTGCTGCTGGACACCATCGACAAGGTGCGCGAACGGCTCAACTTCGACCTGGAACTCGAAGGCATCCTCGCCACCATGTACGACAGCCGCACCACCCACTGCCGTCAGGTGCTCCAGCGGGTGGTCGAGGCGTTCGGCGACAAGGTCTACCAGACGGTCATCACCAAGACGGTGAAGTTCCCCGAGTCCACCGTGGCCGGCGCCCCGATCACGACGATGGACCCGGCGTCCTCCGGGGCGCGCAACTACCGTCAGTTGGCCCGTGAGGTGATCGCCGCCCAGTCGGAGCGGTAGCCGGAACGCCAGGTGTCCGTGTCGTGGACTACGGTCGTGCGGTGACCGCGCCACCCCTCGACCCGCCCGAAGCCGCTGCTGCGGCCGTGGTCGACGGCGTGCCGCCGGCCGCCCCGCCGGCCGAGCCGCCTGCCACCGGCTTCACGGTGCGGCTGGCCAACTTCACCGGCCCGTTCGACCTGCTGCTGCAACTGATCGGCAAGCACAAGCTCGACGTCACCGAGGTGGCCCTGCACACGGTCACCGACGAGTTCATCGCCTACATCCGCGCCATGGGCGACAGCTGGGACCTCGACGAGGCCAGCGAGTTCCTGCTCATCGCCGCGACCCTGCTCGACCTGAAGGCGGCCCGGCTGCTGCCCGCCGCCGAGGTGGAGGACGAGGCGGACCTGGCCCTGCTGGAGGCGCGCGACCTGCTCTTCGCCCGGCTCCTGCAGTACAAGGCGTACAAGGAGGCCGCTGCCCACATCGCCGAGCTGGAGGCGGTCGGCGGTCGTCGGTATCCCCGGGCGGTCAGCCTGGAGCCCCGCTACGCCGAGGCGCTGCCCGACCTGGTGCTCGGCATCGGCCCGCAGCGACTGCTGAAGCTGGCCGTGCGGGCGATGACCCCGAAGCCCGTGCCGGAGGTGTCCATCGCGCACGTGCACATGGTCCGGGTCAGCGTCCGCGAACACGCGGCGATCCTCGCCTCCCGGCTGCGCCGGGCCGGCACGGCGACGTTCTCGCTGCTGTGCGCGGACTGCGAGGCCACCCTGGAGGTGGTGGCGCGGTTCCTGGCGCTGCTGGAGCTGTACCGGGAGGGTCTGGTGGCCTTCGTGCAGGAGCAGGCCCTGGAGGAGCTGACCGTGCGCTGGACCGGCCCGGTTGACGGCGAGACCGAACTGCACGTCGACGAGTACGCCGGCACCCCCGCCGACCCCGACCCGCCCTCGCGGCCGGAGCCGGCGCGCGAGCCTGAGCCTGGGTCGGCGGGGGAGCCTGGGCCGGCATCGGCGTTCGTGGCCGGGCCGGAGCCGGCGGGGGAGGCCGGGTCGGAGTCCGCGGGCGTGGGCGGAACGGGAACGACGGAGGTTGAGCGGGATGAGTGACGAGGAACGCCGGGACTCCCTGGCCGACCAGGCCGCCGCCTGGGTCCCGCCGTGGAATCGTCCCCGCCCACCGGCCCTCACCCCTGCCGAGACGCCCGAGTCTCCCGAGGCTGTTGAGTCTTTCGAGGAGGCCGAGGCTTCCGACGCTGCCGAGTCTTCCGACGCTGCTGAACCTGCCGAGGCTGCCGCTTCTGCCGGTGCACCCGAAGCGCCCGCGCAGCCCGGGACCCGCACGCTCCCCGAGGCTCCCAGCGCCGTCGCGGTCGACGGGGAACGCGACACCGACCAACCCGCAAACGCACCTGGGGCGGTCACCGTCCCGCCGATGTCCGCCGAAGATCTTGGAAGCGAACCGCCCCTCCATGAGCCGGAGTCTGCCGAGCCGGCTGAGTCTGCCGAGTCGAGCGAGCCCTCCGAGCCCCGCGAGGCGATCGGGGTGGCCGAGACTCCTGCGGCTCAGGTGGGGGAGAGGGCTGGGGGCGTACCTCGGCGGGAGGTTGTGGGGCGGCGGCGGGTGACGGCCGCGCCGGAGCCCGCGCCCGAGCTGCCCGACGCCGAGCTGCGGGGCGCGCTGGAGGCGATCCTCCTGGTGGTGGACGAACCGGTCAGCGAGCTGGTTCTGGCTCAGGTGCTGGAGCAGCCGGCCGAGCGGATCGGGCCGATGCTCGACGAGATCGCCGCCGGTTACACGGCTGCCGGGCACGGGTTCGAGCTGCGCAGGGCGGCGGGCGGTTGGCGGTTGTACACCCGGCCGGAATACGCTACGTACGTCGAGCGGTTCGTCCTGGACGGGCAGTCCGTGCGGCTGACCCAGGCGGCGTTGGAGACTCTGGCCGTGGTCGCGTACAAGCAGCCGGTGACCCGGTCGCGGATCTCGGCCATCCGGGGTGTCAACTGCGACGGCGTCATCCGTACGCTGGTCACCCGCGGCCTCATCGAGGAGTGCGGCGCCGAACCGGACAGCGGGGCGTTCCTCTACCGGACCACCACGCTGTTCCTGGAGAAGCTCGGGCTGAACACCGTCGACGAGCTGCCACCCCTCGCACCCTTCCTGCCCGACGACGTAGAAGAGCTTGCTGATGCGACCCGATAACCGTTCCCCGAAATCCGACGCCCCCGTCTACGAGGGCGCGGAGCGCCTGCAGAAGGTGCTCGCCGCCGCCGGCGTGGGCTCCCGGCGTGCCTGCGAGGACCTGATTTTCCGGCGGCGGGTGACGGTGGACGGGCGCGTCGCGAAGCTCGGCGACAAGGTCGACCCGGCCACCGCGGTGATCCACGTGGACGGCGAGCGCCTCCAGGTCGACATCCGCCTGGTCTACGTGGCGATGAACAAGCCGCGTGGGGTGGTCACCACCATGGCGGACGAGAAGGGACGCACCGAGCTGGCCGACTTCATCGGCAGGCGGCTGGATCAGCGGGTCTACCACGTCGGGCGGCTCGACGCGGACAGCGAGGGCCTGCTGCTGCTCACCAACGACGGCAACCTCGCGCACAAGCTCATGCACCCGTCGTACGAGGTGCTCAAGACCTACCTCGCCGAGGTGGTCGGGCCGATCCCGCGCAACCTCAGCAAGCGGCTCCTCGCGGGCGTGGAGCTGGAGGACGGGCCGGTCAAGGTCGACTCGTTCAAGGTGGTGGGCACCCTGGGTAAATCCGCCCAGGTGGAGCTGAGCCTGCACGAAGGGCGCAAGCACATCGTCCGGCGGTTGATGGACGAGGTCGGGCACCCGGTCACCCGTCTGGTGCGTACCTCCATCGGTCCGATCCGGTTGGGCGACCTGCGCACCGGGCGTCTCCGGCGCCTGACCAACGCCGAGGTCGCCGCCCTGTTCAACGCGGTGGGTGACTGACCCCCGAGTTCGGGGTACGGCTGCCGGTAGGCTCGCGACGGCCGGAACGCGGCCGCCGGAGGTGGCGTGGGTCGCCTCGGGCGGCGGCGCGCGTGGGTCCGCCACGGATCCCGGGCATGATTGATGACGATTGACAAACCGCTTGCGGCGCCAGAGCACCGGGCGATCCGTGAGGTACGGGCTGAGGAGGACACGGTGGAGGAAAACGTACGGGCCGGGCGATGTGTGGTCGCTGTGGACGGGCCGTCCGGTTCGGGTAAGTCCACCGTGTCGCGGCGGCTCGCCGCCGACATCGGTGCGCGCTACCTGGACACCGGGGCGATGTACCGGGCGATCACGTGGGCCGTGCTGCGCTCCGGCGTGGACCTCACCGACGCCGCGTCGGTGGCCAAGGTCGCCAGCGAGGTCAAGCTGCACATCGGCACCCATCCGCAGGGGTACGCCGTGAGCGTCGACGGCGTGGGCGTGGACGCGGAGATCCGCGGCCCCGAGGTGACCGGGGCGGTCTCCGCCGTGGCCGCGGTGCCGGCGGTCCGTGAGCTGCTGGTCGCCCGACAGCGCGAGATGATCGAAAACGCCGGTCGGATGGTGGTCGAGGGCCGCGACATCGGCTCGGTCGTGGCGCCGGACGCCGACCTGAAGGTCTTCCTCACCGCCTCCGAGGCGGCCCGTGCCGCCCGGCGCAGCGCCGAGGACGCCGCCGACGTGGCGGCCACCGCCGCCGACCTGGCCCGCCGGGACCGGCTCGACTCGACCCGCAAGGTCAACCCGCTGGCCCAGGCGCCGGACGCCGTCGTGCTGGACACCACCGAGCTGGGCATCGACGAGGTCGTGCTCCGGCTGCGTGACCTGCTCACCGAGCGGGGCGTGGCATGAGCGATCCAGGTGGATGGGTTGAGTTGCGCGAGCCCGACGTCGCCGTCGAGGAGCCGACCGGCCCGCAGCCGGTGGTGGCCGTGGTGGGTCGTCCGAACGTGGGCAAGTCCACCCTGGTCAACCGGATCATCGGCCGTCGACAGGCGGTCGTCGAGGACGTCCCCGGCGTGACCCGCGACCGGGTGCCGTACGACGCGCAGTGGAACGGCCGGTCGTTCACCGTGGTGGACACCGGCGGTTGGGAACCGGACGCGAAGGACCGGGCCGCGGCCATCGCGGCGCAGGCCGAGACGGCGGTGGTCACCGCCGACGTGGTCCTCTTCGTGGTCGACTCGATGGTGGGCTCCACGGACGTGGACGAGGCCGCGGTGAAGATGCTGCGGCGCAGCGCCAAGCCGGTGATCCTGGTGGCGAACAAGGCCGACAACACGGCCATCGAGATGGAGGCCACCTCGTTGTGGTCGCTCGGTCTCGGTGAGCCGTTCCCGGTGTCCGCGCTGCACGGGCGTGGCTCCGGTGACCTGTTGGACGCCATCCTCGCCGCGCTGCCGGAGGCCCCGGAGATCGTGGAGAACCGGCCGCGCGGGCCGCGCCGGGTGGCGCTTGTCGGTCGGCCGAACGTGGGCAAGTCCAGCCTGCTCAACCGGTTCTCCGGCGAGGAGCGGGCGGTCGTCGACTCGGTCGCCGGCACCACTGTGGACCCGGTGGACAGCCTGGTCGACATCGGCGGTCAAACCTGGCAGCTGGTCGACACGGCCGGTCTGCGCAAGCGGGTCGGCAAGGCCAGCGGCACCGAGTACTACGCCAGCCTGCGTACCGCCGGCGCGATCGAGGCCGCCGAGGTGGCCGTGGTGCTGCTGGACGCCAGCGAGCCGATCAGCGAGCAGGACCAGCGGATCCTGACGATGGTCACGGAGGCGGGCCGGGCGCTCGTCATCGCGTTCAACAAGTGGGACCTGGTCGACGCCGACCGCCGGTACTACCTGGACAAGGAGATCGACCGGGAGCTGCGCCGCATCCCCTGGGCGATCCGGCTGAACCTGTCGGCGATGACCGGCCGCGCGGTGGACAAGCTGGCCCCGGCCCTGAACAAGGCCCTCGCCAGCTGGGAGACCCGGGTGCCGACCGCGCACCTCAACCAGTGGTTGACCGCGCTGGTGCAGGCCACCCCGCACCCGGTGCGCGGCGGACGCGCGCCACGCATCCTGTTCGCCACCCAGGCCGGGGTGGCGCCGCCGCGGTTCGTGCTCTTCACGACCGGCCCGCTGGACGCCGGCTACCAGCGCTTCGTCGAGCGCAAGCTCCGCGAGGAGTTCGGGTACGAGGGCAGCCCCATCGAGATCTCCGTACGCCCCCGCAAGAAGCTCGGCCCCGGCGGCCGAGGCAAGGCGCACGGCTGACCCTGCACGCCCTGAAATGCCGGATGATCCTTCGGGATCATCCGGCATTTCTTTACCCCACCCTCCTAGGACGCTCTAGGCGGTGTGCGGTGGTTCGCGGCCCGCACGACCCGGGTGGGGCCTGTGCGGACGACCGGGAGGTGCTGCGCTAAGCTGTACCGGCTGTCGCGGGGGAAACCACGCGGGGGCGGGACGTGGCGCAGCTTGGTAGCGCACTTGACTGGGGGTCAAGGGGTCGTCGGTTCGAATCCGGCCGTCCCGACCGGTTGACCTGGGGAGATGAAGATCTTCTCCGGTAACGGCGGTAACATCCGGTAACGGATGATCTTTGTTGGCGGTAACCGCGTGGATGGTTGGCCGTTGACGTGCCCGCTGCACAACGCTCTGACCTGCCGCTTCATCTGCGCCCCGGATGGAGCGGCAGTTTTGCTCTTGATTGCGCGTCAAGCGCTGCAGATGTTGCCAGCTGTCGGTACACCGGGTGTTTCGGCGAGTCTAAATGCGAGGCGCGATCCCTTGGCGCTCTCTGGTCCTGGGCTTCACGAGTTGACCGGTGGACAGTGGAGGAACCTGTCATCCCGTCGACGGAGAGGGCGACGTCGGCCTGGCTCGGGCGACTACTTCCTGAGCATTCGATGATGGCGGTGTCGGCTTGGGCCAGGATCGGCAGGCCGTACAGCGGTGTGGCCAGAACCGGTCGGTGTCAACGCCGGCTGAACTTTGACCCCTCTGTTCCGGGCGGGTTCCACGGGGTCAGTTTTCAGGCGGAGCCGACAGTCGGCAGTGGTCGAGTTCGACGTAGACCACTTCGCCCGTGATTGTGGCGTCCCGGTATGTCGCGCTCGGTGATCAGCTTTGCCAGCGGTATCGATGAAGGCCGCGACGAAGTCCTGAGCGTCCCGGTCGCCGAGCCGGCGCGGGCCTCCTCAACGACCGAGTTGCGGGCGCCCGAATCACCGCCGCCAGTTCTCACTCCCCGAGTGGCGCGGGGTCCGACCTGACCTGTCCACCCCTGCCGCCGACCGGGCCCACCCCGACGACCGATCGGGCAGGGCGGTCGGGGACACCGGGTGGCGGGTCACCTACGTAGCATCGCGCCATGCTCGGAATGCTTGGCGCTGGTTGGGTGCCTCCTGATCCCGTACGTGCTGATCTTCCTGGTCACAGGTGGGGAGTTCATCCGGGACTTGTCTCAACCGCGCCATGAGTCGGTTCCGCGGCAGCCCCGACCGCATGGCCTGTTCGCTGAGTTGGCGTGGCGGCATCGGCGGGCAATGCAGGTGGTGCGGGAGCTTGATCGGCACCAGCGCGATCATGAGGACGAGTAGTTCGGGCGACCCGCTCGGTCGGATCCCATCAGGACCAGGATGAAAACGGCCACCGCCACCATGAGTCCACCTGAGCCGATTGTCAGCAGCCACGGAGATAGGAGGAGCCTTGCTTCCTCGGCCCGTACTTCCGGGCGTCCGTCGGGGGTCAGGCTGTCGGAGCCCTTTGGCAGGATGGCATAGGTCCTCGTCGTGGTTGAGTGGGAGTGGCACCAGTGAAGGCAGACGCGCTGAGTCCCCGTCAGTTGTTCGACGGCAGGGTGCACTACGAGATTCCGCCGTTCCAGCGGCCGTACGTCTGGAACGAGGAAGATCAGTGGGCGCCGTTGTGGGCCGACGTGATTCGGGTCGCGGAGAGCCGTGTCGTCGCCGCCGGCGCTGAGCCGGTTGTGCCACATCACTTCTTGGGCGCGGTTGTCTACGAGTCGAAGCCTCCGGTGGTAGGGGATGTCACTCGGCACCTGGTGATTGACGGGCAGCAGCGCATGACCACGATCCAACTGATGATCGATGCCGTCCAGGCGGCAGTCGACGAGCGTGGGCACGACTTCCTCGCTGAAGACCTCGAAGGGCTCATTCTCAACCGCTCGTCCGCCTTCAAGGGCAAGCCTGAGCGGTTCAAGTTGTGGCCGTCGAAGCATGACCGACCTGCGTTTGCCCAGGCGATGGATCCCAAGCCCGGCTGGGTGGGGGAGCACCGGATCATCTCCGCCCACGAGTTCTTCTCCGACGAGGCTCACGCGTGGCTCACCGGGACGCATGACGACGATGGCAACACCCCGCCTGGCTCCGAGCAGGCCCGTGCGGAGGCGCTGTCGGCAACGCTGCGCGATGGGCTGTACATCGTCGCGATCAATCTGACAGGCCACGACGACTCCCAGCTGATCTTCGAGACCTTGAACGACCGCGGGACGCCGCTTCTCAAGGCCGACCTGATCAAGAACTGGGTGTTCCAGCGGGGCGTGAAGGCCGGCGCTGACGTCGAGGACTGGTCGGAGACACACTGGGTCGACTTCGACGATGACTGGTGGCGGGCCGAGATCGTGCAGGGCCGCCACCAGCGCTCCCGCATCGACATCTTCGTGCAGTACTGGCTCACCATGCGGTTGCGAGACGAGGTGAAGACCGAGCAGGTCTTCCGGGTGTTCACCGAACATGCCGGGCCCTATATGTCCAGCCCTGACGGCGCCAACAAGCTCCTGAGCGAATTCCGAAAGGACGCTGACACCTACCGTGCCTTGGCGAATCTCCCCGAGGACACGGCACAAGGGTCGTTCTACTCCCGGGTCATCGAAACGATGGGACTCGCCGCGACAAGCCCGCTGCTGCTGTGGCTGCTGTCGGACAACCATAAGGTGCCCGAGAAGCAGGTAGAGATTGCCCTCGAGGCGCTGGAGAGTTGGGTCATGCGCCGGACGTTGCTTCGGATGACGATGAAGGACGTCAACAAGACCATGGTCTCCATCCTCAAGCTCCTCGACCGGTCACCGATCGACACGGCGGGGGACGCGGTCTGGAACTTCCTCGCGAACCAGCGGGCAGATGCGCGTCTGTGGCCTACCGACGCCACCATGAAGGCCGAGCTTCCCTCGCTCAAGCTCTACGGATACCTGCGCCAAACGCGTCTGCGCGTCGTGCTGGAGGCGATCGAGAAGAAGCTTCGCACCAAGTTCCACGAGAACATCACGCTCCCGGCCAAGCTCGAGATCGAACACATCATGCCCCGGTCGTGGCAGACCCACTGGAACCCTGAGCCGCGGCTCACGCCCGAGCAGGCGGCGGACCGTGACCGACGCATTCAGACCCTTGGCAACCTCACCCTGGTAGCGAAGAGCCTCAACGGGGCTCTGTCGAATCGACCGTGGACCGACACGGAGGCTGCGGGCATGACCTCCGGAGGCGAGGTCGGCTTGGGCAAGCGCAGTCTCCTAGAGAAGTACAGCCTGCTGGTGCTGTCGAAGGACTTGATCAAGGACCATCCTGACGCGTGGCGTGATGCCGATATCGAGGCGCGGGCAGCAGAACTGACGGAACACATATGCCAGGTTTGGACCGGTCCGCCGGCCCACGCGCACGCAGGGGGAACGACGCAGCCAGGCGGCTCTTCGATACCTTCCCAACCGACCCGGGATGAAATGCCAACGAACGCCGCCCACGACCCGACGTGACTCGGCGGCTGTCCCAGCGGAAGGCGGCCGGAGCCTTCCGCACGACATCGGCCCCTCGTGGCGCTCGAACAGCACGTCGGCGTCCTTCCAGCACCCGTGTTGTTTTCGGCGCGTGGAAGCACGCGCCCCGGAACTGGTCTTTGCCCATGCCTACCCTCTGGGCCTCGTAGGCGTGGGCCGCCAGTCATCGACGGTCCAGTTGGGCTAGGTTCCTCACCTCGGTCGACGCCGGAGGGCACAATCTACGTCTATGAGGATTGGACGGGTGGCCGTCGTCGCGTTTTCTGTGGCGGCCCTCGTGTTGGCGGGTGTCGCGGCGGTGTGGATGTTCGCTGGCGACGCGGCCGACAGCGCCCTAGTCGGTAATGCGAACGTTGTCGGAGGGGTCGCGGGCCTCGTGGACCTGGGGCTGGCGATCGTCACGACCGTACTGAGTTACCGGCCGAGGCGGGATACGGCGGACGAGGCAGTAGAAGGCTCGACGTCGGTATCCACGGATGCGGCTGTTGACCTGACCGCTGTGGTTGTGGCTCACCCCGCGCGATCAGATGGCGCACCGGCCTTGCCGATGCAAAAGGTGACCGGCGAGGTCGATGACGGTCGGGCTCGTAGCGGTGCCGTGGCCCGGCATCTGTTCAGCGCCAACTGGCGTCCGATGCTGGGCGATGGCGACGAATATGCATTCGAGCCGACCGGTGAGGTCACCGTGGCGTCCGTCGAGGTACCCGTACTGTCTGATTGGTTGGCAAGCGAAGGCCGGCGGCTGTCCGTCGCCGATATTCCCGACTGGATGCGGCCGCAACTGCTGAGGCCCGTCAGGAGGGCACAGGACAAGCTGCGGAAGCTTGGCCCAGAATTGAGCTGGTTGGCTCGAGCCACGCGCCAGGCCAGGTACACCGACGCCGAGACGCGACTGATTCTGGATCGGGCCCTGTCTCTGCAGGTCAACTACCTGCTCGCCCGTACCGAGCATTCGGGGCGGTCGATGTCCCTGGAGCCTCATGCTATGGCGGCCTTCACCTTCGGATACGCAGAGGAGGACCTCGTCGAACTTGGCTTCGACGGCGGCAAGGGCGATGGGGGGTGCGTGGCGTCGGTGCCTCGTCGGATCCTGATGGAGTCGCCGGAGCTGATGGCGGTGGGTGAAGCTCTTGCACCCGCCGGAGCCACAGCGTCCACGAAGTTCTTTACCGCCTGCCGGCTCGCTCAGGACTTCTCCTTCGTCGGACTCGTCGATCAACGGCGTCTCTGGACGGAGTTCGTCCTACCTCAGGCATTCGTCCGGTACCCATTGGAGCGCTTGATCATGGACGTCGGCCGGATCCAGCGATTCGGCCTCCCCTGAGAGTGTCATGGAGCCCGTTTTCTCTTCGTGATCACGCCCGCCGCACCTCGGTCGGGTGAGGGGAGCGCATCTTCTTGAGCACGGGCGACGAGGCTCGCTGACCCTACCGAGCGGCAAGATCAGCGGCTTCAGCTGACCGCTGTGCTGCGGGTGAGGGAGGTTCGACAGAGGCTCATCCGGGTTAAGGCTCGTCGTTCTCCACGAGGGCTGCCCCGGCGACTATCGCGCCGTCACGCTGACCGACGTGTGCAGGAGGCGCGAAGAAAGGATCTGGAGCTTGGTGCCGCGCCCGGGCTGTGCGGCGTGGCCCAGAGTATCCGCGCTGCCGGGGAATGCCCAACGCCGTTGAGGTGAATGGCCTCCTCGATTGCTGTCGATCTCTGCAGTGGGGTTGCCACCGGACAGCGGAGGAGGGCAGGGCACGAGCGTCTGTGGTTCGTGTCGAGCGGAGCAACCGCGTTCCGCCCCCCGTTTACCCCCCGAAAACCCCCGCTGGCGGCTGACAATCAGTGACAAACGACGGCTGCCGCTTGGCCCTGTCGGTGCAGCTCAGCGCACCAACGACAAGGCTGCGGCCGCTACGGATCGTAGCAAGGGGTTTGACAAGCAATGACAAGCCCTGAACGAGGCTCGACAAGAGGTTCTCGTGGGTTCGAGTCTTCTCGTTCCCCACAAGCGCCTGGTTCTGAATAAGGGGACGCGCCGGCTGAGAGTTTACTATCAGCGAACCCGCTCGCCGACTACGCGAAGTCCGCGGCCCAACGTCTCCAGCAGTGCCAGGAGGTGTGGACGTGACCGGCAGGGGGGCGATCCCTTGGTGGTGACCAGAAATGGTCATTACCATGGTAATCACCGCAGCCGTCCGCAGCCGGTCTAGCAAGCGGCTTACCATCGGTGACCTTCCGGGCTACCGCAGTGCTGGTGCACACGGAATCATAAGGGTCATGACTCGACTACGCGCTGCAGCCCTAGCGGTCGCATGTTTCCTGCTCGGCGTTGCCTCAGCCAGTTGGGTGGCGTTCCTGATGTGGCAAGGGCTCGACAAGTCTGACAAGTGGTCGAGTGTGGCGGGGGTGATGCTAACCGTCGCGTTTGGTATCGGGAGCCTGTGGGCGTCGCGGCGCGGGACGGACACGCAGGCAGCCGGACCCACTAGCCCGGCCACTGCCGAGGACCCTGCAGCCAGCCTGGCTAGCCTGCCCCCTGCGGCCGGTCAAGCCGCGCCGTCGCCATCGGGTGGCTCGGTGTTCAATGTCAACGCCACGACGGCGTACAACGCGCACGAGATGACCGTCCACCACTACGACGAGGACTGAGACCGACCGGTGGATGAGCACTTGCAGGCTCGGGACGTATTCGCCGCGGACACCATGCACGTCTACTACGGCCGGCCCGGCTCGTACCGGGTCAGCCGATGGGCGCCGCCCGACCCAGTGCCGCCGCATGATCTGGCGCCCAGCCAGCTGCTGGACGTGCGCAACCGGATCGTGCCGTTCCACGGGCGCGCGGAGCTACAGGGCGAGTTGAGCGCATGGCGCGACGATCAGAGCATGCGCTGCGCGGTTCTGCTGGTACACGCCCCTGGCGGCCACGGTAAGACCCGGCTTGCGGACAAGTTCGCCGCCGACTCGGCCCAAGCTGGCTGGCAGGTGGGGGAGGCATTCGCCGACACCAGCCGGCACCAGCCGCTGCTGGACCTACGCAGACCGGGCGACACGCCGGGGCTACTAGTAGTGATCGACTACGCCGAGCGGTGGCCGTCCGAGTTGCTTATGGACTGCTGCGGCCGGCTGACCCGCGTCGAGCACCCACTGATCCGGGTACTACTGCTGGCCCGGCCCAGCAGTTGGTGGGACGGGGTGCGGCACACGATCGTAGACATCCATCGCTATCGTGCGCGGACTGAGCGACTTGACGCAGTGGCGGCCAGCTCCGCTGAGCGGCGTTTGGTCTTCGACACCGCCCGGGACTGCTTCGCCAAGGCCATGGGTGTGTCCGATCCCCAGGCGATCCACCCGCTCATGGACCTGACCGACTCGAAGTTCGACTCGGTGCTGGAGACCCACATGGCGGCGCTCGTCGCCGTCGACGCGGCCAGGAGCGGCGCCAGGATACCCGGCGCGCCCGACGAACTCTCTGACTACCTGCTACGCCGGGAGCAGCAGCACTGGTCTGACATGCACGCGAAGGGCCGAATCAGCACCCGTGAGCACGTCATGCGCCGCACCGTTTTCGTCGCCACGCTCACCGGGGCGGTAAGCAGTGGCGATGGGATCAAGGCGCTGCGTTCTGCCGGACTGGCTGATACACGCAGCGATGGTGAACTGATTCTTCAGGACCACGGCTTGTGCTATCCGCCGGCGCGGTCTGGCACGGTGCTCACCCCGCTGTACCCGGACCGCCTGGCTGAGGACTTCATCGCATTGCAGCTGCCCGGCCTGGCACGCGGCGCCGCAGTGGGTGAGCCGTGGGCCGGCGCCGTGCCGCTAGAGCTGCCCGAGGCCCACCGTGGCCGAATGTTCACGATGCTGTCCGAGGCGTCGCAGCGTTACCCCCACATCGATCCTGAGCTACTGCTGCGGCTACGCCCCGAGCCGGAGAGCGCCATGGGTGTGCCCGAGCAGCCGCCGCCCGCCGTTGACACGTTTCGCGGTGCGGCGCAGGCGCTGCTGCCGCTCGCACCTACCCTCCGACAAGAGACAGTCAAGCTGTTGGGTTACGGGGTAAATCGCACGGCGCAGGGATGGCGCGACTACCTGACCCACGCTGCAGCGCTGGCACGACGGCTGCTCGCGACCGTGCCGCGGGTGGCCGAGCTCACCGGGCCGCGTCGCCGGCAGGCCACACTGGCGATCCACACGGTCGTCGCAGTCAAGGCGCTACTGGAGGCCATTGACGAGGCACTGCCGACCGGCCCATACGGCGGCCCACCGGTGCCGGCTCCTGGTGTCAGCCAGTTGGCCGCCACGAGCCTAGGGCCGCCCGAGAAGTTCTTGGAGAAGCGCGATGACCGCTTCCAGGCGTTGGTACGAGCCGTGCTAGCCGACATCGCCCCGCATATCGACTCGACTATGACTCTCAACGACGCGCTGCGCAGGTGCGCCGAGGACTACGTGCGGGTTGCCGTATCGTTGCCCGAACTTGCTACATGGTCCCTGCTTGCTGAACACGCCCGCGCGCAAGGCGAGATCCGGCAGCAGACGAGTGCGCTGCGAGGCCTCGTCGAGCTGCTGTCCGATGACCCGCTCCCGGAGCTGCCGGCGCCGCAGGCGATGCTCGTCAAGATGCATCGTGCTGAGCTGCAAAGGCCGCTATTTCCGCCTACGGAAGGGGTGCACAGCCCGACCGTCGAGGAGGCCTACCTCACCCCTCGGTATCGAGCGGCGATGGCCAAACCGGGCCAGCCGATCTGGGATCACGGTTGGTGGGCCAGCCAGTCGGCGCGTGATGATATCGATGTCTTTCTGTTCGCTCACCTTACCCAGCCCGGTTCGGTCGAGCGCCCACTGCTCGTTCTCGGGGCCCCCGGCAGCGGCAAAACAATGCTGCTCAAAGTCCTCGCGGCGCAACTGCCGGCCACAAACTTCACCACCGTGCGGGTGCCTCTGCGCACCGTCGACCCCAACGCGCCGGTATACGAGCAGGTGCAGCAGGCCCTGCACTACACCAGCAACGGCCGCATCGCCTGGTCAGAGCTGGCCGCCTATGGCGACACCACCGTGCGCGTGCTGCTGCTCGACGGCGTCGACGAGATGGGCGGGCATGGCGCCGAGCGCCTGAGCTACCTCGCGGAGCTGGCGCAGTTCCAGAAGATCGAGGCTCAGCTCGGCCGGCCGGTAGCGGTGATCGTGACCGGCCGGTCGGCCCCGTCCGATCGCCTGCTGCTTCCCGAGCAGACTCCGGTCGCGCTACTCGAAGCGTTCGACGACGAACGGATCACGCGGTGGCTGCATGTGTGGAATCAGACCAACGCCGACGAGATCGCCGCTCGCAGCCTCGTGCCCATAACCGTGCAGGCCGTTCAGCCGTATCGGCAGATGGCTGACCGTCCGCTGCTGCTTCTACTGCTCGCGCTGCACCTCGCCCACAACGGTGCCGATCAAGAAGCCACGCCGGTCGACCTGTACGGCGCCCTCGTCGAGAGGGTCATCCGCAGGGAGTTGGCTCTTGCCCCAAACCGATCGGTCGACGATGAGCTGGGGCAGCTCGGCATCCTGGCCCTTGCCGGATTCAACCGTGGGCGTTTGATGGTGAGCGAGGACGAGGTAGCCCGGGACCTCACAGCGTTGGACGCGGGCGGGGACAGGACCGCGGCGCTCCTCGCTCGCTATCCGTTGGTCTACACCTCCAGCAGCACGTACGCCGGGTCGCCCAGTCGCTCGTACGAGTTTCTGCACGCCACTATCGCCGAATACCTTGCTGCGGCACACCTGGTACGCCTGCTGGACGAGCTCGCCAAGGTGCCATGGCCCCCAGGGGGCCGGCCCTCATATGACATGCTGCGCGCCTTGCTGTCCCACCAGCCGCTCTCGGCGCGGCTTCCGATCCTCACCATGGCGATGGACCTGACCGGGGCGCTTTCGCAGGCGTCGCGCAGCGGCATCCCCAGGCTGCTGGAGTCGGCCTTGGCCGAGGCCGCCCTGCCGACTATCGGATTTGCCTATCCCGACTATCAGCCCACCCCGCCGAATCTCCTGGCCCGATTCGCGGCGTACACCGCGAACTTGGTGCTACTGCGGGTTGCCCTGGCTGAGCCGCCCGGCGGTGTCGCGATTTCCGCGCTTGCCCCAGCGAACGCCGACCCGGTGGAGTTCTGGCGGTCTACCGTACGGGCATGGGCGGCCGGGCTGCCGTTCGACACTTGGGCGACGGTGATCGACCAGCTCGAGCTGGCCGGCGCCCGGATTGTCCGCCGCTCGGTTCACCTGGCCTATGATGCTCGCCTATACCTGGCCGAAGCCGAGCTGTGCGGCGACGCCGACCTGGTCCGAATCCTTAGCAATGGCCTCGCCGACGATTAGAAGTGGTCACTCTCATGATCGGTGCTCGAGCTGACCGCTGTAGCCACAAGGCCCAGCCCCATGGCTCGCCGAAGTACCCCTCCTCTTCGCCGAGCAGCAGCGGCACGTCGTAGACGAGCAGGTCCCTTGCTTGGGGTCAGCGCGTGTCGCGATGGGTCGGGACGCGCCGTTCCCTTGGTGACGGGTGTTCTGCTGATGGGGGAGCGGGACGCGGTGGACCTGGCGACGTCCTGTCGGTCCCCGTTTACCCCCGAAAACCCCCACCCGTGGTTGACAATGAGTGACAAGTAGCGATCATCGCCTGATTATGTCTACGCAGCTCATCGCCTACTTCTGACAGTCAATGACAAGGCCAGGATGGCTGCTTTCGGTAACAAGGGGTTTTGACAAGCAATGACAAGCCCTGAACGAGGCTCGACAAGAGGTTCTTGTCGGTTCAAGTCTTCTCGTTCCCCACGAGTGCTGCCTGGGCGAGTACCTCGCCGTCACGCTAGCCGACTTGCATAGGAAGGTTTGGACAGAGAGCTAGGTCCCGGAGGTCCCGTTGGTGTCTGGTCGAAGAGCAGCATGCCGACGCGCGAGGGATCCGTCAGCCATCCGTACCCGATCCCGCAGCAGGTCGTCGTCAGAGACGCTGCAACACCACAGGACGATGAACCCCATGTCGAGGCGGACCATCAAGCCGACGGGTACGTTGAAACGGGGCGGCCTGCCGCCGCGGTTCCTTGTCTGCCGCCTACGAGGGGGAGGGGCGCCGGCGCCGAGATTCAATAGCTCGGATTAGCAGGTTTACGCCCTCCTCGGAGACGCCGTCGCGCATGTCAACCCCCTGCCGGCGCCGAACGAAGCTGGGAGCGGTGGAGAGATCTGTGCCAGGGAGTAGGACGGGGATGATCAACGCTTCCGCCCGATCGAGTACGAGGTCCAACTCCCGCGTCTGCCATTGCGACTCGCCGGTGCGCGCCCCGACGCAGAGGAGCAGGACACTTGACGAGCTCAGGGCGCTGTTCAGCGTCTCCTGCCAGTCTGTGCCGGGACTGATGTGTTGGTCGAAGAAGATTCGCAGACCGGCCTGGGAAAGCCCGTCGACGATCTGGATGGCCTCGCGGCGGTTGTCGGCCTGGTAGGACACGAAGGCGTCGTACTTGACGCTGACCTCGGAGGTGTCCAGCTGAGAGAGGTCGTTACCCCGGAAGGTTCATCTATCGAGGAGTCGGCCCGGACTTCCTCGACACGCTTACCGGGAAGTTGATCGAGCTGACCACACCCAAGGCGAAGAGGAGCCACGTTAAAAAGGGCGGCGATTATGTCACGTGCGACTACGCGTTGTACAAATGGAAGAAATAGAACGGCAGGGCGGATCGTGGCAGCTGAGAAGGACCACCGGTTGGTTGTCGAGCACCAGCATGTTGTCGAAATGGACTACTCCACGCACGGGCTGAACGGGCTTGTCAGCCTCGGTGCCTACTTCGAACGGTGCCGCTTCGACGGGCTCCGCTTCCAAGAGGTAGCGCTCGGTGCCGGCATGGAACAATCGCAGTTCGTGCAGTGCTCCTTCGACAATGTTGTGCTCAGAGGCTCAACCGGCTACTCGCGATTTGTCGGGTGCACCTTCCGAAACACCGACATACGTGACCTGACAGCGGACTACTTGGAACTGGTCGACTGCATCTTCACCGGCCGAATCGGGTCAACAACGTTCTGGGGCGCTCCACCTCCCGGCTCCGATCGACGGTTTGCCAGCGACCTTGCTTTCCTCCAGAAGCAGGGACGACCGGAGCCACCGGGATACCGGGCGCTCGCGTTAAGGGAATCCAACGATTTCCACGGCAACGACTTTTCAGGCGCTGATCTGACCGACGTTGCCTTCCGCCACGGCGTCGATCTGTCGCAGCAGCGCCTACCAACCGGTGCGGACTACCTCTATCTGCCGGACGCCGAGGCCACGCTCCATCGTGCCCTGACGCTGCTTGCCGATCGGCCTGCGGACGATCTTTCCGCCAGGGTCGAGCGGACTTTACGGCGTATCCTCGACCGGGAGATTGGCAACGGTCAACGTCAACTCTTGTTCCGCGAAGCGGACTACCTGAGCAGAGGCGTGCTCAAGCCTCACACCCGGCTCATGTTCGACCTCCTACGGGAGGCAGCCGCGGGATCGGGGTCCTGAAAGAAGATCTCGCTCGACAGGCCGGATCGGCCGAACGTGCACGTGTATGACATGCCGTTCGTACCGGCGGGCAGGGACTGCCAATCTTGCGGCGAACCCTTGGTCGACGTCGTCCACCCGAGCTTGCGGTCATGGACTGCCTCCAGGAACCTCGTCCAGGACTCCTGGTAGGCCAATGCTCGGTCGCTTGCCGCGGTGTCGCCCTTGGCGATCGCCTTGACCTTCTTGCCCCAGTCGTTCGGCTGCACGACCAGCGCCATCTACGTCGACCAAAATGGCTATCCGCACCGCAATAATGGCAAGCGAAAACTGATTACGGCCATGATAGTGATTGGGGGTTGCGGTGAGTGTGCTAGGGGATCTTGCGCGGCTTAGCATCGGCGAGTTGGAAGAGATCCGTCGTTTGAGAGTCGCGGATGCATACGACCGGCTTGCGGACTTCGATCCGGTGCGCCGCCTGGACCTGGATCGGGATTGGAGGAGGCTCGCCGCACTCACGGATGCTGCGGGCTTTCCCGTCAATCCCATCACCGGTGGATCGCTCTTTCCAGACGAGCGCAGGGCATGGGGAGACGAAATTCGCTCACGGCACTTAAACGTAGACGAGGTCGCGCAAGGGGCCGAGCACCTGAATCGAGTGCCTTTTGATCTCCTGGTGCCGCATATGCGGGCCGTGCTCGATGCGGAGGATGGCCAACACGTCGACCTTGACCCAAGCTCCCCCGACTACCTGAAATCGATCGCTTTGCCGAAGGGGGGCCGCATCGCTATCCCTGACGAGGTAGTGCACGATGCCGCGCAGGTCGTGGGCGAAAGGTATCACGGTTTGGTAGCCTTCTTTGATGCGGCCGCCCGCCATAACCAATGTACCGTTTTCTGGGCTGGCTGAAACGGCGCATGATCCAACACTAGCGTCGGATGCGCACCACTTATTCGAGGCAGATGCGGCATCAGGTCAGCAAAGAGCTTGGTGCCGCATCTGCACCGCTCTATTGAGAGCGCGTTTGGAATGTGGGCCGGTCGACTGTGTCGCACAGTGGGCCCGGTCGCTGGACGCAGCTCGGTCGGTAGGCAGGCATGGATCGAGTGCGGCGCTACCCGTCTGACCGGATGGCAGTGGGGGAGCATCGAGCCGATGCTGCCTTCTCCGCAGTGCGTGGGCAGACCAGGGAAGTATCCATCGTCGTGCATCCGCGTCGCTGGGCCGTGGAACGGAGCCTGGCCCGGCTCACCGCCCACCGCCGCCTGGACCGCGACTACGGGACCTACCCCGAGCACGTCAGAGGCCATGATCCGATGGGCAGGCCTTCGGCGGCATGCTTCGCGGTGTCTCACCCGAGGCGAAGCCGCCGTCCGCCCAAGAGGCGACGACTCCCCGGCCACCGTCACCGCTCTGCTGCACGAGCGTCGAGCCTGGGCGCATGCTGTCGTCGGCAACGCCCGTGAGACTGACGCGGCACTGGCAACGGCGCGCGCCGCCTTGGAGCGTCGCAACGCGACCGAGGAACCCGATTGGTCGACGTGGGTTGACGACCAGGAGGTGACCATCATGACGGGCCGCTGCTGGGCGGAGCTTGGCCGGCCGCTGCGCGCCGTTCCGCTTTTGGAGGACGTGCTAGCAGGCTTCGATGACGCCCACGCCCGAGACAAGGCCCTCTACTCGTGCTGGCTGGCGGACGCCTATGCCACGGCGGGTGAGCCGGAGGAGGCTGCCCGGGTCGCTGGCCGCGTGCTGGACCTTTCCGAAGGCGTCGCCTCCGTGCGACCGCGTCAGCGTCTCGACCCAGTCCTGCAACGGCTGCGGGTTCACGCTGCCGTGCCGGGAGTCCGGGAAGTCTTGGAACGCTCCAGGGCGTAGCCGCTACGGCTCCACGTCCAGCAGGAGTGTCCTGCCGACCCAGGTGGCGTACTCGTCCGAACTCATCACGACCGGCACGGCCGCGATCTCGGGGTTCTGCCAAGGGTGGTGGTCCTGGAGGAACGCCCGCAGATCCTCGAAGCGCTGAGCATGCGTCTTCAGGAGGAGCTGCCACTCCTCGCCGGTGCCGAACTCGCCTTGGTGCCAGAACGCCGAGATGACCGGCCCGACGATCTGCGCGCCGGCCGCGAGCCTCGCCTCAACGACAAGGCGCGCCAGCTCGACGGCTGCGTCCCGTGTCTCGACGGCCGTCGAGACCTGGACGACGGTCCAGGGCTGACCGTTGCTCGCGTCAGCGGCGCGACTTCCGGGCCGGGGCCGACCCTCATGCCAGGACGTGATCGTCTGCGGGCGCCACAGGTGGGTGCGGCCGAGCGTCTTGTCAGGCTCCGCCATCTGGCCGCGGTTCCGGTAGGAACTCACGGTGCCGACCTGGACGCCGAGGTACTCGGCGACCTCCGACGTCGTCCACCACTCCGCGTCTGGATCAGGGGTTGTCACGTATGCCATTTGCCTGCGTTGGCCGATCAACGCACCTAAGCATCCCCTCTCCCCGGCCGGCCCCTCGCCGTCAAGTTGTCCATCCTTCAGCAATACCGACCTTGAGCGTGCCGGACACGCTCTGTAACCTAGGCGTGCTTCGACCTACCGTGCGGCTCAATCTGTAAGTGGTGGAGGAAGATGACTACCGAGGATCCGGCCGTTCGGCGCGTCAGGTTCTACGGCACCACAGACTTTGCGACATACTGGCAATCTGGCCGCGCCGCCGAAATCGCTGAGCGGTTCGACGGTACGGACCCCCCGACGTGTGCCGCAGACATCATCGAGTTGTACAACGTCCAGCAGTACGTCGAAGCTGGACTCTTCCCGGCGGACTATACCGAAAGTCAACGCGCGCATGCCCGAGCGCAGATCCCGGCCATGCGCGGCGTAATTGCGAGATTCTTCACGGCCATCAACGACACAAATGTCAAAAACTTCGTCACTGCGGTAGACCGCGATTTTCATCGCGATCTCATTGAGCTCCTTGGCAGAAACAAGGCGTTCGAGCGCTGCAAATCAGAAAATATGCTATCCGCCCTCAATGCTACAGGTGTCAATCTCGGATTGATGCTGGGAAACAAGAGGCTTGTGCAGGCATACGACAGTGAGCTGCGCGACGTCCTCATGTCTGAGGTAAGCAACGCCGAGCATGTGGTACGGAAGTACATGCACAAGGACGCCAGGAACGAAGTCTATCTTCCGAGAAGTTTCTCCTCCGTCGACGCTCGGGAGTTGCTGCAAGGGTATGTCGATAGCGCCGGGGCGAACCTCAATTACATCGGGCTGATTGAGACCGCCCGAGTGAGTAGTGAAACCGGCGTCGACGCCAAGCTCAAGTTGAGGGCAAAGCGACGCAAAGACCAAATGACCGAGGAGTTCTTCCGCGACAACGCGGGGATTAAGACCGGCTGCGAAGTAAGCATTTCTGAGACTCAAGATGATCCGGTCAAGGTCGAGATGGATGGAACGGTGGCTAAGCTAACGTATAGCCGCGGTTGGGTCGATCAGACCCTGGACAACCCTAGCATCCTGAACAACTTCCAGCACCTCTTCGAGTTCGCCGACGATAACGTCCTTCTCACGCTTCCTTCGTACCCGGCGAACCTAGGTGTGCTCGAAAGGTTTCTGACGACTACAGGCAAGACCGACTACTGCATTGGTGATGTATTCCGCGCTCTTGACATGAGTTCACTGCTCCAGACACACCTCTACCACCACTATCTGGCCTCGAAAGACATAGACCTGGAAGCAGTAATCGCCTGGTTCTTCGAAGAGTATATTTCCGAAGAGTTCGGTGTATCTAGCTTTTCCTTCTCGCCTTCAAGTAGTGGCTCGTCCTACCTCCAGAAGGTTAGGCACCTCTTTGCCGAGATGGAGAGCGTCGCCATGCAATTCGCCTTGTACGTAGAGAATGGCGAGCTTGACAGGGACCTTCTTGCAGTCACATCTGATCCGGTCCTCTATAAGCAGCTACCGAGCTTGCTGGGCGGGAAGTACGCTTACCCGGTCGAAGGCAAGGAGATCGCCAACGTTCTCCACGTACTCTTCTCCGACCAATCCGAGTTGGCATATATCAGTGAGACACTGAACGCCCGGAGCGGCGCGCAGCTCCTTGTTAAGAATGAGGTGTCCTACGCCGACTTTGCGGAACACCATAGGCCAACAGTCGACTATCTAATTGCGCTCGGCGTACTTGAGGACACCGGCGCGCGCGTTCAGGTCGCTAGCCGGGAGCAGTTCCTAATTTTGAGGTCACTGTTCAGTACTCAAGCGGTCAGCTACTACCACCTCTCGGATCAGGGACGGGCCGAGATCGACTCGATGGTTGCGAAGGGTTGGGTGACCCGGTCCACGTCGCTGCTGTCCGTGCCAGAAAGCAGCTACTTCAACTACTACCTTAATAAGGTGGAGTTCAGTAATGGGCCAGAGCTGCGAAATAAGTACCTTCACGGGACGCAGGCGAACGCAGACGGTGAGGCAGCGCACTTCCGCACCTACATCACGGCGCTGAGGTTGATCGTCGCCCTGGTGATCAAGATGAACGACGACTTTATTCTGTCAGCCGCAGAAGGGGATTCGACCTAATAGCGCTGCGCTCTACATGTGTGATGCTCAAAGCCCGTGACCGACGAGATGAGGTCGTCGGGTATCCCGTCAGCGGAATCCACGCTTACCCTGTACGCGCGTACGGCAATAAATAGACCTACTAGACCTGCACTAGTGGCGAAGGTGTTGAAGATCAGGCTTGCCAAGTCGAACCAGTCACGTTCCAGGTAGACCATTGAAGCGGATGAAGTCAAGGGTTAATCAAGTCGCTTCCGCATTGCATCATGCAGTTCGTCGTAGAGCGCACCTAAGACATTCGTACTGAACGCACGGTCTGAATCGTCCTCCTGATGCCGCGTGAGCCTTGCTTTGAAGTGAGGGTCGGCTCGAATGTCGTCCATTGTGTCTCTGTCTTCTCGCCACCTAGACACTGATCTCCAAAGTGGCAATTCTCCTTTGGGCAACAATGGAAGGCGAGCGAAGGAAACCCCACCCGTGTCTGGCAGCAGCGGATTTCGGGCGTTCCTCTTATTCTCTATTACTACTCGGTCGAGGACTCCAACCAACTCCCGGAGGATTTCCATCTCGAAGTTGTTCCTGCTCTGGGCCTTTGCGACTCTGTAGGCATCAACACCAACCTTGTATGCCCTGTAGGCAAGGATTAGCCCTATCAAGCCGACAGCAGTGCTGAGCCCAATGCTCAGGTAGTCAAACAAGTCATGCCCCTGGTCGGAAACCACAAATACCGGACTAGGAGTCGCAACCGGCGTAGGTTGCAGGCTCGGGAGCTGGGTGACGTTAGGGCTTGGGTTGGGTGTCGGGCTGGCGCTGGGGGAGGGAGCTGGGGCGAGCAGAGCCAGCTGTAGGAGGGGATTCAGCACGAGAACATCTAAGCAGACAGATGCAACGCCCAGAGTCAACCCTTCCTTGCATGCCTAAGAGCGTGTTTCACATTGCTGTCAGTCGGGTGTGTTGAAGGTGCGGCGTTGTTGGCGGGTGGCGGTTTCGCCTCGGGCAAGGCGGCGGAGCA
>NZ_JBIDDK010000023.1:761-54830 GCF_043205095.1 Micromonospora sp. NPDC047557 | reverse complement strand
GCGCGGCGCGGGGGGGGCGGCGGCGGCGGCGGCGGGCGGGGGGGGCCCCCCCCGCCCCCCCCGCCCCCGGCCCCCCCCCCCCCCCCCCCCCCGCCGGGGGCCCCCCCCCCCCCCCCCCCCCCCCCCCCCCGCTGTCATGTCGGGCAGGCGGGTGGGCGTCAGGCCGCCGAGGCGGTCGCCGTCGACAGCGACCCGGTGGTACGGGTCTGCCGCGGAGCCGAAGCCCGCTCCGGGGACCGGCCGGTCGACGCGGCGGCGTCGGGTCGCTGCGGGGCGGCTGTGGGCGGTGTGTCGTCCGCCCGACGGGCCAGCCGGAGCGACTGTTCAGCGGTGCTGCGCGCCGCACACGGCCAGGGTTGGCCGGCGCAGAGCAGGTTGCGGCACGCGCCGTCCCCGTCCGACTCGTGTGCGGCAAGCACGTCGAGCGCGAGCTGCCAGAGCAGCGGATCGGTCACGTCGCGCGGACGCTCGGCACGCCGGCTCGCACGGTTGCTCATGTCGTCGGACATGGTGGTCCCCCCTGTCAGGCTGATTCCCCGAAACGTCTCCACTCGCACCGCCGGCAAAACCCCCACCTGCTGTGATCTGCGCGGCAGCGCCGATGCGACCGGCGGGCGAGGCAGCCCCGCCCGGAGACCCCGGCCGCATGGGTTATGTCGGCCGTCATCTGAGCAACACCGCGACCTCGCGGTCCTGACGACAGCCGGGCGGGCAGAGCGTCGTGCCGTCAGTCCGGCAACAGCGGCATCTCGACGCCCGGGTCCCGGCCCAGCAGCACCGCCCGGGTGAGCGCCGAGGAGCCGAACCGGTCGCGGACCGCGTCCACCGCGGCGTCCAGGTCGGCCCCGGTGTCGGCCTGGAACGGCAGTTCCGGCTGCACCGGGTTGTCGTCGAGGTTGCCCACCGAGACGCCGACCAGGGTGATGCCCCGCCGGTCGATCTCCGGCAGCGCGGCCCTCAGCAACGCCCGCGCGGCGCCCAGCAGCGGCGCGGTGTCGGCAGTCGCCTTGCGGACGGTGTGCGAGCGGGTGGCCCGGGTGTAGTCGCCGAAGCGCAGCCGCAGCACCACCGTGCGTCCGGACCGCCCGGCCGCCCGCATCCGCCGGGTGACCCGGTCGACCAGGCCGGCCAGGATCGCGTCCAGCTCCGCCGGGGCATGCGGGGTACGTCCCAACGCGTGCTGCGCGCCCATCGAGCCCCGGCGGCGGCCCACCTGCACCGCCCGGGGGTCGCGGTTGTGGGCCAGGGCGTGCAGGTGCCGACCGGCGCCCGCCCCGAGCAGAGACACCAGCGCGGCCTCGCCGAGCCGGGCCACCTCCCCGACGGTACGGATCCGGCGCTCCCGCAGCTTCGCCGCGGTGACCGGGCCGACGCCCCACAGCCGCTCCACCGGCAGCGGGTGCAGGAACGCCACCTCGGCGTCGGGGGCGACGACCAGCAGCCCGTCCGGCTTCGCCACCCCGCTGGCCACCTTCGCCAGGAACTTCGTCCGGGCCACGCCCACCGTGATCGGCAGGTGGACCCGGTCGCGGACCTCCCGGCGCAGCCGCTCGGCGATGTCGGCCGGTGCGCCGACCAGCCGCCGCAGGCCGCCCACGTCGAGGAACGCCTCGTCGATGGAGAGCCCCTCGACCAGCGGGGTGGTCTGCCGGAAGATCTCGAACACGGCCCGGCTGGCCTGCGTGTACGCCGCCATCCGGGGTGGCACCACGATCGCGTCCGGGCACAGCCTGCGCGCCTGCTGGCCACCCATCGCGCTGCGGACGCCCCGCGCCTTCGCCTCGTAGCTGGCGGCGAGCACCACACCACCGCCGACGATCACCGGTCGCCCCCGCAGGCGCGGGTCGTCGCGCTGCTCGACCGACGCGTAGAAGGCGTCCAGGTCGGCGTGCAGGATGTGGGCGCCGCTCGACACGTACATATGTTCGCACGACGCCCGACCATCGCGGCAGTGAGCTGGGCGAACGCCCGATCAGTCGAGGCAGAACTCGTTGCCCTCGGGGTCGGCGAGCACGAGGTGACCGGCGTCGAGCGGGGGAGCGGGCTCGTGCCGTGCGAGGCGGGTGGCACCGCGGGCGACGAGCCGTTCGGCCTCCGCCTCCAGGGCCGCCATCCGCTTGTCACCCGTGAGCCCGGGGGCGGCCCGCACGTCGAGGTGGACGCGATTCTTGGCCTGCTTGCCCTCCGGCACGCGCTGGAAGAACAGGCGCGGCCCCGCACCCTTGGGGTCGACCACCGCGGACGCGTCGTTGCGGCGCTCCGGCGGCACACCCATCGCGTCCAGCGCGGCGTCCCACGAGTCGAAGTCCCCGGGCGGCCCCTGCACCTCGTAGTCGAGGGCCACGGCCCAGAACCCTGCCAGGCTGGCGGGGTCGGCGGCGTCGAACGTTATCTGGACCTCGCGGGCCATGACAGCTCCCTCTTTCCTGGTCTGGCTGGTCATGCCGCCACCCTCTCGTGCCTGGCGGACAGGATCGTTCCGCTATTCGTGCAACGATCGGCGGGTGACGGTGGAGGCGACGACGGAGCGGGTGCTGCGGATGCTGGCCCTGTTGCAGCGGCGGTCGTCGTGGACGGCCACCGAGCTCGCCGCCGAGTTGGGTGTCACCGACCGCTGTGTACGCCGTGACGTGCAACGGCTCCGCTCACTCGGGTATCCCGTCCAGGCGTCGGTTGGCGTTGGCGGCGGCTACCGGCTCGGCGCGGGCACCCGGCTGCCGCCGCTGCTCCTCGACGACGAGGAGGCGATCGCCACGGCGGTTTCCCTGCGACTGGCGTCGGGAGGCACGGTCGCCGGGGCGGGCGAGGCGGCCCTGCGGGCACTCACGAAACTCGACCAGGTGATGCCGGCGCGGCTGCGCGCCGAGGTGCGAGCGGTGCACGGCTGGACGGAGACGCTCATCGGCCCGGTGGTCGAGATCGACGCGGAGCTGCTGGTGACCCTCGCCCGGGCCTGTCGTGACGCGGTGCGGGTGCGGTTCCACTACGCCGGCCGCGACAGCGGTGAGCAGGAGCGGACGGTCGAGCCGGTCCGGATGGTCACCACCGGCCGTCGCTGGTATCTGATGGCCTGGGACGTCGATCGCGACGACTGGCGTACGTTCCGCCTGGACCGGATGCGGGCCACGGTGGCGACGACCTGGCGCTTCCCGGCGCGTGACCATCCGGATCCGATCGCCTTCGTGCAGCGGTCGGTGACCGACGCGCCCTACCGGTATCTCGCCCGGGTGCGGGTGCACGCCCCGCCCGAGCGCGTACGCGAGGCGGTCCCACCGCAGGTGGGACGCGTCGAGGCCGGTCGCGACGGCTGGTGCGTGCTTGTCGTCGGCGGCGACAGCCTGGACGGGCTCGCCGCGCACATCGCCCGCCTGCGCTACGAGGTGGAGGTGGTGGAGCCCGCGGAGCTGCGCGAGGCCGCCGCCCTGCTCGCCCGCCGGCTCGCGGCGATGGCCGGGTCGGCGTCGGAGCGCACGGTGTAACGCCGCAGCGATACCGGGCTGCCGTCCGGGGCGGTCCACGATGCCGTGCTGCTGCCCATGTACCGCCATCCGGTGCGCTCGTACAGGGCGACGGCCGCGGCGCCGTCGGCGACCACCTCGAGCACCAGACGTACCTCGCGCGCGTCCGCCCAGTGCCGTGCCCGGGCCAGCAGAGCGCTGCCCAGCTCCAGCCCGCGGGCGGCCGGCGCCACGAAGAGGCGAGCCACCTCGGCCGTCGGATCGGCGCGCGGCTCGTCCGCCGGGTCGGCCAGGCGGTGCACCGCGACGTGTCCGACGATCGTTCCAGCGGGGTCGACGGCCACCCAGGCGCGCGCCGGGTGCGGCTCGCGCAGCCAGCGGTGCGGGTCGGCCGGCCAGTTCAGTGGATAGCGGTCCACCCGGTGGACGTCGGCGAGCGCCGCGACGCAGCCGTCGAGGTCGGCGGCACGCCGGCGGCGGATGCGCAGTGGGTTCACAGGTCGTCGAAGGGGCGGGCGTAGCGGAACTCGCCCCGGATCGACTCGCGCCACGCGTTCAGCGGCCGGGCCATGAAGTACCGCGGACCCCACGGCTGCGGCGGGGTGACGCCCAGCTCGACGGCGGGCCGGAACCCGAAGCGCGGGTAGTACTCGGGATGCCCGAGCAGCACCACGAGGGGTTCGTCGCGGGCGTCGGCCGCGCCGAGCACCGCGTGCATCAACGCCGTGCCGACACCGCGACGCTGCCACCCCGGCAGCACGCCGAGCGGCCCCAGGCCGAGGGCGACCGGCTGGCCGGCCACCCGCGCGCGGGTGGCCACCACGTGCCCCACCACCAGGCCGTCCGAATCGGTCGCCACCAGGGAGTACGCGGGCAGCCAGCCCTCGTCGGCCCGGAGCGCGTCGACAAGCGTCGCCTCGACCGGCGTCGCCTCGACGTGCATCACCTCGACTTGCGGTGCCTCGACCTGTGGTGCCTCGACCTGTGGTGTGTCGACTGGCGCCGCCTCGACCGACGGGCCGTCGTCCGTGGTCTTGGCGAAGGCGGCGGCGTGCACCGCGCGGATGGCGTCGACGTCGGCGGGCGTCTCGCGTCTGATCAGCACCGCGCCACGATACGGGTGTCGCCGGCAGCGGCTCCACGCGTTTACCGGTCGGCGACCGCCGATGACGAATGCCCCGACCCGTCGATCCGGATGCTGCCCGGCCGCGACCGCCGTGCCGGGCGACGCGACATCGACCCCGCTCCGCTGCGTTCCGGAGGCGACGCGCGCGGCCTGCGCGGCTCCGTTGCGTTCCGGAGGCGACGCGTGCGGCCTGCGCGGCTTCGCTGTGTTCCGGAGGCGACGCGTGCGGCCTGCACGGCTTCGCTGTGTTCCGGAGGCGACGCGTGCGGCCTGCACGGCTTCGCTGTGTTCCGGAGGCGACGCGTGCGGCCTGCGCGGCTTCGCTGTGTTCCGGAGGCGACGCGTGCGGCCTGCGCGGCTCCGTTGCGTTCCGGAGGCGAGACGCGCGGCCCACGCTGTCCGTCACCGCGACCGGTGGGCATGATGCGGCAGAGCGGTATACCTGTGAGTCATATTTATGACTCACAGGTATACCGCTCGTCGGAGTCATGGCCGCCCCGAGCGGAGGGCCGCGTCTGCTTCCGTCGCCCTCGGCCGTCGCCCTCGGCCGTCGCCCTCAGCCGACGGCGGTCGCCGACGGAGGGGCGCTGCCGCCCCTGGGTGACTCCGGGCTCATCAGCCGGATGATCTCCTTCTGGTCGGCCGGCGAGGGCAGGCCCCAGTGGGGTCGGTAGCCGTACACCTCGTGCAGTGGGGTGGAGCCGGTGCGGCCGTCCAGGATCTCCACGGCGTCCGTGCCGATCAGGCCGGGGTGTTCGACGCCGCAGGCCTCGGCGACCTTGGTCAGGTCCCGGCGCAGCGTCCGTAGGTAGTTGGCCGCCCGGACGGACTTGAGCGTCGGGTCGAGGCCCCGGGCCAGCCACGCGTTCTGCGTCGCCACGCCGGTGGGGCAGGTGTCGGTGTGGCACTTCTGCGCCTGGATGCAGCCGATCGACAGCATCGCCTCCCGACCCACGTTGACCATGTCGCAGCCGAGCGCGAACGCCACGATGGCGTTGTCCGGCAGGCCGAGCTTGCCGCTGCCGACGAACACCACCTGCTCGTGCAGGTCGTGTTCGGCGAAGACCCTGTAGACCCGGGAGAAGCCCTGCTGGAACGGGAGCGACACCGAGTCGGTGAAGATCAGCGGCGCGGCACCGGTGCCGCCCTCGCCGCCGTCGACCGTGACGAAGTCGACGCCCCGGCCGGTGTCCCGCATCAGGCTGGCCAGCTCCTGCCAGAAGCCGAGGTCGCCGACCGCCGACTTGATGCCGACGGGCAGGCCCGTCTCGGCGGCCAGTAGCTCCACCCAGTCGAGCAGGCTGTCGCAGTCGGAGAACTCGGCGTGCCGCGACGGGCTCACGCAGTCCTGCCCGGCCGGGATGCCCCGGGTGGCGGCGATCTCGGCGGACACCTTCGCCCCGGGCAGCAGCCCGCCGAGGCTCGGTTTGGCGCCCTGGCTCAGCTTGATCTCCAAGGCCCGAACGGGGGCGCCGGCGACCAGGTCCTTCAGCCGGTCGAGACTGAACCGGCCGTGCTCGTCGCGGCAGCCGAAGTACGCCGTGCCGAGCTGGAAGACCAGCTCGCCACCGTTGCGGTGGTACGGCGACAGGCCGCCTTCGCCGGTGTTCTGCAGGCACCCGGCGAGTGCGGCCCCCTTGTTCAGGGCGGTGATGGCGTTGCCCGAGAGCGAGCCGAAGCTCATCCCGGAGATGTTGACCACCGATTCCGGTCGGAACGCCCGGGCCCGATCCCGCGCCGCGCCGAGCACCTTCGCGCACGGCAGCCGTACGTCGTGCCCGGCCGTGGGGGACGACGGCGGCACGGCCCGGCCGAACGTGCGGTGCTTGATGATCGGGTAGCCGGGCGTGTGCTCGATGTCGTTGTCCGTGCCGAAGCCGAAGTAGTTGTTCTCCTGCTTCGCCGACGCGTACACCCAGCGACGCTGGTCGCGGGTGAACGGGCGTTCCTCGTCGTTGCCGGCCACGATGTACTGCCGAAGCTCCGGCCCGATGGCCTCCAGCAGGTAGCGGGCGCGGCCGAGCACCGGGAAGTTGCGCAGCAGCGCGTGGTCGCGCTGGATCAGATCCCGCGCGGCGAGCGCCGCGACGGCGGCGGCGACGGCGGGTACGGCTCGACGGGCCCATGTCATGCCGGGCAACCTTTCCGCCTGAGCCCTCGGCCAAACCGGCACGCCGCCGACATTGCGCTGCTCAGGCCCCCCGGGTGCGTGCTGGGGACCAGCGTCCGCCCGCCGCGGAGGCGGCACGGGATCACCCCGCGCCGCCTCCGGCGGAGGGTCAGTGGTGCGTGAACGACTGGCGGACCGTGCCGCCGACGATCGCGCACCACGTGCTCGTGCTGAGCTTGCCGTTGCGGGGCAGCCCGTGCAGCGCCTGCAGGTCCTGCACGGCCCCGCGGGTGGCGTGGTCGTACGCCCCGGTGACGGTGACCGCGTACCCCTTTTTCGCGAGGATCTCCTGGACGGCCGTGACCGGCGCGCCGGCGGCGTGCTGGTCCAGCTCGGGCGCCAGGGTCTCCCAGGTCGGCGTGGTGAGCGTGGCGTCCACGTCCACGGCGATGCCGTTGCGGGCCTGCCAGTCCTGCACGGCGGCCACTGTCGCGGCGTCGAACGTGCCACTGACCGTCACGGCGTAGCCCCGGTAGGCCAGAAGGTGCTGCACCACCCGGACCGACGGCGAGTTGACGAACCGCCATAGATCCGGCCAGCGGCGGGCCGGCACGTCACCCAGCTTGGTGCCGAGGGCCGCGTGGACCCGCCGCCGCAGCGCCGGGAACTGCCGGTAGAACGCCGCGCCCGGGCAGTCGGTGGTGCGGAAGTCCCAGTGGCCGAAGATGTCGAAAGCGTGCAGCCCGTACTGCCGGCAGATGGTTACGCAGAGCTTGACCAGCGAGTCGGTAAGCGCTTCCGGCGGGGTCTCGGTGACGTAGGTGCCCTCGTTCTCGATGCCGATGGCCCGGCCGTTCTCGCCCGGGCAGTGCGCCGAGATCATCTGGCGGTCGCCCGCTTCGAGGCGTTCCAGGCTGCCCCGGCGGCCCTCCAGCACGTAGCCGCCGCGGCTCACCGTGAAGTGCTGGCCGGTGTCCGACCAGCCGTTGCCGTCGATGTGCAGGTCCTGGCAGTCGTGGGCCAGCTTGACCGCCTGCTCGCGGGAGTAGTCGGTGACGTTCGGGAACGCCATGTGATGCACGATGATCTTGTTGGTGGGGATGGCGCTGACCGACAGCGGGTCCTTCGGCGGGCGGGCGGCCCACTCGTCGCAGCTGATGATCCAGTCCAGGTCGGTGCCGGGAGCGGCCTGCGCCGCGCCCGAAAAGGCGAGTTCGCTTCCGACGACGGCGACCGTGGCCGCGCCGAGACCGGCACGCAGCAGCGTTCGGCGGTCCACTTCGGAATGGTCGACGTGCATGACATCTCCTCCTGCGGCCGACGGCGGGGGGATGAAAAGTAGCTCCAGTGGCCGCACGTACTCCGGAGAATATTGCCAAGACTCGTCCGCGCGCTAGACCCTCCGAAGCGGGAGCGGCGTTTCCCCGTTCGCTGGTGGGGGTAGGTCGGTGGCCTACCATTCCGGCTGCTCCGCATGGAGGAACGACCCTATGAGTGACAACGTCAGCGACGCGGTGGGCGACGCCCTCCGCTCGGTGATGCTCTTCCTGCCCAAGGCCGTCGCCTTCCTGGCGATCCTGGTGGCCGGTTGGCTGATCGCCAAGGCCGTACTGAAGATCGTGGAGAAGGTTCTCGAACGCGTGGGCTTCGACCGCGCCGTCGAGCGCGGCGGCATCCGCCGGGCCCTGAACCGCTCCCGGTACGACGCCAGCGACATCGTCGCGAAGCTCGTCTACTACGCGGTGCTGCTGCTCACCCTGCAACTCGCCTTCGGCATCTGGGGGCCCAACCCGATCTCCGACCTGATCACGGCCGTGGTCGCGTGGTTGCCCCGCGCCTTCGTCGCGATCGTCATCGTCGTGGTCGCCGCCGCCATCGCCAACGCCGTCAAGGACATCATCAGCGGCGCGCTCGGCGGGCTGTCGTACGGTCGGGTGCTGGCCGGGATCGCCTCGGTGTTCATCCTCGGCCTGGGCGTCATCGCGGCGCTGAACCAGATCGGCGTGGCCACCGCGGTCACCACCCCGGTGCTGATCGCGGTGCTGGCCACTGTAGGCGGCATCCTCGTCGTCGGGGTCGGTGGCGGTCTCATCCGTCCGATGCAGAGTCGCTGGGAGGCGTGGCTGACCCGCGCCGAGCAGGAGTCGCAGCTGATCGCCACGCACGCCCGCGCCTACCGGGCCGGTCGCCGCGACGCCGAGGCCGAACTGGCCCGCTCGACGGCCGCCCGCGCCGACGCGGACGCCACCCCGGTGACGACCCCGCCGTCCGACCCGGAGGCCACGCAGGTGGTGACCCGTCCCGCCGAGGCGGACGCGACGCAGGTGACGACCCGTCCCGCCGACGCGGACGCCACCCCGGCGACGACCCGGCCGTCCGATCCGGAGGCCACGCAGGTGGTGACCCGTCCGGACGACGCGGACGCGACGCAGGTGGTGCGGTCGTCGACCGACCACACCACCCAGGTGGTCGCCCGCGAGACGCCCGCCGTCCCGGCCCCGGCCCCCGAGAGCGTCGACGACACCACGCAGGTGGTGGCCCGTTCGACCGACCCGGACACCACGCAGATGCCCCACCGCGACGCCGACACGACCCAGGTGATCAGCGGCGGGGTTCCGGGCCAGCGCACCAGCGACGACAGCGAGACCACGACGGTCATCCCGCCGGTGGATCCCCACCGGCGTTGAACCTCGGCGCGACGGCGGGGCGGGGTCCACGCGGATCCCGCCCCGCTGTAGTCGCGCCGGCACGCCGAAAGCGCTGGCCGGCACCCTGACGCCGGTCTACCATCGCCGACATGACCTGGCGACATTGATCCAACGCCGTAGGCCGCACCCGTGGACCGCCACGGGCACCGCACGTCCGGTGTCCGTCTCCACTCCCACGGGAAGGCCCCATGACCCACCTCGCCTCGCGCGTGCCCGACCCGGCGGTCCGCCGGCTGTCGGTGACCCTCTACGGGTACGCGTTCCTCAGTGACCTCGTCCTGCTCTACCCGCTGTACGTGGTGCTCTTCGCCGACACCGGCCTGTCGGTGGGGCAGATCTCGTCGCTGTTCGTCATCTGGTCGGCCGCCGGCATCCTGTTCGAGGTGCCGTCCGGCGCGTGGGCCGACGCGGTGTCGCGCCGGCTGCTGCTGCGCCTCGCCCCGCTGGTGACCGCCGCCGGCTACGCGCTGTGGGTGCTGCTCCCGTCGTACCCGGCCTTCGCGGTCGGGTTTCTGTTGTGGGGCGCCGGCGGGGCACTGGTGTCCGGCGCCCTGGAGGCGCTGGTCTGGACCGAACTGGACCGGCTCGGCGCCGTCGGCCGGTACGCCCGGGTGCTCGGTCGGGCCCGGACGGCGGGCGTGCTGGGCGTGGTGGTCACCGGGGTGCTCGCCGGCCCGGTGCTCGCCGTCGGCGGGTACCCGGCGGTCGGCGCGGCCAGCGTGCTCGCCTGCCTGCTCGCCGCCGCCGTCGCGGGCCGGTTCCCCGAGCACCGCCCGCCGCCCGGCGCGTCACCGGCACCGCCCGCGCACGACCCGTCGCCGCCCGCGCACGACCCGTCGCCCCCGGCGTACGACCCGCCGTCCGCCGGTCCGCCTGTCGCCGCGGTGCCCGGCGACCACGCGCCCGAGTCGGTAACACCGGACGACGACGGCGACCTGACCTGGTGGGACACGCTGCGGGCCGGTGTGACGCAGGTCCGCACGCGACCCCCCGTGCGGGCGGCCGTCCTGCTGGTCGCGGTGGTGGCCGCCGACTGGGGCGCGCTGGACGAGTACACGCCGCTGCTGGCCGTGGACACCGGCGTCGGCGCGCAGGCCGTGCCACTGCTGCTCCTGCTGCTGTGGGCCGGCGTGACGGTGGGCGGGCTGCTCGCCCCGGCGGGGGAGCGGCTGGGACACCGGGGTTACGCCGTGCTGCTCGGCCTGGTCGCCCTCGCGCTGGCCGGGGGCGCTCTGGTCCGGCACCCGGCGGGTTTCGTGCTGCTCGCGGTGGCGTTCGGCGCCGCGCAACTGGCCACCGTGCTGGCCGACGCGCGGTTGCAGGCCCGGATCACCGGCACCAGTCGGGCCACCGTCACGTCGCTGGCCGGAATGGCCACCGACCTGCTGATCATCGGGACGTACGCCGGTTACGGTCTCGTCGCCACGGCGGCCGGCAACGCGGTGGCGTTCGCGGCGGCGGCCGGGGCGTACCTCGTCGTGGCGCTGGCGCTGCTGGCCCGCCGGCGACAGACATGACCGCGTGGCGGCCGACCTGCCGGATCGGTCAGGCGTGTGACGGCGGAGTCCCCGGCGGTGGGTGGAGCGGCCGCCGCCGGGGACGCGCTCAGCCGGCGAGGTGCAGGAACGACCACTGGTGGCCGTCGAGGTCGCGGAATCCGCGCATGTACATCGGCCCGTTGGTGATCCCCGCGCCGAGCGACTCTCCGCCGGCCACCACCGCCCGCTCCCGCCGACCCCGCCGGAGTGGGGCATGTGGCACCACGTCCCGAGGGCTCCGAGGCCCCCTTTGCCTCCGCGTGGCCGGCGGCGTGAGCGCCGGGAGGGAGGTGCGGCGCAGGACTACGCCGCCGTCATCGTACGCCCCGGTCGACCGTCGGCGCAGCCGTCAGGGCTGGTCGCCGTCGAGGTAGACCCACCGACCGTCCTCGCGGACGAATCGGCTGTGCTCGGTCAGCGTGTCCGGCCGACCCGCCTCGCGGTAGTGGGCGTGGAACGTCACCGTTCCGGTGGCGTCGAGCAGGCCACCGCGCTCGGTCTCGACGATCTCCAGCCGGGTCCACCGCTGCCCCGGGGTCAGCTCCAGGCGAGCGGGTCGGGTCGACGAGTGCCAACTGCGCAGCAGGTAATCGGCGTCGCCGAGGGCGAAGGCGCTGAACCGGGAGCGCATCAGCGCCTCGGCCGTCGGCGCCTGGGCGGTACCGCCGTGGACCGGGGAGCAGCAGTCGGCGTACGCCTGGCCGGAGCCGCACGGGCAGACCCGTCCGCTCGTCGCGTTCGCCCGCCGGCTACCCGTCCCCTTGCCCATCCCGCCATCCTGCCGCACCGCCGGACGCCCCGAGCGGCCGGCCGTCAGCCGTCCAGCGCCACCGGCAGGGGCACCGGCCGTTTCGCGACCCGGTCGTCCCCGGACGACCGGCCGCGCAGGTGCCGGGCCACCCAGGGCAGCAGGTGCCGGCGGGCCCAGGCCAGCTCGGCGCCGAGCACCTCGCCGCGGCGCCGCAGCGGCGCCGGCGGCAGCGGCGCCGTCCAGGAGTCGTCGAACCCGGGCAGACCCGCGGTGTACGCCAGCGCGGCGGCGATCCGCGCGTGCCCGGCGCTGTTGGCGTGCAGCCGGTCGTCGCTCCACAGCCGCGGATCGGAGGAGACCGGATGCGCCCCCAGGTCCAGCAGCGTGGCCCCGGTCTGCGCGGTGGCCGCGCGCAGGGCCTCGTTGAGTGCCAGCATGCGGCCCCGCAGCGGCCGGGCCAGCGGCATCACCGGCGCCGGGTCCGGCATGGTGAAGGTCAGGACGGTGGCGCCCTGCCCGACGAGCGCCCGCTGCATCGCCGCGACGTCCTCGGCGACCTGGCCGGCGTCGAAGGAGGGGCGCAGCACGTCGTTCATGCCGGCGACCACGGTGGCCAGATCGGGGGCGAGATCAAGGGCCGGCTGGAGCTGCTCGGCGCGGATTCGCGCGGTGGTCCGGCCACGGATGGCCAGGTTCGCGTACTCCAGGCCGCCCTGGGCCCGGGCCACCGCCAGGGCGAACCGGTCGGCCCAGCCCCGGTAGCCGCCGGCGCCGTCCGGGTCGTCGAGCCCTTCGGTGGTGCTGTCGCCGATCGCCACGTACCGCTGCCACATCACCCGGGCGAGGTTAGCCCCCGCCCGGACGGTGGCGGGCCGGTGGTCGACGGGCAGTGATGGTTGGTGATTCTTCCTAGACTCGCGCCATGACGCGTTCCCCCGCGATATCGCTCGCCCCGAACGTCTGGCGGATCCCCACCGTGGGGCGCTCGGCCGTCAACTCGTACGCCTTCGTCGACGACGACGGCAGTGTCACGCTCGTCGACTGCGGGCTGGCCAAAGCGCCGGCCCGGATCGTGCGCGGGTTGGCCGCGATGGGCAAGGTGCCGGCCGACGTCACCCGGATCGTGCTCACCCACGCCCACCCCGACCACGCGGGCGGCGCGGCCGAGATGTCCCGCCGCACCGGCGCACCGGTCGCCGCGCACGCCGACGACATCCCGTACGCCGAGGCCGGCCACAACCCGCCCGCGGACCCGGCGGTGACCGGCGGGCGGTTCTTCACCCGGGTCGGCGGCGGCCGGTTTCCCGCCGTGCAGGTGGCGCAGCCGCTCGCCGACGGCGACGTGCTCGACGTCGGCGGCGGCCTGCGGGTGGTGCACACCCCCGGGCACTCGCCCGGTCACGTGTCGCTGCTGCACGAGCCGACCCGACTGCTGATCACCGGGGACGCGCTGTTCAACGTGCTCGGCGTCCGCTGGTCACCGAAGTTGCTGTGCAGCGACTTCCGGATGACCCGGCAGACCTCCCACGTGCTCGGGGAGTTGGAGTACGACATCGCCGCGTTCACCCACGGCCCGGAGCTGACCGACCGCCCCCGGGAGAGGATCCGCGCCTTCCTGAGCCGCCGCCGCTGACCCGCCGCGGCTCAGAGCCAGCCGGAGCGGCGGAACAGGCGGTACAGGGCGAGGGCCGCCGCCGCCATCAGCGCCAGAGCGCCGGCGTAGCCGTAGCGCCACGCCAGCCCGGGCATGTGGTCGAAGTTCATGCCGTAGACGCCGGCGATGCCGGTCTGGGTGGCCGCGATGGCCGCCCACGCGGCGATCTTGCGCATGTCGTTGTTCTGCTCGACGGCGAGCTGCGCCAACCGGGACTGCACGATCGAGGTGAGCAGGTCGTCGTAAGCGGCCACCCGGTCCACCGCCCGGGCCAACCGGCCGTCCACGTCCACGAACCAGCGGTGCAGGGCACGCGGCGGCCCGTCCGCACCTGGGTCGAGCAGCATCCGCACGGGCGTCTGCAGGGGCAGCACGGCCCGCTTGAACTCCACCACCTCCCGCTTGAGCTGGTAGATGTGCTGGATGTCGGCCGAACGGTCCCGGGCGAACACCGCCTCCTCGACGCGCTCCAGGTCCCGCTCCACGTGCCCGGCCACCTCCAGGTACGTGTCGACCATCCGGGCGCACACCGCGTACGCCACCGCCCAGGGACCGGCGGCCAGCAGGGCGGGCCGGCGTTCGATGTCGGCGCGGACGTCCCGCAGCGCCCCGGCGGCGCCGTGCCGCACGGTGACCGCGAACCGGTCGCCGAGCAGCACCATCACATCGCCGGTGTCGATCACCTCGGAGGTGTCGGTCAGCTCGGCGTGCTCCACGTACCCGGCGGTGCGCAGCACCAGCAGGGTGACCGGCCCGTGCCGCTGCACGGTCGGTCGGTGCCCGTCGGCGAGCGCCTGCTCGACGGTCAGCTCGTCGAGCCCGAAGGTGCGCCCCACCGCAGCGAGCACCGCCGGGCCCGGCTCGTGCAGCCCCAGCCAGACGAAGGCGTCGCGGCCCCGGCGGGCACGGGCGTACGCGTCGGCGTAGTGCGGCCGGCCCGGCTCCCGTCGGCCCTTGACATAGACGGCGCAGTCGACCACGGCGTCCGGATTGGACCGGCGGGGCGTCGGAGCCTCACCGCCCGGGCGGCCGAGCAGCCGCCGGGCCAGGGCACGTACGCCACGACCGGCCCGGTCCCGTACCGCTCGCTGATCCACGACGCGCCCCCTCCCGCGCACCGTTGCGGCCACGGTGCTCGCAGGGGATGGTGCCACCGCATTCTGCCCAGCGGCGTCTCGCCCCCGACAGCGGGCCGTCGGCTCAGGCGGTGCGGGTGGCGAAGACGACGATGTTGTCCACGTAGTTGCCGGTCGCGTCGTCGAACCGGCCGCCGCAGGTGATCAGGCGCAGTCCGGCGGCGTCCGCCGGGCCGTAGACCAGGCCGCTGGGGAAGCGGTCCTTGGGGTACGCGTGGACGCCGTCCACTGTGAACGTGGTGACCCGCGCGTCGGCGCGGGTGACCTGGATCTCCTGGCCGGCGCGCAGCCGACCCAGGTCGAAGAAGACCGCCGGGCCGGCCGGGGAGTCGACGTGTCCCACCAGGACCGCGTTGCCGGTCTCTCCGGGGCTGACACCGTGCCGGTACCAGCCGGCGAGGGTCGGCTTGTCCAGCGGGGGGACTTCCAGCACCCCGGCGGCGTCCACGCCGACGGGGACGATCTCCGCGCGTACACCGATGGCGGGAATCTGGACCCGGACGGGCGCGGCGCGGGATAGCGGCGCCAGGTCCGGCGCGGGCCGGGTGTGTGTCGGCGCGTTGGCCGGCGGGCGTGGGGGACGCGCCGGCTCGGCGGTGAGGCCGACGGTGATCAGCCCCAGCCCGGACACGCCGAGCAGGGCGACCACCGCCGGCAGGGTCCGTCGCCTCCACACGTGCTGACCTCCGTTGGATCGTCGGGGTGCCCGTGCCGGTGTCACCGGCACGGGCACCCGTCCTCAGGGATGGAGCGCGTCGCCGGTCAGGCGACGGTGGACACCGGACGACGCCGGCGGAACAGGAGCACCGCGCCCGCGGCGGCGGTGCCGAGCAGCGTGCCTCCGGCGGCGAGAGCGCCCGCGTCGCGACCGTCGCGGTTGTCGCCGCCCGAGCCGGCCGGGGCGCCACCGATCGGGGTGACGGTGAACGTGGCGCTGCCCGCCGAGCTGCCGTCGCCGCAGGTCGCGGCCACCGTGTACGTGCCGAGGGTGAACCCGGCGGTGAACAGTTCGGCGCTGAGGCCGCCGCCGGCGGCGGCCGTGGTGGATCGGACGTTTTCGTCGCGGTTGGGTCCGGTGACCCGGAAGATGACGTCACCCGACTTCGGGTTGCAGGTCGTCGCGGTGAGCACGACGGTTCCTCCGACCGGCGTCGTGGCCGGTGACACGACGGTGTCGGCCAGTGCGGCGCCCGGCAGCAGGAGCGTGCCGAGGCCCACGCCGAGCGCCGCCGAGCAGAGTGCTGTTGAGACCTTCATACGCGTCTTCCCTCACTTTTCGTCCGCTGACTGCGTGGGACGTCGTTCGGGTGGCCAACTCCGTGACTAGCACCGGTGTGCCCAACACTAGGTCGGTTGGGGCCCCGATCAGGTGAAAATGAGAAACCTTCGTTGCCGTCACGTGTCCACCCGAAGGCGGGGGAGAGCAGCGCTTAGACCCGGACGACCTCCAGGGGTGCCGGTGCTCCGATCGATGTCCGCTCGGGTCGGGCTGTCGCGGCTGGGCCGATGGCGAGGTATGGCCGGCGACGGCGCGAATGCCCGCCGGCCCGCTCAGCCGGCCCGCTCAGCCGGCCCGCTCGGCCGGTACAGGTTCGGGCATCGGCTCGCCGGTCTCCAGGAGGGTCTTGAGGCTGGCCAGCAGTTCCGGCCAGCCGCCGCTGCCGTCGAGTTGACCGCTGATCGCCCGGTGCATCTCGCTGTCCGGGGAGAAGTCGTCGTGGATGACGGTCAACCGGACGGCCGAGGTCCCGTGCGGCTCGATCTCGAAGGTCACCGTCGACCGGCGCTCGCCGAGCCGAGCGGCCAGCTCCTCGGTGGACCAGCCGAAGTGCTCGGCGTGCTCGGGTTGGAAGCCGTGCCAGCTGTAGGAGAGGCGACGGTACGGCTCGGCGACCAGCACCCGCTGGCCGAGATCGCGAGGCTCGCCCTCCGGCGCGTCCTGCCACAGCACCGGCGACCCGACCTGCCAGTCGGACACCAGCGCGACCCCACCCCAGTAGCGGCGGGTGAACGCGGGCTCCGTGAGCGCGGCCCACAGCCGCTGCGGGGTGGTGGTGACGTATGTGGTGTAGACGAACGTGGGGCTTGCCATGGGCTGTTCCTCCAATGCTGTGCTCAGGTCGGCGAGCGCGGCCGCCCGCTGTCGGTCGTAGCGGCTCAACCACCGGTCGGCGATGGCGTTGATCGGGGCGGCGTTGAGGTAGTGCACCTTTTCCCGGCCGCGTCGGACGGTCGTCACCAGGCCGGCTGCCTCGAGCACCGACAGGTGCTTGCTGACCGCCTGCCGGGTCGTCGGCAACCCGTCGCAGAGCTCTCGCAGGGTCTGGCCGTTGCGTGCGTTGAGCCGGTCGAGCAGCCGTCGCCGGCCGGGATCGGCCAGTGCCCGGAACGCCTCGTCCATCCGCCGCCCTCCTGAAATGCAACCATTCGGTTGCCGACAATTTAGGCAACCAAATGGTTGCATGTCAACCTCGCGCGGGGCCGAGACGCCGGAGCGGCGTGTGCGGCCGCCGGGGCGGTGTGGCAGCGTGGTGCGGTGACCGATTCCGCCCCGCTCGACGTCGATCTCGCGCTGCTCGGCGGCGGGGGCGCCGCCTCGCTGCTGCTCGCCGCGCTGGACCGGCACGGCGTCCGCGACCTGCGGATCGCCGTCGTCGACCCGGTGCGCCGGCGCGGCCAGGACCGCACCTGGGCGTTCTGGGGCGACCCGAGCGCCGACCTCGACCCGCTGCTGAGCGCGAGCTGGCGGCAGGTCGAGGTGGCGACGCCCGCGCGGCGCCGCGTCCTCGACCTGACCCCGCTGCGGTACGCCATGCTGCGCTCCGGCCCGGTCTACGACCGGGCTGCCGAGGCCGAGCGTCGGCTGGACGCCATCCGGATCGTCGCCCCGGCCGAGACGGTGACCGACGACGGCACCCGGGTGGTCGTCCGCACCGGCGACGGGCGTGTCGTACGGGCCGGCTGGGTGCTCGACTCCCGCCCCCGCCCACCGGCGCGAGCCGGGCGGACGACCTGGTTGCAACACTTCCGCGGCTGGTGGCTGGAGTCCGACCGCCCGGCGTTCGACCCGCGGCGGGCGGTGCTCATGGACTTCCGCACCCCGCAGCCCGCCCGGGGCGTCTCCTTCGGCTACGTGTTGCCGGTCAGCGACCGGTACGCCCTGGTCGAGTACACCGAGTTCTCACCCGGCCTGCTCACCGACGCCGGGTACGACAGGGCCCTTGCGGGCTACCGCGACCTGCTCGGGCTCGACCCGGCGGGGCTGCGGGTCCGCGAGGTGGAGAACGGGGTGATCCCGATGACCGACGCGCCGTTCACGGCCCGACCCTCACCGCGCGTCGTCCGCCTCGGCACGGCCGGGGGCGCGACCCGCCCCTCCACCGGCTTCACCTTCTCCGCCATGTACCGCCAGGCCGACCATCTGGCCCGCGCGCTCGCCGCCGGCCAGCCGCCGGTGCCGCAGCCCGCGTACCCGGCCCGGCACCGCTGGATGGACGCGGTGGCGCTGCGCGCGCTGGACCGGGGCGGCGTCGACGGTCCCGAGTTCTTCGACCGGCTCTTCGACCGCAACCCGCCCGAGCGGGTCCTGCGCTTCCTCGACGGCGTCACCACCCCCGCCGAGGAGGTCGCGATCATGAACTCCACCCGACTGCTGCCGATGATCGCCGCCACGGCCGGCGACGCGGCGCACCGCGTGCGCGACCGGCTGCGGCCCGCCCGGCCCGCGCCGGCCATCCCGGCGGCCGTGGTGGGCCGGCCGCTCCGGCCGGTCGCCGACTCGGAAACCTGACCCGGGCCGGTCAGCGCCGGGCGGTAACCCGGTCGCGGATCAGCACGCGCAGGTCCTCCATCGGGTCACCGTCACCGGCCCCGAGCAGCGTCTTCGTCGCCGCGATCGTCAACCCCAGCTGCGGGTACGCGTACGCGAGGCTGCCGCCGCTGCCGGCCGCGCCGAACGAACTGTCGTCGTCCACCGCGTACCCGAGGCCCCAGGTCGTCTCCTGCCCGAACACCCACTCCGGTCCGGGCGGCCCGTCCAGCGTCGTCGCCTCCCGCAGCCGGGCCGGCGAGATCAGCCGGACACCGTCCACCTCGCCGATCAGCGCCGCGAGCATCCGTGCCGCCGCCCGCGCGGTCATGGTGCCGGTGGCCGGGACGTCGGCGGCCAGGACGTCGGCGCGGCTGCCGACCTGCGCACCCGGTCGGACGCCCGCCGGGGCGACCCGGTCGAAGTTCGGCAGGTTGGCGCTCGCGTAGTCGAACAGCGCCGCCATGTTGCGGTCCTCGACCCGGGCCAACCGGCCCAGCTCGGTCGGCGGAACCCCGAGATACAGCTCATCGGCCACACCGAGTGGCCCGGCCACGTCCTCGGCGACCACCGCCGAGACGCGCCGGCCGGTCACCCGGCGGACCACCTCACCGACGAGCCACCCGAAGGTCCACGCGTGGTAGGCCTTCACCTCGCCGGGTGGGGCGATCGGCTCCGCGTCGGCCACGATGGCGCACATCCGGTCCCAGTCGGTGAAGTCCTCCGGCGTCACGTCGGCGGGCAGGGCGGGCACGCCGGCGGTGTGGGTGAGCGCGTGCCGCAGGGTGATCCGCTCCTTGCCGTGCCGGGCGAACTCCGGCCACACGTCGGCGATCCGCAGGTCGTAGTCCAACTCGCCGCGCTCGGCCAGCACGTGCACCACGGTCGAGGTGACCGCCTTGCCGGTGGACGCGCTCCAGATCGGGGTGTCCGCCCTCAGCGCCCGGCCGGTGGCCCGGTCGGCGATCCCGGCCTGCACCGTCAGGATCGGCTCGCCGTCGAGGTAGGCGGCGACCTGCGCCCCGGATTCCCGGCCGCTGGCGATCAGCTCGTCGATCGTCTGCTGTACGTCGGCCCGCAGGCCGTCCCAGTCCCCGTCCACGGTCGTCGACTCTGACAGACCAGGCAGCGATCGCGCGCATGATTATCGGCCACCGGCGCGACCGACGCGGTGCCCTCAGTCGGTGAGCAGCCGCCCCCGCAGCCGAGCGGTCAACGACTCGTCCACGCCGAGCCGGTCGGTGGCGTAGCCGACCACCGACCCGTACGCGGCGGTCAGGTCGGCCAGGAAGTGCCGGATGACCGCTTCGGGGGCGCGTCCGTACCCGGGCCAGCGCAGCTCACGGTCGGGGTTCAGGGCCCGCCAGTCGGCGATGAGGCGCTCGGTGGCCAGCTCGGTGCGCGCGAAGTCGGCGGCGATCTGCTCCTCGTCGACGCCGAGCAGGGCCAGCAGCAGCGCGGCCAGCAGGCCGGTGCGGTCCTTGCCGGACGCGCAGTGAAAGACCAGCGGCGCGTCGGTGGCAGCGATCACCTCCAACGCCTGGCGCAGCTCGGCGACGCCGTCCTCGGCGACCTCGGCGTACCGGTCGGCGAGGTAGCGCCACGGGTCGACCGCCGGGTCGATCGTCGCCTGATCGTAGGGGCGGTGCTCGATGCTGAGGTTGTGCCAGGCCAGCCCGTCGATCTGCGGTGCTCGACCCCGTGCGGCGATCTCCCACGGATACCGCAGGTCGATCACCGTGCCGATGCCGAGGGCGTGGAACCGGTCCAGGTCGGCGCCCGCCAGCTTGCCCAGCGAGTCCGAGCGGTAGAGCAGGCGCCAGCGGACCTCACGCCCGTCGTCGGTGCGGTGACCACCGAGGTCGCGGAAGTTGTGCAGACGGTCGAACGAGACGTGTCGATCCATCCGGCAGACCCTAGTGCCTCCGGCCCCGGCGTGGCGGCCCCCGACGGGCCAGCGCGAGGTCGCCGCCCGGTAGGTTGCCTGCCATGGTGGACGCGGCGGCCGGCAGGGGCGTGCAGATCTGGACCGACGGGGCGTGCAGCGGCAACCCCGGGCCGGGCGGCTGGGGCGCCCTGCTGCGCTACGGCGACCACGAGCGGGAGCTGTGCGGTGGCGAGGCCACCCCGACGACCAACAACCGGATGGAGCTGATGGCGGCCATCCAGGCCCTGGAGAGCCTGAACCGGCCGGTCACCGTCGAGCTGCACACCGACAGCACCTACGTGCGCAACGGCATCACGAGCTGGCTGGCGTCGTGGAAGCGCAACGGCTGGCGGACGGCCGCGAAGCAGCCGGTCAAGAACGCCGACCTGTGGCAGCGGCTGGAGGCCGCCTGCGAGCGGCACGACGTCACCTGGCTGTGGGTGAAGGGGCACAACGGTCACCCGGAGAACGAACGCGCCGACGGTCTGGCCAACAAGGGCATGACCGAGGCGCGGGCGGCGCTGGCGAGCCGCTAGGGCCTGTTTCATAAGGGCGGTCGAGCCGAGGCGGAGTCCGGGCGGCGATCCGGCAAGGCGCGGTTTCGTCCGGATACCGGTGTTGTATCCGGACGAAACCGCAACGCCGCCGGTCGTCGTCCGGGCCCGCCGCAGGCCGGCCAGTTCTTATGAAACAGGCCCTAGGTCGTCCGCTCGGTTCGGCGGCTCGCGTCGGGGTGCCCCGGCATGCTTGACCCGCCGCCGCTGCTGCCGGAGGAGCCGCCGGTCATGCCCGAGCTGTTGTCCTCGGTGACGATGTCCGGTGGCACGTCGGTATCGGCCGGCGGCGGGACCTCGGTGTCCGCCTCGACCTGCACCAACGGCACCTGGCCGGCCTCGTCCTCGCTGTGCTGCGGGTCGCCCGGCAGCTCACCGTCGCGCTTTCGGTAGCCCACGCCGTGCCCCCCGTCGATGCCGGTCCGCGTCGGCCGTGGCTACCCGGCGTCGTCACCTGCGAAACCTCGCGCGGCGGCAGCAGCCGTCGGGGTGGGCGGGGCCGGCTCCGGCGCGGCGCTCGGCAGGCGCAGGGACCGCCGACGGGTGAACGCGACAGCCGAGGCGAGCAGCAGGGCCGCGGACACCACCAGGAAGCCCGGGGTGTTGCCGACCTGGTCGGTGACCGCCCCGGCGGTGGCGGAGCCGATGGCGAGACCGATCTGCCCGGCCGTCTGCAACCAGCCGTACGCCTCGGCGAGGTGGGACGCCGGGGTGGATCGGGCCAGGAGTTCGTCGGTGACGGCGAGAAACGGTGCCAGCGCGAGCCCGAAGACCGCCAGCGCGACGGCCATCTGCGGCACGGTCCGGGGCAGCAGCAGAGCCAGCGAGGTGAGCGCCAGCGTGCCGACCAACGTCAGGTAGGCGCCCCCGGGGGTGCCGGGTCGGCCCCGGCGGGCCAGCAGCAGGCCGCCGGCCAGGCTGCCCACCGACCACAGGGTGACCAGCAACCCGGCCTGGTCCGGGTGCCCGACCGTGGTGGCGAAGGCGGGGACCAGCACCCACATGCCACCGATGGCGGCCATGTAGCCGATGTGGGTGCTCAGCATGGTGCGCCGGGTCGCTCGGCCGGAGGTCGTGGGCCGGCGTCCGGCAGCCCGGACGTCGACGGTATGACGGGGCACCACGAGGGCGGTGCCGACCAGTCCGGCGGTGCCGATCACGGCGAAGGTCAGCAGCGCCCCCGCCGGCCCGCTGACCAGCAGACTCAGCGTCACCGCGAGCGGGCCGCCCACGTACAGCAACTCCTGCCCTACCGCGTTGATGGCGTACGCGCGGCTCAGGGCGGCGGAGGGGACCATTCGGGCCAGCTGGGAGCGTCCGCTGCCGAGCACCGGCGGTGTGCTGAGCCCGGCCACGGTGGCCAATGCCACGAACGCCGCCGCTCTGGTGGTCACCGCCAGCCCGAGCAGGGCCACCAGGTGGACGACGCCGGTGCTCAGCAGCACCGGTCGGTGACCGATCCGGCCCAACAGCCGTCCGACGAACGGCGCGGTGAGCGCCAGCCCGACGCCGCAGCCGGCGCTGGCCGCTCCGGCGGTGGCGAAGCTGCCCGTGTTCTCGTGGCCGAGCAGCACGACGAGGAGCTGGCGCATGGCCACCGGTAGTTGCGCCACGGTCATCAACACGATGAGCAGGGCCGCTCGCCGAGGCAGGTTCACGACTGGTGAATCTACCGAGGACGGCGCGGTCGACCTGCTGGGTACGGGCCGCGGCCGGTCGGGTGTGGGGCCGGCCGGAGCTGCCGGTGCCCGCGTACCGCGCGGCGCGTCGCACCGCCGTCAGCGGCGGCGGCCCCGGCGGGTCGGGGCGGCCGCCCGCGCGGGGCGGCGCACCGGTGTGAGCGCCAGGGCCGTCCAGTGTGCCGGCCGGGTCAGCGTCGCCGGCAGGCCGGTGCGGACGTCACCCCGGGCGGCGTCCAGCTGAGCCTGGTGCAGGAACAGGGTGGCTCGTAGGTCCGCGCCGCGCAGGTCGGCCCCGCGCAGGTCGGCGCCCGTGACGTCGGCCAGACCCAGGTCGACGCCGCGCAGGTCGGCGCCGACCAGCAGCGCGCCGCGTAGGTTGGCCCGGCGCAGGTCCGTCCGGCGCAGGTCCGCCCCGAGGAGTTGCGCGCCCCGCCGATCGATCCCGCCGGGGGAGCGGGCCGACTCACTGGCCTGCGACAGGAGCGGGTTGACGCGGGCCCGGTGCGCGTCGACGTCCACGGCGCGCAGCCGCACCGGATCGCCCTCGGCGAGCGCGGCGATCTCGGCGCGGGCGTGCTCCAGCTCGGCGCGCAGCGCGGCCGGTGGGCGCAGCGACACCGCCTCGCCGAGATACCAGAGCAGTTCGTGCAGCGGACGTAGCACCGTGAACGCCTCGGCCATCGCGGGCAGCGTCTCCGGGGCGTCCCGCCAGTTCCGTCCACCGAAGGTGACCTGGGCGACCTGCTGCCCGGCCCCGAAGCAGTCGAAGACCGTGCACCCGGCGAACCCCCGCTCCCGCAGCTCGGTGTGGATGCCGCAGCGGTGGTCCGGGCGCAGGTTCGGGCAGGCCCGTCCGGCCGGCTTGTCGATGGCGAAGTCGGCCGACGCGGCGAAGGCGGGAACCACGCAGCACAACCCGAAACAGCGCGCGCAGTCGGCGCGCAGCTGCGCCGACTGCGACGGCGGCGCGGGATGGGTCGACACGGGGAACGGTCCTCCTGGCCATCGAGGCGACGACCCCATTGTCCCGCGCCGCATCCCGACCCCGCGGGTCGGGGGTCACCGTCCGTGCGCGTCGCCGGCCGTCGCGGAGCGGGGAGCGGGGGTACGCGAACCGTCCGGTGGCGGCACCAGCCGGCGGATCTCCCGCTGCCCGTCGCCGCCGCCGTACTTCTGGTCGAAGTGCCTGCGCACGGTGGCGGCCGGCGTGCGGTCCCCGTCGACCGGCTCGGCCAGGGCGAACACCTTCGGGGCGCCGCCCGGCGCGCGCGGTGGCAGCACGGCCCGCACGGTCAGCGGCCCGGTCACCTTGAACACACCGCAGTCGACGTAGTGCTGCCCCTCCACACTCACGTAGGGCACCTGCACCTCGACCACGTCGGAGTCGTCGTGGCGCAGCGTGACGGCGACCGACCAGTACCGCTCCAGGTTGACCGTCGCCTGCTCGTGCTCCCACAGCTCCTCGAAACGGGCGTGCACGAACCCGCCCCAGGGGCTGTCCATGTCGACCTCGAGCTGGGGAACGTTGAACGACAGCTTCCCGATCGGGAAGAACGAGATCAGCGCCCGGCTGTCCCACTGGTAGAGCTGGATCGACGGGGACGCGTCGTAGAGCCGAACCTGCAACCGGTGCCGCAGTCGGGCGTCGAGCGACTCCTGGAACAGCGCCAGGTGCCGCAGGTTGGTGCGGATCTGGCGCGGGACGTCCACCCGCTGCCGCTCCAACTCCTCCGAGCGCTGCTGCGCGGCCGTGCAGTCCGGGTCGAGCAGGAGCAACTGCACCTGCGCGCCGTTGGCGAGCGCCGCCCGCACCCCCCGCAGCGCCTCCTCGCGTCGCGTGTCCTCCAGCAGGATCGTCCAGGTGTCGAGGATCCGCACCCGGCGTCCGGAGCGGTGCAGCCGGGTCACGAAGGCGTGCTGGTCGAAGCTCAGGTGCTCCTGCACCCGTGCCCTGCGGGCCTCCTCGAACAGCGGGTCGAAGATGACGTACGAGATGGCCGCGAGGACCACGCTGGAGCCGATGTTGAGCAGCAGGTCGCTGAGGAAGCCGCTGCTGCGCCAGGCGGCCAGCAGCAGCACGAGGGCGATCCCGAGCAGCGCCCCACCGACGCCGAAGGCACGTCGTTGTCGGCCCCCACGGTCGCCCCGACCAGCCCAGTCGGGCATCCGGTCCCCTTCCGTCCTGGCCCCGCCGATCATCGAGATGCGGAGGATACGTGCCGGCTTTGGCGCTCGCTGTCCCGTTCGTGACTGACGCGTTCGGCGACCGAGCCGTCTCGACCGCTTCTAACGTGACGGTAACGGGGCAGGGCGACTGCGGAGGGTGGGGGTGGATGGACGACGACGAACGCGAGAAAGCCCTGCTCGCCGCCCTGACCACCGAGCACTACGCGTTGCAGACGTCGCGTTCCGGCACGATCGCCGAGGCGACGGGCCGCGCCACGATCTTCCTGTCGGTGCTGTCGGCCGCCGTGATCGGGCTCGGTTTCGTGGCCGGCAACGACGCCGTGGTCCGGCCCTACCTGGGTGCGGTGCTGCCGACCCTGGTGATCATCGGCGGGTTGACCTTTCTGCGGCTGGTGGAGACCACCGTGGAGAACTCCCTGGACCTGCGGCGGATCCAACGCATCCGCGCGTACTACCAACACCGGTTCGCCAGCGAGCACGACTTCTTCGCCGACGCGGTGGTCGACGAGGGCAGCATGCGGACGGCCTGGACGTTGGTCGGCACCCAGCCGGGCCGCTGGGAGTTCCTGCTCACCACCGCCGCGCTGGTGGGGGCGGTCAACGCGCTGCTGGTCGGAGCCGGCGTCGCCCTGGTGACCGGGACCGTCGGTGTCGGTCGTGGACTCGCGATCCTCATCGGAGCGCTGGTCGCCGTGGTGGCGTTCGCCGTGCAGTTCGCGTACATCGTCCGCACCTCCAACGGGCGACTGGGTTGACGACCCTCAGACCCGTCGCCAGTCGTCGGTGGTCAACGCGGCGGCCTGCGGCCCCATCAGCAGCATGCCGCCGTCGACGGGCCAGGACGCTCCGGTGACGTAGCTGGCGGCGGGGGAGGCCAGCAGCGCGACCACGGCCGCCACCTCCCGGGCGTCGCCGGGCCGTCCCACCGGCACGCCGGGCCGCTCCTGGGTGAACGGGTCGACGTCCTCCTGACCGGTCATCGGCGTGGCGATCTCGCCCGGAGCGACGGCGTTGACGGTGATCCCCTCGGCGGCCAACTCCTGGGCCATCACCCGGGTCAGCAGCCCGAGGCCGCCCTTCGCGGCGCAGTACGCGGCCGAGCCCACCCGGGGCGCGTGCTCGTGCACGCTGGTGATGTTGATGATCCGTCCGCCCGCGCCGGCGGCCCGCATCCGCCGCGCGGCCCGTTGCGCGCACAAGAAGGGCGCGTCGAGGTCCACGGCGAGCACCTCGCGCCACTGCTCCCAGCCGGTGTCCACGAACGGGGTCGAGCCGCCGATGCCGGCGTTGTTGACCAGCACCCCGATGCCGCCGAGCCGGTCGGCCAGCTCGTCGATCACCGCGGTCGCGTCCGGCAGCCGGGTGAAGTCCGCCTCGGCGATTTCGCACCGCCGTCCGGTGGAGCGGACCTCGGTCGCCGTCCGCTCGGCGCCGTCGGGGTCGCCGTACCAGGTGATGCCGATGTCGAAGCCGGCCTCGGCCAGGGCGACCGCGCTGGCCTTGCCGATGCCGGAGTCCGCGCCGGTGACCACGGCGATCCTCGGGTAGTTGTCGTATCGCTGGGGCATGGCTGCGCAGTACCCCCGCCGGGCCGGACGTACCGTCGCCGGAGGTGGTGAGAGTGGGATGCCCCTCGGGCAGATGGTCCGCAACCGCCGGTTCGCCGACGCCGTTCGCGCGGCGGTGTTACGAGGATGACGGTCGCGGCCCCCGCGCTGCGACGCCCCACCTGCGGGGCAGGTCGACAGGGCCCACCTGGGAACCTCGGCAGGCGCGCCACCGGGACCGTCGTGGGTGGTGCGGGCACACAGCGACGCCGGTCGGCGTGTCGGTCGGGCTCATATCGGGTGTGGTCTGCGTCACGGTAGCTTCGGCAAACGCCGACGCCCCGCCGGCGCTCCTGAGGAGAGCGTCCATGACCACACCGCGCAGAGCCGCCACCGCCCTGACCGCCGTCCTCCTGTTGATCCTGACCATCGCGGCCCCCGCCCGGGCTGCGGCCCCGTTCACCAAGACCCCAGTCTCCGGGTCGTTGGGCACCTACAACATCTCCGGGGTGTACGTCGCCGGTGTGTCCTCCGGTGGCTACATGGCGACCCAGCTGCACGTCGCCTACTCGTCCCGGATCCGGGGCGCGGCCGTCTTCGCGGCGGGCCCGTACTACTGCTCGCAGAACACCGTTGCCCAGGCGCTCTACGGCTGCGGTGACAACCTGTACCCGACGAACGTGTCCGCCCTGCAGACGTACACCCGGACCTGGGCGACGTACGGCTGGGTCGACCCGGTCGGCAACCTCTCCGGCGACCCGGTGTACGTGTTCCACGGCGCCAACGACACCACCGTCAAGAAGTCCGTCACCGACGACCTGGTCCGCTACTACCAGCACTTCGGGGCCAGCGTGCAGTACGACAGCGGCTCCGCCGCCGGTCACTCGTGGGTCACCCCGTACGGCACGTCGGGGTGTACGGCCACCGCGTCGCCGTTCCTCAACGACTGCGGCACCGACCCGCAGAACGCCCTGCTGCGCAAGCTGCTCGGCGGGGCGAACGCGCCCAATACCGCGGCTCTCGGTGGCACGCTCGTGCGCTTCGACCAGAACACCTTCGCGGTCAACGGCTGGGCCAACGGGCTGAGCATGGACGCCAACGGCTTCGCCTACGTCCCGTCGGCCTGCGCCGCCGGGCAGTCGTGTCGGCTGCTGGTCGCCCTGCACGGCTGCGCCCAGGGGTACGGGTCGGTGGGCACGGCGTTCGTCGACCGGGCAAACCTCAACCAGTACGCGGACACCAACAACCTGGTAGTGCTCTACCCGCAGGCGGGCACCGCCCTGAGCAACCCGAACGGCTGCTGGGACTGGTGGGGCTACCTGGGCGCGACCAACTTCCCGATCAAGGGCGGCGCGCAGGTGGAGTCCATCATGAACATGGTCCGCCGGCTGGACGGCTGAGGGTGGTGGCCGCCGGGGTGCGGAAGCGGGGCGCGGCGGCGGTGAGCACCGCGGCTGTCGCCGGGACGGACCACCCGTCGGTCACCTCCGCCACCAGGGTGTCGACCAGCTGGGTCACGGCCGGCTCGGCACCCTCGTGCAGCGCCTCGGCGACGATCAGCACCGACGAGGTGCCCGCCCGTACGGCAGACCACGCGCTCTGCCGGTTCGTCCACCGCCGGGCGTGCGCCCGCCCGACGGAGTCGACGAAGGTGACCTCGCCCGGGTCGGGGTGCTCGGTGTCGCCGGCGAAACTGAGGTACGTCTCGTCGCCGTGCGCCGGCCGGACCACCAGGTCGCCGTCGACCCGGTCCAGGTCGAGAACGGCGATGGGGATGGCGTAGGCCGCCGAGACGGCGTTGCAGAGATCGACCAGCGGGTGCACGCGGGGCAGTTCGCCGTCCAGACGTAGCCGGCGCAGCAGGGCTTCGGCCGCGCACCGGTACTTGGTGGGTCGTAATCCCATGGCCGCGTACGCCCGCCGCCACGCCTGGATCTCCCCGAAGGTGCTCTCGGCGCCGCCGGCCAACCGTTTTCGGGCGAGGTCGAGGTGGCCGGCCGTACGCTGCGCCACGTCGGCCGTGGCGGTGATCCCGGTCGCGTGCACCACGCCGGCGACCAGGTCGGGATGTGCGGCGCGAAGCTGCGCCGAGTGCTCGAACTGCATCAGGCTTCCTATCGTTCGGTGAGGGCGAGTGTCACGCCGAGCGCGACGAACGTGCCGGCGACGGACCGGCGCAGCCAGTCGGTGACGCGGGGGCGGGTCAGCACCCGGTCCCGCAGGCGGGCGGCGAAGATGCCGTAGCCGCTGAACACCACGAAGGTGAGCAGCATGAACACCACGCCGCAGGCGAGCATCGCCCGGGCCGAGCCCGGGGCGGTGGTGTCCACGAACTGCGGCAGGAACGCGACGAAGAACAGCGTCGGCTTCGGGTTGAGCAGGTTGACCAGCACACCGGAGACGATCACCCGCGCCGCCGAGCGGGGTGGGCGGTCACTCGTCGCCGCGAAGGCGCTGCGGTCGCGGATCGTCGACCAGCCCAGATAGAGCAGGTAGCCGACGCCCAGGTACCGGACGGCCTCGAACGCCGTGGCGCTCGCCTGCAACAGCGCCGCCAGCCCGGTCAACGCCGCCAGCAGGTGCGGCACCACGCCCAGCGTGCAGGCGAACGCGGCCAGCACGCCTGCCCGGGCGCCCCGGGACAGTCCGGCGGAGACGGTGAAGAACACCCCGGTGCCCGGGGTGATCACCACGATCAGGGCGGTGATCAGAAAGGGGATGCTCACGGTCGTCCTCCGGTGGGGTCGGGCGCGGTGTCTCCGGCCCACTCTGCTGCCAAGATGGTCCGGTGAGCAGGGCCAAACCGAACGACTCCGAGAGGTCCATAACGGCCGGGTCGGACTTTCTGCATCTCACCGTCGCCGACGCGCCCCCCGGCGGGCGTGCCGACTGGCTCGCCGGCCGGCTGCGCCAGGCGATCGCCGAGGGGCGGGTGCCGATCGGCGCTCGGCTCCCCGCCACCCGGGTGCTCGCCGCCGACCTCGGCGTCTCCCGGGGCGTGGTCACCGAGGCGTACCAGCGGCTCACCGAGGAGGGGCATCTCACCGGCCGGGGCCGGGCCGGAACCGTGGTCGTCGGCGCCCCGGGGGCGCCGCCCGCGCCGCCGCCCGCCCCGGCCGCGCCAGCGGAACCGGCCGCGCTCTTTCCACCGACGCCCGGCAGCGACATCTTCGACGCGGTACGCGCGGCCCCCGCGACGATCGACCTGACCCCCGGCGTACCCGACCTGACCGCCTTTCCCCGCGCGGACTGGCTGCGGTCGGAACGGGCCGTGCTCCGCCGTCTCGCCGCGGCGGACCTCGGTTACGGCGACCCGTGCGGCGCGCCCGCGCTGCGCGGGGCCGTCGCCGCCTGGCTGGCCCGCAACCGGGGCATCACCGTCGACCCGGTCGACGTGATCATCGTGGCCGGGGTGTCCCAGGCGGTCGGGCTCCTCGCCCAGGCGCTCCGCCCGGCCGGCATCGATCGCATCGCGGTCGAGGAGCCGGGCTCGCTCGGCGTACGGCAGCACCTGAACAACTGGCAGGTCGTCACCCCGCCGATCAGCGTGGACGACGCCGGGCTGCGCGTCGACGAACTGGTCGCCAGCGGTCTGCCCGCGGTGTTGCTCACGCCCGCGCACCAGTTCCCGACCGGCGTGGTGCTCGACGGTGACCGTCGCCGCCACCTCCTCGACTGGGCGCGGGCCGGTGGTCTGATCATCGAGGACGACTACGACGCCGAACACCGCTACGACCGGCCCCCGGTGCCGGCGCTGCGGGGCCTGCTGCCCGAGCAGGTCTGTTACGCCGGAAGCGTGTCCAAGCTGCTCGCTCCGGCGCTGCGGGTCGGCTGGCTGCTCGTGCCGCGCCGACTGCGGGCGGCAGTGGTGGCCGCCAAACGTAACGCCGACCTGGGCAACGCCGTGCTGCCGCAACTGGTCCTGGCGGAGCTGATGGCCTCCGGCGCGCTGGAGCGGCACCTGCGGCTGCTGCGCCGCCGGCACACCCGCCGTCGGGACGCGATGATCGCCGCCCTGGCCCGTCACCTGCCGACCGCCACGGTGCACGGTGCCGCAGCCGGGCTGCACCTGACGATCACCCTGGACGACGCCCTCGCGGACACGGAGGTGGCGGCGGAGACGCTGGCGCGCGGGGTGAAGGTACAGCCCCTGTCCTGGCACTGCCAGCGGCCACACCGGCCCGGCCTGGTCCTCGGCTACGCGGCGCGGACGGCGACGGAGATCGACGAGGGCGTCGCCGCCATCGCCGCCGCGCTGCGGCCGACCGGTCGACCGGCTCGCTCAGCCCAAAAAGAGCTGGACGAGCACGAGCACGGCCAGCAGCGCCGGCCCGCGTGAGCCCTGGCGCAGCAGGTCGACCGGGACCATCCCGAACGGCGTGTTGACAGTCGCGCCGCCGTAGTTGATCGGCGGGCGGGTGCCGGCCCGCCAGGCGGCGGCCACCACCCCGACCGCCAGCGTCGGCGCGAGCCAGGCCGGTCCGGCGTCCAGCGTCGGCAGACTCGGCAGGGTCAGCAGCCACCACAGGCTCGCGCCGACCGCCGGCACCACCACGTGGATTCCGCGCAGCGCCGCGTCGCTGCCACCGAGCGCCCGGCGCAGCCCGGGTGACCGACTGACCGCGCGCAGCCCGCCGGTGAGCCGGTCGGTGGCGAAGTAGGCGAACACCACCTGAGCGGCGCCGGCGAGCCCCGGCAGGGCGAGCGCGGCGGCGTACTGGACGCCGATCAGCCCGGCCCAGATCAGCAGGGCGCTGGGGTGGCGGCGCAGTCGGCGTACGTCGGCCTGCAGCAGCGCCCACCACGCCGGGCCGGGCCGGAAGCGGCGGCTGCGGACCCGGCCGATGCGCCGCCACCGCCGGCTCTCCACCAGGCTGGTAAGCATGCTCGGATCGAGCAGGATCGTGGCCGTCGCGGCGGCGTTGGCGAACTGCGCGCCGGTCGTCAGCGTGGCCCGGTCCACCCGGGGCAGCGCGCGTACGGCGAGAACCGTGCCGAGGACCGCGAGGGGCACCCCGACCGCGACAAGCGCGCCGGTCGGCAGCGCCGCCGGCCGGGGCAGTTCGTCGCCGAGGCGACCGGCGATCACCACCACTGCCGCGACGACGGCAGCCGTCACCATCGGCGCCGCCCCGACCACCGTCGGCCAGCGGCGGCCCGCCCGGCTGCTCTGGGCGACGACGCTCAGGGCGAGCGCGGCCGCGCCCCACCCGGCGCCGGCCGCCGCCGCCCAGCCCACGGCACCCAGCTGGGTGACGCCGCCCAGCACGGCCACGGCCACCGCGAGCAGCGCCGTGCCGGCCGCCGCGCCCGCCAGCAGGACGCCGAGGCGCGGCGCCAGCCAGGCCCGCCGGTCGACCGGGGCGCTGGTCACCCAGCTCTGGGTGGCCGGGGTGACCAGCAGCGGGCCGAGCGCACGCAGACCCCGCCAGGCGAGCCCCGCGCCGGCCAGCAGCGCGGCGACCGCCAGCCACCAGCGCACCCCCTCATCGGCGCGGCCGACGGTGGGGGAGACCAGCACGTCGCGGCTCGCGCTGACCGCGAACCAGCCGTACATGCCCACGAAGAGCACGATGACGTACGCGTCGCCCAGCACGTCGCCGAGGGAATGCTCGTGGTGGCGGCGACGGGCCCGGCGCAGGTGCGTACGCACCTGCCGGGCCGTGGGCAGCCCGGCGGGTGTCTCGGCGATCGTGGCCGGCGGGGCGCTCACCGACCGATCTCGATCCGCTCGTCGACCACCGCGTCGATCAGCTCTGGGTCGTGCGAGGCCAGCAGCACGGCGGTGCCGGCGTCCCGTTCCCGGCGCAGCCGGTCGGCCAGCCACTGCCGGCCGCGTACGTCCAACCGCTGCTCGGGCTCGTCCAGGATCAGCACCCGTCGTGGGCGCACGAAGCACGACGCCAGCGCCAACCGGCGGCGCTGCCCACTGGACAGGGTCACCGGCAGCTGGTCGCGGGCCGGCTCCAGGCCCAGCTCGGCGAGCACCTCCTCGACCGGCTCGGCGTCGCCCCCGTGGGCGTACGCGACCAGCTCCAGGTGCTCGACCACCGACAGGTCGGGGAAGAAGTCGATGTCGTCCAGGGCGGCCGCGACCAGCGCCCGCACCTGCGGATCGGTCTCGTCGGCCCGGCGACCCTGCACCAGCACCTCACCGGCGTCCGGACGGTCGGCGCCGACCACGCACCGCAGCAGGGTGGTCTTGCCGCTGCCGTTGGGGCCCAGCAGCACCGCGATCCGACCCGCCGCCAGCGTGAAGCTCACGTCATCGAGCACGACCAGGTTGCCGAAGTTGCGGCTGAGTCCCCGCACCGAGAGAGCGTCCACGGTCACACACTCTCCCAGACCCGTGCCACCGGCCAACGCGAGCGATGGACATCACGCCGGCCCGGCGAAACAAGCGGCTCAGGGGCCGGCCGACGGCGGGTCGGCGTCCTGCTCCAGGCGGTCGTCCGCGGCGGCCAGCGCCCGGTCGTCGTCGACCTCCTCGGCCACCGTCGCCGCGTCCGCCCAGAGCCGCCGCGCCTCGGCACCGTCGCCCAGCGCGGCGGCGGCGTCGCCCAGGTACAGCAGGGTGCGGCCCAGCCCCGCCGTGGGCCGGGTCTCCGCCCGCAGCCGCCGGCTCTCGGCCAGCAGCTCGTACGCCGCCCGCGCCTGCCCCGGCGTGCTGGTCAGCAGCGTCGCGCCGGCGTTGAGCAGCGCCGCGGCGCGGCTGGTCGGGTCGTTTACCGACTCGTACTCGCGCAGGGCGGCCCGCCACGCCTGCGCCGCGTCCAGGTGCTCGCCGAGGGTCGCGTGCACCAGCACCAGGTTGGTCAGCGCCGCGGCGTAGCCGCGCGCGTCACCCACCGACCGGAACGTGTTCGCCGCCCGCACCAGGTGGTGGTGCGCGCTGTCCAGCTCGCCCCGGGCCAGTTGCGCCGCACCCAGGCCCAGGTCGGTGAGGGCATGCCCGGCGCGGTCCGCCGACGAGCGGTGCCGGCGGGACAGCTCCAGGTGCTCCACCGCGTCGTCGAGTTGCCCGAGATCGAGCAGGGCCAGGCCGAGGTTCATCCGTGCCTGGGCGGTGCCCCGCCGGCCGCGCTCGGCCACCGCGAGGGTGAGCGCCGCCGCGGCGCCCTGCGGGTCGGGCCGGCGTCGGCGCAGCACCCCCAGCTCGTTGTGCGCCCACCCGGCGATCTCCGGCCGGTCGTCGGCGGTCGGGGTGGCCAGGACCGTGCGGCAGACCTGCTCCCACTCGTCGAGCCGCTCGACGTGCGCGAGCCACCCGCACAGCGCCACGGCCAACCGGAACCACCACCGGCGGACCCGACGGGGCAGCGTCTCGGCCGCTCCGGCCGGCACCCGGACCACCGCCAGCAGCAGCTCCTGGTGCAGGTCGAACCAGCCGTACGGGTCGTCGTCGAGCGGCAGCGACCACTCCCGGTCCGGCGGGGAGCCGAGCACGGCCAGGTTGGCCGCGTGTCGTTCGGCCCGGCGGGCCAGGTGGCGGGTCAGCCGGGCCTGCGCGGCGACCCGGGAGCGGGCCGGCTCGGCGTCGCGCAGGTGCAGCCGGGCGTTCGCGGCGAGCAGCGGGCGGACCTCGTACCTGTCGCCGCTGGCGCCGACCACGAATGCGGCGGCGGCCAACTCGTCGAGAAGCGCGGTCACCCGCTCGGGGTGGCGGCGGGCCAGCGCGGCGATGGTCGGCCGGTCCACCGGGGCGGGGGTCAGCGACATCAGCCGGTACAGCCGACGCGCCTCGCGGGTCAGCGCCCGGTACGCGGTGTCCCGTTCGGTGACGAGCTGGGCCGCCGGCGAGAAGGAGACGCGCTGGTGCGGCGGGGTGCGCACCGCACGGCGCAGCGCGTCCAGCACGTCGGAGTGCCGCCAGCCGTGCTGGGCGGTGCGGTAACCGAGCGCCCGTACGGTGCGGGGCTGCCGCCCGCACAGGTCGACGATCTCGCGTACCGCCGGGTCGGTGCGCGGGTCGGCGCGGCGGATCCGGGCGGCGGGCGCGGCCCCGCCTGCCGCCGCGAACAGCTCGACAGCCTCGTCCGGACCGGGCTCGGCGATCCAGTGCTCCACCACGCCGCCCAGGCCGCTGAGCGCGGGGCCGCCGGCCAGCAGCAGCCGGCAGGTGCGGGCGGTCGGCGGCAGCAACGCGCGGACCTGCTCGGGACGGTCGACGTTGTCCAGCACCAGCAGGATCTTGCGACCGTCGAGCTTGCGGCGCAGCGCGGCGGCGGCGGCCGCGAGGGCGTCCGGACGGCCCGACGTCGGTGGCGCGGTGCCCAGGACGCCCGCCAGCGCGGTGAGCACCTGCCGCGCGGAGCGGGGACGACCGCCGCGGCGCAGGTCGAAATGGTACTGCCCGTCCGGGAAGTCCTCCCGGCACAGGTTCGCCGCCTGGACGGCGCAGGCGGACGTGCCCACCGCCCGCCGGCCCAGCACCGCCACCGCGTGCTCGCGGGCGAGCAGGTCGAGCACCGCCCGGACGTGCTCCTCGCGGCCGGCGAACCCGGCCGTGTACGGCAGGGTGGGCACGTCGGTCAGCGGTGTGGTGACGACGTCGGTGGGCTCCGGGCCGGTCTCCCGGACGGCACGTCGTCGGCGCAGCTCGAAGACCACGAAACCGACGCCGCCGATGACCGCCACCACGATGCTGGCCGGGCCGAGCACACTGGCCGCGAACTCGGACAGCAGGTTGCTGGCCAGGTTGCCGAACACGCCGCTGAGCAGCGTGCCGATCGTCACGAGCACCGGCCAGCGTGGCGTCCGGCCGGGACCGGTGGGGCCGGTCACCGGACGCCCCCGGAGACCAGCCCGGCGACGAGCTGCCGTCGGGCGAGCACCATCAGCACCACCGGAAGCACCGAGGCGAGCACCGAACCGGCGGCCAGGACGCCGCTGTTGGACACGAAGCCGCGGCTCTGCCCGGCCAGGAACAGCCCGAGCGGGGTGGCCTCCGGCCCGCTGAACAGCAGGCCCACGGCCAGGTCGTTCCAGACCTGGACGAACTCCAGCACGGAGACGGCGATCACGGCCGGCAGGTTGTGCCGGGCCAGCCGGTGCAGGGTGCCCCACCAGCGCCGACCGCCCAGCCGGGCGCCCCGCACCTGCTCGGCAGGCAGGTCGGCGAACGCGTTGCGCAGCACCAGCACCGCGAACGGCACCCCCAGCGCCACGTGCACCAGGGCCAGCCCGCGGGCGGTACCGGAGGAGAGCACCACGCCGAGCACCTCGTTGACCGGCCCGGCGATCACCTGCACCGGGACGACGGTGGCGGCCATCAGCAGCAGCCCGGTCGCCTGCGCGGCCGGACCGGTCAGCCACGCCAGCGGGTACGCGGCCAGCAGCGCGACGACCAGCACCGAGGCGGTGACGACGGTCGCCAGCAGCAGCGTGAAGCCCAGCGCCCGCCACAGCTCGCCACCGCCGAGCAGCGCCGCGTAGGAGCCCCTCCCGGGAGGGGCCGACCACCAGCCGCGTGCGGCGGCGTCCACCTGCCCGTGCGCGGAGGTCGCCACGAGCACGACGAGCGGGATCAGCCAGGCCACCGCGCCGCCCGCGGCGAGAAGCCGGAACAGTCGTCGCGGCGGCGTCGTCGGGGCGGGCCCGGGTGTCGCCTCGACGCGGGGTGGCGGCCACGCCTGGCGGACGAAGAACGCCGCCACCAGCATCCCGGCGACCACCGCCACCAGCCAGACGACGCCGAGCGCGGCGCCCTGCCCGGTGGTGGTGCCGCCCGAGGTCTGCCAGACCCGCAACGCGAGCACCGCCGCGTCGTCGCGGACCGACCCGGGCGTCATGACGAGGATCAGGTCGAAGGTCCGGCTGGTGCCGAGCGCGACCAGCGCGAAGACCACCGCGACGGTGCGCAGCAGCAGCGGTCGCCACTGCGCGTCCCACAGGACGTGTCGTCGGCCGCCGCCGTAGGCGCGGACCGCGTCGGCGAGGCTCGGCGGCAGCCGGTCCAGTGCGGCCCGGAAGACCAGCACGGCCAGACCCACCCACGCCCAGACGAACGCCGACATCAGCGCCACCGTGACCAGGCCCGGCCCGAGCAGTTGCGGCGCGTTGTCGTCCGACCGGCCGGTCAGCCGTGCCGCGAGCAGGGTGGCCAGGCCCCGGGTCGGGTCGGGGTCGTACATGAGGCGGAAGGTCACCCCGGTGACGACAAGCGGCAACGCCACCGGCACCAGCAGGATCAGGCGGACCAGCCCGCCCTCCTGGGAACGGCGGGACGCCACGGCGAACAGGTAGCCCAGCGCCGTCACCACCGCCGGCACCAGCACCGCCCACAGCACCGTGCGGCCGACCACCGCGCCGGTGCCGGGCGCGGCGAGCGCCGCGCGGAAGTGCTCCGCGCCGACCCAGCGACCATCGGTGGTGACGCTGGCGTGCAGCGTGCGCAGCACCGGCCACAGCACCAGCGCGCCGAGCAGCAGCGCGGCCGGCAGCAGCAGCGCGGAGGTCGCCCCGGCCGCCGGGTAGGCCCGGCCGCGCCGGGGCGGGCCCACGTCGTCCAGCACCGCCAGCTCGCCGAGCACCTTGACCTGGCTCATCGGCCACCGCCCGCGTCGCGGGCCGCCGCCGCGAGCTGCCCGGTGGCCCGGCGAACCGCCTCACCGGCGGAGACACCGTCGGTGACGTCGGCGAAGAAGTCCTGCATGATCCGCCAGATGCCCACCCCGTCGGAGCCGGTGAACGCCCCGGGCAGTTGGTCGGAGAGGTCGAAGTGCAGGGTGTCGGGGCCGCGCATCTCGCGGGCCAGCTGGCGACGGACCGGGTCGGCGTAGTCGGTGAGCGCGATGGTGGTGTTCGGCGACAGGTAGCCGCCGGCGCGCAGCCAGGGCTGGAACGAGTCGGCCCGGGTCAGCCACTCGACCAGCTCCACCCCGCCCCGGGCGTCGGCGAACACCACCGCCACGTCCCCGCCCACGATCAGCGCGCCGCCGCCCGTACCGGCGCTCGGGAACCGGAAGGTGACCGGCTCCTCCGGGCCGCGCCGGAACCGGCCGACCACCTCGGCGGTGAAGTCGGCCTCGAAGACCATCACCGCCCGTCGGGAGCGCACCACCTGGATCACCGACTCCTCGTACTGGGTGAGCAGGGCGCGCCGGCCGCCGCCGGGGAAGGCGCCGTCGATGCTCCACAGCTCGGCGAGCCGGTCCAGGGTGTCGCGCACCGGCCGGCCCTGCCAGTCCGCGTCCGGCCCGGCGAGGGCGTCGTAGGCGGCCGGTGCGAGGTCGGCCAGCACGTTCTCGAACCAGTCGGTGAGGACCCAGCCGTCCGCCGCGCCGATCGCCAGCGGCGCCGGGCCGGCGCCGCGCCGGGCGAGCGCGCCGAGGCGGCGGGTCAGCGAGACCAGCTCGTCCCAGCTGGTCGGCTGCTCGGGCAGCATCGAGGGCAGGTGCCAGACCAGTGACTTGTGCGCGGCCTTCACCCAGACGCCGTAGCGCTGCCCGTCGGTCATCAGCAGGTCGCTGAGCCCGATGGGCACCGCATACTCGGTCGAGGGGCGCACCGGGCGCAGCCAATCCCGCGCGGCGTACTCCGTCACCAGGCCGGGGCGCGACAGGATCGCTACGTCCGGCGAGGTGCCCGCGAGGTGTCGGGCGCGCAGGAACGCGTCGATGTCGTTGCCGGCGCTGACCACTCGCACCGGGTGGGGATAGGTGGCCACGACCTCCCGGAAGCGGTCCAGCTCGCTGCCGCTCCACACCACCGCCACCTGCACCGAGCGGCTGCCGCCGGTACACCCGGCCGCGGTCGCCGCCGCGCCGGCCGCGGCGGCGCGCAGCAGCGTACGCCGGGTGAGCCGGCCGGCCGGCGTCACCGCAGCGCCTCGTCAGGCTCGGTGACCAGCTCGTGCCGGCGGGGGATCTCGGCGAGCGTGGCCGGGTCGGCGGTGCAGACGAGCACGGCCACCCCCGGCGCGTTCGGAGGCGCCAGTCGGGGCAGCAGGTCGGCGAGGCGACTGCCGCCGGACGGGTCGACGGGCAGGTCGACCACGAGCACCTCGGGCAGGCAGACCGCCGCCCGGGCCAGCGCCACCCGGAAGCGCTGGGCGTCGGAGAGCAGGTGGGGCAGCAGATCCAGTGTCGGCGCCAGCTCCAGCCGGTCCACCACGCTCGCCGTCCAGTCGTCGGCCACCTCGTGCACCCGCTCGCGTTTGCGCTGGCCGTACTCGATGTTGCGGCGCACGGTGAGCTGCGGCAGCAGCGCGCCGCCGGCGGGCACGTAGCCGATCTGCCGGCGCGGCGGCGCGAGCGTCGTGACGTCCCGGTCACCGACCATGATCCGCCCGGTGACCGGAGCGGCGAGCCCGGCCAGCACCCGGGCCACGGCCGTGCCGACCCGCGGTGGCGCGACCAGGGCGACAGTCGCACCGGACGGGACGTCGAGCGTCACCGGCCCGGTGCCGGGAACGGCGACCAGTGCGCGTAGTCGTAGCGTGGCCCTCACCTCCGGTGACCGCTGGTGCCCGCCCCAGGGTGGCACATCCTGCCGACAGTCGATGTCCCGCCGATCTTCCACTGTGGAAGCGGCGGTGGCTACCGGGTCGGCGGGCCGGAGGGGGCGTAGAGGGCGGCCAGGCCGGCGGCGGTGGCGGCCAGGCGGTCGCGGAGCGCGGGCGGGGTGAGCACCTCCACGTCGGCGCCGAGGCGCAGCAGGTCACCGTGGGCGTGGGTGAGCGACTCGATCGGCAGGACGGCGGTCACCCAGCCGCGCGCGTCGGGCGGCCCGGCGCTGGCGTCCACCGCGGACACCACCGGATCGCTGCCGATCTCCCGCAGCCGCTCCCGGCCGGCGGGGGACAGCCGTACGGTGGCCTCGTCGCGGTGCAGCCGGGCCCGGAACCGCACCACGTGCTCCCGCCACCAGGCCGGCAGGTCGAAGTCGGCCGGTCGATCGAACTCCTGCGCCAACGGGGTCAGCGCGAGGATCTGGTTGACCCGGTAGGTCGCCGGCTCGGCACGGCCCGGTCGCGTGGCCACCACGTACCACCGGCCGCCCTTGAGCACCAGGCCGTACGGCTCCAGCACCCGGGTGACCTCGCCGCGCCAGCCGCGGTAGCGCACCTCGATGCGCTGCTGCCGCCAGACGGCCTCGGCCGTGCGGGCCAGCTCGGGGGAGGCGTCGCCGTCGGCGTACCAACCGGGTGTGTCCAGGTGGAAGCGTTGCCGCAGCTGCGTGGCCCGGTCGCGCAGGGGCGCCGGCAGGGCGGCGTGCAGCTTGAGTTGCAGCGCGGCCACCACGTCGCCGTAGCCCAGCTCGTCGGCGGGGCCGGGTAGCCCGGCCAGGAACAGCCGGTCGGCCTCCTCGGCGGTCAGGCCGGTCAGCCGGGTCCGCCAGCCGTCGACCAGCTGGTAGCCGCCGGCGTGCCCGGCCTCGCCGTAGAGCGGGATGCCGGCGGCGTGCAGCGACTCCACGTCCCGGTAGATGGTGCGCGGGGAGACCGACAGCCGCTCGGCGAGCTGCGCGGCGGTCAGCCGGCCATGCGACTGGAGCAGCAGCAGGACGGAGAGAAGTCGACTGGCCCGCACTTCACTGACACTAGCTGTCAGGGGAGCCGTCCTACCGTCCCGGCATGGCATTTCGCGACAAGGATCTACGAACGCCGGGACCAGTCACCGTGGACGGCTGGCAGCTCAAGCGCTACCACATCGACCAGCCGGAGCGGCCGATCGAGCCGGAGGTGGAGAAAGCCGCGTACGACCTGCTGCCCGCGCTGCTGGCCCGCGCGGTGAGCGACGGCACCCCGGCCGCGGGGTGGGTGGTGCTGCACCGGGGCGCGGACAGCGGTGCATACCTGCTGGCGTACACCTGGGTGTGGGACAACGCGCTGCAGGTGCACATCGCGGTGGCCGGGCAGCCGGTGCTGGACTGCCCGGACGACGACCCGACGCACTTCGTCGAGCTGGGTCGGCGCGAGGTCGGCTGCGTGTGGGAGCTGGCGGTGCTGGAGCACGAGCGGGCGGCCTGGGTCCGCCACATGCTGGTGCCCCAGGCTCCCGACCTGACCGGCTATCTGGATGACACGCGAGCGGAAGGGCCGGTGGGCCGCTGATGGGCGACTTCGACTTTTATGTGGGCACCTGGAACGTGGTCAACCGTCGGCTGCGCGAGCGGCTGACCGGCTGCGACGAGTGGGACGAGTTTCCCGGGGTGTCGGTCGCGCACAGCTTCTTCAGCGGCGGCGGCAACTTCGACGAGATCACCTTTCCGACCAAGGGTTTCTCCGGCGCCACGATCAGGATCTTCGACCCGGTGAGCGAGCAGTGGTCGATCTACTGGATGAACAGCGGTCGCGGGGAGTTGGAGCAGCCGCCGATGGTGGGGCGTTTCGTCGACGGGGTGGGCCGCTTCTACGCCGACGACCAGCACGAGGGACGGCCGGTCCGGTGCCGGTTCATCTGGTCGGGGATCACCGCGACCACGGCCCGCTGGGAGCAGGCGTTCTCGGTCGACGGCGAACGCACCTGGGAGACGAACTGGATCATGGAATCCACGCGAGCGTCCACCGACTAGCCTGCGGGCCATGCGGAGATGGCGGCGGATCAGCCCCTGGGGCGCGACGCAGGCGTTCACCGGACTCATGGCGCTGGCCGTGTCGTCGATGGCGGTCGCCGTGGTGGTCGCTGCCGGCCACGGACTCGCCGAGGGCAGGATCGACGCACCGGCGACCCTCGGTCTGACCGGCGCGTTGCTGTTCCTCGGACTGTGCCTGACCTTCGTTCTCCGGATGTACCTGGCCGGGATCTACGTCAACGACCGGGGCGTACGGCTGCGGCACGTGTTCCGCACGCGGACGTTTTCGTGGTCGGAGGTGACCGGGTTCGAGGCGCGTCCCGCGCTGATCCTCGGCGAGCCGACCGTGCGGAACGCCTGCTGGGTACGCACCACCGGCGGGGCGTTCGAGTCGGCGGTGCAGCGGCGTTCTCGCACGCCCGGCTGGCGCAAGAACAACGGCCCGGTGCTCTCCGCCGACGACTTCGCGCGGATGCTCGCCCGGCTCGACGCCGAGCGGGCCGCCCACCGCTACGGTCAGCTCGGCGGCGGTGCGGTGGTCTCGCGCTAGGTGCCAGGCGTCCGGGGCGGTGTTAGTGTCCGTCCACCGCCCCGGACGGGAGGAACGCGATGCCCTCCGACCACGTCGACGTGCTCATCATCGGCGCCGGCCTGTCCGGCATCGGCGCCGCCTGCCATCTGCGCCGCGACTGCCCCGACAAGACGTACGCGGTGCTGGAGGCATGCGAGGCGATCGGTGGCACCTGGGACCTGTTCCGTTACCCCGGCATCCGGTCCGACTCGGACATGTTCACCCTCGGCTACTCGTTCCGACCGTGGACCGACGCCACGGCCATCGCCGACGGCGCGGCCATTCGGGAGTACGTGCGCGAGACCGCCCGGGAGTACGACGTGCCGCGCCACATCCGCTTCTCCCACCGGGTGACGCGCGCCGAGTGGGACAGCGGCACCGCCCGCTGGACGGTGCACGCCCAGCGCGTCGACACGGCCGAGACCGTGGTCCTGACCTGCTCGTTCCTGTTCGCCTGCACCGGCTACTACCGCTACGACGAGGGTTACACGCCCACCCTGCCCGGCGTGGACGCGTACGCCGGGCGGCTGGTGCACCCGCAGCACTGGCCCGACGACCTCGACCACACCGGCCAGCGGGTGGTGGTGATCGGCAGCGGCGCGACCGCCGTGACGCTGGTGCCGGCCCTGGCGCAGCGGGCCGCGCACGTGACGATGCTGCAACGCTCACCCACGTACGTCATCGCCCTGCCCTCGCGCGACCGGCTGGCCGGCGCGTTGCGGCGCCGGCTGCCGGCGAACGCCGCGTATTCCGTGGTGCGGTGGAAGAACGTGCTGCTGTCCACGGTCAACTTCCAGCTCAGCCGACGGGCGCCCGGCCTGGTCAAGCGGCTGCTCCGGCGCGGCGCGAAGCGCCAGCTGCCGGTGGGGTACGACGTCGACCGGCACTTCTCGCCCCGCTACGACCCGTGGGACCAGCGGCTCTGCGTGGTGCCCGACGGCGACCTGTTCACGGCCGTGCAGCAGGGGCGGGCGTCCGTGGTGACCGACACGATCGACACGTTCACCGCCCACGGCGTCCGGCTGGCCTCCGGCGACGAGCTGAGCGCCGACATCGTGGTGACCGCGACCGGGCTCAACCTGCTCGCCCTCGGTGGCCTGACGCTGCGCGTGGACGGCGTCGACGTCGACCTGCCGGAGACCGTCGCCTACAAGGGCATGATGCTCTCCGGCGTGCCAAACTTCGCGCTGACCATCGGCTACACCAACGCGTCGTGGACCCTCAAGGCGGACCTGGTCGCCGGGTACGTCTGCCGGCTGTTGCGCCACCTGGACCGCACCGGCCAGCAGGTCGTCACCCCGCTCCCACCGCCCGACGCGCAGCGGGTGCCGCTCATCGACCTGCGCTCGGGCTACGTGCTGCGCAGCGTCGATGCGCTGCCCAAGCAGGGCGCGCGGGCACCCTGGCGGCTGTACCAGAACTACGCCCGCGACGTGCTGCTGATGCGGCACGGCCGGCTCACCGACGAGGGTGTGCGGTTCTCCCGCGGCACCCGTCAGGGAAGGAGCACCGATCGTGCGGAGGTTTGAGTTCGCCGGCGCGACGGCAGTGGTGACGGGCGCGGCCAGTGGCATCGGCGCCGCGTTGGCGCACGGCCTGGCGGGTCGGGGCAGTGACCTGGTGCTGCTGGACCGCGACGCCGAGCGGCTGGACGCCGTCGTCGCCGCCATCCACGCGGCGCACCCGGACCGGCAGGTGCACACCTATCGGGTGGACCTCGCCGACGCGGCGGCCACCGCCCGGGTGGCGGTCGAGATCGGCCAGCGGCACCCACGCGTCCGGCTGCTGGTGAACAACGCCGGCGTCGGCCTCGGCGGCCGGTTCGACCAGGTGACGTTCGACGAGTTCAGCTGGGTGATCGACATCAACTTCCGGGCCGTGGCGCAGCTGACCCACGCGCTGCTGCCCGCCCTCAAGGCCGAGCCGGGCGCGCACCTGGTCAACGTCTCCAGCCTGTTCGGGTTGATCGCGCCGGCTGGGCAGACCGCGTACGCGGCGAGCAAGTTCGCCGTCCGCGGCCTCACCGAGGCGCTGCGCCACGAACTCGTCGACGACGGCATCGGCGTGACCTCGGTGCACCCCGGCGGGATCCGCACCCGGATCACCGAGAACGCCCGGGTCGGCAGCGGCGTGTCGATCGAGGAGTACACCGCCGGCCGGGCCCAGTTCGAGAAGCTGCTCACCATCTCGCCGGAGCGGGCCGCCGAGGTGATCCTGCGGGGCGTCGAGCGGCGCCGGGGCCGGGTGCTGATCGGCTGGTCGGCGAAGCTGCCCGACCTGCTGGCCCGGATCATGCCGGCCTCGTACAACCGGCTGCTGGTCGTCGGCCTCAACCGGGGCGTCGCCCGCCCCGCGCCGGCCCCGCCGCCGGTCGCGGACCTCACCTGATCACGGAGGGCTGCTGCCTCGCTTCTCCTCCTGCGCCAGCACCGCCTCGCGGTGTTCCGGCTCGTCGCGGCGGGCCAGTTCCGCGGCGAGCCGCGGGTCGGCCACCAGCCGCTCCCGGTTGCGGTGCAGGAAGCTCTCGAAACCCCCGGTGTACGGGCAGGCCAGCTCGCCGAGCGCCCGCTCGGGCGTGTAGCGGCAGCCGGCGCAGTAGTCGCTGATCTCGTCGATGTCGGTGCCGTCCACCGCGTACGGGCGGGTGTCCACCCTGGCCAGGTCGGCGTACTGGCTCATGCCGATGACCGTCGCGTTCATCACCCAGTCGGTGCCGTCGACGAAGCAGCGCTGGAACCAGTCCGCCACCTCGGCGGGACGCCAGCCGCGCTGCAACGCGTAGTTGCCGAGCACCAGCAGCCGGGGGCTGTGGTGCGTCCACGCCCGGTCCCGGACAGCGGCGAGCACGTCGGCCAGACAGCGCGCCTCGACCGCGTCGGCGTCCAGCTCGGCGAACCACTGCGGCATCGGCTCGGTCGCGGCCAGCCAGTTCGCGCCCCGAAACCGTGGCTCGTAGTACCAGTACAACTGCCAGAGGAACTCCCGCCAACCGAGCAGCCCGCGGATGAACGGCTCCACCGCCGTACGCGGCGCGACGCCGGACCGCCACGCCTGCTCGGCGGCGCGGACGGCCGGCTCGGGGTGCAGCAACCCCAGGTTGAACGACGACGAGAGCGCCGAGTGCGCGAACAGCGGGTCGTCGGCGCTCATCACGTCGGCGTAGCGGCCGAACCCGGGCAGCCGGTACGTCAGGAAGTGCGCCAGCCGGGCCTGCGCCTCGGCGTGCGTGGCGGGGTGCTGCCGGGGGCCGTCGCGGCCGACGAACCGCACCCCGTCGGCCGCCCACCGGTCCAGATCGCGGCGGACCTGCGCGTCGATGTCGTCCTCGACGATCGGAGGTGGAGGCGGCGGCGTCGCCGGCACGGCCGGGGCCTCGCCCCGGGGCCGACGCGGCGCCGGGGCGCCACCGGACCCGCCGGTTCCCCGACCCGGGCCGCTCAGCACGTCGTGCCAGCGACGGGCCTGCCGGTAGAAGTCGGCCATCCGCAGCGGGCCCCGGCGGGTGCGGTCCGCCCACGCCGCGAAGTCGGCCTGGCTGGTGATGAAGCCGCGCGGCGGCAGCACGGTCAACCCGGGCACCGAGCGGGCGAACTCCAGCGCCGCCCGCGAGTGCGGTTGGCACACCTCCACCGGTTCGGCGACCTGGGCCAGGGCCTCGCGGAACGTGCCGGTACGCAGCAGCAGCGCCCGGTCGCCCAACTCGGCGGCCCGGTGGCGCACGGCGGAGAGGATCAGATGCGCCTTCTGCCGGTGCATCGGCCGGCGGCGAAACAGCTCCCGGACCTCCACCAGCAGGACCGGTTGATCAGGGTCGTCGAGGAAATGTGGCCCGAGTTGGTCGGCCAGCAACCATCGGCGGCGAAGCATGCCGCAATTCTGCCCACTTCCGGGCCGTCCCGCGCGCCGGCAGGCCGGGTGGTCGATGCCTGATCCAGATCGGGATCAGGCCGTGCGCGTCGCGGCCACCCCGGCGTCGCGTCCGCGCAGCAGCACCGTCAGCGTCACGAGGGCGACCAGCAACACCGCGAGCACCTGCACCGGGGCCGGACCCAGGGGCACGAGCAGCGCCACCAGTGCGACGACCGGATAGGCGACGACCACCGCGCCGTGCTGCTGGCGGCGAACGAGCAACACCCAGACGGTCAGCAGGTAGACGGCTACCGGCACGGCCACCGCGTACGCGGCGGTCGTGGCGGAGATGTGCGCGAGATGCCGCTCGTGGTCCACCGCCACGGGCAGACCGGCCCCGACCGCGGCGATCGCCCCGAAGATCAGATAGTGGCCGTAACCCCAGACGAGCGAGTACGGCAACCGGTCCGGCGCCTCCACCGGACGATCGAAGTAGAGCCACCAGAGCGCGAACACGATGAGCGCGCCGGCCGCCGCGAGCGCCCAGAGACCGTGGTCGCCCGCGTCGAGCCCGGTCTGGATCGCCACCGAGATCGCCAGCACCGCCTCGCCGAGCACGATCAGCGTGAACAGTCCGTACCGCTCGCCGATGTGCCCGGGGTGCCACGGCGTCATCCCGGGACGCTCGGCCACCGCCGGCACCAGCAGATCGGCGAGCGCCAGCAGCACGAACGTCGCGATGCCCCAGCCGTCGGGCAGCGCCAGCCGCAGCAGCCAGCCGAGCTGCACCACGGTCACGCCGATCGCGTAGCGGCGTGCCGCCGCGCGGTGCGCCGGATCGCCGGCTGCCGCCCGGATCCACTGCGTGACGGCGGCCAGCCGCATCACCACGTACCCGTAGGTGATAATGCTGAAGTCGCCGTCGGCGAAGGCCCGCGGCACCCCGGCCGCCAGGATCAACGCCCCGGTGATCTGCACCAGCGTGGTGATCCGGTAGACGTCGTCGTCGGTGTCGTACGCCGAGGCGAACCAGGTGAAGTTCATCCACGACCACCAGATCGCGAAGAACACCATCAGGTAGCTGGTCAACGCGTGGACGAGGTGGTCCTCGGCGACGTCGTGGTGCAGGCTGGTCGCCGCCTGCGCCACGGCCACCACGAAACACAGGTCGAAGAAGAGCTCCAGCGGGGTGGCAGCGCGGTGCGGCTCGTCGCGGCGGCGGGGCCTCATCGGCCGGTAGAACGGCCGCACCGAACGACTGTGGGTCACCGCAGCTCCTCAGACCGACCGCCGGGTCGCCCACACGATAACGGGTCACGGCGACACGATCCGCCCAGGTCAGCCGCGCCGACGGCCGTGGGTCAACCCCTCCAGCACCAGGGTCAGGCCGGCGCCGACCAACCAGACGTCCTTGGCCAGCCCCGCGCCCTGCTGTGTCGGCCGTACGCTGCCCGGCTCGCGCATCCCGGGCGTCTTCAGGTACAGCTGCACGAGGCCCGCGCCGAACGCGGTCAGGCCGAGACCCACCAGGGGCGCCGGGACGAACGGCGCGAGCAACGCGGCCCCCAAAGCGATCTCGGAGTACGACAGCAGCTTGGCGAACCGCGGCGGCTCCAACTGACCGAGCTGCGGCATGGCCGCCACCGCCATTCCATGCATGGCCTGCGCCGCCTCGCCCTCCAGGTTCCGCTTGCCCAGACCCGAGTTGAGAAAGTACGCGCCGATGGTGACCCGCAGCGGCAGGTGCGCGAATTTCATGATCGCTCCCGGTGGTCGTGGTCCGAATTGTGGCCCGCGTACCCCGCGTGACCCCTGATAACCCGCCGCCCGTCCGACTGGGCCGACCGTGGTGATCGCGGTAGGTTCGCCAGGGGGCCCACCGGCGAGCCCGGTTCACCCGCCTGCCCGGCGTCCGGCCCCGCCGCAGACCACCAGCAGGAGGCGAAGTGAGCCAGGAAGTCCGGGGAGTCATCTCCCGCAGCAAGGGCGCACCGGTCGAGGTCACCACCATCGTGGTGCCCGACCCCGGCCCCGGTGAGGCGATCGTCCGGATCCAGTCCTGCGGGGTCTGCCACACCGATCTGCACTACCGCGAGGGTGGTATCAACGACGACTACCCGTTCCTGCTCGGGCACGAGGCGGCGGGCGTCGTCGAGCAGGTGGGCGACGGCGTCACCGACGTCGCCCCGGGCGATTTCGTGGTGCTCAACTGGCGGGCGGTCTGTGGCGTCTGCCGGGCTTGCCGCCGGGGTCGGCCCTGGTACTGCTTCAACACCCACAACGCCGCGCAGCGGATGACGCTCACCGACGGCACCGAACTCACCCCGGCGCTGGGCATCGGCGCGTTCGCCGAGAAGACGCTGGTGCACGCCGGTCAGTGCACGAAGGTGGACCCGGCCGCGCGGCCGGCCGCGGTGGGCCTGCTCGGATGCGGCGTGATGGCCGGGCTCGGCGCGGCGATGAACACCGGCAACGTGACTCGCGGCGACTCGGTAGCGGTGATCGGCTGCGGAGGCGTCGGGGACGCGGCCGTCGCCGGCGCGGCCCTCGCCGGCGCCACCACGATCGTCGCGGTGGACACCGACACCCGCAAGCTCGACTGGGCCCGACAGTTCGGCGCGACGCACACCGTGAACGCCTCCGAGACCGACCCGATCGAGGCCATCCGTGCCGCCACCGGCGGCTTCGGAGCCGACGTGGTGATCGACGCGGTGGGGCGACCGGAGACCTGGAAGCAGGCCTTCTACGCCCGGGACCTGGCCGGCACGGTCGTGCTGGTCGGCGTTCCGACTCCGCAGATGCAGATCGAGCTGCCGCTGCTGGACGTCTTCGGGCGCGGCGGCGCCCTCAAGTCCAGCTGGTACGGCGACTGCCTGCCCAGCCGGGACTTCCCCATGCTCACGGAGCTGTACCTGCAGGGCCGTCTCGACCTGGACGCCTTCGTCACCGAGGAGATCGCTCTGGACCAGGTCGAGAGCGCGTTCGACCGGATGCACCACGGCGACGTGCTCCGCTCGGTGGTGGTGTTCTGATGGCCGTGCGGGTCGACCACGCGGTCACCTCCGGCACGTTCTCGCTCGACGGGCAGACGTTCGAGGTGGACAACAACGTCTGGGTGATCGGCGACGACGACGAGTGCGTCATCCTCGACGCGCCGCACGACGTGGCCGCGATCCTCGCGCTGGTGGGCGACCGTCGGGTCCGGGCGATCCTGGCCACCCACGGGCACGACGACCACGTACGGGTGGCGCCCGAACTGGCCGAGGCCACCGGCGCTCCGGTACTGCTGCACGCCGACGACCGGGTGCTCTGGGACATGGTCCACCCCCACCTGCCGCCGCACGGTGAGCTGCGGGACGGGCAGAGCATCGAGGTGGCCGGCACCGCGCTGTGGGTGCTGCACACCCCCGGGCACAGTCCCGGCGCGTGCAGCTTCTACGCCCCGGAGCTGGGGGCGGTGTTCACCGGCGACACCCTGTTCCACGGCGGGCCGGGCGCGACCGGGCGCTCGTTCAGCGACTTCGACACCATCGTCGAGTCGATCCGCACCCGGCTGCTGACCCTGCCCGCGGAGACGGTCGTGCACACCGGGCACGGCGACGACACCACCATCGGCGCGGAGGCCCCGCACCTGCCGGAGTGGCTGGCGCGCGGGCACTGACGGCGGCCGGCCGCTGCGGCGGGGTTGCGGGCTCGCGGCCCGGCTGGCGCCCGGCGCGGCGGCTCAGCGTTCGTTGGCGGCGCCGAGCACCGGCTTGACGTCCAGGACGGGGGTGCCGTCGAGGGCCTCCAGGTCGGCCACCTCGACGCGCAGCCCGTCCACCGCCAGCACCCGCACCCGGTGCAGGCCGATCGGGTTGGGTCGGTGCGGGGAGCGGGTGCTGAACACGCCGGTGCGCGGGCGGGACTCGTCACCGCGCGGGTGCACGGCCAGCACGTCGCGCCGGGCGCGGTCCAACCAGGTCAGCACCAGCAGCTCCGCGCCGGCCGACAGGTCGGTCAGCGCCCGCTCGACCTGCGGGTCGAAGATCAGCCACGCCGTTGGCGCGCCCTCATCACCCTGCCGGGGCGCGCTCGCCGCGTCGGTCAGCGGCGAGGCCACCCGACCGACCGGACGCAACAGGTAGGTGTCGTCGTCGCCCTGCATCTCGACCATCGTCGCTCCCTTCCGGACGGTGTCAGCCTAGGGCGTTGTTAAGATCCGGCGCATGGCCGCCGAGCAGCACCCCGTACCCGTCGTCCGTCAGCTGCGCCTCGTGGTGGAGGCGGCCGACCACGAGGCCGCGGTGGCGTTCTACCGGGACGCTCTCGGCCTCCCCGAGGAGGCGGCGTTCACCGGTGACGGCGACGCCCGGGTGGTGATCCTGGACGCCGGTCGGGCCACCCTGGAGATCGCCAATCCGGCGCAGAAGCGCATGATCGACGAGGTCGAGGTGGGCCGGCAGGTCGCGCCGCGCATCCGGGTGGCCTTCGAGGTGGACGACACGCGGGCGACCACGGCCCGGCTGGTCGCCGCCGGCGCGAGCGAGATCGCGCCACCGACGCGTACGCCCTGGCAGTCGCTGAACTCCCGCCTGGACGCCCCGGCGGACCTGCAGATCACCGTCTTCGAGGAGCTGGGCGCACCGCAGGAGCACGCCGTGGACCCCGGACATGACGGCGACGTCTGAGCGACGGCTCCGCGCCGCCCTCACCCCGGCGCAGGCGGCTGCCCTCGCGTACGTGCGATCGTCGGCGATGGTCGAGCGTCCCGCGGCGCTCGCCGCGATCGAGCGGCACCTCGCCGCCGCCGACGTCGGCCAGGGGCCGCAACGGCTGCTCGCCGCGGCAGCCCAGCGTGGCCGGCTCACCGTCAACTTTCACCCCGATCGCCGGTGCGCCGACGGGCGTTCCGTCGCGTCCGCGCTGGCCGAGGACGGGGTGTACCGCAGTCAGTTCGTCACCGGCATCTCCAACGGCGGGCTCACCGCGTACCCCGGTGGCGACCGCGACCGGTGGGAGCACCGGATGTTCGGCGGTGCGTACCAGGCGCCCGGGGTGGCGCCGGCGGACCGACCCACGTACGGCGGGATGAACCTGCTCGACCACGCGGACGGCGCCTGTCCCCGCTTCGGCTCCTGTCACCTGCGGCTGCGTCCGGCGGTGCTGGGCCGGGCGACCTTCTGCCTCGGCGACAGCCACCTCGGTCCGGGCGTGGTGGGCACGGCCGACGCCTTCGAGGCGGTGCTCGCCGGGCTGCTGGCCGGCGTCGCCGGCACCGGCGAGTGCCTCGGACGGGCCGGGATGGACGTCGCCACCCTGGCCCGGACGCTGCTGGAGGCGCCGAGCACGCCGGCCACGGTCGGGCGCGCGCTCGACGACTACGTGGAGGCCCAGATCCACGGTCCTCTCGACCTCGCGCACGACGTCGAGGAACTGGTGGTGGACCCGTCCTTCGCCGGCACCCCGACCGGGGCGACGCTGGAATCCATCGCCCGGCGGTACGGTTTCCCGCTGCGGTGGCACCCCGGCTTCGCGCTGGCCGTCGACCAGGTCGACGCCGAGTTCCGGGGCCCCGCGATCCCGGTGCTGGCGGCACGCCTGCACCGGGAGTTCGCCCGACCGGGCGCACCTGTGGACGCGGAGCTGATCGGCCGAGGCGCCGTGTCGGTGGTCACCGAACCTGAGCAGTGGGCGGACCGGGGCCCGATCGCCGACACCCTGCAGCACCTCAAGCAGCTCTGGCACGTTCTCGTCCGGTTCGGCACGGCCCACCCCGGCTGACCCGGGGCGCGTGAATCGTCCCGTTTCGCCGCCCGGCGTGCCCGTCATCCGATTCTCGGCGTGACCGGGACCGCAGGCTGCTGCGGCTCGGGCATTTCCGGAATGACCGACACGTCAACCCGGTTGTGTCCCCCGTACCGCCGGAGCCCAAACCCTTTCCGCGGTCATTTCCTCCCGAGGAGCGTTCACCCCGGAGCGCTCCGCACGATCGAAAGGAACCATCGTGAAGGTCGACTTCACTCGATGGCTCCCCGCCATCGCTAAGGACTCGTACCGCAAGACCGCGCTGAGCGTGGTGGGTGTGGCTGCCCTCGGTGGTCTGGCGCTCGCGCCGACCGCGGCCGCCGCCCCGGTCACCTCCGGGCCGCACCAGGGCGCTGTCGCCGCCATCGACCTCGCCACCGGCAAGGCCGCCACGTCCGGCAAGGCCGCCACCGCGGCCCACCAGGATCAGCCAGTCGAGTCCGGGCTGACCACCGGCTCCGCCACCGGCAAGCCGCCGGCCGGCAAGCCGAGCCGCGACGAGTTGATCCCGCACGGCATCGAGGGCGCCCAGTCGCGCATCCCGCTCGACGACGCGCAGCTCGACAACGCCCGGGCGATCGTGGACGCCGCCAAGAAGACCGGCGTCGGCGACCGTGGCGCGGTGATCGGCGTCGCCACCTCGTTGCAGGAGTCGAAGCTCTACAACCTCGGCCACCTCGGCGCGTACAACGACCACGACTCGCAGGGCCTGTTCCAGCAGCGCCCGTCGTCCGGTTGGGGCACGCCCGAGCAGATCACCGACCCGGAGTACGCCGCCACGGCGTTCTTCAGCGCCCTGAAGAACGTGGGCGGCTGGCAGGACCTGCCGCTGACCGCCGCCGCGCAGACCGTGCAGGTCTCCGCCTTCCCGTACGCGTACGCGCAGTGGGAGGAGCAGGCGGCGGACGTCGTCCAGCAGCTCTGGTGACACGACACGCACGCACACGCCGGCCGGCTCCCCCTCTCGGGAGCCGGCCGGCGTCGTCGTGTCTTCTGCGGGCGCTACCTCAGCAGGCCGCGTACAGGCGACGGGTGCCGACCCCGGCGGCGTACGCGGCCCGGTCGCTGAACCGGCAGCCGTAGTCGGGTCGGGCCACCACCGCCGGGTCGGTCACCGTGTCGCCGGCCGGGCGCTTGCCGGTGCGTACCCAGGACACCAGGTCGTCCCAGGCGGCGCCGGCCTCGGCCGGGCTGAACTCGCAGTGCTGCGCGGCCCGGATGGCCCGCTGCACCACCAGCCGGCCGCGACCGTGCCGCGCCACGTCGGTGGCGTACGCCTGCTCCATGCTGAACGGCACGAACATGTCGCCCAGGTCGTGCAGGCTGACCACGGGCGCGCTCGGCCGCCCGGCGATCTTCGGCACCTCGGTAAGCGTCGGCAGGAGTCGCTGCACGATGTTCTCCGGCGCCACCCGCTGCACCGACGAGTTGACGTCGACGGGGCTGTTCGGGCTGTAGCGGGTCAGCAGGTTGGTGGAGATCTGGCTGGGCCGCTGGGCGGGGGAGTCCCCGCCGTTGGTCACCGCGATGGAGAAGAGGAAGTCCTTCCAGACCGCGAAGGCCGCCTCCGCGCCGGGCCGTGGCCCGCCCGTACGGTTCACGGTGATGGCCCGCAACTGCTTGCCCCGGTCGGTGGTGGTGTCCGGCCCGGTCGGCGTGAGCCCCGCCAGCCCGAGCGCCACCTGGATGCGGGGCACCGCGTTGCTCAGGTAGTCGGCCGGCGTCGGGTAGGCCCGCACGCCGGCGAGGGCCTGCGCGACCAGGTTGTAGTCGAGATAGAAGTCCAGCAGCGTCTGGTCACCGAGCACTCCGCACATGGGCAGCGCGCCGTCGTAGTAGCCGGGGTACTGCTCCAGCGAGCGCCCGATGACATACCCGCCCATCGACACCCCCGCCAGGTACGTGCGGTGGGGCCTGCGCACGGTCCGTCCGAAGTGGTCGGCCAGGTCCCTCGTGCTCAGCACGCCGGAGCGGATGTCGAAGCCGTTGCGGTCGTACGACGACGACGCCCACGCGTACCCCTGGGCCAGCAGCCGCTGGCGCAACTCGAAGGCCGGCGGCTCCGGCGAGAGGACCGTGCCCTGGCCGCGGTAGCCGTGCGCCCACACCACCAGGTCGCCGTTCCACCCGGCGGGAACCTCGATGATGTACGCGGCGTGCCGGTGCACGCCCTGGCGCACCGTCGTCGGCTTGCCGGCCACCACCAGCGGCGCCAGCGGCGGATTCTGGAAGGTGTAGCCGGGCAGCGGCTGGTCGCCGGAGGGGTCGTGGCTGGTGGTGGAAGCGCCTGCGGTGCTGGGTGCGGCGGCGGTGGGTGCGGCGCCGAGCAGCCCGACGGCCAGGGTCAGTGTCGCGGTGGCGGCGACCAGGCGGCGCAACCTACGAACGGGTACGGACAGCATCGATGCTCCCCATCGGACGGATGTCGCCCGCGGGGGCGACCAGGCGGGACGGTTGCCTACCGGCCGGTAGCGCCCTGAACCTAGGACTGCCGTCGACCGGAGTCAATGGCCGAGCTGACCGACCAGTCAGACGGTCGGTGCGGCCTGCCCGGACCGCCCGTGCGGTGCGCGCCTCGACCGTGCGGGCCGGGTGCGTGGCCGGCCGGGGCGGTCGGGTTGACTGGTCGCCGTGGACGACTCGATCTGGGCGGCGGCCCGGGCTGCGCGGAGCTGGCTGGACGCGGCGAACGGCACCGGGCAGACGGAACTGACCTGCCGCATCCTGAAGCTGACCGAGGAGGCCGGGGAGGCATCAGCCGCCTGGATCGGTCTGCTCGGGCAGAATCCGCGCAAGGGTGTCACCCACACCCGCGAGGACGTGGCAGCCGAGCTGGCCGACGTGGTGTTCACCGCGCTCGTGGCCATCGAGAGTCTCGGACTCGACGCGCAGACCGTTCTGGGGGCCTGTGCCGAAAAGGTCCGCTCTCGCCTGGAGAACTGACGCCAACCCGCCCTCATGGTCAACGACGCCAGCCCGTCCCATGGTCGACCACGCCAACCCGCCCTCATGGTCGACCACGCCAACCCGCCCTCCTGGTCGGCCACGCCAGCCCGCCCTCCTGGTCGGCCACGCCAGCCCGCCCTCCTGGTCGGCCACGCCAGCCCGCCCTCCTGGTCGGCCACGCCAGCCCGCCCTCCTGGTCGGCCACGCCAGCCC
>NZ_JBIDDK010000023.1:0-664 GCF_043205095.1 Micromonospora sp. NPDC047557 | reverse complement strand
CCCGCCCTCCTGGTCGACGACGCCAGCCCGCCCTCCTGGTCGCCGACGCTAGCCCGTCCTCATGATCGACACGATGTCGGCGATGTGGGGGTGTCCGGCTGGCCGGATGCCGCGATATCGCCGATCTGGAGTCGATCAGCCCGGATGTTCGGTGTGACCGGTTGGGGTCGTGCCCGGGTGGGCGGGATGTCCGTTTATGAGCGCTGTTGGGGTGTGACCGGGTGCATCCGTGGGCCGGAATCGTGGCGGGCCGGGGGTCGTTACATACCCTGACGATCGCAGGACCACGGCCACCGCGCCCGGCTCGACCGGGGCGGGAATGGCCGGCCCGGCCGGGTCGTTGCAGACCCCCGAACGACCGCAGGCCCCACCGACCGGTGCGCCCCTCAGGCCCACCGCCGCGGGAATCCCCCCGGCCCGACGGTCGTTACACCCGGTCCCGGCGCCACGAGCCCCCCGCTCGCAGGCCGCCGCCCCGGCGCCACGAGCGATCAGCCCGTAGGCCGCCCCCAAACTTTCCCCCCTTTTGTGCAGCGCCCGACGAGGTGCTCACACCCGCGCCACCGCTTCCCCCGGAACGGTGTCGCTGGTGTTCCTACCCCCGAAGGAGCTACCCCCATGAACACGATCTTGCGTAAGAGCATGCTGTCCGTTGCTGGTCTCG
>NZ_JBIDDK010000022.1:0-62094 GCF_043205095.1 Micromonospora sp. NPDC047557 | reverse complement strand
ACACCGCCGGGGCCCCCTGGGGGGCCGCCCCCGGGGGGGTGTGGGCCGGGGCGGCGGGGCCCGGGCGGGCCCCCCCCCCCCCGGCCCGCCGGGGGGGGGGGGGCCCCCGGGGGGGGGGGGGGGCCCCCGACTGGATCCGCCACGAGTTGGCCCACCACGTGGCCCGGCACCCCGTCGCCGCGCCGGCCGGCCCGGCCTGATGCGAGCGTTCGCCCGGCTGGTGGCTCGGGCCGACGGCCGGGGCGGCACCGTCCTGACCGAGCTGCACGGCGAGACGCCGCTGCTGTTACGGCAGACGCCGGGTGACGCCGGCGCCGCGACAGTGCACGTCGTGGGCGGGGCCGCCGGCCCGCTCGCCGGCGACGACCTCCGTCTGGAGATCGACGTGGGGCCGGGAGCGGCGGTACGGGTGCACAGCGTCGCCGCGTCGGTCGCCCTGCCCGGCCGGCCCGGCGCGGTGTCGCGGATGGCGGTGCGGGCGGTGGTGCACGACGGCGCCGCACTGCACTGGCTGCCCGAGCAACTCATCGCGGCGGCCGGCTGCGCCCACCTGGCCGAATCCCGGATCGAGCTGGCCGCCGGGGCGAGCCTGAGCTGGCGGGACGAGTTGATCTGCGGCCGGTACGGCGAGTCGCCGGGCGGTGCGGTCGTGCACACCCGGGTCGACTACGACGGCCGGCCGCTGCTGCGCCAGTCACTGGCCGTGGGACCGCAGGCGCCCGGCTGGGCCGGCCCCGCCGTGCTCGGCGGTGCGCCGGCCACCGGCTCGTTGCTGCTGGTCGATCCGTCGCGGCCCGTCGAGCCGGCGACGGTCGACGGGACCGTCGCCCGGCTCCCGCTCGCCGGAGGCCCGGCGACACTGTGGACCGCGACCGCCCCCGACGCGCACACCCTGCGCGCCCACCTCACCGTGTAGGTGGACCCTGTTGTTCGGCATCTCGGCCCCCCAGGGGTGGGTGGCCTCCTATCCTCGAGGGGATGTGCCAACCGGAGCGACCGCCGTTCGGATGACGGCTCACAGGAGGCCGTGATGAGTGGGAAAGATCGACCCGAGGGCATCAGTCCGACAGCCGTGGAGGGCGCGCCCGGGCTGTGGCGTGTGGATCTCCAGCGACACGATCTCAGCATCGAAGGCCGTGAGGTCATCCAGAGTCGGGTGGAATTCACGCCGGACTCGCCGCCGTTCAAGCACTTCCATCCCGGTGAAGAGATCATCTGTGTGCTCCAGGGATCGCTGGAGTACACCCTCGAGGGCCAGCCACCAGTGGTGTGCAACGTCGGTGACGCTCTCACCGTGCCGTACGGCGTCCATCACCAGGCGCGCAACGTCGGCGACGGCGTCGCCGTCGAACTGGCCACGTACGTCGTCGAGAAGGGTAAGCCGCTTCTCACCAAGGTGGAGTGACCCACCGGGCATCGGGTCAGTGGCGCGGACCGGCCGCGTCGGCGTGGTCGCGGCGACGGGCCGGGTCGAGGCGGGCGATCAGGTCGTCGAGGTGGTCGATCAGGGCGGCGTCGGCCGGTAGGCCCAGATCGGTGAGGCTGGCCCGGATCCGCTCGTCGAGGCGGGCGTGTTCGCTGCGGCCCCGGGCCGTCAGGTAGGCCCGGATGCGTCGGCGGTCCAGCGGGTCGATCCGCCGGAAGACGAGGTTACGGTCGACGAGCTGATCGACCAGCTTGGTGAGGGTGCCCGGCGGGAGGGACGCCTCGGCGGACACCTCGCTCATCGGGTGACCCTGACCGTCGGCGAGCAGGCAGAGCACCCGCCACGCCTCGGTGGTCAGCTCGTCCTCGGCCAGGACGGCGCCCAACCGGCGGGAGAGCAGCCGTTCGGCGCGGGTGAGCGAGCGCAGCAGGTCGGCTGGCGCCCCGGGCACGTCTGACATGGAACTCCCTGGTCCGGTGGCCCTGCCATGGTACCGAGTCGTCCCGGTCCGTGGTGAACTCTGGTCTTCCGAGGTGGGCCGGGCAATCATGTGCTCATGTCCGCGCCGGCACCGCCGTGGCTCACCGTCGATCGGGCCGTGGTCAGCATCGCGCTGGTCTATCCGATGCGCGGGCCGGCGGGAATGTTCGGCCCGACCTGCGAACTCTGCGCCCAGCTCGCGGTCGAGGAGATCAACGCCTGTGGCGGGGTGCTGGGTCGCGAGGTGCGGCTGGTGCCGGTCGACGGCGGCGCCCCACCGGCCGAGGTGGCCGCCGAGGTCGAGGCGCTGGTGTCGGTGGGCGCCGTGCAGGGCGTGACCGGTTGGCACATCTCCTCGGTGCGGCAGGCGCTGGCGCCCCGGGTCGCCCACCGGGTGCCGTACGTCTACACCGCCCTGTACGAGGGCGGCGAGCGTACCGAGGGGGTGTTCCTGACCAGCGAGACGCCGGACGCCCAGCTGTGGCCGGCGATGCGGCTGCTCGCCGGGGAGCAGGGCGTACGCCGCTGGTTCGTGGTCGGCAACGACTACGTGTGGCCACGGCGGACCGCGCGGGCCGCCCAGCGGTACGCGGTGCGCGGCGGTGGGCGGGTGGTGGGGCAGTCGTTCCTGCCGTTGGAGACGCACGACTTCGACGACGTGCTGCGCCACATCGAGCGCAGCGAGGCCGACGCGGTGGTGATGCTGCTCGTCGGCGCCGACGCGGTGCGGTTCAACCGGGCGTTCGCCCGCGCCGGGATGGATCAGCGCTGCCTGCGACTGAGCACCCTCATGGACGAGAACATGCTGCTGGCCAGCGGTGTCGGCGCGACGCGGCGGCTCTACAGCACGGCGGGTTTCTTCGCCGGCCTGGTGACGCAGGAGAACCTGGACTTCCACGGTGAGTTCGCCCGCCGGTTCGGGGTGGAGGCGCCGCCACTGGGCAGCCTGGGGGAGTCCTGCTACGAGGGCGTGATGCTGCTCGCCGCCCTGATCGGGCAGGCCCGCACCCTCGACGTGCGGGCGATCGAGACGGCCGCCGACACGGTGGCGTACCACGGGCCGCGCGGTCGGCTGCGGCTGCGCCGGCGGCACGTGCGCCAGCGGATCTACCTCGCCGAGGCCGACGGTCTCGACTTCACGGTGCTCGCCCAGCTCTGACCGCCGGTTCCGGCCCTTGACAGCCCCACCCGGCTCGACCCTAAGATGCTTCCTGCGTGAAGTATCTGGCCGAGGGCCGGATGCTGCGAATGTGTGTCCACCGTCGGTGCAATCTGTTCGCCGACCATTGTGGTGGCCATTTTCCCCCCGAATTTTCGCCAGGCCGGCACCGTCTCCGACTGACGGTGTCGGCCATTGTGGTGTGCCCCTGGGAATGTCCACGGGAAACAGTCAATTAAGGACTGGGAAACACTCACGCAATCAAGCCGGTCGACGCTTTGCGTGCCCGTACCCGATGCGATGACCACAGGCGGCGTCCACCCGTCGACCTCGGCATCGCCCACTCGGCTCCACCGGACCGCACCGACCGTCCATTCATCACGTGAGTGCACCGCAGGGAGAATAGATGTCACTTCTTTGGAGCCGCCGCATCCTGGCGGGCACCATGACCCTCGTCGTCGCGGCCGCGCTGAGCGCGTGCGGCAGCAAGACCAGTGACGAGGGCGGCGCGGCCGGCGTCACCGCCGACGTCTCCGGCGACACTGTCAAGGTGGGCCTGCTCAACTCGCTCTCCGGCACCATGGCGATCAGCGAGGTCACCGTCCGCGACTCCATCATGCTCGCCGTCGAGGAGATCAACGCGGCCGGCGGCGTGCTCGGCAAGAAGATCCAACCGGTCGGGGAGGACGGCGCCTCGGACTGGCCGACCTTCGCGGAGAAGGCCGAGAAGCTCATCTCCGAGGACCGGGTCGCCGCCGTCTTCGGCTGCTGGACGTCGGCCAGCCGCAAGGCGGTCAAGCCGGTGTTCGAGAAGAACAAGGCGCTGCTGTTCTACCCGGTGCAGTACGAGGGGTTGGAACAGTCGCCCTACATCTTCTACACCGGAGCGACGACCAACCAGCAGATCGTTCCCGGCCTCGACTACCTCAAGGCCGAGGGGGTGAAGTCGGTCTATCTGGTCGGCAGCGACTACGTCTTTCCCCGTACCGCGAACAAAATCATCAAGGCGTACGCGGCCGCGAACGGGATGACCGTGGCCGGTGAGGACTACGCGCCGCTCGGGTCCACCGAATTCGGCACGATCGTCAACAAGGTCAAGTCGTCCGGCGCGGACGCCGTGTTCAACACCCTCAACGGCGACAGCAACGTGGCCTTCTTCAAGGAGTACAAGTCGGCCGGCCTGACCGCCGCGGCGATGCCTGTGGTGTCGGTGTCGATCGCCGAGGAGGAGGTCAAGGGCATCGGCACCCAGTACCTCCAGGGCCAGTTGACCGCCTGGAACTACTACCAGACCACGCCCGGCGCGGCGAATGAGAAGTTCGTGGCCGCGTACAAGGCGAAGTACGGCGCGGACAAGCCGACGAGCGACCCGATGGAGGCCGCGTACGTCAGCGTCTACCTGTGGAAGGCGATGGTGGAGAAGGCCGGCGCGTTCGACGTCGAGAAGGTCCGCACCGCCTCCGACGGGATCACCTTCGACGCGCCGGAGGGCCTGGTCACCGTCGACGGGAAGACCCAGCACATCGCCAAGACCGCCCGGATCGGCAAGATCGGCGCCGACGGTCTGATCACCGAGGTGTGGAACTCCGGCAAACCGGTCGCGCCGGACCCGTACCTCAAGACCTACCCGTGGGCGAGCGGCCTGAGCTGACGACGCCGGCCCGGGCGGCGCGCGCCTCGCCGCCCGCCCGGGCCACCCGACCAGCAGTACGGAGTACCCACCGTGACAGTCCTCTTCGGTCAACTCTTCACCGGCATCAGCATCGGCGCGGTGCTGCTGCTCATCGCGCTCGGGCTGGCGCTGACTTTCGGCCAGATGAACGTCATCAACATGGCGCACGGCGAGTTCATCATGGCCGGCGCGTACACCACGTACGTCCTGCAGCAGAGCATCACCGGCGCCGGCCTGTCGCTGCTGGTCGCGCTGCCGGTGGCGTTCGTGGTCGCCGGCACGATGGGCGTGCTGCTGGAGATCCTGCTGATCCGCCGGCTCTACGCCCGCCCGCTGGACACCCTGCTGGTCACCTGGGGTGTGTCGCTGATGCTGCAACAGCTCGCCCGCGACATCTTCGGCAGCCCGAACGTGCAGACCCGCGCACCGGACCTGCTGACCGGCAACGTGGCGTTGCCCGGCGGGCTGACCATCGCCAACAACCGGCTGTTCATCCTGGCCCTGGCCCTGGCCGCCGTCGCGGCGCTCACCCTGGCGCTGCGGCTCACCCCGCTCGGGCGCCGCATCCGCGCGGTGGTGCAGAACCGCGACCTCGCCGCGGTGTCCGGCATTCCCACCGCCCGGGTCGACCGGACGACGTTCTTCCTCGGCTCCGGCCTGGCGGGGCTCGCCGGGGTCGCGCTCACCCTCCTCGGCCCGATCGGCCCGACCATGGGCACCAACCTGATCATCGACGCCTTCCTGGTCGTCGTGGTCGGCGGGATCGGCCAACTCAAGGGCAGCGTGATCGTCGCCTTCGCCCTCGGCGTGCTCCAGGCCACCGGGGAGTACCTCACGACCCTCAGCGTCGCCAAGGTGATCGTGTTCGTGGCGATCGTCGCGTTCCTCCAGTGGCGGCCACAGGGCCTGTTCACCCTGCGGACCAGGAGCCTCGCATGACCGCCGTGACCCCCGCCCCACCGGACACCGCCGTGCGGCCGGCACCCGCCGGCGCCGTACCGCCGAAGCCGCCGGGCGGCCGGTCGCGGCTGCGCGCGGCGGCGGGCTTCGCGTTCGGCGCGGCGCTGCTGTTCGCCGTGGCGCCGCTGGTGCTGTCGGACTTCCGGCTGGCCCTGCTCGCCAAGTACCTCTGCGTCGCCATGGTCGCGGTGGGCATCGGGATCGCCTGGGGCCGGGGCGGGATGCTCACCCTCGGCCAGGGCGTCTTCTTCGGCCTGGGCGGCTACGCCATGGCCATGCACCTCAAGCTCGCCGACGCGGGTCCCGGTGGGATGCCCGACTTCATGCAGCTGTACGGGCAGCTCGACGATCTGCCCCTGTGGTGGCGGCCGTTCGCCAGCCCGTGGTTCGCGCTGCCCGCCACGGTGCTGCTCCCGATGGCTGTCGCCTTCGGGCTCGGCTCGCTGGTGTTCCGCCGCCGCGTGCGGGGCGCGTACTTCGCCATCCTCAGTCAGGCCCTCGCGGCCGCCATGGTGATCCTCCTGATCGGGCAGCAGGGCACCACGGGCGGCACCAACGGGCTCACCGACATCGAGGGCTTCTTCGGCTACGACCTCGACGACCCGGTCAACCAGCGGATGGTCTACTTCATCATCGCCGGCGTCCTGCTGGCGCTGCTCGCGCTGACCCGTCAGCTCATCCACAGCCGCTACGGCGAACTGCTGGTGGCGGTCCGCGACGGCGAGGAACGGGTCCGCTTCCTCGGCTACGACCCGGCGTCGGTCAAGCTGGTGGCGTACGTGGTCGCGGCCGGTATGGCAGGGCTGGCCGGGGCGCTGTTCGTGCCGGCGGTGGGCATCATCTCGCCCGCGCTGATCGGGATCGTCCCGTCGATCGAGTTCGTCATCGGCGTCGCGGTGGGTGGCCGGGCGACGCTGCTGGGCCCGGTGCTCGGCGCGGTGGCGGTGGCCTGGGCGCGTACCGCCCTGTCGGAGCGTTTCCCGGGCACCTGGACGTACCTGCAGGGTCTGCTCTTCGTGGTCGTGGTGGCGTTCCTTCCCGGTGGCCTGGCGTCGCTGTGGGCGCTGGCCCGCCGCCGCGACGGTGGCCCGGCACCCAGCCGGCGCCTGTGGTCACCACCGGGTCGACGTCGCGTCGAACGGCCGGAGGTGCCGGCATGAGCGGCGAGCGGCTGGACGGCCTGTCCGTCCGTGACGTGCGGGTCAGTTTCGACGGCTTCACCGCCGTCGACGGCGTCTCGCTGGAGGTGCCGGCCGGCGACATCCGGTTCCTGATCGGCCCGAACGGCGCCGGCAAGACCACCCTCGTCGACGCCGTCACCGGCCTGGTGCGGGCCACCGGCTCGGTGCGGTTCGGCGACCAGGAGCTGCTCGGCCGCCCGGTGCACCGGATCAGCCGGCTGGGCATCGGGCGAACCTTCCAGACGTCCACGGTGTTCGAGGAGCTGTCGGTCGTGCAGAACCTCGACATCGCGGCCGGCGCCCGGCGGAGCTGGGTGACCCTGGCGCGGCGTCGGCGGGGAATCCCCGACGAGGTGGCCGCCGCGCTGGAGACCATCGGCCTCGCCGGGCGGGCCGACCAGCTCGCCGGGACGCTCGCGCACGGCCAGAAGCAGTGGCTGGAGATCGGGATGCTGCTGGTGCAGGACGCGCGGCTGCTGCTGCTCGACGAGCCGGTCGCCGGGATGAGCCACGAGGAGCGCGACGCCACCGGCGCGCTGCTGGAGACGGTGAGCCGGGACCGCACGGTGGTGGTGATCGAGCACGACATGGACTTCCTGCGCCGGTTCGCGCGCAGCGTCACGGTGCTGCACGCGGGCAAGGTGCTCAGCGAGGGCACGGTGGCGCAGGTCCAGGCGGACCCGCGTGTGCAGGAGGTCTACCTTGGCCACCCGGTCGCCGCCGGGTCGGCCCCCAGTCCTCTGGAGGCATGATGCTGACCCTGCGCGGGGTGCACGCCGGATACGGGCGTTCGAGGGTGCTGCACGGGGTGGACCTCGCCGTCCCGCCCGACGGGGTGGCCGCGGTGCTCGGGCACAACGGCGCCGGCAAGAGCACCCTGCTGCGTGTCGCGGCGGGCCTGCTGCGACCCAGCGCCGGCACCGTCGAGCTGGACGGCGAGGACGTCACCCGTCTCGCGCCGCACGAGCGGGTCGAGCGCGGGATGGCGTACGTCCCGCAGGGCCAGCAGTGCTTTCCGCACCTGACCGCCGCGGAGAATTTGCGCCTGGTCGCCGACGGCCGGCGCGACGGCGCGGTGGCCACGGCGGAGGTGCTGGACCTGTTTCCGGCGCTGCGCCCGCTGCTGCGCCGACGGGCCGGGCTGCTCTCCGGTGGCCAGCGCCAGCAGTTGGCCATCGCCCGCGCGCTGATCACCCGGCCCCGGCTGCTGATGCTCGACGAGCCGACCGAGGGCATCCAGCCGTCGGTGGTCGCGGAGATCCAGGAGCGGATCGTCGAGCTGACCCGACAGTCCGGCTTCAGCGTGCTGCTCGTCGAGCAGCACCTGGGTTTCGCCCTGCGGGTGGCGAACCGCTACCACGTGCTGGAATCCGGTCGGGTCACCTCGGACGGCGACGGCGGAGTCACCGCCGAGCGGGACGTCCGGGCGGCGCTGGCGGTCTGACCGGCACCCCCACCGCAGGTCAGGTCGTCGGCGCGGGGCCTGTCGAGTCCCGGACGACCAGCAGGTGGCCGGTGCCGCGGCGGCGGGGACGCGCCGAGCGGGGCTTGAGGGCGAGGGTGAGCGCCGTGCGGCCCATCTCGGTCATCGGCAGCCGGATGGTGGTGAGGCTGGGCGCGAGGTCGGCGGCGACGGAGACGTCGTCGAAGCCGACGACGGAGATCCGCGCGGGCACCGGCACGCGGCGCGACCGCAGCGTCGAGAGCACGCCGATGGCCATGGCGTCGTTCAGCGCGATGATCGCGGTGGTCTCCGGGTGCTCGTTGAGGATCTGCTCGGTGGCGGCCCGTCCGCCGCCGCGGGTGAAGTCCCCGTGCACGACCGTCAGGTCGGCGGGGCGCAGGCCACGTTGCCGCAGCGCGGACGTCACGCCGGCGAGCCGGTCGGCGACCGTGGTGAGGCCGGCGCTGCCGGCGGCGACCGCGATGCGGCGGTGGCCGAGGTCCATCAGGTGCGCGGCGAGCGCGTGCCCGCCGGCCTCGTTGTCCGGCAGGACGGCGTCGACGCCGAGCGCGTGCCGGCCGATGGCGGCGACCCGGCCGCCGTGGTCCTGGAACGCCGCCAGCTCGGCGCGGGCCTCGGCCTCGACCCGCGGGTCGTCGTACCCGGAGCCGCTGATCAGGATGATGCCGACCCGCTGGGCGATGAGGTGGCGCAGCTGTTGCAGCTCGTAGCCCGGGTCCCGGCCGGACTGGCAGATCTGCACCAGCAGCCCCTGCTCGGCGGCGAGCTGGATGACCCCGGCGGCGATCTCGGAGAAGTAGGGGTCGTCGACCTGGTGGACGATCAGCCCGACGGTGGACCGGGCGCCCCCGGCCAGGGTGCGGGCGTACGGGTTGGCGACGTAGCCCAGCTCGTGCGCGACCTGCCGGATCCGGTCGGCCACCTCGGTGCTGACCCCCTCGCGACCGGCGAGGGCCCGGGAGGCGGTGGCCAGTGAGACGCCCGCACGTTCGGCCACCTCCACGAGGCGCGGCCGCTGGCCAGCCCTGGGCATCCGCGACTCCCCGAGAACATCCATGTCACCGGATCTATTGCCAGTGACGTTCGCCGAAGCCTAGGGTACGTAAGCGCTTACGTAAGCGCTTACGTAGCGGGCACCGGCGTGCCGCGAAACGAGGTGAACGATGTCCAGAGCCCGAATCGTCGCCGTCTCGCTCCTGGTGGTCGGCGTGCTGACCGGCACGGGCGTGCCGCCGGCCCAGGCTGACCGCAGCACCGCGCACGACGTCCACCCGGCTCTGCGGGCGCACCTGGTCGCCGCGTACGACTTCGACCACCCGGTGCCGGGCGACCCGGCCCTGGAGCGTGACCAGGGCCGCTCCGGCACCGAGATCGAGCTGATCAACGGCGGCGCGGCGATGCGGGTGCCCGACCGCGCCTACCGGGGCAGCGGCAACGCGGTGCAGACCCGGCAGGTCGACCCGGCGACCACCGGAAACGACGACTGGAAGGCCGGAACGTGGTCGGCCAGCGGGGTGCGGACGCTGCGAGCCTTCAGCGCCACCGGCGGCACCACCATCATGGGCTGGTTCAAGCTGAACATGGACAGCCCGGCGCTCAACTCCACCACCGCCGACCCGAACGACAGGTACAACGCGATAGGGCTGGCCGGCCTGCTCACCGGCGACTCCGACGGCCACGGCGTCCGGGCCCTGCTGGAGCTGATCGACGTCGACGGCGAACTGCGCCTCGTCGCGCTCGGCCGTCGTCTCGACGGTGGCAACTCGCAGACGTTCGCCGCGAATCGGGACTGGCGGGACCTGCTGCCGGTGGGGGAGTGGGTGCACCTCGCCGCCACCTTCGACTTCGGCACCGGCGCGCTGGCCCTCTACCGCAACGGCGAACCGGTCGACGGCTTCTACACCCGCACCGACGACCCGTGGCTCGTGTCGGGGCCCGGCCCGCACGTCACCACCGCCTCCGACCCCCGCGGCATCAAGATCGGCGGGAGCTTCCCGCAGGACACGCTGGAGCGCAACCCCTGCGACTGCCGCATGGACGGCCTGCTGTTCCTCGACAGCGTGGTCTCCGCGCGCGACGTGCGCAGGCAGTACGACCGCATGGCCCGCTGACCACCCTCGGCACCGTCCCACCGAGAAGGAGACACGCGTGCGCATCCTCCACCGCCGCCCCGGCCGCGTCCGCCGGTCCGCGCTGACAGCCGGCCTCACCGCCCTCGTGGTGGTGCTGTCCACCCTGGTCGCGGGCCCCGCCCGAGCCGCCGGCGCGGTCTACGACCCGATCCCCGAGATGCCGATCCAGTCCCGCCTCGGGCTGGTCCTGAGCGAGTACGCCCGCTTCCCGCAGTCGTACCCGACCCCCGCGCCGACGGACCAGCGGCTCATGCGGACCGCCCGGATCAACACCATCATGGAGCTGCCCGACGGCTCCGGCCGGCGCGCGGTGCCCGACCTGAACGGCAACCTCTACCTGGTCGAGAACGGCGTGCCACACGTCTACCTCGACGTGGCGGCGACGTTCGCGCCCCGGTTCTTCTCCGGCCGAGGGCTCGGCCAGGGCTTCGGGTACGTCGCCTTCCACCCCGAGTTCGGCGTCAACGGCCGGTTCTACACCATCCACACCGAGCTGGCCTCGGCGGCGACCACGCCACCGGACTACGCCCAGGCCGGCACGATCTACCACGGCGTCATCACCGAGTGGACGGCCACCGACCCGGCCGCCGACACCTTCGCCGGCACCCGTCGGGAGGTGCTGCGCATCGGCTTCGGCGGGCAGGTGCACGGCATCCAGGAGATCAACTTCAACCCGACGGCGAAGCGCCACGACCGCGACTACGGCCTGCTGTACCTCGCCGTCGGCGACGGCGGCCTGGGCGTCCGCAACACCGACCCGCAGAACCTGGGCCTGCCGCACGGCAAGCTGCTGCGCATCGACCCGCGAGGCACCAACTCGGCCAACGGCCGGTACGGCATTCCCGCCGACAACCCGTTCGTCGGGCAGGCCGGCGCGCTCGGCGAGATCTACGCCGTGGGCTTTCGCGACCCGCACCGGTTCAGCTGGGACCGGGCGACCGGCCGGATGTACCTCGGGCACATCGGTGAGCACGCCATCGAGGCGATCTACGAGGTCCGCGCCGGCGACAACTTCGGCTGGAGCGAGCGCGAGGGCTCCTTCGTCTTCGACAAGGCGGCCACCAACCCCTGCGACCGGCTGTTCCCGCTGCCCGCCGACGACAAACGCTACGGCTACACGTACCCCGTCGCCGCGTACGACCACGACCCCGCCGCGGACTGGAACTGCACTGCGGACGTCGGCGTCGCGGTGGCCGGCGGGTTCGTCTACCGCGGGCACGCGGTCCCCGCGCTGCGCGGCAAGTACGTCTTCGGCGACCTCGTCGACGGCCGGGTGCTCTACACCGAGGCAAACGAGATGCGCCGCGGCCACGGCCTCGCACCGATCCACCAGCTCGCGCTCTTCAACGCCGCGGGTGGCCCGGTGCGGATGCGGGACCTCTCCGGACCGGGCGCCCCCGGCGACCCCAACCGGGTCGACCTGCGCTTCGGCACCGACGCCGCCGGCGAGCTGTACCTCGTCGCCAAGGCCAACGGCACGATCTGGAAGGTGACCGGCACGAGGGAGTTCGCCAGCGGCGACGTCGGCGACACCACGCTGCGCCACACGTCGGGCGCCGCGAACTGGGCGCCGGTGACGCCCGCGAAGTGGCAGTTCACCCGCGACCAGGTCATCCTCGCCGAGGCCGGCGAGAGCCGGCCGGGCCCGCGCCGGCCCTTCGAGTACGCCGTGCTGACCGCCGGCCCGGCGTGGTCGTCGGTCCTCCTCGACGCTCGGGTACGACTCGACACGCCGGTCGAGGTCAGCAACCGGGACGTGATCATCGTCTTCGGCTGGCGCTCGGACACCGAGTTCTACTACGCCCACCTCTCCACCGACAACACGATCTATCCGCACAACGGCATCTTCAAGGTCAACAACGCCGACCGGGAGCGCATCGACCACCAGTGGAACGGCCGCTCCCGAGGCGCCAACCCGGCGATCACCGACGCCGACTGGCACCGCGTACGCGTCGTGCACCTGCCGGCCACCGGCGAGATCGCCGTCTACGTCGACGGGCACCGGGACCCGCTGCTGACCGCGAAGGACACCACCTTCGGCTCGGGGCGGGTGGGCTTCGGCTCGTTCGACAACGTCGGCCGACTGCGCAACCTCACCGTCACCGGCACACCGGCCTGAGACCCGCCGGGGACGGCGGCCTTTCGTGCCGTCGTCCCCGGCACTGCACCCCGTCGGCCGAGCCGGCCCGGATGGCACGTCCGGTTCGTAGAATCCGTGCCATGCCGCAGATCGTCGAGTTGCTGGCCTCGCCCGTGCACCGCTTGCGGGGCCGGCCCTCCGACGGCCCGGCGCCAGCCCCGCCCGGCGAGCTGGTCGACACCGTTCAGTTGCGCGCCGGGCTCGGCGTCGTCGGCGACCGCTACTTCGGCAAGCCGGCGCACCGCGACGCCAGCGTGACCGTGATCGCCCAGGAGTCCCTGCCGGCCGGCATCGGCCTGGCGCAGGTCCGGCGCAACATCCTCACCGCCGGCATCGCCGTGGACGAGCTGATCGGCCGGGTCCTGATCCTGGACTCCGGCGACGGCCCGGTCAGCCTGCGGGTGAACCGGGCGGCCCGTCCGTGCGCCTGGATGGACGTCACGGTCGGTCCGGGCGCCTGGAAGGCGCTGCGCACCACGGGCGGCATCCGCTGCACCCCGCTCAACGACGGTCTGCTGCGCGTCGGCCCGATCGACGCCACCGTGAGCTGAAGCGGGACAGCCCGGCCGACGGGTCAGACCGGGCTGATGTGTGCGGCGAGGATCCGCCAGCCGTGCGGGTCGTCGTGGATCCAGGTCCGGGTGTAGCGCAGGCGCGCGGCGAACGGCTCACCGTTGAACACCCCGGCCACCCGGCCCAGGAAGAACGTCACACCGGTCCGTCCGACGACGAGCAGGTCCAGCTCCTCCTCGATCAGCTCCTCGATCACCGAGGTCCGGTCCCGGTGCGCGGCCAGGTCCTCGGCCTTGCCGTGCTGGCGGCCGTCGGGGCCGATCGCGATGAGCTGGTCGACCAGCAACTGATCGAGGGCCGCGACGTCACCGGCGAGCTGCGCGGCCTGCAGGGTGCGTTCGGCGTCGAGCAGCTCGGCCTCGCGTTCGCTGTCCGGCATGGCCGTCCTCCTGGTCTCCTCCGTCCGGCGCCACCGTCCGGACTGACCGCATTGTGGCAGTCGGCACGCCTCGACGTGGGCGCATCGGCGCGGCGGCGCGTCTCGTCCCACCGCGGGTTCCACCCGGCCGGAGCGCCACCTCGATGCGCCGGCTGTGTGCCGTTCGTCGGTCGGTGACTAGGCTTCGTGCCATGGCGGACCACGGTGGTCCCGGCGCGCACGCCGCCGAAGCGACGCGGCCGGTCGAGACGGTCGTCCGGGAGATCCTTGCGGTCGTCCCGGCCGGGTGTACGTGGCTGTTGCCCGTGCCCGACGACCACCGGGCGGTCGCCGATTTCCGGATCGCGGCCACCAGCGGCCAGAGCCACGACATCTACGGTCGGGGCGTGGAGCGGGTGGGCGCCCGGCTCAGCGAGCTGTACCCCAGCATGGTCGGCGGACCCCTCTGGCAGCTCTACGAGCAGGTCCTCGCCACGGGTTCGTCCGGCCGCCTGGCCGACTTCCGGCACGAGGAGAAGCGCACCGGCGTCGTCGCCGACTCGCTGTTCGACGTCGATGTGCACCGCGTCCTCGGCGGCCTGCTGGTGTCCTGGCAGCGCCTCGACGAGGACCGCCGGCGCATGGACCGCACCGAGCTGCTGGGCAACCTCGGCTGGGCGGAGTACGACCTGGCCAGCGGGGTCAGCCAGTGGTCCCCCGGGATGTACCGCATCTTCGAGCGTGATCCGGCGCTCGGCCCGCTGTCGCGCGCCGAGCAGGCAGCCGCGCTGCTCCCCGACGACTACATGCTCAGCGAGACGGCGTGGCAGACGCTGGACAGCGGTGCCGCCTCGGACGTGACGGTTCGGTTCGAGGCGGCGGGCGCGGTCCGGTACCTGCGGATCCTCTCCGACGTCTCCCGCGATGCGAACGGCGCCCCGCTGAAGATCCACGCTGTGGTGCAGGACGTGACCGCCCCGGTGGACTCCCGGACCGCCATCGAGCGACTCAGCGACCAGTTGCGGACGCGGGAGATGACCGCCCTCGCCGAGCACCGGCTGGCCGGGCAGTTGCAGAACCTCATCCAGCCGGTGCCCCGCGACCCGTTTCCGCTGGCCGGCCTGGAGGCGGTGGTCAACTACCTGCCGGCCGAGAGCGCCGCGCGCGTCGGCGGGGACTGGTACCACGCGCAGACCCTGCCGGACGGAAAGGTAGTGCTCGCCGTCGGCGACGTCACCGGTCACGGGCTGGACGCGGCGAGCGGAATGGCGCACCTGCGCTTCGCCCTGGTGGCCTGGCTGTCGATCGGCATCCGGGACCCGTCGGTGCTGCTGGGGCACCTCAACCGGCTCTGCGGGCAGCTCTCGATCACCGGAACCGCCGTGGTCGCGGTGTACGACCCGGCCACCCGGGTGCTCTGCTGGGGCCGCGCCGGGCACATGGTGCCGCTGCTGTCCCGCGCCGGCGAGACCAACCCGCTGGACCGCCCCCCGGGTCTGCTGCTGGGCGCCGGTGACGACGCGGTGTACCCGGTGCTCGCCCCGCGCCTGAGCCCCGGCGACCTCGTGCTGTTCTACACCGACGGCCTCATCGAGCGACGCGCGCCCGAGCAGGACCTGTTGCCGCAGGTGCGCGCGACCCTCTCGGCGCTCACCGCGACGCCGGGGGAGCAGCCCCTCGTCCGGCTGCGTGCCCTGCTCAACCATCCCAGCCCGGACGACGACACGTGCACCCTGGCCGTGCGCGTGCTGCCCTGAGCCACCCCGCTCAGAGCGCCAGCCGGATCCGGACCACGGTGCCCTCACCGGCGGCCAGCACGGCCACCTCGTCACAGACCTGCTCGACGATGGCCAGCCCGCGACCCCGTACCGCGTCGGCGGCCGGCATGGCCCGGCCGAACGCCCGCGCCGGGCCCTGGTCGACGACGTCGCAGAACAACTGGTCCCCCTCGGCCCAGAGCCGGACCCGACCACCGTCGGCGGTGTGCTGCAACGTGTTCGTGGCCAGCTCGCTGACCGCCAGCGCCAGCAGCTCCACCCGCTCGGCCGTGAGGCCCCGGGCGATGGCGCCGGCGCAGACGAACGCGCGCAGCGCCCGCAGGTCGGTCGCCACCTCGTACGCCATGGTGTCCGTCCGCAGGTCTGGCGAGGGCTGCTCGGCCACGCCCCGGGCCTCCCGCCGGTCGGCCGCCATCAGCCCGCCAGCCGCGAGTCGTCGGCGGGTGGGCGCAGCAGGTTGCCGATGCCGGTGATGTCGAGGACGGTCGCGACCGGGCCGGCGGCGTTCACGGCGTACAGATGTCGGCCGTTCGCGCGTGCCTCCTGATGAGCGGTCACCAGGCCGTGCAGGCCGGTGGAGTCGAGGAACCGCAGCCCGCCGACGTCGACCACCACCACCGGCGCGGCGCGTACCGCCGCGGACAGCACGGCCGTCAGCTCAGTCTGGGCGGCCAGGTCACACTCACCCATCAGCGTGACCACGATCCGCCCGGGTGTCGTGGACGTGCGGGCCTCGAAGTCCGCCATCAGACAGCAGCACCTTCCTCGTAGCGTCAGCTGTTGTCCGCACATCATGTCATTCGCCGGCCGACTGACCACGTCGTCCGTTCGGCGGGTGATCACCATAAGCCGTTCCGGTCCGCTTCCGAGGCCCGACGACGGGACGCGGAGCTTCGGGCGCGGGTCGCCGATCCGCCCTTCGAGGGGGTCAGGGCGTCGCCTCGAACGCGACGGACTCGCTCAGTTCGCGCCACCGCGCGTCGGACGCGGCGAGCGCCTCGGCGACCGTCGAGGCGGCCACCACGGCGTCGGCGCCGAGGAGCAACCGGGCGGGCGGATCCTCGACGCGGGTGATCCGGATGATCGCCTGGGCGGCCCGGGCGGGGTCGCCGGGCTGGTTCCCGCTGGTGCGGCGCATCCGCTCCACGACCGGCTCGATGACCGGCCGATACGGCTCGCTGATCGGCAACATGCTCATCGAGGCGCCTGCCCAGTCGGTGCGCAGCGCGCCCGGCTCGACCGTGGTGATCCGGATCCCGAACGGCGCGACCTCCGTGGCGAGCACCGCCGAGAAACCGGCGACCGCCCACTTGGCGGACTGGTACGCGCCCAGCCCGGTGCTGGCGACCCGGTCACCGACACTGGAGATCTGCACGATGTGCCCACGCCCCTGCTCCCGCAGCACCGGCAGGGCGGCGCGGGTCAGGTTGACCACCCCGAAGAAGTTGGCCTCGATCTGCGCCCGGAAGGCATCCTCGGACACGTCCTCGATCGCGGCCACGTCGGCGTACCCGGCGTTGTTGACCAGGACGTCCAGACTGCCGAACGCGTCCACCGCGCCGCGTACGGCCGTCCGGGCGGCGGCCGGATCGGTGACGTCGAGCGCGACCGCCCGGACCTGGTCGCCGTACCGGTCGGTGAGGTCGGCGAGCTGTGCCGGGTTGCGGGCGGTGGCGACGAGCCGGTCACCGTCGGCCAGCACGGCCTCGGCGAGCGCCCGGCCGAGCCCTCGCGAGCAACCGGTGACGAGCCAGACTCGTGGCACGACGTCTCCTCCTGGCGGGACTCGCGTGGTCGCTACGGGCGGATGTCCAGGGCGCCGATCAGGTCGTCGCGCAGGGTGAACCGGTAGCGCAGCTCGATCGGGCTGCCCGGAAATTCGCCCGACACCCGTGTGATGACCAGGTACGAGTCGCCCGCCTGGGGCGTCACCCGCAGCGGTTCGGCGGTGTACGAGGAGGCCGCCATCGTCCGCTGCGCCCAGGAGCGGATCGACGGCCGGTCCTCGTACAGCCGGTCCTCGTCGGCCACGTTCGCGGTGTCCGCGAAGCAGGCGACGAGGGCGTCGAGGTCGCCGTCGCGGACGGCCCGGTAGTACCGGTCGATCACGTCGGGCAGGTCGACCGCCATCTGCTCCTCCTGCGGCACGGGCCGCCGTCGGGCGGCCGGCGTGAACCCGGTCCGACCTCACCGTACGAGACGGGGCTGGCCGGGCGCGGGGCAACCGACAGAAGCGACCTCGTCGCGCGCCCGACCAGTAGTTCCAGATCCGGGCCGAGTGCGGCACGCTGGTGTCGATCATGGGCTGGTCGGCGGCCGACCGGGGGCGGCGCCGGCATGCTGGGGCGCACCCGGGTTTGCCGCCGGTAGGCCGGGGTAGCCACGCGTCTCGGCAACGGAAAGGGCGGGACCATGGCCGATCTGGGATTCGTCGACAAGGTCGCGGCGCGGGCGGGCATCCCGCCCGCGCAGGCACGCCCGCTGACCGAGGCCGTGCTGCGGACGCTCACCGAGCGCCTCAGCGGCGGCGAGGCCGCCGCGCTCGCTCCCCACCTGGCCGTCGAGCTGAGCCCACTGCTGGTCAAGGCCGCCGAGCCGCCGGAAGCGTTCGGGTACGACGAGTTCCTGCGCCGCGTGGCCGACCGCGCCGGGACGGATCGGCCCGGGGCCGAACGGGGCGTACGGGCGGTTCTGCAGACCATGCACCGGGTGGTCGGGCACCGCGAGTTCACCGACGCCCTGTCCCAACTCCCCGCGGACCTGCGCGCACTGGCCCAACCCCTGCCGCAGGGTCCCTGACCGAAGTCGTGTCCCGTCGGGCTGGCCGACCGACGGTCGGCGCGGAGCGCGGTCCGACCGGCCGGTCAGACCGCGCCCCAACGGGTGTCAGCCGGCGGTGACCACCCACTTCTGGTGTGCGCCACCGACGTACGTGCCGATCTGGATCTGGGTGCCGTCGGCGGTGCCGCCCCCGGCGGCCTGCAACACCTTGCCCGACTGCGGGTTGCGGATCGACCCGTCGGACTGCGGTTGCCACACCTGCGAGCCGGTGCCGTTGCAGGTCCACAACTGCACCTTCGTGCCGTCGGCGGTGCCGGCGTTGTCCACGTCCAGGCACTTGCCCAGCGCCCGGTACGTGTCGCCGGACCGGCTCCACGACTGCGCGCCGGTGCCGTTGCAGGTCCACAACTGCACCTTCGTGCCGTCGGCGGTACCGGCGTTGTCCACGTCCAGGCACTTGCCGCCGATGCCGGTGATGCTGCCCGCGCCGCTGGCGGCGCTGCCATACACCTCCAACTCGTAGATGCGCGCCGCGGTGTCACTGGTGCTGGTCGGTGCGGTGACGGCCAACCGGACGTAACGGGCACCGGGCGCGGTGACGTCGTGCGTCGTGGTGCTCGCCGTGTTGCCGGTCACCGTGGCCCGGGTGGTCCAGCTCGTGCCGTCGGGGCTGGACGCGATCGTGAAGTCCCGGGTGTTCCAGGCGGTGTCCTCACCACCGGCGCCGGCATGCTTGACCACCACCCGGTTCACCGCGTAGCTGCCCCCCAGGTCCACCTGGAGATACTTCGACGTGCCCTTCGAGCACCACTTGTCGGCGTTGCCACCGGTGACGCTGCCGTTGACGGCCTTGGCCGGCCCCTCGGTCGTCGAGCAGGAGCTGTCCGCGGTGGCCGGCTTGTTGAGCGCCAGGTTGGTCCCGCCGCTCGGCGGGGTGACGCCCGGGATGGCGTTGAGCGTGTACCACGCCTCGGTGCTCCACAACGACTGCCCGCTGGTGGAGGTGAACGGGCGCGGTGACCGCAGGTAGACCACCCGGCCGGCCTTGCGGCCGTCGACGGTCAGGCTGACCTTCCTGCCGTCCGCTGAGAGGGTGGCCCCGCTGACGGTCAACGTCTCCTCGTCGATCTTCGGGCCGCCGTAGTTGGACGTCGGCTCGTACCGCCACTGCTTGACCTTGTAGTGGGCGGCCAGGTTGGCGGCGGTCTCCGCCGAGACCGGCTGCGTGTACTCCACCTCGAAACCGGCGGTGGTGGCCCGCATGGCCAGCATCTCGAAGGTGCTGGTGCTGTTCGGGGTGAGCTTCTGCAACCCGTACGTCAGCTTGCCGGTCTGGCCCCAGTTGCCGCCCGCGCCGAGCCCGCCGACGTAGATCGCGCCGTCCGGACCGAGGTTGACCTCGGAGACGCCCGCCTCCAGGCCCTGGGTGAGCCGGAACAGCGCACCCTGGTACTCGCCGTTGACCTTCTCGACCGACGCGCGCTGGAGGCCGCCGTAGGTGACGTCACCGATCACGAACTGCCCGGCGTACCGCCCGGTAGTGAGGTAGAGCGGCGTGCTGGGGGAGTTGGCGATCTCGTTCTGCGGCATCCAGAGCACCGGCGGGGTGACCGGGTTGGCGTCGAACGGGCCCGCCGGGGTCATGTAGTGGTTGAAGAAGCGACCCTGCTTGATGTGCACCAGCTTCGACGACGGCAGCCAGCCGCCCTGGTTGTCGGTGACGAAGATGCCGCCCTCCGGGCCCCAGCCGATGCCGTGCGGCGTCCGCAGGCCGCCGGCGATGTAGCTGACCGCGCCGGTGTCCTTGTTGACCTTGATGGTGGTTCCCCGGTTGGCGGCGGGCTGCGGCACCGTGGTCGCGCCGCCGTAGTCGATCGACACCGACAGGTTCACGTAGAAGGAACCGTCCTGGTAGAGCAGACCGAACGCGAACTCGTGGAACTTGCCGCCGTGCGGCCAGGTGGCGACGGTGTCGAGGCGGTCGGCCACCTCGTCTCCGGTGGTGTCCACGAGCCGGGTCAGCCGCTGCTTCTCCGACACGTAGACCACGCCGTCGACGACCTTGAGCCCCATCGGCTCCTTGAGGCCGCCGGCGATCTTCTTGGTGGTCACCGACCCGGGGCCGGTCGCGCCGCCGGTGTTGCCCATGATGTACACCTCGCCGTCCTGGGAGGTGCCGGACTGGTCGCTGCCACCCCAGGTGCTGATGACCAGCCGGCCGTCGGCCAGCCAGTCCATCCCGGTGACCTTCGGCTGGAAGCCCGAGGGTCGCAGGTTCGTGAGCGTGTAGCCGGGGTGCACGCCGGTGAGCGGCAACCCGTCGCCGGGGGAGTCGGTGACGCCCTCGCACTCCTTGCGCCCCGGTGCGGTCACCCGTACGACTCCGGCGTCGGTGCTCAGCGCCGAGGTCGGCACGACCACGAAGGACGACGAGCCGGGCGTCCGCCACTCCAACGTGATCTGCTGGCCACCGGCGCGCTCGAAGTGGTCGATGCGCAGTGGGTGCAGCCCGGCGGCGAGGGTGACGGCGCCCTCCTTGGGTGGGGTGGCGCCGTGCAGGCCGTCGTGGTTGATCACGACGGTGTTGTCGATCGTCAGTTTGGACCCGTCGTCGCTGCTGAGCCGGAAGGTGTAGCTCCCGGCCTGGGTGATCGTGATGTTGCCGAGCACCTGGGAGACGAAGTTGTCGTCGAAGCCGAAGTCGGCCGGCGACGTCCAGTTGATCGTGGACATCAGCTTGTCCACGTTCGGGGTCTGCGCGGGCTTGAGCGTGCAGATCTCGGAGAGCGGCACCTGGACGTCATAGACGCGCAGGGTGACGCCCGGTTCCTGCTCGGGGGCGGCGTCGGCCGGGTCGGCCCAGAAGCCGACCGCGAGGACGAGCGCGAGCGCGCCCAGGACGGGACTGCGGAATCGGCGCAGCAGCGGTGTGCCCATCGTTCCTCCACAGAGGATAGGAGTGACCGACGGCCGGCGTGCAGAGATGGTGAGGCGGTGGCCGCCGGCCCGGTCCGTAACGTCCTCGACGCCGACGAGTGACGCTCCGGAAACACCGGGTTGATGGGTCGAGACATTAAGGGGTTTCGATCGGGGTGTCCATGCCTTTGCATCGATACATCAAAAGTTCCCGATGTTCGTGCGAAAGATCGCGGCACTGGTCACCGGATGTCGGAAATGTGCCAGCGCCGTATGGCGTTTCAGGTCCGGGCCAGCGGTGAGTGCTCCGGGCGGTACGCCCAACCGCCGATGGTCGTTGCTGGACAGAAGGCGGACAAGCGCCCGACCGGGGGCGTCACATCGGTGCGCCTCAGCGGCGGCCGCGACGAGCGGGCCGGCGGTCCGTTGCACCGCGCGGACGCGAGGCCGCGCCCCGCGGACGAGGCGCTCCGCTGCGCGGGCGGGTGGTGCCGCCGGATGACGGCGGCGCCGGACGGCGGCGGGCCGCCACCACGATGATCGTGCCGACGACCACCACGACGGCGGCGGGCACCACCCAGGGCGGAAGCCCTCCCTCCGGTGCGGACGCCGGTGGCGCGGCCGCGGGGGTGGCGTCCGCAGGGAGCGTCGCCGCCGGCACGGCGGAAGCCGAGGGGGTGCCCTCGGCCTGGGCGAGGAGTGCGGGCTCGGGGCCGTTCGTCGGTGCCGTCCAGCCGGCCGGGGCGGCCGTGCTCGGGCCCTGGTAGTCGAAGGTGACGGTGCCCCGCACCGCTTCGCCGTCCGAGGCGACCGTGAGGTAGCTGGCGGTGTAGCGGCCCTTCGCCGGCCAGTGGGCGACGGTCACCATGGCGGGGAAGCCGGTGTGGTACAGCCGCGGCTCGAAGACGCCGTTGACCATGAAGTACTCCTGGACCGGCTTGTCCAGCCGCTTCGGCTCGCCGTACGACCAGCCGCTGTCGACCCGTGACCCGTTCGGGCCGGTGAGGGTGAAGTGCGCGTTGGCGGCCGGCTTCTCGGTGAAGTACAACCCGACCTGGGCCAGGGGCTTGCGGACGACGGTGCCGGTCAGCGGCGTGGAGGTCGCCAACTGCCCGTGCGCCGACGCCGGGGCGGCGGGCAGCGCCAGCGACACCACCAGCAGCGCCGCCAGCACCGCGACGGTACGGCACACAACGTGACAGACAGTGACCAGCCTCGATCGCATTCGTTCATCATGGTCATTTCCCCACCGCCGAACAAGACGTAGAGTTCACCCTCCGACGATCAGCTCGACACCCCGCCCCCCGCGTCGTTCGGAGTCCGCCCGTGCTCGTCCGCGCCCCCGGTGCCCGCCGCGCCGCCGTCCCCACCACCCTCCTCGTCACCGGTCTGCTCAGCGCCCTGCTCACCGCCGGCTGCGGGCAGGACGACGCCCCGTCCGTGGCCGCCCCCTCGACGCCGGCCACGTCGGCCGCCGCACCGACCGCCTCCGCGCCGGCCTCGGCGGACAGTCCCACTCCCACTCCCACTCCCACTCCCGCTGCCACCGCCAGCACGCCCGCGGTCGACCGGGAGATCACCGTGACCATCGCCAAACGACGGATCAGCCCGCCCACCGGCCGGGTGACCGTGGCCAAGGGCCAACTCGTCCGGATCACGGTCACCTCGGACGCCGACGACGAACTGCACGTGCACGGCTACGACCTGGGCGCGCGACTGCCAGCCGGCACGCCCGGCTCGGTGGAGTTCCGGGCCGAGAAGACCGGGCTGTTCGAGGTGGAGACGCACGAGACCGAGCTGGTGCTGTTCCAGCTCGTCGTCCGCTGAGCGGGATGTCCGCCGCCCCCGCGCTGCTGGCGCACGGCGTCGGCGGCCGCCAGGACCTGCCGATCACGCTGCCCGAACTCGTCGTCGCCGCAGCCCTGACCCTGGTCGTCACGTTCCTCGCCCTGGGCCTGCTCTGGCGCGAGCCACGCCTCGACCGGGACGCCGCCGGTGGCCGACCGGTACCCGACCGGCTGGCCGGCCTCGTCGACGCCCCCGCGTTCCGGTGGGCGCTGCGCGTACTGGGACTGCTCGCCGCCGGCTGGTTCTGCGTGGGCCTGCTCGGCGGCCCGGACACCCCGGACAATCCGACGGCCGGCGCGCTCTACGTGCTCCTCTGGGTCGGGCTGATACCCGTCTCGCTGCTGTTCGGTCCGGTCTGGCGGGCGGTCAACCCGCTGCGTACCGTGCACCTGCTCGTCGCCCTGGCGGCGCGGCGCGAGCCGGCGCGCGGCGTCCGGGAGCTGCCCGCCGGCCTGGGCCTCTGGCCGGCCGCGCTCACTCTGTTCGGGTTCGTCTGGCTGGAGCTTGTCGCGCCGGACCGGGCCACCCTGCCGGTCATCACCGCGTGGCTGGCCGGGTACGCCGTGGTCATGCTGGGCGGCGCCGCGCTGTTCGGCGCGGGCTGGTTCGACCGGGCCGACCCGTTCGAGGTCTACAGCGCGCTCGTCGGCCAGCTCGCCCCGATCGGCAGGGCCGCCGACGGTGTGCTCGTGTGGCGCAACCCGCTCGACGGGATCGCCGGGCTGCGGCCCCGTCCCGGGCTCGTCGCCGTGGTGATCGTGCTGCTCGGCTCGACCATGTTCGACAGCCTCTCCAACGCGCCGGCGTGGCTGCGCTTCTCCCAGGAGAACGGCCTGCCCCCGGCGGTCACCGGCAGCACTGGACTGATCGTGGTCATCGGCGTCGTCGCCGTGGCGTACCTCCTCGCCACCGGCGCCGCCGCCCGCGTCGGCCGTGCCGGACCGCCACACGCCGCGGAGCCACCGAACTCTGCTGAGTCGCCGCGGGTGCCGCGCGAACTCGCGCACTCGATCGTGCCGATCGCGGTGGGCTACGTGGTGGCGCACTACTACTCGCTGCTGATCCTGGAGGGGCAGCGCACCGTCGCCCTGCTGTCCGACCCTCGCGACACCGGGGCGGACTGGTTCGGCACGGCGGGTTGGCAACCGCACACCGGGCTGGTCACCCCGTCCGGGGTGGCCAACCTCCAGATCACCGTCATCATCGTCGGGCACCTGCTCGGCACGCTGCTCGCCCACGACCGCGCCCTGTACCTGTTTCCCCGGGCGCGGGCGGTGGCCGGTCAGCTCCCGCTGCTCGCGCTGATGGTCGCGTACACCGTCGCCGGCCTGCTGCTGCTCTACGCCGGTTAGGGCCGCCGGCCCGGTGCCGACGCGCCCGCGTCCACGGGTGAGGATGGGGCGTGGACTCTGCTCTTCGGCGCTACCTCGACGACCTCGTGGACACCGCCCGGGACGTGCTCGGCGGCGATCTCGTCGGCGCGTACGCGGCCGGTTCGGTGGGGCTCGGCGCGTACCAGGCCGGCCGGAGCGACGTGGACGTGGCGCTGGTCTGCGCCGGCCCGCTGACCGAGGCCGTCAAGCGGACGCTTGTGGCACGGCTGCGACACGAGGCGCTGCCCTGCCCGGCGCGCGGGCTGGAACTGGTCGTGTACCAGCGGGCCGTGGCCGCGGCCGGCAGCCCCGAGCCCGGCTTCGAGGTCGAGCTGAACACCGGGCGCGCGATGCCGTTCCGCAGCACCCTCGACCCGACGGACCGCCCGAGCGCCGACGGCCGTTTCTGGTACGGGCTGGACCGCAGCATCCTGCACCAGAGCGGGGCGGCGCTGCTCGGGCCGCCGGCGGCGGAGGTCTTCGCCGACCTCACCCCGGCCGACCTGAGGCGGCTGCTGATCGAGGCGCTGACCTGGTGGCTTGCCCTGCCGACGCCACCGGGCGACCGGCCCGCGCCCGGCGCGGAGGACGCGGTGCTCGGCGCCTGCCGCTCGCTGGTGCGCCACCGCGACGGTGAGTGGCTGTCCAAGGTGGCCGCCGGCCGACGGCTCGTCGACACCGGCGACCCGGCCGAGGTGATCCCCCTGGCGATCGCCGCGCGGCACGGTGGGCCACCGCCCACGGGCGCCCAGGCGCGTGCCTTCCAGGAGCGGGTACGCGCCGAGGTCGCCGCCCACCGCTGACGCCGGGTCAGCGCACCGGGCGGGACTTCAGCGACGCGAAGAGCAGGTTGAGGCCCTCGGCCATTGTCGGATGCGTGATGATCGCGTCCCGCAGCGCGGTCCACGGCATGCCGGCGAGCATGGCCAACTGCACCGAGGTGATCACCTCGCCCGCCTCCGCGCCGAGCAGCGCCGCGCCCAGGATCTGATCGGTGCGAGCGTCGATCACCGCCTTCCACATGCCCTGCGTCTGGCGCAGGGTGCGGGCCCGGGGGATCGCGGCGACGGGCAGCTGGGCCACCTGGACGTCGTACCCGGCGCGTCGCGCGTCGCTCTCGCTGAGGCCGACCCGCGCCAGCTCCGGGGTGGTGAAGACGGTGTACGGGATGAGCCGGCCGGCCGTGCTGCGCTGCTCACCCGCCAGGTTGGCCTGGATGATCCGATAGTCGTCGAGCGAGGCGTGGGTGAACTGTGGGCTGCCCGCGACGTCCCCGGCGGCCCACGTCCGCTCGGCGCTGGTGCGCAGGTGCTCGTCGACCAGCACGAAGCCACGGTCGTCGAGTCGGACACCTGCCGCGTCCAGCCCGAGCCCGTCGGTGACCGGCGCCCGGCCGGCCGCCACGAGCACATCGTCGCCGGTCACCACGCTGCCGTCGTCGAGCGTGATCCGGACCGTACCGTCGGCGTCGCGGTCGACCCGGGCGACCGTCACCCCGACGCGTACGTCGATGCCGTCGTCGAGGAAGATCCGCATCATCGCGTCGCCGATGTCGGGGTCCTCACGGGTCAGCAGCTGCGGACCGCCCTCGATCACCGTCACCGCGCTGCCGAACGACGCGAACATCTGCGCGAACTCCACCCCGACGGTGCCGCCGCCGAGCACCACCAGTCGTGCCGGCAACCGGTTCAGGCGCAGCAGATCGTCGCTGGTCAGCACCCCGGCCTCGGCCATCCCGGGTACGGACGGCAGGTACGGCCGGGTGCCCGTGTTGATGACCACGTCGTCGCCGCGCAGCAGTCGTTCGCCGCCGTCGGCCAGTGCCACCCGCACGGTCCGCGCGGCCACGAACCGGGCCTGACCGATCACCAGGTGCAGACCCGAGTCGAGGAACTGCTGCCGGTTGGCGGCGACCATCTGATCGACGACGTCCTGCTTGTGCGCCCGCAGTAGGTCCACGTCGACCCGACCACCCTCGACCACGACGCCGAGCGCGGCGGCGTGGCGCAGCTGGCGGGCCGCCCGCGCGCTCGTCACCAGCGCCTTCGTGGGGATGCACGCGACGTTGATGCAGCTACCGCCGATCATGCCGCGCTCCACCATCGCCACCCGACGGCCGGACCGGGCAACGTCCATGCTCAGCGTCTTGCCGGCCTTGCCGCCGCCCACGACGAGCAGGTCGAAGTCCTCCGGTTGGTCGGTCACGAACGCTCCTTCCGGCCGCGAGGCGCTCCCGGGTCGCCGGTCGGGCCAGCGGCCGTCGGTGCGCGTCGGCCAACCCAGCCTGCCAGCAGCGACGGGACGTTCGGGAAGGTTCGGTGCAGAATCGCCCCGGGTGCGTCGTGCCCGACGACGGGTGCGACGCAGAGTCGGGACCGGCCCGCCGCGCGGCGTCAGGCTTCGGCCGTGACCAGGTACAGGGTGAAACCCGCCAGCAGGGGACCGTCCGTGAGACGCCGCAGCCACGGCTGAACGTCCGCGTCGGTGAGCTCGCCGGCCGCCACGGCGCGGGCCGAATTGCGCCGCAGCCCCAGAATCCGGTCCGCCGTGTCGAAGTCCCGAAAGACGACGGCGACCGCCTCGACCGATCTCACCCGCAGGCCCGCCTGCACCGACAGCCGGACCAGATCCCGCCCGATCGTGGCGTTCCGCACCCGCCCCGCGACGAAGCGGGCGAAGCCGCGGCTCGTCCGCACGTCCTCGTCCGCGACCGCCAGGGTGTCCCAGTCCGGCTCGGCCATTGCGAACACACCTCCCGGACGCAGCACCCGACGAACCTCCGTCAGCACCGTCGCGGGATCCTCTATGTGCATGAGGACCCGGTCCATCCTGGCCCGGTCCATGCTGCTGTCGTGCAGCGGAAGCGCGTGCGCGTCGCCCGCGCGCAGCTCGATCGTCGGCCGGTCGGCCAGCCGCCGACCGGCCTCCGCGAGCATCCGCGCGTCACTGTCGACTCCGACAACCCGGCCGCCGGCCTGGACCGCGTCGGCCAGCCGCCCGAGATCGGTCCCCGGGCCGCAGCCGATGTCCACTACGGCGTGCCCCGGCCGCAGGTCGAGGGCGTCGAGGGCACGCCTCTTGTAGTCGCGCCCGACCGGAGTGGCCGCGGCCGTGTCCAGGTACGCGATCTGGTCGGCGGCGGTGGGCGTCGCGCTCGTGAGCTGGCTCATCGGCCCATCCAAACACCGGATTGTGGGCGTATCGCGAACACGGCGCGCAGATTCGGTGTAAGCCGCCGCCGTCGACGTGCCGGCCTGGCCGCGCCGAACCGTGACCCCGGGCCCCACGCGCATCGGCGCGGGGCCCGGGTCAGCCACCTGCGAGGTCAGTGCCGGGCGGTGCCGTTGTCGCTGACCGGCTGCCCGAAGGCCAGGAACGGTACGGGCGTCGGGGCCTCGGGCCGCGTGAAGATCCGCTCGGCGTCGTTGGTGGGCATCCCCGAGGTGGCCGTCCGATCGGCCGGCTCCACCGGGTACCGCATGGGCGCCCCACCCGGGCGCTCGCCGTCGGCATGGTCACCACCGGCGTGCTCGCCACCGGCGTGCTCAGCCTCGGTGTCGGCGTGCCTGGCCTCGGCGTGCGTGGCCTCGGCATGCTCGGCCTCGGCGTGCGTTGCTTCGGAGTGCTCGGCCTCGGCCCGGGTCTGGTCGGCCCGGCTGTCGTCGGCGTCGACCCGGTCGGCGTCGACCCGGTCGGCGTCGGCCTGGTCGGCGTCGGCGCGGTCGCTCGCGGGCCGGTCCACGGGGAGCAGGTCGACACCTGAGCGGGACGGGTTCGACCGGGGACCGACCATCGGGTACTCGGCGGTCTCCGTGCCGCCGGCCGCGGCGGCCATCACGGCGGCGGCGGCCAGGTCGGCCACCCGCTTCGCCTCGCGCTGCACCCGGGCGCGGACCTCCTTGGCGTGCCGCTCGGCGGAATCCCCGGCCCGGCGGGCCTCGTCCAGCCGGGCCGCCTCGGCGGTCAGGTCCCGGCGCACCTCGCCCAACCGCTGCTGGACGCGGGACAGCTCGTTCTCCAGGGTCTCGCCCTCCTGGCGTACCTCCGCGAGCTGCCGCTGGGCGGTCTCCAACTCGGCGTGCAGCGCGGCCGATTCCTGCCGGCGCTCCTCGATCTCCTGCTGGAGCGCGGTCAGCTGCTCCTGGTGGCTGGCCGCCTGCTCGTCGGCCCGGTTACGCAGCTCGGTCACGTGCTGCTGCGCCTCGGCCAGCAGCGCGGCGATCTGCTGCTCGGTGGAGCTGCGCTGCTCGGCCAGCTCCTCCTCGGCGGCGGCCTGCAACTCGGCGATCTCCTGCTCGGCGGCGCTACGTCGCTCGGCGACCTCGCGCTCCACCCCGGCCTGCCACTGGGCCATCTCCTGCTGGTTCTTGGCCCGGGCGGCCTGAACCTCCTGCTGGATCTGGGTGTGGGCCGACTTCATGAGGGCATCGGCGGCGACCCGGGTCTGGTTGAGCTGCTGCGCGCTCTGTTCGGTGATGCGCTTCGCCTCGTGCTGGGCGCGCTCGTGCGCGGCCTCGCCGTCGGCGCGCAACTGCTCGGCGCGCTCCCGGATAGCGGTCAGCTCGGCCTCGGCCACGGCGCGCCGCTCCTCGTACGCCTGCTCCTGCTCGGTGCGACGCGCGGCCAGCTCCTCCGACAGGTCCTGACGTGCCTGCGCGGCCCGCTCGCGGGTGTCGGCGAGGATCCGCTCGGCCTCGGTGCGCAGCTCGTTGGCCCGATTGCTGGCCGACTCGGTGATGAGGGCGGCCTGCTTCTCAGCGAGGGTCAGGATCTCGCCGACCATCGGGCCCAGATCCTGGAACGAGGCGCGGTCCACCTGCACCGGCTGCTCGTGCAGCTCGGCCAGCTCGGCGCGCAGCCGCTGCACCTCGGCGGTCAGCTCACGAACCCGCACCGCAGAACGTCCGTGCTCGCCGCTGAGCATCGCGATCTGGCCGTCGAGCTGCTCCAGGTGCCGGTCCACCTGGCGTTTGTCGTAGCCGCGCAGGGCGAGCTCGAAGGTTGGCCGCGAGGCCGCGTCGTCGCGTGCTGCGAGCGGCTCAGCGCCGATGGACATGCACCATCCTCCGTACGATCGGGGGCGTCAGGGCCGGCGGTCAACCGCCCCTGCGGGCCGTGAGTGTGGCGCAACGCTACCGCCGAGCCCACCGGTGTGCGAAGGCCAGCACCCCTCATTGGTCGACCATGGAGTCGTGGTGCCCGGAAGGCCCTGATCCGCGGCTCTTGTCATCCACCACAACTCCATGATCGGCGCGGTCAGCGGCGACGAGCCAGCAGGACCGCGTCGTGGTGGACGACGTCGTGGGGGCCGGGGCGGGGGCGCGTTTCGGTGACGAGGACGTCCCACCGGGTCGGGTCCAGTGAGGCCGCCACGTCCTCGGCGGTGTACATCATGTCGGGCATGTGCAGCCGGTGCCCCGACGTCCACAGGTCCGACGGGTGGTGCCCGACGATCAGCAGCACGCCGCCCGGGGCCACCGCGTCGGCCAGCCGGGCGAACAACTCCCGCCGCTGCGTCGGGGGCAGGTGCATGAACTGCGCCGACACCAGGTCGTACGCCTCCTCGGCGGGCGGCTTGTCGCGCAGGTCGACGTGCGTGAACTCGATCCGGTCAGCCACCCCGGCGGTCTCGGCGTGCTCGGCGGCCCGGGTCAGCGCGGTGGTCGAGATGTCCACCGCGGTCACCCGCCAGCCGCGCTCGGCCAGCCACACCGCGTCGGCGCCCTCACCGCTGCCCACGTCCAGCGCCCGCCCCGGGGCCAGATCGGCGGCCTCGGCGACCAGTTGTGGGTTCGGGCGCCCACTCCAGACGGCCGGCTTGGCCTGGTACCGCTCCTCCCACGCCGGCTCCTCGAAGGTGGTGGCCACCAACTGCCGGTACGCGGTGACCGCGTCGCGGGTGTCCTCGGCGATGAGGTCGGCGTTGATCGCCGCCGCGGCGGTGAGGCCGGCGGCGGCGGACGTGATGACCTGGCCCCGCAGGTCGGCCACGTTACCGGCCACCCAGACACCCGGCACGGTCGTCGCCCCGGTCGCGTCGGCCGGGATCTGGGTGCCGATCACGTGCCCACCCATCGTCACCTCCTCCGGGGCCAGTCCCAGCCCCACCAGCAGGTCGGCGCGGGGTGCCGTGCGGGTCCCGACCACGACCACGTCGAGCGCCACCACCCGGCCGTCGGCGAGGCGTACGCCGTTCAGCGCGTCCCCGTTCACCTCCAGCGCGGCGACCGGGCCGGGCACCACCGCGATGCCCCGGGCGGCCAGCCGCTCGGCCGTCTCCTCGTCCGGGGTCGGGGCGTCGTGCAGCAGGAGCAGCACGTCGGAAGTCCACTGCCGCCACATCTCGGCCTGGTGCACGGACATCGGCCCGGTCGCGAGCACGCCGACCCGCCGGTCCCGCGCCTCCCAGCCGTGGCAGTACGGGCAGTGCAGCACGTCACGGCCCCACCGCTGCGCCACCCCGGGCACGTCGGGCAGCTCGTCGGTGAGCCCGGTGGCCACCAGCAGGCGGCGGGCCCGCACCGAATTCCCGTCGTCGAGGGCGAGCCGGAAGCCGTCGTCGTCGCGGGTGGCGGTCTGGACCCGGCCGGCGCGGAACTGCCCGCCGTACCCGGCCACCTCGGCGCGTCCGGCCGCGAGCAGCTCGCCCGGCGGCGTCCCCTCGCGGCCGAGGTAGTTGTGCACGTGGTCGGCCGGCGCGTTGCGCGGCTCGCCGGAGTCGATCACCAGCACCGACCGCCGGGCCCGGCTCAGCGCCAGGGCCCCGCTGAGCCCGGCCGCGCCGCCGCCCACCACCACCACGTCGTATGTCTCGTCCACCGGAATGTCCCCCTACTTGTCGGCTGAGCCCACCATCCGTCGCCGTAACCCGAGTGGCAAGTATCCTTGCCGTTATGGCAAACGAGGACAGTGCCGCGCTGGCGGCCGTCGGTCCCCGGCTGCGTGCCCTGCGCCACCAGCGCGGCACCACGCTGACCCAGCTCGCCGACCTGACCGGCATCTCGGTGAGCACCCTGTCCCGGCTGGAGTCCGGCAGCCGCCGGCCCACCCTGGAGCTGCTGCTCCCGCTGGCGCGGGCGTACCAGGTGGCGCTGGACGAGCTGGTGGACGCCCCGGCCACCGGCGACCCCCGCGTACGCCCCAAGCCGATCGTCAGGCACGGCGTGACCCACCTGCCGCTGACCCGCCGACCGGGCGGCCTCCAGGCGTTCAAGCAGATCTTCCCGCCGGACCCGTCCGCCGGGGGACGGACCCCACAGGTCCACGAGGGGTACGAGTGGCTCTACGTGCTCTCCGGCCGGCTGCGCCTGCTGCTCGGTGACCGCGACCTCATCCTGACGCCCGGGGAGGTGGCCGAGTTCGACACCCGCGTCCCGCACCTCTTCTTCAATCCCGGCCCCGGCACCGCCGAGGCGCTCAGCCTCTTCGGGCCGCAGGGGGAGCGGTTGCACGTCCGCGCCCGCCCCGCCGAGCCGGGGATCGAGGGCTGATCACCACGAGATCGGTGATATCGCGGCATCCACGCCCTCGGGACACCCCGACTTCAGGGATCTCGTGGCCGAATCGCTGATGGCTCAGCGCGGGGCGGCCAGCGGCGACGTCGACGGCCCGAAGGTGGTCAGGAACCGGTCGCGGAAGGCGTCCATCGGCCACACCGGAGCCTGCGGGCCGGGCCGCAGCCCGTCCTGCCAGCCCCAACCCGCGACCCGGTCCAGCACCGCCGGATCCCGGGCCACGATGGTGATCGGCACGTCCCGGCTGGCGCCCTCGCCGGTCACCACCGGGGCCGGCTGGTGGTCGCCGAGGAAGACCAGCACCAGATCGTCGTCACCGTAGGTCTGGACGTAGGAGATCAGCGCCTGGACTGAGTAGGCGACGGCCTGCCGGTAGCCGGCCCGGATCCGACCGGTGTCCCGGTCGTCGGCGTCGCCGTCGTCCTTCGCGCCGGCATCGCTGTGGTAGATCGAACCGTCACCCACCTCGTCCCAGCCGATCATGCGGGGCACCGCCGTCCACGGCGAGTGGCTGGAGATCAGCGGGATCTCCGCCATGATCGGACGGTCCGCGCCGGCGCGGACCCGCCGCTGGAAGAACGACAGCGTGTACTGGTCGGGCATCGGCGCGTAGCTGAACTTCGGCCCCCGGTAGCCGAGCGCCTCGGCGTCGTAGTAGCGGTCGTAGGAGAAGAAACCCTGCTCCGGCCACGGCTGGGTGGCCGCCGGGAGCACCCCGACGGTCTGCCAACCCGCCCGGCGGAACGCGCCGTTGAGGGTGAGCCGGTCACTGGCCAGCAGGCTGCGGTGCCGCTGCTCGTTGTCCGTCCACAGACCGGACAGCAGCGTGTCGTGCGCCAACCAACTGCCCCCGCCGAACGTGGGGGAGGTGAGAAAGCCGCTGCGCGCGCCGTACCCGGCCGCGCGCAGCCGCTCGGTGCCGGTGTCCAGCACGGCGTTGACCTGCGGCGCCAACTGCGGGTCCTCGACGGCGTCACGCCCGTAGCTCTCCACGAAGGCGAGGACGACGTCCTTGCCGCGCAGCCCGGTCAGCAGCTGGTCACCCGGGACGCCCTGGAACGGGTCGGCGTCGATCTGGGCGGTGAACCGTTCCCGATCGTGCAGCCGCGCGTCCACCTGCTCGGCGTGCGCGCCGACCAGCGCGGTGGTCCCGGCGTCGGCGACCGGCACGCCCGGGACGATCCGCACGCCGACGACGGCGCAGAGGACCCAGGCCACCGTCAGCGCGGCCACCGCCCGGGTCGCCACCCGCTCGTGGCCGACCAGCAGCGCCGCCAGCCGTCGCAACGCCACGGTCGCCACCAGCAGCAGCACACCGACCAGCAGCACGACGCCGACCATCGCGCCGACCGCGCCGGCCCGCCCCGCCGAGTCCCGCACGAAACCGAACGCGTCGTCCAGCAGCAGCCAGTCCAGCACCAGATCGAACGGCCGGTCGAGGGCCGTGCGAAACCCCAGGTCGGCGAGCTTCACGATGGCCAGCAGGCCCAGCAGCGGCCCGACCACGGCCACCACCACCCGCCGCGGCCTTGGCGGCAGCGCGAGCAGCAGCGCGGCGACCAGCAGACCCTCCAGCGGGATCCGCACAAACGCGCCGGGCGTCAGCTCGCCGAGCCGGTCCGGGCCGACCAGGACGGCGTACACCAGCAGAACCGCCAGCACCGTGCCCACCCACCCCAGCGCCCGCCGCGCACGACCGCGCGGCACGGGCGACACCCCGGGGGTACGCGCCGAAGCGTCACCTGTCGACGCGGGGCGCGGGCGTTGCCGGCCGGTCAGCCGGCGCAGCCGGGCGGGAACTGTCATCAGGGCCTCCAGTCGGAGTGGACCGTACCGCCCGAGCGGGCCGCCAGCGCGCGCGTGGGCACCGGCAGCAGCGGCGGTACGACGACGGGTGTGTGCCCGCCCAGTGGCAGCAGGGGCACCGCCACCGGCGCGACGGGCGCGGCGATCGGCGGCGGGGCGGGGGCGGTGATCGCCGCGCCGGCCGGGCCGGGGACCGGCAGCGGGTGGGCCCGCCGAGGTGCCGGGCGGCGACGCCACAGCCAGGCCACGTCACGGCCGAACGACTCGACCAGCAGCGCCAACGCCGTCACCAGGACCACTGTGGTCCACGGCTCGGGCAGCACCCGCGCGGCGGCGACCGTCAACAACACGCCCTGCGCGGCGGCCACCACCTTGCGCCAGTAGCGCGGCGGCAAGGAGTTGCGCAGCCAGGGCAGCACGGCGCTGGCCGCGACGAAGACGTACCGCATCGCGCCGATGGCCAGCACCCAGCTCCCGGCCGCCGGGGCGACGTACACGCTGAGAACCAGGATGAGGAACGCGTCGACCTCCATGTCGAAGCGGGCCCCGAGCGCGCTGACCGTGCCGGTGCGCCGGGCGACCTGACCGTCCACCGCGTCCAGCAGCAAGGCCACCGTGCTCAGCGCGACCAGCAGCCCCACCGGCGTCGGGTGGCCGAACGAGTCCACCACCAGGGCGGTGACCGCGCCGACCAGGATCGCCCGGGCCAGCGTCACCCGGTCGGCGGGGCCGAGCCGCGACGCGCCGGACAGGTGCAGGCCCCGGCTCAACGCGAGGCAGGTGAGCGCCGCGTAGCCGGCCCCGGCCAGCCAGCCCGCCGTGCTCAGACCCACGGTGGCGGCCAGCGCCGCCAGCACGACCAACTGCGCGCTCAGCCCGATCACCGGACCGCTTCGAACTGTGGGCACCGTACCTCCGTGTTTATGATCGACGACCCCGACAGGGAACACGGAAATCAGGGCCGTTCGGTTCGACCGGGACAAAAGGTGAGGTGTGCGAGGGTGATCCGCGAGGCGTACGCCTGCTGGGTGCGCGAGCCCGGCGCGGCGGAGATCCGGCCGGTGTCGCTGCCCGTCCCGGGGCCGGACGAGGTGCTGGTGCGAGCCCGCTACTCCGGGGTCAGCCGGGGCACCGAGACGCTGGTGTTCGCCGGCCGGGTGCCCGCCGACCAGTACGCAGCGATGCGTGCCCCGTTTCAGGAGGGTGACTTCCCCGGCCCGGTGAAGTACGGATACCTCAGCGTCGGCGTGGTCGACCAGGGCCCGCCGGAGTTGCTCGGGCGTACGGTCTTCTGCCTGCACCCGCACCAGAGCGCGTACGTCGTGCCGGCGACGGCCGTCGTGCCGGTGCCGGACGACGTGCCGCCCGCCCGCGCCGTGCTCGCCGGCACGGTGGAGACCGCCGTGAACGCCCTGTGGGACGCCGCGCCCCTGGTCGGCGACCGGGTCAGCGTGGTCGGCGCGGGCATGGTGGGCTGCTGCGTCGCGGCGCTGCTGGCGCGGTTCCCCGGTGTGGACGTCGAGCTGATCGACACCGACGCACGCCGGGCCGGGGTGGCCGGGGCGCTCGGTGTGCGGTTCGCCCGGCCGGGCGACGCGACCGGCGAGCGGGACCTGGTCGTGCACGCCAGCGCCACGTCCGCCGGGCTGCAGCAGGCGCTGGATCTGCTCGCGCCCGAGGGCACGGTGATCGAGCTGAGCTGGTACGGCGACCGCCCGGTGCAGGTGTCGCTGGGCGGGGCGTTCCACTCCCGACGGCTCACCGTGCGCAGCAGCCAGGTCGGCATGGTCGCGCCCGCGCGGCGGGGCCGCCGCAGCTACGCCGACCGGCTGGCGCTGGCCCTGGACCTGCTCGACGACCCGGCCTTCGACGCGCTGATCACCGGCGCGTCCCGCTTCTCCGAACTGCCCGACGTACTTGCCCGACTGAGCACGGGTGACCTGCCCGCGCTCTGCCACCTCATCACCTACGACGACGGGGAGTGACCGTGTTCAGCGTGACCGTTCGGGATCACATGATGATCGCCCACAGTTTCCGGGGCGAGGTGTTCGGCCCGGCCCAGCGCCTGCACGGGGCGACGTTCGTGGTGGACGCGACGTTCCGCCGGCCCGACCTGGACGCCGACGGCATCGTCGTCGACATCGGTCTGGCCACCGAGCAGCTGCGCGCCGTGGTCGGCGAGCTGTCCTACCGCAACCTCGACGACGAGCCCGCGTTCGCCGGGGTGAACACCACCACCGAGGTGCTGGCCCGTACCGTCGCCGACCGCCTGGCCGAGCGGGTGCACGCCGGTGAGCTGGGCCCCGGGGCGCGTGAGCTGGCCGGCATCACCGTCACCCTGCACGAGTCACACGTCGCCTGGGCCAGCTACGAGCGGTCGCTGTGATCGACGCGGGCCAGCCGACGCCGGCCCACGCCGCCGGGATCGTCGGCCCGCACCACCGTACGGTGCACGTCGTCCTGCCCGGCGACATCGACGACCCGGCAGCGCCCAGCGGCGGCAACACGTACGACCGGCGGGTCTGCGCCGGGCTCGGCGAGCGCGGTTGGGTGGTGCACGAGCATTCGGTGCCCGGAGCGTGGCCGCACCCCGACCCGGCCGCGCTCGCGGCGCTGGCCCGGCTGCTCGCCACCGCGCCGGACGACGCCGTGGTGCTCGTCGACGGCCTGATCGCCTCGACGGTGCCGGACCTGCTCGCCCCGCACGCGACACGGCTGCGCCTCGTCCTCCTGGTGCACATGCCGCTGGACGACGAGGCCGAGGGCCGGGCGCTGGCCACCGCGCGAGCCGTCGTCGCCACCAGCGAGTGGACCCGCCGTCGCCTGCTGGCCCACCACGGGTTGCCGGCCGACCGCGTCCGGGTCGCGCCGCCGGGGGTGACGCCCGCACCGCCGGCGCCCCCCGGCTCGGCAGCCGGCCACCGACTCCTCTGCGTCGCCGCGGTCAGCCGCCCCAAGGGTCACGACGTGCTTGTCGACGCCCTGTGCGTGCTGGCCGAGATGCCCTGGACGCTGGTCTGCGCCGGCACGCTGACCCGGGACCCCGAGCTGGTGCACCGACTCCGCGACCGGCTCGCCGGCGCCGGTCTGTCGGAACGGGTCCGGCTGGCGGGCCCGCTGACCGGCCCGGCGCTCGACGCCGCGTACGCCGCCGCCGACCTGCTGGTGCTGCCGTCGCGGGGCGAGACGTACGGGATGGTCGTCACCGAGGCCCTCGCTCGCGGCGTGCCGGTGCTGGCCAGCGAGGTGGGGGGCCTGCCCGAGGCGCTGGGCCGCGCCCCCGACGGTGACCTGCCCGGGCTGCTGGTCCCGCCGGACGACCCGGCCGCCCTGGCCGGCGCGCTGAGCCGGTGGTGGGGCGACGGCGAGCTGCGGGCCCGGCTGCGGCACGCCGCGCTCGCCCGGCGCGACACCCTGACCGACTGGCCGGTGACGACCGCGCGCCTGGCCGCCGTGCTGGAGGAGGTGGCGGAATGACCGTCGAGGAGACCCTGCCGTTCGCCGACTGGCTGCGTCTGCGCGAGCCGGCCGACGCGGCCGCCCGCGCCGAGGACCTGGTGGACGCCGTCCGGCCCCGGCTGACCGGCCCCGGCCCGATCCTGATCCACGACCTGGGCAGCGGCACCGGCTCGATGAGCCGCTGGCTCGCGGCCCGGCTGACCGGGCCGCAGCACTGGGTGCTGCACGACCGGGACGCCGACCTGCTGGCCCGGGCGGCCGACGGCATGGCCGGGGTGACCGCCGCCGACGGAGCGCCGGTCACCGTCGACACCCGCTGCGGCGACCTGACCCGGCTGAGCGCCGCCGACCTGTCCGACGGCGCGCTGGTCACCGCGTCCGCGCTGCTGGACATGCTGACCGCCGAGGAGGTCGAACGGGTGGTGGCCGCCTGCGTCGACGCCGGCCGTCCCGTCCTGTTCGCGATATCGGTGACCGGCCGGGTCCGGCTCACCCCGGCCGACCCGCTCGACGCCGCCGTCGAGGAGGCGTTCAACGAGCATCAGCGGCGTACCGTCGACGGCCGCCGGCTGCTCGGCCCGGACGCCGCCGACGCCACCGCCGCCGCGTTCGCCCGGCGGGGCGTGCCGGTGCGGGAGCGGCCCAGCCCGTGGCGGCTCGGCCCGGAGCAGGCCGACCTGGCCGCCGAGTGGTTCCGCGGCTGGCTGGACGCGGCCTGCGAGCAACGACCGGAACTGGCCGGCACAACCCGGGCGTACGCCCAGCGCCGGCTGGCCGACGCCGCCGCCGGCCGGCTCGGCGTGCTGGTCGAGCACCGGGACCTTCTGGCCGGCGGATGAACCGCCGACGCCCTGGGTACGTGCACTAGAGGGAGTGGACGATCTTCAGGGAGGACCGGCGTCGATGGTGTGGGCCTGGGCACGAGTGGTCGGCGGGGTGAGCCTGCTCGCCGCCCTGCTGTGGCAGGTGGGTGGCGGCCCGTTCCTCGCCGGCGTACGGCTGATCAACGCGCCGGCGCTGGCCGCAGCCCTGCTCATCGGCGTGCTCACCACGGTCTGCGCGGCCTGGCGGTGGAGCCTCGTCGCCGGTGGCCTCGGCGTACGGCTGCCGCTGGCGACCGCGGTGGCGCACTGCTACCGGGCGGTGTTCCTCAACGCCACGCTGCCCGGCGGGGTGCTCGGGGACGTGCACCGGGCGGTACGCCACGGCCGCGACGCCGGCGACGTCAGCCGGGGCATCCGCGCGGTGGTCTGGGAGCGTACCGCCGGCCAGGTGGTCCTGGTGGGTGTCGCGCTTGTGGTGCTGGCGGCGTTTCCGTCGCCGGTGCGGCCGTACCTGCCGGCCGCCGCCGCCCTGCTGCTCGCGGGCGGGCTGGCCGTCGTGCTGCTGGCGCGGCGCCTGCCCGGCACCGGTCGGTCCCGATGGGCCCGAGGCGTACGCACCGCCGTGGCGGACGTGCGGTCCGGGCTGCTCGCCCGGCGGACCTGGCTCGGCGTGCTGGTCGCCTCCGCCGTGATGGTCGCCGGGCACCTCGCCACCTTCCTGGTGGCGGCCCGCACCGCCGGTTCGGACGCTCCGCTGACCCGACTGCTGCCACTGACCTTGCTGGCCCTGCTCGCCATGGGTCTGCCCCTGAACGTCGCCGGGTTCGGACCGCGCGAGGGGGTGGCCGCGTGGGTGTTCGGCGCGGCCGGACTCAGCGCGGCCGAAGGTGTCGCCACCGCCACCGTCTACGGTGCCCTCGTGCTGGTGGCCAGCCTGCCCGGCGCGGCCGTGCTGCTCGCCCGGCGGGCCCGCAATCCCACCACCACTCGGGAAGCTGCCTCCGGCGGCGGCTGTTGAGTCGTGGTGAGACGGTACGCGTCGCCGCCTGCCGGCGGCGCCGGACAAAGGAGTCCCATGCCCGAAGCACTGCCGGTCGCCACGGTCCGTACGCAGGTCACGGTGCCGCTGGCGTTTCCCGACGGCTACACCACCACCGTCCGGGTGTTCACGTTCAAGGGCCTGGTCGACGGTCGGGAGCACCTCGCTCTCGGCCTGGGTGACTGGGCCGGAGCGCTGGACCGGCTCGCCGCCGGTGGCGAGCCGCCCCTGGTCCGCCCGCACAGCGAGTGCCTCACCGGTGACGTGTTCGGCAGCCAGCGCTGCGACTGCGGGCCGCAGCTGCGCGAGGCGGTGCAGCGGATCGCCGAGACCGGCGGGTTCCTGCTCTACCTGCGCCAGGAGGGCCGGGGCATCGGCCTGTACGCCAAGCTCGACGCGTACGCCCTGCAGGATGCCGGGTTGGACACCTACCAGGCCAATGTGGCGCTGGGCCGGGGCGAGGACGAGCGCGACTACAGCGCGGCCGCGCAGATGCTGGCCACCCTCGGCGTGCCGCGCGTGCGCCTGCTCAGCAGCAACCCGGACAAGGCCGAGCAGTTGACCCGGCTCGGTGTGGACGTCGTCGAACGCGTCCCCACCAGCGTCTTCCTCTCCCCGGCCAACGCCGAGTACCTCGCGGCGAAGGCCGCCAAGGCGGCGCAGACCGAGGCGGCGGAGACCGAGGCGGGTCGTACCCCTGACCGGCCCGTCTCCCGATGATCAGCCGGCCGTACGTGCTGCTGAGCTGCGCCGCCTCCCTCGACGGGTACATCGACGACGCCTCCGACCAGCGGCTGCTGCTGTCCAACGAGGATGACCTCGACCGTGTCGACGCGGTACGGGCCAGCTGCGACGCGATCCTGGTCGGCGCCGCCACGGTCCGCCGTGACGACCCGCGCCTGCTGGTGCGGTCCGCGTCACGTCGGGCCGAGCGGGTGGCGTGCGGGCGGCCCGCCTCGCCCACCAAGGTGACCCTGACCGCCCGGGGGGATCTCGACCCGACCGCCCGGTTCTTCACCGCGGGCGATCCCGACCGGCTGGTCTACTGCGCCAGCGGTGTGCTGGACAAGACCCGCGAGCGGGTCGGTCGGCTGGCCACCGTGGTGGACGGGGGCGAGCCGGTCGACCTCGCATGGATCCTCGCCGACCTGGCGGCGCGGGGTGTGCGGCGGCTGATGGTGGAGGGCGGCGGGACGGTGCACGCGCAGTTCCTCACCGCCGGCCTCGCCGACGAGCTGCACCTGGTGGTCGCCCCGTTCTTCGTCGGCGACCGCCGGGCGCCCCGGTTCGTCGGCGAGGGACGCTTCCCCTGGCACGCGGATCGCCGCGCCCGCCTGGCCGAGGCTCGCCAGATCGGCGACGTGGTGCTGCTGCGCTACGCGCTCTCGGACCGGTGCCGCGACGCCTGACGACGGCGCAGCAGGTACGTGACAGCGCTGAGTAGGAACAGCGCCGCGCTGAGCACCAACCAGCGCACCAGGTACGGCCGCTGGGTCAGGCCGGAGGCCGCCTCGTGGGTGGTCTCGCCCCAGCGCAGGATGCCGGGGGAGTAGACCACGAACAGCAGCGCCGTGCCGAGCGCCGGCACCCGCAGGCGGTTGAGCAGCGTGACACGATCGCGTACCACCGCGCGCAGCACCCGATCGACGCTCGCGTACACCGGGAACAGCACCAGGTCGTGGGCGATGACCGCGCCGACGAACCAGAGCAACATCCGGCTGAACGTCGCCTCCTGCGCCAGCCGCAGCGCCACCCAGCCGGCGAGCACGATGGCCGCCGTCACCAGGGCGAAATGCCACGGCGCGGCGCCGTAGGCGGCCCGCAACCGCCCGGCCCGCCCAGCCGTCGGCCCGGCCCGTCCCTCCGTCGGCCCCTCCCGTCCGCCGGTCGGCCCGGCCCGCTCAGCCATCGGTCTGACCCCGGAAGTCGATCTCGGCGACCCACTTCGTGCAGTGCACCCCGGGCAGGGCCGGCACGATGACCCGAGCCGGGTAGCCGTGGTCGGGGCCGAGGTCGACGCCGTTGACCCGCAGGGCGAGCAGCGAATCTGGATTGAGGACCTGGTTGGCGGCGAGCACCGCCGTGCGGAACAGCCCGGCCTGCTCCAGCGACGACACGCGCGCCGAGGCCGGGTCCGCGACCCCGGCGAGTGCGGCCAGGTCACGAAGACGGACGCCGGTCCAGGTCTGCCGGGTGGACCAGCCCTCCACACAGGAGATGGGTAGGGCGGCGGTGTGCTGCGCCATGGCCAGCAGGCCGGGCCGGTCCAGGGTCACGGTCCGGCCGCCACCCCGCAGCGTCAGCCGCCAGCTCGCGTCGGTCTGCTCGGGGCGTACGCCGGCGGCGGCGACGGTGCGGTTGACCGGGAAGCCGTTCGGCCCGGTGCCGGGCTGCCGTCCGCGGGGCAGCAGCAGCGCGGTGCGCCGCAGCGGGCCGTCCAGGCTCTGCCCGATGGTGAGGACGGCCAGCAGCAGCGCCCCGCCGCCGACCAGGCCGACCGCGCCGCGCCGGCTGACCGTGGCCGACCCGGGTGCGGCGGCGACCAGGCCGTCCGGGTCGGGCGGCTCGGGTCGTGTCGCGGCGCGCGGGGTGCGCAGTTCCGCGCCCAGCGGGCGGGACCGCAGCGCGGTCACCAGCCGGGGAAACTTGATGATCACGTGCGCCACGAAGGCGCCGGTGAAGATCCAGGCCCCGAAGTAGTGGGCGGTGTAGAAGTCGAAGCCGAACACGTACGAGTACTGGATGTTGAGCAGGCCGGTGGCGATCTGGAACAGGATCCCGCCGACCAGCAGCAGCAGGGTCAGCCGTTCCAGCACCTGAGCCAGGGAGCGGGCCGGCGGCCAGTCGAACAGCTTCGGCAGCACCGACCACAGCTTGCCCAGCACCACCGGGACGAGCACGATGCCGAGCGTCACGTGCAGCCCCTGGGTGACCCGGAACAGCCAGGACGGCCGGGTCGGCCAGTCGAAGGCGGGCAGCCGCAGCCAGCCGACGTTCGTCGGGAACGCCTGGTCGAACTGCGGGCCGTAGGCGGCGTAGTCGAGCAGCCCGGTGATGATCACCAGTGGCAGCGCCACCAGCAGCACCGACCCGTAGACGGCGGTGAGCCAGGGGCCGCGCAACGGGCTGCGCCAGCTTCGTTTGACGGCGTCCACACCCGGTGGGCCGTGCTGGGCCAGCCCTCGCCAGAGCCGGCTCGGCGCGCCGTAGCCGTCCGCGTCCGTTGCCCGGGTTTCGCTGCCGCTCGGGCCGGGTCTGCTGACCGGCACCCGCTGCCCCTTCCTCGCCGTCACGCGCCGTTGTCGTCCACACCGGTCGGCCCGGCCGGGCGCGTGGGCCGGTGGCGGGCACTGCCGGCAGGTTAGACCGCAGGGGTACGGCCGGGCCGGGTTTACCGCATTACCGAACGCTTACCAGGGCGTCGGCGCCCGCCGAGCTGTTGCGAACTCCTTACGGGTCCGCCGAACCGGCCCGCCGGGCGTCCGGACCGCCCTACCGTGACCGGCATGCGCGTACTGGTCACCGGCGCGGCCGGGTTCATCGGGTCGCAGGTCGTCGACCTGCTCGTCGAGCAGGGCCACGAGGTGGTGGCGCTGGATGCCCTGCTGCCCCAGGCGCACGGCGGCGAGCTGCCCGCCTGGTCACGCGGGCACGAGGTGGTCCGCGGCGACGTCCGGGACGGCCCCCTGCTGGACCGGCTGCTCGTCGGCGTGGACGCGGTCTGTCACCAGGCGGCGATGGTCGGCCACGGCCTCGACCCGTCGGACGCCCCCGACTACGTCACGCACAACGACTACGGCACGGCGGTGCTGCTGGCGGCGCTGCACCGGGCGGGGATCGGCCGGTTGGTGCTGGCCAGCTCGATGGTGGTCTACGGGGAGGGGCGCTACGCCTGCCCCGAGCACGCCACGGTGCGCCCCGCGCCCCGCCGGCCCGAGGACGTGACGGCCGGCCGGTACGACCCGACCTGCCCACACTGCGGACGCGGACTCGATCCGGTGCTCGTGCCGGAGGACGCGCCGCTGGAACCCCGCAGCACGTACGCCGCGAGCAAGCTCGCCCAGGAGCACCTGGCCGCCGCCTGGGCCCGGCAGACCGGCGGCGCGGTGTGGGCGCTGCGATACCACAACGTCTACGGCCCTCGGATGCCCCGCGACACCCCGTACGCCGGAGTGGCATCGATCTTCCGGTCGGCACTGGCGGCCGGCGTGGCGCCGCGGGTGTTGGAGGACGGCCGGCAACGGCGCGACTTCGTGCACGTCACCGACGTGGCGCGGGCCAACCTCCTGGCCCTCACCAGCAGCGCGCCACCGGCCACGCTGGTGCCGGTGAACGTCTGCTCGGGCGAGCCGCACACGGTCGGAGAGTTGGCGGTCACCCTGGCCGAGGCGATGGGCGGGCCGCCCCCGCAGGTGGTGGGTGGGGCCCGCGCGGCCGACGTGCGGCACGTGGTTGCCGACCCCCGCCGGGCCGTGGAGCTGCTCGGCTACACGGCCCGGGTCGGCTTCGCCGAGGGCGTGGCCGGCTTCGCCACCGACCCGCTACGGGAACCAGCCGCCGTCGCCGGCTAACCGCCCGCCGCCCGCCGCCTGCCGCCGGTCCACGCCGAGTGGTGCGCGCGGTGGTGATGTTCGCGCGGCGCGGTGTGCTTGGCCGGCGGCGGTGCTCGCTCAGGCGGGGTGGCTCGCGGTGGTCGGCGCGCGCGACGAGCCGCTACCGACAATGAGCGGTATGACTGTGAGTCATAAATATGACTCACAGTCATACCGCTCAACGGAGTGGCAGGGTGGCCGGAGGGCGGGCGGGCCCGGGTGGCGGCGCGGCCGAGCGGTGCGGCGGTGGGGCCGGGCGGTGCGGCCGAGCGGTGCGGCGGCGCGGCCGGGCGGTGTGGCGGCGCGGCCGGGCGGTGTGGCCGGGGTGGTCAGGAGACCGTCCAGACCAGGTGGTTGACGGCCAGCGCGGTGAGCGCCTGCGCGGCCAACCACCAGCGCCGGGAACCCGTCGGCAAGTGGGCGGTGGCCACCAGCAGCCACACGATGAACGGCAGCCAGATCCGCTCCACCTCGGCCTTGCTCAGCCCGGACAGGTCCGCGCCGAGCACCGCCACCAGGGCGGCCAGCGGTAGCAGCACCGTGGGGCCGGCTGCGCGTACCGCTGCTGCCGCAGGCGTGGCCAGCCGGCCGACGGCCCGCCACCCGCCGGCGGCCGCGCCCGGCCCGAAGCGCGGCCCACCGGGCGCCGGTCCGCCCGGCGGGGTGGGGGCATGGGCCGGCAGCGCCGCGCGCAGCCCTGGCCACGGCGACCGTGCGGCCGACAGCACGCGGCGCAGCGCCGGCCCGAGCACGGGCCCGGCGCTGAGCAGCAGCGCGGCCAGGTTGGCCCACACCCAGTAGGCGTACGGGCGGTCGGCGGCCCAGCCCTGGTAGTACCGCTCGACGACCAGCTGGTAGCCCACCCACCAGTGAAAGCCCGCCGCGCTGAAGGCCGCCGTCACGGCCGCGACCCCGACGGCGGCGGCGAGCAGCGCGCCCCAGCGGTGCGTCCGGCGCAGCGCCACCACGGCCAGCGCGAGCACACCGACCAGGAGGAACCCGTACGACAGGTACAGCGCGAACCCGAGCACCGCCCCGCCGGCCAGAGCGGCGACGCGGCCCCGGACCGCCAGCAGCGCCAGGCCGGCCGCGACCACGGCGGCGAAGATGCCGTCGGCCGAGGCGCCCACCCAGACCGCCCCCGGCAGCAGCACCAGGAACGGGAGCACCGCGCGGGCCGCCTCGGACGCGCCGAGCGCTCGCAGGGTCACCGGCACCGACACCGCGACCGTGGCGCCGACCAGCACGCAGGCCAGCGCGGCGGCGGCGCCCCCGCCGAGGCCGATGCGATCCAGCCAGACGAAGATGAGCAGCGCGCCCGGCGGATGCCCGGCGGTGTGGGTGGACCACGCGTCGGGTTGAAAGTCGACGATCCGGCCGGCGAAGCCGGCCAGCATGGCCGGGATGTCGGTCACCCCGGGGACCTCGTGCAGGTACTCGGCCTGCGGGGTGAGCCGCCGGGTCAGCCCCGCCGTCCAGCCGTCCACCAGGGCCAACGACAACGTCCAGGCGACCGCGGTCAGCCACGCGGCAGCCAGCAGGACACCCCACCGGGCGGTGCGGGCCCACCGCGCTCCCCAGCCCACCACCGCGACGGCTACGGCCAGCGCGGCGGGGCTGCCCCAGCCGACGTGCGGGCGCCACGTCGCGTACAGCGGAGCGGCGTCGGCGTGCAGCCCGGCGCCACGCGCGTTGAGCAGGGCGCCCACCAGCACGGCGGCGGCGAGCAGCGCCGCCTCCACGCCCAGCACCAGGAGGTCGCCGGACCGGCGGCGGGGCGGGGTCCGCCCGGGGGCGGCGGGGAGTGTGGTGGTCGAGGCCATGACCACCGGACGGTACGGCGACAGCCCGCCCTCGCGCTCGCCAATCGGTGGCTCGTCACCGGACGGTAAGAAATGCCCAGGTGGTAAGGGTTCGGTAAGCACATTTCGGCCTCCGCCGCAGGCCTGCCGCCCTAGCGTCGGCGGTATGCCGACTGAGATCGACGTGGTGCTGCCCTGCCTGGACGAGGCGGCCGCCCTGCCCGGCGTGCTGACCGCGCTGCCGCCCGGCTACCGGGCCATCGTGGTGGACAACGGCTCGCGCGACGGCTCGCCCGAGGTGGCCGCGCGGCACGGCGCCCGGGTGGTGCACGAGCCTCGGCGTGGCTACGGCGCGGCGGTGCACGCCGGCCTGGAGGCCGCCGACGCCGAGGTGGTGTGCGTCCTCGACGCCGACGGGTCCTTCGATCCCACCGAGTTGCCGGCCCTGGTCGCGCCGGTGCTGGCCGGCACCGCCGACCTCAGCGTGGGCCGGCGACGGCCGGTCGGGGCCGGGGTGTGGCCGTGGCACGCCCGCGCCGGTACGGCGCTGGTCGCCGCGCTGCTGCGCCGTCGGGGCGTACCGTTGCGGGACCTCAGCCCGATCCGGGTGGCCCGCCGGGAGGCGCTGCTCGACCTCGGTGTCACCGACCGGGCCTTCGGCTATCCCCTCGAACTGCTGATCCGGGCCGCCGCCGCCGGCTGGCGGATCCACGAGCTGGACGTCACCTACGCGCCCCGGGCCGCCGGCACCCGGTCCAAGGTGTCCGGTTCGGTGCGGGGCACCCTGCGCGCGACCCGTGACTTCGCCGGGGTGCTGCGTACCGTGGAGGGCCCCCGGTGACCGTTCTGCTGGTGGTCGCCAAGGCGCCCGTCGCGGGGGCGGTGAAGACGCGGCTCTGCCCACCGGCCACCCCGGCGCAGGCGGCCCGGATCGCGGCCGCCGCGCTGCGCGACACCCTCGACGCCGTCCGCGCCACCCCCGGGGTCACTCCGGTGCTGGCCTGGACGGGTCGGCTGACCGAGGCGGAGGACGCCGCCGCGTTGACCGCCGCGCTGGCCGGCTGGGTGGTGCTCGACCAGCGCGGCGTCGGCCTGGGCGATCGGCTCGCCAACGCGTACGCCGAGGTCGCGGCGGCGTACCCGGGTCGGCCGGTGCTCCAGATCGGGATGGACACCCCGCAGGTGACGCCGACCGGGCTGGCCGCGGCGGTGGTGCGTCTGGGCGCCACCGACGCGGTGCTCGGCCAGGCGCGCGACGGCGGCTGGTGGTCGCTCGGGCTGCGCGACCCCCGGCACGCCCGGGTGTTGCGCGACGTGCCGATGTCGACGCCGAGCACCGGCCACGACACGTGGGCGGCCCTGACCGGGCGCGGCCTGCGTACCGTGCCGTTGCCGGTGCTGCGCGACGTCGACGAGTGGTCCGACGCCCTCGCGGTGGCCGTCGAGGCGCCCGAGGGTCGGTTCGCCCGACAGGTCGCGGCGGTCCGCCTCGCCCTGCAGCCGGGAGGTCGGCGGTGAACCCCATCGACACCGCCCCGATCGAGGCGCTGTCGACGTCGCCTGTCGTGCCGGCGCGGGGGCACGACCGGTCGTCGGCGGGCACGGGGGCGGATCCGTTCGCCGCCGCTCTCGCCGACCGTGCCGCCCGGAGGCGGTGGCTCGTGCACGGCGACGGTGTCCGCAGCCGGCTACCGGTGGACCGCTGGCACGGACCGGCCGAGCCGGCGGTCGCCGGTCTGGTCGAGCGGTGCGCCGGGCCGACACTCGACCTCGGTTGCGGGCCGGGGCGGCTCACCGTGGCGCTGACCCGGGCCGGGCGGACGGCGGTCGGCGTGGACGTCTCCGCGACGGCGGTGCGGCTGACGCGGGCCCGGGGTGCGGTGGCGGTGCACGGCGACCTGTTCGAGCCGCTGCCCGGCGAGGGCCGGTGGGCACACGCCGTGCTGATCGACGGGAACATCGGCATCGGCGGTGAACCGGTCGCGCTGCTGCGCCGCTGCCGGGAACTGCTCGCACCCGACGGCACGGTGCTTGTCGAGCTGGAGCCGCCCGGCGCAGGGCTGTGGCAGGGCCTGGCCCGGGTGGCCGCCGAGCAGCGCGCCGGCCGGTTGCTGCTCGGCCCGGCGTTCCGCTGGGCCCGGCTGGACGCGCGGGCCGTGCACCCGGTCGCCGATGCTGCCGGCCTGGCGGTGCGGGGCGTTTTCCGGCGGGGGCGACGCTGGTTCGGCGAGCTGGCAGCGAGCCGCTGACGCCGCGGGGTGTCAGGCCGTCGGGAGACGGACCACGAATCGGCAACCGCCGACGACGTTCTGCACGTCCACCCGGCCGCCGTGCGCCTCGACCAGGCCGCGCACGATCGCCAGCCCCAGCCCGCCGGAGCCCTCCCCACCGGTGCGGGGCGTACGCGCCGGCTCACCCCGGAACGCCACGTCGAACAGCCGGGGCAGGTCGTCTTCGGGTATGCCGCCGCAGGTGTCGGCGATCGCCAGCCAGGCGGCGTCGCTCTCGCACCCGGCGTCCACCCGCACCGTGCCGTCGCTCGGCGTGTAGTGCACCGCGTTGAGCAGCAGGTTGCCCACGACCCGGGCCAGCTCGGGCTCGCTGGCCAGCACGGTGGGCCAGCCCGACTCGGCGGCCACCAGACGGATGCGGCGGGCCTTGGCCAGCGGCGCGGTGCCGGCCAACGCGTCGGAGACCACCTCACCGAGCGGCACCGCCGACAGTGTCAGGCGCAACGCCCCGGCGTTGATCCGGGACAGCTCGAACAGGTCGTCGACGAGTCGGGTCATCCGGTCGGTCTGCAGGCGGATCCGCCGGTGGTACTCGGCGACCGTCTCCGGGTCGTCGACCACCCGGTCCTCCAGCGCCTCGGCCATCGCCCGCAGGCCGGCCAGCGGCGTCCGCAGGTCGTGTGACACCCAGGCCACCAGGTCCCGGCGGCCCTTCTCGACCCGCCGTTCCCGCTCCCGGGCCTGGGCCGCCCAGACCGCGGCCACGGCCAGTCGCCGCCCGAAGTACCAACCGACGCCGAGGCTGACGACCGCCGCCGCGGCGACGGTGAGCAGGACGACCTGGAGGTCGTGCGGAGACAGGAACATCGCCTGGGCGACCACCACCACCCCGGCCACCACGGCGGCCACGGTGACGGTGAGCAGGACGCACACGTGCACGGTGATCGACCGGTGGCGCAGCAGCCGCAGGGTGAGCGCGCCCAGCAGGCCCACGCCGAGCGCGGCCGTGAGCGCCGCCCCGAAAATCAGCGCCAGGTCACGCATCGGCCGGCTCGTACCGGTAGCCGACGCCCCAGACCGTGACGATCCGTCGCGGTTCGGCCGGGTCGTCCTCGATCTTCTCCCGCAGCCGTCGCACGTGCACGGTCACCGTGGACTGGTCGCCGAAGTTCCACCCCCACACCCGTTCCAGCAGCTCGGTGCGTTTGAACGCCCGCGTCGGGTGCCGCATCAGGTGTGCCAGCAGATCGAACTCGCGCAAGGTCAGGGCCAGCTCGCGGCCGTGCAGCCGGGCGATCCGTGGCCCGGTGGCCACCTCCAGCCCCGCGTCGGCCAGCAGCTCGGCCGCCGGCGCGGCCGGCTCGCCGGCCCGGCGCAGCACCGAACCGACCCGCAGCACCAGCTCGCGCGGAGAGAACGGCTTGCCCAGGTAGTCGTCGGCGCCCAGTTGCAGGCCGAGCACCCGGTCCGCCTCGTCGCCGCGCGCGGTCAGCATGATGATGGGTACGCCGTCCGGCCGCTCCCGCAGCCGCCGGCACACCTGCAACCCGTCCAGTCCGGGGAGCATCAGGTCCAGCACCACCAGGTGCGGTGGCCGATCCTGGACGGCCTCCAGGGCGGTCAGCCCGTCCCCGACGTGGCTCACCTCGTACCCGGCGTGCTCCAGGTAGCGGCACACCACATCGCTGACGGTGCGATCGTCGTCGACCACGAGCACCCGCTGCGCCACCGGCCACCTCCCGGGCCAGCCTAGCCAGTGGAGCCGACGGCCCCGCGGGGGCAGATCTTGCGGTTCGCTTACGTCCAGGCCGCACCAACCACGGCCGGTCTGTCGAGGCCGGGTCGTCGGAACGCGGCGACCGCACCGACCGATCGGTCCGGCGGCGCGTGCTGCGTACGATGCGGGGCTGGGTTTCCCTCGTCGCGGCGGAGGTATCGGCAGATGGCAGGCCAGCACGAGGGTTACGCCCTCGGTGTCGACCTCGGTACGTCCAACACGGTCGCCGTGCTGCGGTGGCCGGACGGGCGGACCCGTCCGTTGCTGATGGACGGTCAGCCGGTCAGCCCGTCCGCCGTGTACGCCGACCCGGACGGCACCCTGCACGTCGGGATGGACGCCCGGCGGTTGGCGCAGGCCGACCCGGCCCGGTTCGAGGCGAACCCGAAGCGCCGGGTGGACGAGCCGACCGTGCAGCTCGGTGACCGCGCGTACCCTCCGGCGGAGCTGCTCGCCGCGGTGCTGACGGCGGTCGGTCGGGCCGCGGTGGACGCCGTCGGCTTCCTACCGCCGGCCGTGCTCACCTGCCCCGCGGCCTGGGACGACACGCGCCGGCAGGTGCTCGCCGACGCGCTGCTGCGGGCGGGCTGGCCGCAGGCGGCCGAGCACACCCTCGCCGGGCCGACGCCGCCGGGCACCCGGCTGCTGCGTGAGCCGGTTGCCGCCGCCCGCTACTACACGCAGGTGCTGCACCGGCCGGTGCCGGTCGGCGGCGCGATCGCGGTGTTCGACTTCGGCGGCGGAACGCTCGACGTCGCGGTGCTGCGCAACGAGGGCGCCGACCCGTGGGGTGACTCCGGCTTCCGCGTGGTCGCCGACGGCGGCCTGCCCGACCTGGGTGGTCTCGATCTGGACGCGGCGCTGGTGCAGCGGGTGGGCGAGCTGCTCGGCGAGCGGCACGCCCGGCGGTGGGCCCGGTTGATCCGGCCGTCGGATCCGGCGCAGCGCCGCGACCAGGTCTGGCTGTGGGACGAGGTGCGCGGTGCGAAGGAGACGCTGTCGCGCTCGGCCGTGGCCCCGGTCGCGGTGCCGGGGGTGGCCGAGGCGGTGCGGTTGACGCGGGAGGACGTCGAGCGGGTGGCCGCGCCGCTGCTGCACCGGGCGGTGCAGCGGGCCCGGGAGGTCATCGCCGCGGCCGGGCTTCGCCCCGACCAGCTCGCCGGGCTGTTCCTGGTGGGCGGCTCGTCGCGAATTCCGCTGGTCGCCCGGATGCTGCACGCCGAGCTGGGAGTGGCGCCGACGGTGCTGGACCAGCCGGAGCTGCCGGTGGCCGAGGGCGCGTTGACCGACCTTCCGCTGCGCCGAGCGCTGCCGGCGCACGCGGGACCGCAGGCCGCCGGGCCCGCGCTGCCCGTACCGCCTCCGGCGGGCCCGCCGGCGCCGGCTCTCGCGGGCCCGCCCGCTCCGGCGACCGCGCCGACCGTGCCGTCGCAACCCGGGCCGGCGGCGGCCCGGCCGGGCGGCCCGGGGTGGCCGCCGGCGCTCGCGCCGACCGTGCCCGAACCGGCGGGCGTCGCGGGCACGCTGGTCGGCGTGGCCGGTGCCACGCCGACGCCCACGCCGCCCGGCGGTACGACCTGGCGGCGGGCCCGTTGGGTGGTGCTCGGCGCGGTGCTCGCCCTGGCCGGGGTGGCCACCGCGGCGACGCTCTACCTGCTGCGGGACCGCTACCCGGACCTGGAGTTCGGATCGCTGCGCGAGCTGTCGAGGCTGCCGGCCGGCGCCGAGCGGCCCAGCGGCATGTGGACCGCGGTGCTCGGCGACCGGGCCTACCTCGGGTACCCGCTGCCGGACGACCGGCTGGAGGTGGTCGCCGTCGACACCGGCACCGGCGACGAGCTGTGGCGACGGCAGACCGGCGTCACCGCCGACGACTGGGGCGGTCTGGTCGCCGTACCGGGGGCGGTCGCGGTCCTCGCCGACGCGCCGGGCGACAGCACACCGCGTGAACTGGCCGTTCTGGACGGCCGCTCCGGCGCCCAGCGCTGGCACCGGGCGGTCCGCGGCGACGACGACGTCTACTTCTCCGACGACACCGCCGTGCTGGTGGACCGGGCCGCCGGGCGGCTGGTCGGCCTGCGGCTGGGCGACGGCACCGACAAGTGGAGCAAGCCCAACCCGCGTGACCAGTACGGCGGGGCGCGTACCGTCGTCCGGCCGGTGGGCACCGACGAGGCGGCGGGTGGGCCGGCGTACCTCGACGGCGGCGCCCGCGACCCGTGGACGGGCAAGGGGCGACGACTCGTGCAGATCGGGGCGGACCGCTCGGCGCGGCTGCTCGACATGTCCTCCGGCTCGGTGCTGCGCGAGTGGGGCAACGTCGCCGACCTCGACGACCTGGTGGTGGCGCACGAGGACCGCCTGTACGTGGCCCCCACCGACGGCGGGTACCAGGTGCTGGCGTACGACCTGGGTTCCGACGCGGCGCCGGTGGTCCTCTACCGGGCTGAGAACGCGGAGTACCGGCCGAAGGCGCTGGTGGCCTGCGGTGAGCGGCGGGCCTGCCTGGTGCAGGTGCGCAACAGCGAGGCCGAGCGCACCGAGGTGGTGGCGGCGACCGAGGGGAAGTCGGCGATCTCCTGGTCGGCGCCGGGCGCGACCGGCCTGGTGCCGGTCGGCGAGCAGGTGCTCACCCAACGGGAGTACCCGAAGGCGACGGTCAGCCTCTTCGACGCCACCGGCAAGGCGGTGCTGGCCGACCGCCCCGGCGTGGCGGCCCGACTGGACGCCGGCAACCTGCTCGTCTTCGCCGAGCCGACCAGCACGGTGGCGGACAACCGCAGCGTGGCCGGCGTGTGGGCCGAGTCGGGCGCCGTCGACGAGTTGGGCCAGCTCGTCGACGTCCGCAGCGCGTCCTGCTCGTGGAACACGCGGGTGATCGCGTGCGGCGCGGACAAGGACTTCGTGCTGTACCGGTTCACTGACGACTGACCGCTCGCCGGGCAGCGGTCAGGCGCGGACGATGTCGGTGCCGTCGACCCGCACGGCGATCTCGGTGAGCCCTCGGCTGGCGGGCCCGCCCAGGCGGGCGCCGTCGCCGATCGCGAACGTGGAGTTGTGCGCCGGGCAGGTGATCACCCCGTCGCGCGGTGCGCCGACCCGTACGCCCTGGTGGGGACAGGTCGCGTCGTACGCGCTGAAGGTGCCGGCCTCGGCCTGGACGACCAGGACCCCGTCGATGACCGTGCCGCCGCCGACCGGGACGTCGCCGGTGCGAGCCAGTACGGTGCCGGGGGTGGCGGCCGCCTGGCCGGCGGAGCTGTCGCCGCCACCGCAGGCGCTCAGCAGCCCCGCCGCGCCGAGGGCGCCGGCTTTGGTCAGCAGCGTCCGCCTGCTCAGGCACCACCGCTTGTCGCGGAGGAACTCCTGTCCGTCGTACACCCTCGTCACCTCTTTCGTCGGCGGCCCGGACCCCCGGCGCCGTCGCCGGTGATCGGCGGCCTTGTGCTCGGGTGGGCCCGATGGTCGCGGGACCAGCCTGCCGCACGTGCCTGGACGTGCGGTGAGACGAACCTGGATGGTGGCTGGGTGCACAGCGGGCCCACCGACGACGGCCCTTAGGATGCTGCGGTGATTCTTCGGGGTACGGTCCGCGCCGATCGTCCGCTGGTGGTGCTCGCCGTGGGGGAGGAGGCCCGCTACCTGCCGCCCGATCTGCCGGTGCTGCTCACCGGCATGGGCAAGGTCAACGCCGCCAGCGCGGTCGCGGCGGTGCTGGCCGCCGGGCCACGCCCCAGCCTGCTGCTCAACCTGGGCACGGCCGGGGCGCTGCGCCCCGGGTGGGCGGGCATCCACGAGGTCGCCACCGTGCTCCAACACGACCTGGACACGGCCCTGCTGCGCACGCTCACCGGCGAGACCTACGGGGCGCCGCTGGCCTTGGCCGCCGAGGGGGCGGTGCTGGCCACCGGCGACACGTTCGTGGCCGACGACGACGAGCGGGACCGGTTGGCCCAGCGTGCCGACCTGGTCGACATGGAGGGGTACGCGGTGGCGTGGGCCGCCGCCCAGGCCGGTGTGCCCTGCCGGTTGGTCAAGCAGGTCAGCGACGAGGCGGGCGACGGCGCTGCCCGGACGTGGCGGGAGTTGGTGGACGCCTGTGCCCGGGACCTCGCCGACTGGGCCGGTTCGCACCTCGCCTGACCGTCGCGGGTCATTCGACTGGCGGTCGTGGCCGGAGCCCTCGTGTGGTTTCCTGGCCGCGCTGGTGGGGGACCAGGATGTGCCCGACCAGCGCGAGGGCCACGATCGCGGTGACCAGCACCGGTGGCCAGCCGCCGGCCCAGGGCAGCAGCAGCAGGGGTAGCAGTTGCCACGCCACCCGCCGCCATGGCAGGCGGGCGGACAGCAGATAGGTGAACAGTGCCCGGCCGAGCACGAACACCAGCGGTCCGCCGATGATCAGCATCAGCCACCGCGCCGGGGTCGTTCCGGTCGGCCGGTTGACGACCAGGTCGAAGGAGGCCGCGGTGACGGCCACGCCGACCAGCAGCACCAGATGGGTGTACGGGGCGATCCGGGTGGACCTGCCGGGCACCGACGCGGCCGAAGCCTCGAGCAACTCGCCGGCTCGGAAGACGTAGATCTGCCAGAGCAGCAGCATGATGGCGAACGCGCAGAGCAGGGCGGTGACTCGGAGCCGGTCGAATTCGCTGCGACTGACCTCCAGGGTGGGCACCAGGATGATGTCGCCGAGGGCCAGGATGACGAACTGCTGGTACCGCTCGCCCAGGTGCGCCGTGGTCCGGTCGTACTGGTCGAGCGGCACCCGCCCCAGCCAGGGTGTGGGGTACCGCGCCGCCGCGGAGATCAGGTCGATCGCAATCGCGATGATCCAGATCCACCACCGGGCGGTGTCGGCCAGCGCGCCGATGATCCAGAGGACGCCGGACACCAGGAACCAGAACAGGAACCGGGTGGCTCGCGCCATGGCCGAGCGGTGCTGCTGGCGGTACAACGTGCTGACCAGGACGATGCCACGCACCACGTGGGTGCCGACGTAGGCGAGCGCGAAGGCCGTGGCCTGCCCTCTGGTGATCATCGGCAGTGATGCCGCCATCCCCACCGATCCGACCATGGCGGCCATCAGGATGGCCTGGATGGGGCGCTGCTGCGGGTCGTAGAACTCGGTCGTGGTGGTGGTGACCGACCAGGTCCACCAGATGGCCGTCAGCATCAGCAACACCGCCCCGCTGCGTGCCCAGGACTCCTGGTCGGCGAGGAGCTTCGAGGTCTGCGCGAGCGCGGCCACGAAGACCACGTCGAACAGCAGCTCCAGCAGCGTGGCCCGGGTCGATCCGTCCAGTCGGCGTACCAGCGCCCCGGTGCCTCCGGTGGTCATGCCCGGCCTCCCGCCGTTTCTCCCGAGGATTATCGGCGGCGTCGGCGCGGGCCGTCCCCGGATCGGCGATTCCCGCCGGTCGGGGAAGAGGGCGTTCGGAGGTTGCCACGGCGTCGGACGTCGGACGATGCTTGCCGAATCCATCAATCTCGATCTCTTCGGAGGTTCGGATGCGCCGCTCCCCGCTGGTCGCCCTCGTCCTGACCATCCTGCTGTTCGTCGCGCCCGGCGCGGCGCAGGCCGCCGCCCCCGACCGGGCCGCCGCGCCCGCCGCCGACCCGGCCGCCCTGCTGACCGGGGTACGCACCGCGGGCACCGCCTGGGGCCTCGACCCCGCAACCGGCCGGATGACGCTCACCGTCGACGACACCGTGGCCTCCGGCGAGCTGGCCGCGCTGCGGGCGGTGGCCGACCGGGCCGGTGTGCTGCTGCGCCACGCGCCGGGAACGCTGCGCCCCCTGATCGCCGGTGGGCAGGGCATCTACGGCGGCGGCACGCGCTGCTCGCTCGGCGCGAACGCGCGCAGCGGCAGCACCTACTACGTGATCACCGCCGGCCACTGCACCACCGCCGCCGCCACCTGGTACGCCGACAGCGCGCAGACCACCGTCCTCGGCACCCGCACCGCCACCAGCTATCCCGGCGACGACTACGGGCTGATCCGCTACACCGGCCGGATCGCCCACCCGAGCGCCGTCTACACCTACCCCGGGCTGCTCACCATCAACGGCCCCGGCAACGCGTACGTCGGGCAGGCGGTGTGCCGCAGCGGCGTCACGACCGGCGTCCGCTGCGGCACCGTCACCGGTCTCAACCAGACCGTCAACTACGCCACCGGCGTGATCTACGGCCTGATTCGCACCAACATCTGCGCCGAGCCGGGCGACAGTGGCGGACCGCTGTACGTGGCGTCCACCGGCACCATCATCGGCATCCTCTCCGGAGGCAGCGGCAACTGCACCTCCGGCGGCACGACCTACTACCAGCCGATCGCCGAGGTGCTGTCCGCGTACGGACTGACCCTGCCCTGACCTCCGTTGCGCTGAGCGCAACAGGTTGCTCGTCTGGCACAACGCGCCTAGGCTCGGCGACGCCCCGGACCCCCGCCCCGAGGACGTGTGCCGCCATGTCGAGCAAGCCCCGACCCGACCACGCGGTCGCCCCGGCCGGCTCCCCGCCGGCCGAGGTGGTCACGGTGGGGGAGACCATGGTCGTGCTGTGCCCACCGCCGGGCGAGCCGCTGGAGCACGCCGAGCGGGTGGCCGTCTCGGTCGGCGGCGCGGAGTCCAACGTGGCCGGTTACCTGGCCCGCCTCGACCACCGGGCGACCTGGGTGAGCCGGGTCGGCGACGACCCCTTCGGCCGGGCCGTCGTCCGGCACGTCGCCGACGCCGGCGTCCGCGTCGACCTGGTGGGCGTGGACCCGGCCGCCCCGACCGGCCTCTACCTCAAGGATCCGGGCCCGACGGCCACCGCCGTGCACTACTACCGGACGGGCTCGGCCGCGTCCCGGATGGCCCCCGACGCGTTGGCCGACCCACGGCTGGCCGGGGCCCGGGTGCTGCACCTGTCCGGGATCACCCCGGCTATCTCCGCCTCCTGCCGGGCACTGGTCGAGCACGCGGTGACCGACCGGCCGCTGCCGGGCGCGCTGGTCAGCTTCGACGTCAACCACCGGGCGCGGCTCTGGCCCGCCGAGCGGGCCGCGCCGGTGCTGCGTGACCTCGCCGACCGCAGCGACCTGGTCTTCGTCGGCCAGGACGAGGCGTACGCCCTCTGGGGCGCCGCCGACGCGGCGGCGGTACGCCGGCTGCTGCCCGGCCCGCGGACCGTGGTCGTCAAGGACGGCGCGGTGTGCGCCACGGCCCTGTCCCGCGACGCCGCACCGGTCGTCGTCCCGGCGCCCCGCGTGTCGGTGGTGGAGCCGGTCGGCGCCGGAGACGCGTTCGCGGCCGGCTACCTGGCCGGGCTGCTGCGCGACCTCGACCCGACGCGGCGCCTGCGCCTCGGTCACCTCGTCGCCGCGCAGGCGCTGGGCAGCGCCGGCGACAACGCGCCGCTGCCACCGTGGTCCTGGTTTCAGCGGCTGCTCGACGGCCCCTGGTCACCACCCGACCTGACCGGCGTACGAGCGGAGGGTTGAGGGGTGTCCGAGGGCGTCGACCGGGCGATGCGCGTGCTGGAACTGCTGGCACGCGAGCCCGCGCAGCTCGGTGGCGTGGCCGCCGACTTGGGCGTGCACAAGTCCACCGCGCTGCGACTGTTGCAGACCCTCGAGTCGGGTGGCTTCGCCCGCCGCACCGACGGCGGGTGGACGGTGGGCCTGCGACTGATCGACCTCGCCCAGCAGGCACTGGACTCCCTGGACGTGCGCGCGGTGGCCCGTCCACACCTGGCGGCGCTCGGCCGCGACTGCGGGCACACCATCCACCTGGCACAGCTGGTCGACGACGACCTCGTCTACGTGGACAAGATCGAGGCCCGTGGCCAGGTGCGGATGTACTCCCGGATCGGCCGCACCGCGCCGCTGCACGCCAGCGGGGTCGGCAAGGTCGTCCTCGCGTACCGCCCGCAGCTCACCCGGCTGGTCGAGGGCGCCGCGCTGCGGGCGTACACCCCGGCCACCATCTGCGACCCGGCCGCGCTGCGTGCCGAGCTGGCGGCCGTCGCCGAGCAGGGCTGGGCCGCCGACGACGGCGAGTTCGAGCCGCTGATCACCTGTGTGGCCGCGCCGGTGCGCCACGCCGACGGGTCGGTCAGCGCGGCGGTGTCGGTGACCGCTCCGACGGTGGTGGCCACCCTCGCCGACCTGCGCCGCCTGCTACCCCGTCTGCTGGCCACCACCCAGCAGATCTCCCGTGACCTCGGATGGAGTGGACCATGACCACAGCGGACTTCGAGCACATCTTCGGCGGTGCCCGGGTGATGGCGATCCTGCGCGGCCTGCCGGTCGCCGAGACCGTCCGGCTCGCCGAGCGCGCCTGGGACCTCGGCATCGTCGTGGTGGAGGTGCCGGTGGCCACCCCCGACGCGGTGCCCGCCCTGCGCGCCGCCGTCGAGGCGGGCGCGGCGCGGGACCGGATCGTCGGCGCCGGCACCGTGCTCGATGCCGAGCAGGTCGCGGCGGCCGCCGACGCGGGCGCCGCGTTCACCGTCGCGCCCGGTCTGGACCTCACGATCGCCGACGCCGCCGCCGCGCGCGGCCTGCCGCACCTGCCCGGCGTGGCCACTCCCACCGAGGCGCAGCAGGCGCTGCGACACGGTCTGACCTGGCTCAAGGCGTTCCCCGCGATCTCCCTCGGGCCGGCCTGGTTCCGGGCCATGGCCGGCCCCCTGCCGCAGCTGCGCTTCGTCGCCACCGGCGGCCTGGACGCGGGCAACGCCGCCGCCTTCCTCGACGCGGGCGTACGGGTGGCAGCCGTCGGCTCGGCGCTGTCCGACCCGACCCAGCTCGACCAGCTGGCCAAGCTGACAAACCACCAGTGACCCGCGCGAGGGGACGGTGGCGGGATTGCGTCATGGCGTAAACGCGCCGAGGGGCGGCGGGGTCCGAGGGGTGGGCGTTGCCGTGATGCTGTGCTGCGTACCGCTCCTCGACACAAAGAGGTCATCGTGGCTCTGTCTTCCAGGCGCCGCCGAGCCGGGCTGATCGCCCTCGGCACCGCCCTCACTCTGGCCGCCGGGTTCACCCCACCCGGCACGGGGGCGTCCGCCGCCCCGCCGGGCAACCTGGGCCACCCGACCGGCCAGCCGCCGGCAGCTCCGGGCCGGGCGTCCACCGTCACCCTGATCACCGGCGACATCGTCACCGTCACGACCGCGGCCGACGGCAGCACCGTCTCGACCGTCCGCCGGCCGGACGGCAGCACGCCGACCTTCCACCGTACGGTGCTCGACGGCGACACCTACGTCTACCCGGACGCCGCGCTGCCGTACGTCACCGGCGGCCTGCTGGACCGCAAGCTGTTCAACGTCACCGACCTCATCGCCGACGGGTACGACGACGCACACGCGGACGCGCTGCCGCTGATCGTGACGCTGACCGACGCCGCAGCCCGCGCCCGCACCCGGCCCACAGTGGACGGTGCCGAGCTGGTCCGGCCGCTGGACAGCGTGCGGGGCGCCGCGTTGACCCGCCCGCGCGGCGCCGCCGACCGGTTCTGGGGCGCGCTCACCACCGGCACGTCCCTCCGCGCCGGTGCCGCCCCGACGCTCGCGGGCGGCATCGCCAAGGTCTGGCTGGACGGCCGGGTGCACGCCGACCTCGCCGAGTCCACCGCGCAGATCGGCGCGCCGGGCGTCTGGGCCGAGGGCAACACCGCCGCCGGTGTCGACGTCGCGGTGCTCGACTCCGGCGCGGACGCCGAGCACCCGGACCTCGCCGGGCAGATCACCGCGTCGAGCAGCTTCGTGCCCGAGGAGCCCGACATCCTCGACTACAAGGGACACGGGACGCACGTCGCCTCGACGATCGCCGGGACCGGCGCCGCGTCCGGTGGTGTCGAGCGGGGTGTCGCTCCCGGCGCCCGGCTGCACGTCGGCAAGGTGCTCAACAGCGAGGGCAGCGGGCAGGACTCGTGGATCATCGCCGGCATGGAGTGGGCCGCCCGCGAGCAGAAGGCCCGCGTCGTCAGCATGAGCCTGGGCGGTGAGGCCACCGACGGCAGCGACCCGATGAGCCAGGCGGTCGACCGGCTCAGCGCCGAGACCGGCGCGCTCTTCGTGATCGCCGCCGGCAACAGCGGCCCGGCGAGCATCGGCAGCCCCGGCGCGGCGAACTCCGCGCTGACCGTGGGCGCCGTCGACTCCACCGACCACCTCGCCGACTTCTCCAGCCAGGGCCCGCGCGCCGGCGACGGCGGGCTCAAGCCCGAGATCACCGCGCCCGGCGTGGACATCCTGGCCGCCCGCTCCCACCAGGTACGCGGCTCCGGGGACTACACGCTGATGAGCGGCACGTCGATGGCGACGCCGCACGTGGCGGGCACCGCCGCGCTGGTCGCCGCCGCGCACCCCGACTGGACCGGTCAGCGCATCAAGGAGGCGCTGGTCAGCACCGTCAAGGCCACCCCGGGCTACACCCCGTACCAGGCCGGCGCCGGCCGGGTGGACGCGGTCGCCGCCGTGCACGCCACAGTCTTCGCCACCCCGAGCGCCTACTCTGGCTTCCAGGCGTGGCCGCAGCAGCCCGGTGGCACTGTCGAGAAGACGGTCACCTACACCAACACCGCCAGCGCGCCGATCACGCTGAAGCTGTCCCTCGACGCGCCGACCGCGCCGACCGGCCTCTTCGCGCTGTCCGCCGACACGGTCACCGTGCCCGCCGCCGGCACCGCGACGGTGACGCTCACCGCCGCGTACGACCGGCTGCCGGTCGAGAAGCAGGTCAGTGGCGCGATCATCGCCACCGACGACGCCGGTACGGTGCGCGGTCGCACCCTGATCGGGGCGGGCAAGGAGGGTCAGCGGCAGAACCTGACGCTTGTCGCGAAGGACCGGGACGGCAAACCGCTCGCCGGCAAGGTCATCCTCACCACCGACAATCTGTTCACCGCCGTGGACCTGCCCGAGAGCGGCACCGCGACGCTGCGACTGCCGGTGGCGAGCTGGTCCGGTTGGCTCACCACCGACGTGCGCGGCGTGCACGGGCCGCGCTCCAAGGGCATGGCGATGCTCGCCTTCACCGACGTCAACCTGAACACCGACCGCACCGTCACCCTGGACGCGCGGGCCGCTCGGCAGGTCCGCGCGGAGGTGCCGCAGGAGGCCACCGCCACCTCGCTGCGGATGGACATCCACCGGTCCACGGCGAACGGCCTCACCGAGAGCCAGGTGCTGCCCGACGACTCGTACGACAGCATGTGGGCGCTGCCGACGGGCCGTGCCGTCACCGATGGCGAGTTCGAGTTCGGCGCCCGGTGGCGGCTGGAACAGCCGGCGCTGACCGTGGCGGCCGGCGGCCGGTCGTACGACGATCTGCTGGTCAAGCGGGCGACCCCCGCGCTGCCGGCGGGTCGTCGCCAGGTGGACGCGGTCTACGTCGCCGACGCGTCGGCGGCCGGGCTGGCGAAGCACCCGGTCTGGGACCGGGCGGTGGTTCTGCGGCGCAGCGACACCGTGGACATCGCCACCCAGGCGCAGGCCGCCGCGGCGGCCGGGGCGACGCTGCTGCTGGTGGTCAACGACGGCGTCGGCCGGCTCCAGCCGTGGGACGAGACGCCGTGGAGCCCGCAGAGCCCGGCCCCGGTGACCGTGGCGACGCTCGGCGCCGACGAGGGCGACCAGCTCATCGCGGCGCTGGAACGCGGTCCGGTGCGGCTGACCGTCGACTCGCACCCGGAGACGACCTACCTGTACGACGTGGCGCACCACTGGTCCGGCGCGGCGCCCGCCGACCCCACCTACCGGCCGACCAAGCGGCAACTGGCCCAGGTCGACGTGGAGTTCCGCAACTACCGGCAGGGCAAGGCGTTGGAGTTCCGCACCGACGTCTGGCGGGGTTGGGCGTCGAGCAACCAGGAGACCGCTCCGGCGCAGGGCCGGCGGACCGACTGGGTGAGCGCCGACCAGCGGTGGATCGACGACGCGTTCATCGCCGGCGAGACCGGCCAGCACCTCGGTGCGGTGGCCACCTACCCGGCGGACCGGTCGAGCCGGGTCGAGTGGTTCGGGCCGATCCAGCGGCCCCGGATGGGCGGGGGCTACGTGCCGGTCCGGTACCTGGACACCGTCTACCTGCCCGCGCCCGGCTGGGGCGACGGGGGAGGGCACATCGGTGAGGCGTACGCCAACTTCGACATGGTCAACCGGACCACCCTCTACCAGGGCGACAAGGAGCTGAACTGGGGTAACGCCGAGTACCTGCAGGTGTCCGGTCTGTCCGCGCAGCGGCTGCCGTACCGGTTGGTGGTGGAGAACGACAGGGCGGCGTGGACCAACCCGTACTCCCGGCAGACCCGCACCGAGTGGGGCTTCAGCTCGGCGGCGACCGGCGCGGAGTCCTCGGAGGTGCTGCCGATGATCCAGCTGGACTACCAGGTGGCCATCGACCGCGACGGTACGGCGTCACGGCGGGCGCCGCTCACCGTTGTCGCCGCCCAGCTGCCCGGCGTCTCGGCGACGGTCGGTCCGGTGACCGTCGAGGTGTCCTACGACGACGGCAAGACCTGGCAGAAGCCGCGGCTCACCCGGCACGGCGACGGCTGGCGCACCACGCTGGACGCACCGACGAAGGCCCGCTTCGTGAGCCTGCGGACCACCGCGCGCGACACCGCCGGCAACACCGTGAGCCAGAGCATCACCCGGGCGTTCGGTCTGCGCTGAGGGCGGCCGGGGGGGGGGGGGGGGGGGGGGGGGGCGCCCCCCCCCCCCCCCCCCCGGCGGGGGCCCCCCCCCCCCCCCGCGCCCGCCCCCCCCCCCCCCGGGGGGGGGGGCGGGGGGGGGGGGGGGGGCGGGACCGGCGGCCCC
>NZ_JBIDDK010000021.1:0-62461 GCF_043205095.1 Micromonospora sp. NPDC047557 | reverse complement strand
GCTACGCCACCAGCTGACCCCACCAGCACCACCACACCCAGCACCACCACCGACAAGGGCCGGACCCCACCACGGGGCCCGGCCCTTTCGGCATGTCCGGGGTCAGCGATCCCTGCCGCTGCGGGCCGGCTCCGCGGGCTCCGTCGGCTCAGTTGACTGCGCCGGCTCGGCCGCACTCACGCGGTGGGCCCGTCGGCGTAGCCACCACGTGCTGGCCAGCCCGGCGAGCACCGCGAGGACCAGGCCGGCCCAGGAGATGTCCTTGAGCCAGTGCTCGGCGGCCCGGCCGACGGTGAACAGCAGGTACGTGGTGCCGAACGCCCACACCAGCCCACCGGCGGCGTTGGCCAGCAGGAACCGCCGGTACGGCACGTGCAGTGCCCCGGCGAGCGGGCCGGCCAGGATCCGCAGCAGCGCCACGAACCGGCCGAAGAACACCGCCCAGACGCCGTGCCTGGCGAAGCTCTGCTCGGCCCGGGTGAGCTGGGCGGGGCCGAGATGGCGGGGGAAGCGTCGGCCCAGCCGGGCCAGCAGCGGGCGGCCGCCCCGGCGACCCACCGCGTACCCGATGGAGTCGCCCACGATCGCTCCGGTGGCGGCGGCCGTGGCCACCCACTCGGGCTCCACCACTCCGGTGGCCGCGAGCAGGGCCGAGCTGACCAGGACGATCTCGCCGGGCAGGGGGACGCCCATGCTCTCCACGCCGATCACCCCGGCGACGAGCAGATAGACCGCGATCGGCGGCAGCGACACGAGCCAGTGCTGGACGTCGAACACGGTTGACCCCTCCTCCGACCGGACCTCGAACCCTACCCGCGGCGGCCTGCCCGACCGGCCCTTCGACGAAGACCCGGCAGTGGGCAGTGCGGGCACGCGCACACCCCCTATCCGTCCTAGGAGGCTAGGGGTGAAGCGACGGGAGAACCGCACGCCGAGTTGCGAAACTAGCAAGACGGACGTACGGTTTTGTTTGAGAGCGGAATCGTCGGTAAGTGTCACCTAACCTCGGCGGCACCCCGGCCGGTGCGACACACTGCTCAGGACTACTCACGGTCGCTGGTGTGAAGGAGTACGACGTGGCGAGCCTCGACACCTTCGGTGCGAAGACCCAGCTACGCGTCGGAGACGCGAGCTACGAGATTTTCAAGATCGACAAGGTGGACGGCCACGATCGGCTGCCGTACAGCCTGAAGATCCTCCTGGAGAACCTGCTGCGGACCGAGGACGGCGCGAACATCACCGCCGACCACATCCGCGAGCTCGGCGGGTGGGACCCGACCGCCGACCCGAGCGTGGAGATCCAGTTCACCCCGGCGCGGGTGCTCATGCAGGACTTCACCGGCGTGCCCTGCGTGGTCGACCTGGCCACCATGCGCGAGGCCGTACGTGAGCTGGGTGGCGACGCCACCAAGGTCAACCCCCTCGCCCCCGCCGAGCTGGTCATCGACCACTCGGTGATCGCCGACCTGTTCGGCCGCGAGGACGCGTTCGCCCGCAACGTCGAGCTGGAGTACGAGCGCAACAGGGAGCGCTACCAGTTCCTGCGCTGGGGCCAGACCGCGTTCAACGAGTTCAAGGTCGTCCCCCCGGGCACCGGCATCGTGCACCAGGTCAACATCGAGTACCTGGCCCGCACGATCATGGAGCGCAACGGCCAGGCGTACCCGGACACGGTGGTCGGCACCGACTCGCACACCACGATGGTCAACGGCTTGGGCGTGCTGGGCTGGGGCGTCGGCGGCATCGAGGCCGAGGCCGCGATGCTCGGCCAGCCGGTCAGCATGTTGATCCCGCGCGTGGTGGGCTTCAAGCTGTCCGGCGAGATGCCGGCCGGCACCACCGCCACCGACCTGGTGCTCACCATCACCGAGATGCTGCGCAAGCACGGCGTGGTCGGCAAGTTCGTCGAGTTCTACGGCCCCGGCGTGAGCGCCGTGCCGCTGGCCAACCGAGCCACCATCGGCAACATGTCCCCGGAGTACGGCTCCACCGTCGCGATCTTCCCGATCGACGGCGAGACGATCCGCTACCTGGAGCTGACCGGCCGCGACGCCGCGCAGGTCGCGCTCGTCGAGGCGTACGCCAAGGAGCAGGGCCTCTGGCACGACCCGGAGGCGGAGCCGGCCTACTCGGAGCGCCTGGAGCTGGACCTGGGCTCCATCGAGCCGTCGCTCGCCGGCCCGAAGCGCCCGCAGGACCGGGTGCCGCTGGGCGCCGCCAAGACGCTGTTCCGCTCGGCGCTGACCGACTACGTCGCCGAGGAATCCGACGTTGAGCGTGACCTCAAGCCGGGTGTGCCCCGCGAGGAGCTGCCGCGCGGCGCGAACGGGCCGGCCGACGAGGCCAGCGCCGAGTCGTTCCCGGCCAGCGACCCGCCCGCCAACGAGTTCAGCGACCCGGCCGACGAGCCGCGCGACCTGGAGACCGCGGCGGTGGGCGCGGGCGGCCGGGCCAGCAACCCGATCCGGGTCACCGGCGCCGACGGCGTCGAGTACGAGCTGGACCACGGCGCCGTGGTGATCGCGGCGATCACCTCCTGCACCAACACGTCCAACCCGCAGGTGATGATCGGCGCCGCGCTCCTGGCCCGCAACGCCGTGGAGAAGGGCCTGACCCGCAAGCCGTGGGTGAAGACCACCCTCGCCCCGGGTTCCAAGGTCGTCATGGACTACTACGAGCGGGCCGGCCTCACCCCCTACCTGGACAAGCTGGGCTTCAACCTGGTCGGGTACGGCTGCACCACCTGCATCGGCAACTCGGGCCCGCTGCCCGAGGAGGTGTCGGCGGCGGTCAACGAGCACGACCTGTCGGTCGTCTCGGTGCTGTCGGGCAACCGGAACTTCGAGGGCCGGATCAACCCGGACGTCAAGATGAACTACCTGGCGTCCCCGCCGCTGGTGGTCGCGTACGCCCTGGCCGGCACGATGGACATCGACCTGGCCAACGAGCCGATCGGTGAGGACAGCGACGGCAACCCGGTCTTCCTGCGGGAGATCTGGCCGAACAGCGCGGAGATCCAGGACGTCATCGCCCAGGCGATCGGCGCGACCGGGTTCAGCGCCGCGTACGCCGATGTCTTCGCCGGCGACGAGCGCTGGCAGTCGCTGCCCACCCCGACCGGCGACACCTTCGCCTGGGACAGCGACTCGACCTACGTGCGCAAGCCCCCGTACTTCGAGGGCATGCAGCAGGAGCCGAGCCCGGTCGTCGACATTTCGGGCGCGCGGGTGCTGGCCAAGCTGGGTGACTCGGTGACCACCGACCACATCTCGCCGGCCGGCGCGATCAAGGCCGACTCCCCCGCCGGCACGTACCTCGCCGAGCACGGCGTGCCGCGCCACGAGTTCAACTCGTACGGCTCCCGCCGGGGCAACCACGAGGTGATGATCCGGGGCACGTTCGCCAACATCCGGCTGCGCAACCAGCTGGTCCCCGGGGTGGAGGGCGGCTTCACCGTCAACCACCTCACCGGCGAGCAGACCTCGATCTACGACGCCTCGATGGCCTACCAGGAGGCCGGCATCCCGCTGGTGATCCTGGCCGGCAAGGAGTACGGGTCGGGCTCGTCGCGGGACTGGGCGGCCAAGGGCACCATGCTGCTGGGCGTCCGAGCGGTCATCGCCGAGTCGTACGAGCGGATCCACCGCTCCAACCTCATCGGCATGGGCGTGCTGCCGCTGCAGTTCCCGGTGGACGTCACCGCCGAGTCGCTCGGCCTGACCGGCACCGAGATGTTCACCATCACCGGTGTGACGGCCCTGAACGACGGCGACACCCCGCGTACGGTGACGGTCACGACCGACACCGGCGTGGAGTTCGAGGCCGTGGTGCGGATCGACACCCCGGGTGAGGCGGACTACTACCGCCACGGCGGCATCCTGCAGTACGTGCTGCGCCGCATGATCGCCAACTGACGTACCACATCTGAGAAGGGCCGCTTCCCGCGCTGGCGGGGAGCGGCCCTTCGCACGTCTCTGCCGACGGTCAGCGCAGTCGCAGCGCGACCGCGCGGACCTCCCCGTCGGTGAGGGGCAGGAACCACAGGAAACGGCGGACGATGGCGACCGGATCGGGTCCGCCCGGCTGGCCGCGCAGGTCGCGGATCGCCCGGCGGGTGATCCGGGAGAACTCGGGGATCAGGGTCGCGCGGCGGGCGGCGTCCGTCGGGGTCGCCCGCAGCGCCGGGCAGGGCCAGTCCCGCCCGCAGGCGTCGCATATCCAGAAAGGACCAGCGGCGGTGTGCCCGACCGGCGGGCCGCACCGGGGTCGCCAGCGTGATTCGGGTACGACGTTCGGCGCGCGACCCGGACCACGGTACGACGGCTGAGGTGACCTGGTCGGGTCCGCTGTCATCGAACGGGGCCAGGGCTGCCGGCCGCTTGCGTCTTCATAAGAAGACGCGACAGCGCGACGCGTGATCGGTGAGGGTCTCGGCCACCTCGGACAGCGCCGTGAACCGCTCAACCGGCAGTACATCGCCGCATTCTCCACACTCGATCCGCTCGGTCTGGAACGGCCACCGCCACGCATCGACGTTGACGGGCACCTGCATCGGCTTCTCCTCGGACAGCATCGGCACCACCTCCACACGACGGGCGGGACGCCCGCCTCCTGTCACAAGGCGGGACGTCCCTTCTATCCGGCAGCGACCCCTGCCGACTCGATGTCCACCAGAGGCCGCGCCGCACTCTTCACAAAGTGGTGCCAGTAATGCCAGAAGGTCAAGTAGTGCCATAGGTGCAAGCAGGGTCCGATTGGGTAGGAAGGACCATGACGTCCGTGCCCATCCCGTACACGGCCCGAGAGATCGAGGACGACCTAACTCGACGCATCGCCGCCGGGGAGTTCCGGCCGGGCTCGCGCCTACCTACGTATGACGCGCTGGCTGAGGAGTACGGGTCAGCCCGACGGACCGTCGCGCGCGCCGTGGAGGCTCTCAAGTCGCGCGGACTGGTGGTTGGCGTACCGGGCTCAGGAACCTTCGTCGCGGAGTAGCACGCAAGCGCAGCTCATCGACAAAGCGGCCGACGTTGCTACGCTCGACCGACGGTGGGAGCGCATTCGCGACGGTGCCCTTTCTGTGCGCAGTCCCTCAATCTCCTCAGGGAAGCGGCAGCATCATGGACCTGACCGGCGCTCGGTGGCGCAAGAGCACCAGGAGTGGCAACAACGGCGGCAACTGCGTCGAGGTGGCCGACAACCTCGCGGACGTCATCGGCGTACGCGACTCAAAGGACCCGGCCGGTCCGGCGCTCGCCTTCGACCCGGCGGCCTGGACCCGATTCGTGGCGATGGCCAAGCGCGGCTGACCCGGAGGAGACGGCTACCTCGCGAGGTCGTCTGCCCGGTCGAGCAGCGCACGGCGCTCGGCGGTCGAGCCGGTCATCCCCGCCGCCTCCCGGAACAGCGCGGCGGCCCGCAGCCGATCACCCTGCCGGGCGACCAGATCGGCGCGCACCGCCACGGCGAGCGGGTTGCCGTCCAGCCCTCCCCCGGCCTGCGCCGCGTCGAGCAGGCCCAACCCGGCGTACGCCCCGTACGCGTAGCCGTGCGCGACCGCGCGGTTGAGCGCGACCACCGGTGAGGGCCGGATGTCGGCCAGCGCGTCGTAGGCCCGCGCGATCGTCGGCCAGTCGGTGGCCTCGGCGGACGGCGCGGTGGCGTGGCAGGCGGCGATTCGGGCCTGCCACGCGTACGGCCCGTCGTCGCGTACCCGAGCAAGGGCGGCCTGGCCCTCGGCGATGGCCGCGCGGTCCCACCGCGCGCGGTCCTGCCGCTCAAGGGTGAGCAGGTTGCCGGCGGTGTCGCGGCGGGCGTCGCGGCGGGAGTGCTGGAACAGCAGCAGCGCCAGCAGTGCCGCGACCTCGGACTGCTCCGGCATCAACCGGTCGAGCAGCCGAGCCAACCGGACCGCCTCGTCAGCGAAGGCCGGCTCGCCGTCGACGACGTAGCCCCGGGTGAACAGCAGGTACAGCACGGCGAGGACGCCGGGCAGCCGTTCGGCAAGCGCCGGCCCGCTCGGCACCCGGTACGGGATGCCGGCCTCGGCGATGCGGGTCCGGGCGCGGGTCAGCCGGCGGGTCATCGTCGACTCGCTGACCAGCAGGAGTCGTGCGATGTCGGCGGTCGGCACCCCGCAGATGGTCCGCAGGGTCAGCGCCACCCGGGCGTCGAGCGTGAGTGCCGGGTGGCAGCAGGTGAAGATGAGCCGCAGCCGGTCGTCCACCACGTCCTCCCCTGCTCCGGTCTCGGGCGGCGGGTCCTCCGGCGCGAGCACCGCCAGCTCGTGCAGCTTGCGACGCTCGACGGCGGCCCGGCGCAGCACGTCGATCGCGCGGTTTCGGGCGACCGTCATCAGCCAGCCGCCGGGGTTCGCCGGCACGCCGTCGCCGGGCCAGCGCTCCAGCGCGACGGCCAGGGCCTCCTGGGCACAGTCCTCTGCCAACGCCCAGTCCCCGGTCAGTCGGATCAGGGTCGCGACGATCCGGGGGTACGCGTCGACGCCGGCGGCCGCGACGGCTCGCGCCGCCGCGGCCGCGCCGACGCTGTCGGACACACCGGCCGTGCTGTCGGTGAGGGTCATCCGATCAGCTGGACAGAGCCCCGAACGGGCGCAGCTCCAGCCGCCCCTCCCGCGCCATCGGGTGGGTGCGCGCCACCTCGATCGCCTCGTCGAGATCCGCGCAGTCGAGCAGGTCGAAGCCGACGATCACCTCGGCCGTCTCCGCGAACGGCCCCTCGGAGACCAGCAGCTCGCCGGCACGAACACGGACCGTGGTGGCAGCACCGGCCGGCCCGAGCACGTTGCCGGTCAGGCGTCGGCCACGGGCGTCGTTGTCCGCCACCCACTTGTGGATGTCGGGCAGCTCGGTCGGGTCGGTGTCCGGTGCGGTGTCGCTGCAAACGAACATCATGAACTTCATCGGTCGCTCCTTGTCCCTCGGGTTGTCGCCAGCATGACGAGCGGATAGGAGCGTTCCGGACAGCCTCCCCGGAAAAACTTCGGTCAGTCTCCGTTGGCAGCGCGGCGGCGGGCCTCGCGGGTCTTCATGGCGTGCTCCATGAGGGTCACGAGCACCTCCTTGCTGGACTCGCGCTGACGGGCGTCGCAGAGCAGCACCGGCACGCCCGGGTCCAGGTTCAGCGCGGTCTGCACCTCGTCGAGCCGGTACTGGCGAGCGCCCTCGAAGCAGTTCACCGCCACCACGAACGGGGTGCCCCGGCCCTCGAAGTAGTCGATCGACGGGAAGCAGTCGGCCAGCCGGCGCGTGTCGGCAAGCACCACCGCGCCGATCGCGCCCAGCGCCAGCTCGTCCCAGACGAACCAGAACCGGTCCTGCCCGGGTGTGCCGAACAGGTAGAGCACCAGGTCGTCGCTGATGGTGATCCGACCGAAGTCCATCGCCACGGTGGTGGTGGTCTTACCCTCCACCCCGGACAGGTCGTCGATGCCGACGCCGGTCTCGGTCAGCACCTCCTCGGTGCGCAACGGCCGGGTCTCGCTCACCGCGCCGACCATGGTGGTCTTGCCCACGCCGAAGCCACCGGCGACCAGGATCTTGATCGCGGTGGGCAGTGGCGTCGCTCCCGCCGGCCGCTCAGAGTGCCCGTAGTCCATTGATTACCGCCTCGAAGATGCTGTTGTCGGGAAGACCGGCCGTGGTCTGGGGTTCGCGTACCTGCACGAGGTTGCGGGCCGCCAGGTCGCCGAGGAGCACCCGGATGGTCCCCACCGGCAGGTCGAGGTGGGCGGCGATCTCGGCGACGGACTGTATTCGCTGGCACAGGCCGACGATCGCCAGGTGCTCGGGACCGAGACCCACCTCCGGCGTCACGTCGGCTCGGGTCGCGGTGACCAGGGAGATCAGGTCGAACGTGCCGGTGACCGGACGGGCACGCCCGCGTGTCACCGCGTACGGGCGCACCACCGGGCCCGCATGGTCATCCACCCACTGATGCTCTGCGGACTCCCCCTGCACGGTCATGGCCGTTACCTCTCGCCAGCCGACTGTTCGGCGCTCCGCGACGGGGAGGCCACGTACTTGCCGACCCGGGTGACGAGCATCGCCATCTCGTACGCGATGAGACCGACGTCGGCGTCCTCGCTGGCGAGAACAGCCAGGCAGGCGTTGCGGCCGGCTGCTGTGACGAACAGGAACGACGACTGCATCTCGATGATGGTCTGCTGCACCTGCCCACCGCCGAAGCGCTTGCCGGCGCCCCGGGCCAGGCTCTGGATGCCGGCCGCCATCGCCGCGAGGTGCTCGCCGTCGTCGCGGCTCAACCCCTGCGAGGAAGCCATCAACAGCCCGTCGGTGGAGAGCGCGACCGCATGCTCGGCCTGCTTCACCCGGCCCACCAGATCATCCAGCAACCACGTCAGGTCGGCACTCGAAGCCGTCTTCTGGGCCACTTCGTCGTCCTCTTCTCGCCCGGCAGTTGCGCCGTATTCGTCTTGGGCTTGACCGTCACACCGCGCGGGGACCCGCAGCACCGGCGCTCGGTCAGGTGGCTTGTGGTTCCTCGTCGGTTGGCTCGGGCGTGCCGCTCGCCGAGGCGTCGGACGCGCCACCGAGCAGTCGCGCCGCGTCGGTCCGACCGCGCCGGGTACCGGTCTGATACGAGCTCATCATCCGGCGTACCTGCTCCGGCGGCCGTGCCACGTCCTCCTCGTCGGACTCGGTTGCCGCCGCCGGGTCGTCGCGCAGCTCGGGAACGATGTTCGCCTGGCGGACGCGGACCGGCAGGCCCGAGCCGGTCCGGTCCGTCTCGGCCCGCGCCGGCATCGGCCCGCCCTCGCCGCCCGGCTCGCTGCCGCCGCCGCTCGGCGCGGCCCGGTCCACCGCGGGCAGGCCGGTGGGCACCGTCGGGCCCTCCAGGGCTGGCTGGCCCAGTCCACGCCGGGCCCGGGTGGGCAGCTCCGCCGCCGAGGCGCCCAGGGTCGTCCGCTGCCGGGTGGGGAGTACGACGTCGGTGTCGGTTCCGTCCACCTGCTGCTCGGTCGGGGTGCTGCTCTCGGCCGGCACCGGGGCGAGGGGGGCCACCGGCTGTGCCGCGGCCGGCCCGCTCGTGTCCGTTGCCGCGGCGGCCACCGCGACCGACGAGAGGCTGGCGGAGCGGCCGCCGTCGGCGGGACCGGCAACGGACGGCCCCGAGGGCAGGGCGATGGCCGTCGGCCCGGCCGGCAACGCGCCGGAGGTCTCCGGATCGGTCCCGTTCGCGGTGACCAGGTCCAACGGGATGAGTACGACGGCGGTGGTGCCGCCGTACGCGGACTCCTTGAGCCGGACCCGCACGCCGTGCCGCTCGGTCAGCCGGCTCACCACGTAGAGGCCGAGTCGGGCGGCGTTGGCGAGGTTCAGCTCGGACTGGTCGACGATGCGGTGGTTCGCCGCAGCCAGGTCCTCCTCGCTCATGCCGAGGCCTCGGTCCTCGATCTCGATGGCGAACCCGTTGGCCACCAGCTGGCCACGGACCTCGACGGTGGTGTGCGGCGGTGAGAACGACAGACCGTTCTCGATCAGCTCGGCGAGCAGGTGGATGATGTCGCCGACCGCCCGACCGGCGAGCGAGACGGGCCCGAGCGGCAGCACGTTGACCCGGGTGTAGTCCTCCACCTCGGCGACCGCGCCGCGCACCACGTCCACCATGGGGACGTTGCGCCGCCAGGCCCGGCCCGGGGTGGAGCCGGACAGCACGATCAGGTTCTCCGCGTTACGCCGCATCCGGGTGGCCAGGTGGTCGACCCGGAACAGGTCCTCCAGCTCCTCCGCGTCGTGTTCACGCCGCTCCATCGCGTCGAGCAGGGTGAGCTGGCGGTGCACCAGCGCCTGCGTACGCCGGGCCAGGCTGAGGAACACCTCGCGGACGTTGCGGCGCAGCTCGGCCTGCTCGACGGCGGTGCTCAGGGCGGTCTCCTGGACGGCGTTGAACGCCTTGCCGACCTGGCCGATCTCGTCGGTGCCGAATTCCAGCGGGGGCGCCTCGGTGGCGACGTCGACCTCCTCGCCGCGACCGAGCCGCTCGACCACCCGGGGCAGCCGCTCGTCGGCGAGCTGCCAGGCGGCCTGGCGCAGCCGCTCGAGCTGGCGCAGGAGGGTCCGGGCCGTGGTGATGGAGACGACCACCGAGGCGATGACGGCGAGCAGGCCCAGGCCGGTGGCGAGCACCAGCCGGACGACGACCATCACGGCCACGCCGGTGGCCCGGCCGACGATGCCCTCACCGCCGTCGGTGACGGCGTCGTTCACCTCGGCCAGTGCCGGCTCGACGGTGCCGCGCCACTGCTCGGCGCTGACCGGCAGCTGGGTGGCCGGCCGGCCCTCACGGATGATGCTGTCCTGCACGGCGCGCAGCCGGGTGAACGCCTCGCCCTCGACGAGCTGCCGGTAGCGGCGCTGGTCGGCGTCGGCGAGCCGGGCCCGGGTCTCCTCGCCGAGGAAGCGTTCGGCGCCGACCAGGCTGACGTAGCGGGCGTACTCCGGGCCGCTGATCCGGCCGTTGCCGAAGAGGCCGCTGAGCAGCGCGTCCTCCTGGGAGATCAGCTCCTTCATCCGGTTGAGCTGGATCAGGGCCGCCGCGTCGGCGGCGATCTCCTTGTCGTCGAGGCTGCCGGTGACGTCGTAGATCCGGAAGATCGATTCGATGGCGCCGGTGTAGGCGTCGGCGGCGGAGATCCGGTCCACCTTGCGGGCGAGCACGTCGGCGCGGGTCTGCTTCAGGCCGTCGACCTGCGCGATGGTGGCGTCCAGCTGGGCGTCGAGCGCCGAGCTGCCGGCCACGTCGACCTGCCAGTTGCGGACCGAGGCGGCGAAGTCCTCGGCCAACTGCGTGGCCTTGCCCTGCTCGGCCTCCAGCGTCGCGCGCTGCTCGGCGTCGGGGTTGCTCAGGTACGCCTGGGTCAGCCGCCGCTCCAACTGGAGCTCCTGCAACAGCGGCTCACTGGGCGTGTAGACCCTGCTGTTGAGCAGCTGGACACCGAGCAGGTTGAAACCGTCCCGCAGGGTCACCCATGCCGCGAACATCCAGAGCGCGACCAGGGAGAGCAGCAGGGCGACAACCTTGGTGCGGATACTCGTACCGCGAGAACGCATTGAACCGTCCCAGGCCGGGGTTGACTCAGCTCATCAACGGGTGATCATGAAAGACGACGTCCCGCCACAGCGGGGCGTACGGGGCTGAGGCTCTGCGTACGCTAGCAGTGTCCACACAACCCCTCAAGTTGTTGTTTTTGTTGACTCGTAACCACAATCCACCACCGAACGGTCGGCATCCGCCAGATGGACGGAGGCCAGCCGGCAGGCAGCCAGCACGGCCGCGCGGACGATCGCGGTAGGACAGTACAGCTCCTTGCCGTACCACAGTGGAGGGTCGGCCCGACCCGACGGCCGGTGCAGGTAGGCGTGGCCTCGTGCCACGGCGTCGTCGACCCGGGGCGCGCCGGTCGGCGCGGCCAGCAGCACCTGCAGGGCGTACGCGGTCTCCTCGGCCGTGCCGCCCCACCGCCCCCACGAGCCGTCGGCACGTTGGCCGTCCAGCACCCAGCGGGCCGCCCGGTCCACCGCCTCGGCCGCCACGCCGCCGCGACCGAACTCCGCCAGCGCCAGCACGCAGCAGGCCGTGGCGTAGTACGGCGAGGCGTGCCACCGGTCCTGCCACGGGCCGTCGGCGAGCTGGTGTGCCGGCAGCACGACGCTGAGTCGCTCGACCGTCCGGTGGTAGCGCATGTCCGCGCTGGGGTGCGCGGCCACGTGCTGGCCGAACGCGTCGAGCACGTGCGCGTTGGTGGTGACCGAGAAGCCGTCCTCGCTCCCCGGCCAGGTGCAGAAACCGTCCGCCGTCTCGTACGCCCAGAGGCTGGCCGGGTCGGCGGGGTGGCCGAGCCGGGCCAGCGCGTCAAGCGTGACCGAGGTGGTGTCGGCGTCGGTCGGCAGGCCCTCGCCGGTGGCGACGCCCTCGGCGGCGGTGGCGGCGGACAGGGTGCGCAGCACGGTGGCCGGCGGGTGGACCGCGACACCGGCGCGACGCAGCCCGCTGAGCACCCAGGCCCGCTCGAACACGGTGATCGGGGTCGGGCAGGGCACCGGCCCGTCGCCGTCGCGGATCAGCTGCCGCAGGAAGTCGTGGGCGGCGGGGCCGGCGTCCGGGCCGGCGGCGGCCAGCCAGGCGGCGGTCGCGGCGGGCGAGGCGCCGACGGCGGTGAGCGTCGGCCCGGCGTCGGCAGGTGTCGCGTCCAGCACCTCGTAGAAGTGGGCCAGCTTGGTCGGCAGGGCCGCTCCGGCGGCCACCGCGGCCCGTACCGCGCGCAACCGGTCGGGGCCGAGCCCCGGTGGCAGGGTCAGCGGCGGGTGGGGCAGCCGGTCGGCGTTCGCCTGGTCCAGCCGGGTCAGCCGGCCGTTGATCGACTCGACCAGCGCGGGGACGATGAGGTCCAGCGCCGGGGTGTCCGGCAACGTCCGCGCGTGCGTATCGAGCAGCCGGCCGGTGAGCGCGGCCAGTCCGCGCGCCACCGGGGCGAGCAGGTCCGCCCCGGACCACCCGCCGTCGGCCAGCGCGGCGAGCAGAGCGTCGGTGGCGCTGAGCGTGGGCACCAGGGCGTACCCCTCGGGTGGGCCCCACGCGCCGTCGGGGCGCTGCTCGCGCAGCAGGAACCCGATCCGCTGGTGGTGCCCCGGCAGCCAGGGCGCGTCGGCGACGAGCCGGGCGCTCTCGTACACCGAGGGGGCGACCTGCCCCCACGGCCGCAGCGCGAGGCCGGCGATCAGCTCGCGCGCGCCGTCGGTGGCCGGCTCGGCCAGTACGCGCGGGGAGCTTTCACTCATCGCGCGCCCCCCAGAAGTCCGACAGCTGATAGAAGCCACCCGTGAAGGAGATCTGCCGGTGCAGGTAGTCGGCCTGGCGGGGGCAGCGTTCGGCGAGGGCGGCCAGGTCGCCGCGGGACCGGGTGGTCAGCTCGGCGAGCCGGGCGTGCACCCGCGCCGGGTCGTCGACCAGCAGCAGGGCGTTCAGGTCGCCCCACTCGGCGTCCCGCCCGTGCGTGGCGAGGTCGTTGACCAGCCGCAGCACCCGCTGCACGCCACGTCCGGCGTCCAGCAGGTCGGTCAACTGGGCGAGGGTCCGCTCGTCCCCGGTGGCGATCCAGTGCGTGATGTTGACGAAGGAGCAGGCGAGGTTGTCGGCGTTGTCCAGATAGCGGTCCAGGTCCGGCAGGCGCCGCCCGGTGGTCGGGTCGGTCGGCAGGTTCTTCCAGTCCCACTCGCGCGACACGGCGGCGAGCATCCGCGCCAGCTCGTCACGCCAGATCGGGCGCAGCCGGCCGAACGCCGGGACTGTCGTCAACTCGTCGCGCAGATCGGCCAGCAGCCTCGCCAGGTGCCGGCCCGGCGGGGGCGCGGCGCCGTCGGCGACCGCCAGGCAGTCGGTCACGATCGCCCGGACGTCGTCGGCGGACCGGGCGAGGTAGTCGACCTGCCAGTCGGCGGCGAAGACCCAGAGCAGGGTACGGGTGGTGATCCGCAGTTCGGCGGCGGTGTGCCACGGCGCGGTGAACGCGATCGCAGTGGCCACCGAGCTGAGCAGCGCGGCGTCGAACGGCGCGGCGTCGAAGAGTTCCGGATGGGCTGCGGTGACGCCCTGCAGGTCGCGGACGCCTCGGACGGCGAGCGCGCACACCCGGCCCTGCTCGGCGACCGCGTCGGGCCCGGCCTGCACCGGCCACGGCGCCCCGGTCACGACACGACCGGCCGCTCGACCGGAGTGACGATCAGCTCGGCCCGCTGCTTGGGTTGCAGCGAGGCGCCGAGCCGGGGTGTCAGGCCGACGGGCTCGCGCAGTCGGAAGCGGTAGCGGCTCAACACGGTGCTGACGATGAGCTGCGCCTCCAGCAGGAACAGGTACTGCCCGAGGCACTGGTGCGGGCCACCGCCGAACGGGAAGTACGAGTAGCGGTAGCGCCGCCGGGGCTTCTCCGGCGCGAAGCGCTCCGGGTCGAAGAGCGTCGGGTCGTCCCAGAACGTCGACATCCGCTGGGTGACGTACGGGCTGACCAGCACGGTGCCACCAGCCTTGATCCGCACACCGCCCAGCACGTCGTCGCCGACGGCGGTCCGGGGGATCATCCAGCCGGCCGGGTAGAGCCGCAGCATCTCGTCGAGCACCATGCGGCCGTAGCGCAGCTGCGGCAGGTGTTCGCGGCCGACCCGTTCCGCGCCGACGACCTGCTCGATTTCGTCGGTCATCCGCTCGGCCACGTCGGGCCGGGAGGCCAGCACCGGCCACAGCCAGGAGAGCAGGGCGATGGTGGTCTCGGTGGCGGTGGAGAACATCGCCACCACGTCGCCGCGGATCGCGTACTCGTCGGGTTCGCTGCCGTCGGCCCGCGGCCGACAGAGGGTGGAGATGATGTCGTCGCCGTCGGTGGGCCGCGCCCGGGCCTCCCGGATGATCGGCAGCACCACCTCGTCGATGGTCCGCACGGCATCCCGGAAGCGTCGGTCGCCGGGCATCGGCACCGCGTACGGCACGAAGGGCACCAGCAGGCGCGGGAGCATCGCGGTGGTGACGGTGTCCAGCGCGGCGCTGATCCGTAGCGCGTCCGGCACGGAGATGCGGTCGGCGAAGAGCACCCGCATGGTGGTCCGCAGCACGATCCGGGTCAGCTCGCCGCCGCCGTCGATCGGGCGGCCGTCGCGGGCCGGTTCCAGCCACTCGTCGACGGCCTCGTTGATCGCCTCGGCCATCCGGTCGACGAGCGTCTCGGCCCGCTTCGCGGTGAACAGCGGTTGCAGCGCGCCGCGGCTGGACTCCCAGATCTCGCCCTCGGCGACCAGGATGGCGTCGCCGACGATCCGACGGACGGGCCGCCACAACAGGCCGTCGCCGTCGCGGGTGTAGTTGGCAACGTTGTCCCTCAGGACGCGTTGCAGGTGCTCCGGGTGACTGACGAGGTAGGGGCGGAACGAGCCGAGGTTCAGCCGGACGACCTCACCGCCAGCGGCGTCCGCGAAGTCGACAAGCGCGCCGAGCGGGTCGCGAACCAGCGCGGGCAGGGCGCGACGGAGCGGGATCATCCGGGGTTCGGTGCTGACGGGGGTGGGGCCGGCATCGGACACCTGGGACATGCAACGTCTCCTCGTCGTTCCGCCGGCCTGGGTTGTCCACTTCGGCCGGTCGGGACTGTGGAACTTTCACCTTCTGGGCGACGGAAGCATCTCACCAATTCGGGGGCACCTCCAGACCTGTGACCGGTGAGATTCCCCCGACGCGCCCGACGGACATCGATGGCGATGGCGGCCTGGAGTCCTGAGTGGATGGTCAGGAGGCGGCACCGATGCAGGTCGCACCCGTACACGTGGGGGTCGGCGCCGCCGACGGGCCCGCGGGACGGCGGGCCCGTGGGCCGCCCGGCCAGCGGGGCCGCCCGCCGGGTCGCACCCGTGCGATCCCAGAGGGCGGGCGGCGGGTGTGCGCCAGGACGCACCGGTACCTGCGAATCCGGGCGATGTCGGGCACCCTGTGCCAGGCTCTGTGGCATGGACGACAAGACCATCCTGAACCGGATCTCCGAGCTGGTCGACGAGGAACACCGGCTGCGCGCGGACGCCCAGGCCCACGAGTCGGGCACCGAGGGCGAGGCCAGCGAGCGGCTGCGCGCACTGGAGGAGTCCCTCGACCAGTGCTGGGACCTGCTGCGCCGCCGTCGGGCCGCCCGAACCACCCACGGCGACCCGGACTCCCAGGGCGAACGCCCCAAGCCCGAGGTCGAGCGCTACCTGCAGTGACGGGTACGGGCGGGTCGGGCAGCCGCTCAGGCCGCCCGACCCGCTCCGGTCAGCGGATGCCCGCCTCCCGCAGCAGCTCCCCCGTCAGCGCACCGGGGTCGACCTGCTCGGTGCCCAGCCCTCGGGCCACGAACCAGGCGCTGACCACCCGCACGTCGCGGGCCAGGAACTCGGGCCCCTGCGGGTTCGCCACCACGTCGACCACCTGCGGCAGGTCGATCACCACCAGCCGCCCGGAGTGCACGAGCAGGTTGTACGGCGACAGGTCGCCGTGGGCGTAGCCGGCCCGGGCCAGCACGCGCAGGGCCTCGACCAGCTGGCCCCACAGGTCGCGCAGCTCGGCCGGGCCGGGCCGTAGCTGGGCCAGTCGGGGCGCGGCCAGCCCCGACTCGGCGTCGCCGACGAACTCCAACATCAGTTCGGTGCCCCGCAACTGCACGGGGTACGGCACGGCGATCCGGTCGTGCCCGGCGCCGATCTCCCAGAGCCGGGCCAGCGCGGCGAACTCGGCCGCCGCCCACTGCCCGGCGATCATCTGCCGGCCGAAGGCCGTCCGTCCGGCCATCGCCCGGTTCTCCCGGGACCGCCGCACCCGGCGCCCCTCCAGGTAGCCGGCGTCGCGGTGGAACAGCCGGTGCTCGGCGTCCCGGTATCGCTTGACCGCCAGCAGGCAGGAGCGGTCCGTGTCCGGTACCGCCCGGCGGACCAGGTGGACGTCCGCTTCCTTACCGGTCTTCAGCACACCCAGTTCGGTGTCCTTGGCGGCCAGCTCGGTGACCAGCCACTGCGGGTGCGGCGCAGGGCCGTGCACGGCGTCGTCCCACGACGACCAGCGTTCGCCGGTGGCCGGGTCAGGATCGCCGTCGGGGTCGGCGAGCGGCTCGGTGGGCCGCCCGCGCTTCAGAAACTGCGGTTCGTCGTCGTCGAAGCGGCTCTTGCCGCGGCTGCGGCGCTCCAGCGCCGGCAGGTCATGATCGCGCACTGTGGTGAGGTTCCTTTGGTCGAGGCTGAGTTAGGCAGCTGGAAGCGACCTGCGAAGACGGCCATGACCGACCCCCTCTCCTCGACCGGGCGTACGCCCGGGTGCGCGATGCGCCGCCCATGCTGCCGTCGCCCCGACGGCCGGTCAATCGAATTACCGCTGCCGCCGCCCCGGCCGGTGCGCGCCGCGTCCGGTGGCGGCGAACCGCGTCAGCTCGCGAGCACCGTGGCGACCGCGGCGATCAACCCGTCCACGGTGCGGCTCGGCGCGAACCGGACGTCCGACCAGGTCCGTCCCCGGTGCAGCCAGACGCTGGGCAACCCGACGGCCGCAGCGCCCCCGATGTCCGCCTCCGGGCTGTCGCCGACCACCCAGGCGCCGCGCAGCGGCATCCGGACCCGCTGCGCGGCGAGCGCGAAGATCCGCGGGTTGGGCTTGCTGACCCCGGCCTCCTCGGAGATCACCCAGTCGGCGACGTACCGGTCCAGCCCGGTACGGCGGATCTTGGCGTCCTCGACGCGTACGGTGCCGTTGCAGACCACCACCGGCACCCAGCCCGCGTCGTCGGCGATCCGCAGCGCGCAGGCGGTCAGGGGATCGAGGCGGGTCTGCGCCACCACCCCGTCGTGCAGCTCCTCCACCAGGTCGATCGAGGGGATCCGCAGCTCGTAGCGGTCCCGGATCGCGTCGGCCAGGTCCCAGCGGTCGGTCAACCCGTCCGCGTCGATCGAGACCAGCCAGTCGATGTCGGTGGGGGGCGCGCCGATACCGTCCAGGAAGCGCTCACCCCAGCGGCGGAACGGCCCAGCCCGATCCAGCAGGGTGTTGTCCAGGTCCAGCAGGAGCAGTGGCACTCGGGCACCCTACGGGACCGACGTGTCCGCCAACAGATCCCGCGGGTGTCGACCTGACGGTGGGCTCAACCGGTCAGCGACACCCGTGGGCGGCCCTGGCTCGGCAGCAGATCGGCGAGCATCGAATGGGCTTCCCGGGTGGCCGTGAGCGCGGCCGGGTCGAGGGTCGCCACCAGCACCGCCGTGCCCTCGTCAGCGCCCCGGGCGAGCGTACGTCCCTGCGGGTCGTAGATCGCCGCGCCGCCGTTGAACCGCCACGGGTCGCTGCCGCCGACCGCGTTGGCGAAGACCACGAACATCGTGTTGTCCAGGGCCCGCGCGGCGTAGTACAGGTCCCGGCGGTGCTCGGAGCCGGCCAGGTAGCCGCTGGGGCACAGGTAGGCGTGCGCGCCGTCGAGCGCGGCGGCCCGGCCGTGCTCGGGGAAGCAACCGTCGTAGCAGATGCCCAACCCGAGCCGCCAGTCGTCGACCAGCAGCGTGGCGCCCCGACCGCCGGGGCTGAACAGCTCGCGCTCGTCGCCCCACAGCTGCTGCTTGTCGTACCCGACCCGGATCGTGCCGGCGCGGTCGACCACCAGGGCGGCGATGGTGCGCCGGCCGTCCGGGTGCCGCGCCGCCGCCCCGACCACCACGGTGATCCCGGCCGTCCGCGCCGCGGCGCGCAACGGGTCGAGCCGATCGTCGGCGACCACCCCGGCCGGGTCGGCCACGACGTCGGTGCCGACCGGATCGGCGGCGAGGGTCGGCGGGTGGTACGCGCACAGGTACAGCTCGGGGAGGACGACCACCCGGGCGCCCTGTCCGGCGGCCTGACGGACCAACTCGGCGGCGGCCACCGCGTTGCCGGCGACATCACCGGGTACGGGGGCGGCCTGGACGGTGGCGACGGTCAGCGCCGCGGTGGGCGTGGGGTGCAGCGGGGTCACCGGAGGATGGTAAACGGCACCGCACCAAGCCGTACGTACGGTTTGCATGGCCCGGGGTGACCTGCGACGATCGACGTGTGCCCAGAGTAAGCCAGGACCAGCTCGACGCGCGCCGGCAGGAGATCCTCGCCGCCGCGCGGGCGTGTTTCGCGCGGCTCGGCTACGAGGGGGCGACCGTCCGCCGCCTCGAGGAGGCCACCGGGCTGTCCCGGGGTGCCATCTTCCACCACTTCCGGGACAAGGACTCGCTCTTCCTCGCCGTCGCGGAGGACGACGCCGCCGCCATGGTCGAGACGGTGGCCCGCAACGGTCTGGTGCAGGTGATGCGCGATCTGCTGGCCCGGGCGGTCTCCCCCGACACCACCGGCTGGCTGGGCAGCCAACTGGAGGTCTCCCGCCGGCTGCGCACGGATCCGGCGTTCGCCAAGCGCTGGGCCGAACGGTCTGCCGCGATCGCCGAGGCGACCCGCGACCGGCTGGCCCGCCAACGCGACGCCGGGGTGCTGCGCGAGGACGTACCGATCGACGTGCTGGCCCAGTTCCTGGAGCTGGCCTACGACGGCCTGGTGCTGCACCTGGCGATGGGCCGACCGGCCGGCGACCTGGGCCCGGTGCTCGACCTGGTCGAAGAGGCCGTCCGCCGCCGCTGAACGCCGGCCGCACCGTCGCCCTGGCCGGGGAGGCCGTCCGCCGCCGCTGAACGCCAGCCGCGCACCGGGACGGGGACCGTGGCGGTCGTGCTCCACAATGGGGCCGCCGATCCCTCCGGCGACAGGAGCAGCCGATGATCGTCCACGCCGCGTCGGGCGACACCTGGGGCATCCCCGGCCCGACCTTCCTCCGGCTCTACCTCGTGGCGGCCGCCGTCGTGGTCGCCCTCGCGGTGCTGCACCGGGTCCGCCTCGCCACCGAAGGCGGGCACGCCGCCGCCGACCCGCTCAGCCCGCAACAGGTCGCGTACCTCAACGGTGGGCCCGCGCTCGCCGTGCACGCCGCGCTCGGCGGGCTGCGCGGCAGCGGGGCGATCGGCGTACGGCCGGACCGCCGGCTGACCACCGTCGGGGCGGCGCCGACCGGGCTCACCCCGTTGGACAGCGCCATCCACTGGGCGGCCCACCAGCACTTGCGTGTCCGGGACCTGGGCCAGGACGAACGGGTGGTCACCGCGCTCGACCAGCTCCGTACCGGCCTCGAAGAGCGTGGCCTGCTCGTGAGCCCGACGCGACGCGCCACCGCACGACGGTGGGCGCGCCTCCTCGCCGCGCTGCTGGTGCTCGGCGTGGTGCGGCTGTTCGCCGGCCTGGCCAACGGGAGGCCCGTGGGCTACCTGCTGCTCACCCTGGTCGGGGTGCTGGTGGCGGTACTGCTGCTCTGGCGAGTGCCGCAGACCAGCCGGGCCGGCCGCGCCGCGCTGCGCGACCTGCGGGGGCGGCACACCCACCTGGCCCCCGCCTCGGCCCCCGCGTACGCCACCTACGGCGCGGCGGGCGCGGCTATGGGCGTGGCGCTGTACGGCACCGCGTCCCTCTGGGCGATCGACCCGGGTTTCGCCGAGCAGGCCGAGATCCAGCGCCAGGCCATCGCCAGCAGCGGCTGGTCGTCGGGCACCAGCAGCGGGTCATCGGGCACCGCCGGCAGCTCGTGTGGCGGCGGCAGCTCCTGCGGTGGCGGCGGTGGGGGCGGGTGCGGCGGCGGTGGGTGCGGCGGATGACCGCCCCGTCCGGCGTCGGCATCGGCTGGCGTCCCGAGATCGCCGGTTTCGTGGTCGAGCTGCCCGGGTTGCGCTTCGTCGAGGTGGTGGCCGAGTCGGTGCCGGCGACCGGGCCACTCCCGCCAGGGCTGGCGGAGCTGCGGGAGCGCGGCGTGACAGTCGTACCGCACGGGGTGCGGCTCTCCCTCGGCGGCGCCGAGCCGGTCGACCCGACCCGCGTCGCCCACCTGGCCACGGTGGCGCAGCGGGTCGACGCCCCGCTGGTCAGCGAGCACATCGCCTTCGTACGGGCCGGCGGGCTGGAGGCCGGGCACCTGTTGCCGCTGCCGCGCAGCCGGGAGGCGGTCGACGCGGTCTGCGCCAACGTGGCCCGAGCGCAGGCCGAGCTGCCCGTGCCGATCGCGCTGGAGCCGATCGCCGCCCTGTTCGACTGGCCCGACGACGAGCTGGACGAGGCGGACTTCCTCACCGAGATCCTCGACCGCACCGGCGCGCTGCTTCTGCTGGACATCGCCAACGTGCACGCCAACGCCCGCAACCGGGGCAGCGACCCGCTCGCGCTGCTGGACCGGCTGCCGTTGGACCGGATCGGTTACGTGCACGTGGCCGGCGGGGCCGAGCACGGCGGGTTCTACCACGACACGCACACCGATCCGGTGCCGCCGGAGGTGCTGGAGCTGGTCCGCGCGCTCTGCGCGCGGCAGCGGCCACCGGCGCTGCTGCTGGAACGCGACGGCGGCTACCCACCGGCCGTCGAGCTGCGCGCCGAACTGGACGCCCTGGCGGCCGCCGCCGGCTTCCCGGCCGTGACGTGACGGGCATCGATCCCCGCGCCGGGCTCGCCGCGCGGCAGGCGGAGCTGGTGGCGACGCTGGTCGCCGGAGGTCCGCCGCCGGCGGGGTTCGCGGCCGGGCCGCTGGCCGCCACCCGGGCGGCGCTGCGCCGCAAACGGGCCGGTGAGGTGGCCCGGCACTGGCCGCTGCTCGCCGCCGGCCTGGGCACGGCGTGGCCGGCGACCTTCGCCGACTGGGCCGCCGAGCGCCCCACCGCCGGTTCGCTGCGCGACGGTTGGGACCTGGCCCGGGCGCTGCGGGACCGCGACGCGCTGCCCCCGGCCGGCGCCGAGGAGCTGGCCGTCCGCGAGGCGGGCCTGCGCTATGACGGGCGTGGGGCGCCGCGTCCGCGCCGGCTGCCGGCCGTGGCCCGCGCCGGCGGCGCCGTCGCGGTGCAGATCGCCGGTCGGGTACGCCTGGTGCGCCCCGCCGCGCGTCCGCCCGCCCGCGTTGGCGGGCCCGAGGCGGATGCGGCAGGATCGGCGACATGGATCTCGGACTGACCGACCGGGTGTACGTGCTCACCGGCGCCTCCCGCGGCCTGGGCTACGCGACGGCGCAGTGCCTGGTCGCCGACGGCGCTCGGGTGGTGCTCTCGGCCCGCGACGCCGACGCCGTCGACGCCGCCGCCGAAGCGCTGGGTGGCCCGGACCGGGCGGTCGGCGTCACCGCCGACCTGGCCGACCCGCAGACCCCGGAGCGGCTCGTCGCGGCGGCCCGGAAGCACTTCGGCCGGATCGACGGCGCGCTCATCTCGGTCGGTGGCCCACCCGCCGGTAATGCGGCGTCGATCACCGACGAGCAGTGGCGGCACTCCTTCGAGACCGTCTTCTTGGGCACCGTCCGCGCGGCGCGCACCGTCGCCGCCGCGCTGCCCGACGGGGGCGCGATCGGGCTGGTGCTCTCCACCTCGGCCCGTGGTCCGGTGCCCGGCCTGGGCATCTCCAACGGCCTGCGACCCGGCCTGGTCGGCGTCGCCAAGGACATCGCCGACGACTACGGCCCGCGTGGCGTACGGGTGGTGGGCCTGCTGCCCGGCCGGATCCTGACCGACCGCAACCGGGAGCTGTTCGCCGCCACCGGCGACCCGGAGCGCGCCCGCGCCGAGGCGGAGGCGAGCATCCCGTTGCGACGCCTCGGCGACCCGGCCGAGTTCGGCCGGGTGGCCGCGTTCGTGCTCTCCCCCGCCGCCAGTTACCTGACCGGCCTCACCGTGCCGGTCGACGGCGGCGCGCTGCGCGGCCTGTGACACCCGGCGCTCCGACACCCGGCGGCCGAGCCGGCGCGTCGACGCCCGGCGCTCCGACACCCGGCGGCCGAACCGGAGCGTCGACACCCGTCGGGCGAGCCGGCGCTCCGACACCCGGCGGGGGCGGCCGAGGCGGGGATGTGCCGCCCGCGCTGGGAGGTCGTGCGGGTGCTGGGCATCCACGTCCGACCAGGGCGGATCTGGCCGCCGCCACCGACCGAACCATCCCCGACGTGCTCGCGCCCGAGCTGTCGGTGCTCTTCGTCGGGATCAACCCGGGCCTCTGGTCGGCCGCCACCGGCTGGCACTTCGCCCGGCCTGGCAACCGGTTCTGGCCGGCGCTGCACCTGGGCGGGTTCACTCCCCGGCTGCTGCACCCGAGCGAGCAGGGCGAGTTGCCCTCGGGCTCGGCATCAGCAACATGGCAGCCCGGGCCAGCGCCCGCGCCGACGAGCTGAGCGCCGAGGAGCTGCTGGACGGCGCCGCGATCCTCACCGACAAGGTGACCCGGTACCGGCCGCGCTGGGTGGCCGTGGTCGGGGTGACCGCGTACCGGATCGGCTTTCAGCGGCCGAAGGCCGCCTTCGGGCCGCAGCCGGAGTCGCTGGCGGGGGCGCGGCTGTGGGTGCTGCCCAACCCGAGTGGCCTGAACGCGCACTTCACGCCGGTCACGCTGGGGGCCGCGTTCGCCGAGCTGCGCGAGGCGACCGGCCTGCCGGACCGTCGACCGGACTGACGCCGACTGCCACTGATCAACTCGACTTCATGGAAGTCGGGCTGTCGGCCTGACCGGGACACCCCGGATTCAAGGAACCCGAGTCGATCAACGCTCGGGGGCGTGGGTGTGTTCGTAGCCGAGTAACCCACTCCTGGGCCGCCGCTTCCACTGGTCCCGGCACCATAATCGACAGGTTCGTTCCATCGTGGACTGGGAACGATCGCCACATGGCCGACGACTGCAAGCCTGGGCTGGAGGAGCTGCTCTCCTCGCGGCTGTGGCCTGCGGTCCTCGTCCCACTCGGTGTGCTCGCCGCGCTGGTCGCCGCTGGCGTCTGGCTGGCGCCCACCTTCCCGTTCGTACCGGTCGCTCTTCTGCTCACCACGGTGGTGGTGGCCTGGCGACAGCGGGGCGACGCCCTGTTGGCCGACGAGACCGGACTGTGGATCCGGCGCCGTGGCCGGGTCACTCGCCGCTACCGCTGGGAGGAGATCCGCGAAGCTGGCCTGACGCGGCCGGGCTTCGGTCAGGTCGCCCTGGCTGTCTACCCCAACGGCGGGCCGTGGGACGTGCCCGGCCCCAACAGCGCGGTCATCGTGGGTCGCATCTGGATGCTGCGCAAGCCCGACCGGCAGATCACCGACCGGGTCAACGCGTTGCTGCGCTCGCGGGGCGTGCGCACGATCGACTCGCCGCACCCCCCGATCGGCACCTGACGGGTCAGTTGGCGGCGGCGGGTGGCATCGCCTCGTCGGCGACGTACGTGCCCAGGGGCATGACCACCGGCTCGGGACCGGTCGCGTCCACGAAGGGCCGGGGCGAGTCGGCGACCGCGAACTGGGTGCGGTACAGCTCGGCGTAGAGCCCGCCGACCGCGACCAGCTCGTCGTGGCGCCCCCGCTCGACGATCCGCCCGCCGTCGAGCACGAGGATCTGGTCGGCGTCGCGGACGGTGGAGAGCCGGTGCGCGATCACCAGGGCGGTACGCCCGGCCAGCGCCACCGACAGCGCCCGCTGCACGGCCGCCTCGCTCTCCGAGTCCAGGTGTGCGGTCGCCTCGTCGAGGATCACGATCGACGGGGCCTTGAGCAGCAGCCGGGCGATCGCGATGCGCTGCTTCTCACCGCCGGAGAAACGGTAGCCGCGCTCCCCCACCGTGGTGTCCAGCCCGTCGGGGAGCGACCGGACGAGGTCGGCGACCTGGGCGCCGGCGAGCGCCGCCCAGATCTCGTCGTCGGTGGCGTCCGGCTTGGCGTAGCGCAGGTTCTCGGCGATCGTCTCGTGGAACAGGTGCGAATCCTGGGTGACGACGCCGATCTCGTCGCGCAGGGAGGCGAGCGTGGCGTCGCGCACGTCCACCCCGCCGACCAGCACCTGGCCGTCGGTGACGTCGTAGATGCGGGAGATGAGCATGGACAGCGTCGACTTGCCGGCGCCGGACGGGCCGACGAGGGCGACCATCTGCCCCGGCTCGACGCTGAACGAGACGCCCTTGAGCACCGGCTCGTTGACGGTCCGGTCGAGGGTGGCGACCTCCTCCAGCGATGCGAGGGAGATCTCGGCGGCGCTCGGGTAGCGGAAGCGGACGTCGCGGAAGTCGACGCGACCGTTGCCGCGGGGCACCGGCACCGCGTCGGGCTTCTCGACGATGCCGGGCTCGAGGTCGAGCACCTCGAAGACGCGGTCGAAGGAGACCAGCGCGCTCATCACGTCCACCCGGACGTTGGAGAGCGCGGTGAGCGGCCCGTACAGCCGCGTGAGCAGCAGCGCGAGGGTCACCACGGTGCCCGCGCTGACGCCGCCGGTGACGGCGAGCCACCCGCCGAGGCCGTAGGTGAGCGCCTGCGCCAGCGAGGCGACAAGCAGCATCGCCACGAAGAACGTCCGGGAGTACATGGCCGACTGGATGCCGATGTCACGCACCCGCTCGGCCCGGTCGGCGAACCGGCGGGCCTCGATCTCGGGCTGGCCGAACAGCTTCACCAGCAGCGCGCCGGCCACCCCGAACCGCTCGGTCATGGTCGCGCTCATCTTGGCGTCGAGGTTGTACGCCTCGCGCGTGATGTCGGCCAGCCGCCGCCCGACCCGTCGCGCCGGGATGATGAAGATCGGCAGCAGCACCAGCGAGAGCGCGGTGATCTGCCAGGAGAGGGTGAACATCACCGCGGCGGTGAGGACCAGTTGGATGACGTTGCTGACCACACCGGACAGGGTGGAGGTGAAGGCCCGCTGGGCGCCCAGGACGTCGTTGTTGAGCCGGCTGACCAGGGCGCCGGTCTGGGTGCGGGTGAAGAACTGCAGCGGCATCCGCTGCACGTGGTCGTAGACCCGGGTACGCAGGTCGAGGATGATGCCCTCGCCGATGCGGGCCGAATACCACCTCTGGGCCAGGGACAGCAGCGCGTCGGCGACCGCCAGCCCGGCGATGAACAGGGCCAACTGGACCACGAGTCGGCCGGCCTCGCTGCCACCCCGGTTGATCGCGTTGATGACGTCACCGGCGAGCACCGGCGTGGCCACGCCGATGATGGCGGCCAGCACCACGGTGGCCAGGAAGACGATGATGTCGCGCCGGTAGGGCTGGGCGAAGGCCACGATGCGGCGGGCCACGCCGTGCTTGAGCCGGTGGGTGGAGACCTCGTCGCGGTTACGCATCGACCGGAGCATGCTCCACCCGGCCATGCCACCGCCGGACATCGGGTTGGACACCGCTCACCTCCGGGTCGTCGGGTGGACCGCACACGTCAGGTCAATTCTCCCGACGACTCTGACAACCTCGGTCGTAACCCGGATCTTCCCGTACGGTCCTTACTATTCTCCCCGGCCGGCCAGATCCCGCAGGCGGCGGGTCTGCGCCTCCCGCTCGGCGCGCTGCTGGTCGGCGTGCGACCGCCCCGCCGCGCCGGCGAGCAGGGCCTTGATCTCCACCACCGCGTCGCGGGCCCCGGCCAGCAGGCCCGCGGTCAGGTCACGGACCGCGCCGTCCAGCTCGCCCGGTGGTACGACAAGAGTGGCCAAGCCGATCCGGTCCGCCTCGGCGGCGTCCAGCCGGCGGCCGGTCGCGCAGATCTCCAGCGCCCGGGAATAGCCGACCAGCTCGACGAGGCGCTTCGTGCCGGCCAGGTCGGGCACCAGCCCGAGGGTCACCTCGGCCATCGACAACTTCGCGTCGGCGGCCAGGACCCGCAGGTCACAGGCCAGCGCGAGTTGGAACCCGGCGCCGATCGCGTGCCCCTGCACGGCGGCGACGGAGATGACGTCCGGCCGGTGCAGCCAGGTGAAGCCGGCCTGGAACGCCGCGATCTGGTCGGCGCACTCCTGCTCGGGCAGCGCGGCCAGCTCGGCGAACGACCCCGGGCCTGAGGCGCCAGCAACCGCGAGGTCGAGGCCGGCGGAGAACGCACGCCCCTCGCCACGCACCACCACCACCCGGACGTCGCCGGGCAGGTCGCGGGAGAAGTCGCTCATCGCGCGCCACATCGCCGGCGTCTGGGCGTTGAGCACGTCGGGCCGGCACAACGTCACCGTGGCAACCGGCCCGTCGCAGGTCAGCCGAACCCCGGTCGCCTCGGCGGTCACCGGGCTGCCCGGGGCGCGGCGCTGGTGAACGACGCGAAGGGGCGGGTCACGCCTTCTTGCGGCGCCGGGCACCGCCGCGCTGACGCAGCTGAACCCCGGACTCGGTGAGCACTCGGTGGATGAACCCGTAGGAACGGCCGGTCGAGGCCGCCAGCGCGCGGATGCTCTCCCCCGAGGTGTACCGCTTTACCAGGTCCTTGGCGAGCGTCTGACGCTCGGCTCCGACGATCCGGCGACCCTTCTCAGTGCTGGTGGCTGTGCCAGTGGCTGCCATGCTGTGTCCTCACGTCCCAGACTGTGCGGTTCGGATACGGTCCCACCTATTAGACCGCCTCGGACGATCATGCGCCAGATATCAACTCTTCGCCAACCGACACGCTATGCAATGTCAGCTTCCCGATAGAGTGATCCTCGCGATCGGTCCCGGCACGCCGTCCGGAAGGGCCACCGCCGAGCGGTGACGACTCGGCCCGTACGCTCCCGGGCGTGATCGACCTGCTGGGCACCGCGGCCGGAGCGGCGGTGGTCTTCGCCGCCACCGACGTCGACGACATCGTCATCCTCACGCTGTTCTTCGTGGCCGCCCGCACCACCGGCCGGCCCCGCACCTGGCAGATCGTCGCCGGCCAGTACCTCGGCATCGGCGCCCTCGCGCTGGCCAGCGCGGTGGTCGCCGCCGGCCTGCTGGTCGTGCCGGACCCGTGGACCGGGCTGCTCGGCCTGCTGCCGATCGCGCTGGGCGTCCGCGCGCTGCGCGGCTCGGACGACGACGAGCCGGCCACGGTCGTCAGCGGGACACTCGGCGTGGCCGGGGTGACCATCGCCAACGGCGCCGACAACGTGGCCGTCTACGTACCCGTGTTCCGGGCCCTCGGCCCCGGCGACAGCGCGGTCGTCCTGCTCGTCTTCGTGGCGCTCGTCGGTCTGTGGTGCGCCGGCGCGGCCTGGCTGGGTAGCCACCGCAGGGTGGTCCGGCTGGTGGAGCGCGCCGGCCACTGGCTGGTGCCCGCCATCTTCGTCACCATCGGCGTGGTGATCCTGGTCAGCTCCGGCGTGCTCGGCCGGCTGCTGGACCTGCTCGGCTGAGGCCCGGCCCGGCGGTCAGGCAAGCTCGACCAGTTCGAGGAGGTCGTCGCTCCAGGCGTCCTCGTCGCCGTCGGGCAGCAGGATCGCGCGGTCGGGCTTGAGCGCGAGCACCGCGCCCGGGTCGTGCGTGACCAGCACGATGGCGCCCGGGTAGTTGGCGATGGCGTCGAGCACCTGCTCGCGGCTGACCGGGTCGAGGTTGTTCGTCGGCTCGTCGAGCAGCAGCACGTTGGCGCCGGAGCAGACCAGGGTGGACAGCGCCAGCCGGGTCTTCTCGCCGCCGGAGAGCACCCCGGCCGGCTTGTTCACGTCGTCGCCGGAGAAGAGGAACGCACCGAGGATCTTGCGCAGGTCGGTGTCGGACTGCTCGACGGCGGCGGCCCGCATGTTCTCCAGCACCGTCCGCTCCACGTCCAGCGTCTCGTGCTCCTGGGCGTAGTAGCCCAGCCGCAGCCCGTGCCCCGCGTGCACCTCGCCGGTGTCCGGGGTGAGCAGCCCGCCGAGCATCCGCAGCAGCGTCGTCTTGCCGGCGCCGTTGAGCCCGAGGATGGCCACCCGGGAACCCCGGTCCACCGCGACGTTGACGTCGGTGAAGATCTCCAGCGAGCCGTACGACTTGGACAGGCCGGTCGCGGTGAGCGGCGTCTTGCCGCACGGGGCGGGGCTGGGGAAGCGCACCTTGGCCACCCGGTCGGCGACGCGCACCTCCTCCAGGCCGGAGATCAGCTTCTCGGCGCGGCGGGCCATGTTCTGCGCGGCGACGGTCTTGGTGGCCTTGGCCCGCATCTTGTCGGCCTGCGCCATCAGCGCGCCGGCCTTCTTCTCCGCGTTGGCCCGCTCCCGGCGGCGGCGGCGCTCGTCGGTCTCGCGGGCCTCCAGGTACGCCTTCCAGCCCAGGTTGTAGACGTCGATCACGCTTCGGGTGGCGTCGAGGAACCAGACCTTGTTGACCACCGACTCCAGCAGCGCGCCGTCGTGGGAAATCACGATGAGGCCGCCCTTGTGGTTGGCCAGGAAGCCGCGTAGCCAGGTGATCGAGTCCGCGTCCAGGTGGTTCGTCGGCTCGTCGAGCAGCAGGATGCCGCCGCCGTTCTCGCCGGCGTCGCGGAACAGGATCCGCGCCAGCTCGATGCGCCGGCGCTGACCGCCGGAGAGGGTGCCGATCGTCTGGGCGAGCGCGCGGTCCGGCAGCCCCAGGTTGGCGCAGATCCGGGCGGCCTCGGCCTCGGCGGCGTACCCGCCCAGGGCGGCGAACTGGTCCTCCAGCGCGCCGTAGCGGCGGACCAGCTTGTCGCTGGCGTCCTCGGCGAGCTGGGCCTCGATCTCCTTCATCTGCGCCATCAGCACGTCCAGGCCACGGGCGGAGAGCACCCGGTCGCGGCCGGTGACCTCCAGGTCGCCCGTACGCGGGTCCTGGGGGAGGTAGCCGATGGCGCTGCGCTGGTCGATCTGCCCGCCGTACGGCTGCCCCTCGCCGGCGAGCACCTTCAGGGTGGTGGTCTTGCCGGCGCCGTTGCGGCCGACCAGGCCGATCCGGTCACCGGGCTGCACGCGCAGCGTGGTGTCGGACAGCAGGATCCGGGAGCCGGCGCGCAGCTCCAGGCCGGTGGCAGTGATCATCTCGTGGGACTCGCTCTCGGGGTCTGGAAGGCTGACTCAGGGCACGCGAAAGCGCCGGCGGGCGGTGGGCCCGTCGGCGCGGGGCGGTTCAGCCTTCGCAGCGCGGCACGGGGACAAGTGTACCGGGGCGCGGGTCGAGCAGCCGGGCTGGATTACCAATCAAGATCATCGGGTACCGGAACGCCGTCCGGACCCGGTCCGGCGCTGACGGCGTATCACAGGACATTTCACGCGATCGAGGTCACGATGGAGCTGAACGAGAACGCGCAGGTCGACACCAGTCAGGTAGAGGACATGCGTGGATCCGGCGGAGGTGGCGGGGGCGGAGGCCTCGGGATCCCGATCCCCGGGGGCGGCGGCCGGGGCGGCGGCCTGATCGGCATCATCATCGCCGTCGTGCTGGCGTTGGCCGGTGGCGGTTTCGGGCTCAGCCAGCTCGGCGGCGGAGGCGGCAGCGACCAGCCGGCCGACAACTCCAGCCTGGACGCCGAGTGCTCCACGAGCGCGACCAAGACCGAGGACTGCCGCAACACCCTCTACATCAATTCCATCCAGGCTTACTGGAAGGACGCCATGCCGAAGGCGTTCGGCGACCAGTACCAACCGGTCACCACCCGGTTCTTCAGCAACAGCGTGAACACCGGCTGCGGCCAGGCCGACTCGGGTGTCGGCCCGTTCTACTGCCCGGCGGACAAGCACGTCTACATCGACCTGACCTTCTACGACACCCTCAAGTCCGAGTTCGGCGTCAACGGCGAGTTCCCCCAGCCGTACGTTCTCGCGCACGAGTACGGCCACCACGTGCAGGACCTGCTCGGCACCGAGGCCAAGGCGCAGGACGGCAAGACCGGGCCCACCTCCGGCTCGGTGCGGCTGGAGTTGCAGGCGGACTGCTTCGCGGGCGCCTGGGCCAACCACGCCACCGAGACCAAGTCGAAGAACAACACGGCGATCTTCAAGTCGATCAGCCAGCAGGACATCCAGGACGCGGTGAACACCGCCGGCGCGATCGGCGACGACGCCATTCAGCAGAAGTCCGGCCGGGGCAACGACCCGAGCTCGTACACCCACGGCACCGCCGCCCAGCGACAGAAGTGGTTCGAGCAGGGCTACGAGAGCGGCGACCCGAAGAGCTGCGACACCTTCGGCACCGATCAGCTCTGACAGCTCCACGCGATCGTGGCAGGCCCGCCGAGCAGGCCTGCCACGATCGTCGTTGGGCGGTCAGTCGAGCCGCGACACCTGGTAGTGCCCGATCAACCAGGCGTCCCCGACCTGCCGGACGACCACGCCGAGGTGCACGGTCAGCGCCGGCCGGTCGGTGAAGCCGAACTCGACCTCCAGATAGCCGAGGACCGCGTCGTCGGCGAGACGCCGGGTCTCCCGGATCTCGTACGCGGCGGTCAGGCCCAGCGGCTGCGCGGCGTAGTACGCGGCGACGCCGTCGCGCCCGACGGTGTACGGGTGCAGCCCCTGAAAGATCGCATCCTCGGTGAAGGCCGACGCGACCTGGTCCGGCTCGTGGGCGTCGACCGCCGGCTTCCACCGGTCCAGGGCGGTCCGCAGGATCTCCGCCTCGCTGCTGGCCATGGTCACCTCCCCGGCTGCCGAGGCGGCTGACCCGGGTCGTTCGGATGCGGCGTCAATCCGGTGACCGTCTCCCGCCGCCAGGCGCGCAGCGGCATCGAGGCGAGGACCGCCTCCAACTCGTCCGCGTCGGCGGCTTGGAAGAGCCCCCACGTACGCCACTCCCCCGGCGCCAGCGGCGGCCGCCACAGCCGCAGGAGGCTGCCCTGTGCCACCAGCTCGGCCGAACGCGCCGCCTCACGTGCGCGCATGTCGGCGACCTCGTCCTCGGACGTGCCGTCGGGCACCGTCGTCACCATGTCCACCAGGAACTCCACCCGCCCATCCTCCGGCCGCCGGCCCGGCAGCACGCCAGGAACCCCGATCTGCGTGGCGGTCGTCTCCCCTGCGGCCCGCCGCGTTGGTGCGCCGGAGCGGGCCGGCGGAACGCGCGCCGCCGACGTCACGAAGCGGGGTCGGGTTCCGGGTCGCGCAGCCGGATCCGTACCGCCCGGGCCGCGCTCACCGCCGCGACCAGCACCGCGTGCCGCGGCTCCGGCACGTCGAGCAGCCGCTCGGCCCGCAGCGGCACGAGCGGAGCCAACCGCCGGTCGGCCAGCACGGTGTCCACGGCCCGCCGGTCACCGCCGCCGACGAGGGCCGCGAGCCGCGCCGCCTCCGGCAACAGCAGGCGTACGGCCAGGTCCGCCGCGTCGCCCAGCGCCGCCTTGGCCTGGTTGTCGCGCCGGCGGGCGAACCGGTGCTGCGACCATCCCCCGGCGGCGGTGCGCCCCTGCACGTACCGGGTGTCCACCTTGGAGACCACGAGGTCGGGGCCCTGCGCCACACCGACCGCCACCGCGCCCTTGCGGGCCAGCAGCAGGCCGATCCGGTGCGGTGTGCCGGCGGCGGCGACGAAGGCGGCCACGTCCGCGCCGACCGGAGCGCCCGGTGGGGCGTACAGCTCGGCGGTGGTCCCGTCGGGGGCGGTGAGCAGCAGGCCGTACTCCCGCGCGGTGGTGGTGGGCGGGCCGTGCCGGTCGGCGAAGCCCTCGACCCAGCGCCCGACGCGGGCCGGGTCGACCTCGACCCACCGGCCGCCCCCGGCTGCGGGTCGACTGGTCACGGCCCCGACCGTACGCCACGGCGGCTCCGGTCGGGGCGTCGGGCGGGTGCGGCTCAGCCGGGCAGCAGCGCCGCCACCGCGAGCGCGGCGATGAGCGCGCTGGAGACCAGGCCGGTGACCAGCCGCCCACGCGGCCCGGTCAGCGCCCGGCCGACAATCGTGCCGCCGCCCGCGATGAGCAGCTGCCAACTCGCCGACGCCAGGAACACGCCGGCCACGAAGAGCGCGGCGGTCAGCCCGTTCGCGTCCGCGGTGTCCCGGCGGCCGAGCACCAGCGCGGCGAAGTAGAGCACTGTCGTCGGGTTCAGCAGGGTCAGCCCGAGCACCGCCGCGTACGCCCGCCCGGGAGTGCGCAGGCCCCCACCGGCCGACGGTGCCGGCCGGGCGCGGTGAGTGGTCCACGTGCGCCAGAGTCCGTGCGCGGCGAGCCCCAGCAGGACCACGGCGGCGACCACCCGCAGCGGACCGGCCGCCGGCGCGACGACCCCGGCCAGGCTCGCGCCGCCGAGCGCGGCGACCGCCGCGTACAGCCCGTCGGCCGTCGCCACCGCGAGCGCCGCGGCCGCGCCGACCCGGAACGAGGTACGGGCACTGAGCCCCAGGATGAGGATCGCGATCGCGCCGACCGGGATGGCGACGCCGTACCCGGCCACCAGACCGGCGAGGAACGCGCCGCTCACGACAACGGGCGGCGAATCGAGGCCAACCCGGGCACGGCGCGCTGTCGACGCGCGGCGGTGGCCGCACGGACAGAAACCTGCATCGGGTACGCCTCGATCACAGTCGGCATCCTGCGCGCCGCACCCACGCCCCCGCAACGGAGTTTCCCGCGCCCCGCGCCCCGCGCCCCGCGCCCCGCGCCCCGCGCCCCGCGCCCCGCGCCCCGCGCCCCGCGCCCCGCGCCCCGCGCCCCGCGCCCCGCGCCAAGATCCTCACAACTTCACCGATGTTGCTGCCTCAGACGGGCGGGAGACAGCAACATCGGGGATGTTGCGCGGATCTTGGCGGCGCCGGCCAGCCGCGAGCCATCCGGAGGCGAGCCGCGAACGCCAACGACGATCCGGTCAAGATCGTGCTCGAACCAGGATGTAGTGGCCTCGGTGCGCCGGCGAGGCCACTACATCACTGATCGAGCACGATCTTGGGCCATCAGGGCCCATCAGTGCCGCGCTCCGGGCCACCGGGGGTCGCGGCCGAGGTAGGCCAGCAGGGCGCTGACCTCGTCGGCCTCGGCGCCGGGGTCGAGCGGTGCCGCGTACGCGCATAGGCCCGCGCATCCCACAACGGATCGAGCGCGGCACCCAGAGGGCACCGCGCTCGACGAAGGTGTTACGGAGTCGGGTCAGACGTTGAAGCCCAGGGAACGGAGCTGGTCCCGACCCTCATCGGTGATCTTGTCCGGTCCCCACGGCGGGAGCCACACCCAGTTGATCCGGATGTCGTTGACCAGGCCGCCGCCCGGGCCGGTGGTCAGCGCCTGCCGGGCCTGGTCCTCGATCACGTCGGTCAGCGGGCAGGCCGCCGAGGTGAGCGTCATGTCCAGGGTCGCGACGTTCTCGTCGTCGACGTGCACCCCGTACACCAGGCCCAGGTCGACCACGTTGATACCCAACTCGGGGTCGACGACATCCTTCATCGCCTCTTCGATGTCGGCGATCATCGCCTTGCTGACGCCGCCCGTCGAGGTGGCGGCGTCGCCGGCACCCGGGACCGCAGCGCCGTCGGTCGTCGCGCCGTCGGTCGCAGCGCCGTCGGTCGCAGCGGCGTTGGTCGTCGCGGCCCCGTCGGTCGTCACGGCGTCGGTCTGCGGCGCCGCGGTGGCGTCACCGGCCTCCGGCGTCGCCGCGGTAGCGGTGTTCTCGCTCATGCCGTCCCTCCGGTTCGCTTCGTGATGCCATCCGGCACCACCGTGCTGCTGGAAATCGCTCGCTGACGCTCGCTCACGCCTTCACCTCCGGGCCCACGCCCACGCCGGCGCGTGCCGCGGCGTCCTTGAACGCCATCCACGGCAGCAGCGCGCACTTGACCCGGGCGGGGTAGCGGGCGACGCCCGCGAAGGCCACCCCGTCACCGAGTACGTCCTCGTCCGGTGTGACCTGGCCACGTCCGGACATCAACTCGACGAACGCCTCGTGCACCTCGAATGCTTCCCCGGTGCCCCGACCGCGCAGCAGTTCGTGCAGCACGCTCGCCGACGCCTGGCTGATCGAACAGCCCATGCCGTCGTACGAGATGTCGTGCAGCACGTCGCCGTCGGTGGCCACCCGGACGGTGATCTCGTCGCCGCAGGTCGGGTTGACGTGGTGCGCTTCCGCGACCTGGTCGGCCGCATCGTCGGCGTCGCGCAGGCCACGGCCGTGCGGATGCTTGTAGTGGTCCAGGATGATCTCCTGGTAGAGCTGGTCGAGTTGCACCATCAGTTGAACACCTTCCGCACCTGCTCCAGACCGCCCACCAGGGCGTCGATCTCCTCGGTGGTGGTGTAGAGGTAGAACGAGGCCCGGGTCATCGCCGGGACGCCGAACCGGCTGCACACCGGCTTCGCGCAGTGGTGGCCCACCCGCACCTGCACGCCGAGCGAGTCGAGCACCTGGCCCACGTCGTGCGGGTGCACGTCACCGAGCGCGAACGAGATGGTGCCGCCGCGGCCGATCGGCACGGTCGGGCCGAAGATCCGCAGGTCCGGCACCGTGCCGAGGGCGTCCAGCGCGTACGCCGTCAGCTCCTTCTCATGCCACTGGATGGCCGGCATACCGACGCCGGTCAGGTAGTCCACCGCTGCGCCGAGCGCGACCGCCTCGGCGATCGGCGGGGTGCCCGCCTCGAAGCGGGCAGGCGGCGCGGCGAACGTCGAGCGGGCCATGGTGACCGTCTCGATCATCGAACCGCCGCCGAAGACCGGTGGCATGGCTGCCAGCAGCTCACCCCGGCCCCAGAGCACGCCGATCCCGGTCGGGCCACACATCTTGTGCCCGGTGAAGACGATGTAGTCCGCGTCCAGGTCGACCACGTCGATGGGCAGGTGCGGCACCGACTGCGAGCAGTCCAGCAGCAGCAGCGCACCGACCTCGCGGACCCGCGCGGTGATCCGGGAGGTGGCGTTGACGGTGCCGAGGATGTTGGACGTGTGCACCAGCGAGACGATCTTCGTCCGTTCGGTGACCAGATCCTCCAGGCCCGACTCGTCCAGCCGACCCTGGTCGGTGACTCCGAACCAGCGCAGGGTCGCGCCGGTGCGCTCGCAGAGCAGCTGCCACGGGACGATGTTCGAGTGGTGCTCCATCTCGGAGATCACCACCTCGTCGCCGGGGCCGAGCCGGAACCGGGGGTCACCGTCCGGGCGCAGCGAGGCGTTCGAGAAGGCGTACGCCACGATGTTGATCGCCTCGGTGGAGTTCTTGGTGAACACCACCTCGTCGACGCTCGGCGCGTGAAGGAACGCGGCGATCTTGGCCCGCGCCCCCTCGTACGCCTCGGTGGCCTCGGTGCCCAGGGTGTGCACCGAGCGCGACACGTTGGCGTTGTGCCGTGCGTAGTGCTCGTCGAGCACGTCGAGCACCTGACGGGGTTTGTGCGAGGTGTTGGCGCTGTCGAGGTAGACCAGCGGGTGGCCGTTGATCTCCCGATCGAGGATCGGGAAGTCGGCGCGTACCCGGGCCACGTCGAAACGCGGCACGTCGTCGTACTGCGGCATCCCCTCAGGGATCGCGATGCTGGTCATCTCGGCAGCGCCTTCCCCACTCAGGCCTTGGCCGTGCCGGCCCCGGCGGCGTACCGCTCGTAGCCCTCGGCTTCGAGCTTGTCGGCCAGCTCCGGGCCGCCCTGCTCGACGATCCGGCCGGCCACGAAGACGTGCACGAAGTCCGGCTTGATGTAGCGCAGGATCCGCGTGTAGTGGGTGATCAGCAGCACGCCGGTGTCACCGGTGTCGCGGACCCGGTTGACGCCCTCGCTGACCACGCGCAGCGCGTCCACGTCGAGGCCGGAGTCGGTCTCGTCGAGGATCGCGATCTTCGGCTTGAGCAGCTCCAGCTGGACGATCTCGTGGCGCTTCTTCTCACCACCGGAGAAGCCCTCGTTGACGTTGCGCTGGGCGAACGCCGGGTCCATCTGCAGGCGCTCCATCGCGCCGCGCAGCTCGCCGCCCCAGGTGCGCAGCTTCGGCGCCTCGCCGTCGATGGCGGTCTTGGCGGTACGCAGGAAGTTGGCCACCGAGACGCCGGGCACCTCGACCGGGTACTGCATGGCCAGGAAGAGGCCGGCGCGGGCGCGCTCGTCGACGGTCATGGCCAGCACGTCCTCGCCGTCGAGGGTCACCGAGCCGCCGGTGATCTCGTACTTCGGGTGGCCGGCGATCGAGTACGCCAGGGTGGACTTGCCGGACCCGTTCGGGCCCATGATCGCGTGGGTCTCGCCCGACTTCACGGTCAGGTCGACGCCGGCCAGGATCGGCTTGAGCTCACCCTCGGGCAGCTTGACCGACACCTTCAGGTCGCGGATCTCCAGGGTGCTCATTATCGGGTCACTCCATTACTCGGCGTCAGGCTGAGGTAGATGTCGCCGTCGCGGACTTCGACGGGGTAGACGGGGACGGGTTCGGTGGCGGGCAGGCCGGTCGGCGCGCCGGTGCGCAGGTCGAAGCGCGAGCCGTGCAGCCAGCACTCCAGCGTGCAGCCGTCGACCTCACCCTCGGAGAGGGCGACCGCGGCGTGCGAGCACTCGTCGTAGGCGGCGTAGAACTCGCCGTCCTCGCCGTGCACCAGGGCGATCGGGGTGCCGTCGACGTCCGCGCTGATCGCGGTGCCCTTCGGCACGTCCTCGGTGGAGCAGATCCGGATCATCAGGCGCCCGCCTTGGCCAGCCGGGCCTCGATCGCGTCGCCCAGGCGCTCGCGCAGCTCCTCGACCGGAATCTTGTTGATCAGCTCGGCGAAGAAGCCGCGCACCACCAGGCGACGGGCCTCACCCTCCGGGATGCCCCGGGCCATCAGGTAGAACAACTGCTCGTCGTCGAAGCGGCCGGTCGCGCTGGCGTGGCCGGCGCCGGCGATCTCGCCGGTCTCGATCTCCAGATTGGGTACGGAGTCCGCCCGCGCGCCGTCCGTGAGCAGCAGGTTCCGGTTGATCTCGTACGTGTCGGTGCCGGTCGCCTCGGCCCGGATCAGCACGTCGCCCACCCAGACGGTGTGCGCGTCCGCGCCCTGCAGGGCACCCCGGTAGCCGACGTAGCTGCGGCAGTCCGGCACGGAGTGGTCGACCAGCTGGCGGTGCTCCAGGTGCTGGCCGCCGTCGGCGAAGTAGACCCCGTACAGCTCGGCCTCGCCGCCCCGGCCGGTGTACTCCACGCTGGTGAACTGGCGCACCAGGTCACCGCCCAGGCTCACCTGCACGTGCGTCACCCGGGCGTCCCGGCCGAGCTTGAACTTGAGGTGCTGCGCCTGCACCGCGTCCGGCGCCCAGTCGGCCACGGTCACCAGCGTCAGCTTGGCCCCGTCGCCCACCGACACCTCGACGTTGTCGGCCAGGGTCGCCGAGCCGACGTGCTCCAGCACCAGCGTCAGCTCCGCGAAGCGGCCCACCTCGACGAAGGTGTGCCCGAAGGCCAGACCCTCGCCGCCGTCGCCGACCACCCGCACGCTCACCGGAGAGCCCACCACGACATCACTCGCCACCGAGAGCAGCAGCGCCTGCCCGGCGGCGCCGTACGCGAGCGCGCTGACCCGGTCGACCGGGGTGAGCACGCTGCCCACCCGCGGGTCGTCGGTGCCGATGCGCTCGACGGCCACACCCTCGGGCAGGTCGCCGTACTCGTGCCGGACCGTGCCGGCGCCGGCCTGCGCGTCGCCACTGAGGCCGCGGAGCCGCTTGAGCGGGGTGAAACGCCACTCCTCCTCCAGGCCGGTGAGGGCCGGGAAGTCGGCGACGTCGTACGAGCGCAGCGCCTGCGACTTGGTGCTGGGCGGCGCGGAAGCCTGGGTAGTCATGTCTTCCTTGGTCTGTCATGGATCGGAGGGTCAAAGCGGGCTGGACCGGACCCGGCGTACCGGGTCCGGGCCCGTCCGTGGCCGGGCGGAGGCGGCGTCAGCCGACCGCGCCCTCCATCTGAAGCTCGATCAGGCGGTTCAGCTCCAGGGCGTACTCCATCGGGAGTTCCTTGGCGATCGGCTCGATGAAGCCACGCACGATCATGGCCATCGCCTCGTCCTCGCTCAGGCCCCGGCTCATCAGGTAGAAGAGCTGGTCGTCGCTGATCTTGGAGACGGTCGCCTCGTGGCCCATCGACACGTCGTCCTCGCGGATGTCGACGTACGGGTAGGTGTCCGAGCGCGAGATGGTGTCGACAAGCAGCGCGTCGCACTTGACCGTGCTCCGGCTGTGGTGCGAACCCTCCAGCACCTGCACCAGACCGCGGTACGAGGTGCGGCCGCCACCACGGGCGATCGACTTCGACACGATCGTCGAGGAGGTGTGCGGCGCGGCGTGCACCATCTTGGCGCCCGCGTCCTGGTGCTGGCCCTCGCCGGCCATCGCCACCGAGAGCACCTCGCCCTTGGCGTGCTCGCCGGTCATGTAGACCGCCGGGTACTTCATGGTCACCTTGGAGCCGATGTTGCCGTCGACCCACTCCATGGTCGCGCCCTCGTGGCAGACGGCGCGCTTGGTGACCAGGTTGTAGACGTTGTTCGACCAGTTCTGGATGGTCGTGTACCGGCAGCGCGCGTTCTTCTTGACGATGATCTCCACGACCGCGCTGTGCAGCGAGTCCGAGGAGTAGAGCGGCGCGGTGCAGCCCTCGACGTAGTGCACGTACGCGCCCTCGTCGACGATGATCAGCGTCCGCTCGAACTGGCCCATGTTCTCCGTGTTGATCCGGAAGTAGGCCTGCAGCGGGATCTCCACGTGCACGCCCTTCGGCACGTAGATGAACGAGCCACCGGACCACACGGAGGTGTTCAGGGCAGCGAACTTGTTGTCGCCGACCGGGATCACCGTGCCGAAGTACTCCTTGAAGACGTCCTCGTGCTCGCGCAGCGCGGTGTCGGTGTCCAGGAAGAGGACGCCCTGCTCCTCAAGGTCCTCGCGGATCTTGTGGTAGACGACCTCGGACTCGTACTGCGCCGCGACACCGGCGACCAGCCGCTGCTTCTCCGCCTCCGGGATGCCCAGCCGGTCGTAGGTGTTCTTGATGTCCTCGGGCAGGTCCTCCCAGCTGGTGGCCTGCTTCTCGGTGGACCGCACGAAGTACTTGATGTTGTCGAAGTCGATGCCGGTGAGGTCCGCGCCCCAGGCCGGCATCGGCTTGCGGCCGAACAGCCGCAGACCCTTGAGGCGCAGGTCGAGCATCCAGGCCGGCTCGTTCTTCTTGGCCGAGATGTCCCGCACCACCGCCTCGTTGATGCCGCGCTGGGCGACCGCCCCGGCGGCGTCCGGGTCGGACCAGCCGTACTCGTAGCGACCCAGGGCGGCGAGCTGCTCTTCCTGGGTCAGGGGCTGGACGATCTGCTCGGTCATCTATCTGTCCTCACAGTGGTGACGGGATTACCGGATTGAGCGCGGCCCGGCTGGGTCGGGATGTGCGTGGTGCACACCCCGTCGCCGTGCGCGATGGTGGCCAGGCGCTGTACGTGGGTGCCGACCAGACGGGAGATCACCGCGGTCTCGGCCTCGCACAGCTGGGGAAACTCGGCGGCCACGTGCGCCACCGGGCAGTGGTGCTGGCAGAGCTGGCCGCCAGAGGCGATCGTGGTCGCGTTGGCAGCGTAACCCTCGGCGGTGAGCGCTCCGGCGAGTGCCTCAGCACGCGCGAGGGGGTCGTCGCCGGCGTCCTCCATGGCGGCGCGGCAGCGCGACTCCAGCGCGGACACCTGCTCGGTGGCGAACGCCTCGACCGCGTCCGGGCCTCCGCTGCGGGCGATCCAGCGCAGCGCGGCGGTGGCCATGTTGTCGTAGTGGTGTGTGCCACAGCGGACCCGGGCCGCCTCGGTCAGCACGAAGACCTTCGCCGGACGCCCCCGACCGCGGCTGCCCTGCACCGTCTGCTCGCGGGCGACGACGTCACCCTCGGCGAGCATCGCGTCCAGGTGGCGGCGGATCGCCGCCGGGCTCAGGCCGAGCGCCAGACCGAGCTGCGCGGCGGTGGTCGCACCCCGCTCCAGCAGCAGCTGGGTGACGCGGTCCCGGGTGGAGATCTCCGTCGCGGCGCCGCCCAGCGCGGACGACGAGGCTCCGACGAGGGCGGACGCGGACGCGCCGACGGCCTGGGCAGCCGTCGGCTGGTGCCCGGAGAGCGCCGCCGCGTTTTTCACAACGCCAACGTTACGTAATTACCCGGGGGGTGGCAAACCCGGGCCCCGGTGATCCGAACCACCGCCCCTGCGGAGTCGGACGAACCTCGATCACTACGGTGCGTAGGATTTGCGCCGTGAACCGCATCGTCCGTCCGGTCTCCGGTCCCCTGCTGCGCCGCCTCGCGCTCGCCTCGATCATCGCGAACGTCGGCATCGTCGTCACCGGCGGGGCGGTCCGGCTGACCGCCTCGGGCCTCGGCTGCCCCACCTGGCCCCGGTGCACCGACGATTCGTACGTCACCACGCCCGAGATGGGCGTGTACGGGGTGATCGAGTTCAGCAACCGGATGCTGACCTTCGCGGTGGGCCTGATCGCGCTGGCCACCGTGCTGGCCGTCCTGGCACACCGGCCGCGCCGCCGCGGGGTGCTGACCCTCGCCGTCGCCGTCTTCCTGGGCATTCCCGCCCAGGCGGTGATCGGTGGCATCACGGTGCTCACCAACCTCAACCCGTGGGTGGTCGGGCTGCACTTCCTCGCCTCGATGGCGGTGATCGCCGCCGCGTACGCCCTCTGGCGGCGGGTCGACGAACCAGACACCGCGACGGTGGCCGTGGTGCCCACACCCCTGCGCACGCTGGCCCGGGTCACCACCGGCGTCACCGTCGCGGTGCTGGTGATCGGCACCTGGGTCACCGGCAGCGGCCCGCACGCCGGCGACCACGGCGCGGCCCGCAACGGACTGGACCCGGAGTCGATCTCCCAGGTGCACGCCGACGGCGTTTTCCTGCTGATCGGCCTGTCGGTGGCGTTGATCTTCGCGTTCCGCGCGGTCGGCGCGGCCCGGGCCACCCGGGCCGCCGTCGTCCTGCTCGCGGTGGAGCTGGGTCAGGGGCTCATCGGCTTCGTGCAGTACTTCACCCACGTGCCGGCGATCCTGGTCGGCGCGCACATGCTCGGCTCGTGCCTGGTGCTGCTGGCCGCCCTCGCCGTCCAGTGGTCCACCCGCGAACGCCGCCCGGGCGTGCCGACGCCGCAGGCCACCGCGACCGAGGCCGAAGCCATCCCGGTCACCGCCTGAACCCGCGCACCGCACCATCTCGGAGATGGTGCGGTGGGCTCGGGGGTCAGGGTCGGCGGGCCAGGTGGGTGGCGATCGCGGTGGCGAGGCGGTCGGGGGCGCCGTCGGCGTACCCGATGAAGAGCGACGGCTCGGTCAGCTCCAGTTCCACCAGGACCGGGTCGCCGTCCGGGCCGGGGATCAGGTCGACCCGGGCGTAGAGCAGTTGACGGGTGCCACCGGGCACCGCCGCGAGGGCCCGCTCGGCGACCGCCAACTGCTCGGGCCGCGCGGCGCGGGAGCTGATCTCCTCGGCCTTGTAGAGGCCGTCCGGGCCGAGATCCGGGCCGGTCAGCATCGGACCCTTGCGGATGGCGTGGCTGTACGCGAGCCCGTCCGGGCCGGCCAGGAAGAGCAGTGCGGTCTCGCCCTCGCTGTCGACGGCGCTCAGGTACGGCTGGACCATTGTCGTCCGGCCGGCGGTGGAGAGGCGGCGTACGTGGGCGTGAGCCAGGTCGCGGTGCTCCGGGTCGGCCAGGTCGTACCGGCCGGTGTCCTGACTGCCGGCGCTGACCGAGGGCTTGAGCACGTACTCGCCCGTCTCGGCGGGCGGCGACCAGGTCTCGCCCGGCTCGACCCAGGACGTCGGCACGGTCGGCACCCCGGCGGCGCTCAACTCGGCCAGGTAGCGCTTGTCGGTGTTCCACCGCACCACGTCGGCCGGGTTGACCAGGGTGGGCACGGACGCGGCCCAGGCGACGAACTCGTCGCGGCGCAGGGCGTAGTCCCACGGTGAGCGGAGCACGACGAGGTCGTACGAGGACCAGTCGGCGTCGGGGTCGTCCCAGACGACCGCCTCGACGGCGATCCCGCGGGCGGTGAGCGGGTCGAGGACGAGGCGGTCATCGGGGTCGAGGTCGACCAGCTCGGTGCAGGTGACGAGAGCGACCCGGGGTTCCCCCCGGGTCGACTGGTGGTGGTTGGTCAATTCAGCTCTCTATCTATCTCAACGGGCCATCGTGCGCCGGGCCATCGACCGCCAGAGGTCGTTGCTCGGTCGCATCTGGTCCATCAGTTCACGCTCCCAGGCGTTCTCGACGGTGACTCCCGCCTTGGCGCACGCCTCCCGGGCGGTGACGGTGTCCTCGGCGAACTGGTCGCCCCACTCACCGTCGGCACCCACGAGGACGATCCGTGCGCCGCGCTTACCGACGTACTCGATGACGGCCTTCGCACCGCCGTGCCCGGCGGCGAACGACTGGAGGCCCGCGACCAGGCCGCGCGGGGCCTGCTCGCCGGCGGTCTGCTCGGCCGTCAGCGTCGTATCGGAACCATCTGCCATGACGCGAAGCCTAAGCAGAGTTGCACTCACACGTGCGAGAACCATGAACCTTTTGTGATGCCAATTACCTCTAGGTTTAAGGAAGACCACAGGCTTCCTGTCCGGTTATATCCGGACTTTCCCGCACTAATCACTCGGGCAAATCAGGGTCCAGTGCCCGCAGGTTGAGTCGATCCGACTCATGCCGAAAGTTACTGTCATGTGACGTTAAACCCGGACAACTCATCCACGACCACGATTAGTCTGTGGATTTCCGCAGCGTCGCGGGACGTCCCGCGACGCGCGTCAGATCAGCGCGTCGAGCGCGACGGCTACGAAGACGATGGTCAGGTACGTCGTCGACCAGTGGAACAGCCGCATCGGCTTGACCGCCTCGCCGCGGGTCGCCCGCCGGCAGAGCCGGTGCGCCTCGACCAGGAAGATCGCGCCCACCACCAGCGTCGGTACGCCGTAGATCGCGCTGAGGCCCAGCGGCCAGACCGCGAGGGAGGTGAGCACGGTGAGCCACGCGAAGATCAGGATCTCGGCGTTCACCCGGCGGGTGGAGGCCACCACGGGCAGCATCGGGATGCCGGCGCGGGCGTAGTCGTCCTTGTACTTCATGGCGAGCGGGTAGAAGTGCGGCATCTGCCAGAAGAAGACCACCGCGAACAGGCCCCAGGCCGCCGGGGCGAGCCCGCCGGTGACCGCCGCCCACCCGATCAGCACCGGAGCGGCACCGCAGGCGCCACCCCAGAACGTGTTCGTCGGCGTGGAGCGCTTGAGCCAGAGCGTGTAGACGACGTCGTAGTAGACGATCGCGGCGAGCGTCAGCGCGGCGGCGAGCAGGTTGGTGAACGCCGCCATCAGCACGATCGAGATCGCCGCCAGCACCAGGCCGAAGACGAGCGCGCTGCGCGGCGACACCGTGTGCGCCGGCAGCGGACGCCGCTTGGTGCGCCGCATCAACTGGTCGATGTCCCGGTCGATGTAGCAGTTGAGCACGCTGGCCGCCCCCGCGGCGAGCGAGCCACCGATGAGCACCACGGCCATCAGCCACAGCGACGGCAGTCCCCCGTCGGCGAGCATCATCGCCGGGACGGTGGTGACCAGCAGCAACTCGACGATGCGCGGCTTGGTGAGCGCCACGTACGCCGACACGATCGCGCGCACGTCCCGCCGCGCCACCGGACCCTCGGCCGCCCGTGCCGGGGGCTGCCCGGCGGGGTTGCTCGCGGGGCGCTCGGTGATCATGCTCACGGATTGCCACCTTCCGGCATCGGCACGGGGAGATCGAGTCGGCGGGGCCCGCTCGGGGACCGCACACCGACCCACACACTACGCGTTGTCGTTTTGGCTGCCCGGCCGACCCGACAACGGTGCGGGCCGTCACACCAGCGGGTTGAACGCCTGGGCGCAGAGTCACGTACTGCACACCATGCGGAGATCCCCGGGCGCACGTTTAGTCGCGCTCGATAGGGTCATCAGTGAGGGTTCCGCCCATCTGCCGAGGAGCACAACCATCGTGGCTGCCAAACGACCCGAGCACTCCGAACTCAACTGGTCCGACCTCGATCGCCGGGCCGTCGACACCGTCCGCGTGCTGGCCATGGACGCCGTGGAGAAATCCGGCAACGGCCACCCGGGCACCGCGATGAGCCTCGCGCCCGCGGCCTACCTTCTCTTCAACCGGGTCATGCGGCACAACCCGGCCGACCCGAACTGGCCCGGCCGGGACCGGTTCGTGCTCTCCGCCGGGCACTCCAGCCTGACCCTCTACATCCAGCTGTTCCTCTCGGGCTACCCGCTGAGCCTGGACGATCTCAAGTCGCTGCGGCAGTGGGGCTCGATGACCCCGGGTCACCCTGAGCACGGCCACACGCCGGGCGTGGAGACCACCACCGGTCCGCTCGGGCAGGGCCTGGGCAACGCGGTCGGCATGGCCATGGCGGCCCGTCGCGAGCGCGGCCTGTTCGACCCGGAGGCCGAACCGGGCACGTCGGTCTTCGACCACAACATCTGGTGCATCGTCTCCGACGGCGACATCGAGGAGGGCATCAGCCACGAGGCCAGCGCCCTCGCCGGGCACCAGCAGCTGGGCAGCCTCACGGTGATCTACGACGACAACGAGATCTCGATCGAGGACGACACCCGCATCGCCAAGAGCGAGGACGTGGCGGCCCGCTACGAGGCGTACGGCTGGCACGTGCAGACCGTCGACTGGCGCCGCGGTGACGCCGACCAGGGTGACTACCACGAGGACGTCGAGGCGCTGCACGCCGCGCTGCTGGCCGCCAAGGCGGAGACCGGTCGCCCCTCCTTCATCGCGCTGCGCACCATCATCGGCTGGCCCGCGCCCAACAAGCAGAACACCGGCAAGATCCACGGCTCGGCGCTCGGCGCCGACGAGGTGAAGGCCACCAAGCGGATCCTCGGCTTCGACCCGGAGCAGACCTTCCAGGTCGACGAGGAGGTGCTCGGTCACGCCCGCACGGTGATGGGCCGCGGCTCCGACGCCGAGCAGGAGTGGACCGCCGCGTTCGACGCCTGGAAGAAGGCCAACCCGGAGCGCACCGCGCTCTACGAGCGGATGGCCGGCCGGGTGCTGCCGGACGGCTGGGCCGACGCGCTGCCCACCTTCCCCGCCGACGCCAAGGGTGTGGCCACCCGGGCCGCGTCCGGAAAGGTGCTGGAGGCGCTCGCGCCGGTGCTGCCGGAGCTGTGGGGCGGTTCGGCCGACCTGGCCGAGAGCAACAACACCACGATGAAGGGCGAGCCGTCGTTCATCCCGGCCTCGCACGCCACCAAGGACTTCCCGGGCCACGAGTACGGCCGGACCCTGCACTTTGGCATCCGTGAGCACGCCATGGGCGCGATCCTCAACGGCATCGCGCTGCACGGCGGCACCCGCCCGTACGGCGGCACGTTCCTCGTGTTCAGCGACTACATGCGCCCGTCGGTGCGGCTGGCCGCGTTGATGAAGCTGCCGGTGACGTACGTCTGGACGCACGACTCGATCGGCCTGGGCGAGGACGGCCCGACCCACCAGCCGGTGGAGCACCTGACCGCGCTGCGCGCCATCCCGGGCCTGGACGTGGTCCGCCCGGCGGACGCCAACGAGACGGCCTGGGCCTGGCGACTGGCGCTCGAGCACACCGACCGGCCGACCGCGATGGCGCTGAGCCGCCAGCCGCTGCCGACCCTGGACCGGGACGTCCTGGGTGACGTGGCCGGCGTCGCCAAGGGTGGCTACGTGCTGGCCGAGGCGTCCAACGGCAAGCCCCAGGTGATCATCGTCGGCACCGGCTCCGAGGTGCAGCTCTGCCTGACCGCCCGGGAGCGGCTGGAGGCCGACGGCACGCCGACCCGGGTCGTCTCGATGCCCTGCCAGGAGTGGTTCTACGAGCAGGATGAGGCATACCGGGAGTCGGTGCTCCCGCGTGGGGTAAAGGCACGGGTGAGCGTGGAGGCCGGGATCGCCATGTCCTGGCGCGGCATCGTCGGTGACCTCGGCGAGAGCGTCAGCCTGGAGCACTACGGGGCGAGTGCCCCGCACACCGTGCTCTTCGAGCAGTTCGGGTTCACCCCCGACCGGATCGTGGCGGCGGCACACGCCTCGCTGGCCCGGGTGGGCGACATCACCGGTTTCACGACCGGCAACTGAGGGAGCGTGGACGGCATGACGGACAAGCTGAATGAGCTCACCGCCGCAGGTGTGGCGGTGTGGCTCGATGATCTTTCCCGGGTACGTTTGAGCTCCGGCGGGCTGGACAAGCTCCGCCGTGAGAAGCACGTCGCGGGCGTCACCACCAACCCGACGATCTTCGCGAAGGCGTTGAGCGACGCCGACGAGTACAACTGGCAGTTGCGCGACCTGGCCATTCGTGGCGTGGACGTGGAAGAGGCCGTACGGATGCTCACCACGTACGACGTACGGTGGGCCTGCGACGTGATGCGCCCGTCGTACGACGGCAGCGCCGGCGTGGACGGCCGGGTCTCGATCGAGGTGGACCCGCGCAGCGCGCACGACGCGGACAAGACGGTCGCCGAGGCCAAGGCGCTGTGGTGGCTGGTCGACCGGCCCAACCTCTTCATCAAGATCCCGGCCACCGAGGAGGGCCTGTCGGCGATCACCGACACCCTCGCCGAGGGGATCAGCGTCAACGTGACCCTGATCTTCGGTCTGGACCGCTACTCAGCGGTCATGGAGGCCTTCCTGACCGGTCTGGAGCGGGCCAAGGCCAACGGGCACGACCTGTCGACCATCGGCTCGGTCGCGTCGTTCTTCGTCTCCCGCGTCGACTCAGAGGTCGACAAGCGACTGGAGAAGATCGGCTCCGACCAGGCCAAGGCGCTCAAGGGCAAGGCCGCCATCGCCAACGCCCAGTTGGCGTACGAGCGCTACACCGAGGTCTTCTCCTCGGACCGCTGGAAGGCGCTCGAGGCCGCCGGAGCGCACCCGCAGCGGCCGCTGTGGGCCTCCACCTCGACGAAGAACCCGGACTACCGGGACGTGATCTACGTCGAGGAGCTGATCGCCCCCGGCACGGTCAACACCATGCCGGAGTCGGTCATCCACGCGTACGCCGATCACGGCGAGACGCGCGGCGACACCATCACCGGCGCCTACGACGCGGCCCGGAAGGTCTTCGCGGACCTGGAGTCGGTCGGGGTGGACATGGCCGACGTGATCGCCACCCTCGAGCGCGAGGGTGTGGAGAAGTTCGAGGCGAGCTGGCAGGAACTGCTCGACGGCGTCCGCAAGTCGCTGGAGGCGGCCGCCAGCGGCAAGGGTGCTCCGAACAAGGCGGCCAAGGGCAACGCCAAGGCTGCCGCGAAGGCCGGTGGCGCGTGAGCGAGCGAATCAGTATGCGGCGAAGCGGAGTGGCGGCATGAGCGACCTTCTTGCAGGGCCGGTGGAGGCAGCCGCCGGGCTCGCCGTGTACGGCGCGGACGCGGTCGACAAGTCCGCGCCCGCCTCGACCCGGGAGGCGCTGGTCAAGGCCGGCGTCCCCGGCAGGCTGGCCGCCAAGGACGCGAGCCTGTGGGGTCCGGACGCCGAGGCCGAGGCGAAGGTCCGGCTCGGCTGGGTGGACACCCACCGGCGCAGCCGGGAGCTGCTGGTGCAGCTCGCCGAGCTGACCGCGGAGCTGGCCGACCTGGACCACGTGGTGCTCGCCGGCATGGGCGGCTCGTCGCTCGCCCCCGAGGTGATCACGCGGACCCTGGGCCGGCCGTTGACCGTGCTGGACACCACCGACCCGGGCCAGGTCCGGGCGGCCCTGGGTGACCGGCTGGAGCGCACCGTGGTGGTCGTCGCCAGCAAGTCCGGCTCGACGGTGGAGACCGACAGCCACCGTCGCGCCTACTGGCAGGCGTTCCTGGACGCCGGGATGACCGAGGCGGAGGCCGGCCGGCACTTCGTCATCGTCACCGACCCGGGTTCGCCGCTGGAGACCACCGCGACCGAGATGGGCGCGTTCACCGTGCTCGCCGACCCGAACGTGGGCGGCCGGTACTCGGCGCTGACCGCGTTCGGGCTGGTGCCGTCCGCGCTGGCCGGTGTCGAGGTCGCCGAGCTGATCGACCAGGCCGACGCGTTGGCCGAGTCGCTCGGCTCCGACCGCGACAACCCGGCGCTGGCGCTGGGCGCCGCGCTGGGCGCCGCGGCCACGCTGGCCCGCGACAAGGTCGCCCTGGTGTCCGACGGCACCGGCATCGACGGCCTGGGCGACTGGGCCGAGCAGTTGATCGCCGAGTCGACCGGCAAGGCCGGGGTGGGCATCCTGCCCGTCGTGGTCGAGTCTCCGCAGAGCCCCGGCGCCACCGGGCCGGACGTGCTGACCGTCAGCTACGGCGGCGCGCTGGCCCCCGGTGACGTGCCGGGCGGCGGCGCCGACCCGGACGTGGCCGTCAACGGCCCGCTCGGCGCGCAGTTCCTGGCCTGGGAGTACGCCACCGCGGTGGCCGGCGTGGTGCTCGGCATCGACCCGTTCAACCAGCCGAACGTCACCGAGTCCAAGGAGAACACCAACAAGATCCTGGCCTCGGGCCTGCCGGTCCAGGCGCCGTCGTTCACCGAGGGCGCGATCGAGGTGTACGCGCCGCAGGGCGCGCCCGGTGACCTGGCCGGCGTGCTGCGCTGGCTGCTCGACGGTCTCGGCGACGACGGTTACCTGGCCGTCATGGCGTACCTGGACCGCTTCGCCGACGCCGACGCGGCCCGGCTGCGGCCGCTGCTGGCCGGCGCGTCCGGTCGGCCGGTCACCTTCGGCTGGGGGCCGCGGTTCCTGCACTCCACCGGCCAGTACCACAAGGGCGGCCCGCAGGTGGGCAGCTTCCTGCAGGTGACCGGCGCGGTCACCGAGGACCTGGCGGTGCCGGGCAAGCCGTACACCTTCGGTGAGTTGCAGGCGGCACAGGCCGCCGGCGACCGGCAGGCCCTCGCGGGTCGGAAGCGGCCGCTGCTGCGGCTGCACCTGACCGACCGGGCAACCGGCGTCGCCCAACTACTCGACGCGGCCGGTGAGCTGCGGGCGTGAGGATGGACGCTGTGACAGAAGCGGAAGCGAGGGAGCACCGTGAGCGCGAGGAGTGAGCCGGGGTTGCGAGCCCCGGAAGCGCGAACCGAAGGTGGCTCGACGAACCCGCTACGCGACCCGCAGGACCGCCGGTTGCCCCGGATCCCCGAGCCGTGCGCTCTGGTGATCTTCGGGGTGACCGGCGACCTGGCCCGCAAGAAGCTGCTCCCCGCCGTCTACGACCTGGCGAACCGGGGCCTGCTGCCGCCCGGTTTCGTGGTGCTCGGCTTCGCCCGCCGCGACTGGGGTGACGGCGACTTCGAGACACTCGCGTGCGAGGCGGCGAAGAAGCACGCCCGTACCCCGTGGCGGGACGAGGTGTGGGCGCGACTGGCCGGCAACATCAAGTTCGTCGGCGGGTCGTTCGACGACGACGCGGCCTTCGACCAGCTCGCCTCGACGCTGGACGACCTGCGGCAGAGTCACGGCATCGCCGGCAACGCGGCGTTCTACTTCTCCATCCCCCCGGCCGCGTTCCCCGTCGTGCTCAAGCAACTGGCCCGCACCGGAATGGCCGACAACGAGAAGTCCGGCGGTTGGCGCCGGGTGGTGGTGGAGAAGCCCTTCGGCAACGACCTGCCGTCGGCGAAGGCGCTCAACGACCTCGTCGACGACGTGTTCACCCGCCAGGACGTCTTCCGGATCGACCACTACCTGGGCAAGGAGACCGTCCAGAACATCCTGGCCCTGCGGTTCGCCAACAACCTGTTCGAGCCGCTGTGGAACTCGAAGTACGTCGACTCGGTGCAGATCACCATGGCCGAGGACGTCGGCATCGGCAGCCGGGCCGGCTTCTACGACACCGTCGGCACCGCCCGTGACGTGCTGCAGAACCACCTGCTCCAACTCCTGGCGCTGGTGGCCATGGAGGAGCCGACGAGCTTCGACGCCGACGAGATCCGCGCCGAGAAGCTGAAGGTGCTCAAGGCGATCACCCTGCCGAAGGACGTGGCCCGGGACACCGTCCGCGGCCAGTACCTGCCCGGCTGGGTGGGCGGCGAGCGCGCAGTCGGCTACCGGGAGGAGCAGGGCGTTCCCCCCGACTCCACCACGGAGACGTACGTGGCGGTGCGGCTCGGCATCCAGAACCGGCGCTGGGCCGAGGTGCCGTTCTACATCCGGGCCGGCAAGCGGCTGCCCCGGCGGGTCACCGAGGTCGCCATCATGTTCAAGAAGGCGCCGCACCTGCCGTTCAACGACGCCGACATGGAGTCGCTGGGCAACAACCAGCTCGTCATCCGGGTGCAGCCCGACGAGGGCGTGGTGCTCAAGTTCGGCTCGAAGGTGCCGGGCACCACCATGGAGGTCCGCGACATCGCGATGGACTTCCAGTACGGCGAGGCGTTCACGGAGTCCAGCCCGGAGGCGTACGAGCGCCTCGTCCTGGACGTGCTGATCGGGGACCGCACCCTGTTCCCGGACGCGGCCGAGGTCGAGCAGAGCTGGCAGGTGATCGACCCGCTGGAGCACGCCTGGGAGGGCACCACGCCGGAGCCGTACCGTGCCGGCGAGTGGGGGCCGCGGGCGGCCGACGAGATGCTGGCCCGCGAGGGCCGCGCTTGGAGAAGAGCATGATCGGGCTGTGGGACACCACCGGCAACGAGGTGGTCAAGGCGTTGGCCGCCGAGCGGCGCAGCGCCGGTGGTGTGGCCAGCGGTATGGCGCTCACCCTCATCGTGGTGGTGGACGAGAAGCGGGTCCGCGAGGCGGAGGCGGCGGCGACCATCGCCGCCGCCGCCCACCCGTGCCGGCTGGTGGTCGTGGTCCGCTCCGACATCGAGCGGGAACGCAACCGACTGGACGCGGAGATCGTGGTCGGTGGCCGACTCGGCCCCTGCGAGGCGGTGGTCACCCGGATGTACGGGCGGCTCGCCCTGCACGCGGAGTCGGTGGTGATGCCGCTGCTGGTGCCGGACGTGCCGGTGGTCACCTGGTGGCACGGCGAACCGCCGGCGGAGATCGCCACCGACTTCCTCGGGGTGGTCGCCGACCGGAGGATCACCGACACGGCGCAGGCCACGGACCCGGTGGAGGCGCTGCGGCAGCGCGCCCGGGACTACGCCCCGGGTGACACCGACCTGGCGTGGACCCGGATCACCCCGTGGCGGACCCTGGTCGCCGGGGCGTTCGACACCACCGAGGCGAAGGTCACCGAGGCGACCGTCGTCGCGCCACCCAGCGACCCGACGGCGGCGCTGATGGTCGGTTGGCTGTCCAGCCGGCTGGGCATCACCCCGCGCCGGGTCGACACCAACGAGTTCCCCCGGATGCGGGAGGTGCAGTTGACCTGCGCCAACGGCGACCGCCTGACGCTGACCCGCGAGGACAGCCTGGCGGTGTTCCGGCGGACCGGTCAGGAAGACCGGGCCCTGCCGCTGGTCCGTCGGCCGCTCGGCGACGAGTTGGCCGAGGAGCTGCGCCGGCTGGACGCGGACCAGGTGTACGCGGAGGCGCTGGGCGCGACCGCCGGGCTGCGGGGTCTGGAACAGCGCCCCCCGCAGCGGGTGCACGTCTGGAAGGATCCGGCCACGGCCCAGCGCGCCGAGGCCGGGGTCACCGCGCACACCGGCACGAGCGGCGAGAGCTGATCAGCACGAAACCGGGAGGGCCGGGACGAACGTCCCGGCCCTCACCGCCACCTCCGGGCGTTCCGTCCGGGCACGACGCGACAGCGACCGTCACGCGGTCGGGAAACGAAGGCACAACCCATGAGTGAGGCGAGTGTCGCCGTCCACGCCGACGCCGACCTGCTGGCGCAGGCCGTGGCGGCCCGGCTGCTGGTGAAGCTGCTCGACGCGCAGGCCGACCGGGGTGAGGCCGCGATCGTGCTCACCGGTGGGCGCGTCGCCGCGGCCGTGTACCGGGCGGTGGCGCAGTTGCCGGCCCGCGACGCGGTGGACTGGTCCCGGGTCGACGTGTGGTGGGGTGACGAGCGGTTCCTGCCCGCCGGCGACCCGGAGCGCAACGAGACCCAGGCCCGGGCCGCCCTGTTGGACGTGGTGCCGCTCGACCCGGCCCGGGTGCATCCCATGCCGGCCTCCGACGGCCCGGCCGGCAACGACCCGGAGGCGGCCGCCGCCGCGTACGCCGACGAGTTGGCCCGCGCCGCCCGGCCGGGGCACGCCGCGCTACCGCACTTCGACGTGCTGATGCTGGGTGTCGGCGAGGACGGGCACGTCGCGTCGGTCTTCCCCGGGCACCCGGTGCACTACGAGACGCGGCCGGTCAGCGCGGTCCGGGGCAGCCCGAAGCCGCCGCCGGTGCGGACCACGCTCACCCTGTCGGCGATCAACACCGCCGAGGAGGTCTGGCTGGTGGCCGGCGGCGCCGACAAGGCACGTGCGGTGGGCATGGCGCTGGCCGGCGCCGGCCCGGTGCAGCTGCCGGCCGCCGGGGTGCACGGCGTGGACCGTACCCGCTGGCTGCTGGACCGCGCGGCGGCCGCTGACGTGCCCGCCCGGCTGCGTAGCCTGCGCTGAACGACGGCAAGGGCCCCGACGCGGGGCCCTTGCCTAACTTTCGCCCCGGCGGCGGCGCAGCGCGGCGAGCGCCTCCGCCAGCAGCGCCTCGCCCTCCTCGGCGGTACGCCGCTCCTTCACGTACGCCAGGTGGCTCTTGTAGGGCTCGGCGCGGACCCGTCCGGGCGGGTTCTGCGCGTCCAGGCCGGCGGGGAGCCCGCAGCGGGGGCAGTCCCACAGCGGCGGCGCCGTGGCGTCGGCCGCGATCCGGATGTCGGTCTGGTGGTCGTTGCGACACCAGTAGGTGACGTCCTGTCGGGGTGCGGGTTGGTGCCGCTCGTCCGGGCGCATGGGTGCGGACCCGACGCGGGCGCCGCGAATGACGTTGCCACTGGGCACGGCTGCTCGCTCCTGTCGTCGGAGGGGACCCGCCGCCGTCGGGGATGGGCGGAGGGCGACGCGGTGCAGCGGAGAAAAGACTGCGCACGGCCCGTCGAGTGACGGACCGCGCGCAGATTGTACGACTTCGCGGGCCTGCTCAGGAGCCGCTGTTCAACTGGAGACGGAGCCAGAGCCCCAGCCCGACGATCGCCGCGAACCAGACGACACCCACCAGAACGGTGTAACGGTCCAGGTTCTTCTCGGCCACCGAGGAGCCGGCGAGGCTGGAGCTGACACCGCCGCCGAACATGCTCGACAACCCGCCACCCTTACCGCGGTGCAACAGGATGAGCAGGGTGAGCAGGATGCTCGTGATGACCAGCAACACGATCAACGTGTATGCGAACCAGATCGGCATCATGGCTGGGGGGAGTCCTCTCGTAGCGATCCTCGCCCGGACAGGTCGGGCACGGTGGCACCGGCCGGTGGACGGGCGGTGTCCAGGATAGCGAGCGATCAGCGAGCGATGTGCTCGGGGAACCGGCAGATCTGCGCGAATTCTTCGGCGTCCAGGCTGGCGCCGCCCACCAGGCCCCCGTCCACGTCCGGCTGAGCCATGATCGAGGCGACGTTGGACGCCTTGACCGAGCCGCCGTAGAGGATCCGAACGGCATCAGCGGTCTCGGCGTCGAAGCGCTCCGCCAGCCGCTGCCGGACCGCACCGCAGACCTCCTGGGCGTCCTCGGGCGTCGCGGTCTTGCCGGTGCCGATCGCCCAGACCGGCTCGTACGCGATGACCACCTGGCGCACCTGCTCGGCGGTGAGCCCGGCGAGGCCCCCGTCGAGCTGGTCGGCGCAGTGCGCCACGTGGGTGCCCTGCTCGCGGATGTCCAGCCCCTCCCCCACGCAGAGGATCGGGGTCAGGCCGTGCGTGAGCGCCGCCTTCACCTTCGCGTTGACCAACCCGTCGTCCTCGTGGTGGTAGGCCCGCCGCTCGGAGTGCCCGACCACCACGTACGTGCAGCCGAGCTTGGCGAGCATCACGCCGGAGATGTCACCGGTGTACGCGCCCGCCGTGTGCGGGGAGAGGTCCTGCCCGCCGTAGCCGATCAGCAGCTTGTCGCCGTCCACCGCCGTCTGCACGGTGCGCAGGGCGGTGAACGGCGGCAGCACGACCGTCTCGACCTCGGTGAGCTGCTTCTCGGTGAGGCTCGCGGCCAGCTTCTGCACGAGCAGGTTGGCCTCGAGGTGGTTGAGGTTCATCTTCCAGTTGCCGGCCATCAACGGCCGGCGGGTCGTGCTCGCCATGCTCAGTTCTCCAGGGCCGCGATGCCGGGGAGGGTCTTGCCCTCCAGGTACTCCAGGGAGGCGCCGCCGCCGGTGGAGATGTGCCCGAACGCCTTCTCATCCAGGCCGAGGAGCCGGATCGCGGCCGCCGAGTCACCGCCACCGACCACGCTGAACGCGTCGGAGTCGGCGATGGCCTCGGCGACGCCCCGGGTGCCCGCGGCGAAGGGCGCCATCTCGAACACGCCCATCGGCCCGTTCCAGAAGATCGTCCGCGCGTTCGCGGAATCCCCACACGCGGAGGTCTTCAGGGCGGCGGCGAAGCCGGCGACCGTCTCCGGGCCGATGTCCAGCCCGATCCGGTGGCTCGGGATGCCGTCCGCCGGGAAGACGTCGTGATCGGCGTCCGGGGAGAAGGCGGTAGCGGCCACGACGTCGACCGGCAGCATGATCTTGCCCTCGGAGCGCTCCAGGAGGTTGCGGCAGGTCTCGACCATCTCCTCCTCCAGCAGCGAGGTGCCCACCTCGTGGCCCTGGGCCTTGAGGAAGGTGAAGCACATCCCGCCGCCGATGAGCAGCCGGTCGACCTTCGGCAGCAGCGCCTCGATCACCGCCAGCTTGTCGGAGACCTTGGAACCGCCCAGCACCACCACGTACGGGCGCTCCGGGTCGCCGGTCAGCTTGCCGAGCACCTCGACCTCGCGCAGCACCAGCCGGCCGGCCACGTGCGGCAGCCGCGCCGGCACGTCGTACACGCTGGCGTGCTTGCGGTGCACGGCGCCGAACGCGTCGTCGACGTACGCGTCGCCGAACGCGGCGAGCTGGTCGGCGAAGGCGCCCCGCTCGGCCTCGTCCTTGCTGGTCTCACCGGCGTTGAAGCGCAGGTTCTCCAGCAGGGCGACCTGGCCGTCGGCCAGGCCGGCGACGGTGGAGCGGGCCGAGTCGCCGACCGTGTCGGTGGCGAAGTGCACCGGAGCGCCGAGCAGCTCACCGAGCCGCCCGGCGACCGGGCTCAGGCTGAACTGCGGGTCCGGCGTGCCCTTCGGGCGGCCCAGGTGCGAGCAGACGACCACCTTCGCGCCGGCCTCGACCAGCGCGCCGAGCGTCGGCAGCACGGCACGGATGCGTCCGTCATCAGTGATCGCACCGGTCTGCTTGTCGAGCGGGACGTTCAGGTCGGCGCGCACCAGCACGCGCCGACCCGACACCCCCTCGGCGAGCAGGTCGTCGAGGGTCCGGATGCTCACAGCGACGAACCGACCAGCTTGACCAGGTCGACCAGGCGGTTGGAGTAGCCCCACTCGTTGTCGTACCAGCCGACGACCTTGACCTGGTTGCCGACGACCTTGGTCAGCGGCGCGTCGAAGATGCACGACGCCGGGTCGGTGACGATGTCGGTGGAGACGATCGGGTCCTCGTTGTAGACCAGGATGCCCTTGAGCGGGCCGTCCGCGGCGGCCTTCAGCGCGGCGTTGACCTCGTCCACGGTGGTCTCACGGCCCACGGTGACGGTGAGGTCGGTGACCGAGCCGGTCGGGATCGGAACCCGCAGCGCGTACCCGTCGAGCTTGCCCTTCAGGTCCGGCAGCACCAGGCCGATGGCCTTCGCGGCGCCGGTCGAGGTCGGCACGATGTTGAGCGCGGCGGCCCGGGCGCGGCGCAGGTCCTTGTGCGGCGCGTCCTGCAGGTTCTGGTCCTGGGTGTACGCGTGGATCGTCGTCATCAGACCGTGCTGGATGCCGAACGTGTCGTGCAGGACCTTCGCCATGGGCGCGAGGCAGTTGGTGGTGCACGAGGCGTTGGAGATGATGGTGTGCTTCGCCGGGTCGTAGGTGTCGTGGTTGACACCCATGACGACGGTGACGTCCTCGTTCTTCGCCGGAGCGGAGATGATGACCTTCTTGGCGCCGCCGTCGACGTGCGCCTTGGCCTTGGTGGCGTCGGTGAAGAAGCCGGTCGACTCGATGACGACGTCCGCGCCGACCTCACCCCACGGCAGCGCCGCCGGGTCCTTCTCGGCGTACGCCTTGATGGTCTTGCCACCGACGGTGATCTCGTCGGCGGTGGCCTTGACCTCGTACGGCAGGCGGCCGAGGATGCTGTCGTACTTGAGCAGGTGGGCGAGCGTGCCGTTGTCGGTGAGGTCGTTCACCGCCACGACCTCGATGTCGGCGTCGGACGCCAGCACTGCCCGGAAGAAGTTCCGGCCGATTCGGCCGAAGCCGTTGATGCCAACCCGGATGGTCACAGGTCCCATCTCCTCGCGTTCTGGTCTGCCGGCTTCAGACAACGGGCCGGCGGAGTGGTGTGCGCCGACCGTTGGAGCCGGCCGTTGACGGTTCGTCTCGGCACCCCGCCGCGGTCTGAGGACCTGACCGCCCGAGGCGGTAAGCACGACGAGGAGTGCCCGTGTCGGCCCCCTTGCCGTACTCAGCGACCTTATCCGAGCGCGTGAGACCACGCCGCGCCGGGTCGTGCTCCCGGCGCACCGTACGGCCCCACCGTCCTATCAGACCACGAGCATGTCGGGCGTGACGGCCGCTTCGGTATCCGGGATGCCGAGGTCCCGGGCCCGCTTGTCGGCCAGCGCGAGCAGACGGCGGATCCGTCCGGCGATGGCGTCCTTGGTCAGCGGAGGCTCGGCCAGCGCGCCCAGCTCCTCCAGCGACGCCTGCCGGTGCTCCAGGCGCAGCCTCCCTGCGTCGGTGAGGTGGTTGGGCGCCTCGTCGGCCAGGATCTCCAGCGCCCGGGTCACCCGGGCGGCGGCGGCGACGGCGGCGCGCGCCGAGCGGCGCAGGTTGGCGTCGTCGAAGTTGGCCAGCCGGTTGGCGGTGGCCCGCACCTCGCGGCGGACCCGGCGCTCCTCCCAGGCCAGCACGCTGGAGTGCGCGCCGATGCGGGTGAGCAGCGCCGCGATCGCGTCGCCGTCCTTGACCACCACCCGATCCACCCCGCGCACCTCGCGGTTCTTCGCGGTGATGCCGATCCGCCGGGCCGCGCCGACCAGCGCCAGCGCCGACTCCGGCCCCGGGCAGGTGATCTCCAGCGCGCTGGAGCGGCCGGGCTCGGTGAGCGAGCCGTGCGCCATGAACGCGCCCCGCCATGCCGAGACCGCGCAGCAGACGTTGGCCGCCACCACGTGCGGGGGCAGCCCGCGCACCGGCCGGCCGCGCACGTCCAGCAGGCCGGTCTGCCGTGCGAGCGCCTCACCGTCCTTGACCACGCGGACGATGAAGTGGCTGCCCTTGCGCAGCCCACCGGAAGCCAGCACGTGGATCTCGCTGGGGTAGCCGTAGACCTCGGCGATCTCCCGGCGCAACCGACGCGCCACCGCGCCGGTGTCCAGCTCAGCCTCCACCACCACCCGGCCGGAGACGATGTGCAGCCCGCCGGCGAAGCGCAGCAGCGCCGCCATCTCCGCCCGCCGACAGCAGGGCTTGGGCACGTCGACCCGACTCAGCTCGTCCTTGACCGCAGCCGTCATCGCCATTGTGCGTCCCCTCACGGACCTGTTCCGGCGTGTCGCCGGAGATTACGTACGTGTCTAACGATCGGCGCCCAGGACAGGCACCAGCGCGGCGCCCAGGGCAGCCGGATCATGGCGGGGAGTGCCGTCGATGACGGCGACGGGGGCGAGGACCAGGCGGGCACCCAGCGATTCTGCCGCACGTTCGACCGGTTCAGGGTCACCCACCGCCTTGGCGTCCGCGAGCACGAGATCAACCTTGAGCTCGGGCAGGTACCAGCGCAACGCCGCCAGATGATCGGCGACCGAGAGGCCGAGGGTCTCCTTCTCCGCGGCCAGGTTCAGCGTGACCAGCCGCCGGGCCGAGCTGGACACGATCGCGTCGGCCAGCTGCGGCACCAGCAGGTGCGGCAGCACACTCGTGTACCAGCTGCCCGGCCCGAAGATCAACCAGTCCGCCGCGCCGATCGCCGCCAGGGCCTCGGCGCAGGCCGCCGGGGCGGCCGGGGTGAGGCGCAGCGACTCGACCCGCCCGGTGGTGACCGCCACCTGGTGCTGACCGCGTACGGTGCGCACCTCGTCGGGGGCACTCGGGTCGGCGCCGCGCACCCGCGCCTCGATGCCGACCGGCTGGCGCGACATCGGCAGGACCCGCCCGACCGTGCCGAGCATCGCCCCGGCGTGTTCCAACGCGGCCACCGGGTCGCCGAGCAGCTCCATGAGACCGCAGAGCACCAGGTTGCCCACCGCGTGCCCGGCCAGCCCGTCGGTGCGCGCGGCCGTCGGGTCCGCGCCGCGCGACTCCGGGCCGCCCGCCGCCGCCGGGTCCGCGTCGGTCCCGCCGTCCGGGGGTACGCCGAGCGCCGGCACTGCGGCGAAGCGGTGCTGGAACAGCCCGGCGCTGCGTCGCGTGGCGGGGTGGTCGCCGGCCAGCGCCACCAGCGCCTGGCGCAGGTCACCCGGGGGCAGGCCGCCCCGTTCGGCGCGCAGCCGGCCGCTGGAACCGCCGTCGTCACCGACCGTGACCACCGCGGTGATGTCCAGATCGAGTTCGGGGGCGCAGTGGCGCAGCGCGCGCAGCGACGCGGACAACCCGTGCCCTCCGCCGAACGCCACCACCCGACGCGCCGTCATTCCCGCCCCAGGTCGCGGTGCTGCGCGTTGGCGGCCAGCCCCGACTGGCGCAGCCGACCGGCCAGCTCCTCGGCGATGGCCACGCTGCGGTGTTTGCCGCCGGTGCAGCCCACGGCGACCGTCAGGTACCGCTTGCCCTCCCGCTCGAACCCGGTGGTGGTGGCGTTGACCAGGTCGGCGTATGAGGCGACGAAGGCGTCCGCGCCCTCCTGACCCAGCACGTACGCGCTGACCGCCTCCTCCCGCCCGGTGTGCTCGCGCAGCTCCGGCACCCAGTACGGGTTGGGCAGGAACCGGGCGTCCAGCACGAAGTCGGCGTCCGGCGGCAGGCCGTACTTGAAGCCGAACGACAGCACGGTGACCCGCAGCCGGCGGGCGTCCTCGCCGCCGAACAGCTCCTCAATGCGCCGACGCAGCTGGTTGACGTTCAGGTGGCTGGTGTCGATGATCACGTCGGCCTGGTCGCGGGCCTCCTCCAACAGCCCGCGCTCCACGGCGATGCCGTCGGCCAGCCGCCCGTCGCCCTGCAACGGGTGCGAACGCCGAACGCTCTCGAAACGCCGGATCAACACCTCGTCGTCGGCGTCGACGAACACCACCCGGGGCGAGAAGCCCCGCTCCTTCAGCTCGCGGATCGCCCCGGCCAGGTCGGTGGAGAAGGCCCGCGAGCGCACGTCCAGGACCATCGCCGTACGCCGGGCGGCGCCGCCGGCCTTGAACGCCAGCTCGGCCATGTCGAGCATGAGCGCCTGCGGCAGGTTGTCCACGACGTAGTAACCGACGTTCTCCAACGCCCGGGCGACGGTGCTGCGACCGCCACCGGACAGCCCGGTGACCACCACCAGGGTGGTCTCCGACTCGGCCGTCGGCTGCCCGTCACCGGCTGTGTGCGCCTCGCTCACCCGTACCCCCAAGCCGTGGCGCCGCGGCCGCCATCGGCCGCGATTGGTCAATCAGCGACTCTATCCCGCCGGCCGGCGCCGGGCCGGGCGCGTCCGCACCCGGGGACCGCGGGTCGCCCTCCCGACAGCCCTGGCCCTTGATGACGATCAGTGCTCATCTATACGCTCTTCGTGATCACCGCAGGTCAAGGCCGACATCTGGGAGGGTGCGATGCACGATCTGGCGGACAAGAACAAGTACGTCGGTTTCCTGTTCATGCGGATCAGTCCGGAGTATTTCGCCCTCGGCCGGGAGGGCATCCACGAGGTCTCCGCCGAGCACGCCCGGGATCTGGGCCGCTTCGCCAAGCAGCTCACCCACGTCGTCTGCACCGGGGTCAACGGGAAGTACGACCAGGTGACGATGGTGGAGGCCGACACCCTCGAGGAGATCAACGCCGCTGCCACCGCGTTCCGGATGGGGGCCAAGGCCCGCTACATCGAGATCGTCGACATCGTCGTCGGGATGAAGGCCCCGCCGCGCGGCCTGGCCAACCGGTCCAGCTGACCGCACGCTCGTCCGGTGTGCCCGGGTGCGCCGGGCGAGCGGTGTCGGGGTCGGCTCGTAGACTCCGCGAATGGCTTCCCCCACCGACCTGCGTACCGAGGACGCGCTGCCGGTGCTGCGCCGGGTGTTCGGCTACGACGCCTTCCGCGGCTTCCAGCAGCAGGTCATCGACCATGTCGTCGCCGGTGGCGACGCGCTGGTGCTGATGCCCACCGGTGGCGGCAAGTCGCTGTGCTACCAGATCCCGGCCCTGGTCCGCGAGGGTGTCGCGGTCGTCGTCTCCCCGCTGATCGCGCTCATGCAGGACCAGGTGGACGCGCTCACCGCGGTCGGTGTCCGCGCCGGCTTCCTCAACTCGACCCAGACCCTGGACGCCCGGCGGCGGGTGGAGGCCGCGTTCGTCGCCGGCGAACTGGACCTGCTCTACCTGGCGCCGGAGGCGCTCGGCGTCCGCTCCACCCTCGCCCTGCTGGACCGGGGGCGCATCTCCCTGTTCGCGATCGACGAGGCGCACTGCGTGTCCCAGTGGGGGCACGACTTCCGGCCCGACTACCTGGCGCTGTCGATGCTGCACGAGCGCTGGCCGCAGGTCCCCCGCATCGCGCTGACCGCCACCGCGACGAGCGCCACCCGCACCGAGATCGCCAGCCGGCTGGGGCTCGACGACGCGCGGCACTTCGTGGCCAGCTTCGACCGGCCCAACATCCAGTACCGGATCGTGCCCAAGCGGGAACCCCGCAAGCAACTGCTGGCCCTGCTGCGCGACGAGCACCCCGGCGACGCCGGGATCGTCTACTGCCTGTCCCGCGCCTCGGTGGACAAGACCGCCGAGTTCCTCGTCGCCAACGGCGTCGCCGCGCTGCCGTACCACGCCGGTCTGGACGCGGCCACCCGCGCCGCCAACCAGCAACGTTTCCTGCGCGAGGACGGCCTGGTCATGGTGGCCACCATCGCCTTCGGGATGGGCATCGACAAGCCGGACGTGCGCTTCGTCGCCCACCTCGACCTACCCAAGTCCGTCGAGGGCTACTACCAGGAGACCGGCCGCGCCGGCCGCGACGGGCTGCCGTCCACCGCCTGGCTGGCGTACGGCCTGCAGGACGTTGTCCAGCAGCGCAAGATGATCGAGACGTCCGACGGGGACCTCGCGCACCGGCGCAACCTCGCCGCACACCTGGACGCGATGCTCGCGCTCTGCGAGACGGTCCGCTGCCGACGGGTGCAGCTGCTCGAGTACTTCGGCGAGACGACCCCGACGGCCTGCGGCAACTGCGACACCTGCCTCAACCCACCGGAGTCGTGGGACGGCACCGTCGCCGCCCAGAAGCTGCTCTCCGCCGTGTTCCGCCTCGACCGCGAACGCAACCAGCGGTTCGGCGCCGGGCACTGCATCGACATCCTGCTCGGCAAGCAGACCGACAAGATCAGCCAGTACGGTCACGACTCGCTGACCGTCTTCGGCATCGGCACGGAGCTGAGCGAGGCCGAGTGGCGGGGCGTGGTCCGGCAACTCCTCGCCGAAGGGCTGCTCGCCGTGGAGGGCGACTACGGCACCCTCGCGCTGACCGAGGCCAGCGCCGATGTGCTGGGCCGCCGCCGTACCGTCACGATGCGCCGCGAGCCGGAGCGGCCCGCGTCGAGCCGGTCGTCGAAGCCGCGCGGGGCGGCCACCGTCGTCGCCGAGCTCACCCCGGCGGCCGCGTCGGTCTTCGAGCGGCTGCGCGCCTGGCGGGCGGCCACCGCCAAGGAACAGGGCGTGCCGGCGTACGTCATCTTCCACGACGCCACCCTCCGGCAGATCGCGAGTGACGCGCCCACCTCGCTGGCCGAGCTGTCGCGGGTCAGCGGGGTCGGCGAGAACAAGCTCGCCAAGTACGGCGAGCAGATCCTGGCCGTCCTCGCGACCGACTGACGGCATGCCGAAAGGGCCGGGCCCCGTGGTGGGGTCCGGCCCTTGTCGGTGGTGGTGCTGGGTGTGGTGGTGCTGGTGGGGTCAGCTGGTGGCGTAGC
>NZ_JBIDDK010000020.1:0-71967 GCF_043205095.1 Micromonospora sp. NPDC047557 | reverse complement strand
CAACATCGCCGGCACCAGCACCGACACCGACGGCGGTATCCACTCGTTCGAAGGCGGGCACTACATCAGCGTCGTGGGCTACCGCGACAACGGCACCATCGTCCGGATCGCCGACTCGGCCGACCCGAACACCGCCTCCTACGACATCACCGTCGAACACCTCGCCGACTGGATCGCCACCCGCGGCTACGCCACCAGCTGACCCCACCAGCACCACCACACCCCAGCACCACCACCGACAAGGGCCGGACCCCACCACGGGGCCCGGCCCTTTCGGCATGCCGTCAGCCGGCAGCGAGGCAGGCACGAAGCGCGCCTCCGCCCCGCCCCCGCGCCGAGTGGCCCGGTTCCTCGGCCCACCTGCTTAAGACATGAGCAGATCTTGGACAGTTTCCGTTATCGGCTAACGGAACCTGTCCAAGATCTGTGCGTTCAGGCTGCGGCGGCGCGGTCGGAGACGGGTGAGGCGGCCCCTTCGCCGCTCCGAGCCACATCGGCCTTCGCGTGGGCGTTGGCACGCACGACCGGCGGCTCGGGCGCATGGTCCGACGGGGCCTCGGTAGGCCGCCCGCGCGCCATCGCACACAGCCGGTTGCGGGTCAGCCGCCGGAGTCGTCCATCTCGGCGCCCTCGGGGACGGTGTCGTCGTCCCGGCTGGCCAGCCAGCCATCCGGGAGGAAGACCTTGCCCGGCGAGTTGGTACGCCCGCGCGGCTGACCCAGGGCGGCCACCGGGAACGGCTCCGCCGGGTCGAGCTTGCCGAGCAGGTCGTCGAGCTGGGCCAGGCTCTCGATCATCGCCAGCGAACGGCGCAGCTCGCCGCCCACGGGGAAGCCCTTCAGGTACCAGGCGACGTGCTTGCGGAAGTCGGTGCAGCCGTCGCGCTCACCCCGGGCGGGGTTGCGGGCGCCGGCCACGAACTGGTCGACGAGCAGCTCGGCGTGCCGGCGCATGGTCACCGCCACCTCGCCGAGGGTGGGCAGTCGCCGTTCGGGCCGGCCGTTGAAGGCGGCCTCCAGGTCGGCGAAGAGCCACGGGCGGCCGAGGCAGCCACGGCCGACCACCACGCCGTCGACCCCGGTGTGGGCGACCATCCGCAGCGCGTCGTCGGCCTCCCAGATATCGCCGTTGCCGAGGACCGGCACGTCGAGGGCCTGCTTCAGGGTGGCGATCGCGTCCCAGTCGGCGGTGCCCGAGTAGCGCTGGGCGGCCGTACGCCCGTGCAGGGCCACCGCGGCGACGCCGGCGTCCTGGGCGGCGAGCCCCGCTTCGACGTACGTCAGGTGGTCGTCATCGATGCCCTTGCGCATCTTCACGGTGACCGGCACCCCGGAGGGTGCGGCGGCGTCCACCGCGGCCCGCACCAGGCGGGCGAAGAGCCGGCGTCGCCACGGGAGCGCCGCGCCGCCGCCCCGCCGGGTGACCTTGGGGACCGGGCAGCCGAAGTTGAGGTCGATGTGGTCGGCCAGGTTGCGCTCGACGACGATCCGCACGGCGGCGGCGGTGACCTCCGGGTCGGTGCCGTAGAGCTGGAGGCTGCGCGGCTGTTCGTCGTCGCCGAACGCGATCATGCGGAGCGTCTTCGGGTTGCGCTCGACCAGCGCACGGGTCGTGATCATCTCGCAGACGTAGATGCCGCCGCCCTGCTCGCGGCAGAGCCGGCGGAATCCGACGTTCGTGATCCCGGCCATCGGCGCGAGCACCACCGGCGGCGACACCTGGTACGGCCCGAGGGCCAACGGGCGCAGCGCGGGAACGGTCGAGGCGGTCACCGCACAAGTGTACGGGGCCCCGACCGGCGCTTTCCGCGTCGGCCGGGGCCCCGTGCCCACCGTCTCAGCAGCCGGGGAGGCGCTCGATCAGGTAACGCTCGACCTGGTCCAGCGAGACGCGCTCCTGGCCCATGGTGTCCCTGTTCCGCACCGTCACGGCGTTGTCGTCCAGCGTGTCGAAGTCGACGGTGACGCAGAACGGGGTGCCGATCTCGTCCTGCCGGCGGTAGCGGCGGCCGATCGCCTGCGAGTCGTCGAACTCCACCACCCAGCGCTTGCGCAGCAGCGCGGCGAGGTCCTTCGCCTTGGGCGACAGCGCCTCGTTACGCGACAGCGGCAGCACCGCCACCTTCACCGGGGCCAGCCGCGGGTCGAAGCGCATCACCGTGCGCTTGTCCACGCCGCCCTTGGTGTTCGGCGCCTCGTCCTCGTCGTACGCCTCCAGCAGGAAGGCGAGCACCGCGCGGGTCAGACCGGCGGCCGGCTCGATGACGTACGGCATCCAGCGCTCGCCCTTGGTCTGGTCGAAGTACGACAGGTCGACGCCGGAGTGCTTGCTGTGCGTGGAGAGGTCGAAGTCGGTGCGGTTGGCGACACCCTCCAGCTCGGCGAACTCGGTCCCGCCGAACTGGAAGCGGTACTCGATGTCCACCGTGCGCTTCGAGTAGTGCGAGAGCTTCTCCTTGGGGTGCTCGTAGAGGCGCAGATTGTCCGCCGACAGCCCGAGGTCGAGATACCAGTTCCAGCGCTGCTGGAGCCAGTACTCGTGCCACTCTTCGTCGGTGCCCGGCTCGACGAAGAACTCCATCTCCATCTGCTCGAACTCGCGGGTCCGGAAGATGAAGTTGCCCGGGGTGATCTCGTTGCGGAACGACTTGCCGGTCTGCGCGATGCCGAACGGCGGCTTCTTGCGGGCGACCGTCTCGACGTTCTTGTAGTTGACGAAGATGCCCTGCGCGGTCTCCGGGCGCAGGTAGTGCAGCCCTTCGTCGCTCTCCACCGGGCCGAGGTAGGTCTTCATCAGGCCGTTGAACATCTTCGGCTCGGTGAAGGTGCCCTTGTTGCCGCAGTTGGGGCAGTTGATTTCGGCGAGCGAGGCCGGCGGGTGGCCGTGCTTGGCCTCGTACGCCTCCTCCAGGTGGTCGGCCCGGAACCGCTTGTGGCAGAACTGGCACTCGGTGAGCGGGTCGACGAACTCGGCGATGTGGCCGGACGCCTCCCACACCTTGCGGGCCAGGATCACCGCGGAGTCGAGGCCGACGACGTCGTCGCGCTGCTGGACCATGGTCTTCCACCACTGCCGGCGGACGTTCTCCTTCAGCTCCACGCCGAGCGGACCGTAGTCCCACGCCGATCGGGTGCCTCCGTAGATCTCGCTGGAGGGGAAGACGAAGCCTCGGCGCTTGGCGAGGCTGACGACGGCGTCGATACGGTCGGCTGGCATGTTTCCTCCTACGCCGGCTGGCGGTCGGCGGGGGCGAGATGTGGATGGATCGGTCGGCTCGGGACAACGGTACGACCACCGGCGTCCCGAGCCCAGCAGAATACCGGGGGCGGGTCAGCTCACCCCGCAGACCTCCATGCCGCCGGTCTGACCGTCCTGGCCCAGGCTGACCTGCTGTCGCTCCCGGTCGCCGCCGTCGAGCGTCACGTCGACCGGGACGGTCAGGTTGGTGGTGTCCACCTCACCCACCCGGAACGCGGTGACCTGCGGCTCGGCGGCCGCCCGCCGCTCGAACTCGGGGCGGGATTCGCGCCGCTGCGCGTCGTCGCAGAGCTGGTCGTACGCCCGGCCGTAGTTACGCTCGACGAGCGCCTGGTAGTAGTCGCCGGTCACCGTGCGGCCCTGCTCGCGGACCGCCTGCACGCCACTCACGGCCAGGCCGACGACGGCCGTGCCTCCTCCGCCACAGCAGAGCAGCACGGCGAGAGCGCCGACGCCGAGGCCGATCCAGAGCCGGGTCCGGCGGCCCTCGGTGGGCGGCGCGGCGAACGGCGGAGCCACACCGGGACCGGGCGGCGGGGCGGGTGCGGTCATAGGAGCAGGGTAGTGCCCGCCGGCTCAGCGGTAAGGACCAGCGGCCCGATCACTCTCGGCGACCACCACGGCTCCCCCGGGCGCGGCGCTGGCCAGCACCTCGTACGCGGACGGCTCGTCGACCGACTCGGCGAGCAACGGCACCGCGGTCACCTTGACCTCGAAGGCGCCCAGCGCCCGCCGGTAGGTGCCGACCGACTCCCACTCGGTGACGAGTGACCAGTACCGGGGGTCGTCCAGGGCCCGGACCAGCTGGCCGCGCAGGTAACCGCGGCAGGCGGCCAGCGCGGTGAGGGCGGCGTGCGCCCGTTCGGTGAAGCCGTCGGCGACATCGACGTCGACCACGAACCGGTTGGTCACCAGCACCGGGGGTTCCTCCTCGTAGAGTCTGTGGGATGCAGCGTACGCAGCGCCCTCTGCTGGCCAGGTTGGCCGGGGCGAACCCGACGTCGGTGTTCCTGCTCACCCTGGTGGTGGTGCTGGTGGCGTTCTTCACGCCGGGGGTGGTCGGCGGGCTGCTGACGCTGACCCTCGCCGCCGCCCTGATCGCCCTGTTGGCGACCACCTGGCCGGTTCAGGCGCCGCAGACCCGGCTGATCCGGCTGCTGATGCTGACCCTGCTGGTCACGGTGGGTCTGGCGAAGCTGCTCTGACATGCAAGCATGCGTTTTTGACAATCATTGTCGTTACCACGGACAGTTGGGGACATGACCAACCGCACCACGTCCCGCGTCCTGGCCGCCGCGACCGCCCTGCTCGCCCTGGGCGCCGTCGCCGGGTGCTCCATCGGCGGCGCGGCCGGCGCCGATCCCCAACGGGTCGACGTGGTGGCCGCGTTCTACCCACTCCAGTTCCTCGCCGAGCGCGTCGGCGGTGACGCGGTCCACGTGACCAACCTGGCCAAGCCCGGCGCCGAGCCGCACGACCTGGAGCTGAGCCCTCGCCAGGTCGGCCAGGTCACCGAGGCCGAGCTGATCGTCTACCTCAAGGGCTTCCAGCCTGCGGTGGACGAGACGGTCGCGCAGGACGACGACGCCCCGGTGTTCGACGTGGCCGGCGTGCAGCCGCTGTTGGACGCGAGCGCCGGCGGCCACAACCACGAGGGCGAAAAGGAGCAGGGCGAGGAGCAGCAGGCTCACGCCAAGGACCCGCACGTCTGGCTCGACCCGACCCGGCTCGCCGCCATCGGCGACCAGCTCGCCCAGCGGCTCGGCGAGGTCGACGCGGACCACGCCGCCGACTACACCTCCCGGGCCACGGCGCTGCGCGCCGACCTGACGGCCCTCGACGGCGAGTTCACCCAGGGCCTCGCGACCTGCCAGCGGCGGGAGATCGTGACCAGCCACACCGCGTTCGGCTACCTGGCCGACCGCTACCGGCTCGACCAGGTCGGCATCACCGGGCTGAGCCCGGACGTCGAGCCCTCGCCGCAGCGGCTCGCCCGGGTCATCGAGGAGGCGAAGGAGCACCACGCGAGCACGATCTTCTTCGAGGCGCTGGTCAGCCCGAAGGTCGCCGAGACCATCGCCGGTCAGGTCGGCGCGAAGACCGCGGTGCTCGACCCGATCGAAGGACTCGCAGCAGGCAGTGGCTCGGACTACCTTTCGGTGATGCGTACCAACCTGCAGACCCTGCGGACGGCGTTGAGCTGCTCGTGAGCACCCCCGTCATCACCGTCGAGCACGGCGCGGTCGGCTACGACGGCCGCCCGGTGCTCCGGGACGTCTCGCTCACCGTCACCGCCGGGGAGGTGGTCGCGGTGCTCGGCGCCAACGGCTCCGGCAAGTCCACGCTGATCCGCGCGATCCTCGGCCTGGTGCCGCTCAGCGCCGGCTCGATCACCCTCTTCGACCGGCCCTTGCGCCAGTTCCGCCAGTGGCAGCGCATCGGGTACGTCCCGCAGCGCCTCGGCGCCGGGTCAGGGGTGCCCGCCACCGTCCGCGAGGTGGTGGCCTCCGGCCGGCTGGCCCGCCGGGGGATCCTGCGCCCGCCCGGCGCGGCCGACCGGGCAGCCGTCGATGCGGCCCTGCGCGCGGTCGGGCTCGCCGACCGGGCCACCGACCCGGTGTCCACCCTCTCCGGCGGTCAGCAGCAGCGCACCCTGATCGCCCGTGCGCTGGCCGGCCGGCCGGAGCTGCTGATCCTCGACGAGCCCACCGCCGGCGTGGACGCGGCCAGCCAGGAGGCGTTCGCGGGCGCGCTGCGCGACTTCGTCGCCGACGGCGGGACGGTGCTGCTGGTGGCACACGAGCTGGGCCCGCTGCGGCCGGTGATCAGCCGGGCGGTCGTCGTCCACCAGGGCGGCGTCTGTCATGACGGCCCGGTTCCGGACCCGGCCGGCCACCACGCGGAGCCCGACCACGACCACGTGCACCCGCACGGTCCCGACGAGCCCGCCGGGCTGTGGAGCAACTGACCATGGAACTCTTCCAGTACCCCTACATGCAGCGCGCCCTGATCGGCGCATTGGTGATCGGCCTGGCCGCGCCGGCGCTCGGCATCTACCTGGTGCAGCGCCGACTGACGCTGATCGGCGACGGCATCGGCCACGTGGCGTTGACCGGCGTCGGGGCCGGCCTGCTCCTCAACCGCTCGCCGGTGCTGGTGGCGGTGATCGTCGCCACGGTCGGCGCGATCGCCATCGAGGTGGTCCGCGCTCGCGGGCGGACGTCCGGCGACCTGGCCCTGGCGCTGCTCTTCTACGGCGGCATCGCCGGCGGCGTACTGCTGGTCGGCCTCTCGGACGCGACAAGCGCCAACCTCAACGCCTACCTGTTCGGGTCTCTGCTCTCCACCTCGACCACCGACCTGATCACCGTCGGAGTGCTCGGCGCGGCGATCCTGGTCACCATGATCGTGCTGCGGCCGGCGCTCTTCGCGATCAGCCACGACGAGGAGTACGCCCGCGTGTCCGGCCTCCCGGTACGCACCCTCAACCTGCTGATCGCGGTCACCACCGCGGTCACGGTGACCATCGCGATGCGGGCCGTCGGGGTGCTGCTGATCAGCGCGCTGATGGTGGTGCCGGTGGCCACCGCCCAGCAGGTCACCCGGGGCTTCCGCAGCACGATGACCGCCGCGATGGCGCTCGGGTTCTTCGCCGCCGGCTCCGGCGTCTGGGTGGCGGCCACCGCCGACACCCCGCCCGGCGCCTCGGTGGTGCTGCTGGCGATCGCCTCGTTCCTGGTGGTGGCCGTGGCCGGCGCGCTCTGGCGGGCGGTACGCCGCCGCACCGCGCCGGCCCCCGTACCGGCGCCGGAACCGCACGAGGTCGTTCTGCACTGAGCCTGATCGGCGGATGTCGGTGGTATTGGTTACCGTTGCAAGATGACCAGCGCAACAGGCTACGAGGGTTTCGACGGAGCCAGCGAGTTGCTCCGGGCCCTGTCGGCGCCCATCCGGCTGGCCATCGTCAGCGAGCTGGCCGGCGGCGAGCGGTGCGTGCACGAGCTGGTGGAGAAGCTGGGCGCGGCACAGCCGCTGGTGTCCCAGCACCTGCGGGTGCTGCGCGGAGCGGGCGTGGTGCGGGGCTCCCGCCGGGGCCGGGAGATCGCCTACAGCCTCGTCGACGAGCACGTCGCGCACATCGTGGCGGACGCGGTCAGTCATGCCGGGGAGGGATCATGAGCGAGAGCGGCGCCGCGGTGCGCAACACCCGGCAGCGCTCGGCGGTGAGCGCGCTGCTGGGCGAGATGGAGGGCTTCCACAGCGCCCAGGACCTGCACGCGATGCTCCGGCAGCGCGGTGAGCGGGTCGGCCTCACGACGGTCTACCGCACCCTGCAAGGGCTGGCCGACGCGGGCGAGATCGACGTGATGCGCCCGCCGGGCGGCGAACACCTCTACCGCCGGTGCAGCGAGGGGCACCACCACCACCTGGTCTGCCGGGCCTGCGGGCGTACGGTCGAGGTGGCCGGCCCCGCGGTGGAGAGCTGGGCCGACCGGGTCGCCGCGCAGCACGGCTACGCCGACGTCAGCCACACCCTGGAGATCTTCGGCACCTGCCCGGCCTGCGTCCGCTGACCACCGTGGCAGACCTTCGGTTCAGCCCCGTTTAGCCGGTGTTCGAGGGCCTGCGGCTCGCCTGATCGCCGGGTGCCGGGCGGGGACCGTTCGTGGCACGCTGTCCGGCGTGAAGATCTACGCCGATCGGTTTCCGACCGCCGCCCGCCAGTTGCTCACCGACCTGCTCGTCGTCGCCTGGGTGTACGTCGCGATCCGCGGTGCGCTGTGGCTGCACGACCTGGTGCAGAAGCTCGCCGTACCCGGGCAGAAGCTGGAGGGCGCCGGCAGTGGCCTCGCCGACAACCTCGCCGACGCCGGCGGCAAGGTCCGGCGGGTGCCGCTGGTCGGTGACGAGCTGACCGCGCCCTTCCAGCGGGCCGCCGACGCCGCGCGGGGTCTCGCCGACGCCGGCCGCGACCAGCAGCACCTGGTCGACCAGCTCGCCCTCGCCCTCACCGTCGCGGTGCTGATCTTTCCGCTCGGCCTGGTGCTGTTCGGTTGGCTGCCGCTGCGGCTGCGCTGGATGCGCCGGGCCGGATCGGCCGCGAAGCTGGCCGCCGGGCCGGCCGGGCGGGACCTGCTCGCTCTGCGCGCGCTGGCCACCCAGCCGCTGGGCCGGCTGACCCGGATCGCGCCGGACGTCGCCGAGGCGTGGCGGCGTGGCGACGACGACACGGTCGACGCCCTGGCCGCGCTGGAACTACGCCAACTCGGCCTGCGCAGCAGAGGCCACTGAGCCGGCTGTCGTCTGCCTAGACGGATAATTCCTGACCTTTGCTGGGGGGTGGGCGCAGCCGGCGGCCGGCGGTGACCCTCGGTCACCTCCATGGGGGCGGATGCGGTAGTAAGCGATATACCTCAGAGTCATATTCATACCTCTGAGGAATACCGCTCAGCAGCACATCAAAACGGCGGGCAGCCACAGCGGATGACCCGCGCCCTTCGCCGCGGCCCCAGCCCCGTCTTGAGTGCGGACTTATTCGTCTAGGCCCGGCGGCGATCGCGTCCGGGGGCTCGCCGTACCCCGGCCCTGACCCCGACCGCCACGCCCCGCTGCGCGTGGCCTGCTGCCCCGGGCCTGCCGCAGCCTGCCGGCGGTATCCAGGCCGTTAAGGTCTTCGGGTGTTCTACTTCCTGATCGTCATCGCCGTACTGCTGCTCGGCTACGCCGCTGTCCTGGTCTCCCTCGTCCGCCGGGGCAAGAAGATCCCACCTGCGGCATACCTCGCCCTGGCCGGGCTCAACGGTCTGATCCTGGCGGGCGTGCTGGCCTGGGCGATCGCCCGCTGACACCGCGCGACGCCCATCGCGTCCCGGACCCGCACCAGCGCGACCAGGCGGGGCGGGCCGCGTCGGGGGGGGTTACGGCTTCGGCGGGATGCGGCGGCGGACGTCCTCGGCGGTGGACGGGCCGGGCGACCAGCGGGCCACCCAGGGCAACTCGTCGGACGGGGTGACGACCCCCTCCTCCAGGCCCGCGTAGCGACCGGCGAGGATCCGCTTGGCCGCGGCGGTGTCGACGGAGTCGGTGTTGTCCCAGAGTGCCGTGAACAGCGCGTCCACCCGGACCCGGGCCTGCCGGCAGAACAGGTCGGCCAGCTCGACGTTCTCCGGCCGGGTGTCGCGCTCGGCGGACGCCCGGACGCAGACGGCGGACATCGCGAACAACTCCGCGCCGATGTCCACCACGCGCCCGAGGAACGCCTGCTTGCGCTCCATCTTTCCCTGCCAGCGGGACATCGCGTAGAACGTCGACCGGGCCAGCTTGCGCGACGACCGTTCCACCTGGCGCAGGTGCGCGGCCAGGGGCCCGAACTCGGCGTACGCCGACGGGCTCTGGCCCTTGCCGACCGCGAGGGTCGGCAGCCACCTCGCGTAGAACGCGCCCGCACGGGCGCCGGCGCGGGCCTTGCGGCCGAGCCCCGCCTCCGGGTCGATGATGTCGCCGGCCACCGAGAGGTGGGCGTCGACCGCCTCCCGGGCGATCAGCAGGTGCATGATCTCGGTCGAGCCCTCGAAGATCCGGTTGATCCGCAGGTCGCGGAGCACCTGCTCGACGTTGGCCGGGCGTTCGCCGCGGGCGGCCAGCGAGTCGGCCGTCTCGTAGCCGCGCCCGCCCCGGATCTGGATCAGCTCGTCGGCGATCTTCCAGGCCATCTCGCTGGCGTACAGCTTGACCAGCGCCGCCTCGATCCGGATGTCGTTGCGGTCGTCGTCGGCGAGCAGGCAGCACAGGTCGAGCATGGTCTCCATGCCGTACGTGGTGGCGGCGATGAAGGAGAGCTTCTGGGCGACCGCCTCGTGCTCGCCCACCGGCCGGCCCCACTGGACGCGGTCGGCGGCCCACCCTCGGGCCACGTTCAACGACCACTTGCCGGCGCCCACGCACATGGCCGGCAGCGAGAGCCGACCGGTGTTCAGCGTGGTCAGGGCGATCTTGAGCCCCTTGCCCTCACCACCGATGACGTTCTCCGCCGGCACGAACACGTCGTGGAACCGGGTCAGGCTGTTCTCCAGACCGCGCAGGCCGACGAACTCGTTGCGCCGCTCCACGGTGATGCCCACGCTGTCGCCGTCCACCACGAACGCGGTGATCCCGCCGCGCCGACCCTCGGCGGCGGGCACCCGGGCCATCACCACCAGCAGGGTCGCGACGATGCCGTTGGTGGCCCAGAGCTTGACCCCGTTGAGTCGGTAGCCGGTGCCGTCCTCGGTCGGCTCGGCGGTGGTGGCGAGCCGGGCCGGGTCGGAGCCCACGTCCGGCTCGGTGAGCAGGAACGCGGAGACCTCGCCCGCGGCGAGCCGGGGCAGGAAGCGCTGCTTCTGCTCGGCGGTGCCGAACATCTTCAGCGGCTGCGGCACCCCGATCGACTGGTGGGCCGAGAGCAGCGCGCCGATCGCCGGGCTGACCGAGCCGGCCAGCATCAGCGCCCGGCAGTAGTGCAGGTTGCTCAACCCGAGGCCGCCGTACTTGCGGTCGATCTTCATGCCGAACGCGCCGAGGTCGGCCAGCCCGTGGAACACGGAGTCCGGAATGGAGGCGTCCCGTTCGATGGCTGCGCCGTCCACCTCGGAGGTGAGGAAGGCGCGGAACCGACCAAGGAACTCCTCGGCGCGGGCCACGTCGTCCGGGTCGGAGCGCGGCCAGGGATCGATCAGGTCGAGCCGGAACCGCCCGAGGAACAACTCCTTGCCGAAGCTGGGCCGATCCCAGGTGGACTCCCGGGCGGCCTCAGCGACCTGCCGGGCCTCCTTCTCGGAGACCTGCCCCGCCTCCGCCGGCAACGGCCCGGTGCTGCCCGGCGCGGCGCTGCCCGCCACGGCTTCGGAGTCGGGGCCGTCCGGTGCCGGTCGGCCGTCCTGCGTCGTGGTCACGGCTGCCCCCTCGAACCTCGGTTGCGGCTGCGTCGACGTGCGCGACTACCGTCACGCTACCCCCGGTTGTTACCCAGGGGTAGCGCTGCGTGAAGATCGACAGGGATCAGCCGACGGTGAGGGTGTCCGGGTCGTCATCGTCGTCGTCGATGTCGTCCTCACCCCAGTTGCGGCGGGCGAACGGCAGGATCACCCAGAACGCGAGGAACCACAGCCCGGCCAGCGCGCTGAGCACGAACGCGATCGGCCGGTCCAGCACGAAGTCGGTGATCAGCAGCACCGCGCTGACCATCGCGATCAGCATGAAGGCGAGGCCGCCAGTGGCCATCCGGTGCGCGAACCGCACCAGCTCCGGCTTACGCCCCTGACGGAACAGCGCCCGGTGGAACGCCACCGGCGAGATGATCAACGCGGTGGCGGCGGCCGCGGCGAGCAGCGCGACGATGTAGACGTCCCGCTGGAACTCGCTGGTCCGGGTGAACCCGTTGCTGAACGGCAGGGTGAGCAGGAAGGCGAAGAGGATCTGCACGCCCGTCTGGGCGACCCGCAGCTCCTGCAACAGGTCGGCGAAGTTGCGCTGCCAACGCTGCTTCTCGGTCTCCTTGGACACGCGCTACCTCCGGTCAGACGGTACTGCCGGCGGTCCCGGCCGCCGGCAGCAACGCCAATGCCCCACACGGCCGAGCGCGAAACGGGTTCACGACACGTTCCGGCCATCTCCCCGTCGCCTGCCGGTCATCGCCCGGCCGCCGTACCGTCGCCCGCCGGCCCCAAGCCGACCGCCCGCGCCACCCGCCGTACCGTCGCCCGCCCGCGCATGCCGGCTGCCCGCGTCGCGCCGTCGCCCGCGCCGCCGGGGGTCAGGAGCCGCGGCGGATCCGGCCGGCGTATTTGGCCTCCAGGGCCGTGTTGTGCGCGTCGCCGTCCGGGATGTTCGCCGACAGGTAGACCGGGGGCCGCTCCCCCGCCGCCAGCAGCCGGGCGACGACCTCCACGGTGACCTGCTGCGCCAGCAGCGCCGCCGTGATCGAGGAGACCGCGCCGACCGCGCCACCGCCGGGCAGCGGCAGCGTCGCGTCGCCGTACGGTGCGCCGTTGTCGAGCACCACGTCGGCGAGGTCGGCCAGCTTGCGCCCGGACGGGTGGCGGGACGTCATCCGGCCGGAGTGCTGCGCCGAGGTGATCGCCACCAGCGGGTGACCATGCTCCTTGACCAGCGTGGCGAACTCGACCATCGCGCCGTTGACCCCGGAGTTCGACGCGAGCACGAAGACGTCTGCGGGGCGTACGGGGGCCAGCTCCCAGAGCCGGTGCGCCACCGCCGGGTCCCGCTCCAGCAGCGGCCCGAGACGATCGGCCGGTTCGCCGCCGAGCAGCACCAGGTCACGTAGCGCGATCCGGTTGGTGGGCACCAGACCACCCGCCCGACCGGCGATCTCCATGGCGAGGGCCTCCGAGTGCCCGGTGCCGAAGGCGTGCACCACGCCGTCGACGCGTACCGCTTCGGCGATCAGATCGGCGGCCCGCCGGACCGCATCCCGCTGGCTGGCGGCCACCCGGCCGATCGTCTCGGTCACCACGGCCAGGTAGTCCTCGGCGCTCACACTCATGCGTCCTCCGTCGTCCGGTTGCGGGCCATCCACTGCACCGCGAAGTCGACCGCCGCCCGCTGGCGTACCAACCTCCCCGTCCCCGCGCCCACCGGGCCACAGCGCACCGCCCCGGTGGCCTCCAGGTCCCGGCCCAACGCGCCGAAGTCGCTCGCGTCGAGCCGGACGTCCTGCCACCACACCCACTCGCGGCCACCGTCGGCCGTGCGCACCGCCGCGCCCAGTCGCTCGCGGGCCAGCGCCGGACGGCGGTACTCGGCCAGGTGCAGCGACGTGTTGACGCTGTGGTCCACACCGAGCAGCAGCACGTCAGCGTCCAGGTCGTAGAGCCGGGCCAGCGGAGAGCCCTCGCCGAGCATGTCCGCCAGCTCGTGCCCGGCCACCACCTGCTCAGCCGTCGGCCCGAGCGCGGCGAACGACACGTGGGGATGCGTGCTGCGCAGCGCCGCGGGCCAGCAGCGGACCGTCTCGGCGAACACGCCCATGTGCCGGCTCGGCGTGGCCGCCGGGTCGAAGCCCGGCATCTCGGCGCGGATCAGCGGCCACCAGTCCACCGGCACCGGGGGGTTGCGCCACTGCGCCGGGTCACTGTTGTCGGGGTTGTGGGTGGGCACCACGATCGTGCCGTCCGGGCCGAGCGCGTCGCGCAGGGCGAGCACCAGCGCCTGCGGCCCACCGCAGACGAAGCCCAGCGGGCGCATCCCGGCGTGCACCAGCACCGTCGAGCCGGGGCGTACACCCAGCAGGCGCAGCTGCGCGGCGAGCGAGCGACGGGTGTCCGGCCCGCCGGCGGGCGTCGTCACCGCGCCCCTCCCCCCGGCGCTCGTCCGCCCGGCGCTCGTCGGCACGGCACGGCTCAGGCCGTCCCGGCGATCCGGGCCAGGACCGCCTCGGCCAGCGCGGCGGGCGCGGCGTCCGGAATCCAGTGGCTCACCCCGGGCAGCGGTACGAAGCGATAGTCACCGGTCACATTGGCCTCGCACGCCTCGGCGGCGGTCCGCCCGATGGCGATGTCCCGGTCGCTCCAGACGTAGGTGGTGGGCACGGCGACCGGACCGACAGCGGCCAGGTCGGCGCGGGACATGGCCCGGTACCAGTTCAGGGCGGCGGTGAGCGCGCCCGGCTCGCGCATCGGGTCGGCGTAGCGGTCCACCCGGGAGGCGTCACCCACCCCGCCCAGCATCTTGCGCAGCGCCGTCGCGTGCCACGCCAGCAGCACCTTCTCGGCCTTGCCGGGCTTGCGGAACAGCGCGATGTACGACGAGCGCGCCTTCTGCTCCCGGTCGGTGCCCAGAGCGTGCGCCATGGCCGCCGGGTGCGGCACGGACACCGCGGTCAACGTACGGACCCGCTCGGGGTGCGCGGCGGCCACCGCCCAGGCCACGATCGCGCCCCAGTCGTGGCCGACCAGGTGGACGGCGTCCACACCGAGCGCGTCGAGCACCGCCACCACGTCGGCGACCAGTTCCGGAATCCGGTACGCGGCCACCGCCTCCGGCCGGGCACCCGGCGAGTAGCCCCGCTGGTCCAGCGCGTACGTGCGCAGCCCGGCGGCGTGCAGTGCCGGCACGACCTCGTCCCACTCCCCGCTGTGCTGCGGGAAGCCGTGCAGCAGGAGGACGGGGACGCCGTCGGCCGGGCCGCCGGTGCCTACCTCGAACGTGAGACCTCGCGCGTCGACCTGCATGATCGTCAGCCTACCCAGCCGGCCGAGCGCCGGCCCTGATGCGCGGGCGGCCGAACGCCCTGCTGGGCTGTTACCCCTGGTCGGTGCTAGCGTCAGCGAGACAACTTCACATCCGACAGGGGAGCGCACAGCGCTGAGAGTGCGGGCACGCCCGCAGACCCTCGAACCTGATCTGGGTAATGCCAGCGCAGGGAGTTCGGTCGACCTCCAGCCGCGCCGTGAGTCCGGTGCCACCGGGCGCGCGGCGTGCGTCTTCTCCTGGTTCGTTCCACTGAACTGGGAGCACAGCATGGACAACACCACCAGCCGTTGGCGCACCATCGACATCGTGGTCGCCTCGGTGATCGCGGTCGCCTTCGGCGTCATCTTCTGGGCCTGGGGCCTGGTCTGGAGCGCCACCGAGGGCGCGTTCGCCTTCTTCCCGCCCGCGCAGACGCTTATCTACGGCGTCTGGCTGCTGCCGGCCGTGGTCGGCGGCCTGGTCATCCGCAAGCCCGGCGCCGCGCTCTACTGCGAGACGGTGGCCGCGGTCGTCTCCGCGCTGCTGGGCAGCCAGTGGGCTGGCACGGTGATCCCCCAGGGCATCGTGCAGGGCATCGGCGCCGAGCTGGCGTTCGCCGCCTTCCGGTACCGGTCGTACCGGCTGCCGACCGCCGTGCTGGCCGGTGCGCTGACCGGTCTCAGCGCGGCGCTGTTCGACTTCTTCGTCTGGAACGTCGACTACGCGCTGGGCGACTACCGCATCCCGTACGCCCTGCTCACCATCGTCAGCGCCACGATCATCGCCGGCGTGGGCGGCTGGCTGCTCACCCGCGCCCTGGCCAACACCGGCGCGCTGGACCGCTTCCCGGTGGGCCGGGACCGCGCCCTCATCTGACGGCGCGCTGTCCCCGTGATCAAGAGGTTTGCGTCAACGGAAGCCGGAATTCTGACGCAAACCTCTTGATCACCGGCGGAAGGCGGCGGGAAGACGGCCGGGAGACGGCCGGGAGGGGCAGGGAGGGGGTGTTGGGTGGGCGGGGTACTGCTGCGGGGGTTCGGGTGGCGGCATGCCGGGCGGCGGGCCTGGGCTGTGCGCGGGGTGGATCTGCGGGTCGAGGACGGAGAACGGGTGCTGCTGCTCGGGCCCTCCGGGGCCGGCAAGAGCACCCTGCTCAGCGCGCTGGCCGGGCTGCTGCCGGAGGATTCCGGTGAGCAGGAGGGCACCGTCGAGATCGACGGGCTCGACCCCCGCAAGGCGCGGGAACGGGTCGGCATCGTCTTTCAGGACCCGCAGACCCAGCTGGTGATGGCGCGCAGCGGCGACGACGTCGCGTTCGGGCTGGAGAACCGGGGCGTGCCGGCGGACGAGATCTGGCCCCGGGTCGACGAAGCGCTGCGGCGGGTCGGTTTCCCGTACCCCCGCGACCGCAGTACGGCCGCGCTCTCCGGCGGCGAGCAGCAACGCCTGGCTCTGGCCGGCGCGTTGGCCCTGCGGCCCGGCCTGCTGCTGCTCGACGAGCCGACCGCCAACCTCGACCCGGACGGGGCCGCCCTGGTCCGGGGCGCGGTGGCGGGCGCGCTGGACGCCGACACCACCCTGATCCTGGTCGAACACCGGGTCGCCGAGGCGCTGCCACTGGTCGACCGGGTGGTCGTCCTGGAACCCGGCGGCGGGGTCCGCGCGGACGGGACGCCCGAGGCGGTCTTCGCCGCGCACGGCGCTGCCCTCGCCGCCGAGGGCGTCTGGGTGCCCGGTCACCCCATCGCGCCCCGCACGGCCACCGCCACCCCCGGCGACCTGCTGCTCACCGCCGACCGGCTCGGCCTGCCGCCGCGGCTGGGCCCCACCGACCTGGCGGTACGCGCCGGAGAGGCACTCGCCGTACGCGGACCCAACGGCGCCGGCAAGTCCACCCTGGCGCTGCTGCTCGGCGGCCTGCTCAAACCGGGCGCCGGCCGCGTCACCGCCTCGGCCGAGTTGGCCGGCGCCGACCACCGCGCTCCCCCGCACCGCTGGCGAGCGCCCGCGCTGGCCCGACGGATCGGGTCGGTCTTCCAGGACCCGGAGCACCAGTTCGTCACCGGCACCGTCTTCGACGAGCTGGCACTCGGGCCACGCCGGACGGGTCAACCCGAGGCTGCCGTCCGGGAGACCGCCGCGGAGCTGCTGGACCGGTTGCGGCTGACCCGACTCGCGGCCGCCAACCCGTACACCCTCTCCGGTGGGGAGGCGCGGCGGCTGAGCGTGGCGACGGCCCTGGCCACGGCGCCCCGCCTGCTGATCTGCGACGAACCGACCTTCGGGCAGGACCGGCGGACCTGGCGGGAGCTGGTCGACCTCTTCGCCGACCTGCGGGACGCCGGGCACGGGGTGGTCACGGTCACCCACGACCTCGACTTCGTCGCCGCGCTCGCCGACCGCACGGTCACCCTCCAGCGGGCACCGGACGGCGCCCGGTGATCAGCATCGAGCCGGTGGCCGCTCCCGGTGCCCCGCTGGCCCGGCGCAACCCGGTGGCGAAGGTGGCCGCCGCGCTGATCTTCTCGTTCGTCCTGCTGGCGACGCTCGACCCGGTGGCGCCGGGAATCGCCATCGCGGTCGAACTGGCCGTCCTGCCGCTGTTCGGCGTCCGCTACCGGGTGCTGGCCCGGCGGGCCCTGCCCCTGCTGCTCAGCGCCACCGGCATCCTGGTCACCCTGGTGCTCTTCGCCGCCGACCAGTCCGGCCGGGTCCTGCTGGACGCCGGACCGGTGCTGGTGAGCACCGGCGTGCTGCGCACCGCTCTCGGCCTGGTGCTGCGGGTCTTCGCGGTGGCCCTGCCCGGCGTGATCGTCTTCGCCACCACCGACCCGACCGACCTGGCGGACGCCCTGATCCAGAATGCGAAGGCGCCGGCGCGGTTCGCCGTCGGGTCGCTGGCCGCGTTCCGGCTGGTGCCGCTGCTCGGTCAGGAATGGCAGATGATCAGCATGGCCCGGCGGGCCCGCGGCGTCGACGCCGGACGCAATCCGGTGGCGAAGCTGCGGCTGTTCACGTCCACGGCGTTCGCGCTGCTGGTCGGGGCGATCCGCCGGGGCACCCGGCTGGCCGTCGCCATGGACGCGCGCGGCTTCGACGGCGACACACCCCGTACCGTCGCCCGACGCCAGCGCTTCGGCCTCGCCGACGCTCTGCTGATCGCCGGGGCGGCCGCGCTGGCCGGAGCAGCCCTGACCACAAGCGTGCTCCTCGGCACCTTCCGCCCGCTGATCGGCTGAGCGGGCCGCGCGGCCCGCTCAGCCAGTCGACACGATCCGCACCACATCGGTGATGTGGTGGCCTCCTGCGCTGCGCAGACCACCACATCACCGACCTTGGTGCCACCGCCGCGACGGGTCGGGTCGGTCAGCTCCGGCGGAAGGCGTACCGGCGGGGCTGGCCGGCCCGTTGGCTGCGGCCGCCGCCCGAGCGGTTACCGCCGGCCTGCGGTGGCCCGGCCGTCGGTGCCGTCGGCCGCCCGGCGGTCTGCGGCAGATCGTCCACCGTCGGCGCGTCGACCGCCGCCGGCACGTCGACAGCCAGCGCCGGCTCGACCAACGCCGCCGGCAGCGCCGGCTCGATCGGTTCGACCGGGAGGTCGGGGCGGGTGGGTGGGAGCGGGCCGTGGCCGGCCGCCGGGTCGGTGCCCAGCGGCGTCGGCGCGGGCGTACGGGTCTTCTTCGGATTGCGCCTGGCGGGCATCCGGGCCTCCTTCGGTGCCGACCTTCCCGGCGGTCCCGCGCTCCGGCGGTCGGTCGGATCGGCTGGTGACCGTGGCAACGCGACGGTCGAGTGGGAAGGGACTGCTCACCGGGGATCGGGCCGGGTCAACACCGCCGAGCGGTGGACAAAGGCGCGCGACGCCCGGGAGCGCACGGACCGCGATCGCGGGGCGGCGGGCCGGCTCGGGAAGTGGGGCGTCAGTTGCGCATGCCCGAACCCTAACCACCGCCCGATGAGACACGCACCCGATTTTCCTGGCACGATCGGCGCATGCTGATCGCGTTCTCGATCACCCCGCTCGGTGCCGGCGACTCCGTGGGTGACCTGGTTGCCGAGGCGGTACGGGTGGTCCGCGAGTCCGGGTTGCCCAACCGGACCGATGCCATGTTCACCACCGTCGAAGGTGAGTGGGACGAGGTGATGGCGGTGGTGAAGCGGGCGGTCGACGTGGTGGCCGCGCAGGCGCCCCGGGTGAGCGTCGTCCTGAAGGCCGACGTCCGGCCCGGCGTCACCGACGCGCTCACCGCGAAGGTGGCGCGTGTGGAGGATCGACTGGCCCAGGGCTGAGCGTGGCTGCCGGTCGGGGTGTGGACGCCCCGGGCGAACGGGCCGCGACCAGGCGGTGACCCGCCGTGGGACGACTCGCCCACGATGCCGCGCGCCGCGATACGGTCGCAGCAGGATAGTTCGACGGCGAGAGGTGGCGGCACGAATGGCTGAGCAGGCGACGGCGCAGATCGGCGTGACCGGGCTGGCGGTGATGGGCCGGAACCTGGCCCGCAACCTGGCCCGCAACGGCTTTACCGTGGCGGTGCACAACCGGTCGCCGGAGCGCACCCGCAGCCTCGTCGCCGAGCACGGCGACGAGGGCACCTTCGTGCCCGGTGAGTCGATGGCCGACTTCGTGGCGTCGCTGGAACGGCCTCGCGCGGTGATCGTGATGGTCAAGGCCGGTGCGCCCACCGACGCCGTGATCGACGAGCTGGTGCCGCTGCTGGAGGAGGGCGACATCATCGTCGACTGCGGCAACGCCCACTTCGCCGACACCCGTCGCCGGGAGGAGTCGCTGCGCGCGCAGGGGCTGCACTTCAGCGGCACCGGCGTGTCCGGTGGTGAGGAGGGCGCGCTGCTCGGGCCGAGCATCATGCCGGGCGGTTCCGCCGAGTCGTACGCCAAGCTCGGGCCGATGTTCGAGAAGATCGCCGCCCACGTGGACGGCGTGCCGTGCTGCATGCACGTCGGGCCGGACGGCGCCGGGCACTTCGTCAAGATGGTGCACAACGGCATCGAGTACGCCGACATGCAGCTCATCGCCGAGGCGTACGACCTGCTCCGGTCCGGCCTGAACGCGACGCCGGCGGAGATCGCGGAGATCTTCCGCGACTGGAACAGCGGCGAGCTGGAGTCCTTCCTCATCGAGATCACCGCGGACGTGCTCGCGCACACCGACGCGGCGACCGGCCGCGCGTTCGTCGACGTCGTGCAGGACCGGGCCGAGCAGAAGGGCACCGGCCGGTGGACCGTGCAGAGCGCCCTCGACCTGGGCGTCCCGATCACCGGGATCGCCGAGGCGACGTTCGCCCGCTCGCTGTCCGGGCACGTCGACCAGCGCGAGGCCGCCCGCCGGGCGTTCCCGGACGCCGGTGAGAAGTGGCAGGTCGCCGACCGGGACGCGTTCATCGAGGACGTGCGCCGGGCACTGCTCGCTTCCAAGATCGTCGCGTACGCGCAGGGCTTCGACCAGATCCGGGCCGGCAGCCAGGAGTTCAACTGGGGCATCGACCTCGGTGGCACGGCGACCATCTGGCGGGGTGGCTGCATCATCCGCGCCCGCTTCCTGAACCGCATCCGCGAGGCGTACGACGAGCAGCCCGACCTGCCGACGCTGCTCGTGGCGCCGTACTTCGCCGAGGCGGTCGCGGCCGGCGTGCCGAGCTGGCGGCGGGTCGTGGCCGACGCGGCCCGGGCGGGGGTGCCGACGCCGGCGTTCTCGTCGTCGCTGGCGTACTTCGACGCGCTGCGCGCCGAGCGGCTGCCCGCCGCGCTGATCCAGGGCCTACGGGACAACTTCGGCGCGCACACGTACCAGCGCGTCGACCGCGAGGGCTCGTTCCACACCACCTGGGCCGGCGAGAAGACCGAGTCCCCGGCGTAGCCGCAACCGCGCCGCGCCCCGCACGATCGCGCTCGATCCATGATGTAGTGGCCTTCCGACGTCGGGAGGCCACTACATCCATGTTCGAGCGTGATCATGGGACCCGACGGCAGGTGCGCGCGGGCACCCGTCAGGCGACCGTGGCGTGCATCTCCCAGACGAGGATCTCGGCCGGCTCGTCGGCGGTCACCCGCCGGCCGCCGGTCATGGTGAGCCGGGCGGCGTCGCCGGTGCCGAGCGGGCCGCTGTCCTCCAGGGTCACCGTGCCGTTCGGCACGTACAGGTGCACGAAGGGCGCGTCCGGGAGGGTGACCTCGTCGCCGGGGCCGAGTCGGGCGGCGTGCAGGGTCGCGTACCGGTTGCGGATCCGAATCGCGGACGCGCCGTCGTAGCGGTCCATCCCGGACGCGATCGGCACCAGGCCGCCGCGCAGCAACTCGTCCTCGATCTCCAGCTGCTCGTAGCCGGGGTCGACGCCCTGCTCGTCGGGGAGCACCCACATCTGCACGAAGTGCACGGGGTCGCTGTGCGGCTCCTGGTTGTTGAGCCGCCAGGCGTCGTTCTTCTCCGAGTGCAGGATGCCGGTGCCGGCGCTCATCCGCTGCGCCAGGCCCGGGTAGATCACCCCGGAGTGGCCGGTGGAGTCCTGGTGCACGAGTGAGCCGCGCAGCACCCAGGTGACGATCTCCATGTCCTCGTGCGGGTGGGTCTCGAAGCCGGCGCCGGGCCGGACCACGTCGTCGTTGTTCACCAGCAGCAACCCGTGGTGGGTGTTGGCCGGGTCGTAGTGCCGGGAGAACGAGAAGGAGTGCTTGGAGTCCAACCAGGAGATCCGGGTGGCGAACCGGTCCTCGGCCCGACGCAGGTCGACCGACGGCGCGGGTGCGGTCACCAGGCACGCTGCCCGGCGTCGGGGGTCGACGGCGCCCAGGTCAGGGCCGGTTCACCGGTGACCAACTCGGCGATCTCACCGGTGCGCAGCTGCGGCGTGTGACCGAACTCCGCGCAGTGCTGCTCGGCGATCTCGGCGCAGATCTCGGCGACCTGTTCGCAGATCGGGTCGCCCAGATCCGCCGCGTTCAACGCCATGATCATCTTGTACCGGAGATCCCGCATATCTCCCCCAACCGCCATCATCCCGCCACCTTCGGACCCTACCCGGCTCCCATCCCCCACCACCTGCGAACGGTCGCAGGCCCCACGCCGACCAGTGCCGCCGCGCCACCAGCGCCCGAGCGGGTGGGCGGCGGACATGAAACGGCGCCGCCCGCGTTGGTGCGGGCGGCGCCGGAGAGTCGGGAACTACCAGAACCGGCGGCGCTTGGCCTTCTGCGGGCGGATCAGATCCGCGCCCCTGGTCAGCAGCCGGGTCGCCCCGGAGGGACCACGCCGGGCCTCCAGGGTGTGGCTGAGCCGGCGGGCGCCGGCCGCGGCCAGCGGCACCGCGATCGCCATCACCGCCCACTGGGCAATGCGCTTCTGGATCATGTGGGTTCACCTCCGTCAGTGGCTTCTGACGTTCCTGATACCCAGCGTGACGGGTGGGTAAGCCTCGTTCAGACCGTCGGGGCCACCGGGTTGGGCAGCGCCCCGCCGAACCGCCGGTCCCGCTGGGCGTACAGCTCGCACGCGTACCAGAGGTGGCGGCGGTCGAAGTCCGGCCAGAGCGTGTCCAGGAAGACCAACTCGGCGTACGCGGTCTGCCAGAGCAGGAAGTTGGAGATCCGCTCCTCGCCGGAGGGCCGCAGGAACAGGTCCACCTCCGGGATCTCCGGGTGGTACAGGTATTTCGCGACGGTCTTCTCGGTGACCTTCGACGGGTCCAGTCGACCGGCCGCCACGTCCCGGGCGATCGCCGCGGCGGCGTCGCCGATCTCGGCCTGCCCGCCGTAGTTCACACAGAACTGCAGGGTCAGCGTCGAGTTGCCCCGGGACATCTCCTCGGCGGTCTGCAACTCGGAGATGACGCTCTTCCACAACCGCCCCGGCCGCCCCGACCAGACCACCCGGACGCCGAGGTCGACCAGCTGGTCGCGGCGTCGACGGATCACGTCCCGGTTGAACCCCATCAGGAACCGGACCTCGTCGGGCGAGCGCCGCCAGTTCTCGGTGGAGAACGCGTACGCCGACAGGTAGGGGATGCCCATCTCGATCGCGCCCTCGATGGTGTCGAAGAGGCTGTGCTCCCCCGCCTCGTGGCCCTTGGTGCGGGGCAACCCGCGCTCCTTGGCCCACCTGCCGTTGCCGTCCATCACGACTGCCACGTGCTTCGGCACCGCCTCGCTCGGCAGCGCCGGCGGCCGGGCACCGGACGGGTGCGGCGTCGGTGGCGTCGGCTCCCGCCGGCCGGACCTCATCGATCGGATCACTCGGCTCTCTCCCTGCTCGTGCCGTCCGCACCGGCCTCGACGTCACCGCGCGGCCGGAGCATCGCAGCCCCACCGCCGCCCGGCGGCGGGACCGTGCCGGCGACCGAGGGGCCCCGGTCGACCAGCGGCAGCGAGCGTAGCGCGCGTTCCAGATGCCACTGGAGGTGCGCCGCGACCAGCCCGCTGCACTCCCGGCGTACACCGGTCTCGGTGGCATCGGCGACCACCCAGTCGCCGGTGGTCAGCGCGGACATCAGGTCGATGGTGGCCGGCGCGGGATGGGCCGCGCCGGGCGGCCGGCAGTCCGGGCAGACCGCGCCGCCGGCCGGCACGGAGAACGCGCGGTGCCGCCCGGGGGTGCCGCAGACCGCGCAGGCGATCAGCGCCGGCGCCCAGCCCGCGAGAGCCATCCCGCGCAGCAGGTACGCGTCCAGCACCAGCGTGGTCGCGTGTTCGCCCCGGGACAGCGCCTTCAGCGCCCCCACGGTGAGCTGGAACAGCCGCAGCGACGGCTCCCGCTCGACCGGGGTCAGCCGCTCGGCGGTCTCGGCGATCGCGCTGGCCGCCGTGTAGCGGGGATAGTCCCCGAGGAACCGCTTGCCGTACAGCTCGATGCCCTCGACCTGGCTGACCGTGTGCAGCGAGCTGCCGTGGTTGCCCTTGGGGTCGCCGGCGAGTTGGAGGTCGACGTGACCGAACGGCTCCAGCCGCGCGCCGAACTTGCTCATCGTGCGCCGGACACCCCGGGCGACCGCCCGCAGCCGGCCGTGCCGGCGGGTGAGCAGCGTGATGATCCGGTCGGACTCGCCGAGCTTCTGCACGCGCAGCACCACCGCGTCGTCGCGGTAGAGCTGTCGGCGGTACCCGGCCATCGGACCATTCTCCCTCGGGGTGTGAAATCAGGGTCGGTTCGGGGTGGACGCGCGGACGAACCCCGATGCGCCCGGCTCGTCACCGGCCGTAGCGTGCTCGACATGGCACTGCACGAGACCCCCGCCGCCCGTCGTCGCCGCGCCGCCGCGCCCGTCGCGTTGGGCCTGGCCACCGCCCTCATCCTGCTCGCCGGGTGCGACAACCTGTCCTTCCGCCGGCTCGACTACGACAACACCGAGGCGGTGAAGATCAGCACCATCCGGGTGCAGGGGGGCTCCGGAGACGTGATCGTCCGAGGCGACGGCACGGCGGGCGAGGCACGGATCAAGCGGGTCGTGCGCTACCAGGGCGGCGAACCCAAGGCCCGGTACGAGATCAAGGACAGCGAGCTGGTGCTGGACACCGACTGCGGCGACCGGTGCAGCGTCTCGTACGAGGTGACCGTCCCCGGGGGCGTGACCGTGCAGGGCGAGAGCGGCTCGGGCGACGTCGAGCTGACCAAGGTCGGCGCGGTGAAGCTGCGGCTGGGCTCGGGCGACGTGCGGATCAGCGACGTCGCCGGGGCGATCGACGTGGAGACCGGCTCCGGCAACATCGAGCTGAGCGAGGCCCGTTCGGCCGTACGACTGCGCGCCGGCTCCGGCGACATCACGGCTCGCCGCGTGGGCGGAACGACGGACGCCGAGGCCGGCTCCGGCAACGTCGTCGTCGAACTGGAGACCGCCGCCTCGGCGCGTCTACACGCCTCCAGCGGGGACGTCTCGCTGGTGGTGCCGGCCGGCAGTTACCGGGTCCGCTCCAACACCGGCTCCGGCGACGCCCGGATCACCGTCGCCGACGACCCGGCCGCCTCCCTGGTGCTCGACGGCTCGGCCGGCAGCGGCGACGTGTCGATCAGCCAGCGTTGATCTCGACGGTCGCCGCCGCACCGGACACCCGCTGCGCCGGTACGGCCGCCCGTCCGACGGCCTCGCCGACGTCGCGACGACCCGCCGGGCCACTGTCGGAGGGGGCCGGCGGGCCGGTCGGGCGCGACGGGCCGGCGGGAATCAGCTCCGGGCGGCGGCGGGCGGCGACGTCCTCGACCCAGCCGACGGCCAGGGTGACCAGACCGACAAGCGCGAAGACCAGCAGCACCCGGACAGCCAGCCCCACCGGGTCCTGGTGCGACCAGCCGACCACGTCGACAAGCGGGGTGAGCGCCACCACGAACGGCATGTGCCAGAGATAGATGGTGAGCGCCCGCCGGTTGAACACGGTCACCACCCGGTCGGCCAGCCGGCTGCGTTCCAGCCAGGCCACCCCGGCCGGCGCCCGACCCAGCACGACCAGGATGAACGCGGCCGACCAGAGCGCGTTGCCCAGGTGGTTGTCGTTGAGGTCGTACCCGCGCGGGCCGGGATGCGTGACGATCCAGGCCCCGCCGACGACCGCGAGGCCCAGCGACAGCGGGTACAGCACCCGGCCGGTGAGTCGACGCAGCATCCCGGCGTGGTGGGCGAAGCCGAGCAGCCACGCGCCGAAGTACAGGCCGAACTCGCGCACCACCGGCGGCGCCGGGTAGATCCCCACCTCGATCGTCACCAGCACCACGTACGGGGCGAGCAGGGTGGGCAGCGGGGCTCGCCGGAACAGCCAGAGCGCGACCGGCGAGGCGAGCACGAACCACAGGTAGTCCCGCAGGTACCAGATGATGCTCAGCGCCAGGGCGCCCCAGTTGTTCGCCGGCGGGTCGGTGATCGGGAACAGCCACAGCAGCACCCGGGGCGACAGCGACATCCCGGTGAGCAGCATGGCCGGCACGAAGACCGCAGCCAGCACCCACAGCGACGGCAACAGCCGGCGCAACCGGCGACCGACCGCCACCGGGCCGGACCGGGCGAGTGAGGCGGCCATCAGCGAGCCGGCCAGCGCGAACATCACCGACATGGCCGGGAAGACGAGGGTGAGGGTCGCCGAGCCGGTGACGTGGTAGACGACCACCCGGACAATGGCGAGGAAACGGAGCAGATCGAGGTATCTGTTGCGCATCAGCCTGCATCTGGATCGGGGACGCGGTGCTTCCCCCTACCCTTCGCGGCCCGCGCGCCAAACGACGCCGACCCCGGCCGATCGTGAAGCTGCCCATGAGGCCGACCGGAAACGATCAGGCCGGTCCGTACCCGCCGTCAGCAGGCCGGCCGGATGACGCTCAGAAGCCCAGCTTGCGCAACTGCCTCGGGTCGCGCTGCCAGTCCTTCGCGACCCGCACGTGCAGGTCGAGATAGACCCGGCTGCCCAGCAGCTCCTCGATCTGCCGGCGGGCGTTCGTGCCGACCTCCTTGAGCCGGCTCGCCTTGTGACCGAGGACGATGGCCTTCTGGCTGGGCCTTTCCACGTACAGGTCGGCGTAGATCTTCATGACCTGACCCTCGGGGATCATCTCCTCGACCACCACGGCGATGGAGTGTGGCAGCTCGTCGCGGACGCCCTCCAGGGCCGCCTCCCGGATCAGCTCCGCGACCATCACCTGCTCCGGGTCGTCGGTCAGCATGTCGTCCGGGTAGAGCTGGGGCGACGGCGGCAGGTATTTGGTCATCACGTCGACGAGCGTGTCCACCTGGTGCCCGGAGACGGCGCTCACCGGCACGATCTCGGCGAACTCGCCCAGCTCGCTGACCGCGAGCAGCTGCTCGGCCAGCCGGCGCTTGTCCACCAGGTCGGTCTTGGTGACCACCGCCAGCACGGTCGCCTTCAGCTCGGCCAGCTCGCCGGTGATGAACCGGTCGCCGCGCCCCACCGGCTCGTCCGCCGGGATGCACAGGCCGATCACGTCGACCTCGGTCCAGGTCGAGCGGACCAGGTCGTTGAGGCGCTCACCGAGCAGCGTACGGGGGCGGTGCAGACCCGGCGTGTCCACCAGAACCAGCTGCGACTCCGGACGGTGCAGTACCGCCCGGATGACGTGCCGGGTGGTCTGCGGCTTGTTCGAGGTGATCGCGATCTTGGTGCCGACGATGGCGTTCGTCAGGGTGGACTTGCCGGCGTTGGGCCGGCCCACGAAGCAGCCGAACCCGGCCCGGTACGGACGCGGCTCCGGATCCCGGACGGGGCTCACTGGGTCACCGTGCCGAGCACGGTGCCGTCCGGGGCGGCCACGTGGATCGGCGCGTCCACGGCGAGGTCGCGTACCGCGGCGTGCCCGGCGCCGTCCAGCGTCGACGCCTCGGTCACCACCACCGCCGCCTCCAACCGGCCCGCACCAGCGGCCACGGCGGAGGCCACCGCCAACTGCAGGGCCGTGAGGGTCAGCGAGGGCAGCGCGACGCTGGCCGCCGCGTACGTCCGGCCGTCGGAGTCCCGGACCGCAGCCCCCTCCACGGCACCGACCCGCCCGCGGGCGCCCCGGGCCAGGACGACGAGCTTGCCGTCCTCGGCGCTCAGCGGGCCCGGCGCGGTGGGGGTGGGCCGGGCGGCGGGCGCGGCGGGTGTCTCAGGCATCGGCGGCTTGCCTCTCCTCGTCTCGGTAATGATCCGGGTCGTCCCCGGGGCCGGCATGGTCGCCGCGCCCGGTGCTGTCCTGCTCGTCGCCCGACTCCACCCTGCTGACCAGGACGGTGTCGATCCGGTTGCGCCGGCCCGTGGTGCCCTCGGCGACCAGCCGGAGGCCGGCCACCTCGGCCTGCGCTCCGGGGATCGGCACCCGTCCCAGCGACTGGGCGAGCAGGCCACCGACCGTCTCCACCTCGTCGGTGGGCAGATCGGCGCCGAACATCTCGCCCAGGTTCTCCACCGGCAGGCGGGCGGTCACCCGCACCGAGGAGTCCGCGAGGCGTTCGACCGGCGGGCGTTCGACATCGTACTCGTCGGTGATCTCACCGACGATCTCCTCCAGGATGTCCTCGATGGTGACCAGACCACCGGTGCCGCCGTACTCGTCGACCACGATGACCAGGTGGTTGCGGGCCGCCTGCATCTCCGACAGCAGATCGTCGACCGGCTTGGACTCCGGGACGAAGGTGGCCGGGCGCATCAGCTCGGCCACCGGCAACTGCTCGGCGTCCGGGTCGCCGCCCCGCGACCGCCGGATCAGGTCCTTGAGGTAGAGCACCCCGAGCACGTCGTCGACGCTCTCCCCGATCACCGGGATGCGGGAGAAACCCGACCGCAGGAAGAGCACCAACGCCTGGGCGAGGGTCTTGCCCTCCTCGATCCACACCATCTCGGTACGCGGCACCATCACCTCGCGGGCGATGGTGTCGCCGAGCGCGAACACCGAATGGATCATCTGACGCTCGCCGTGCTCCACGACACCGCGCTGCTCGGCCAGGTCGACCAGCTCACGCAGCTCCACCTGGCTGGCGAACGGCCCCTCGCGGAAGCCGCGCCCCGGGGTGACCGCGTTGCCGATCAGGATGAGCAGCGACGCGAGGGGGTTGAGCGCGCGGCCCAGCCAGCGGACCAACGGCGCGACGGCCCGGCCCACCGCGTACGCGTGCTGCCGGCCGATGGTGCGCGGCGCCACACCGACCACCACGAAGCTGACCACGGTCATCGCGCCGGCGGTGACCAGCGCGGCACGCCAGCCGGCGCCGAAGCTGTCCACCGCGACCAACGCCACAAGCGTGGTGGCGGTCAGCTCGGCGAGCAGCCGCAGCAACAGCAGCAGATTGAGGTGCCGGACGACGTCCGAGGCCACGACCTGGAGGGTCCGGGCGCCGCGTACACCGTCCCGGGCCAGCTCGGCGGCCCTGGCCGGCGAGACCGCGGCGAGCGCCGCCTCGGTCATGGCGATCACACCGGCCAGCACCACCAGGCCCGCCGCGAAGACGATCAGTTGCAGGTCGGGAAGGCCGGCCGTGGGGCCGACCGCGAGTAACGGAGGAGTGGACATCACTGGGTGCGGGTCGACCGCCAGCTCGCCAGCAGTCGCGCCTGCAGAGCGAACATCTCGCGCTCCTCCTCCGGCTCGGCGTGGTCGTAGCCGAGCAGATGCAGCACCCCGTGCACGGTGAGCAGGTGCAGCTCGTCGGCTGAGGCGTGCCCGGCGGTCGCCGCCTGCTTGGCCGCGACCTCGGGGCAGAGCACGATGTCACCGAGCAGGGCCGGCTCGCCGCCGGCGGGGGCGCTCTCGCCCGGACCGTGGTCGACGCTTCCCTCGTCCATCGGGAAGGCGAGCACGTCGGTCGGGCCGTCCCCACCCATCCAGCGGTGGTTCAGCTCGGTCATGTAGTCGATGTCGACCAGCAGCACGGAGAGCTCGGCGAGGGGGTTGACCCCCATCTCGTCGAGGGCGTACCGGGCGACGGCGAGCACGGCGTCGGTGTCGACCTCGACACCGGACTCGTTGGCGATCTCGATGGACAACTGCTTTCCTCTGCTTTAGCGGCGGCGGCCGGACCGGCCGCCCTGGGCGGGTCGCCCGGGAACGGCGTGGACGCCCTGCGCCTGCTGGGTCTCCCGCTCGGCGTCCCAGCGGGCGTACGCGTCGACGATTTCCCCGACCAGCCGGTGGCGAACCACGTCGGAGCTGGACAACTGGGAGAAGTGCACGTCGTCGACGTTCTCCAGGATCTCCCGGACCACCCGCAGGCCGCTGCTCGTCCCGCCGGGAAGGTCCACCTGGGTGATGTCACCCGTCACGACGATCTTGGAGTTGAAGCCGAGGCGGGTGAGGAACATCTTCATCTGCTCGGGCGTCGTGTTCTGCGCCTCGTCCAGGATGATGAACGCGTCATTCAACGTCCTGCCCCGCATGTACGCCAGGGGCGCGACCTCGATCGTCCCGGCGGCCATCAGCTTCGGGATCGACTCCGGGTCGAGCATGTCGTGCAGCGCGTCGTAGAGCGGGCGCAGGTACGGGTCGATCTTCTCGTTGAGCGTGCCGGGCAGGAAGCCCAGCCGCTCCCCCGCCTCGACCGCCGGTCGGGTCAGGATGATGCGGTTGACCTGCTTGGCCTGGAGCGCCTGGACGGCCTTCGCCATCGCCAGGTAGGTCTTGCCGGTGCCGGCCGGGCCGATGCCGAAGACGATGGTGTTCGAGTCGATCGCGTCGACGTACCGCTTCTGCCCGAGCGTCTTGGGGCGGATGGTGCGCCCGCGACGGGAGAGGATGTCGAGGGTCAGGACCTCGGCGGGCCGCTCGGCGCTGCCCTGCTCGAGCATGCCGACGGTACGCCGGACGGCGTCAGTGGTCAGGGTCTCGCCTTTCTCGATGAGTTCGAGCAGCTCACTGAAGACCCGCTCGGCGAGGGCGTTGTCCGCGGGGGCGCCGGTGATCGTGATCTCGTTGCCTCGGACGTGCACGTCACTGGCGACCGAACGTTCGACGAGTCGCAGGATCTCGTCGCCCGCGCCGAGCAGATTGACCATGATCTTGGAGTCGGGCACGGTGATCCTGGTCTGCACCCGGGGCGGGCCGGGAGGTGGGGTGCCGGTCATAGGTCGGGCCGAAGGGCCCTGCGCACCTGCTCTCGATCTCGGCGCCGGCCCTGCTGGCACGGCGTGCGGACGTTACACCCATCGTATCGGGTCAACGCGGGCCGCATCGCACCCATTTCCGCTGGCCGCGATCAACTCCCGGCCCGGAAGTCGTACCCGTCGAAGGTCTCCTGGTGGCGGGTGAACCGGTAGGTCGCCCAGTGCATCCGGACCACCGTCTGAGCCTCGTCGCGGGTCAGCCGCAGCAGCTCGCCGACCTCCCGGCCGGAGACCGTCCGGAACACGTCCGGCCGGTCCGGCAGCGGCGCGAAGACCGCCGGCGGGCGGCCCGCCGCGTCCCCGGCCCCGCGCGCCCGCAGGGCGCCGTCGTGCCAGGAGAAGATGTACTCGAAACCCTCGCCCCACCAGCGGCCGAGCACCCCCCGCAGGGCCGCCGGAGCGGGTGCGCCGGGCGTCCACGGCTCGATGTCGGCGGGATCACGCTTGACCGCCTCGGTGAGCAGCCGGTGCGGCAGTTCGAGCAACTCGGCCGCCGTGCCGGACGAGCCGAGCACCGCGGCGCCCATCGCGCCGGCCGTCCCGTCACCACCCCGCCGGCCGTACACGCCGGCCAGGAAGCCGGGCATCGCCCCGTCGTGCCCCACGTGCACCACCCGCTCGCCCTGCGGGACGAGGATCAGGCCGAGCCCGAAGCCGGCGCCCCAGAGCGTCTCGTCGGTCGTGGTCAACGGCCAGCGCATCTCGTCCAGGGTGCCCGGGGCGAGCACCGCGCTGGCCGGGTCGAGCGCCGCCGGGTCGGCGAGGAACGCCGCCCAGCGGGCCATGTCGGTAGCGGTGCTCCAGAGCTGGGCGGCCGGGCCCACCGCGCCGAAGTCGGTCGGCGGCTCCGGGTGCGCCTCGTCTGAGTACGCGTCGACCAGGTAGCCGGTGGCAGCCGAGGGCCGAGGGGTCACGGTCGTATCGGTCAGCCCCAGCGGCGTCAGCACCCGCTCGGCGAGCACCTCCGCCCAGCTGCCCCCGCGCAGCCGGCCGACCAGCAGGCCGAGCACGGCGAGGCCCAGGTTGGAGTAATGGAAACGCCGGCCGGTGGGCAACACCCGCTCGGCGCGGTCCAGCCCGGCCACCAGCTGCTCGGCGTCCGGCGCGTTCAGGGTGTCCCAGACGTCACCGAACGGCTCGCGTTGCAGGCCGCCGGTGTGCGACAGCAGCCGGCGCACGGTCAGCTCGCCGTGTGCGGGAAGGTCCAGGTGCCGGCCCACCGGGTCGTCCAGGTCCAGCAGCCCGTCGTCGCGGCACTGGAGGGTGAGCACCGCCGTGAAGGTCTTGGTGACCGAGCCGATCCGGAACTGGGTGCCCGGACCCAACGGGCTGTCGGTGCCGGTGCCCCCGACGGTGCAGCTCCACAGCGGTCGGTCGGCGCGGTGCAGCGCCGCCGACACCGCCGGCACCCGGGCGTCGGCCTGCACCCGGCGGACCAGTCGGCCCAACCGGTCGTGCGCGTCCGGGCCGGACGTCACGCCAGGTCCCGGGCGAGCATCGGGCCGAGCGGCGCGCCACCGAGCAGGTGCGCGTGCGCGTGGAAGACCTCCTGCCCGCCGTACGCCCCGGTGTTGAACATCAGCCGGAACCCGTCGCCGAGCAGCCCCTCGTCCTCGGCCACCGCAGCGGCCGTGGCGAGCACCGCACCGGCCAGCGCCGGGTCACCCTCGGCGAGCGTGGCGACGTCGGCGTAGTGCTCCTTCGGAATGACCAGGACGTGCACCGGGGCCTTCGGGTCGATGTCGCGGAAGGCGAGCGTGGTGTCGGTCTCCCGGACCACGGTGGCCGGGATCTCCCCGGCGACGATGCGGCAGAACAGGCAGTCGGATCCCATCGGGGCAGTGTAAGGACGCAAGGCACGGCTGAGGCAGGATGGCCGGCATGACGGATCGGGCGGTACTGGTGACCGGTTCCTCGCGCGGCATCGGCCGCGCGGTGGTGGAGGCGTTCGCCGCCAGCGGCGACCGGGTGGCCATCCACCACCGCGACTCCGGCGACGCGGCCGAGAAGCTGCGCGCGGGGCTGCCCGGCTCGGGGCACGTGGTGGTCCGCGCCGACCTCACCGACCCGGACGCCGTCCGGGCCATGGTCGACCGGGCCGCCGAACTGCTCGGCGGGCTGGACGTGCTGGTCAACAACGCCGGGACGTACGGCGACCGGGACGATCCGCACCCGATCTTCGGCGCCTCCTACCAGGAGTGGCAGCAACGCTGGCGGCAGGTGCTCGAGACCAACCTGACCGGCGCCGGCAACGTCATCTGGTGCGCCGCCCAGCACATGCGTGAACGCGGTGGGCGGATCGTCAACGTCTCGTCCCGGGGCGCGTTCCGCGGCGAGCCGCACCAGCCGGCGTACGGGGCCAGCAAGGCGGGGCTCAACGCGCTGGGCCAGTCCCTCGCCGTGGCCCTCGCGCCGTACGGCATCACGGTCGCCACCGTCGCGCCGGGCTTCGTGGCGACCGACATGGTCACCGAGTACCTGAGCGGTGCGGAGGGCGCGGCGATCCGGGCGCAGAGCCCGTTCGACCGGGTGGCCCGGCCGGAGGAGATCGCCGCCGCGGTGCACTGGCTGGCGTCCCCCGAGGCCGAGTGGGCCTCCGGCACGATCGTCGACCTCAACGGCGCCTCCTACCTGCGCACCTGACCGCCCTGGCGCAGCTCGGAGTCGAGCACGGCCTCCGGTTCACTCACCGCGCCCTTTGCTCTGCTTCCATCACGGCAACACTGGAGGGCCGAAACTGTTGCCTCCGTTGAAGCAGAGCAAAGGACGCAGACGAGGTGGCCGGGACCGAACACGGCGGCCGAACGCGGCGAGCGGACGAACACGGCGAGCCGGCCGGCACGGCGGCCCTCCGCAGCGGAGGGTGAACTACCAGCGGCCGAGGCGGGTGGCGAGCACGCTGAGCGCGGCCACGCCGGCCGTGGAGGTCCGCAGCACCTCCGGCCCGAGGCGTACCGGCCGGCCGCCGGCCTCGCGGAAGGCGGTCAACTCGGCCGGGGCGACGCCGCCCTCGGGGCCGACGACCAGGACGATCTCGCCGATGGAGGGCAGGTCGGCGGTGGTGAGCCGCTCCTCGGCCTCCTCGTGCAGGACGAAACCGGCGGCGGCGCCGGCGATGCGGCGGACGACCGTCGCGGTGGACTCGTCCGGCGCGCCGGCCACCACCGGCAGCCAGGGCCGGCGGGCCTGCTTCGCCGCCTCGCGGGCGGTGGCGACCCACTTCTCGCGGGCGCGTACGCCCCGGTCGCCGCGCCACTGGGCCACCGAGCGCGACGCCGCCCAGGGCACGATCTCGTCCACCCCGACCTCGGTCATCGCCTGCACGGCCAGCTCGCCCCGGTCACCCTTGGCGATGCCCTGCACGGTGACGATTCGGGGTACGGGCGCGTCCGCGTACTCCCGGGAAGTGACGGTGACCTGCAGGCTGCCCCTGCCGACGGCCGTGACCACGGCGGCGGCCGTGCCACCCCGCCCGTCGGCGAGCAGCAGCTCCTCGCCGACGCGCAACCGTTGCACGGTGGCGGCGTGGTGCCCCTCGGGCCCGTCGAGGGTCAGCGCGTCGCCGATGGGCAGCGCGTCGACCAGGAAGAGCGGCGCGGACACGTCAGGCGTGGCCGTTGAACGCGTCGCGCATCCGGGAGAAGAAGCCGCCCTGCTTGGTCAGCTCGGCGACCTCCTCACCCCGGGTCTTGGCGAAGTCGCGCAGCATCTTCTCCTGGTCGGGATCGAGCTTGGTGGGCGTCCGGACGTCGAGGTGCACGTAGAGGTCGCCCCGACCGGTGCCGCGCAGGTGCGGCACACCCCGGGCGCGCAGCCGCAGCGTGCTGGCCGGCTGGGTGCCGGCCTTGACGTCGACGGTCTCCTCGCTGTCCAGCGTCTTGATGGTGAGCCGGGTGCCCAGCGCAGCGGCCGTCATCGGCACGGTGACCCGGCAGTGCAGGTCGTCGCCCTTGCGGGAGTAGACGTCGTGCGGCCTCTCGTGGATCTCCACGTAGAGGTCACCGGCGGTGCCGCCGCCCGGGCCGACCTCGCCCTGCTGGGCCAGCCGGATCCGCATACCGTCCTCGACACCGGCCGGGATCTTGACGGTGAGCGAGCGGCGGGTGCGCACCCGGCCGTCGCCGGCACAGGTGGGGCAGGGGTGCGGGATGGTCGTGCCGTAGCCCTGGCAGACGGTGCACGGCCGGGCGGAGACCACCTGGCCCAGGAAGGTGCGCTGCACCGACTGCACCTCGCCCCGACCGCCGCACGCCTCGCAGGTGGCCAGGTGGGTGCCGGCGGCCGTGCCGGCGCCCGAGCAGGTGGTGCAGAGCACCGCGGTGTCGACGGTGATCGGGGCCTCGACGCCGAACGCCGTCTCGTGCAGGTCGAGTTCGAGCCGCAGGATCGCGTCGGCGCCCGGCCGGGTCCGCGGCCGTGGGCCACGGGCGCCACCTGCCGCGCCGCCGAAGAACGCATCCATGATGTCCTGGAAGCCGACGAACGGGCCGGCCCCGCCCGGGCCACCCGGGCCGCCCGCGCCGCCGCCTCCCGGGGCGAGCGGGTCGCCACCCAGGTCGACGATCTGCCGCTTCCGGTCGTCCGAGAGGACCTCGTACGCGGCGTTGATGTCCTTGAACTTCTCCTGCGCCTCCGGGTCCGGATTGACGTCCGGGTGGAACTGGCGTGCCAGCTTGCGGTAGGCGCGCTTGATCTCGTCATCGGAGGCTTCCCGGCTGACACCGAGGATGCCGTAGTAGTCCCTGGCCACTGCGTTCCGTGTCCTCATGTTCGTCTCGCGTTACGCCGACCGGCGGCCGCAGCCGGCCGTCGGCCCTGACTGGTCAGTTCTGGGCCAGCAGCTCGCCCACGTAGCGTGCCACGGCGCGCACCGTGGCGATGGTGCCGGGGTAGTCCATGCGGGTGGGCCCCAACACGCCGAGGCCGCCCACGATGGTGGCCCCCGGGCCGTACCCGGTGCTGACCACCGAGGCGGCGCGCAGGTTGTCGAACTCGTTCTCGTCGCCGATCAGGACCCGGGTCGTGCTGGGCTCGGTCTCGCCGATGAGCTTGAGCAGCACGACCTCCTCCTCCAGCGCCTCCAGGATGGGTCGCAGCGAGCCCTGGAAGTCGAGCAGGCCGCCCCGGGTGAGGTTGGCGGTGCCGGCCAGGGCGATGCGTTCCTCGTGCCGCTCGACAAGCGTCTCCAGCAGGACGGTGGAGAGGGTGGTCATCGCCGGACGCAGCTCGGCCGGCGCCTCCTCGACCAGCGCCTGCACCAGCGGCGGAGTCTCGGACAGCCGGGCGCCGGCGAGCTTCTCGTTGACGAGCCGGCGCAGGTCGGTGACGTCGTCGGCGGGGACCGGGCCGGGCAGCTCCACCAGCCGCTGCTCGACCCGCCCGGTGTCGGCGATCATGACGAGCATCAGCCGGGTGGTGGAGATCGGCACCAGCTCCAGGTGCCGCACCGAGGAGCGGGCGAGGCTCGGGTACTGCACGACGGCCACCTGCCGGGTGAGCTGGGCGAGCAGGCGTACGGTGCGGTGCACCACGTCGTCGAGATCGACCGCGCCGACGAGGAAGCGCTCGATGGCCCGGCGTTCGGCCGGACTGAGCGGCTTGACCCGGGACAGCCGGTCGACGAAGAGTCGGTAGCCGCGGTCGGTGGGCACCCGGCCGGCACTGGTGTGCGGCTGCCGGATGTAGCCCTCCTCCTCCAGCACGGCCATGTCGTTGCGGACCGTCGCCGGGGAGACCCCGAGCTGGTGGCGCTCGACCAGCGCCTTGCTGCCGACCGGCTCCTGGGTGGAGACGTAGTCCTCGACGATGGCGCGGAGCACGGCGAGCTTGCGGTCGTCCAGACCCATCCTCCGCACCTCCTGTCGCACGTCGGCCGGCGGCCCACCCGGGCCGACGGCCGTCCTGGCACTCGACTGTAACGAGTGCCAGTCTACGTCGGCGCCCCCGCCGACGCGATGATCAACGACAGGCCGTGGGTGCGGCCCGTACCACTCCGCGCGGGCCGATCGGCCCACGCGGCCGGGCGATGTCGCTCTGGTGCGACGTTGCCGCCGACACCTACCGTGACAGTCATGACTGAACCACCTCGCCCTCCCGGCGCGGGAGACCCCGGCAGTTACCCGCCGGAGCCGACTCCCCCGGGCTCGCCCTCCGCGGCCGAGCCGCCCACCGCACCACTGTCCGGGGCACCCGACCCGGCCGGCTATCCCCCGGCCGGTGGCTATCCGCCGCCCACCGGTGACCAACCGCCGTCGGGCGGCTACCCTCCGCCAGGTGGTTACCCCCCGCCGGGCGGTTACCCCCCGGGCGGCCCGACTGGCGGCTATCCGACCGGCGGCGCCTTCGGCGGCCCCGGCGGCGGCTACGCCAACAACGAGGACAAGACCTGGGCGCTGGTCGCGCACTTCGGCGGCGCGGCCGGCATGATCATCAGTGGGGGCGTGCTCGGCTGGGTCGCCCCGCTGGTGGCGATGCTGGCCCGGGGCAACCAGTCCCCGACGGTCCGGGCGCACGCCGTCGCCGCGCTCAACTTCCAGCTCATCTGGTCGATCGTCGGCCTGGTCGGCTGGGTGCTCTCGTGCATCCTGATCGGCTTCATCGGCGTCGGGGCGGCCATCATCCTCGGTGCCGTGTTCGGCATCCTCGCCGGCATCAAGGCCAACGAGGGCAGCCTCTACCGCTACCCACTCTCGGCCAACCTCGTCAAGTGATCCGGGCCGGCCGCTCCCCCGGCCGGTCCGGCGCACCGCCCGGCCGGCCGGCCGGGCCGAGGGCTGACCGTCGACGGTCGGTCGCACCGCCGGCCGGAGCGGTGCGTCCGGGTCAGGGCAGCAGGTCGCGGACGACCGCGTCGGCGAGCAGCCGGCCGCGCAGGGTGAGCACCGCCCGGCCGGCGGCGTAGTCCCCGGCGGCCAGCAGGCCGTCGGCGAGGGCCCGCTCGGCGCCGGCCCGACCAGCCGCGTCGAGCACCGCCAGCGGCAGCCCGCTGGCGAGCCGCAGCCGGAGCATCACGTCCTCCATGTGGGCCTCGTCGACGGTGAGCACCTCGCGGGCCAGGCCGGGTGACGCGCCGGAGGCCAACCGCTGGGCGTACGTCGTGGGGTGCTTGACGTTCCACCAGCGCACCCCGCCGACGTGGCTGTGCGCCCCCGGGCCGAGCCCCCACCAGTCCGCGCCGGTCCAGTAGAGCAGGTTGTGCCGGCACCGGGCCGCGTCGGTGCGCGCCCAGTTGGACACCTCGTACCAGGACAGGCCGGCCGCGTCGAGGGCGGCCTCCGCTGCCAGGTAGCGGTCCGCGGCGACGTCGTCGCTGGGGTACGCCAGCTCCCCGCGCCGCATCCGGGCGGCGAGCCGGGTGCCGTCCTCGACGATCAGGGCGTACGCGCTGACGTGGTCCACCCCGGCGGCGACGACCTGCTCCAGCGTGGCGGCGAAGTCCTCGGCCCGCTCCCCCGGCGTGCCGTAGATCAGGTCCAGGTTGACGTGCTCGAACCCGGCGTCGCGTGCCTCCAGGGCGGCGGCGGTGGCCCGACCGGCGCTGTGTTTGCGGTCCAGGATCGCCAGCACCCCCGGGGAGGCGGACTGCATGCCCAGCGAGATCCGGGTGTAGCCGGCCGCCCGCAGTCGCCGCAACGACTCCGGGGTGACCGACTCCGGGTTGGCCTCGGTGGTCACCTCGACGTCGGCGGCGAGCCCCCAGGTGCGGTCGATGCCGTCGAGGATGCGGGCCAGGTCGTCGGCGGGGAGCAGGGTGGGGGTGCCGCCGCCGACGAAGACCGTGTCGACCCGGGACGGCGGGCTGTCACCGAGCACCCGGGCGGCGAGCGACAGCTCGGCCAGCACGGTGTCGGCGTACGCCTCGCGGCTGGCGCCCCCGCCCAGCTCGGCGGCCGTGTAGGTGTTGAAGTCGCAGTAGCCGCAGCGACTGGCGCAGAACGGGACGTGGACGTACACGCCGAAGCCGCGCGCGCCGACCGCCGAGGTGGCGGTGGCGGGCAGCGATCCGTCGACGGGGACGGTCTCACCATCTGGAAGGACGCCGGGCATGGCCACTAGTGTGCCCGGCATGACCTCTCCCGACGTCCTCGTGCGGGTCGCCACGGCCCGTGGGGTGACCACCCTCACCCTGGACAGCCCACACAACCGCAATGCGCTCTCCACCGCCCTGATGACCCAGTTGCTGGCCGGACTGGCCGACGCGGTGGCCGACGACGCGGTCCGGGTGATCGTGCTGGACCACACGGGCCCGGTCTTCTGCGCGGGCGCGGACCTGAAGGAGACCGCCGCGGCGTACGCCAGCGGAACGGTGCCGGCCGGGATGCTGGGCGACGTGCTGGCGGCGCTCTGGGACTGCCCGAAGCCGGTGCTCGCGCGGGTCGCCGGGCCGGCTCGGGCCGGCGGGCTGGGCCTGATCGCGGCCGCCGACCTGGCGGTCTGCGCCGACGAGGCGACGTTCGCCTTCACCGAGGTGCGGATCGGGGTGATCCCGGCGGTGATCTCGGCAACCGTGCTGCCCCGCCTGCACCCGCGTGCCGCCGCCGAGCTGTACCTGACCGGCGACACCTTCGACGGCCGACGGGCGGCCGAGATCGGCCTGGTCACGGCCGCCGTGCCGGCGGACGGGCTGGACGACGCGGTACAGCGCTACTGCGACTCGCTGGTGCGCGGCGCGCCCGGCGCGCTGGCCGGCGCGAAGGAGCTGCTGCGCCGACCGGGCACCACCGAGCTGCGGGCTGACCTGGAGCGGCTGTCCGCCCTCTCGACCGGTTACTTCCTCTCCGACGAGGGGCGCGAGGGGGTCACCGCGTTCCGGGAGAAGCGATTAACTCGATGGGTGGCCGCTCTGGACGGTGGTTCCGCTGATCATGCCGGGTAGGACCGGCGTTTGTCGGCCCTTTGCTCTGCTTCAACCGGCGCAACGGCCGCTGTCCGGATATCGGACACGTGGTGTTGCGTCCGGTGAAGCAGAGCAAAGGACACAGATGCGGCGTCGCCCCTCCCCCGGAAGGCGGGCTGGCGGGGCGTCGTCATCGTTCGGCGGCACCCCCAGAGGGGTCACCAGGCGGTCGCGCCGCCGTCGACGGGGTAGTTCGCGCCGGTGATGTACGACGCGCGGTCCGACGCGAGGAAGACCACCAGCTCGGCGACCTCCTCCGGGCGGGCGAAGCGCTTGAGGAGCGTCTTGGCCGTGATGGCGTCCCGGGCCGCCTGGTTGTCACCGAGGTCCCGCTCGCTGGCCGGGGTGAGGATCGGGCCGGGGCTGACGGCCACCGCACGGATGCCGTGGGGTGCGCCCTCGAGCGCGAGCTGCCGCGTCAGGCCGATGACGCCGGCGTTCGCCGCGGTGTGGCCCACCATCGGGGGGACCTGACCCGCGATCATGCCGGCCATCGAGGCGGCGTTGATGATGACGCCACCGCCGCGCTGAACCAGGTGCGGCCAGGCGAACTTCGACACGAAGTAGGGAATGTCGAGTTCCCCGGTGATGGTGTAGCGCCAGTCCTCGACCGAGAAGTCCGGCATCGGGCCGAAGCGCAGCGCGGCCGCGTTGTTGTAGACCACGTCGAGCCCCCCGTAGACGGCCGCGGCGTCCTCGACGAGCTTCCGGACCTGTTGCGGGTCGGTCAGGTCGACCGGCGCGATGCTCGTCATCTCCCCGCCGGCCGCCCGGACGAGGTCGACCGTCTCGTTGTTGCCGTCGATCTGGATGTCGGCCCCGACGACCTTCGCGCCCTCGCGGGCGAAGGTCAGCGCCGCGACGCGGCCCAGACCGCCGCCGGTGCCGGTGATGAGTACGACCTTGCCGTCCAGCGTGCCCATCGGACTCCTCCTTGCCTGGTCGGGGCCTGTTTCAGGCCCCGTAATTGACGTGTCAATCGGTCAAGCCCAGGACCGGTCAATCGCTTCCCGGCGTCCGGGGTCAGGTGACGTGGCAGACAACCCAGAGCCCGGCCAGCGCGGCAGGTGAGTTCGGCCCCGGAGCGGGAACGTCCCGATCGGTACGCGGCGGCAGCGCGGACCCCGAACCGGTCGGACGACCCGGACGACGCCACCGGGGACGTACGCTTGTCGAACTGTCGTTCAGGGGGTGTGGGTGCGAACTCGGGCAGCCGTGGCGGGTGGAGTGGTGCTCATCCTCGTCGCTGTGATCGCGATCTGGCTCGTCGTCCGGCAGGTCGGGGATCAACTGCGACTGCCGCGGGCGGGACGCACCTGCACGGTCCAGGCCGACGGCCGGGTCGCGCTGGACGTCGAGCAGATGGCCAACGCGGCGACCATCGCGGCGATCGGCGCCCAGCGCGGGATGCCGGAGCGGGCCGTGGTGATCGCGCTGGCCACCGCCTACCAGGAGTCGGGGCTGCGCAACCTCGCCCACGGCGACCGGGACTCGGTCGGCCTGTTCCAGCAGCGCCCGAGTCAGGGCTGGGGCACGTCGGCGCAGATCCGCGACTCCCGCTACGCGGCGAACAGGTTCTACGCGGCGCTGAAGAAGGTGCGCGGCTGGGAGAAGATGCGGGTCACCGATGCCGCCCAGCGGGTGCAGCGCTCGGCCTTCCCCGAGGCGTACGAGAAGTGGGCCGACGACTCCGAGGTGCTCAGCAAGGCACTGCTCGGCGATGTCACCGGCGCGGTGGCCTGCACGGTGGGGCGTACCCCGGTGATGCACGGCGCGGCGGCGACCGCCCAACTGACCCGCAACCTGGTGCTTGACTGGGGCGTGTCGAGCGCCGACCCGGCCAGCCAGACCGGGCTGGCGGTGACGGCGGACGACCAACGCGACGGTTGGCGGTACGCGCACTGGCTGGTCTCGCACGCCCAGGACCACGGGGTGAAGCGGGTCCGCTTCGGCGACCTGGAGTGGACCGCCCGCAACGGCACCTGGGGCCGGGTCACCGGCGAGCAGGGCCCCGCGGGTCAGGTGGTGGCCGAGGTCTTCGCCGAGGGCTGACGACCCGGATCTCTTAACCGGCAGTCACCGCACAATCGGGCACCGCACCGCATGATGCCCAATTCACCACAGAAATCTCACTGTCCGCAGCAGTACCGCTGCACATGGTCTGCTCCGGGTCCGCTCGCGCCGCACGCCCTCCCCGATGTCTGGACAGTCGCGTTACGATCGGCGGCCTGTGCCAGAAATGGTTTCACCTCATGGGGAGGGGTACGACGCGGTGTTCGATTACGGCGACCGGACCGGCTACGAACCGATCAGCGACACTGACCGCAAGGAGTTCCACGAGCAGGGTTTCCTCCTGCTGCGCAACGTCCTGACGGAGGACCACCGGGCGGCGCTGGAGGCGGCGGTCGACCGCGTCTACGCGGAGGAGCAGGCCAAGGGCAACACCAAGAAGGACGGTACGCTGCACCTGCTGGGCTTCCTGGAGCGTGACGAGCTCTTCGGCGAGCTGCTCACCCACCCGATCGCCTTCCCGTACATGTGGGGGCTGGCCGGCTGGAACATCTACACCCACCACAACCACCTGGACGTCACCCCGCCGGCCGCCGAGCCGGAGAAGCCGTACTGGGGCTGGCACCAGGACGGGTACCGGCAGAACTCCGACCCGGAGACGATGGACCCGAACCTGCCGCGGCCGATGTTCTCGCTGAAGGTCGCGTACGTGCTGTCCGACCTGTCGGAGACCGGCCGTGGCGCCACCAAGGTCATCCCGGGCAGCCACCTGTGGAACTCGCTGGACCGGCCCAAGGACCTCAGCGTGCACAACCCGGACCCGGAGGGCACGGTGGAGATCACCGCGAACCCGGGCGACGCGTTCATCTTCGACCGTCGGCAGTGGCACTCCCGCTCGACGAACCTGTCGACCATCACCCGCAAGATGCTCTTCGTGGGCTACACCTACCGCTGGATCCGGCCGCTCGACGAGCTGCACCCGGACCTGAACGGCGAGTGGTACCGCAACCGCACGCCCGTGCAGCGCCAGCTGATCGGTGAGGGCACCCACACCGCCAACTACTGGGGCATCAACTGGGACGGGTACGTCGACGACGAGATCCCGCTGCGCAAGGAGCTCAAGGAGCGCGGGCTGCTGGACCGCAGCATCCCCTGGCTGCGCTGATCACCTGCGTCGGAGAACGGCCCCCCGCCACCGTTGGCGGGGGGCCGTTCTCGTATCCGCTTCCGGGCCACCCGGTGCCGCGCTGTCGGTAGCGTGACGGATAGGCAGAGCCGGGGCGCAGCGCCGGCCCGGGGCGCGGGGTGGCGCAGGAGGCAGCCGCGATGACGTCCGCTCCGCTCCCCCTGATCCTCCGCCGGCGCGGCGAGCCGGAATATCCGACCTTCCTGGAACTCTTCTTCGACCTGGTCTACATCTTCCTGCTCTCCCGGCTGTCCACCAGCCTGGGCGAGAACCTCACCGTCCGGGGTGCGGCGCAGACCGCCGTCCTGCTGCTGGCCGCCTGGTGGGTCTGGGTGCTCACCGCGTGGCTCACCGACCTGTTCAACCCCCGGCTGCCGATCATCCAGGCGACCGTCCTGCTGGTCATGCTCGGCACCCTGCTGATGGCGATCGCGACACCGTACGCCTTCGGCCGGTACGGGTGGCTCTTCGTCGCCGCGTACTTCGGCATCCACCTGGTCCGTGACGCCGTCCTGATCCCCGGCACCCGGGTCAATCGTCCGATCCAGGCCCGGAGCATCCGGGTCTTCTTCTGGTTCGGCGTCACCGTGGCGCCCTGGGTGGCCGGGGTGTTCGTGGACGAGACGGCTCGACTGGTGCTCTGGTCGCTCGCGGTGGCGGTCGACCTCGGCTCGGCACGGTTCGGCTGGCCGACGCCGGGGCTGGGGCGTACCGAGCTCGCCAGCCAGATCTTCACCGGGCTGCACCTCTCCGAGCGGCACCGGGCGATCTTCATCGTCGCGCTCGGCGAGTTGATCCTGAGCACCGGCACGGGCCTGGCCGGCAGCCGGTTCACCGCCGGTCAGGTGACCGCCAGCGCCGTCGCGTTCGTCAGCGCGGTCCTGCTGTTCCAGCTCTACTTCCAGCGCGTCCAGCGGATCCTGGCCCCACCGAGCGTCACGACTGTGGAGCGGGTCCGCTCCGGCACCTCCACCTCGTACACCCATCTGGTGATGGTGGCCGGGGTGGTGGTGGTCTCGACCAGCACCTCGATGGTCATTGCTCGGCCGTCCGGTCACACCCCGGTGAATCTGATGGCTGCCATCCTCGGCGGACCGGTGCTGTTCCTGCTCGGCAGCGTGCTGTTCGATGCCGTGGTGACGGCCCGGATCCTCTGGTCCCGGGTGCTGGCGATCGCGCTGCTGGCGGTGGTGCTGCTGTGCGCGCTTGTCGCGCCCGGCGTGTTCCGGCTGCCGCCGTTGACCGTCCTGGTGGTGGCGAACCTGATCCTGCTGCTCACCCTGGTCGGGGAAGGACTGGCCGCACGGCGCGGACCGGTCGAGGCGACCACGCCGGCTCGGTGAGGGGTCGCCCCGCCGCCGCGCGGAGTCTCACCCCAGCTCCGGAGGCGCCGGCGTACGGGCGTGTCGTCGGGTGCTGACCAGGTTCGCCACGGCGATCAGGGCCAGCACGACCATGGCGAGCAGCGCGACCAGGACCGGTGGCAGCATGGGCGTGGCCGGCGCCAGGCACGCCAGCAGCACCACGCCGGCCAGCCGGGACCGCGAGATGCGTCCGAACACGGTGAAGTCGAGAAGGCCCCGACCGAGCAGGTACAACGCGGGGCCGCCGAGGATGACCGCGGCCCACGACGGCGGGGTCTCGCCCAACGGGCGACCCACCACGAGGTCGCTGGTGACCGCCGCGCCGGCGATGCCGGCCACCATGATCAGATGAGTGACCGCCGCGGACTGGGTGAGCAGCGCCGGGTCGGTCGACCGGGCGATCGCGTCGGTCAGCAGCTCCCCGGCGCGGTAGATGTAGATCCGCCACATCAGCACCACCGTGCTGAACACCACGAGCAGGGCCCAGGCTCTCACCAGCGTGTAATCGCTCCGGCTGAAGGTCGTCCCGGTCACGAAGATCGACACCCCGAGCGCGATGATGACGAACTGCCGGTAGCGCTCGGCCACCCGCGCGCCGACCAGCCGCCAGTCCCGCGGTCGTGAGCGGCCGATCCGGGGCAGCGGCCAGCCGAACACCGCCCCGACGTACTCGACGACGACCGCGAGCGCCCAGATCGGCAGCTGGCCCGAGCCGCCGACGAGCGCTCCGGCGATCCAGCCGACGCCGGCGACGGACTTCCAGGTCTGGATCCGGATGGTCGAACGCGGCAGAGGCCGGCCCTTCGACACGACAACCGCGTAGTAGGCGGTGGTGCTGAGGGGGATGACCACGAAGGTGATCGCGAAGAGCAGCGCGCGTTCGCCGAACGCGTCGGCCGCGACCGCCGCCAACAGCAGGCTGGCCGCCGCCACCCAGGTGAGATGCCCCTGCCCGGAGGGCCTGGTCAGGTCGATGGTGTCCGCGGTCCATACGGTCAGCGCCCAGATCATCGTGAACGCGAGCAGCAGCACCAGCGCCTTGGCGACGCCCGTCCAGGTCAGGTCGTTGGCCAGCGTGGTCGCCAAGGTGACCAGCGCGAAGACGTAGACGAGGTCGAAGAAGAGTTCCAGGAACGCCGGACGCTCCAGGCCCGGACCGGTGGGAGTCGCTGCCGTGGCGCCGCCGTCAGTTGCCATCGACATCGCGCTTCACCCGGCCCCCACCGCATGCCCTCAACAGGGACAATACGGGCAAGAGCTCGCCCGCAGCCCCGGCATCCGGTTCTTACCGGCCGCGCGGTCAGCCGCGGGAGGCCAGGCGGCGGCGGGCCTTCTCCCGGATCGGCTCCGGCAGGTCGTCCGCGTCGAGCAGGCGGGGCAGCAGCTCCGGCTCCAGGCTGGTCGCCCGGAACACCTCGCCGATGGTCACCCCGTGCGCGGGCCGCTCCACCACCTCGACCGGGTCGCCGGCACCCACCTCGCCCTCGCGCAGCACCCGCAGGTACGCCCCCGGGGAGGCCCGCACGGTGAAGCGCCGGATCAGGTCGGGCACACCCCAGAAGCCCGCGAACGTCGTGCAGGGAGTACGCGGCATCGTCACCTGGAGCACCGCCGTGCCCACCGCCCACTGTTCGCCGATGACCGCGCCGGTCACGTCGACGGCGTAGGTGGTCAGGTTCTCCCCGAAGCCGCCCGAGCGGACCGACCGGCCGATCTCGGCCGACCACCACGCGGCGTCCTCCTCGGCGTACGCGTAGACGGCCTTGTCCGGCCCGCCGTGCACGGCCCGCTCGCCGATGAAGTCACCAGCCAGGCCACCGGTGAGCACCGCCACGGGCCCGTCGACCGATCGCTTGTCGATGCCGCTGCGACCGCTCGCGTCGCCCGCCCACGCCGCCTCGGTCACGATGCCGAGGTTCACCGCTGCCACCCTGCCCGTCATGACGGACAGCCTAGGTGAATCCGCGGTACGGGCTTGACCTTGACGCTGCGTCAACCCCCCATGCTGGCTGCCATGAGCATCCCGCCAACAACCGGTCAGATCGAGCAGGCCGTGATACACGTGCAGGGCCTGGAGAAGTCGTTCACGCAATTGAAGGTGCTGCGCGGTGTGGACATCGACGTGGCGCGCGGCACCATCTTCGCCCTGCTCGGCTCCAACGGGGCAGGCAAGACCACGGTGGTGAAGATCCTGTCCACGCTGCTCAAAGCCGACGCGGGAACCGCCCGGGTCAACGGGTTCGACGTCGCGGCCCAGGCCGCCCAGGTGCGCGAGTCGATCAGTCTCACCGGGCAGTTCGCGGCGGTCGACGAGATCCTCACTGGACGGGAGAACCTCGTCCTGGTCGCCAGGCTCAGGCATCTCAAGGGCCCGGGCGCCATCGCGGACGACCTGCTGAGGCGCTTCTCGCTGACCGAGGCGGGCACCCGGAGGGTCGCGACGTACTCCGGTGGCATGCGCCGCCGGCTGGACATCGCGATGAGTCTCATCGGTAACCCGCCGGTGGTCTTCCTGGACGAGCCGACGACCGGGCTGGACCCGGAGGCACGCATCGAGGTGTGGCAGGCCGTCACGGAGCTGGCCAAGGGGGGTACGACCGTTCTGCTCACCACGCAGTACCTCGACGAGGCAGAGCACCTCGCCGACCGGATCGCGATCCTGCACGAGGGCCGGATCATCGTGAACGGCACCCTCGACGAGCTCAAGCAGCTCCTCCCACCCGCGAAGATCGAGTACGTCGAGAAGCAGCCGAGCCTGGAGGACGTCTTCCTCACCCTCGTCGGCGCCCGAGCGAACAAGGAACAACGATGAACAAGCACTTCGTCGGCGACACCGGCGTACTCCTGGGACGCTCGCTGCGCCACATCGCCCGCAGCCCGGACACCATCATCACCACCGCGATCATGCCGATCGCCTTCATGCTGCTGTTCGTCTACGTCTTCGGCGGGGCGATCGAGACCGGGACCGACTCGTACGTGAAGTATCTGCTGCCCGGCATCCTGATCATCACGATCGCCTCGGGCATCTCCTACACCGCCTTCCGGCTCTTCCTGGACATGAAGGGCGGCATCTTCGAACGGTTCCAGTCCATGCCGATCGCCCGCTCATCCGTGCTGTGGGCGCACGTCCTGACCTCGCTGGTCGCCAACCTGATCTCCCTCGTCGTCGTCATCGGCGTCGCCCTGATCATGGGCTTCCGGACGGGGGCGGGCGTGTCGGAGTGGCTGGCGGTCGCCAGCATCCTGGTCCTGTTCACCCTGGCGCTGACCTGGATCGCCGTGATTCCCGGCCTCAGCGCGAAGACGCTGGACGGCGCGAGCGCGTTCTCCTATCCGCTCATCTTCCTGCCGTTCGTCAGCTCCGCCTTCGTGCCCACCGAGTCCATGCCCGGCCCGGTGCGCGCCTTCGCCGAGCACCAGCCGGTGACCTCCATCGTCAACGCGATCCGGGACCTGTTCAGCCAACGGCCGGTCGGCACGGACATCTGGATCGCCCTGGCCTGGTGCGTCGGCATCCTCGTCCTCGCCTACCTGTTCGCCAACGTCACCTACCGACGCAAGATCTCCTGAGCCGGTGCCGACCGAGGCGGGACCACCTGCGGGCAGGATCAGAGCATGCTGACGATCGGCCAACTCGCGGCGTACGCCGGCGTCACGGTGCGGGCGGTGCGGCACTATCACCAGATCGGGTTGCTGCCCGAGCCGGAGCGGGACGCTTCCGGCTACCGGCGGTACGGCGCGACGGCGGTCGTGTCCCTCATCAAGATCCGCACCCTCGCCGACGCCGGCGTGCCGCTGTCGCAGATCAGTCGGATGCTCGAAGCCGACGCGTCAGCCTTCGCCGACGCCATCCGGACCATCGACAAACACCTGCGCGACGAGATCGAACGGCTGCAGACCAGCCGCCGACACATCGCGCAGCTCACCGCCGGGGACAGCCTGGCGCTCCCACCGGAGGTGGCCGCCTATCTCGACCGGCTCCGCGGCATCGGGGCGTCACAGCGGATGGTGGAGGCCGAACGGGACGGGTGGATCCTGGTGGCGGCGCGCTGGCCCGATCGCATCGTCGAGTGGATGCCCGGCAAGATCGCCCAGCTCGATGATCCGCAGGTCGTCCGGCTCTACCGGGTGCTCTCGGAGATCTTCGACGGTGACGAGGCCGACGATCCGCGTCTGGCCGAGGCCGCCGACATCATGGCCTGCCTGGCAGAGCAGGCGTACGCCGCCGGCGAGGTCCTGCACGCCGAGGTGGTCGACGACGACCTCCCGCACGATCTGATCGACGCGCTGGCCGTCGAGTCCGATCCGCGGGTGCGGCGGCTTCGGGAGCTGATGCGCGAGCGCGGCTGGTCCGGTTGGAACCGGATGGAGCGGCTGACGGAGCCGCCCCCCGACTGACCGCCGGGGTCGGGTCCGACCGGTCAGCCCTTGACGGCGCCGGCCACCAGGCCGGAGACCATCCGCCGCTGCACCAGCAGGAAGAAGATGATGACCGGCAGGGTGAACAGGGTGGAGGCGGCCATGACCGGCCCCCAGTTGGTGTCGTCGCGGCCGAAGAAGAACGTCATCGCCACCGGCAGCGTGTAGCGGCCCTGGTCGTTGATGAACGTCAACGCGAAGATCAGCTCGTTCCACGCGGTGATGAAGGAGAAGATGCTGGTGGCGACGAGGCCGGGCGCGACCAGCGGGAACAGCACCCGACGGAACGTCTGCGCCCGGCTCGCGCCGTCGATGGCCGCCGCCTCCTCCAGCTCCTTCGGCACGGCGGCGACGAAACCGCGCAGCATCCAGACCGCGAACGGCAGCGAGAAGCCGAGGTACGTGAGGATCAGGCTGGGCAGGGTGTTGTAGAGCCCGAGCCGCTGGATCATCAGGAACAGCGGGATGACCAACGCCTCCAGCGGGATCATCTGCACCACGAGCAGCATGATCAGGAAGCTGGTCCGCAGCTTGAAGCGGAACCGGGCCACCGCCGTCGCGGCGAGCAAAGCGACCAGACCGCTGAGCACCACCGTGGAGACGGCGACGATCGCGCTGTTGAGGAAGAAGTCCAGAAAGCTGACGCCGGGGATCAGGTTGCCGGTCAGGATCTCCCGGTAGTGCGCCAGCGTCGGGTGGGCCGGCACCGGCTGCGGGGTGGACGAGAAGATCTCGCTGCTCGGCTTCAACGAGGTCGAGATCATCCAGTAGACCGGGAACGCCGCGAAGAGCGCGACCAGCAGCCCGGCGGCGTTGAGGGCCACCTTCTTCACGACTCGTCCTCCTGCCTGAGCACCATCCGTACGTAGAAGCCGGTCACCACGAGCAGGATCAGCGTGAGGATGACCGCGATGGCCGCGCCGAGCCCGTACTTCGGTGGCGGAGAAAAGGCTTCGGCGTACGAGTAGATGGAGAGCATGAACGTCGGCCGGTCCTGGGTGCCGCCGGCCAGGACGAACTGCTGGGTGAAGACCTTGAAGTCCCAGATGGTGGAGAGCACGATCAGGATCCCGAAGACCGGGCGCAGCAGCGGGAACGTGATCTTCCAGAAGACCCGCCACGGGCTGGCGCCGTCGACCCGGGCCGCCTCGTGCAACTCACTCGGCACGCTCTTCAGGCCGGCGAGCACGCTCACCGCGATGAACGGGAACGAGTGCCACACGACCACCAGGGTGAGGATGGCGAAGAAGAGCAGCGGCGAGTTGAACCAGCCGTAGCCGGTCCAGTCACTGCGGCCGAACACGGCGTTGGAGAACCCGTCCGGCAGTTCGTTGAACAACCAGGTGACCAGGCCGCTGGTGTCGTCGAAGATCCACTTCCAGACGATCGTGCCGGTGAGCGCCGGGGTGGCCCAGGCGAGCATCACGCAACTGGCGACGAAGGTGGCCATCTTGCGGCCGAGCCGGTTGAGCAGCAGCCCGACCAGGGTGCCGAGCACCATCGTGAGCAGCACGTTCGCCAGCGCGAACAGCACCGTGTTGCGGAGCACCGTCAGAAAGAACGGATCGGAGAGGATCTCGGTGTAGTTGCCGAACCCCACCCACGGCCACTCCCGGTCGCCGCGCAGTTGCCGGACGCTGTTCAGCCGGTAGAAGGACATCGCCACCACCTGGCCGAGCGGCCAGAGCAGCAGCACCCCGATGATGACGAGTGCGGGCAGGAGCAGCAGGTACGGCAGGCGGTCCACCGGGCGACGCCGCCGCGCGGGGGTCTCCCGCGCGGCGGACGCCTCCGGCACCTCGGTCAGCGTGGTCACTTGGCGTTGAGGATGCTTTCCATCTCGGCGGCCGCGTCGGCGGTGGCCTTCTCGACCGTCTTCTGACCCTTCATGACCGAGCTGTTCATCGCCTGGGTCACCGTCTTCGTCCGGCTGACCTCCACCCACTTCGGGGTGAGCGGCGTGAGCTTGGTGTTCTGCATGGTGGTGGCGAAGGCCGCCATCACCTTGTCGTTGGCGTACGTGTCACCGGCGACCAGATCCTTGTAGACCGGGAAGAAGCCGAGGCTGCTCGCGAAGCTCTGCGAGTTCTTCTTGTTCAGCAGCACCGTCAGGTAGTCCCAGGCCAGATCCTGGCGCTCGCTGTCCTTCCAGATCGCCACGTCCGAACCGCCCGCGAAGCCGGGCGCGGCCTTGCCGTCCGGGCCGGGGATCGGGAACGTACCCCAGACCTTCTCGATCTCGGGGTTGTCCTTCTTGATGGCGGCCTGCTGCCAGCTACCGGCGAACGCCATGGCGGCCTTGCCGGTGGCGAACTGGGTGCGCGCGTCGATCTCGTTCCAACCGGCGGCGGCCGGCGGGGCCACCTTGTGGACGGTCACGAGGTCGGTCCAGTACTTGACGGCCCGCTGCGCCTCCGGCGTCGTGTAGCCGGACTTCCAGGCGCCGCCCTGGTTGGTCGCGATCTCCGCGCCAGCGCCCCAGAGGAAGGAGTAGAAGGGCAGCTCGGAGTTGCCCGGCAGCGCGATGCCGTAGGTACCCGGCTTCTTCGCCTGCACGGTCTTGGCCACGGTGACCAGGTCGTCCCAGGTCTTCGGCGGCTGGACGCCCGCCTCGGCGAACCAGTCGGTGCGGTAGTAGATCGCCCGCACACCCGCGTACCAGGGGACGCCGTACTGCTTGCCGTCGAGCTGCGCGTTGCGGACCAGGTCGGGCAGCAGGTCCTTGCCGTCGGCCCAGCCGCCCATCCGGCCGCTGACGTCGGCGAGCGCCTCCTGCGCGGCCCAGCCCTGGGTCTCGGTGTTGCCCAGCTCGGTGATGTCCGGTCCTTCACCACCGGCGAGCGCGGCCTGGAACTTCTTGGGCGCCTCCAGCCAGGGGATGTACTGCACGACCACATCGGTGTCGGGGTGCTTCTGGCGGAACTCCGTCTCGACGCCGTCGAGGAACTTGTTCTGCGCGTCGCCGCCCTCGCCCATCATCCAGACCGTGAGCTTGCTGTCGTCGCCCGCCTTGTCGTCGGAGCCTCCGCAGCCGGTCAGCACCATCGCGGCCGAGGCCACCACGGCGGTGACCGGGGCCAGCCGCTTCCACCTGTTCACGCCACTTCTCCCCTCGCGCCGCCTGGAACTTACCTTCTCCGCCGCACCTTAGTACGAAGAAATCCTTTACGACAGTGGGCGGGCAGGCCGAAGCGTCGCGACCGTACCGCAGGGAACCGACCCGACGGGCCATGGCATCGGGCCGAATCCGGGTACTTCACCACGAAAGAGCGCCCGACCAGTGGTCGGGCGCTCTTTTCCGTGGTGCGGTGATGCCAGGTTGTTACCGGGTGACGCTGCGGCGGCGACCCACGCCGGCCACCAGCGCGACCGCGATCGCGGCCACCACGACCTGCACCAGCAGCTCCGTCCAGTCGATACCGGCGGTCTCGGTCGCGATACCCATCGCCCGCGCCAGCACCGTGCCCAGCAGAGCCGCACCGATACCGATCAGCAGGTGCAGCCACATCGGCATGTTCTGCCGACCCGGAACAACCAGGCGGCCGAGCGCCCCGACGATGAGACCAACAACGATGGCAGTGATGATGCCCCACACGGTGAGCTCCACGGTCGCCCTCCTTCTAAGAATGTCTGACACACAATGTGTGCTTCCTGTCGTGACGACTAAGTTCCCGACCCACGGAAAAACCAAACCGACTTCACGGCTCAGACGATCACGACTTGGTGAACACCGGCACGTTCCACCGGCCCACGCGGGCGACGCGGGCCGGGACACCGCGATCGACTGGGCTTGGCCGGGGGTGCGCTGGGTGCGCACGAGCATGATCGACTCCACTGCGCCGATGTGGCGGTGTCTGGCGAACCGAATGCCGCCACATCGGCGCAGTGGAGTCGATCACTGCGGAGGCCAACCGGACCGCGCGGCGGCGAACGCCGAGGGGCGCCCGGCCTGTCGGCCGGGCGCCCCTTTCGAAGTGGTTCGGTGTTACGGGTGTGCTGGTGTTATCGGGTGACGCGGCGGCGGCCACCCACGCCGGCCACCAGCGCGACCGCGATCGCGGCCAGCACGACCTGGACCAGCAGCTCGCCCCAGTCAACGCCGTCCGTCTCGGTCGCGATGCCGATGGCCCGCGCCAGCACGGTGCCCAACAGGGCCGCGCCGATACCGATGAGCATGTGCAGCCAGATCGGCATGTTCTGCCGGCCCGGGACAACCAGGCGGCCGAGCGCCCCGACGATGAGACCAACAACGATGGCAGTGATGATGCCCCACACGGTGAGCTCCACGGTCGCCCTCCTTCTAAGAATGTCCGACACACAATGTGTGCTTCCTGTCGTGACGACTAAGTTCCCGACCCACCGAAAATCCAAACCGACTCAACCGCAGAGAAGTTGTCGGCGTCGATGCCGAACGGCTGCGTCGATTGGGGTGGGAGCGCGTCCATACAGGTCAGGCAACATGTTGCCCAGGGCGACGACCCCGCCCCCACAGCCAAAAAAATCTCCACCCAACCAGCCCCAGGCCCAGGCCCACGCCGGTGATCAAGAGGTTTGCGTCAGGATCAGGGCTTCCGCTGACGCAAACCTCTTGATCAACACCGGGTGACCGGGTGGGACCAGGGGTGGGGGTGGGGTGGGGTTACTTTTTGGGGGCCTTAGCGTCGCCGGAGTCGGAGGACAGGGCGGCGATGAAGGCTTCCTGCGGCACCTCGACGCGGCCGACCATCTTCATCCGCTTCTTGCCTTCCTTCTGCTTCTCCAGCAGCTTGCGCTTACGGCTGATGTCACCGCCGTAGCACTTGGCGAGGACGTCCTTGCGGATCGCGCGGATGGTCTCCCGGGCGATGACCCGGCTGCCGATGGCCGCCTGGATCGGCACCTCGAACTGCTGGCGCGGAATGAGGGTGCGCAGCTTGGCGGCGATCGTGACGCCGTAGTTGTACGCCTTGTCCTTGTGCACGATGGCGCTGAACGCGTCCACCGGCTCGCCATGCAGCAGGATGTCCACCTTCACAAGGTCGGACGCCTGCTCGCCGGACGGCTCGTAGTCGAGTGAGGCGTAGCCCTTGGTCCGGCTCTTCAACTGGTCGAAGAAGTCGTAGATGATCTCGGCGAGGGGCAGCGTGTAGCGCAGCTCCACCCGGTCGGCGGAGAGGTAGTCCATCCCGAGCAGGCTGCCGCGCCGGCCCTGGCAGAGCTCCATCACCGCGCCCACGTAGTCGTTGGGCGTCAGCACGGTGGCCCGCACCACCGGCTCGTACACCTCGGCGATCTTGCCGGTGGGGTATTCGCTGGGGTTGGTGACGACGATCTCGGCACCGTCGTCGGTGATCGCCCGGTACACCACGTTGGGCGCGGTGGAGATCAGGTCGAGGTTGTACTCGCGCTCCAGCCGCTCCCGGATGATCTCCAGGTGGAGCAGGCCGAGGAAGCCGCAGCGGAAGCCGAACCCGAGCGCGCCGGAGGTCTCCGGCTCGTAGTCCAGGGCGGCGTCGTTGAGCTTGAGCTTGTCCAGGGCCTCACGCAGGTTCGGGTAGTCGGACCCGTCGATCGGGTAGAGGCCGGAGTAGACCATCGGCTTCGGGTCCTTGTAGCCACCCAGCGGCTCGGCCGCCGGCCGGGCGTTGATGGTGACCGTGTCACCGACCCGGGACTGCCGGACGTCCTTCACACCGGTGATCAGGTAGCCGACCTCGCCGACGCCGAGCGCCTCGGCCTTCACCATCTCCGGTGAGATGACACCGATCTCCAGCAGCTCGTGCACCGCCCCGGTGGACATCATCTTGATCCGGTCGCGGGCGCTGATCCGGCCGTCGATGACCCGGACGTACGTGACGACGCCGCGGTAGACGTCGTACACCGAGTCGAAGATCATCGCCCGGGCGGGCGCATCGGCGTCGCCGACCGGCGGGATGAACTGCCGGACGATCTCGTCGAGCAGGTGCGGCACGCCCTCGCCGGTCTTGCCGGAGACCCGGATGCAGTCGGCGGGGTCCCCGCCGATGAGGTGGGCCAACTCCTCGGCGTACTTCTCCGGCTGGGCCGCCGGCAGGTCGATCTTGTTGAGCACCGGGATGATGCGCAGGTCGTTCTCGAGCGCCAGGTAGAGGTTGGCCAGGGTCTGCGCCTCGATGCCCTGCGCGGCGTCGACAAGCAGCACGGCGCCCTCGCAGGCGGCCAGCGACCGGGACACCTCGTAGGTGAAGTCGACGTGCCCCGGGGTGTCGATCATGTTGAGCACCGCGTGCTCGCCCGCCCGCTCGCCCTCGCGGATGGTCCACGGCATCCGGACGGCCTGGCTCTTGATGGTGATGCCGCGCTCGCGCTCGATGTCCATCCGGTCCAGGTACTGCGCGCGCATCTGCCGCGGGTCGACCACGCCGGTGAGCTGCAACATCCGGTCGGCCAGGGTCGACTTCCCGTGGTCGATGTGGGCGATGATGCCGAAGTTCCGGATGCGACCGGGGTCGGTGGCACCAGGGGCGTTCGCGCCGGGATCGAGCTTCGGTGGCACAGCGGTCCGTTCTGGTCGGCTGACGTGAACAGGCCGGCGCGCCGCCGACCCCCTCCATGTTCCCACGCCGCCGGGGTACGCCCGCTGCGCGGGCGACGGATCGGCCCCGGCGACCTCTCACTCCATGGGCGGCTCGACGAACAGCGCGGCCAGCCGGGGCAGGCGGCGGCGGGCCTCCTCCTCGTCGTCGAAGTCCCAGAAGTCGTTGAGATCGGGCGTCCGCACCGGCTCCCGGTCCTCCGGCAGCTCCGACGCCGTGGCCTTGCGGTACGCGTCCCAGGGCACGGTGAGCATCTGCTCGGCGGAGAACTCCTCTCCGCTGAGCGAGGCGGCCCGCACCTGGGGCAGTTCGGCAAGCGAGTCGGGGTCGCTGACCGCGCGGGCGAAGACCGCCCGCCCCTGGGTCATCAGCCAGCCCCGGAAGTGCTCGAAGCCGTCCGCGGAGGCTCCGCCGTTGATCAGGTACGCCGCGCCCCACAGGTCCGCCTTGTGCGAGGCCGCCAGCACCCTCCGCTGGTGGTGGGCGTACCCCACGATGTCCTCCGGGTCGCGCTCGGCGAGCAGGGCGACGGCACGCGCGGCGACCGGCCCGGGCTCTCCCCCGCCCCCGGCGCGGGCCTGGTCGATCAGCTGCCAGAAGTCCTCGGTCCTCATGGCTTGGCAGTCTGGCAGTGTCGCCGCGCGCCGCGCACGTACCCCGGGGCAGCATGGTGGGGTGTCCTCCCCGCCGCTGCCCCCGGTGCCGTACCACGCGGGTGCGCTGCGCCCGTCGTGGCCGGCCCTGCCGGCGGCGCTGCGGGCCGCGATCGCCGGGCGCCTCGGCGCGCCGGTGGTCACCGCCCGGGTCGCCGCCGCCGGCTTCACCCGGGGGTTCGCCGCCGTGCTCGACACCGCCGACGGTGGTCGGGCCTTCGTCAAGGCGGCACCCGCCGTCGAGCAACCGCGCCTTGTGCAGGGGTACGCGCGGGAGGCCGCGATCCTCGACCGGCTGCCGGCCGGCCTACCGGCGCCCCGCCTGCGGTGGACGCTGGACGAGGCTGGCTGGTTCGCGCTCTGCACCGACGCGGTCGACGGCCACACCCCGCGCCTGCCCTGGACGCGGACCGAGCTGGACGCCACGCTCGCCGCGTACGCCGAGGTCGCCGCCGCCCTGGCCGCCCCGCCGGCCGGGCTGACCGCGCTCGGCCTGCCCCAGCTCGCCGAGCTGGCCCGCTCGGACATCCTGTGGTGGGAGGAGGTGGCCGCCGGCCGGGAGCCGCTCCCGGCGCTGCCCGCCGCCGCCCGCGGCCGGCTGCCCGAGCTGGTGGAGCTGGAGTCCCGCCTCCCCCGGTACGCGGACGGCGCGACCGGCATGATCCACGGCGACCTGCGGGTGGACAACGTGCTCATCGACGGTGACGGTCGGGCCTGGTTCTGCGACTGGACCTGGGCCTGTTCCGGGCCGGCCTGGTTCGACCTCGTGAGCCTGCTGCTCACCGCGTACGCCAGCGGCCTGGACACCGACCGACTCTTCGCCGGACACCCGGCGTCGGCGGGCGCTCCCCCGGACGCGCTGGACGCCACCCTGGCCGCGCTGGCCGGCTACTACCTCACCGGAGCGGACGCGACACCGGCGACGGCCTCACCGCACCGGTCGGCGCACCAGCGGTGGAGCGGCGAACAGGCCCTCGACTGGCTCGCCCGCCGGCAGGGCTGGCGGTGACGCGGGGCCGGTCTGCCGGGGGCGTAGTCTGGTGGTCGTCGGGCCGGGATGGGCCGCGCGTTGACCGAGCCGTTTTGGCTCGTCCCGGGCGACCTGGTAACCTGGCTCTTCGCGCAGCGATGACGCATGTTCGTCATCACGCGCATAAGCTGACCAACCCGAGCTATCAAGACGAGGCTGTCGCGTGGCGAACATCAAGTCCCAGATCAAGCGCAACCGGCAGAACGAGAAGGCCCGGCTGCGCAACAAGTCGGTCAAGTCGTCGCTGAAGACCGCCGTCCGGAAGTTCAACGAGGCTGCCGAGGCCGGTGACGTCGAGAAGGCCACCGCTCTCATGCTGGACGCCTCTCGCAAGCTGGACAAGGCCGTCAGCAAGGGCGTGATCCACTCCAACCAGGCCGCGAACCGCAAGTCCGCGATCGCGAAGCGCGTGGTGGCACTCTCCGCCTGACGACTCCGTCAGACTGATTCGGAAAGCCCCGGACCCCCGGTCCGGGGCTTCCGTGTGTCCACGGACGGGTCGACGTGCCAGCGTGGCGTCGGCGACCGGACGGCGTGCCCGTGTCGCGGCCGCGGTCAGTCCAGTGGGTCGGTGCGGCGGGTGGGCCGCACCGGGTCGGCCGTGACCACCACCCCGGTCACGCTGTTCGAGACCCGGGCCCGGCCGACGACCGGCTCCATCTGCCGACGGAAACGGTCCCGCTCCTGCTCGGGCACGAGCGCGGCGGAACGGACCACCACGGCGGCCACCATGTCGTTGAGCTTGACCATCGCTGCCACCACCACGGGCAGCACCAGCACCGCCCACCAGGTCACCAACTCCGCGAGGGCGAGCAGCACCGCCAGGGCGATGGCGCCTTCGAAGAAGAGGAAGCAGAGCACCCCGCCGGGGTTGACGAACCGCAGGCCGAGGAGCCGGGCGTAGAGCGGCCGGTACCGTTCCTCGTCGGCGGGCATGGTCGCCCACGCCGTACGGTTCGGCCCCGTCACCGGCCGCTGCCCTGCCGGGCGGCCGCCACCGAGAAGACCGCGCGCTCCAGGGCGTACGCCCGGTCGTCCGAGCCGCCCTTGACGGCCGCGTTGCACTCGGCTGCGACCTGCATGGCCCGGACCAGCCCCTCCGGCGTCCAGCCGCGCCCCTGCCGCTGCGCCCGCTCGATCTTCCAGGCCGGCATTCCGAGACTGCTGGCGAGCTGGTACGGGTTGCCCCGCCCGGCCGACGCCACCCGGGCCACCGTACGCACCCCGTCGGCCAGGGCGTCGGCGATGGGCACCGGGTCGACACCGACGTGCAGGGCCCAGCGCAGCGCCTCCAGGGCGGCCGGCACATCGCCGACCATTGTGGCATCCGCCACCGTGAAGCCGGTCACCTCGACCCGGCCCCGGTAGTAGCGGGCCACCGTCTCGGCGCTGATCCGCCCATCGGTGTCGGCGATGAGCTGGGAGCAGGCGGCGGCCAGCTCGCGCAGGTCGTTGCCGACCGCCGCGATCAGCGCCTCGGCGGCGTCGTCGGCGCACCTGCCGCCGGCCCGGCGGATCTCGTCGCGGACGAAGGCGACCCGCTCGCGGTGCCCCTTGAGCTTGGCCGCCGAGATCACCGTCGCGCCTGCCGACCGCAGCCCGTCGGCGAACGCCTTGCCCTTGGCGCCGCCCAGGTGCAGCACCAGCAGCTGGACGTCCGGGTCGGGATTCTTCGCGTACGCCAGCAGCGCGGCGACCAGGTCCTTTCGGGCGTCCTGACCGGAGCGCAGGATGAGCAGCCGCCGCCCACCGAACAGCGATGGGCTGAGCATCTCGGCGATCTCACCGACGGTGAGCGCACCTGCCTGGTACTCGCGAACGTCCACCTCGCTCTCGACGCTGCGGACCCGCTCGACAGCTTCGGTCACGGCGCGCGTGGCGAGCAGTTCCTCGTCGCCGAGGACGAGCAGAATGGGGGCGAGGCTGGCGGGGGTCACGTCGCCCATATTCGCACGGCCCATGGCGGGTACGGGCCTGCTCATTCGCCGCCCGGTCGGTGCGGCCCGCACTAAGCGCAAATCCAGACATTTATCTCGGTTCGCCATCTAATCCGCAAGACGGTCGCCATTTCCTCCATAACGCTGCAATTTCCACGGCAGAGCCGGCCTACCCCGCGGTCGACCCTCACGGTGGTCGTCCGGGTTGCACCCCTCGGCGGGCCACCGCCAGTCCGTGGCCGGTCCGGATCGCCGCCAGGTCACCATCGGTGTCGGTCCGCAGGACCCGGGCACCGTCTCTGCTGAGCCGGGCCAGAAGCGCCGGGCTCGGGTGCCCGTAGGTGTTGCCCGCGCCGACCGGCACCAACGCGACGGCCGGCCGTACGGCGGCCAGGAAGCCGTCGTCCTGATACGCCGACCCGTGGTGGGCGACCTTCAGCACGTCCGCCCTCAGCTGTCCCGACGCCGTCCGGGCCAGCACGGCGTGCTGCTCCTCGGTCTCGGCGTCGCCGGGCAGCAGGATCTGCACGCCGGCGACCGTGGCGCGCAGCATCAACGAATTGTTGTTCGGATCGGATCTGGTGCCGGCCAGCGGGTACGGCGGACCGAGCAGGAGCAGGTCGACACCGCCGACCCGATGCAGCGCCCCGGCGGTGGTGCCGAGCAGCGTGGCCCGGCCGCTCGTCGCCGCCGCGCGGACCGCGTCCCGGCCGCTCGCCGGATCCGTCGATGGCGGGGTCAGCACGGCGCTCACCCGCCGGCCCCGGAAAACGCCGGCCACCCCGGCCACGTGGTCGGCGTGGAAGTGGCTGACCACGAACAGCGGCACCTCCCGGATGCCGAGCCGTCGCAGGCACGCGTCCACCGCGCCCGGGTCCGGGCCGGCGTCGACCACCACCGCCCGGCCGGGGGCGACGGGCAGCACCAGGGCGTCACCCTGCCCCACCGCACAGGCCACCACCACCCAACCGGGCGGCGGCCAGCCGGTGGCGATCAGTCGGACTCCGAGGGCGCCGAGCAGCGCGGCGACGGCGACGACCGCCACCACTCGGCGCACCAGGGGTCGACGCGCGGCGACCAGCAGCGCGACGGTCAGCCCGGCCAGCAGCAGGGCACCCCACGCGCCGCCCGGCCAGGGCAGGGTGCCGGCCGGGAGGCGAGCGCCCTGGCGGGCGATGACGACCAGCCACCAGGCCGGCCAGCTCGCCAGCCACGCGACGAACCCGGCCCCGGCGGGCCAGACCGGCGACAGCACGGCGGCCGTCACGCCCAGCACCGTCGCGGGGGCGATGGCCGGCACCGCCAGCAGGTTGGCCGGCACGGCCACCAGGCTGACCGTGCCGGAGATGGCGGCGACGACCGGCCCGCAGGCCACCTGGGCGGCCGCCGGCACCGCCAACGCCTCGGCCAGCCCGGCCGGGACACCCCGGCGGCGCAGCCCGTCCCGCCAGCGGGGCGCGAGCAGCAGCAGCCCCCCGGTGGCCAGCACGGACAGCGCGAACCCGGCGTCGCCGGCCAGCTCGGGGTCGACCAGCACCAGCACCGTGACGGCGGCGGCCAGCGCGGGCAGCGCGGCCCGCGGTCGACCGGCGGCCAGCGCGACGAGCCCGATCGCGCCCATCGTGGCGGCCCGGACGACGCTCGGCGACGGACGGACCAGGATGACGAACCCCACCAACGCCACCCCGCAGAGCAGGCCGGCGAGCCACGGGCCGGCGCGCGCCCAGCGGGCCAACAGCAGCACCGCGCCCAACACGATCGCGACGTTGCTGCCGGACACGGCATTGAGGTGTGTCATTCCGGTCGCCCGGAAGTCCTCCTCGACGGCGGACGGCAGGCGGCTCGTGTCCCCCACCACCAAACCCGGCAGCAGGCCACCCGGGTCGTCGGGGAGCGGCGCGCAGGCCCGTTGCAGACCCGCGCGCAGGGTGCCGGCAGCGCGCTGCGCCCACGACGGCGTACCGCGCCGCACGGGTGGACCGGCGGTGGCGAGGACCGCCGCGGTGAGGTCACCGCCGCGCGGAAGGCCCAGCCGCCCCTCGGCGGTCAGCCGCTGCCCCGGCAACAGCCCTCGCCAGGCCGGGTCGGTGGCGAGGACCAGCACCCGTACCGACGCCCGGAGCCGTTCGCCGTCGGGACCGGTCAGCCGGATCAGCTCGCCCGACACCAGCAGCATGCCGGGACGCCCGGCGGAACGGATCGGGCGCGGATCGTCACGGACGACGAGGTCGGCGGTGACCGGAGCGCGCTGCTCGGCCAGGACGCGGATCGGCGGCGCGTCCCGGACAGCCAGGCGGCCGGCGGTTGCCGCCGCGCCACAGAGCACGCCGAGGCCGACCGCGACGGCGATCCAGCCGTGCCGACGGGCGGGAGCCCGGGGGTGGCCGAGTCGGCCGAGCAGGTGCAGGGCGCTCAACGCCGACAGCACGGCCGCCGTCCCGCCCACCAGCAGGAGCGGGCGGACGTCGACGTGCAGGCCGGTGAGCGCGGTGAGCCAGGCGGCCACGGCCAGCCCGGCGAGCCGGAGATCCGGCGGCGAGGTCCGGGGTTGGGTGAGGTCCGGGTGGCTCGACGGGGTGGGATGAGCGCCGCTCACACCGTCACCAGATCCTTGAGCTGTTCGTAGCGCGCGTCACCGATCCCGTCGACCTGGCGCAGGTCACCGACGCCCTTGAACCCGCCGTGCTGATCCCGGTAGGCGAGGATCCGCTGGGCGAGCACCGGCCCCACCCCGGGCAGCGCGTCGAGCTGGGCCAGCGTCGCTGTGTTGAGGTTCAGCGGCCCGCCCGCGGCCGGCACCCCACCGGCCGCCGGGTCGGCGGCGCCGGCCGGTGCGGGTGGTGGCGTCACCCCGACCACGATCAGCTCGCCGTCGGTGACCTTGCGGGCGGGGTTGAGCAGCGCCACGTCGACCCCGGGCAGCGGGCCACCGGCCGCCTGCACGGCGTCGGCGAGCCGGGCCCCGGCCGGCAAGCGCACCAGCCCGGGTCTGCGTACCTTGCCCGCGACCGCCACCACCAGCTCGCCTGGCGCCGACGCGCTCCCCTGCTCCGTCGGGAGGGCCGATGCGGCCTCGCTGGCCGACGGGGCGACCGGTTCCGCGTGCGGCCGGGACCGCCAGGCCCAACCAGCGGCGGCCAGGACGACCACGAGGGCGACGACCGCCAATGCCCGTACGCCGCGCCGTCCCGGATCGAACGCCCCGGGGCCGGGCAGCCGTGCCGCACCGCTGTCAGGATCGGCGGCCACGTCCGCCGCCGGGTTGGTCACCGGCGCTCCGGCCCGCAGTGGCGGCGCACCGAACGGAAGCGCCCCCACAAGTGGCGCCGCGCCACCCGTCGGGGCCGTCAACCGGCGCAGACGCTGGCGTACCTCTGTCTCCTCGTCCTGCGACACACCGCGACGCTAGGGCGACCGACGGCATGGTGGGGCGCTCCGGCCTCGACCTGTGGACCACGGACGCCACTGTGGACAACCCCCTGATCATGCTCGCGTCTGCTACGGGGGCCAAGGGCCACCGACCGCCGGAAGTAGCGCGCATTCATGGATGACTATTAATGTCGGAGGTATGACGTGTGACGTCACCCCCACCACCACCGACACGAAGAGGAATCCATGGACGTGAAGAGAAGGCTGAGCCGTTCGCTGGCCGCCGCGGGGACCCTGCTGGTCCTCGTCGCCGGGGCCGGCGCCTACGTGGTCTCCGAGACGCCCGGCGTCGCCCGGGCCGCCGGCACCGGCCCGTGCGACATCTACGCCTCCGGCGGCACGCCGTGCGTGGCCGCGCACAGCACCACCCGAGCCCTGTACGGGGCGTACAACGGCCCGCTCTACCAGGTCCGCCGCTCGTCGGACAACACCACCCGCGACGTCGGCGTGCTGAGCGCCGGTGGCGTCGCCAACGCCGCCACGCAGGACACGTTCTGCGCCAACACGAGCTGCGTGATCACGGTCATCTACGACCAGTCCGGCCGCAACAACCGCCTGACCCAGGCGCCCCCGGGCGGCTTCACCGGCCCCGCCGCCGGCGGGTACGACAACCTCGCCGACGCGAAGGCGGCACCGGTCACCATCGGCGGTCAGAAGGCGTACGGGGTCTACATCGCCCCCGGCACCGGCTACCGCAACAACAACACCAACGGCGTCGCGACCGGCGACCAGCCCGAGGGCATCTACGCGGTCGTCGACGGCACGCACTACAACCAGTGGTGCTGTTTCGACTACGGCAATGCGCAGACCAACGTCCAGGCCGACGAACGCGCCATCATGGAGACCGTCTACTTCGGCGCCAACAAGCAGTGGGGCTACGGAGCAGGGGCGGGCCCCTGGATCATGGCCGACCTTGAGTGGGGGCTGTTCTCCGGGGTGAACGCGGGCTACAACAACATCGCGTCCATCAACCACCGCTTCGTGACCGCCATGGTCAAGGGCGAGCCGAACCACTGGGCGATCCGGGGCGGGAACGCGCAGTCGGGCGGCCTGACCACCTACTTCGACGGTCGACGCCCCAACGGCTACAACCCCATGAAGAAGGAGGGGGCCATCCTGCTCGGTATCGGCGGCGACAACAGCATCACCGGCCGGGGCACATTCTTCGAGGGTGTGTTGACGTCCGGCTACCCGTCGGCCGCCACCGAGGACGCCGTGCAGGCCAACATCGCCGCTGCCGCCTACACCCCCGCCACCGGCGGCAACCCGCAGCAGAACGTCCAGGTCGTGGGCGCGCAGTCCGGCCGCTGCCTCGACGTACCGAACGGCACGACCACAAACGGCACCCAGGTGCAGCTCTGGGACTGCAGCGGCGGCACGCCACAACGCTGGACCTACACCGCCGGAAAGCAGATCCAGGTGTACGGCAACAAGTGCCTCGACGCCAACGGCCAGGGCACCACCAACGGCACCCAGGTCATCATCTGGGACTGCAACGGACAGCAGAACCAGCAGTGGAACGTCAACGCGAACGGCTCCATCACCGGCGTCCAGTCCGGGCTCTGCCTCGACGCCAACGGCGCCGCCACCGCCAACGGCACGAAGGTCATCCTCTGGGCCTGCAACGGGCAGCAGAACCAGCAGTGGGCCCTGCGTAGCTGATCAGGCCGCCGGTCGCGCCGTCTCCGGGTCGTCACCACGAGCCGGAGGCGGCACGCCCGCGTCGGGTCAGCGGGCCTCCGGGTCGAGGCCGAGCACGGCTCGTCCGCCGTCGACCGGCAGCGTCACCCCGTTGACGAAGCTCGCCGCCGGCGACAGCAGGTACGCGACAGCCTCCGCCACCTCGTCCGCGCGCCCGATCCGGCCCACCGGATGCAGCCGGGTCAGTTCGGCGTCGATCCACTCGGCCCGGGACGGCTCCTGCGCGGCGAGGAACTCGGCGTGCCGCTCGGTGGCGATCGAGCCGAGCGCGACGGCGTTGGCGCGGATACCGTGCCGCCCGTACTCGACGGCCAGCGCCCGGGTCAGCCCCTCCACGGCGGCCTTCGCCGTGGCGTACGGCAGGGCGCCCGACACCGGCCGGCGGGCCTGGTGCGACGAGACGTTCACGATGGCCCCGCCCGTGCCGGCGGCCAGGAAGCGGCGGACCGCCACCGCCGCGCCCACCACTGCGGGGCGCAGGTTCAGCCCGATCAGGTCCAGGACGGTGTCGGCCGACGCCGAGTGCAGCGCCGCGTCCCGGAATACCGCCGCGTTGTTCACCCACCCGGTGAGACGGCCGGCGCGCTCGGCCACCTCGGCGGCGTGCTCGGCCACCCGCTCGTCGCCGGCGTCGCCGAGCACCGGCAGCAGGCGGTCGGCGGCGGGGTGTCCGGCCAGCCACTCCACCGCCTCGGGGTCGCGCTCCACGACGACGACGGTGACGCCGGTCGTCACCAGCCGTTGCACCACGGCTCGGCCGACGCCACGGCCGCCGCCGGTCACCACGCACGCGGTGGCCACCGGCTCAGCCGTCCGATCGCCGGTGCACGACCACGCACGCCAGCCCCGGCCCGGCGTGCGCGGCGACCACCGCGCCGGCCTCGGAGACGTACGTGTCGTGCAGCCGCGCACCGAGCCGCTCGGTGAGCGCGGCGAGCAGCGCCTCGGCACGGTGCGGTGCGGCCAGGTGGTGTACGCCGAGGTCCACGTCGTCGTCGCCGGCCGCCTCGACGGCCAGGTCGACGAGACGGGCCACTCCCCGGCTGGCGGTGCGCACCTTCTCGCGCAGCACGATCGCCCCGTCCGGCATGTGCATGATCGGCTTGACCGACAGGGCCGTGCCGAACAGCGCCTCGGCCGCGTTGATCCGGCCACCCCGGCGGAGGAACTCCAACGTGTCGACGTAGAACCAGACGGTGGTCCGGGCGACGGAGGCGAGCGCCGCGTCGCGTACACCGGCGAGGTCTGCCCCGGCCTCGGCGGCCGCGGCGGCCGCGATGGCCGGGAAGCCGAGCCCCATGCCGGCGGAGCGGCTGTCGACAACCTCGACCCGACCGTCGAAGTCGACGGCGGCCAGCCGGGCCGCCTCGACGGTGCCGGACAGGCCGGCGGACAGGTGGACCGAGACGACGCCGTCGGCGCCGTCGTCCAGGAGGCGGCGGTACGTCCGGGCGAACTGCTCGGGGGCCGGGCGGGAGGTGCTGGCCGAGACCCGGCGCTCGCGCAACGCCCTGGTGGCGTCGGCGGGCTGGGTCTCCACCCCCTCCAGACCCTCCGCGCCGTTGAGCACGACGGTCAGCGGAACGACGGTCAGCCGGTGCCGCCGCACCAGCTCGGGCGGAAGGTAGGCGGTGGAGTCGGTGACGACCGCGACGGGCATGCCCGGCACGCTAGCCGATCACGACGGGATACGCCGAGGCGCGAGCGCGCCGGCCGCGGGCGGGGACGGCGCTCAGACCGCGTCGACGACGGCCGGGGCGGAGACCAGGCCGACGTTGTGCCCCCGCAGCTGCCAGCCTCGAACGTCGTCGTGCCGCAGCTCGGACCAGTGGCAGTTGGCCAGCGAGCCGATGGTGCGCAGCACGCCGGAGGGCCAGCCGAGCAAGTGGCCGACGCCCTGGCGGGAGCCACCGCCGTGGGTCGCGATGACCACGGTCCCGCCGGGGGCCACGTCGGCCGCCGCCAGGAACGCCGCGGCGACCCGCTCGCCGAGGGCGTCCAGCGGCTCCAGGTCCGCCCCCGGGTCGGGGTCGCCAGCCCGCCAGCGGGCGTACTCGGCGGGGAAACGCTCGGCGACCTCGGTGAGGTGCAGGCCCTGCCACTGGCCGAAGTGCCGCTCGCGCAACCGGACGTCGGTGCGGACCGGCAGCCCGGTCAGCGCGGCCAACGCCGCCGCGGTCTCCGCGGCGCGGCTCAGGTCGCTGGACACGATGGCGTCGGGACGCAGCGACGCGAGCAGCGGCGCGGCGGCGCGGGCCTGCTCGCGGCCCAGCTCGTTGAGGGGTACGTCGGTCTGCCCCTGGACGCGGTTGGCGGCGTTCCAGTCGGTGTTGCCGTGCCGCCAGACGATCAGCCGGGTCATTCGGCTGCGGCGGTCCCGCCGGCGTCGGCCTCGACCAGGTCGCGGTCGACGAACGGGATGGTGGGGCAGTCCTTCCAGAGGCGGTCGAGCCCGTAGAACTCGCGCTCCTCGGTGTGCTGGACGTGCACCACGATGTCGACGTAGTCGAGCAGCACCCAGCGGCCGCCCCGCTCACCCTCGCGCCGGATCGGCTTGGCCTTCTCCGGAAGCTCCAGCAGGCGCTCCTCGATGGCGTCGACGATGGCGAGCACCTGACGCTCGTTGGGGGCGGCGGCGAGCAGGAACGCGTCGGTGATGGCGAGCTGGTCGCCGACGTCGATGATCGCGATGTCCTGCGCCTTCTTGTCGGCGGCGGCCTGGGCGGCTGCCATTGCCAGCTCGTGCGCGCGTTCGGAAACTGTCACCGTTCTCCTTCGATCAGGCGTGCGATCCACCAAGCGTCTCACACCCGGCGAGGTCACGACCCGTCAGTTCTGGTCGATTAGGCGTACAGAACGGTGGATACCGGACGTGATCAGGGCTGATAGAGGCGTCGCTTGGCGATGTACTGCACCACACCGTCGGGCACCAGATACCAGACCGGTTCGCCCCGGGCGACCCGGGCGCGGCAGTCGGTCGACGAGATGGACATCGCGGGCACCTGGATCAGGCTGACCGTGTCCGCCGGAAGGTGCTCGTCGGTCAGCGGGAAGCCGGGGCGGGTCACCCCGATGAAGTGGGCCAGCTCGAAGATCTCGTCCAGGTCCTTCCAGGACAGGATGCGTTGCAGCGCGTCCGCTCCGGTGATGAAGAAGAGTTGCACCTTGGGGCCGTACTCGGCCTGGAGGTCGCGCAGCGTGTCGACGGTGTAGGTCGGCCCGCTGCGGTCGATGTCGACCCGGCTGACCTGGAAGCGGGGGTTGGAGGCGGTGGCGATGACAGTCATGAGGTACCGGTCCTCGGCGGGGCTGACCGGTTCGTCAGCCTTCTGCCACGGCTGCCCGGTCGGGACGAACACCACCTCGTCCAGGCCGAACCGGTCCGCCACCTCACTGGCCGCGACGAGGTGCCCGTGGTGGATCGGGTCGAAGGTGCCGCCCATGATCCCGATCCGCCGGATATCTTCCTCCACCCCGTGATCGTAGGCCGGGCGTCGGGGCAGGCCGCTGCGGCCCGGCGCGCGAGGGGGTCGCCAGGCGACCGACCCCGTGCATATACTCGCCTACGAGTAATTGCCGGCGAGTAAGGGGACGTCATGCCGAAGCGGCGCAAGGTCGGCAACCTGCTCGCACTGGCCGTGCTCTCCGCCCTCGTCCAGCGGCCCATGCACCCCTACGAGATGGCCAGCACCCTGCGCGCCTGGGGCAAGGACCAGGACATGGAGATCAAGTGGGGCTCCTTCTACACGGTCATCCGCAACCTGGACAAACACCAGTTGATCGCCGCGGTGGAGAGCGTCCGCGAGGGCCGGCGCCCGGAACGCACCGTCTATCGGATCACCGAGGCGGGCCGGGCCGAACTGGTCGACTGGGCACGAGAACTGGTCGCCACGCCGATGCCGGAGCATCCCCGCTTCCGGGCCGGTCTGTCCGTCCTCGCCGCCCTGCATCCCGACGAGGCCACCGACCTGCTCCGGCAGCGACTCGACCGGCTGGACGACGCGCTCCGCCGGGACCGCGAGACGCTCGACGCCCACCTGCGGGAGATCCCCCGGCTGTTCCTGGTGGAGTCGGAGTACGACCTGGCCATGCGAGCCGCGGAGGCGACCTGGCTGCGGGCCCTGCTCGCCGAGCTGACCTCGGGCAGCTACCCGGGGCTGGACACGTGGCGGGCCTTCCACGAGACCGGCGAGATGCCGGCCGAGCTGATCGAACTGGCCGAGAGGACCAGCAGCGACCCCGACAACGCCGACTGAGAAGACAGCTCCGGCGGGGTGCGCCAACACCCCGCCGGAGCCCTACCTCGAACCGACACCTGAGCAGGCACCCGGCCCGAAGCGGCAACCATGAGGATAACCGGGTTCCCTCCCAGGTCGGTTCGCACGCACGCACCCGACGACACCCAGGGAGAGAGCATGACCACGGTACGAACCGCGATCGTCATCGGCGGCGGCATCGCCGGCCCGGTGACGGCGCTCGCGCTACACCGCGCCGGCATCACCGCCACCGTTCACGAGGCGTACCCGGCCACCGCCGCCGGGGTGGGCGGCATCGGCGGCACCCTCGCGCTCGCGCCCAACGGCGTGGCGGCCCTGCGGGCGGTCGGCGCGGACGAGGCGGTGACGGCGATCGCCACCCCGATCGACCGGACCGTCATGGCCGTCGGCCGTCGGCGCATCGACCTGCCCACCTTGGCCGGAGTGCCGCCGCTGCGCGTGGTGCACCGGGCCGAGCTGCACCGGGTCTTGCACGACCGGGCGGTCGACGAGGGCGTCGCCTTCGCGTACGGCCGGCGGCTGGTCGCCGTCGAGCAGACCGACAGCGGCGTGACCGCGCGCTTCGAGGACGGCAGCACGGCCACCGCCGACGTCCTGGTCGGCGCGGATGGCATCCGGTCCACGGTCCGTGGCCTCATCGACCCGGCCGCGCCCGGCCCCCGGTTCACCGGGCTGCTCGGCTTCGAGGCGGTCGCCCGGCACGAGGTGGACGCCGAGGCGGGCACGATGACGTTCGCGTTCGGGCGACGCGGCTACTACCTGTACTGGCCGGAGCCCGGCGGCGGCACCCGTTGGGGGGCCAACCTGCCGCAGCAGCGGCCGATGAGCCTCGTCGAGGCCCGGGCGGTGCCGGCAGAGCAGTGGCTGGACACGTTGCGCACCACCTACGGCGACGACGACCCGGGCGGGGAGCTGGTGGCCACCAGCAGCGCCGACGAACTCCAGGTCGTCGGATCGTTGCAGATCATGCCGCCCGTGCCGCACTGGCACCGGGGCCGGATGGTGCTGGTCGGCGACGCGGCGCACGCGCCGTCGAACAGCTCCGGGCAGGGCGCCTCGCTCGCCATCGAGAGCGGGGTGCAGCTCGCCCGCTGCCTGCGGGACCTGCCCGACGTGGCGTCGGCGTTCGACGCGTACGTGCGGCTGCGCCGCACCCGGGTCGAGAAGGTCGCCGCCCGCGCGGCGCGGATCAACCACACCAAGGCCCCGGGGCCGGTCGCGCGGACGCTGATGCCGCTGCTGATGCCGCTGCTCGTGCGCACGGCGATGGACCCGGAACGGACCATCGCCCACGAGCAGCGCCACGTCATCGACTTCGACGCCCCGGTGACGGCGGAGCCCGCGCTGCGCTGACCGCAGGGCGCGGGGTGGCCAGGCCGCCCCGCGCCCTGCCGGCACCGAATCGTCTCGGCGGCCCGGCCGCAGGCTGCCGCCGGGACCCCGCCTCAGGCTGAGGCGGCGGCCACCGCCGTCCGGGCGACGAGCGCGCGCCGCAGGTCGTCGTCCGCGTCGGTGACCACCCGGCGCAGACCCGGGGTCAGGTCGTCGCGGGCCAGCAGCGCCGCGGCCGCCTCCCGGGTCGGCTGCGCCACGGCGTAGTGGGGAAACGCCAGCTTCGCCACCCGGTCGGCCGTCCACGCGGTACGCCGACGCGCGGCGGCCGGCATCTCCGTGAAGTACCGCTCGACGTACGCGGCGGTCAGGTCGGCCTGCTCGGGCTGCCAGAACCCCTCGGCCGTCGCCTCCAGCAGCCGGTTGGACAGCTCGGTGTCGCGCACGATGATCTCCCATGCCGCCTGCTTCGCGGCCGGGTCGGGCAGAGCGGCCCGGCAGCGGGCGGCCCGTTCCGCGCCGGTGGAGCTGACGTCGGCGGCCGCCTCGGTGGCGATCTCCGCCTCCCCGGCCGCGCCCAGCACCACGAGCCGGCGCAGCACCGCCCACCGCAGCTCGGCGTCGACCTTCAGCCCCGCTGGTACGTCCCGGCCGGCGAGCCAACCGACGAGCAGGTCCGTGTCGGTGGTGGCGGCGATCCAGCCGCGCGCGGCGGCGAGCTGCAACGACTCCCCCGCCGGGGCGCCGTCCAGCAACTGTCGGCAGGCCAGGGCGACCCGGGCCAGCGCCGCCGAACGGGCCAGCGGGTCGAGGTAGCGGTCCACCAGGGACCGGCTGAGGGTCAGCACGTCCTCCGCGACGATCACCTCGGTCTCGGCCGGCAGCGCCGCGACCATCAGGTCGACCAGGCCGGCGACCGGCCGCTCCCCGTCGGTCACCGCGTCCAGGGCCTCGCCCCAGAGCACCGCCCGGGTGAGCGGGTCGGCCAGGCCCGGCAGGACCAGCGCGACGGCGTCCGCCGACGCCGGGTCGAGACGCACCTTGGCGAAGGTGAGGTCGCCGTCGTTGAGCAGCAGCACCTGAGCCGCCGGCTCGCCGGCCAACTCGCCGAGCACGGTCCGACCGCCGTCGACGGCCGGGTCGAGATCCACCTCGTCGCGCCGCACCGCGCCGTCCGCCGCGTACCGGCCCACGCCGATGCGGTGCGGACGCAGCACCGGATGCGACTCGGGCGCGGTCTGCACCACGGCGACCTCGGTGTAGCGGCCGTCCGCGTCGACGGCGACCTCGGCGCGCAGCGTGTTGACCTGCGGCTGGCGCAGCCACAGCTCGGCCCAACCGGACAGGTCCCGGCCGCTGGCCGTGCTCAGGCTGGCCAGCAGGTCGGCGAGGGTGGCGTTGCCGAAGCGGTGCGCGGCGAAGTGCGCGTTCAGGCCGGCGAGGAACGCCTCGTCGCCGAGCCACGCCACGAGCTGCCGCAGCACGGAGGCGCCCTTGGCGTACGAGATGCCGTCGAAGTTGAGCAGGCCCTCGTCGGCGTCGGCCACCTCCGGCGGGGCGACCGGATGGGTGGAGGGGCGCTGGTCGGCCGCGTACCCCCAGGCCTTGCGGCGCATGGCGAACGTGGTCCAGGACTGGTCGAAGCGGGTCGCCTCGGCGGTGACCCGGGTGCCCAGGTACTCGGCGAAGGACTCGTTGAGCCACAGGTCGTCCCACCAGCGCATGGTGACCAGGTCACCGAACCACATGTGGGCCATCTCGTGGGCGATGGTGGTGGCCCGGAGCTCGCGCTCGGTGTCGGTGACCGCCGAGCGGAACACGTAGTCGTCGCGGAAGGTGACGATGCCCGGATTTTCCATCGCGCCGGCGTTGAACTCGGGGACGAACGCCTGGTCGTACTTGCCGAACGGGTAGCGCTCGGTGAAGAGCTGGTGGAACCGGTCCAGGCACTGCCGGGTGACGGTGAAGATCTCCTCGGCGTCGGCGTCGAGGTGCTCGGCGAGCGACCGTCGACAGTAGAGGCCCAGCGGAATGCCGTCGTGCTCGGACCGGCGGACGTGGTACGGCCCCGCGATGAGCGAGAAGAAGTACGTCGCCAGCGGCGCGGTCGGGGCGAACTCCCAGCGCCCCGGGGCCGGGGTGGCGACCACCTCGGCGTTGCCGGAGACCGTCCACTGCGGCGGCGCGGTGACCGTGAGGGTGAACGGGGCCTTGAGGTCGGGCTGGTCGAACGCGGCGAAAATGCGCTGGGCGTTGTCGAGGAACGACATCGCGTAGAGATAGGTCTCGCCGTCCGCCGGGTCGACGAAGCGGTGCAGCCCCTCCCCGGCGTTGGAGTACGCCATCTCCGCCTCGACGAACAGGGTGTTCGTCTCGGCGAGGTCGCCCAGCGGCAGCCGGTTGTCGGTCAACGTGCCGGGGTCGACGTCGCGGTCGTTGAGGCGTACCGCGAGGAGGTTGGCGGGCTTGACCTCGGCGAAGGTCGCGGTGCCGGGGGTCGCCCGGAACCGGATCTCGACGCGGGAACGGAACAGGTCCCCGTCGCCGGTCAGGTCGAGGTCCACCTGATAGGACTCGACAGTAATCGCCGCGCCACGCGCGGTCGCCTCTACACGGGTCAGGCTCGGCATCCGCTTATCCTGCCCGATGGGGATCGGCACGCGGTCCCCAGACGGCCCCCGCACTGGAGGAAAGAACCATGGCGCAGCACCCCAAGGGCGATTTCGACCTCTCCCGGGCCGTCTGGCAACGGGCCGAGGGGGACACCTCGGAGAGCGCCGTCGAGGTCGCGTTCGTCGACGATCTGATCGGGATGCGCAACTCCGCCGAGCCGGAGGGCCCCGTGCTCGTCTTCACCCAGGCCGAGTGGGACGCGTTCGTCGCGGGCGCGCAGGACGGCGAGTTCGACCTGGACTGATCGCCCGGCGGTGGGGGGGGGGGGGGGGGGGCCCCCCCCCCCCCCCCCCCCCGCCCCCCCCCCCCCCCCCCCCCGCCCCCCCCCCCCCCCCCCCCCCCCCCCCGCCTCTGCCGCCTCGGTCGTCACACCTGTGCCGGGGGCTCCGTGTGCGTGGTCACGGCGATACGATTCCACACGTTGATTGTGGCGATCGCGA
>NZ_JBIDDK010000019.1:0-130019 GCF_043205095.1 Micromonospora sp. NPDC047557 | reverse complement strand
GCACTCGATCCATACCTGTCCACCGACCGAGCCAGGCTCATCGGTCGGACCCCCTGTGCGACACACCCGACCGACCCACAAACCAAACGCGCTCTAAGAAGACTTGCCCTGGCCGGCTGCGCTGGGGATTCCAGTCGGGGTTGTTGGTCAGCCGCTTTTCGATCTCATGGCCGAACAGGAAGCGTCGACAATCCTTGCCTGGTCCTGCTCATCATCCGGTCTATCGCCGAACCACGCGCCGTGGTCTCCCCAGGCTGCGATGACCGCAACCATCAAGCAATGAAGAAGCCGAATATCGATCATGTCGAGCATCTGGTGGACGCCACTGTCAAGCACGTCCCGTGACGGGGCGCCGTGCCTCCGGCTCCGTGCCTCGGGCTCGTGCCTCGGGCTCTGTGCCTCCGGCTCTGTGCCTCGGGCTCGCACGGTGAGAACTTTCCATACGTCTTCAAGGCGGCCCTTCGGGCCGCTGCGCGCCGCTCGGGGCACGCCGCGCCTTGCCGCTTCGCTCCCGGCGCGGCGACCCCGGCAACGCGCCGTTCTCCGGCGGACACGACGATGTCCCATGCTCGTCGAAACGCGAGTACGGCACATCTCCACCGACGCTTCGGCTACGTGGTGTCGGCCTGCGCTCCGGCACCGTCTGCGGCGGCCTTCCTCTGTCCATCAGGTGAGGCGCCCGCGTGGTCCTGGGCGCGAATGACCTCACCTAACAGCTCGGCTCTGGACGCGCTGCTCGAAAGAATCCACCCCGACGGTAGCGGGGCGGCAGGCGTGGCGCGCGCATGCGACAGATCAACGCCATGGTCGAACTGCGCCTCGCGCAGGTCGGAGCGGCCGTGGAACTGCGCCCCGCTCAGATCGGTGTCGCCGTGGAACTGCGCCCCGCTCAGATCGGTGTCGCCGTGGAACTGCGCCTCGTCAAGGTTGGTGTCGCCGTGGAACTGCGCCCCGCTTAGATCGGTGTCGCCGTGGAACTGCGCCTCTTCAAGGTTGGCGTCGCCGTGGAACTGCGCCCCACTCAGGTAGGCGTAGCCGTGGAACTGCGCCTTGCTCAGGCTGGCGTAGCCGTGGAACTGCGTCCCGCTTAGGATGGCACCGCCGTGGAACTGCGCCTCGCTCAGATAGGTGTCGCCGTGAAACTGCCCGTCGCTCAGGTAGGCGACGCCGTGGAACTGCGCCTCGTCAAGGTTGGTGTCGCCGTGGAACTGCGCCTCGCTCAGGTTGGCGTCGCCGTGGAACTGCGCCTCGCTCAGGTCCGCGACGCCGTGGAACTGCGCCTCGCTCAGGTCCGCGACGCCGTGGAACTGCGCCCCACTGAGGTCGCCCTGCTCAATCTCGCACGAGGCGAAGCTGAAATTGACCAGGACAGCGCCGACAAGATCGGTCGTCATGCGGTTGCCCTTGGCGTCGATCCAGTACGCGGTTTGATCGGTGTCGGTCTGCGTCCGCCGCAGTTGCGCCGCGAGTAGCCGCTGCGCCGTCAGACGCACCTGCAACTCCTCGCGGCGCTCGGCCTCCGTCTTCGCGTCCGGGGCTTCGGCGTCATCGGACGGATGCTCCGGCGACCGCTTGACGCTTCCGCGCAGCACCTCTACCGGCGGGACATAGGGCATCCGCAGATAGGCGCACCACACGTCCACCACCGTCTGCCGTAACTTCGGGTTGTCCTGCCCCAGCCGTTCCAGGGCGTACAAGCCGGCCAGACGGACAGCTGCCTTGTCGCTGCCGAGTTGATCCGCAGCCGCCACGTACAAGGTCGTGGTCCGCTGCTCCAACGCATCACTTTCCGCGAACCGCTGCGCTCGCTCGCTCAGAGCCTGCCGACGCAGGGTCATCAGCAACGTCACTCCCGCAGCCAGGCCAGCCGCGACCGTCAAGGCGGTCTTGATCTGATCCAGTCGGAACCGCTCCGCGGCGAGCGTGGCCTGGGACTGGGGCGACCACACCCCGAGCAACCACATGGCCGCGCCACCACCCAACAGCACCACCAGGACGACCGCCACCATCACCGGGAGAAACGGCATCGGCCGCAGCGGCGCATCATGCGACGCCACGCCTCGGGTAGCACCCCTGCCAATTCGCCAACGCTTCAGGAACCTCACGGTTGCCATTGTGACCATCCGTGTCCACGAAGACGACCATCAGCTAACCCGAGCGTTATCGGCCGAGCAGGCACCAGCGTTGATGGTCGGCGCTGCGAAATCTTGCCTCCGGCAGGTAGGGCCTCCGGCCCTACGACCCGGGGACGGCCTCCGGCGGCCGGGGCTACTCGCCCCGGACCCTCGGCGACTCTGGGATGCCTCGGCCGCGACCGGGGACCCGTCGCGCACCGGAGGCCACCAGACCGCGCCGACCTGGTCCAGGTCGTTCGTCCAGCGGGGCGCTCCACCTGGACCAGGTCGGCGCGGCCCGGCAGGGCGGAGCCTGCGCGACGGGATGCCGGATCTGGCTCACAACGTTCCACTTGGGCAGTCGACGTTCTGGCTGGCAGCTCGTTCCGCCGATTGCCCGTAGAATTCACTGCCAGCATGCAGTGGCCTGCCGCTGGGAGGTCGAGGCGAGCCAAGCCGCTGGGCGTCAGGCTCAACCGGAGGAGGACGAGGCGTGAGCTACGAGGACGACGGCTGCGTGGCGTACGTACCCGTGAAGGTCTACGACAACGGAGTGGCAGCACCGTCAGGGGACACGTTCTACTCCGACCGCGAGCAGACGCAAGCGTATGTCGACTGCTTGAACGCGAAGGCGAAGGCGAAAGGTGACACGACCCGTTACCGAGTAGCAGGACTGGCGCCGCTTCGGGATGTTCTGATCGGCGACGCCTATTCTGGGCCCTTCCACTCCATGACCGATGACTGCGCCGAAGGTGACCGGTAGACGAACCTTGGCCGGGGACCAACCGGGGACCACACGTCCAGCCCGGACGGACACGGACGGCGCAACCGTCGACGTCGTGCCGTTGGGCGCACCGTTGCTGACGTGCGTGGACGCCTACCGCGACGTCCTGGGGGTCAAGGGGTCGTCGGTTCGAATCCGGCCGTCCCGACTGGTATTCACCAGCGGATATAGAAGATCATGTGTGATCTTGCGGTAACGCTGGCGGTAACGGAGATCGCTTAACGTGGGCTGCATCCCTCGATTCCGTTACTGCGGAGGTGCAGCCGCATGGCTGTCTACAGCTACCGCCTCGCCAACGGCCAGACCCGCTGGTTCTTCGTCATCGACCTGCCGCCGGACGCGAACGGGCGGCGCCGCCAGCACAAGCGGCAGGGGTTCCCCAATCAGGCCGCTGCCCAAAAGGCGGAAGATGACGCACGCGCTGCCTACGGCGGCGCAGACCTTGGCGCGGACGGTAGTGTCGCCGCCGAGCTGGAGAGCTGGCTCAACGAACGCGAACTGGATGTCCAGGAGACGACGCTCAGCAACTACCGGGACATCATGCGCTGCTACGTGGTGCCGCACATTGGTACGCGGCAGCTCTATGCCCTCGACAAGCGAGTGATCCACGAGCTGTACAAGAAGCTGCTGAAGGGCGGCGGCAAGAACGGCGGCCCGCTGTCGGCCACCACCGTCCGGATCGTGCACCGGGTCATGATGAAGGCGTTGAGCGACCTCGGGGTCAACGTCGACGGTGTGCGGCAACCCCGGCAGGTCGAGCGGGAGACCATGGGGCGGAAGGGCGTCTGGACGCCCGCGCAGTCGGCGAAATTCCTCAAGTTCCACGCGGATCACCGGTTGCGTGCCGCCTGGGTGCTGGCGATCGTTGTCGGCACTCGGCGAGGGGAGCTGGCCGGCCTCAAGTGGCCGCGCGTGGATCTCGATCGGGGGGTGTTGCTTCTGCACTGGCAGCGCACCACGACCAGCAACGGCGTGGTCGAGAAGTCGCCCAAGGGCAAGAGTAAGCGGGCGGTTGCGCTCGGGCCAGCCCTGGTAGCGGAGTTGGACGCTCACCGGACGCGCCAGGCGGTTGAGAAGGCCGATGCCGGAGTTCTGTACCACGACGGCGGCTGCCTGTTCTGTCGGGAGGACGGGGAGCCGTACTACCCGAAGTACTTTACTGATCAGTGGGCGAAGGCGTGCGCCGATGCCGACGTTCCGGTGATCTCGCTCCACGATGCGAGGCACACCTCCGCTACCACCGGGGCTGACGCTGGCGTTCCCGAGCACGTGATGCAGCGGCGGCTTGGTCACGCTGACAGCCGTACGACGCGGGAGGTCTACACCCACGTGTTGCCGGAGAGTGAGCGGAAGGCCGCGGAGTTGATGGAGGCGGTGCTCGGCGACGCCGCAAGCTGGTCGCCCAGGGCGTAGGCGAGCTGGAAACGGCCACTAACGCTTGGCCGTACTGCTTGCTCGCCCCGGTCTTTCCTCCCCGGTGGCAACCCGGGGTCCCCGCTGTCAGCAGGGCTTAGCCGCGAAAGGTTGCTGATGCCGTTACCTGTCGCGGTGCTCTCAACTGGCAACGCACCGCGCAACCGGTTGAAGGCATCGTGAGGTTGACGCCTATACCGGCGTCCGTACGACCTCAGGGGAGGGCGTCGACGATGTCAACCACCACAAGCGACGAACACACGCCGGGCCGTGTCAAGGGGCAGGTTTGGACGATCGACGCGGTACGGGACCTCGGTGTCACCACCGATGTGGAGACCGCCGCGGCGATCTTGGGTATCGGACGCACCAAGGCCTATGCGCTGGCCAAAACCAATGAGTTCCCGGTGCGCCTTCTGCGAATCGGCCGTCGGTACCTGGTTCCGGTACAGGCGATCCTCAAGCTGCTTGCTGCCGAGTAGTCATCTTGTGAGCAAGTCCGAATGAGCGCTGTATCCGGTTGGTGTCCCCGCGTCGATCGCTCGACAATCCAGCGCGTGGAACATGGCGAAGTTATGGCCCGCTTCAGCAGTAGTCGGTTCGCTGCTTCAGACGGATGAGTAGTCGGTGTAGCGGGTTCCGCAGCAGCCAAACGATTGACCGCACGTGCGCGGGCACCAGGCCTGCGCTCGCGGCGGGGGTAATCAGGCGTTGATGTCACCCTCGCCGCGCTCGCGGGCGGGGAGCAGAGACGGCCCCGTCTGACAGGCGAGCCCGAAGGTCGGGACCAGCCCGCGTGGGCTGCGAGCAGTTCGGCTCGGCCTGGAACCCGTACGACGGGTTCCAGGCCCACATGCGCAAGGAGCACTTCCAGCCGAGCGAAAGGAACGTGTTTACGTCCGGATCACCTCCAACGCTCGGGGAGCAGGCCTCCGGGCCATTGCCGGTTGCATCGGTCTGCGGATCAACCCCGCGTGCGCGGGGAGCGGTGCTGGCCGCCGACCCGGACACGGGCCCCCCGGATCACCCCCGCGTGCGCGGGGAGCGGTGCTGGCCGCCGACCCGGACACGGGCCCCCCGGATCACCCCCGCGTGCGCGGGGAGCAGCGGGGTGCTGATGGCGGTGTGGGCGGCGCGCAGGGATCACCCCCGCGTGCGCGGGGAGCAGGGCGACGGTGCGCACGACGAGGTTCTTCTTGGCGGATCACCCCCGCGTGCGCGGGGAGCAATTCTACGTGCGGATCGGGAACGCCCGGCGGCGCGGATCACCCCCGTGTGCGCGGAGCAGACTTCTTGACCTGCGGCGTTCGAGATCGAATGCGCGGGTTCTGTTCACTAGCTCCGGCAAGATCATCTCACTCAGCCTCGGTTTCTGTTGGCGTAAGTAGGTGTGTGGAGGGCAAGCGAGTTCGGCTACAGCTTAGTTAATGAGGCTCAAGTGGAACGACCAGCGAACGCTGCCACTTACCGGCTGAGCAAAGGTGGCGTCGCGTGCTCGCGACCCACCATGCGAAGTCGGTGGGCCTATGAACGCGATGTGAGGGACGGAACCGCTACAGCCAGCACGTCGAGGTACTGCCTGCGCGGCGGTTACAGCGCCTTCGGTGTAGGCGCTCCGGCTCCAGACCGGGCAGGTGCGGCCGCCGGAACCGATGATCGTGGAGGAGTTGTCCTGCCGGTCATCGACCTGGGGCAAGCCGAGGAGACCGCCGCCAGGTCTGCCAGCGCAAATTGCCTCTTCGGCTGGCATACGGCTTCCGCCCGGTTGGCAACCGCGCGCTACCGTCACCGAAAACGCCGCGCTCATCCGGGCAAGCGTTACCCAGGTGTGTTGCCGGACGATTGCCGGTCCTGACCGCAGGCGAGCGCGGAGGTGGCTGCCACCACCACCGAACGAGCGGGAACGACGACCTTGTCCCCGTTGCAGATCAGGCCTGACAGGCTGTTGCCGGGAACGCTGAGCACCAGCTCCGCCGACAGGGCTGTCCACTTCGTCTCGACCGGCGCGTCCGACCAGTTCGCAAGCACGATGAGACACTCACCGGTTCGCTCCGGGGCGACGCGAAGGTAGCCAAAGCAGTGCGATGCCTGCGGAGAATCGGGCGTGTACACCTCGTATCCCCAGCCGCGTAGGTCGCCGAGGCGTTGCCGGAGGGCGGCCAGCCGCGTGATCAGGCCGACCTGACCGTAGTCCGGTGAAATCGTGCGCCAGTCAAGCGGCACGTCGTTGAATAGGGCCAGGAGATCATCGCTGAGACTCGCCCGGAGGCTCAGCAGCTGTGGGCTCGTATCGAAGCCGAACTCCTTGTTGGTCACGACGGTCGCACCCCACTCGGTGCCGCTGAACGTCAATGGCACCGCCCCCGGAAGGAATTGATAGATTACTCGGAGCAGCGCGGATGCCCACGGCGCCGGGGGCATCGTGTCGTGGTTGGCCACCCCTGCGAAGTACGGGCTGTCCGTCTTTCGCTTCTCGAGGGCGCAAAGATGGTGCAGCAAGGACTGGGCCAGTACCGGAATGTTGTGCGTGTGTGCGCTGACGCAGTATGCCAGCGGCCCGCAAACCGCATCGAACTCAGTATCCGGCAGGTCGAACGCCCACAGCTCCTCGCCGACAAAAGTGATGTCCTCGGCCGGGTTGCATGCGCCCCGAGCGGCCGCGGCATGGAGATCGGCGAGAAGCCGGACAGCGTCCTCCGGACCGAGCCGACCCGCGCCTAGCCGGCCGAGCCCATCTTCGAATCGGGGCTCCCACGCCCCGGATATCTCGCGGGCCCGGCGCAGCAGTTCCGGCGGAACGCTCGGGCTCACGTCGATGAGGAAGAAATGCTCGCCGAGCACCCGGTGGCGCCATGCAATGATCGCGGGCATCAGGTCCCATGCCGCCGGGCGTGTGCCGGCCACGACTGGTCCCGGCCGTCCGGCGGGAGCCGGCACCACGCCCGCACCATAGCGCACGGTCGCGACGTCGCCCCAGGTGTACGTGGCTGCCTCGCCGGCCAGCACATCGGGGAATGCATTCGCCAGCGTCACCGGCGCCTCCCCGGGTGTCGGTGGATGCGAGACGTGATAACCGTCCGTAGTGGTGACGGTCGCCGGATCCGGCGCGGCCACGAATCGCCGCGCCGCATCCGGGTCGATGTCCGGGGGCGATAGGTCCGGCTGGCGGGACAGCCCACGGGCGTCGGAGGAGCAGTGCACAAGCTGCCCAGGTTCGGCCTGCCACCAGTAGCCGAGCTCCGGCACGGCGGCGAACAACGGGCTGTCCATCGCCAACGTCGCCATCGGCACAATCGAGCCGGCCTGGATGCTGAGGAGCTCACAAGCCTGGGTCAGTGCCCGGTACTGCACCAGGCCGGGAACTCCGGAAAGCAGGGGATCGCACAGCGACGCGTCAATCTCGAACGGGTCGCTGACTGCAAACGGCGAACCCCTTGCGCCCTTGCGGTTGGCCCGGCCGATCCGCCCAGCCGGCAGGCAGACGAAGACGTCGATTCCCAGCCGGTTGCGGAGGAAGGGAAGGAAGGCGATCTGCGTGAGCGCGGTTCCGATCCGCCCGTCGAGAGCGGCGAAGGTACGCGGAAAGCTCTGGTACACATGCCACGACGTATGAACGCCCCGGTGGTGGTCCGGCGGGCCCGGTTCGGCCAGGATCCGGTCGAAGAGATCCGCGAAAAAGACGTACGGATCGCCCACGTCCACCGGTGTGGTATCCGTGCTGCCGCTGACGCACAGGAATGCCGGAACGAGGAAACTTGCCGGGGAGCCGCCCGCGCGGGCCCGGAGCACATCGCGTACCAGCTCGAAATCCGGACGTGCAGCCATGCTTACTCGCCGACCGCGTGCGAGCAGCGCCGGCACAGATAGTCGCTCGGCGCTTGCTGTTCGCCGGTCGTCCAGGCGTGGAACCGGCGGCGCGCGACGGAACCGGCGAGCTCGATCAGGGTGGACTCGCCCACCCGGCCGATGGGGTACTGGGCGAAGTAGTCCTGGCAGCACAGCACGGCGACGCCGGTCGCGTTGACGTGGAGCCACTCCTGGGTCCGGTTCTGCAAACCACAGCCGCGGAGCGTCTGCTTGTAGTTGGCCTCGTGGTACTCGTTGCGCAGCAGACCGGCCCGGTCGTTGGGCTCGTATCGATGCACCTGGAAGGCCGTGTCTGCGAACCGGGCGCGCAATGCCGCGAAGTTCGCGTTGTCCGCCACATCGTCACGCCCCTGCATGCTGACATGCACATCGACCCGGCCGGTGACATCGGAGGCGGCGAGGCCGTCCAGATTGCGCATCACGACGGAGTGCAGCGGACTCTGGTGAACGCGCCGGAATTCGTCCGGGTCCGCCGCGGACAGATGGATGTCGAATTCCACGTCGGCGCCGGTGTCGATGATTTGCTCGGCCAGGTTCCGGTCGAGTCGCGTGCCATTGGTGAGCAAAATGACCTTCGCCCGCACCGGCGCCAGAATGCGGAACACTTCGACCAGTTGTGGATTAATGGTCGGCTCGTCGTACCCGTTGAGGTAGATTTGCTCGAGCGACGGCAGGGCGGTCAGATCGGCGACCAGACCCGCGATGATCGATAGGGGAAGAAACCCACCGCTTCGCGGATGGTAGGTCACCGGACAATATCGGCATTTGTAGTTGCAGGCCGTACCCGTCTCGATCTGGACGTACCGAATGAGCTCGTGCGGCGCGGTGGCACTCATCGCTGACCTCCGGTCCGGGGCCTAGAAACGGCGACGCCTCGTCCCGCAGTGTCCATGACGGAATACCCAAAGGCAACAGGGCCAGCGCCGGGGACCAGGCGCGGCGGCCTGAGGACTGCGTCGGACGGAGGTGGACCGTTGCCGCGACCCGGCCGGTGGGGCATCATGAGGGAGCTCACCCGGAACGAGTCGGGAAGGTGCCATGCCATCTAGCGGTGTCGCGCTCGCCGCGATTATTCGCGCACAGAGCGGGCCCCTCGCCCGGCAATGGGCCGCCGGAATGCGGCTGGGGGATGACGACGGCTTGGTGCGTGCCGAATTCATCGATCGCTATCTACCGTCGATCCTGCGAATTCTAGTCCGACTCGTCGAGTCGCCGTCGCCGGAACTAGTGGCCGTCTATCGCGACGAGTTGCAGCGGTATCCCTTGCAGCTAGGTCATCCTTTTGATCCGACTGCTGACAACGTCTTCGGTTTCGAGATCGGCGATCTGCTGGCCGCGCAGCACGCTGCATTCGCGGATCGCTTCGGCCCGGGCCCGGTTCTGGACGCGCTCGATCGATTGCACGAACCGCTTCTCGCCCCGGCCGGACGCCGTGTCGACATGCTACTGCTCGGTGACTGCGTTATGAACGGCATCCGCTGTTTCCTTGCCGAGGATCTGCGCCGGAGCGGCATCGATCTCCGGGGCTATCACCAGTATTTCAGCAGTGCGCTGAGCGCCCACTTCGATGCGGCGACCGCGCGCGAGTTCCTCGCGCGTCATCCGGTCGCCATGATCGGCTTCAGTCCGTTCACGTTCGACGGACTGCCGGTGTACCGGCAGATGCTGATGGAGGCCTCCGAGCGCCGGCGGTTGCCCGCCGATCTCGATCGGGTGCTCGACGTGGTCGACCGCGCCCTGGCCGACATCCGGTCCTGGTCCGATGCACCGATCCTCCTGCAAAACGCGTCGGGCGCGCCGGACGGACCGGACCGGGCCGAGATGACGAGCCTGCCGCCGCTGACGCCGGCCCGCCTGGAGACGATTGGCAGTCTTAACCGGGCGCTGCGCGAGCGTGTCCGGGCGGCATCGGGCGTCGTGCTCGTCGACGAGGCCGGCATCGCCGGGCGCTTGGGCCTGCGAGAGGCGACGCGGCCCGCGGTCGACGTGGCCGGCAGCGGCGATTCGCTGTTCCACACCAGCCGGCTTGGCCGTGAGGTAGCGCGCACGTACGCCGAGATCGTCGTCGCTTGGGAGTCGATTGCGCACCTCCGGGCGCTGGCGGTCGACTTCGACGGAACGCTGTGGTCTGGCGTCGTGGCTGAAGGCGCCGTGGAGCATCACCGCGACCGCCAGGCCCTGCTCCGTCGCCTCGCCCGCCAGGGCGTCGTTCTCATCGGGCTCAGCCGGGGCGCGCCGGAATCGGTCCGCTGGGACGGGGCGGAGATCAGCTCGGAGGACTTCGTGCTCGTCAAGCGGAGCTGGCAGCCGAAGCCGCTCGCGCTCGCCGAGGCATTGACGACCCTAGGCATCCGGCCGGCGCAGACCGGCGTGATCGACGACGACGCCAGCGAACGGGCGATGCTGGCGAGCGCCTTTCCGGAGCTGACCCTTCTCGATGCTGCCGAGCCTGCGGTGTGGCGAAGCCTGGGAATCGCCGCCGACCTGCGCGTCGTCACCGGTGACGGGGCACGCCGTACCGAGCGCTACCGGGTGGCGATCCGCCGCGAGGAGTTCTTCACGGCGCGGACCGGACAGCAGACGATGACGACCGCGATGGCCGCGCTCGGCCTGACGGTCTGCCTCGGACCGATGCGGCCAGCCGACGTGCCACGTACGAGAGAGCTGCTACGCCGCACGAATCAGTTCAACACGACCGGCGTGGTGTTCGGGCGGCAGGCCTTGGACCGGATGACCGAGCCGTCGGCGGAGCACGTCGTACACATCGCCCGGCTGCGTGACCGCTTCGGCGACTTCGGCCTGGTGTCGGCCGCCGTGGTGCACCGGGAACGCCGATCGATCGAGTCGTTCGTGCTCAGCTGCCGGGCGATGGGCTACGGCGTCGAACAGGTTCTGCTGAACCAGATGATCGCGACGTACGGGACGCCGATGGAGGCCCGGCTGGTCCGCACCAGGCTGAACGAGCCGTGTCACGGGCTGTTCGCCGGTGCCGGCTTCCGTGAGTACACGCCGGGACTCTGGCGGCTGGAGCACCAGCGACGGCCACGCGTCCCGGAATACCTGAGCGTCGAGACCCTGAACCCCGATCAGTGAGGTGTGATTGTGGAACTGACAACAGCCCGGTCCGGTGACGGTCTGGCGTACGCGGTGGAGTTGGTTGATGGCGACGGTGCCGGAACGCGGCCGACCGGGACGTCCTCGGATGAGCGGCTGACCTCGCCGACCGGCATTCGAGATCTCTCGGAGGAGGGCGTCGCCGCGATCTCCGTGCTGCTTGCGCACATCGCCGGCGAGGTCGGCAAGGAACTCAGTAAGATCCCGGAGGAGCACCGGCCGACCGACGTCGAGGCCGAGATCTGCCTTGGCCTGTCCGGCCAGGCCGGCCCGGTTTGGCTGGCCGTCAAGAGCAACCACAGCCTGCGAGCCAAGCTGACTTGGAAGAAGACGGATGCTGCTGAGCAGTGACGGCGGAGATCTCACCGGCCTGCTGACCACGGCGGTTTGCGGAATCTCGATCGGGGACCGTCCCGTCTCCGGCACCGGCTGGCTGGCGTCCTCGGCCGGCGTCGTCCTGACCGCCGGCCATCTGCTGAGCGACGGCGGCGACGTCTGGGTTACCTTTCCGGGGCAGCCGCCGCTGCCTGCCCGGGTTCTGCTGGCGGCGCACCGGGCGGCCGAAGGCGTCGACTTCGCCGTGCTCGAGGTGGATCCCGCCCCACGGCGGGTCGCGCCGTTCCCGGTCGCGCTTGTGCACTCCCCGCGGGGCTCCTTCACCAGCGCCGGGTACGGCGTCACGCTGCGCTCGATCAGCGCCGGCGCTGGCGAAATCATCGGTCCCTTCGACCCGCACAACGACGCCGGCTTCCGGTTGTTCCGCTGCCGCAGTCCGGAGCTGGCCGAGCCTGGATACAGCGGTGCGCCCATCCTCAGCGACGAACTGGGCGCGGTCGTGGGCATCCAGATCGAGGCGGTCACCACGTCGCGCGGAGCGCGGGACACCGTGCTGGCGATGCCCCTCTATCGGGTCGCATCGGCCTGGAACCGCCTAGAGGAGATCGAGGCGGCACGGGCAATCGGCCGGGACGGGCTCTCCGGCCGACAGATTCTGGTCGTCACCGCGCGACACGGAGCTCACGGCGACCGCATTGCCGCCGGACTGCGCGTTCATGGCTTCGCTGTGCGCCAGGTCGTCGTCGGGCCCGACGAGATCCTCGATCCGGGCCGCGCCGGGCTTGCGACCGCCTCAGTGGCCGTGCTGGTCGCCGACGGGGCGGTTGACTCACTCGCGTACGCGCGCGAGCTGGTCGTCGCCACTGCGGTGCGGCAACTGCCGCTTATTGTCTTCGCCGAGCGGTCCCGGCCGCTCCCGCCGTTCGTCCGCGGCTTCCCGATGGCGTCCACCGTTGACGAGGCGGTCGAGCGGGTCGTGGCAGTCGGCTCTGGCAGCGGCATCAGGCCGGCCGTCCTCGCCGACGCGCTGGAGGAGATCCAGTCCAGCTCGGCCAACCCCGGCCGGTTCCAGCCGAGGATCGACGAACTGCGGTCCGTCGCCGGCGGATGGGCGTCCCGGCGAGAGCGGCAGGTACGTCGGATCGAGGCCCTAACGACCAATCCCAAGCCGGCCGCCGGTGCGGTCGATCTCGCGCCGGCGGTGGGCGTCCGTCCGTTCGACCCGCAGCATCTCTTCCGGAATCGGGTGCGGGAAGCCACCGACATCAGCCGCGCGCTGGCCGATGCCACGGTCGGCGTCGTCTCCGTCGTCGGCCGGGCCGGCATCGGCAAGACCGCCCTGGCGGCTCGCGTGCTGAACGCGCTGCGGGCGCAACGCTGGTACCACGACGGTCCCTGGCCGCACGTCGACGGGGTCGTCTTCTTGTCCACCCGTACCAGCTCCGGTATCTCCAGCGAGGAGGTCATCCTCAAGCTGGCCCAGCTCACCGGCGTCGCCGACCTGCTGCGCAGCTGGTCGGCCCGTGCTGTTCCGCTGCACCGGAGGATGGCGGCGGTCCTCGAGGCCGTCGGCGAGCGGCGGATCATCATCCTGCTGGACAACCTGGAGGACCTGCTCGACGACCGTGGACGCCTTAGCGGCGACGACGAGCTCGGCGCCCTGCTGACCGAGCTTCTGCAGGTCGCCATCCCCCTCTCGTTCCTGATCACCTCGCGGGAGCCGGTCGAGCTCCCACCGCCGGTGATGTCCCGGACCCGCACGGTGGAGTTGCGCACCGGCCTGCCGCACGACGAGGCGGTACGCATGTTGCGCGAGCTCGACCCGCAGGCCGACTACGGGCTGGCGGTGTCGACCGACGAGGTGCTCGGCTCAGTGTCCGCGGCGGTGCACGGCCTGCCCCGCGCTCTCCAGCTCGTCGCCGGCATGCTGGCGAACGATCCGCTGCTGACCGTCGACGATCTCGTCGCCGAAATGAGCGCGGTGAACGACACCCTCGACTCGCTGATAGCCGAGACCCTCGCCCGGCTCGACCAGCCCGCTCGATGGGTGCTCCTGGCCTTGGCCGTCGCCGGCCGGCCGATCGCGGTGAGCGGGGTCGATTACATACTCCGCCCGTTCGCGCCTGGTCTCGACGTGCCATCGCTCATCCGGCGGCTCACCCGAACCCAGATCGTATCCGGCGATCGCCTCACCAAACGCGTCGCTCTCCATCCGGCCGACCGGCGCTACCTGTTGCGCCAGGCCTCCGAAGACCGGCAGGAGGCGATTGTCGCGCTCATTCACCGGCGGACCGCCGAGTACTACCTGCAGATCGCCGTGGCCGTGGACGAGATGCGCGATGTCGACGACGTCCGGCCCGTGCTGTTCGCGGCGGAGCATCTCCTAAACAGCGGCGACCATCATCAGGTCGCCGAGATGCTCGACCAGTATGGTGAGCTGCTCGAGAAAATCGGGCTCTATCAGGCGACCATCGACGTCGGCCGGGCGCTGGCCGAGGTCGCGATCGGCGACGATGTGATCCGCAACGCCATGCGGCTCGGACGGCTCTACTGGCTCACCGGCGACGCGGCCGTCGCGATGACGTGGCTGACCAAGGCGCAGGAGGCCGCGGTGCGCGGTGGCGATTACGACGCCCTGCCGGCGATCCTGGTCGACCTCGGCTCGTCCCAGCGTGACGCCGGGGACCTGCGGTCCTCGCTGCGCACGTTCCGGCAGGCCATGCGCCTGGCCGTGCGGCAGGGCGACCAGGGCGCTCCGGTTGTGGCTCGCAGCCTCGTGCAGGCAACCCACACGCTGCGCCCACTGGGCTTCCTCGCCGCCTCCCTCTCTTGCGCGGACCGGGCTGCTGCCCTGGTGATCCCGCGGGCGGATGCCTCGCACACCGCCGCCCTGCTGCACGCGTCGACGCTGATCAACGCCGCGATCTCGGAGATCCTGATCGGAGCAACCGGATCGGCGGAGACACGTCTCATGACCGCCCAGGAGATCACCCGCCGGCTCGGCGACCGCGGCCTCGCCACGTACGCCGACTGCGTGCTGGCCGGCCTGGCCCGGGTCCGCGCCCTTCCCGGCACCGCGGCTACGGCGCTGTCACGGGCGCTGGAGGCGTACGAGGAGATTGGCGATCGCTGGGGGTTGGCCGCCGGTCTGGCCACCCTGGCCTGGACGTACGCCGATCTGCTCGACGTGGCCGCGGCGACCGCGACCATCGCCCGGGGACGGGTGACCGCCGACGGCTGTAATCCGCGCGCCTCGGCCAGCCTGATCCTCGCCGGGAGCGTGCTCGCCCGCCGCCGCGGCGACCTCGACGCGGCCGTCCGAGAGGCTGAGGCCGCCATCGCGGCGTACGAGTCGGCGGATTTCCCAATGTACGGCGCGTGGGCCTGGTGCGAGCTGGCAACCGCGATGTACCTGCGCGGCGAGCCACTGCCCGCCGGTGACCTCTTCGTCCGCGCCACCCCGCTCACCACCGCTACCTGGCAGGTGCTGCGGGCGCTCAGCCTGATCGGCACCGAGGAGGCGGCAGCCGCGATCGGTGTCGCCGGAGCGACGCTCGCGCAAACGGCACCGGGACACGCCTGGCGTTCCTTGCTTGCTGGCTGGCTGGCCGCGGCCGAGGCATGCCTTTCCGGAGCGGAGCCCCCGGCGGCAGTCCGCGAGGTGCCCGAGACGTTCGCCGCGGCACCTGGCATATTGCACGACCACTGGCAGATACTCGCCCGGTTGGCCGGCGCCGGCCTGCCAGGCAGCCCGCACCTGCGCAGCATGCCGGCGCCCTGACCACGGGTACGCTATCGGCATCGGAGGGAGCCTGTGCGATCAGCCGACATCGTGATCGTCGGAGGCGGCACCGCGGGCTGCGTGGCCGCGTCGGAGGCGGCGCTGGCGGGCCGATCCGTTATCTTGATCGAGGCGGGTCCCGACTTCGGGCCACTCGCCGGTGGTCGCTGGCCCGCTGGCCTGCTGAAACCGTGGACACTCCCCACCGGGCATGACTGGGGACTCACCGAGACCCTGCCCGACGGTCGCAGCCTCGCGCTCGAGCGTGGCCGGGTAATGGGGGGCTCATCGTCGGTTAACGGCTGCGTAGCCTGCTGGGGATCGCGCGAGGACTACGACGATTGGCAGCTCGACGGCTGGTCCGGCGCCGTCATGCGTGACGAGTTGCGCGAGGTAAGCGACCGTCTGCGCGTGCGCACGGCGGCACCGGAGCAGCTTACCCCGTTCCAGCGCGCATGCCTCGATGCGGCCGTCGCCATCGGACTGCCGTTCCAACCAGATGTCAATGACCTAGACAGCGGGCCGGGCGTGGGTGCTGTTCCGTCCACCACCCACGGCATGGTGCGGCACAACGCCGCCTTCGCGTTCCTGGATGACGTGCGCGGCTCGGTCACGGTGCTGGCGAACCGCACCGCCGACCGCCTCGTGATTACCGGAGACCGGGTGGCCGGTGTGCGGATGGCCGGCGGAGAGGCGATCGGCGCAGGGCTCGTCGTGCTGGCTGCGGGCACCTACGGCTCGCCGGCGATCCTCCTGCGCTCTGGTGTCGGGCCGCCCGGTGACCTGACTGCCCTCGGTATCACGCCCGTCGTTTCGCAGCCCGGCGTGGGTGCTAACCTGCACGATCAACCCACTGTCGACGTGGAGCTCACCGGTTCCGCCGAGCTCGTCGCCGCCATGGAAGATTGGCTTCTCGACCGTAAGGTTGCGGACGAGCCGATTGTGATCAAGGCCCGGTCGGGCCTGGCGATGAAGGCATTCGACCTGCACGTGTTCCCGGTGATGGAGTCGCCGTTCGAGGGCCGGGAGTGGCGCTGGGTGCTCCCGGTCGCCTGCCTGACGCCGGAGTCACGCGGACGGCTCCGCCTCCGCTCCGCGAATCCGGCGGTGCCGCCGCTGATTGACCATGCTTTCCTCTCCGCCGCCGGGGACGTGCAGGTCCTGCTGGACGGCATCGAGCTGGTCCGCGCGCTGGTTGCGGCCCCGGAGCTACGCCGCCTCGCCGGAGCGGAGCTCTCGCCGGGACCGGTCGACCTGGCCCGGTGGGTGCGGGCCAACCACCACCATTACTGGCACCCAGTGGGCACCTGCGCGATGGGCACCGTCACCGACCCGTCCGGCCGCGTCGACGGCCTATCGAACTGCCTGGTGGTCGACGCGTCGGTGATGCCGGCGGTGCCAAGGGCGAACACGAACCTGCCCACCGCCGCGGTCGCCCAGCGCCTCATGCGGAGCCTGTTGCAGGGGGCGGGCGTTGAGGCCGGCTAGCCTTGCCTATGAGCCGCGCCGCAGATTGGCGTTAGATTGGGGCCATGATGGACGGCAGGCCGCGGCGGCAGGTCGCCGCCACGATGGCGTCGGCGGCCCAGGACTGGCTAGAGCTGCTGTCCGCGGAACAACGTGCAATCGCCGTGGGCCAGATGCCGTCGGACTCCTCGATGGATCTTGAGCGCCGCCGGTGGTTTTACACCCCGATCGACCATGGTGGCCTGACCTTCCATCAGCAGCGCCCCGCTCAGCAGCGAGGGGCGATGCGGCTGGTGGCCGCCGGTCTGTCCCGCCCCGGCTACGTCACCGTCGCCACCACGATCGGCCTGGAGAACGTCCTCGACCACACCGAAGGCTTCGTGGAGCTGTTCGGCCGCGAGCGGGGCCGCGACCCTGGCCTCTACTACCTGCGTGTCTTCGGCGATCCTGCGCCCTCTGGCACCTGGGGCTGGCGCTTCGGCGGCCACCACGTCTCTCTGAACAACCTGGTCGTCGACGGCGAGCTCGTCTCCACCACTCCGTGCTTTATGGGCGCCGACCCGGCCAGCTCTGAGTTGCTAGGCGGGGCGGTCAACCGCCCGCTCGCCCGGGTCGAGGACGTGGCCCGCGAGCTCGTATGCTCTCTGCACCCCGACTTGGCCCGTCGCGCGATCCTGTCCCCCCGGGCCCCGTCCGACTTCGTGACCGGCAACCGCACCACGATCACCCTGGGTGACCGGGCCATGAGCGACGCTACCGCAGCCCACGAGGAGTCCTATGGCAGCGTGCTCGAGTACACCGCTCAACCCAAGGGAATCCCCGCCATCGACCTCGATCCGTCGCAGCGCGACCTGCTCCGGTCCCTGCTTGGCACGTACTTCGGCCGCGTGCCCGACCTGGTTGCCCCGGCATATGACGACACCGCTCTGGGCGCCCTGCATTTCGCCTGGGCAGGCCCCACCGGCCTGGGTGCCCCGCACTACTACCGCGTGCAAGGCCCGCACCTGCTCATCGAGTGGGACAACACCCAGAGCGACGCCAACCACGCCCACTCAGTCTGGCGCGACCCGGAGAACGACTTCGGCCTCGACGTCCTCCGCGCCCACCGCCAGCGGCACCACTAGCTTTCCACAGGGAGCAGGCCACGTTCCGCGAACACCTCCCGGGGGGCGATGGTGGCGTTGATCGCCCTGGGAGTCCGGTAATAGCCCGCCGACTGCAGTAGCGCCTCGACGATCTCGGCGGGCGCGAGCCCGACGTTGAACCTCGCGCCGAGGTGCAGCCGCAGCTCCGGCTCGTACCCACCGAGCGCGGTCAGCATCCCGACGGTGACCAGCTGCCGATCCCGCGGCGTCAGCTGCGGCCACACATAGGGCCGCGACCTGTCGCGTCAGCTCCGGCGAGACAGCGCTGAGCGAGTCCGCAACGCCTGTCCCTACCCGCCACTGACTTCGTCGAGCAGGGCCACGCCCGGAGAACCGGTCTGTGGCGCATCGAGACGAGCGCCGAGATCGTGTGGATCGCTGATGGCACGTCCGCAGGCTTGACCATTACTGCCGCCATCCCCGGTGTTCGAGGCCTATGCCGCGGTCGTGCTGCCCACGGAGGCGAGGGGCAGGAAGAACCTGACTGGGCCGTGCTTTCGCTGCTAAGCGAGCAGTCGGCAGGCCAGCCGTGGTGGCTGGGGTATCTCGACGCCGGCGCCGATGACAGCATCTTCCCGATGCGCCCGCGGTACGTGCGGCGGAACTACGTACGTGCCACCGGAAGCCGGTGGCGGTAACTAGCCCGATGTCGCTGAGGTCTCCGCTCGCGAACATCGCGTAAGCACTGACCGTGCATCGATGTGCGGCCGCGATCGGGGGAGCAGGTTGGGAGCAGTTGGATGCACTGAACGGCGTTGACGCCGCCCAGGAAGCGCCGCTGGTGGCAGCGCCGCGGTAAGGGCGGCAGGTGCTCGTTGGGTGACAACAGCCGGGCGCACTCGGCCCCCGCTACCGAGGGTCTGCCGGTCGCAAAGAGCGGCTGGATGTCTTCGCCGGTCTATCCTAGGACGCTCTGCAGTCTGTGTTTTCTCTCAGACCTTGCAGTCTGGGTGGACGGGGCGGCAGGGCGGGTCTTTGACCGTTTGCCGTAACGGACCCGGTAACTGCAATGGCTCGGCGGCGGGGGAGTGGCTGACATGGGATGGCATTGGGACGTGATGCGCGATGTCGTTCTGTCCGCATCTGCAGACGTATCAATCGGTTCTGACATGCCGTGACAGAATCGTTGTAAACTGGGGGTCAAGGGGTCGTCGGTTCGAATCCGGCCGTCCCGACCGGTTGACCTGGGGAGATGAAGATCCTCTCCGGTAACGGCGGTAACATCCGGTAACGGATGATCTTTGTTGGCGGTAACCGCGTGGGCGGTTGGTCGTCAGCGCGTGCGCTGTACAACGCTCTGACCTGCCGCTTCATCTGCGTCTTGGATGAGGCGGCATTTTGGTTTCTTGATTCCGCGTCAAGCGCTGCAGATGTTGCCAGCTGTCGGTACACCGGGTGTTTCGACGAGCCTAAATGCGAGGCACGATCCTTGGCGCTCTCTGGTCCTGGGCTTCACGAGTTGACCGGTGGACAGTGAAGGAACCTGTCATCCCGTCGACGGAGAGGGCGACGTCGGCCTGGCTCGGGCGACTACTTCCTGAGCATTCGATGATGGCGGTGTCGGCTTGGGCCAGGATCGGCAGGCCGTACAGCGGTGTGGCCAGAACCGGTCGGCAGTGGTCGAGTTCGACGTAGACCACTTCGCCCGTGATCGTGGCGGCCCGGTACGTCGCGCTCGATGATCAGCTTTCGCCAGCGGTATCGATGAAGGCCGCGACCTAGTCCTGAGCGTCCCGGTCGCCGAGCCGGCGCGGGCCTCCTCAACGGCCGAGTTGCGGGCACCCGAAACACTTCAGCGCATGGATGCCGCGCTTCCGCTCCTCGGAGCCACGAACGCCTGGATTACTCCGCCGGTGGCTATCTCCGTAACCGCGCTGATCTTTACGCTCGCATCGTTTTGGTGGATGCAGGTCCGCCGCGGTCGCCTGCGCGTGGAGACAGGGCACGTGTTCAGCGGCGCCATCACCAGGAGCAAGATCGTGCTCGACATACCCCTGGTCTTCCATAACCCGGCCCCCGCCTCCCTCGTGGTCGCCGACATCAAGCTGCGCCTGAGCGGCGGCGCCGGCGACGAGAACTCCCCGGACCACGAGGCGCTGCCCAAACGGATGTTCTGGATCGCCTTCCACGGGTCCGTCTACCCAGAATCGGACAAGCACCGGCAGTACGCCATGCCGTTCGCCGTCGAGGGCCGCAAGTCGGTCGAGCGGGTGATCGAGTTCCAGTGGGACACCCCGGAGAGCCAACTGGAGGATGGTCCCTACACCGCCACCGTAGAGGTGCTGGTCCTGCCGCAACGTTGGGGGCAGCGACGATGGCACACCACATGCACCTTTTCCTTGCGAACCGACCTGTGGTCCGGAAACCGGAACGCGCTCATTCCTCGAACCAACGACCCCGAGTTCTACGAGGCCATCAAGGACGTCACCGGCTAGACCAATACGCGTCACGGCCTCGCCTAACGGCAGATCACCACGCCAAACTCCTGCGCCGGTTCGCAACCTGGCACGTCCTGCCCCCGGCTCCGGGGCTCGCGCCGAGACTCGGCCGATCACCCCGGTCGGACGCCGCTACGCCGGCGAGCAGATCAGCAGGGCCGCCGACCTGCTCGAGTGGCTGGCCGCCCGTGGCCGCGCGCTCGCCGACTGCGGTCAGGCCGACGTCGACGCGTGGGCGGCCACGGGCACAGCGTCAGCGACCGCGTCACCGTCCGGGCGTTCCTACAGTGGTCGGCCGCGAACCGGCTCAGCCCACGGTCCGAGCTGTCGGCAGCCCAAGGACCGGCCACCGCGGCGCTGCCCGAGCGCGGCCGCACCGCCACCGACCGCGAATCACGCTGGCTGTTCCCCGGCAGGCGCTGGCCGACCGCTCCAGCCCCGCACCCTATCGCCGCTGATCCACGGTCTCGGCGTCCCCACCACCGCCCGCCGCGATCCGCCAGCACGTGCTCGACATGCCCGCCCCGATCGTCGCCACCGCACTCGGCTACCACCACGTCACCACCGCCCGCCTCGCCGCCGACGCCGGCACCACCTGGTTCAGCTACGCCCCCACCGCTCGGGCGGACACGGCCTGACGCGTCCTAGGTCCAGTGATCCGAGTGCCGGGCAGCCCCTCACCGGCCTCCAGGTGCACCGGCCCGCCAAGCGCCCGAATCACCGCTGCCAGTTCTCACTCCCCCGAGTGGGGCGGCGTCCGACCTGACCTGTCCACCCCTGCCGCCGACCGGGCCCACCCCGATGACCGATCGGGCAGGGCGGATGCTGAGGCGTCGGTTTGGCCTTGAACACGCCTTGGCTTGCTTGCATAGTCGCCCTACCGCGCTGACGACCCCAATCCAGAAAAGGGAGACCGTGTCACACGCATCCGAGATACTTCGGCTCCGGGAAGCCGAGTGGGCGCCAGCCCTGCGCGCGGTGTCACTGGTTGCCGAGATTGACGCACCGGAGGACCACGCCAAAGAGGTCATCCGCGCCCTGGGACGGGTCTTTTGGTATTGCAAGCCCCTAGAGCGGCAGCGGTTGCTCACCCGTCACTACCCCGCGTGCTTGGTCGTCGGCCTGGCTGGGATCGGTGCCGTCGGGTACGAACACGGCGACTACTGGAGCGCCGTCCACAACGAGGCGCCGGGCCAGGTCGACCAGACGTTCTGGGGGAGGGCCTTCCGCCTCAACCTCGACCACTTCCGGCTGGCTCGGTTTCCTGGTCTGCCGCAGGTCTACGTCGGTGAGATCCTCATGCATGCCGGGGTCCCCGCGTACTGCCTCGGTGACCTGCTGAATCTCCTCCTGCACCGCCAGTCCCGTGAGCCCGGACTCACTGGCGAGAGCTTTCTCGCCTGGGCGCTCGCGCCCGGCCGGGAGTCGCGTCTGAACGGGACCGACAAGCCGGTGCAGCGGTTCATCCAGCGCGGCGAGGACTACGCCGCGGACCTTGTCGACCGCTGCCTCGACCTGTTGGAGCGGCTGCGGCAGCCGGGGTTCACCGCCGACGGACTCGGACTGTCCCCACATCTGATTGCCAAGGCCCACGCCCTTGCGGAGGCGAAGCAGCTCGACTGGACGGGCAGCTCGGAGCGCATGGCATCGGCTGCGGTGGCGGTGCAGCAGCGCCCCCACCTGGAGTTGGAGCCGTTCGGCCGTGGCCTGATGGTGTGGTTGCCGCCGGTCCACGACGCACCGGACGGTCGCGTCATGTGGCAGTTGCGCTTCGATGGCGAGGTCGAGTCGGTCGTCAGCCAGTCGCGCTGGCCCGGCACCAGCGAGACGGCACCCGCAACGGTGGTAGCCATCGCACGCCCCGCGCGTCAGGCGACGGTGGAGTTGGCCGGCTACGACCAGGAGTACGAGCTGGACGTGGTCGACCCGCGGGATCCCCTGTTGGTCTTCACCGAGGACGGCCGACGGGTGCCGGCGACCGCCGGCCTGCCGCCTGAGCCGGTCTGGTTGCTGTACCCGCAAGAGAGCGACGGCGGTAGGCCGCTCGAGCTGCAGGTGGATGGCGACCTGGTCGACACGTACGACGTGCCGGCGCCGTACGGCTGGCTCGGCTGGACGCTGCGCCGCGCCGACCTTCGCCAGGTGTCGCAGCTGCGGCTTGGTGGCGGAACGCCCCGCCGGGTCAAGGGTGCCCGCCGCGCCCAACTGCAGCTCGCCCAGCCATTGCCCGGAGTGAGCAGCCTCGCCGGCGCACCGGTGATCGCGACGGCCCCGCGGCTGACCCTGCCGACCGAGCCCGGCGTGAGCACCGACTGGTCGATCCGGGTCCGCCGACCCGGCTCCGGTCAGCTCCTGCATACCGAGAGCCTCTCCGCCGACCGAGACACGACGGTCGACCCGTGGCGGGACCTTGCCCGCCCCTTGGTCGGCCCCTACGAGATCACCGTTCGGGGTCCGCTTGGCCGCGGCCTGGCCCGCACGTTGGAGTTCGCCGAGGGGCTGTCCGTCATCTCCCACCCCGCCTGGCGAGAGATCACGGCGGACGGGCTGGAACCGGCCACCGTAGGAGCCGACGCCACCCTGCCCGACCTGTCGGTAACGCCCCCAATGACCCACCTGGGCCCCGCCGACACCGCTGTCGAGCTGCAGCTCGACAGCCCGGGCGGCGCGACCACCGTACGGGTAACGCCCGCCCACATGGCGCTTCAACGGCTTGGCGGAGGCAGCCGCGGCGAATGGTCCCTGCAGCCACTGCGTCTGGACACCGAGACGATCGGTGAGGGCGAACTACTGGTGCGGCTGCCGCGGGCGGCGGACGCGCGGCTGATCGTCCGTTCCGGGGGCCGCGAGCTGCAAACTGTTTCGTCTGGAGCGACCTATGGGCAGCCGATGGCCCGGTTCCCGCTCGCGGCCATCGCCGACACGGTCGGCGCCCACGGGCTCGCCCAGCTTGATGTCCGCTTTGACGGGCATGACTTCCCAGCAGCGCGCTGCGTACCTCGACGCCTCGCCAGCGCGGTGCACCTCGAGGACGACCGGCTGGTGCTGGTCGACGGCGTGCGGGCCGAAGGGCTGACGGCCGCGCTGTACCAGGTGTACGCGCCGTGGGAACCGCCGTACCTCGCACGCCTCGGCGCGGACCTGGTCAGCGACCCACTGCCCACCCGGATCACCACGGCGGGGCCCCTCGTGGCGCTGCTGCGCATCGAGGATCCGTGGTTGCCGTCGGACTGGCCGGAGTGGCCCGGCCCCGACAATGCCTTCAACCTCACCGAGCTGAAGTGGGAGCCGACCGGCCAGGACCCCGCGGGTGAGGCGGTCTCGGCGTACCTGGCCGGAGCAGGTGCCCTGCCCGACCGACCGGACATCGCGCCGCTGCTGTTCGACCTCTACCCGCGTGCGGACGACCTTTATGCCCGAGGTGTCACGGCCAACATCCGGGGCGCCGCGGCGCTCCTGCGCCCGCATCCCGCCGCCGCGCTGGCCGCGCTTACCAAGCACCGCGCCTCGGCCGACCAGGTGGTCGCGCCCCTGGTGCACTCCGGGCTGATCGCCCTGCCTCCCGACAGGTACGTCAGTGCGGCCGACGAGGCGCGGCTCTGGACGGCGAGCCCGCTGGCCGCAATACTCGCCTCGGCCCACCGGCTGCCTGACATCGGCTCCCACGCCGACCTGGGCGAACAGATCACCGCGGTGTGCGGGGAGGTGGCGGCGGACCTGCTCGCCGGCGGCCCCGACCCGTACGAGACGGTCGGCAGGTTCGACCAGTCGGCCGAGGTGTTCGCGTTGCTGCCGGCCGAGGAACGCGACCGGGTGTGGCGGGCGATGCGCGTCGTTCCCGGCGGCCTGCTCGACGCCGACGAACGGATGGTTGCGGCCCGCCACCTGTTCGAGGTAAGGGTGCGGCCCGGCCTGGGACGGCTCTCCAGCAATGCAGAGGGGCTGCTGCGCGCCCTGCAAAAGCCCTTGGCCGAGTGCGGCGGCCCACGGGTGGTGGCCGCGCTACAGGCGCGCAACCCGACTCGAGGGTGGCTCGCTCTCCCCGCGCTGTCGCTGGCGTTCGCCTTCGTGGCGCGGCTGGCCGCCCGAGGGCACGCGGCCCCGGCCGGGCTGCTGCCACGAATCCTGCCCCTACACGCGACGCTCGCCCGCAGCGCACCCCGTCTCGTGGCCATCGACCTTCTCCTCGCGGAGTTCCTCCTGACCGGAGCCGGAGCAGCCGAATGATCCTCGACCCCCTCGCCACCAGCGACGCGATCGTCTCCACCTACCGGCGCTATCTTCGTTCCCTCGTGGAGCCGAAGGATCCCCGGCTCGCGAGCGCGCTCGAAGCTGCGATCGGCGACGCGATCAACCAGGAGATCACAAAGGGGCCACTGCTCGAGGCGACCCCGCCCTACGTCACCAGCGCCACACCCCGTCAGCTCATCGACGCTGGCGTGCTCGATCCCGGCATCGCCAGCCTGGGCGCCGGGCTAGCCATGGACCGTCCGCTCTACCAACACCAGGAGCGGGCGATCCGGAAGGCAACCGCAGGGCGCAACATCGTCGTCGCTACCGGCACCGGATCCGGCAAGACCGAGAGCTTCCTCATCCCCATCCTGAGCCAACTGATGGCCGAACGTGCGGCGGGCAGCCTCGGGCCTGGCGTGCGGGCGCTGCTGCTGTACCCGATGAACGCGCTGGCCAACGATCAGATGAAGCGGCTGCGGGGCCTGCTGGCCGAGGCGCCGGACATCACCTTTGGCCGGTACACGGGTGAGACCCGCCGGAGTCGCCGGGAGGCCGTGGAGGTCTTCGAGCAGCAAAACCCTGGCGAGCGGCCGCTGCCCAACGAACTGCTCAGCCGGGAGGAGATGCAGCAGCGACCGCCGCACCTCCTGCTGACCAACTACGCCATGCTCGAATACCTGCTGCTGCGGCCCTTGGACATGGACCTCTTCGAGGGTGAGCACGCCGGGCACTGGCAGTTCATCGTCGTCGACGAGGCGCACGTCTACGACGGGGCTCGCGGGGCCGAGCTGGCGATGCTGCTGCGCCGACTCGCCGACCGGGTGGATTCGGGCCGACCGGTGCAGTGCATCGCGACGAGCGCGACCGTCGGTAGCGACATGGGAGCCGTGGTCGACTTCGCTGCCTCCCTCTTCCCCGTCCCCTTCGAGTACGACCCCGCCGATGAGGCGAGGCAGGACGTCATCACCGCCGACCGGGTCCAGCTGCCGCCCGGACCCGAGTGGGGACCCCTGCCCGCCACGGCGTACGAGAAACTGCTAAATGCGCCGGACCCCGCCGGCGCCGTCGTAGCCCTCGCCCGCGAGCACGGGTACGCCGGGGACGACCCCGCCGAGGCACTGGCGTACGAGCAGCGCGTTCGCCGGCTCAAGGCGCTGCTCGCCCACGGGCCGATACCGCTGCACGAGGTCGCCCAGGCCCTGTTCCCCAGTAGCGACGCGTCCGCGACCGCGTCGATGGTCGCCCTGGCCAACAGCATCCACGATAAGGACAGCACACCGGTGCTCTCCGCCCGCTACCACCTCTTTGCCCGCGCGACGGAAGGGGCTTTCGCCTGCCTCGGAGCCAACGGGCCGCACGTCAGTCTGACCCGGCACGAGCGCTGCGGACGGTGCGGCGACGCCGCCTTCGAGTTCGGCACTTGCCGCCGCTGCGGCACCGTCTACCTGATGGGCACGCTGGAGCGGGTCGGCACCTTCACCGTGTTCCGGTCCCGCCGCTCCCGCGACGAGCAGCAGGTGTGGATGGCGCTGGTCGACGAAGTGGCGACCGACGAGGACGAGGAGATGTTCAGCGGTGCTGCCCAGGCGGCCGGCGAGATGGGCGCGCTGTGCACCCGGTGCGGGGTGTTCCAGATCGGTAAGGCGGCCAACTGCCCGCGCTGCCCGGACGGCGCCGTGCGCGCGGTTCGTTTCCTACGGCAGCGCAGCGACGAGCTCACGGCCTGCCTCGCGTGCGGCGGACGCGGAGCCGGCCTGATCCGACTCTTCGCCAGCGGTAACGAAGCCTCCGCCTCGGTCCTGGCGACCGCCCTCTATCAGAAGCTGCCCGTGGCCTCCGATCCCGTTCAGCAAGGCCTGCGAGGCGGCGGGCGCAAGCTGCTGCTGTTCAGCGACAGCCGGCAGTCTGCGGCGTACTTCGCGCCGTATCTCGAAGACTCCTACGAGCGGGTGCAGCGTCGGCGGCTGCTCCACGAGGGTGCCGTCGCCGCTGCGGCGGCCGACGACGAGGTTCGCCTCACCGACGTCGTCTACCACACCTCCCGAGTAGCCGACCGGTACGGCATCTTCGAACGGCGGCAGAGCCGACAGACTCGGGAGCGGCAGGTCGCCCTCTGGGCGCAGGTCGAGGCTGTCGGCGTTGACGAACGCAACTCCCTGGAGGGCAGGGGACTCATCGCCTGGGACATGTCCCGCGACCCTGCCTGGCTACCACCCCAGCCGCTGCTTGCCCTCGGCCTCAGCGACGAAGAGGTCTGGGCGCTGCTCGCCGAGTTGATCCGATCGATTCGGCTCCAGGGCGCCGTCGGCGCCCTGGACGGAGTGGACCCCCGCGACGAGGCGTTCCAGCCGCGGCTCGGCCCGATCTACGTACGCGGCACCGGCTCCGACGCGCGCCGCAAGGTGCTCAGCTGGCTGCCGACCAGGGGGACCAACCGGCGGGCCGACTTCGTGACCCGCGTGCTTGCTCGGCTCGACCGGCAGGCGGACCCGATCCAACTGCTGGAGGGCGTGTGGCGCCTGCTGACCAAGGGGCCACAGGCCGAGTGGCTGATCGCCGGCACCGAAGCCGGCATCGGGCAGGTCCACCAGCTCGACTCCGCCCTGATCACCTGCACGCCGACGGCCGGCGGCCTGACCATGTGGCAGTGCAGCAGGTGCCGCAAGCTCACCCCGTTCAACGTGCGCGCTACCTGCCCCACCATGGCCTGCACCGGCGATCTCGAACCTTGGACGTCCCCTGCTGCGGACACCGACCCGGACCACTACCGCAACGTCTATCGGGACATGAACCCAGTGCCGCTGCGCGTGCTCGAACACACCGCCCAGTGGACCAGCGAACGAGCCGCCGAAATTCAGCAGCAGTTCGTCCGCGGCGAAGTCAACGCCCTCTCCTGCTCCACCACGTTCGAACTCGGCGTCGACGTCGGTGAGCTGCAAGCCGTCATGCTGCGCAACATGCCTCCGACCACCGCGAACTACGTCCAACGGGCCGGCCGGGCCGGCCGCCGAACCGATTCAGCCGCGCTCGTGCTCACCTATGCCCAGCGCCGCTCGCACGACCTCTCCCGTTTCGCCGAGCCCGACCGGATGATCGCCGGCGAGGTTCGGGCGCCGTACGTGCCCCTGACCAACGTGCGGATTGATCGGCGGCACGCCCACTCCGTCGCGCTCGCCGCATTCTTCCGGCACCAATTTCGGTCCCACGGCACCATCTGGCGAACGGCAGGGGAGTTCTTCCTGCCAGGTGACGACGGGATCGCCCCAGTCACGTTGGTCCGCGACTTCCTCAACCCAGTTCCTGGGCGGGTCACCGACTCGCTGCGGCAGGTGCTGCCGGCCGAGGTGCGCGACATCATCGGCGTCGACTCCGAAGAGTGGGTCGAGCACCTGGTCGACCTGCTGGAGTCGGTCCGGGCCGAGCTGCAGCAGGATGTCGACACGTACGAGCAGAAGCGGCAGGAGGCCTTCACTGCCCGCCAGGACGACAAGGCCGCGCGGTACGGCCGCGTGATGAACACGATCACTCGCCGCGAACTGCTCGGGCTGCTTGCCAACCGAAACGTCCTGCCAAAGTACGGGTTTCCCGTCGACACCGTCGAGCTGCGGCTGGCCTTCGCGGACGCCCCCATCGCCAAGCAACTAGAGCTTTCCAGAGACCTCTCGTCGGCCATCTATGAGTACGCACCCGGTGCAGAGGTCGTCGCCGGGGGACTGGTCTGGCAGTCGGCTGGCCTGTACCGGCTGCCCGGACGCGACCTCGAGCGACGCTACTACGCGGTGTGCGACGGATGCGGCCACTACCGCGACTCGATCGACCGCCTCGACCAGGAGTGCCCGGCCTGCGGCTCCGCCCTCGTCGGCGTACCCCGTCAGTACGCCATTCCCGTCTTCGGCTTCGTCGCGGCGCGCGGTACGGGCCGGCGACCCACCAGCGCGCCGCGCCGGGCCTGGCACGGCGCGATCCATGTCGTGTCTCCCGGCGCTGAGCTCTACGCGGACAAGTTGGACCTCGCCGGCGGCGCGATCACCATCCGGGCCGGTGCCCGGGGCGAGCTGGTGGCAATCAGCGACGGTGCGATGGGACGCGGCTTCCTCGTTTGCGCGACCTGTGGCTTCGCCGGCCGGGCCATCGACGGTCGGGTTGACCACCAGAGTCCGCTCAGCGGCCGCGAGTGCCGTGGCCGCATGGAGAACTTGTCGCTGGCCCACAAATATCAGACGGACGTCCTCGACCTGAGCTTCGATGGTGCCGTCGTGGTCGGAGTCGAGGACAACGCCTGGCGATCGGTCGCGTACGCACTGGTGGAGGGGGCGGTGCGCGCGCTCGAGATCTCCCGCGACGACATCGACGCGACGATCTACCGAACCGAAGCCGGCCGCAGCGTGATCATGCTGTACGACACCGTGCCCGGGGGAGCCGGCCACGTCCGGCGCATCGCTGAGCGGCTGCGGGACGTACTCAACCATGCCCTGCAGCGGGTCCGCGACTGTGAATGCGGCCCGGAGACCAGCTGCTACCGCTGCTTGCGGGTGTTCCGCAACGAGCGCTACCACGAGCAGCTACGTCGCGGCGTGGCGGCGGACGTGCTCAGCCGCCTCCTCGGCAAGCACGACCAACCGCCCGTCGGGGCCTTGCGGGTATTGCTCTCGGACGTCGGGCCCGCGCTTACCGCGACTCGCCGATTCCTGGTGACGGAGGCGCCTGGCGAGGTCTTCGAGCCCGTCACCTCCGGGCAACTCGACCTCTACGAAGGTCGTGTCGTTCTCGCCCGCCGTGCCGGCGACGCCGCGGTGGGGCGGCTATGGCTCCGGCGCGATGCCGATGGTGTGGTCGGGGCGGGCCTGCAGCCGATAGCCGGAGCGCCGCTGGATGACGGTGCAGACGATCTCATGCTGATTGGTGTTGCTGTGTGGTGATGTGGCGCTGGCTGCGGCTCCGCATGCCCCTGCCTGGTCGCCGCCGTGGGCCGTGGCCCCGGCAGAGCGTGGTGACTTCAACAGTCTGCACCCGCTGATGCAACTCGTTTGGAGAGGTGGTCGAGTCCTATGGGGCGATCGGCTGGCAGAGAGGTAGCCGGCCGAGAAAGCGAGCGAACACGGTGGGCTCTGGCGCACGCCATCTGTGATGATGGCGTGGTGAGCGTCGATGGGCACCCGTTCAACCAGCTCGCCGGAGAGTGGAGTGAGGTGTGCGCCCGGCAGGTGCGCGACTGGGACACGACCCTAGAACAGATGATCGCCGATGAGGCAGCCCTGATGGCCGGCCGGCGGTGGCGCTCCGGACCCGCCACTCTCCTTGAGATGCTCGGGTTGAACCGCAACGAGGTGGTCATGGTGCGGACACTCTCCTGGCTGCTGAAGCCTGGTATGCAACACGGCCTTGGCGATCTAGTCGTTGCGCGGCTGCTTGAGAGTCTCGGCGTGCCATACACGCACGGGATCCCGATCGACGTCCGACGCGAGGAACGCCAAGACAGCGGCGCCGGGTGGGTGGCGGCAGATCTGCTGCTGCGCACGGCAGGACAGTGCATCCTCATCGAGGCAAAGATCGACGCTGTGGAAAGCACAAGACAATGTGAGCTGCTGGCGGACCTCTGGGCCCACGAGTCCCCAACACTCGTGTTCATTACTCCCAACCGGCGCGCGCCCGCCAGCGCTGGCGGTAGCCGTGATCGGTGGGGGCCGATGAGCTGGTCTGATATCGCCGACATCGTGACCGACGCGGTGCACGCCGCCTCCGTTCCCTGCCCCAACGCGACGCCCGGTTGCGCCGCAGATCAGGCAGCGGCCGTTGTCGGCGGCGTGTCGGTGGCCGCGCTGGACTTCATGCACACCCTCGCCGGCCTTCGCCAGCTCGAAAAGGAGCAGCGTGAGTACACCGCTCGACGACCAGACCCGCTTCTACTTGCGTAACTGGGAGCGGATCGAAACGTGGCTCGCGCTTCGCAGCGAGGCGATCGACTCGGTGAAGACCGCGATCATCGCCGCAGTCGAAGGCCTCGACCCCACGGTAGTCACGGACGCATCAATGCGCTGGGAGCAGGCGATCGACTCAACCTTTCCGACGTTCGAGCTGAGCAAACCAAACTGGTGCCTGGACGACAGGACGGTAGCGGTGGCGCTCCAATGGCAGCAGCAGAAACAGCCCCGCAAGGTCTCGGACGCCTCACTGTGGCCGTGGATCGGCATACGTGTCTCCGGTGGATCCGCCAAGGACATCGCCGCGGTTCGGCTGTGGAAGCAACTCGCCGAGCCTGCCGCGGGCCTGCAGTGGCATGAACGCGAACTCGGCACTGGCTGGCTGTGGTGGAAGCGGCTGCATCCCATCGGCGCAGGCGACGACCTTGACACGCTGACCCAGGCATGCCGGGACGGTCTGCACGCCGGGTGGAGCAGGATGTCGGGCCCAATCGACGATTGGTTCAGGCGGGAGTAGTTCCCGCGATGTGAGGTCCAGCCGCTACTTCATGCCAGCTCAATGCGTGACCTGCAACTCGGCCACTTCTGTACGTGGCGACGTGGCGCAAGAACCGGGCGCCCCGCAGTCGCGCAGGACGGTATTGTCGTGCTGTGTGCTCTTTGCTTTTCGCTCGCGGCGGGCACGCGGGGGCGATAGCGAACCGTGACACCGTCTGCGACGATGGTCCGGCGAGTGCGGCCTTCGCGGCGCGGATGTGAATGGTTGGGCTAAGACGGGGATGGCGATGCAGGAAGAACCGGCACTGCGGGACCAAGCAGGAACGCAGGAAGAGCCGAAGATGGTCGCCGAAGTGATGCGGGTGTGGCGGCCAGCCGGGCAAAAACTTTCCCGCTCTCAGAAGGAGCCCGGAAGGTACAGCCCTTCAACTCGGGTCTCCGGTTCGAGGAAGCTCAGCGAGGCCACCCTCGAGCCGCTCGCCGAGAACGAGCAGGTTGTCGTCGTCAACGCGCCGCAGCCCGCCCTGCAGTCCGCTACCTGTCAAGCGCCGGATTACCGGTCACGCAGACGCGAGGAGGTCGAGGACTTTATCATCGACGCCGCCGTGCATCTGGGGCACCGCCTGATTGAAAGGGGCACGCCGATACTCATGTCGTTAATAGTAGACCGGGCGATCCCAGCGGCTACGTCGAAGGTGAAGCGTGCGTTTGCAGCGAGGAGGACGCGCCGACAGTCCACCACAGCGGTACAGAACATCATGGCGCGCGAGAATGCTGCGGAGTCAGCGAGCGCCGTGGAGCCGGATAATGTCGTAGCGGCGCTGACCTGCCCGCCACCGGCCTCGGTTGAGGCGGGGCACGAAGTCGGGGTCGCGATCGGAGCGCAGGTACCTGTCATAAGCAGAGATGAGGCGCTGCAGCGGATCGAAATGCGCCGGGCTGCACTGCTGTTCGCCGCCGAGCAGGAAAGAATCCTGCGTCAATCGGTGGTCGTCGACGATGAACACCGATTGCACCTGGACGACGGAGCTATGGCGCATGAGCAGCTGGGAGCCGATGTTCATCTGAAACTCGAAGCGGCACCGTCTTCGGCCAGCGACGGCAGGATGTTAACGCTCAGCGACGTCCTCGGCGGTGAGCCCGACCTGCAGGAAGGTTCGCGCGTCAAGCCGGGCTGACGGGATCAGTGTTGCGCACTATTGGCTTGCTGGGAGGGGCGTCAACCGTTGTGGCAAAGCGACCACATCCTCATGGAGGCGTTCACCGCCGGACCGGCCGGGCTACGTGGGTATCTTCTAGGTCTCGACCATCGGGCCCGCCGACGTCGAGCTTCACGAGGTTCGGCTGGCCGTGGCCGTGGCCGAGTGCATCGAGGGCTGCAGCGACGCGTTCTACGTGACCATTCAGCGAAGCGGCGACGAAGTCGTTTGGCGCGACTCCCGATGCAGTCGCTCGGCTGCGTGACCTTGGTGCTCAGAACCGCTATGCTGCTGGCTGGCAGTGCGCGCCTGCCGACCTTCCGGTCCAGCCTTCGCCCGCGTCGAGGCTGTTTTTGAGGAGGGAAAGGGTCTCTGACTCGCGTGTTCCTTACTTCGTCGTGCCCGGAATCGGGCTGTCATTTGCGTGACGGCGGGGTGCGCGGGGCTCCGTCGGTTGGGGAACGCGATGACACGTGATAGGGCCCGCAAGCGTGCCGCCCGTCAGCGAATGGTCGAGCAGGACCAGCCGTACCTTCATGCCGCTGTCACCGGCAACGCCGCCGTCAAGCGAGTGCCGGAGGAGGAGGCGCGGATCCGCCGGGGTATGGAAGAGGCGTGGTGGTTCGTGCGCTGGCCATGCCTCGACGGCTGCCAGTCCGAGTACCGGATCTGGCAGGTCCCGGCCGGATCGATGGTGAGTTGCGCTACCTGCCGTGAGCCAGTATGCGTCGACTGCCAAGAAGAGCCTGTCGCCTACGAGTTCCAACGCTGCTGGTTCTGCGAGGACGAGGCCACCCGGCCTCCGGCGCTCCCCAAGCCCGTCTGTGCTGGGCAGTGCATCACCATTGCGGAGGCGTGGGACGCGGCACACCCGGGGCAAGAGCGCGACCACAACGACAGCTCGTACGGGTTGTGTGCCGTATGCGACGAGTACATCTGCATGGAGTGCCGTAGTGCGCAGGCCGGGTGGATGTTCGGCTTCTGCGAGCCCTGCGCGTCGGTCCCGATTGACGACCTGCCTCCAGACTTCGACGGCCGCGATTTGGCAGTCGCGGCAGCGCTGCACCATCTCGCCGGCAGACTCGTGGCCACCGGCGCAGGCCCGTACCCACACGTGAACGGGTGGATCAACCGTCGGATGGGGGTTCGCCATCGCCGCGACGCCTGCACTGCACAGCTCAAGGTTGCTGTCGAAGCCGCCCAACGGTGGCTGGACACCCTGCAGCGGGCAGCTGAGACCGGCGGCGTCCCGTCGGCTCATCCAAAAGACCGACGCTGATGGTCCGATATGTAGACCCGCCGCGAGGTGCAGCAGCAGGGTTGGTGTCATTCCGATCAATCAGGTACTTAGTTGAGGAGTGCAACTATGAGGACCACGTCACCCGTGGCGCAAACAGCGGGGGAGTTGTGGGATGCGCTGGCGTCCAAGTACGGACTGGACTCAACCGGCCATGACCGCGACCTGGTTGACGACATCCGAGCGGCGTTGGGGCTTCCACCTGCCGGAGATGTGCGGACGGCCCTGCAGAAACATGATGTAACGGTTGACGCGCTCTTACATGCGGTGCTCGCCAGCCTCGGTCCGTTCGCAGGCATGTTGACCGATCTCTTGCGGCTGTACGAGTCTGCTGCGTCGACGCGGGCCGATCACCCAAACCTTATGATCGAATACGACTTCGGCGCGGGGCGGCCGCCGCTCCCGTTTGATTTGGAGACGTTTCGCGCATGGGCTGAGGTCGGCGCAAATGGGGCCCGCTTGGCTCGTGCGCAAGCCTGGAGCATTGATCGATTGTGGAGCCTTGCCGGGCTGATTCGGGACTTCGCTTCGGAAGATCCAGGCAACAGCACGCGACGCAGGTCGGAGGTGGACTCCTGGTTGAGAATCTACGACGCGGGGGAATGGCCGCGCAGCGTCCCGATGCTCCCACTGACCGGCCGGGATACGCTTGATCGCCTGCTGCGCAGAGTTCGATCTGTCGCTGTCGACGTACTCCGGCAGTGCCGCGAGGTGTCGTCTGATCGCCGCGCCCTGCAGCAGCGCCGAGACAGGGAAGCCCTCGACCAGGGCTTGGAGGATGTCGACCTAGCCCGCGCCTACGTTCTCGCGGATCTCGACAGTGACCCTTGGCTGCGCGAGACAGTCACGACGCTGGACTCTGTAGTCATCCGTCTACGCACGGGCAACGTGTCGGACATCGCGGCCTTCGAGCAGAAGGTATCGGCAGCCCTCGACTCCGTATCGATGACTAGCGCCAGCGTGGAGCGGATGGCGGAGGCGCTGACCGAGGTGCTGTCGCTACCCGCCTGGGAACGGCGGCATGAACTGTATGCCGCATGGGTGCTCACCCTCATCGTCGATACGGCAGGGCTGAAGCGGTGTGAACTACACCCGACTGCGGACGGCAAGCTCAGCTTTTCGTTCCAGGGAAGTCACGTCGCGACGATCGCCACGCCAGCTCACGGGCCGGTACTGGTCTGGGCAGAGCTACGCTCGCCTGCGACCAATCCCATCGGCCGGGGCCGTACGCGCGCGATCCAGCCCGACTACACCCTGCTCCGCGCGCCGGTCACCTCACCGTCCAGCGCTCTCGCCGTGGTCGAATGTAAGCAATATCGACGAGCGAGCCCGGGAAAGTTCGCCGAGGCCCTGCAGGACTACGCCGCTGGCAGGCCGGCGGCCCAGGTAATGCTGGTGAACTATGGTCCGGCGCGGAGTTCGATTCTGGAGAGGGTGGCCGAGCCGGAGCGGAACAGGTGCGGGATCACAGGTCGGCTTCGGCCGGATGAGCCGGCCCTGAAGGCGCGGTTTGCGGCGTGGCTGCGCGACGCGATCGGCCTGAAACACCCAGCGGCTGTCGTCACCAGAGGAAACAATCAGCCCAGTGCCGACAGAGTGTGGGCGACCATCCGTCTGGACTGGTCCCATCAGCCCAGCGATCTTGACCTGCATGTGGTTGTGGGCAGCGACCCGGCCGAGACTATCTACCATGGCAACCGCGGCGACCTCGAAAAGCCGCCCTTCGCCAGACTCGACGACGACATCACTAACGGCTACGGACCGGAGACTGTAACGGTCACCCGGCCTACCCGCCTCAATATCTTCGTGAAACGCTTCTCGAATGACGGCACCCTCGCCACGAGTGACGCGCGCGTCTCTGTGCAAGCTCCAAAGGCCGACGTCACACTCCGAATCCCACCACCGCGTGACGTTGGCGAGACCATATGGTATGTGGCAGAGATTTCCCCCGACGGCACCCTGGCCACCGGCATCGGCCACCACCGTGGTGGCGAGCGCAGGCAGCCCCCGATGCCTGGACAAGCGCCAATGTAGCTGGCCGGTGGTGGGATGTGGTCAGGTCAGGCTGCTGAGGAGCTGGCCGGCCCCGGCGTTGCCTCGACCGTGGAGGCGGGCGAGGATATGCCGGCCGTTGTCTGCGGTAGGGCCGGAGCCGAGCAGCGGGTTCGGGGTGCGAGTAGAGATGGTCACCAGGAATTCGGTGACTGCCGTATCCACCCGCTCACTGGCGGGGCTGGAGGAACGTTCGCGGCCGGCGAGCCAGCCGACGGCGTCGTGGACGAACGTTGCCGCGGTTCCGGCTGCGACGTGCCGATGGGCCGTCGACGGCGGCAACCCGCGCATCGCCCGCGGTCGGCTTCGGTCTCGACATGTCCGCCGAGGACCAGGCGGTGCTGCTGTCCTTCGTGGGCCTGGTGCTCGGCATGTTCGAGCGCACGTAGATCACCGCGCTGGTGCCCGCCGAGCCCGTGGAGGACGGCATGGTTGCCCATCTGTAGCTGCTCGCACACACCGTTACGCCTCGGTTTCGGACCCTTTGGTCCGCGACGGGGCGCTTTCTGCGCTTCCGGGTGCTACTGGGGATGCTCGGCCGTCGCCCGGATGGTGTCGAGGTAAAGCGGAGAGATCCCTGACGCCTCGTCGACCTTGCGGCGGATTTCACCCAGCTCACGCCGCTCGCCTTCGGCGCGTAGATGCAGGGACAGCGATGCCGCCTGGGCAGCTGCTGCACGCGCTGCCTCCAGGCCCGAACCCCTTCCGGTGGCCTTGGCCTCGCGGGCCTTGGCGTGCCAGGCGTATTCGCTGTCGAGCTGGCGCTCTCGCTGGCGCTGGGCGGCGACGCCCATGGCGTTGCGCATGGCGGTCCAGCCGCCGTCCATGATGTCGTCGTCCTCGTTTCGCTCGGCCCACCGCCACTGCTGGAGCCGGCGCTTGACGCGGTAGAGCAGCTGCTTGCGCGGGAGCTTGTCGTTCCACCCGGAGTCGGGGTGCAGCGCTCCGTTGGGCAGATAGTTCAGTCCGTGGTGGACGTCACGAATGCACCAGCCGGCACGAAAGTACGGCCCGATTACCTCGTACAGATCATCCGGGTCGAGTGGGCCTTCCTGGCTGTTCCGCAGCCCGATGATCAGCTGCTGCAACGTCCGGACGGCCTTCAGTCCCTGCGTCCGCCCGTCCGGGGATGCCGTCGGGTCGAACTCGTACCGGTTCTCGTCGGACACCGCGAGGCACCGCTTGCACTGCCACGCCCAGCCGTAGGGCGTCGTCACCACCTGCTTCTGGGTGCCCTGCTCGCACGTCTCGCAGTGTGCCGGCGGCGGCGGGCCGTAAAGCTGCCCATTCTCGACATAAAATCCTTGGCCCATCCCGAACGCTCCCTACCGACCCGCCGACCGTCCAGACCGGAGCGCGAGGTCGCTTCGAGGGTACCGCGAATTCAGCTCACGATCCCTCCGCCGAGGATCTGCCCGGCGAGTCGCCGATTCATCCAGACCCAGCTCGCAGCACTCGGCCCGCCCGCGCCGGGTTACGCCGCGTAGCGATGTCTCGACTGCCTAGCAGCACCTCTTGCCGTAGGTGACGTCGGCGACCATGCGCTCGCCTGGCTTCTCCGGGACTAGGACGGATGCACCTCGGCCATCCAGAGGCCCGGGTCAGGCACAGCGGTACAGCTCAACCCGATACGTCCGGTCCAGCTCCTCGCAGTGCAGCCAGAACACGTAGGTCCCGATAGGTGCCCCGCCAGCGCCGAGGAGCTGTCGGTGTCTCGGGCGCGGAAGCGCTGCGCCCACAGGGTCTCTGCGTCGGAGGCGCTGGCCGGATCCTGGCTCGGGACGATGGACTGATGCCGGCGGCATTAAAGCTCGCATCCGGCGCGCTCCAGGCAACGATGCGGGCGTGCCCAGTTCGTTACGGGGCCGTCGCAGACGCGGGCGACGACCTCGGCGAGCATCGTGGCCCGAACCTCGCTCGACCACGGCATCCCGGCCCCGACTGACCGCCGCTGTGGAACAGCTGCGGCGAGATGATCGCAGCAGTGGGCCCGGACGTCCCGGTGCCAGCCCGGGGGCGCAGCTGGTGGTGCGCGATGAGGTCTGCGCTGAGCAGCGGCGGTGCCGGTCGCTCCTGCGCCGCGGACGCCAGGAGGCGCGTGACCCTGCCGACGCCCCTGGCCGATGTCGCCGGCATCACCGGCGACCCGGTCGTCATGCGCGGCGGCCGGCCGGGGGAGCTGGTGCTCATCACTCGGCCGCCGCGTTTGAGCGGCTACGCACCAGCCTGCCGCGGCACTGGTTGCCCATTCGACCTACCCGTCACCGAGGGCTGCGCTGCATCCAGCCCGACGGTCGACCGCTGCCGGGTGCGACGATGCCGTCATTGTCGTAACCGCCCATCGGAGGCATCGTCGAGGAACAAGCGGATACGCCAAGCGTCGAAAACTTCAACCACACTTCCGAACCACACGGAATCGGTCAAGGATCCCGGGGTCTGTGGATCTAAAGGTGTTTCCGGCCTGACCTGCCAGGCGTTGTGCCTGGTGAGGAGGGTGCCGTGATGACCGCGACACTGAACGACCAGACCGGACGCAAGAAGCGGCCTGAGCCGTCGGCGGAGGCGAAAGCCGCCGCCGAGCGGGTGCGGGCCGCGAAGGAGCAGGGCCTGTCGCTGACCGGCCCGGGACGGGCTGCTGAAGCAGTTAACCAAGACGGTCCTGGAGACCGCGTTGAACGAGGAAATGACCGAGCACCTCGGTTACGCCAAACACGAAACCGACGGCGCCGGTTCGGGCAACGTGCGCAACGGAACCCGGTCGAAGACGGTGCTGACCGATGCCACGGTCCGGTGCAGATCGACGTGCCACGGGACCGGGCCGGCACCTTCGAGCCGCAGATCGTGCGTAAGCGGCAGCGGCGCCTGTCCGGGGTCGACGAAGTCGTGTTGTCGCTGTATGCCAAAGGTTTGACGACCGGGGAGATCAGCGCGCACTTCGCCGAGATCTACGGCGCCTCGGTCAGCAAGGAGACGATCTCGCGGATCACTGACAAGGTGATCGAGGAGATGACCGACTGGTCGCACCGGCCCCTGGATGAGATCTACGCGGCGGTGTTCATCGACGCGATCGTGGTCAAGGTGCGTGACGGGCAGGTCGCGAACCGGCCGTTCTACGCCGCGATCGGGGTCACTCTCGACGGGGACAAGGACATCCTCGGGTTGTGGGCCGGCACCGGTGGTGAGGGCGCGAAGTTCTGGATGAGCGTGCTGACCGACCTGCGTAACCGGGGCGTGAAGGACGTGTTCTTCCTCGTCTGCGACGGCCTCAAAGGGCTGCCCGAGGTCGTCACGAACTTGTGGCCCCGCACGATCGTGACGACCTGCATCATCCATCTGATCCGCAACACGTTCCGGCTCACCTCCCGCAAGTACTGGGACGCGCTCAAGCACGACATCGAACCGATCTACACCGCCGTCAACGCCACCACGGCCCGGGCCGCGTTCGACGACCTGGCCGAGAAAGTGGGGCGGCGGTGATCCGGCTGTGGGACAACGCCTGGGCCGAGTTCATTCCGTTCCTCGACTACGACGTCGAAATCCGGCGGCTGATCTGCTCGACCAACGCGATCGAATCACTGAACGCCCGCTACCGGCGGGCGATCAAAGCCCGCGGCCACTTCCCGAACGAGCAGGCCGCATTGAAGTGTCTGTACCTGGTGACCCGGTCCCTGGACACCACCGGAGCAGGCCGAACCCGATGGACGATGCGCTGGAAACCCGCCCTGAACCGAGGGTGCCTATAGGAGCGTCAACGCGCTCATGGAGACCTTCCCCGGGGCCAGGCCGCGAACCTGCTCATGCGTCTCTTCGAACACGAGGGTTGGCGCTGCCCGTGTAGCCCAGCTCGGTAGGGTGAGGCGCGCCGGTCCTCACACGACTGGGGTGCTGGTTTTGACAGTCCTAATGGAGCGCTGATGTCCGGAGCTGTGCCGAGGGTTTGGATTGTGCGGGCTGGCCGTCACGGTGAGCGTGTGAGCTGGGCGCTTGACAAGCAGGTTGCCGGTGGGGGGTTCCGAGAGGTCGATGATCTGAGCCAAGCGACGACCAGAGAGTCGGTTGGAGAGCTGGTCCGGGCTGGTTTTCCGGAGTCCGGTGCGGGGCTCGTAGCTAACTACACTGGTCAGCTGTGGGCGTTGCGGGAACGCATCGCGACAGGTGACCTCGTGGTGTTGCCGATGACGAACTCCGGCCAGATCGCTATGGGTCGTGTGACCGGCGGGTACGAGTACCGGTCTGATCCTGATCCTGATCGTCGGCACGGCCGGCCGGTGAAGTGGCTGCGGACCGACGTCCCACGGACGGCTATCAAGCAGGACCTGCTGTACACGCTCGGCGCCTTCTTGACGATCTGCGAGGTGAGCCGCAACGACGGCGCCTGGCGGATGACTCAAGTGCTGGCGACCGGGCACGACCCTGGCGCCAGGCCGGCCCATGCGAAGAACGCGGCCAAGCTCGCGGACGACGTGCCGCAGGCCGGCGATGTCGTGGCCGACGAACCGGTGGTCGTCGATGTGGAGCGGTATGCGCGCGATCGGATCACCAGTGCAGTGATTCAACAGTATGCCGGACATAAGCTCGAGCATCTAGTTGCGGCTGTGCTCGGTGCCGAGGGTTTTACCTGCATGGTGACCAAAGCATCCGGTGATGGGGGAGTTGATGTCTTCGCCGGTCGGGGTCCGTTTGGCTTGGACAGCCCTCGGCTCGTGGTCCAGGTCAAGAGTGACGCGAGCCCGGTGGGCGTGGATGTAGTACAGAAGCTGCAAGGTGCGTTAGGCAGCCATAGTGCCGACCAGGCGCTGCTTGTGGCGTGGGGCGGCCTGAACGGCAATGCTCGAGCTCAGTTGATCAACCAGCACTTTCGCATCCGAGTGTGGGATGCTGATGATCTTATTGATGCCGTGTGCCGGAATTATCTACGTCTTCCGGACGAGATCCGTGCCGAGCTGCCACTCAAGCAGGTATGGGTGCTCGTTGAGGAGGAGGGTCCCTGAGGACGCGGCGGCCACATTTGAACGTTAAGCGTCCCAAGTGACGGAGCGGGGAGTGCGTGATCGAGGCAGGGAGCCTTGTCACGTTGATGGAGCGCCGCGACGATTCCTTTACTCGGCTGGTTTATACTTGAGACGACCTGGATAAACGTTCGTGAGCATGCCGCTGGGCCACCAGACTACTGGGGGTCAAGGGGTCGTCGGTTCGAATCCGGCCGTCCCGACGGGAAGAGTCTTGCTCTGAACCGGAAGTTTTCCCTGTTCAGAGCGGGGATCGATCAATGCCGGAGGAAGTACCCGTCTCCCTTCGTGCTCCCTCTGTGGGGACCACTTGGGGACCGTTCTCGGCAATCCGCCTGAGGCAATGCTGGCGAGCTGACTCGACGAGCGTGGAGTGGACCTCTCATGGAACTTCTCGCAAGACTCTGGACGACCGCACGTGAATGGTGGTTGTGGGACACCCTTCACGACTGGAACGCCGGTAACTGGTCAGCTGCCGCCGCTGTGGCCACTCTCCTCGTGGCTGCCATCGCCGCTTTTATCGCCTTAGGGCAAGCCCGTGAGGCGCGGAGGTTGCGCAAGGAGCAGGCCCAGCCGTACGTGGTGGCGTTCATGGAGCCGGCTGAGGTGAGTCCCGCCATCGTTGACCTCGTAATTCGCAACTTCGGGACGACCGCTGCCTACGACATCGAATTCCGGTCAACTCCGCCGCTGCAGAGGAGCGGCGGCGACGCAGGAGACGTGGAAGACGTCTGGGTTTTCGATAGGCTTCCGATCTTGGCGCCGGGGCAAGAGTGGCGAACGGTCTGGGACTTCTCTCAATCGCGCGGTCAGACCGATCTGCCAGATTGCCATGATGTGCTCGTATGCTACAAGGATTCACAAGGCAAGGAGACGTATAAGTCTCAGTCGACGCTCGATTGGTCGATGTTCAAGGGCCGAAGGTGGACGGTCACTTACGGGGCGCACGATTCGGCCAAAGCGCTTCGCGAGATTCAGAAGACGCTTAAAAAGTGGCAGGAAGACATCCATGGAGGGCTGCGAATCTATGTGCGAGATGGTGCAGCGAAAGACGAGAGACGACGGCAGGAATACGAGAAGTGGAAGTCCCAGCATGAAGTGCTGACACAGCGCCTTGGTGTAAGTGACTCGGCTCAGAATGCTCCGCATGGCTCGGTTGAAGCCGTTGAGCCCTCCGTCGCCGGAGATCCTACACAAGCGTCCGACAGTACAAAAGAAGGCCGCTGACCGGAGCGTATGCCCTGGTCAGCGGCCTTCTTGCTGGGCTGAAACAGTGGGGAGTTTGCGATCTAGACCGCGCGTAGCTGGGGACCACTTGGGGACCGGCGGGCCTTCAGGTGAGCACTCAGCGCCGTTCCCGCGTCGGTGATCGATTGCCGGTCCGGGTGTAGGTAGCGCTGGGTTGTGGTCAGCGATCCGTGCCCGGCGATGCTCAATCGAGCAGATCTCCCGGCTGCCTTGACCTCGAATACGGGCGAGTCGTCATCGCGGAAGTGAATCCTCGCTCGTCGACCCTGCATGCTCAACAGGCCCTTGAGCGTGAAACCTGCGCCATCGCAAGGCGGAAATATCATCCGCACGGGTTCCAGGATGAAGAGGGTGTCGCTCACCCACTCTTTTCACTACGAACCCGGCGATCATTCAATCTGAACCTTGTCCGCCGTGTTGGCTCGTCGAATGAATTCGATTACCGTTCCCACGCGTGCTCTCAACTTCGGTTCGGCCAGGCTATCCTGCCAGCGTTTCACCAATTCCCGGGCTATGGCCGCCTTATTGGGGGACGGAATTCCGTCGAGGGGGTTTGTCCATCGACCTTCGGTCATTGCCTTTTGCTTGCGGGGGTGAACATCGGACACGACCTCTGTCCGTCGCTGCCTACAGCGCGATGCCGGCACCCTTTTCCGGCATGACCGCGCCTGCTTGTCGACTTACAACGTGGCAAGACTCATTCTCGAAAGCGCTAGCCCGGTCACGCATCACAGGCGGGCACCACATCCACACGAACGACTGAAGTTAGGGGAACGACGTAGTACCGATCCCGCTGGCCAACCCGTAGCGTGCCCTCGCCCATGGCGAGCAGCTTGCCGCAGACTTGGTCCGAACCCCATCTCACCCGCACAACGGGTTGGTCGGGCTTCGCCATGGGGGCCGACCATGCCACCGCGACGCCCAGCGCAATCGTGAATAGGCCGCTTAAGGTCAAGTACCGGGCGGCGGTGATGAAGCGGTAGACCTGACGAACCTCCCGTTCGGTCCACCGTGCCAGGTCCTCGCCGGTAAGCAGGCATTCATCACCCGGGACGCCGGATGCCGCACGGATAGCCGACAGCGTCGCCCACACCAGGGCTGTGGCCGCAAGGAGGAAGAGCGTCAAGACCATCCATGGATAAGGGCTCGCCAGCGCGCTCGCGTTTTCTCGACCCTTAACGAGCAGCACGCCACCGAGCAGCGTAGTGAGGCCGGTTAGCCCGGTACGCCAGGTCTCGGCTTGGCGCCGGGCCACGTCGAGCTGCGTGTATCGGAGCTGCTGCGCCCGCTGCGCCCACCAGAAGCGCTCGGCGCTCATCCGAGATCCACCTGCCAGTAGGCACCACAGCCGAGGAACGGGTCGGTTTCTGGGCGGTTGGCGTGGCCATGCCCGCAGTCGCAGCAAACCGTTCGGAGAGTGTCGGCCACCTGGTCGGCCTCGCGGCGGCGGGTGCGGAAGCTCTTATAGCCGTTTCCGCTGCCGTAGCTCCACGTCGTCGTTGTATGGCCACCGCACCCGGGACATACGCCGGTAACCTCAATGCGGCGTCCGTCGCCGAGTTTGGTGATGCGGAAGTCGGCGGACCGCTCGCGGAAATCTTGCTGCTGGTACTCCACGCTGCGGTGATGGTCGACGTGGGTCGGCTCGGGCAAAGTTCCTGCTCCGATCAACTTCAGGCGGTGGTTTCGAGCTGCAGCTCGAAGAGTTCGGCGAATCTGGCAAGCCTTGCCCTGACCGCTTCGGCGGATTCCTCGATGTCGGCCGAGGCGGCGGCGATGTGGTCCGCGGAGACGGGACCGTGCACAACTGGCTCCTGGCCGTCGCGATGCACAGTGAGAAGCAGCAGATCCTGCCATGAGACGAGCTCGTCCGGGCATGCCTCTGCCCGATACTCGAGGCGCAGGCCGAGCGGCGTCAGACGCGCCATCCGGCGGTGGCACTCCGCCACCGTCCAGCCGTACCGCGCTGCGACTTGGACGAGCCACAGCACCGAGACCACCTCCACCTTGAGGACACGGCCGTTGCCCTGCGTGCGGTGCAGCATGGCAACGTCGTAGCGATCGGCGGGCGGGCCGTCGAGCGCTCGTCGCCCTTCCTCGTCGAGCGTCGGCAGTGGGACACCTAGCGGGCGGAACGATTCCAGCCAGCCGAGGAACGTGGCGACCGACTGCCGTGCTCCGGCGGCCCCACGGACGATGTCGGCCGCCGTGAGTCCCCACCCCACATCGTGTACGCCGTAGTGAAGGTCGCTCCACGGCCCGATCAGGGCAGTTCGTTCCTCCCAACGGTGACACGTGGCGTCGGACCGGACCACCGCCGATGACAGTGACGACAGGTCAGTGGTGTCCGGGAAGAGTTTGGTGAAATAGCTAACCGCCTCGGCGAGAGAACAGTCAAGCGCGTAGGCTAGGTCAATAACCTCCGCCAAGGTAAGCGTTCTGCGCGGGTCCACGATGCGCAGGAGCCGGCGGCGCTCGGCCAGTCGGTCATCGAAGCCGGAGACGCGGTGCTGCCCGATCGCCTGTGCCATGGCCCGCACAGCTGCCCACCCCGTCGCCAGCACCTGGCAGTTAATGCCATAGTCATACAGCAAGAGATCCTCGTTGATGACTACGCGTTCATTCTCGGTAGGTGTCGCGTCTAGTTCTGGATCGTATGTAGGTAGCCGGAGGAAGCCTAACCGCGCAAGCCGGGCGAGGCCGTCGCGCACCTGTCGCACAGTCGCCCCGACACGGCCGGCGAGCACGAACAGGTGCAGTGCCGTCAGTGGTTCACCCCGGTCGTGCACATATGCGAGGGCCTCATGTTCCACCTGCTGCAGGTCTGCCGGAAAATGCTGCCGGCCAATCACCTCGTAGCCGAACGGCCGGTACCGGTCGATCAGCACGAGGGCCTCCGGCACGCTGCGACCGAGTTTCGAGCTGACCCGGACTATGTGCGACGGCGCGAGCGTCGATCCGACCCATGGCGGCACGCCGTCGAGGTCGCGGGTGAACAGTGCGAGGTCGTTCCAGGTGAATACTTGGTCGCGAAGTTCGCCGACGTCGGCGGGCGGGATCCAATTGGCCGGCACGACATCCGCCGCTCGGCGCATCACCTCGCCTAGCGGTGCGTGCAGGTCTAGGGAGGCTCGAGCCAGCAAGAAGCCGACGGCCTTACGCGGCGGACTACCCGGCGGCGCCCAAGCGGCGACCGCGTAAAGCAGCGACCGGTGCTCCATGCCCTCCGCAAGGAGTTCGCCGTTCTCCCGAAACCGGCAGCGAACAGGGGCGATTTCGCGTGCGGCGGAGATGTCTAGGCCGGTGATCGCATAGCGGCGGAGCCTGCGTAGTCGCGCCACAGGAGGCTCGTCCTCGTCGGCGGCGAGCTCGACCAACTCCTCGACTGCGGGCCGCCCGTAGGCGCTGGGGCTCGCGTACCGGCGACCTGCCTCGTAGACCTTGCCGAGCATAGCGGCGTCGACTGGTCGTACGACCGGGAAGCCGTCGAGTCGCGTCGCCTCCGGGACGGACTCCATGCCGACAAAGGTGAGAATTCCCTTCCAGACCCCGACCCGCCAGGCCAGCAGCCACATGTCGCGGGACGCAGAAAACGGGCTGAGGTCGCCGTTGAAGAGGAGTTGGTCGCCCGAGAGACAACCGACTCGATCGATCGGGGCGAGCGTGCCGTGGGCGAAGGTTCCCTCCACTGGAATCTGTCGCCGGTGCGCTATGAGCCAGTCGAACACCTGCTCTGCCACCATCGGTGTCTTGTCGGCGACGCGCCATAGCCAAGGCAGGGTGAGGCCCGGCCACTCCTCCAGTGCAGGTAGCGAAGCCTGGATTTCATCTTTGATCCACTTCCGGTCCCACTCACGGAGGCGATTTCGGTCCACAGTGAACTGAGGTCGGCGCGCCGCGCGCAGGTTTACCACCAGCCCGTGCCGCTCCTCGTTGGTCCGCACGCCGTCGGCCGCCAAGCCGCCGTCACCCGAAACCCACCACAAGTCCGTGCCGTGCTTCAGTGGCGTCACGGTAGCCGTGGGGTAACGCAACTCCTCTGGCTGCCAAACCTCGGCTGAACCCTCCTCCTCGGCGACATCAACCTCGAACTCAGCGACCCAGAGGAGTCGGCGTAGCGTGCGCAGCACCGAGATGCGGTCCTCCCCTGTCAGGTAAAGCCGCACCCGTGTGCCGCCGCCTGGCATGTCGGCCGAGGGAGTGATCTGGAATAGGCTGCCGCTGCTGGCGATGCGCACGCTATAGCCGTGCTGGGCGACGACATCGTCTTCACCGATCGGCCTAGTCGCGATCGTGATTTCCTCGGCCAGCATGAAGTAGCTGAAAACGCCGACGCCGAACTGGCTGTTTGGCACCATCTGCAGCGGCGGCACCAGTTCCTGCCAGCGGGCGTACTCGGCTCGAAATGTCGGTCGGTACACGAATCGTTCACCCGCGTTGGCGAAGGTGCTGAGCAGAACGTCCTTACCCATGCCGACGCCGTTGTCCGTGCACTCGATGAACTCACGCCCGTCGGCGGCGACACCCTGGCGAATCTCGATCCGGCCGGCCCAGTTCGTGATCGGCACGTCCACTCTGTTGAGATAGGCCCGACGGGTCCGGCGGTATCGGCAGGCATCGAGCGCATTCTGGTAGAGCTCGCGGATTGCTAGTTCTGGTTCGCCGTACAGCTGACGGCCCATCAGCAGCTCGCGTACTTTGTCGTCGGAAAGCCGGAACTGCAGCAGCGGAGTGTCGAAGGCCGGCATGCCCTCGTTGATCTCCGCGCGGACGTTGGCTGACGAGAACGCGGCGGGCAGACTGTGATCGAAACGCTCGTCGAGTTCGAGGCTTGATAGCACCCGGCGCGCCTCGTCAGCGCGGCGGACCAGCCCTTCGAAGGCCGCGTACAGCGCCGGGTGGTCGCATACCGCAGTCAACGCCAGCTCGTCTCCGGTGCGGTGCCAGGTTGCCTTGACCGTGGCTGTATGCAACGCGGATAGGGGCAGCTCCGAGCCGACGCCGACATGGTCGACCACCACGGTCGGCATCCGGCGGGGATCCGCCGCCATGACGCCGGCGAGCCACAACACTGCGGCTAGCGAACGCAAGCGACGATCGAAGATGTGCGCGTGCAGGTCCTCGATTAGTCGTCGGTCTGCTGAGTCCCCATCGATGCCGCGGACAAGAACTCGCAGTTGCGAGAACAACTCGCGGGCGGTGACGTTCGCTGCGCCGCCGTGCCGCACGACGGCGGCGGCGAGTCGTTGGAGCGACTCACCCATGTGTGAGTCGACCCAAAGCGACGACCGGCCGGCAAGCCAGCGATGCACTAGCCATCCGGCCAGCGCATCCCGGGCCTCGCCTTGTCCCCGCCGGGCGAGACCCTCGGCGCGACGACACACGTGCTCGTGCATCGCGTGCGTGATTTCCAGATCGCTGCGGGGGCCGTCCCGGTAGGTCCGGGTGAAGTCCTGCGGCGAGATACCGGCGGCTAACCGGAGGCCGGCGCTGAGTCCGATCTCCCGGATAAAAGGCGCGGCCACCACTACCGAGACCTCGCCGGGCGTCAACCTTGCCTGCTCGGGCAGGCACAGATCCACGGCGGAGAGCACCCGGACCGGATAATCCTGTGCCGACCACGAGTCACGCATGCCCGTGCGATCCGCTAGATGCTCCCGGGACTCCATCCAGCGCGTGGCGCAATCATCGACGATTTCGACCACCGCCCGGCGGATCCCTTCGACGTCGGCATCCGTCGCATCGATTCGCTGCCACAACGGGGTCGACTCAACGGCCCTGCGCCAGGCTGTGCTGACCGGGTCGCCTTCGCAGATGATGAGGGCCTCGATCTCGTTGCGATCGATGCCGTGTTGAGCGATGACCATCTCCGGTGTCTGCTCGAGGCCGTCGGTGCGCGCAGCCTTCCGGGCGAGCCGGCGTGTGACCGCCGTGCGGACCGCGTCGAGCGTGCGGGCGTCGTGGCGGCGGTCCAGCACCTCGGCCAGCGCTTGGGTGAAGAAGCTGCCATCGTTCCCATGCAGGCTCCGCTCGCCGGCTGCGCAACTGTTAAACAGGACGAAGGCGCCGTTCTCAGGGATCGGTAGTTGCCCCCGCTCCCACGGCGTGGATAGCGAGTCCGCTAGGTCGTTTCGGCAGGCGTCGATGATGAACAGGACGAGGCGGGCCTGGCATTGACTAAGATCCCGTGGCACCACGGGGACGAGGCTTTCGACCTCCGGGCCCGCCGGTCCGGTGTATGCATCCTGCGGCACCAGCCAACTCTGTCCGTTCACCACCACGCCATGTCCGGAGAAGTAGACGACGACTACACCGCCCGGTGATACCTCCCGCAGCGCCTTCGAGACCGCCGCCCGTATGCGGTTGCCAGTCGGCTCCTGCCCGGAGCTGTCGCCCACCCCGCAGTGTCGGATTTCGTAACCGGACTGGCTCAGTGCGTCGGACATGCGAGAAATGTCGGCGCACACAACCTCAGACATCGGCGCGAAGAGGTCGTCGTCGCAGGAAGGAATGCCGATCAGCAGTGCCGAACGATCCGTCACACTCACCTACCAAAGGTCAGGGTTACCCACTCCTCGCGCGCGGCATCGCCCAGGCTGAGCGTGCTTTGCGCAGGCCGCAGGTCCGCCGGCCCAGTCCAAGGACCGTTGACCTTAGTGGCAGCCGCCGCTGACGAGCCATACCCGACAGTGTCGAATTTCGTCAGTTTTTCCGCGGTTCACCGCTTGTAACGCCAGGGGTGTGAGGGCATCCGGTACTGTGACGGTGCCGCCTTGAAGCAGGATGTGGCGTATGGGAGCAGTCACACTGACATGACGGTCGTGGTCCCGGACGGCGGCAAGCTTTACAGCGAAATCAACAGTAGGGCACGAAGATCGTCTTGAATGTCCGCAGCATTGCCGCGCTGCCGCGCCGGCCGGTGCCAGGCCCCCAAACCTCCGGGAAGCCGGAGACCTCACCTGAGAAGTGCCGGAGACGTGGTGGACCTCGGCAGGTGATCATCTACTGGGAGTGCGAAGAGGACCTACGGTCGCGATCGATGGCAGCGTTCGAAGCCCGAAACCTCAACAGCCCTGACCTTCCACGCAGGGCCCGCGCTCAACAGGTGATGGGAGAGGCGCTGGTGGCCATTCTGTCGGGAGCGGGCTACGAGGCTGGTTTGGGTGCGCATCTGGATCCCAGCAGCGTGTGGGTACGACGCCAGTCCAACTGACAAGTTTGGCCCCTCACCGCGTCTAGTGATCCAACGTCGCTTGGTTCAAGCGGACGAAAACTTGACGGCACTGTGTCGGAACCCGCCTGACCTGACACCGATGACCAGCCCTCTGACGACCGTGCGACGCTGGAGTCCGGCCGGACTGCGTGGCAGAAGAAGCCCTTGACGATTCGCGGTAACGAGTCCGGTAACGCCGCGGACCACAACGGGAGGATGAGGCGGCAGAGCGCGACACGTGACAACATGTCGAGGCGTCGCTCTTGTCTGATTCCGTGGACGTATCATCCGATCCTGATATGCCGTGACAGAATCGTTGTAAAACTGGGGGTCAAGGGGTCGTCGGTTCGAATCCGGCCGTCCCGACAAACGAAAAGCCCTGACCAGCGGAAACGCTGGTCAGGGTTTTAAGTTTGTCTATGGGGTTTTGAACCGCCCCCCGAAAACCCCCCGTTTGCTGGGGTGGTCGGCAACCAGGTTCGTCATCCGTGCGCATCGTTGGGCATCGGGGGTGCGGTGCGCCGCCGCTCCCCGTGGTCGGTGCCGAGTCGCTCGAGGATGTCGGAGACGTCCGGGGCTTGGGCGGGCCTGCATCGGGCCGGACCCGGCCCGGTCATGTGCTGGCAGACAAGGCGCACTCGTCCAAGGCGATCCGCGGTCATCTGCGCCGCCGCGGGATCGGCGCGACGATCCCGATCAAGGCTGACCAGGCCGCCGACCGACGCAAGAAGGGCTCGAAGGGAGGCCGTTCACCGAAGTTCGACCCCGAGCGGTACAAGCAGCGCAACATCGCCGAAGGCTGTATCAACAAACTCAGGCAGTTCCGCGCCGTGGCCACCCGCTACGACAAACGGGACTAGGGGACTAGAAGTATCGGGCCACCGTGGACATCGCCACGATGACGATCTGGGTTCGCGACCTGACCCGAGGACAGCCCTTGGCTCGACCGTCGGCCACACTCGCGGTGTGACGACAGTAGAGCCAATAACCTCCACCCACCCGGCGTTCAATCAGGTCGCTGCGCTGTTCGACGACTACCGGGCGCACTACGGCCAGCCGTCAGCCCCTCAGAACACCCGATCCTGGCTGCACGAGCAGGTCACCCAGCACAGGCTCACCGCAGCGGCCGCCATCCGTGCTGAGGAGGTCTGCGGTTTCATCACAGTCACGATCATGCCGGCCTCGCTCATGTTGGGCACCGCATGGTCGATCCGCGACCTCTACGTGACGCCGGGCTGTCGCCGTACCGGTATCGCCAACGCGCTCCTGCAGCACGTCATCCGCATCGCGGGTAACGCTGGCGCGCATCGCGTCTCACTCCAGACTGAGACCGACAACGTCCCAGCTCTGACGCTCTACACCGAGATCGGTTTTCAGCCTGTCACCGGCCTGGAACTGCTCAACTTCACCTTGGAACCTACTCGCCAAGATCCAGGAAACACCGCCTAGGTACGAAAGCCCAAGCGGTGCCCTAACTCGATTGCGGGCAGCAGCCGGGGGTCAGGGTCTGTGGATCATGCGTGACGTGAAGGGCGGCCCGCGTCCGGTGTGGTGAACGGGTCGGCGCCGGCGGAGGAGTCGGCTGACCTGGTGTGGTTGGACGCCGCGGTCGCGAGCGGTGAACTAGCCGTCGGTGGGAACGGGTTCCGGTCGATGGTCTTTGCTGCGGTTCACGCGAACCGCGCCGGCCCGGTCGTGCGCCGTCTTGTCCGGCTGGCTGGTGACCCGCGTCCTTCTGTACGGCTCACGGTGCTGACGTTGCTGCATGATGTCTTCGCCCCCGGCGGCGGGGATCCCGTTGCGGATGTCGCGGCGGTCGCTTTGGCGGATCATGACCACGCGGTCCGGCGTGCGGCGTGTTGGCTGTTCGTTGCTTCCGCTGGTGTGGATCGCGCGGCCGATGCGTTGTCGTCGGCGTCGGATCTGGTGGTTCGGGTGGCGTTGGCGGAAGCCATCTACTCCGAGCTGCCGCAGCGTCCCGATGAGGACAGGTGGCCGTGGTTGGTCGCATGGATGAGGCGCGACGAGTTGCCTGCCGTGCGGTTTCTGGGGTCGTTGGCGGCGATGTTCACGGCGAGCCCAGAGGATTGGGCCGGGTTGGATGCGGCGGTCCGCGAGGACTTGGATGCAGCGGCCGGGGCGCTCGGCGGGCAGGGCGGTCGCAGCACGTGGGGTGCGGGGCGGCGCTGGGCTGCTGTTCTCAGCCGCCTCGACAGGGAAGAGGACTCGTCCTCGGGTCGGCGCCGCGGAAGGCGCGTCGCGACGAGCTTGGCCGCAGCGCACTGCAGCGAGCGAACGCCGCGGCCCAGCTTAGATGGGCCGCCGGGAGGCGGTTCAGGTGCTGTACTGCCGACGTAGCGAGCAATCTCGGTGGGTCGTCTTCGAAGGTGGTTGAGGCTGGCCACCGCCGCATCTTTGGTCCACACAACCACGAGACTCAGCGGTGGCTGCTCCATGCCCACGGACAAACCACACCGCCACAGCAGGTCAGAACGGATGTCCTGCTGGGAGTACTAGCTTTCCTGCCCGCCGTCAAGCGGCCGGAGACCCGCCAGCGAAAGATCGGCGAGTTCGTCGCGATGCTCGCCCGGCAGGAGACGATCCACCCGCAGAAGGCCAGGCCCGCCACGTCGCCGTGATCGACCGCCGGCCGGGCCGGGCAGGGTGCCTCGGCCACCGCGCGGCGAACCGTCCAGGCCGGCGGTCACCGGCCGGCCCGGACGGTTCGCCGCCGGGCCTACTGCTCCAGCGTCGGGTAGTCGGTGTAGCCACGCGGGCCCGGCGTGTAGAAGGTGCTCTGGTCCGGCTCGTTCAGCGGCGCGCCGATCTCCCACCGGCGGGGCAGGTCCGGGTTGGCCAGGAAGTTCCGGCCGACCGCGACCAGGTCGCCAAGGCCACCGTCGACGATGCGCTCTGCGTCCGCCCGGGTGGTCACCGAGGCGAAGCCGTCGTTGGCGATGAACGGGCCCCCGAACCGGCGCCGCAGGTCGACGATCAGGTCGCTCGTCGGGTCGGCCAGGGCGTGCAGGTAGGCCAGGCCGAGCGGCGCGATCGCGTCGACCAGCGCGCCATAGGTGGCGGCCACGTCGGCCGCGTCCTCCTCCACCACGCCCTGGATGTTGTGCGAGGGCGAGATCCGGATGCCGACCCGGTCGGCGCCGACCGCCTCGACGACGGCCCGGGTCACCTCGATCACCAGCCGGGCGCGGGCCTCCGGGGAGCCGCCGTACCCGTCGGTCCGCAGGTTGCTCGACGGCGCCAGGAACTGGTGCAGCAGGTAGCCGTTGGCGGCGTGCAGCTCCACCCCGTCCAGGCCGGCATCGACGGCGTTGCGCGCCGCCCGGACGAACTCCTCGACGATCCCCGGCAGCTCGTCGCCGCGCAACTCCCGCGGCACCGGGTACGCCTTCATCCCGTCGCGGGTGAAGATCTCGCCCGGGGCGGCGATGGCACTGGGCGCCACCGATTCCAGGCCGCCCTTGTTGTCGGGGTGGCCGATCCGACCCACGTGCATCAGCTGCATGACGATCTTTCCGCCGCCCGCGTGCACGGCGTCGGCGACGGCCCGCCAGCCCTCGACCTGCTCGGCAGAGTGGATGCCCGGCGTGTCCGCGTAGCCCTGGCCGACGGCACTGGGCTGGGTGCCCTCGGTGATGATCAGGCCGGCCGAGGCGCGTTGGCCGTAGTAGGTCGCCGAGATCTCCTGCGGCACCTGATCCTCGCCCGCGCGGTTGCGCGTCAACGGTGCCATCACGATCCGGTTGGTCAGTTCCAGCTTGCCCAGGGTGAACGGGCTGAACAGGACTGTCATCGTGTCTCCGCTTCGTCGTCGAACGGACGTCTTGGATACGCTGGCGTCCCGGCACTGATCAACTGGATAGCTCGGCCGACGATTCCCGGACGCGCCGTGACGCACGTCTCGGACCCTGGCCCCGTCGGTCCCAGGAAGGGTGGGACCTGGTTGCGCCCGCCCGAGGCGGGCACCGTACGAGGTGCCGGCGGGCGCTCGGTTTCGACGCGGGAGTTCACTGCATAACGCTCTGACCTGCCGCTTCATCTGCGTCCTGGATGGAGCGGCATTCTTGCTCTTGATTGCGTGTCAAGCGCTGCACCACGCCGTCGACGAGGACCCAGCCTGATCGACGTTCTTGACCTACCGCCCGGGCGCAGCGCGGTACGCGCCGCGGAGCATCCACCCGCGGTAGACGGCGGAGCCGCCGGCGGGCACGGCCGTGATCGCGCGGTGCGGCTCGTCGCGGGTCAGCTGCGGATGGCGAGGAAGCTGGCGGGATCGCAACGATCGATCTTGATCCGGCAACGGTCAAGTCGTTGGAGCGACTTGATCGGGACCCGAATTTTGTGCGGATGTTCTCGCTCGCGAGTGGCGCGCTGAGAGAATTCTGCGTCAAGAACGGCCAGCGATAACCCCGAGGCCCTGATCCATGCGTTCAAACTTCGGAGGGTTCGACGCGTTGAACGCGAGACGGAGCAGGGGTGCACCGAGGTCGATCGACAGGTAGACCCGTGACTGAAACTGTGCCATCGCCCGGTACGACCCCGGTTCCATCCTCCTGCTGATCGCTGTCGAGGCGGCCCGAGCACCTCCTCGCCACCGGCAGTGTCACGATCAGCGTCGAGACCATTCGTCGGACCTGAGCGAGCGGGGCGTGTCCTAGGAGGCCACCAAGAGGTGGAAGGCCACCACCGGCCCCGGCTTCACGACGAGGAGATGCCGCGTCCTTGACTGGGCCAGGGCTACTGCCAGCGCAAACGAGCTGCCCGCAAGCCTCAGAAGAAGCCCTGCGCTGCCTTACCTTCTGCTCCGGTGCTGGCCGGTGTGGCTTTCTGTGGTCTATCTCTTGACTTTCCCTACAGTCGGGCGTAAACAAAGCACAAGCAAAAGGAAACGGCGGTGAAACAACAAGATGTACGCCGAAGAACGACAGCAGGAGATCCTTCGCATCGCCCGGGATGTGGGCCGGGTCGAGGTGGCTGGCCTGGCCGACGGGCTCAACGTGACGGCGGAGACCATCCGCCGAGATCTCACCATCCTGGAGCGGGCCGGGGTGCTGCGTCGGGTTCACGGTGGAGCGATTCCGGTCGAACGGCTCGGGTTCGAGCCCGCGCTGGCGGCGCGGGACGCGGTACTCGTCGAGGAGAAGGAGCGCATCGCCAAGCTCGCCCTGAGCGAGGTGCCGGAGGAGGGCGCCATCATCCTCGACGCCGGCACCACCACCGCTCGGCTGGCCCAGCTACTGCCGGTCGACCGAGAGCTGACAGTCGTGGTCAACTCGCCGGTCATCGCCACGACCCTCGGTACCTATACCAACCTCAACGTCCTGCTGTTGGGCGGACGGGTCCGGGGAAAGACCTTGGCGACCGTGGACGACTGGGCGCTGTCGCCGTTGGCGGACCTCTACGTCGACGTCGCATTCGTCGGGACCAACGGCATCTCGGTCGAGCGTGGATTGACCACCCCGGACCCGTCCGAGGCGGCGGTGAAGCGGGCGATGGTCGGTGCGGCCCGCCGTACGGTGGTGGTCGCCGATCACACCAAGCTCGGCAACGACTATCTGGCCCGGTTCGCTGAGCTGGCCGACGTCGATCTGCTCATCACCGACAGCCGTGCCGACGTCGATCTGGTCGGTGACCTGGAGTCCGCAGGTGTCCGAGTGGTACGCGCATGATCGTCACCGTCACCCTCAACCCCAGCCTCGACCGGGCCGTGGAGGTCGACTCCCTCACCCGGGGCGAGGTCATCCGGGCTGCCACCGCTCACCTTGACCCCGGCGGCAAGGGCGTCAACGTATCCCGTGCCCTGCTGGCCAACGGGGTGCCTTCGGTAGCGGTGTTGCCGTCCGGCGGTGACGAGGGCAACCAGCTCATCCGCCTGCTCGAGGCCGAGGGTGTGGAGGTCCTCGCCGTTTCGATCTCCGGACGGACCCGTTCCAACATCACCCTGGCCGAGCCCGACGGCACGGTCACCAAGATCAACGAACCTGGCCCGGCCCTGTGCCGCGCCGAGTTCGACGAGGTGATCGACCGTGTGCTCGCCCGCGCCACCGGTGCCGACTGGGTCGTGCTGTGCGGCAGCGTCCCACCCGGCCTGCCCGCCGACGCGTACGCCCAGTTGTGCCGGAAGCTGCGCGCTGCCGGAGTCAGAGTCGCCGTCGACACCAGCGGTCCGGCGCTGCGCGAGGCCGCCCTGGCCGGGGCCACCCTGCTCAAACCCAACCGCGACGAACTGGCCGACGTGGTCGGCACCCCGCTGAAGGACCTCGACGATGTGGTCGATGCCGCCCAAACCCTGCGGGCATGGGGAGCTGGCACCGTCGTGGCCAGCCTCGGCGCTGACGGCGCTGTCCTGGTCGACGCCGAAGGGGTTCGCACCGGCACCTGTCCGGTCGCCCGACCCCGTAGCACCGTCGGTGCCGGCGACGCGCTGCTCGCCGGGTTCCTCGCTGCGGGCGCGCAGGGTGCCGCTGCCCTCGCTGAGGGCCTGGCCTGGGGCGCCGCCGCGGTGAGCCTGCCCGGCAGCCGGATGCCCGGGCCGGCGGACCTGTTCCGCCACGACGTCACTATCCACACCTAGCCGGACGACCTTCTTCCCCCTGCGGCTGTCTGGACCGCCCCTCATGAAGGAGATACCCCCGTGACCTCCTCTTCCTACACACCAGAGGTAAAGGGCCAGGGCCCCAAAGCCACCGTGCAACGCCTCGGCGGCTATTTGGCCGCGATGGTCATGCCCAACATCGGCGCGTTCATCGCCTGGGGCCTGATCACCGCACTGTTCATCCCGACCGGCTGGCTGCCCAACAAGACCCTGGCCGAACTGGTCGGCCCGATCATCAGCATCCTGCTACCGGTCCTCATCGGCTACACCGGCGGCCGGCTGGTCCACGGCCAGCGCGGTGCCGTCGTGGGCGCGGTGGCGACCATGGGCCTCGTCGTCGGCGCGGACGTGCCGATGATCCTCGGCGCGATGATCATCGGGCCGCTCACGGCCTATGTCCTCAAGCTGTTCGACGGCCTGGTGGAGAACAAGATCCGCCCCGGCTTCGAGATGCTCGTCGACAACTTCAGCGCCGGCATCATCGGCGCCGGGATGGCCATCGGCGGCGTCTACGGCATCGGCCCGGTGGTCGAATGGCTCACCAAGCAGGCCGGCGCGGGCGTCGACTGGCTCGTCGGCAAGGACCTGCTGCCGCTGACCTCGGTGCTCGTCGAACCCGCCAAGGTGCTCTTCCTCAACAACGCCATCAACCACGGCGTATTCGGCCCGCTGGGCATCGCCGAGGCCGCCGACAAGGGCAAGTCGATTCTGTTCATGATCGAGTCGAACCCCGGCCCCGGCCTCGGTCTGCTGCTCGCCTTCATGGTCTTCGGCCCCCGCGCGCTGCGGCCCAGCGCTCCGGCCGCGATCATCGTGCAGTTCCTCGGCGGCATCCACGAGATCTACTTCCCGTACGTGCTGATGAAGCCGAAGCTGATTCTCGCCATGATCGCCGGGGGTGCGGCCGGCGTCGGCACCTTCGTCATCACCGGTGCGGGCCTGGTCGCCACCCCCTCGCCGGGCAGCATCTTCGCCTACCTCGCGGTCACTCCCAAGGGTGGCCACTTCGGGGTCATTCTCGGCGTCGTGATCGCCGCCGCCGTCACCTTCGCGGTCGCCTCGGCCCTGCTCGGCTTCGGTCGCGGCGAGCCCGCAGCGGACGCTGTCGGCCCGGACGAGGAGACGGCTGTCGGCCCAGCCGAGGAAAGGGTCGTCGACCCCGACGAGACCCTCGACAAGTCGGCGAAGCAGGAGGTCTGAACCTATGCCCACCATCAACGGCACCGAGATCAAGAAGGTAGTCGTCGCCTGCGACGCCGGCATGGGCAGCAGCGTGATGCTGGCCAGCCAACTTCGACGGCAACTGGCCAAGAGCGCGGTGACAGTCGAGCACACACCTGTCAACTCGATCCCGGCGGACGCCGACGTGGTCATCTGCCACCAGGGGCTCGCCTCGCGAGCCAGGGTCAGCGCGCCCGACAAGGTGATCGTGCCGATCCAGGTGTTCATCGGCGACCCGGCCGTCACCAGAGTCGTGAACGCGGTGCAGCGTGGCGGTGAGCTGAGTGGCTGAACTGCTGGCCCGTGACGCGATCCGGCTCGACGAGCGGGCCGGATCGCGGGACGAGGCGATCCGCCGCTGCGGCGCCGTACTCGTCGAGGTCGGCGCGGTCGCCCCGGCGTACGTGGACGCGATGCTCGCCCGCGAGCGGAGCGTCTCCACGTACATCGGGGAGGGCGTCGCCATACCGCACGGCACGCTGAACAGCAAGGAGTCGGTCCAGCGCGACGCCCTCGCGGTGCTGCGCTTCCCGGACGGCGTCGACTGGGACGGCTTCGACGTGCGGGTCTGCGTCGCCATCGCCGCGGCCGGCGACGGGCACGTGGACATCCTGGCCCAACTCGCCTCGGTGCTGATGGACCCCGCGCAGGCGCAGCGGCTACGAGAGTCGACGAGCGCCGATGACGTGATCGCTATCCTCGAAGGGAACCCCTCGTGAAGGTTGTCCGATTCCACGCACCCGGTGACGTCCGCATCGAGGACGCGCTCGAGCCCACGCCAGGCCCCGCCGACGTGAAGATCCGCGTCCGCGCATGCTCCACCTGCGGCACCGACGTGAAGATCTCCCGCTTCGGCCACCACCACATCGCCCCGCCGCGCGTCATGGGCCACGAGATCGCTGGCGAGATCACCGACGTCGGTGACGACGTCACGGGCTGGCGGCCGGGGGACCGGGTCCAGGTCATCGCCGCCATTCCCTGCGGTACGTGCGCTGAGTGCCGGCGCGGCCGGATGACCGTCTGCCCCAACCAGGTGTCGATGGGATACCACTTCGACGGCGGGTTCGCCGAGTACCTGGTCGTACCGCACAACGTCCTCGCCGTTGACGGGCTCAACCGGATCCCCGAGGGACTCAGCTTCGCCGAGGCGTCCGTCGCCGAACCTCTCGCCTGCGTCCTCAACGGCCAGAACCTCGCCGGTGTGGGGGAGGGCGACGACGTTGTCGTCGTGGGTGCCGGGCCGATCGGCTGCCTGCATGTCCGCCTGGCCCGCTCGCGCGGCGCGGCCCGGGTGTTCCTCGTCGACCTCAACCGCGAACGCCTCGACCTGGCCGCCAACCTGGTCCAGCCGGACGCGTCGATCTGCGGCGCCGAGACCGACGTCGTCGACGCGGTGCTCAAGCTCACCGAGGGGCGCGGTGCCGACGTCGTCATTACCGCCACGGCCGCCGGCGCCGCCCAGGAGCAGGCGGTGCAGATGTCCGCGCGGCAGGGCCGGATCAGCTTCTTCGGCGGCCTGCCGAAGGACAAGCCGGTCATCTCCCTGGACTCCAACCTCGTGCACTACCGCGAACTGACCATCGTCGGCGCCAACGGCTCCAGCCCCGAGCACAACAAGGAAGCGCTGCGACTGATCGCCGACGGCTCCGTCCCGGTCGCCGATCTCATCACCCACCGCTTGCCGCTCGACCGCGCCCTCGACGCCTTCGGCATCGTGGCGCGCGGCGAAGCGATCAAGGTGACGATCGAACCGTAGGAGGATCCGTTGCCCACCCGAACAGTCCTCGTCGGCTCCGCCAGCGGGCTGCACGCCCGCCCGGCGGCGCTGTTCGTCGCCGAGGCGGCGAAGCAGCCGGTGCTGGTCACCATCCGCACTGGCGACAAGAAACCCGTGCCGGCCCGCAGCATGCTCGCCGTGCTGTCGCTCGGCGCCAAGAAGGGCACCGAGGTCACCCTGGAGGCCGACGGCGACGGCGCGCAGGACGCCATCGACACCCTGGCTGACCTCATCGAACGTGATCTGGACGCCGCCGATGCGTGAACTTCGGGGGATCGGAGCCAGCCCCGGTGGTGCGGCGGGGCCGGTCTACCGGCTGGCCCCACCTCCGGCCCTGCCGCCGTTGGCGCAGACCGTTGATCCCGAGGCCGAGAAGGCGGCCGTGCGGGCGGCCGTCCTCGCCGTCGCCGCTGACCTGGCCCGTCGCGCCGACACCGCCCTGGACGCGACCGCCGCCGAGGTCCTGCGCGCTCAGATGATGATGGCGCAGGACGAGACGCTCGTCGACGCCGCCGACATCGCCATCGACGGCGGTGTGGACGCACCGCACGCGATCACCGACGTGCTCGCCGTGCATCGGGCCGCCTTCGAAGCCGCGGGCGGGTACCTCGCCGAGCGGGTCAGCGACCTCGACGACCTGCGGAACCGCCTCGTCGCCGCGTGCCTGGGGCTGCCGATGCCGGGCGTGCCGAACCCGGGCCACCCGTACCTGCTCATCGCCCGCGATCTGGCGCCCGCCGACACCGCCGGCCTCGACCCGGCCCTGGTGCTGGGTCTGGTCACGGCCGAGGGCGGGCCGACCAGCCACACCGCGATCCTGGCCCGGACACTCGGCATCCCGGCCGTGGTCCGCTGCGCGGGCATCCTGGACGTGACCGACGGCGCGCTGGCCACTCTCGACGGCGCGAGCGGCGTCGTGGTGGCCGGCGTCTCCGCCGAGACGGTGACCACTGTCAACGCGGACCGACTCGCCGAGATCGAACGCCGCGCCCGATCCCAAGGCCCGGGGCGGACCGCAGACGGCCATCCCATCGCGCTCCTGGCCAACATCGGCTCCGCCCGCGACCTCACCGGCGAGGTGGAAGGCGTCGGCCTGTTCCGCACCGAGATGCTCTACCTCGACCGCGACGACCCGCCGTCGCACGAAGAGCAGGTTGCCGCGTACCGCGACGTCTTCGCCGCGCTGCCCGGCCGCAAGATCGTCGTGCGTACCCTCGACGCCGGCGCCGACAAGCCGCTGCCGTTCCTGCGTCTGGTCGATGAACCCAACCCTGCGCTGGGCATCCGCGGTCTGCGGGTCGCGCGGCAGACCCCCGCCGTGCTCACCACGCAGCTGGCCGCGATCGCGACGGCGGCTGCAGCGGCGGACGCCGACGTGTGGGTGATGGCGCCGATGGTCGCCACGGCGGCGGAGGCGGCCGCGTTCACCGAGTCCTGCCGCGAGCACGGCCTGTCAACCGCCGGCGTGATGATCGAGGTGCCGGCCGCGGCCCTGCGTGCCAGCCAGGTGCTGTGCCACGCGGACTTCCTCAGCATCGGCACCAACGATCTAAGCCAGTACACGTTCGCCGCTGACCGCATGTGCGGCGACCTCGCCGACCTGCTCGACCCGTGGCAGCCCGCGCTGATCTCGCTCCTCGCCTCCTGCGCGGCAGCCGGCATTGAGGCGGGCAAGCCAGTTGGCGTGTGTGGAGAGTCCGCCGCGGATCCCCATTTCGCACTGGTACTGGCAGGCCTGGGCATCACCAGCCTGTCCATGGCACCCCGCAGCATCCCGGCGGTGCGCGAGTCCCTGGCCGCGCACACCCTGGACGAGTGCCGCCAGATCGCCAAGGCGGCCCTGGCCGCCCCCAGCCCGGAGGCAGCCCGGGCTGCGGCGGCCGGTGCTTCGCGCCAACTCCCGCTGGGCGGCGGCACCGGATCGCCTTGGTGATAGTCAAGCTGGGCGCTAATGCTCCAGCCGCACTTTCCTGATTTAGTGTTTCGGCAGCTCATCGGCGTGATCGACGTTCGAGTTGTGCCGACCGCGTAGCTGCGGATGTCGATACTATTCGGCGGCTGGCTGGGTGATCGCGCTGTCTGTCTGTTGTGGTCTGTGGCAGGGCGGGCAGGCTCCCGTGCTTGTGTTGATCGATGAGATCGTGTGCTGGCGGGCGGGTCTGGACGATCTGCTGGCGCGGTTCGCGCACCGTTTCGGGCGGGCGGAGCCCCGCCGGCAGGCGCTGAGTTAACTGGTCGGGTTGCTGTCACCCCTGGCGAGCAGGAACGGCTGGACCTTGGCCGAGGCCGCAGGCGATGCGACGCCGGACCGGATGCAGCGGTTGCTCAACCGGTCTACGTGGGACCCGGACGCGGTCCGCGATGATCTGTTCGCCTACGTGTCCGAGTACCTCGGCCATAACGACGGGGTGCTGATCGTCGATGACCGGCGCAACGGCTGGCATAACCGCGGTGTGGAAGAAGGTTGTGCAGACCTCTCCTGCGCCAACAACGTCGCCAACCGTCCTCCCAACCACCGTGGCCCCAACCACCGTCGCGCCGGCCAGTCCGACTGGGACGCCGACGGTGGTCGCTACGCCCAGTTGAACGACGGTGGCTCCGTCACAGGGAGGGTCGTCGCGGCAACTCGGTCTTCGGGGCGGCCGCCAGCGGGTAACGGGGGTGGGTGCTGGAGACCTGGCGGTTGGGGGCGCGCGGGGTTACCGGCGGTCCGCGACGGCGAGGGTGCGGCCCGGGGCCGCACCCTCGCTGGGTGTCAGCAGTACAGATTGGTGCCTGGGTCCACGCCCAGGATCTGCGAGAACCGCTGGTAGGTGGTGACCCGGTTCTGCACGGTGGCTGGGTTGCGGCCGTCGCACTCCAGGGCGCCGTTGATGCTGCGGATGGTGCCGCCGAAGCCCTGGGAGCCGAGAATCGCCGAGTGCGCGGGCTGGCTGTTCGGGCCGTTCTGGGTCATCCAGTACCAGACACCGGTCTGCCACGCCACCGACGACTCGTTCTTGACCCGGTCCGGGTTGTTCAGCAGGTCGATCCCCAGCGCGTCACCGGCGGCCTTGTAGTTGAAGTTCCAGCTCAGCTGGATCGGGCCCCGACCGTGATAGGCCGACTGGCCCGCCGGGCAGCCGTAGGACTGGGAGCGGTCGCAGTACAGCGGCCAGTTCGCCTGGTTCTGCTCCTCGACGTAGCGCAGCTGGCCCGACTCATGGTCGATGTTGGCCAGAAACGCCGCCGCCTCACGCTTGCGCGCGGTGGCGTCGCCGGTGCCGGTGAACGCCGGATACTTGCGGGCCGCGTCGATCAGCCCGGCGTACGAGTAGAACGGGATGCGCAGCGGGAACATCTGGTTGTACTGGGCCTCGCTGACGGGGAACCCGTTGGTGCCGCCACCCGGAGGCGGGGTGGTGCCGCCCCCGCCGGAGCAGGTGTACGGCTCCCAGTACCAGGTGCTGATGACCGGGTCGTACCCGGGATTCTCGTGCTTTGCCCGGTAGTGGTTGCCGTCGGTGTAGCGCACGATCGAGCCGGCAGGGTAGAAGGTGCCCGCCGCCCAGTTCGGGTAGTTGCAGGTGCCGCCGCCTCCGCCACCACCGCCTTCACCGCAGGGACCGTTGTCCTGCCACACTCCGGAGCCACCGGTGCTGGGCGTCTCGTACTGCGTCCACCACTTCGCGGTCCAGTTCCGGCCCTGGTGCGAGACGCGCATGGAAGCGGTGTAGACCGCACTGTTGTTGTACGGCGCCGCGCAGGCTTCGGCCGCAGCCGACGGCGTGGTCGGCAGCAGCGCCGCAGCAGCACTCGCGATGGCCACGCTGACCGTCGCGATGATCGCCATCAGGCGTCTTCTGAACATGGTGGGGCCACCTTTCGGCAGGTTCGCGGACACGACGCAGGCAGAGCATCGAGTCCCTTGGATATACCGCAGGCGGACCTTACTGTAAATAAAGTTCAATAATCAACCCTGCCTGGCCTGGGGTGGCCGCGCGGTGGTGACCTCGACATCCGGGTCCGACGGTGATGTGGCCCCTACAACATGCCCGACTACCAGGCATGGGCGGCGCCGCGGCGATTGCGATCGGCGACATCGAGGAACCCGGTGATGTAGGTCTCGTCGACGAGCCACCTGTGACTTGGCGAGTGGCGGCAGAACCGGGCGGCGTCGGCCAGCAGCGGCGTGAACCGCTGCACCCACCGGTAGACGGCGCCTCCGCGACCTCGTACAACGTGAACGTCGGCTATCTCGGGGTGGTGCCGGAGTTCCGCGGGCGCGGCTACGTGGACGAGGTGCTCGCCGAGATCACCCGCCTGCACGCAGCCAATGGGGAGTCGCGCATCACTGCCACCACCGACATGGACAACGCGCCTATGGCGGCCGCTTTCGGTCGCGCCGGATACCGCAACACGGAGATTCGGATCAACCTCTCCAACGACATCCAGCCCTAGACGAGTAAAGGCCGGCACCCTGGGACCAGGTGGGGACCACACGTCGTACGCGATGGCGGTCGGCGTGCCGTCGACTACACGGCCTGATGTTGCGGATAGCGTGTGTGACGTGTGTGGATGTGTGGCGAAGCGTCCTGGGGGTCAAGGGGTCGTCGGTTCGAATCCGGCCGTCCCGACAGGCAAAAAGCCCCGACCAGCGGAAACGTTTTGGTCAGGGCTTTAACTTTGTCTATGGGGTTTTGAACCGCTCCCCGGAAACCCCCCATTTACCGGGGTCGGCAACCAGGTTCGTCATCCGTGCGCATCGTTAGGCAGGGCCGGTGCGGGATGTTGCCGCCTCCCGTGGTCGGTGCCGAGGCGTTCGAGGATGTCCGAGACGTCCGGGGCTTGGGCGGGCTTGGCGATGTAGTACGTGGCGGACGCCGGGTTCGGTTCCACTTCGGCCTGGAACGCGTGCTCGACGGCATTGAGGCGCTGGTGTGGGCCCGTGCGGTGCGGTAGCGGCTGGCCCCGAGCGCCGATCGCCCGGGGCCAGCAGCTGTCCGGTCAGCCGCTCTGGCCCGGCCGATCGACGATCCTGACTTCGGTCACCACGAGTCGCTGGACCGTGCCGCTCTTCACTCGTACGGTGCCGTCTAGTCCCTCGGCGGTGTAGTTCTTGATCGCCACGGCCCGCTCGCCGATCAGCCGATGGGTGTCCGGGTCCAGCAGGACCTCTTCGCGCAGCCACCCGCTCTGGACCCGGCCGAGCGCGACGGCGGGCCGTCCATCGACGTTGACGGCGTCCGGCACCAACGTCACGCCGGGAATCTTCGCCATCGCCCGGTAGATCGCGGCTTCCACCTCGGGTGGGAGCACGTTGTTGCGGAGGGTGACGTTCAGTTGTCCGAACGTGTATGCGTTGCGGTCTTCGTCGGTGGCTTCGCCCAGCCCACCCGCTGCCTGGTAGATCCGCTGCAGCAGGGCGTCCGGGTCGGTGGGCAGGGCGGCCAACGTCTGATAGTCCGACGGTGGCGTCGTCTGGGCCGGCTGGTCCTGGAACTGGAACTTGCCGTCCCGGAACCAGGCGATCTGCCGGCCGTCCGCCCGCATCCAGTGTTGCAGCACCCGGGTCCGGTACGGCCCGCCGGTGACCAGGCCACCGGGCCCGGTCCCACTGGTCATCCGCTCCTCGACGTGGATCCACTGATCCGGGCGCGGCGCGGTGAACGGCTGGGCCTGCGCGGCGGCGGCGGCCCGTTCCAGGGCTTCCGCGGCACTGGCCGGGCGCGCGGCTGGCAGGCCGGGGAACGCCGGAACGCCAGGGACCGCTGACACCGCCGGTCCCCGGTCGACCGGTCCGTTGACGCTCTCTACCAGGACCAGACCGCCGACCACCGCGGCTGCCGCCACCGTGACGACGCCCACCCGCCGGCCGAGCGGGGGCAGGCGCCACCCGACGAACAGCTTCGCCGCACGCGGCGGCACCCGTTGCGGGACCACGGTGTCGGCGTTCGCGGCGCGGGCCAGCAGCGCCGCACGCGCCTGCGCCTGAGCCGCCGGCGACGGGTCCCTCACCTCATGCCAGGATTCGCGCAATATCGTCAGGTCATCCATCAGTCGTTGTCCTCTCCGGTGACGGTCGGGTCGACGCCACCCAGTGCCGCCCGTACCTTCTTTCGTGCCCGGTGCAACCGCGACCGGGCGGTACCGGACGGAATCTCCAGCGCCTGGGCCGCCTCCTCGCAGCTGAACCCCGCCCACGCCACCAGCAGCAGTACGTCCCGATCGCGCGCCGCGACCTTGGCCAACGCCGCCGCCAACTGCCCACGGACGGCCTCGACGTCGAGCCGTACGGCGACCCGGTCGGCGTGCCCCTCGGCCACCTCGAACCGGTTGACGCGGCCCAACGCCCGGAACTGACGCACCTCCGTGCGCTGATGACGGGCGATGAGGTTGGAGGCGATCCCGTACAGCCACGGGCGGGCGTCCGGGCGCGCCGTGTCGTACCGCCCGCGTTGGTCGAACGCGATCAGGAATGTCTCCGCCGCGATGTCGTCGGCCAGGCTGCCGCCCAGCCGCCGGGCCGCGTATCTGTGAACCTCCAGGTAGTACCGGTCGAACACGGTCGCGAACCGTTCGGGTTCCTGCCGGGCCTGTCCGATGACGACGGCGTCGGTGTCGTCCGAAGCGGCCGCCGCCGCCCGGGTCAACACAGCCATGTCCAGCTCCTTCACGTCAGGTCACCCCACTCTCGCCGGGGCTCGCACTTTTTCTTCGCCGATGCGCCAGGAAGTGTTCGCGGGCAGACGTGCGGCCAGCACCGGCCGGGACTACCCACCGATCTGGTACGCGCGCAGCGAGGTCTGCTCAACGGTGTTGCCGTCGGTGTCGGCGGCCCGGGCCCGGAGCGAGGCGTAGCCCTTGCCGGGATTCGTGACACTTACTGCCCAGTGGTCACCGGCCCGGGTGACGGCGGCCGGCTGCCAGGTGGCGCCGTCGTCGTACGAAACGTCCACGGTGAAGGAGGCGACCGTCACGCCGGCCGCGCCCTGCCGCTCGACATAGGCCGGGAAGGTGAACTTCCCGCCGGAGGCCTGGTTGCGTACGTTGACCGCCGGGTCGAACCGGGCCGTCAGTAGCGGCAGTGCGGCCGCCTCGTCGGCGGCCGACGAGCGGAATTTCCATGCCGCGGACACCTTCGTCCACAGTGGCCACCATTCGCCCGCCCGACTGGTCTCGGCAACCAGCCGGTACGTCGCCGGCTCGTCCGGTACGTCGAACCGGGCCGCGTCGGGCACCGGCTCGGTCCGCACAAGCGCCCCGTTCCGATAGAGGCTGACGGAGCCGGTGTCGGTGCCGTCGTAGGGGAAGGGCTGCCGTGGCCGCCCGGCCGAGTCACCGTACATCGGCAGGATCACGTCAATCGCGCCGTCCTTGCGCCAGGCCCACCGCCGCTCGCCGTCCTGGGTCCAAGTCGTGCCGCGGAAGGTCGGGCCGGCGACGGCCTTGTTCCAGGCGAGCCGGTGGTCGCGCCCGGCCGCCAGTTGCAGGGTGTCGCGCAGCATGTCGCCGCCCCGCCAGCCGAGGTCCAGCTCCCATGTACCGGGGGTGAAGTACTCGGTGCGTTCCTGCGGGACCCGCACCGGCAGCGTCCAACCGGCTGACAGGGACGTGCCGAAGAACGGGGTCGCCGCCCCGAAGTACCGCACGGAATCCGCTCCGTTGTCGTGATAGCTGGTCCGCACCGCGGCGAGTTCCCCGGTGCGCGGCCGGTGGACCTGCGACGAAGTGACCTGTCGCTGCACGCCGTACGCCAGTTCGTATCGAGATGCGGTCTCCGGTCGGCTGGTGTACGACGCCGTGGTTTCCCCCGCCTTGACCAGGGTGGCGAACCGCTGCGCGGTCTGACCGTAACCGGCCAGGGTGGGCAGCGCCGGCGCGGGCTCGCCCGGTTCCTGCCCGCCGGCGCGGATCAGATCAGCGGCGTCGGCCAGCATGATGACCATCGCCATCCGCCCGCCGGCTTCCTTGATGGCGACGGTCCGCTGGAGCAGCTCCTCGTCGGGGATGTCGCCGGCCACCTCGATCAGCACCAGTTTGCCGGTGGCGTCGATCCTCGCCAGGTCATCCGGGGTGCCCTGCCCGCCGTACACGGCCGGCAGAGTGGCGTGCTCGGCCGACGTGGGTGAGCCGAACAGCCAGCCGACTGCTACCTCGAACGGGTTCTTGGCGCCGGTGAACAGCTCCAATCCCGGCTCGGTCGCCCGCCGCGCCTGCCCGAAGGCGAAGCTTGGCGAACTGGTGCCCGGCACGGTTGCCGCGTACGCCTCCTGAAAACGGGGGTCCAGCAGAGCGAGGACGCCGGAGGAACAGGCGCAGTCGCCGACCCTGGTGTGCAATGAGATGGCGTAGCCGCCGCCCCGGGCCTCGGGGTTGTCCGGGTTGACCGACACCCGCTTGCCGTCCCGGGCATCGAGGGTCTGCACCCGGTCCCGGTCGAGCTTCAGCTCGGGGTGGGAGATGAAGCTGTACGTGGGCTCCTGCCCGGCCCGCGGGGTCTCGATCGTGGCATGCACGGCATACCGCCCGACCGGCAGCCGCACCTTGCCCGGCGTCCCCCAGAAGAAGAAGTCGCTGTGGTCCAGATCGATGATCGCCACGCTGGGAGAGTCGCCCGACGGCGGGGCGGTTCCCGCCCGGTTGGTCAGGTTGACCGTCAGGTCGTACGTCTCCGCTTCCTGGACCACCGACAGCGCGGTACGCGTGCTGGTCGCGCCGTCCGCGCTCCGGGCCACGAGCACCCCACCGTACGTGCCGGCGGCGCCGGCCCGGCCGGTCACCGTCAGCTCCACCGGCGCGCTCCCGACCGGCGGTACGGTCACCGACTCGGCCGACAACCCGAGCAACCCGGCCGGAGCCGGCTGCCCGTCACGTCGGGCGAGCGCCACCGAAAGGGCGAGCGTCACCGGGGCAGAGCCAGTGTTTCGCCAGGTAACCGACCGCTTCTGCTGCTGGTCCTTGGTGGGCCACTTCAGGAACGCCGATACGCTGCCTGTCGCGGTAACCGGCTGACCGGTGGCCCGACCGACGTCGACCCGGCCGGTGCCGACCGCGTACGGTCCGGCGCCGGCGACCTCGACTGCCGTACTCGTCAGGGCGGACTTGATCTCTTCCGCCGTCCAGTCCGGATGCTGTTGTGCGAGCAGCGCCGCCGCCCCGGCCACGTGCGGGGTTGCCATCGACGTCCCGTCCAGCTGTTGGTAGGCCTCGCCGACCGGCGCGCCGATCGGTGGCACACCGCCCGGTCGGGCTGCCACGATCCCCTCACCTGGGGCGGCGAGCTCAGGCTTCACCGTCCCGTCACCGGGGCGAGGACCGCGGTTGGAGAACGCGCTGAGCTGGTCGCTCTTGTTCACGCTGCCGACGGCCAGGGCCGCATCCGCCGCCGCCGGCGTGGTCACCGCCTCCTCGGCACCGTCGTTACCCGCAGCGGCGACGAAGAGCGTGCCGTAGGCGCGGGTCAACTCGTTGACCGCCGCGGACACCGGATCGTTGCCGTCCGTGGCATAGCCACCCAGGCTCATGTTCACCACGGTGGCCTTGGCGTCCGCCGCCGCCCAGCGCATCCCATCGATGATCGCGTCGAAGGACCCGTAGCCGGTGTCATCAAGCACCTTGCCGACCGCGAGGTTGGCGTCCGGGGCCACGCCCCGGTACCGGCCATCCGAGGCGGCGCCCGAACCGGCAATGGTCGAGGCGACATGGGTACCGTGCCCGTGGCCGTCGTCGACGCTGCCCTTGCCGGAGAAGTCCTTCGACTGGGTCACCTTTCCGGCGAAGTCCGGATGGTCGGTGTCGACGCCGGTATCCAACACGGCCACCGTCTCGCCCTTGCCGGTCAGTCCCTTCGCCCAGGCGGCCGGCGCGCCGATCTGCGACACGCTCTGCTCCAGACTCGCCCGGACCCGGCCGTTCAACCACACCTTCTCGATGCCGCCAGCCAACCGCGTCCTGACGCCCGGTTGCTCGGTGCCTAGCCGCAGCCCGCGCCAGAACTCGACCGCGCGGGACTTCTTCTCATCGAGCGCCGTCATGCCCAGTCGGGGCAGCGCCCGGCGCACGCTCGCCCCCGCCGCCGGGGCCGAGCGGGCCGCCACTGCGGCGTCCGCGTACCGCACCAGCAGCGGAAGGTTCGACGTACGCCGGTCGTCGTACCCCTGCCGGACCAGACCGGTGAGGTTGAACAACTCCCAATCCAGCACGCCGGCCTGCACCAGCGCGGCCGCGTCCGCGGGCAGCAGGTATCGATCACCGCGCCTCGTCAGCTCCCGGAAACTCACCGGCCCCGACCTCCGTGCCGGGTCCACCACCAGGTCGGTCCGCCCGGCCGAGGTCCGCACGAGCACCCGGTCACCGGTTATCAGGGTGACCCAACGCCCCTGGCCCGAAGCCGTAGCCGAGGCAGCCGATGCCGGCGACGCGGTCACCGGGGTCGCCTGGATCGGCACCATCGCCGACGCACTCGTGACCGCCAATGCCAACGCCTTTGCCAGACCCTTGCGTCTGATCATCTCGCTCCTTGTGTCGCCGATTCCTGTCGGCTGCTATTGCCCGAAGCCGTCCCGGCCGTTCTCGGCGCCACTCCGTGCGCCCCACCTGCGGGGCTCATCGGGTCTACATGCGATCCGGGTCGACTGAGGGCTCAGCCCACTCCCGAGCGTGCCGCCGGGCCGGGCGGCGAACCGACGCCCGCAGCCATCCTCGCCACCGCCACCCCGGCCGCTCACCGCCCACTGTTGGCCTGGGTCGTCGAGATCACCGCCCGCGCAAGACGTAGGGGTTGCGCGTGTGCTGCTGGGGTTCGGCGTAGGGCCGCTTTCGCCGCCGATGGTGTTACCTGCGCAGCGCAAACCCACGACCGCAGCGAGGGCCACGGCCGATATTCCGGTGTCTGTCGGGGGCAGGTTGAAGTCACCCATGATGATCGAGTGTGGCCACTGGCTGGCCAGCTGGATCAGTACGGGAACCTGGCACCACGCGCGCCCCTCGGTGGCCATGTGCGTGTTGAACACCCTCACGTCGACGCCGCCCAGGGTCACCGTCACCGACTGGGCCGCCCGCACCTCCGGGTCCTGCCCGCATCCCGCCTCCTCATGCGGATAAGGATGGTTGAGCCAGTTCCGGGGCTGCGCCGAGGACTTGATGATGAAGGCTTGGCCGTACGGGCCGATGCAGGAGGCGGCAACGTTTTGGGCAACGCCAAACTAGGACTCCCAGGAGACGCCGGTAACCTCCTCCAGGTTCATCTCGATGTCGTACACCTGGTGTTTGCACACCTCCTGCAGACCGACCACATCAGCGAGCAGCATGTTGATGTGCTCTGTCCACCTGTCTGCGCCGGCGTCTATCGCGCCACCGGCGATGTTCCAGGTCATCACAGTGGTCTCGGCCGCCGCGACGGCGGACTGGGTTCTGGGCGATGTCACGTGGCGACTCCGACATGCAGCAGGGTCGCAAGTTTCTCCGGGAAGCTTTTCTCGACCGGGAGTTGGCGCAGCACGACGCGGGCCCAGACCGCGCCCGCGAGCGCGTCCATGATGAGCATCGGGTCGGTGTCGGCAGCCAGCTCGCCTCGCTCCGCGGCGCGGGTGAAGATCGGTAGCTGGCCGGCGAGGCGGTCGGCAAAGAAGGCCCGCGCGTATGCCGCCAGCTCCGGGTTCTGCGCGGCGGCGCCGAGCGCGGCGACCGCGAGGGTCGCCGAGCCAGGCTCGGTGAGCAGGCTGACCAATGTCTGAGCAAGGGCCAGCAGATCGCCGTGCAGGCTGCCGGTGTCCGGCGCGGCGAACCGCAGCAGCGGCGCGTCGGTCAGCGCTACGCCCAGGAGTGCCGCCTTGGATGGCCACCAGCGGTAGATGGTGGTCTTGTTGACTCCGGCGCGCTCGGCGACACCCTCGATCGTGAGCCCTTCGTAGCCGCGTTCGGCAACCAGGTGCAGGGTTGCGTCGAGTATCTGGGCGGTGCGACGCGCGCCGCTTCCCTCGGTCATGGCGGTAGTTTACCGTAGATTGCAACGCAACGTTGCGTTGCATTTACTGCCTCCGAGGAGGTCGTCATGATCCCGACGGTGTTCGTCCACGGCATCCGGCTCAGCTCCACCATGTGGGGGCCCGTCGCCGCACTGGTCAACGGCCCCAGCGCTGCGCCCGACCTGCCCGGCCACGGGACGAGAGAGGCCGAGCCGTTCACCATTGACGGTGCCGTCGCGGCGATCGTGGCCGCCATCGACAGCGTCGGTGGACGTGCCGTGCTCGTGGGGCACTCGCTCGGCGGTTTCATGGCGATCGCCGCCGCCGGCCGACATCCCGGCCGGGTCGCGGCCCTCGTTGCCGGCGGCTGCACCGTCCAGCCGCGGGGAGGCTTTCTCGCCGCGTACCGCCTCGTGGCCCGGCTCGCGGCGAGCCGACCGGATATCGCCGACCGGGTCAGCGCGAGCGGCTTCCGGCGGGCACTGCCGGAACCGATCGCCGAGGCGATGGTCGCCGGCGGCGTGCGATGCGCGGTGATGCCTGAGGTGGTCGCGGCGCTATCCGAGATGGACGCGATCGGAGAACTCCACCGCTATCCGGGACCGGTGTTGCTGTTCAACGGCGCTCGTGACCCATTCCGCGTGGACGAGCGGCGGTTCCTGGCGGCAGCGGCCAACGCCCGCCTCGTGGTCGTGCCCCGCCGCGGCCATATCGGCATCATCGCCGAGACCGCGATGCTCGCAGGGCTGGTCACAACCGCAGCCGCATCGGCGGCGCCGCAACCGAGTCTTAGCCGCGGCAATCACCAACCGACGCCCGACCCCAAGCCGCTGCGGTGAGGCAGCGACGCGCACATCTGCCGCGAGGCGCGCGCTTCGGTGTCCGCTCAGCAAGCCTGCTGTGGTTAGCATCGCTTTATGGCAGATCTCCTTTCAGCGAGACTGTCTTCGTCGATGATGCCGGCACAGGGGTCGTCGATATCTATACGCCGAGCGTGCGGCTGCCGTTTGCCGGGCATCCCCTGGTGGGCACGTCCTGGTTGCTGAGTCGGCTCCGAGCCAGGCCGGAACTCCTGCACCCGCCGGCGGGCTCGGTGCCAACCTGGCAGTCGACGCGCTGCCGGGTCCGCCGCCAGGTGGCGGGTGGCTGTACGCGTGGGCGTGGCAGGACCGGAGCGTCCGCGATCGTGCTGACCGCCGAGCTATGCCGGGCGCTGAACATCATGCAGGGCAAGGGATCGCAGATTTTGGCTCGACCAGGGCCCAACGCAGGAAGTTATCCGCACATGCCGCCGACCGTGCGTCACGTGGACGACTAAGCCGTTGTGACTCGGGCACCGGCGGTGTGCTGCTGGTGTGCCGCGGTGTGCCGGACAACCTGGATACCGGCGGTCGTGGTGGTCACGAGTGCCACGGATGCGGCGACCAGCAGCAGGGTGGTTTCGGCCAGGACACTGCGCATGTACTCGCCCCCGTTTGCGGTGGCTGACAGGTACTGCACAGCAGCGATCAGGTTGAGGGGTACAGCGACGATCGCGCTCATCCGACACCATGCCACTGGCGCTGTGGGTGCGACCGGTGGTCCCGCGCGCCGGGCCCGTGAGGGCGACAAGGGCGGTCACTGCGGTCCGGGCACGGGGCAGCTGACGACGATAGCTGGAGGGAAACCAACGCTTGAGCGCTGATTCTTAGTTCATGCATTGCCTCGTAGAGTCCACGCTCTCGTGCACAGATCTGCCACTGTCGGCGCGCGGGCGGCGACACGACGACCCTGCGTACGCTGCCGTGGTGCAGATCGACCTGGTTGCCGTGATCGTTGACGAGTACGAACCCGCGATCGCGTTCTTCACCGACGTACTCGGCTTCGACCTCGTCGAGGATTCCCCATCGCTGACCACTGACGGGCGGCCCAAGCGTTGGGTCGTCGTCCAGCCGCCGGGTGCCCAGACCGGGATTCTCCTCGCTCGCGCGGACGGAGAACACCAGCGTGCTGCGGTCGGTAACCAGGTAGCTGGCCGGGTCGGGTTCTTCCTCCGCGTCGACGACTTCGACGCCGCTTACCGACGGATGGCCGAGGCCGGTGTCACCTTCGTCCGGGAGCCACGGGCCGAGCCCTATGGCCGGGTCGCGGTCTTCCTCGACATCGCCGGCAACCGGTGGGACCTCCTCGGTCCGCCTGACGTCGCCGCAGTTGCCAGTTGAGGCGCCCAGGTCAGACGTCCTGATTTGCCCCAGACGGCGCGCCCCGTCAGCGTCCGCTCGTGCCGATGACGGTGCGCTTTCCAGTGTTGGCAGAGGATTGGCCGTCAAGCGTGGGTATGGGGCATCGGAAACTGCCGGTCCGGATGTGTGTCAAGTGCCCAGTCGCTCCCGCCCAAACCAGTTGGTTGCTCCGTAGCTCGGCGGTTACGGTGCGCGCGTGACAATGGTTGACGCGGATTGGTGGTCGATACTCCGGGCGCTGGACGAGCCGGTTGCGCCACCAGGGAGCATCGGGCCGGAGTCGATCCTGCGGGCCATGGTGGCGGGGGCCATGCCGAAGCCGATGCTTACGGCGTTGAACGACCGGGTGGCGCGAGATGAAGGTGATGGCCTGGAGGTGCCACGCGACTTCGACCAGACTGCGACCCAGGGCCGGTTTGAGCGGCTCGTAGAGCGGTTGAGTCAGGCCTATGGTTGCCCGTGCGACTCGGGGCTGGCCCAGGACTCCGCCTGTTTTGGCAGCGTCTGGATTCCCGCCGAGGCCAGCCGCAGTCACACGAAGCGCACACGCATCCAGCTGCCCTTGGTCGTGAGTGTTAGCAAGTTTGGCGGCCTCGCCACGTACGCGGCGTCCAGTCCGAGCGATCAGAAGCCCTACCTGCACCCCGACGACCGGCAAAGGATCGAACAGACACTCGCCGGACTCGGTTATCTCATCGTGCCTAAGCACATCCTCGCCACGCCATACGACGGGCCTAACGGCTGGGTCTTCGGCCCGGCGGCCGATGCGACTTGGTTTACTCGATTCTTTGACTACCTGTGAAAACGTAAAATCCGGGCCACCCATCGGGACAACTGGGCGCATTCATCTGTCGCTGACAGTGCGTCCAAAGCGACCGGATCTGCAGGTAAGCGGACTCCTTCATCTGCAGAAATCGGGGTTAGTACTCCAACGTCACTTGATCTGCCGGCTGGCTTACTCGGCTAGCTCATGAACAAGATCATGGCCGCGAGGCTTGCCCCCATGGCCAGGTGCTCCCAACGGAGCAGTTCCGTGAGCGGTCGATTGCGCAGCCGGACGAGTGCGGCCGCCATCCAGCAGAGGTAAGCCGCCGTGGCGGCGCGTAGCAACACGAGCGCTGCGTCATGGCCGGTGACGGTGCCGTGGTCCATCCGGGGCCCGGCGGCCATGTGGTGGGTAGCCATCGACCCGCCGTGTTGATGCATCAGCACGGCGAGCGCCATGAGCACGGCCCCGGCCGTACGGTGCCACTCCACCTCCGGGCCGCGCTGCTGCTCCTCGCCTTCGCTGGTGACGAGTGCCACCGCGAAGGCGAGGAGCAGCAGCGCGCCCGCGTACTGCACAACCGGTGCGGCGTCGAGGGTCACCGCGACCATGACAGCCACCATCGCACCCGCGAGCATCCGGGCCCTGCGGGACGCGCCCGCCCGCGGCACGACGCAGCAGCAGGCCGACACCGCGGCCGACCCGAGCATGATCATCTCGAGCGTCAGGACGTCACCGCCGGCGTAACGCCGGGGCGTGACCATTGGGCGGTGGGGCGGCCGTTGAGACGCCACGGGTGCCCGGTCACCCGCGGCCAGCCTTCAGGCGAGTTCTCCCAGTTCTCCTGCCGGCCGTACACCGTGAGGTCCAGGGCGTGGTAGGTGGTCATCAAGGCCTCCACGCCCCGCCCGGTGGTCCAGTAGGTCTCGTAGACCTTGTCGCCGTCGCGCAGGTAGCACGCGATGAACCCGAAGTCACGACCGTCGGCCAGAGCCGGGTCGGAGTCTTTCGCCGAATACCAGGGGAACCTGTAGCCCATGAACTCCGCGAACGGGGCACTTTCCTCGTAGGGACCCTGGCAGAACACGGCGTAGGTGACGTCCCGAGCGTGCAAGTAGTCCAGTATCTGCATGTGACAGGTCGAGAAGGTGCACCCCTCACACTGATGCTCGTACGGTTTGCCGTCGTGCCACATGTGGAAGTAGGCGATGAGCATCCGGCGGCCCTCGAACACCTCCACCAGCGGGGTGTCCCCGCCGGGGCCCTGGACCGTCACCGTCGGCATCAAGGTCATCGGCAGTTGACGACGAGCGGCTGCGATCGCGTCTCCTTCGCGGGTATGGGCCTTCTCCCGGACCAGCAGTTCGTTGCGCTCGCGCAGCCAGGTCTCCCGGTCGACGACCGGGGGCGCGGCGGCGCTGGACGTGGGGGTTGCCGTCATGGCTGTCTCCTTCGTGGAGTGGGGGTCGGTCACAGGTACAGACGACCGAGTCGGCGATCGTCATCGGTGACCGATGACGGATGGGGTCCGCGGTCGTCAGTACGGTTGTGAGGACCACTCAGCCCCGGGGAGATCACATGTCCGACTCGCCTGACGAGCAGGCGGTCTGGCTGCAGCGCGCCTTCGACGAGCACCGGCGCGAGCTACACGTGCACTGCTACCGCCTCGCAGGGAACGTCACCGACGCGGACGACCTGGTGCAGGAGGCCTTCCTGCGTGCCTGGCGGGCTCGCGACCGCTTCGAGGGTCGGGCGTCGGCGCGCACCTGGTTCTACCGGATCGCCACGAACGTCTTCCTCGACAGCCGCAAGGCGGCCGGTCACCGGACGGTTCCGTATGGTGACCCGCTGGAGTGGTCCACCGAGCTCGGTCCCTATCCAGACGCCCTGTGGGCCGACGATCCGCAGACCGGTCTCGCCGCCCGGGAGACCGTCGAGCTGGCCCTGATCGCAGCGCTCATGTACCTGCCGCCGCGGCAGCGGGCGGCCTTCGTGCTGCGCGACGTCTACGGCTGGACGCCGCAGGAGATCGCCGGCGCGCTCGACACCGCCGTAGCGGCCGTCAACAGCCTCCTCCAGCGGGCCCGCCACACCCTCCGGCGGCGCGCTCCGTCGGACCCACAGGACTGGCGCCGTCCGCAGCTCACCAGTGAGGACGAAGAGATCCTGCGCCGCTACGCCAACGCGAAGGACCCGGAGACGGTCCGGGCACTGCTCGCCGAGGACGTACGGATCACGATGCCGCCCGAGCCGCCGGTCGTCGGGATCGACGCGGCCGCGGAGTTCCTCGGCCGACCGCTCGACTGGCGTACCTTCCCCACCTCGGCCAACGGGCGCCCGGCACTGATCAACTATCTCCGCCGGCCCGGCAGCCCGCACTATGAGGCGCTGGTCGTCGACGTACTCCGGATCGAGAACGGGAAGATCGTAGAGAGCAACGCCTTCATCGGTGCCCGTCATGTCGCCGCCTTCAGCATGCCCGCCACGCTCGAGCCCTAGACGAGTAAGTCTCAAGCTAAGTGGCCGAGTCTGCGCTGGTAGTGGGATCGCCGGGCTTGGGCTTGGGATGTTCGTCGCCAGGTGGACCAGTGCAGGGTGTGCGCTGGGGGTAGTGGCAGGGCGAGGACGAAGGCGTTGAGGAGTCGGCGGATCTCGGCGACGGTCAAGGCGATGATCTCTGGGTCGGCGTCAGCCTGCTGGGCGGCGAGGATGGTCAGGACGGCCAGGGCGAGCATGGCCAGGATGATGAATCGGTGCCAGCCGGTCCAGCCGCGGACCTGGTAGTGGTCAAGGCCGACCTGGCCTTTGCCGGTTTGGAACAACTCCTCGACGCTCCAGCGGGATCCGGCGACGGTCACGAGGGTGTGCAGCGGCACCAGGCGAGGTGACCAGCACAGGTAGAAGGCCAGCTCGCCGGTGGTCCGGTTGCGGCGGATGAGCAGCCACCGGTGCTCACCAGGATGGGTGGCGGTGGTGATCCAGGCCCACAGAGAGTCGCGGGGACCTTTCGCTCCCGGTCCGCAGCTGTGCTGCTGCCACTCGGCGGTGGGTATCCGGTCGGCGAGGTCGTCGACGCGGGTCAAAGTGCGGCCGTCGTTGACATGCACGCGTCAGTCGCAGCCGACGGCCAGGACGTAGCCGGCCCAGACCGCAGGGATCCGAATGCCGAGGATGCATCCCCACATGCTGCGCCACACCTTCGTGACGACCATGCTCGACGCCGGCGTCAGCCTGCGCGACGTGCAGATCGCCGCTCGCCACGCCGACCGGCGCATCACCATGCGCTACGACCGGGCCCGCAAGAACCTCGACCGGCACCCCAACTACATCCTCGCCGCATACATGGCCTCCGGGACATAGCAAGCGCTCGCGGCTCTGCCGATGTTCGGATGCCGTTATGTAAGTCCGTGCTTGCATCAGTCGTTCTCTTGCAGCCAGTAGATGGAGACAGCAAGGAGCGGATCCGGTCCGTCGTTTCGAATCTGGTGCGGAACCTTGCTCTCGAACGCCGTGACGTCTCCGGCGTGCAGCACGGTCGTTTGGTCTGCCCACGTCAAGGTACCGGTTCCGGACACGATGACCCACACCTCACGCGACCGGTGCACATCAAGGTCGTTGGATGTCTTCGGGGCGACCGACCAGCGAGCAACCTCGAACGGGGCGGGCGTCGTCGGCGGGAACGGCAGCAACGCGCGGTGGACCCGACCGCCCTCGGTGAAGTCGTACCAGTGTTCAAATTTTACGGGGAGCCCCCCGGTCGTGGCTGAATTCGTGCTCGACATGTCGTCCAGCTTGCTTCGTCAAACATGTGACGTCTGGCGCGAATCGGACGCGGCGTTGCCGCACGCAAAGTGCGCTGTCGAAGCCGCAGATCACCACACCTGACGGATGCACTCTCATGACGCCGTCCGTGCGCGCTACCCTCAGCCGGCGCAGGGCGCGCTTGCTGACGGTGTACGGATCGTGCAACGGAACCGCCCGGACCCCTCGACGGACGAGACGCCGATGAAGCCGCCGCCGCAGCGCCGGCAGGACCGCGTGGGCCCCGTACACCTGCCCGAGGAAGTTGCCGCGCAGGACACGGTCGAACTCCTCGTCGGTGATGTCCTCCACCCGTCCCCACACGCTGACCGTCGCGGCGTTCACCCAGGTGTCGATCCGCCCGTAGATGTCCTCGCCCGTCGCGGCGAGCCGCACCGCACCGGACATGCGCGGGGCTGCTACTTCGGCTGGCCGGTGGCGGGCACCGGGACGGCCTGGCCGGGCACGCCGCGGGGGAGCAGGGGAGCCGGGCCCAGCAGGTGCTCCGGCGGCACGTGGATGCGCAGGCTGTTGGACAGGTCGACCAGCTCCTTCTGCGTCACATTCATTCCGAGCACCTCGAAGTTGTAGCCCAGTCCCGTGAGCTGCTCCTGCATGTTCCCCACCGGCACATCCCTGGGAAGTACACCGAAGACCTTTGTGTCCTTCGGGGAGACCCGCACCGGCAGGAACTCCTCACCGACCTGGACCACTGTCGCGGTACCGTCCTCATTGGCCGCCAGCCGCTCGATGTCGCGGCGGACCTGCCCGCCCTCCTCGCTCAGCACGACCTCACGCTCGATCCTGTCCAGGGCCGCGTCGACCTCGTCGGCTCTGGTGGGGAACTTTTCGCCGCGCAGCCGGGCCCGGTTGTTGCGGGCGCGCAGCACGTCACGGGCGTACGCGCGCAGCTCGGCGCGCTCAGCCTGGGACAGGGAACTGATGCCGCCGGACGCGATCTTCAACTCCCGGGCGGCGTGCCTGCCTGCCTTGGCCTCGAAGATGGCGACGATGATCAGCTCACCGTTCTGCCGGTGGGCCAGGATGCCGTCGGTGAGCTGGCGTCCCGACGCGTCGCGGATCATGTGGCCCGGGATGAACTCCAGCGTCTGGGGCGCGGGGATGTGGATGCCCAGGGCACGCGCCCCGGCGGGATCACGCAGCCACGCCGCGATCCGCGCCTCCAGGAACTCCTCCAGCAGCTGCCCCTTCATCAGGTTAATGTTCGGGCCCTTCTCAACGACCCGCATCAGCGCCAGATGGTCCAGCTCGCTGAGCACTGCCGTTCCGCTGACGAGCTTCTTCAGCGAGTCGGCGACGTACGTGGCGATGGACATGCCCCGCGGGCTGCCCCGCTTGACGCCCATCCTCTCCAGCGCGGTGACGGCCCTCGCCGCCAGCGCCAAATCGACCTTCTTTCCCGCCGCGATCAGGGTCCGGGCCTCGGAGATGGCGAGGCGCTCAGTGACGTCCTCGCTGACCTTCTCACCCGCAGCCAGGGCGAGGCTCCACCGTGCGGCGCCGCGCCCGTACAGCCGCTCCATCCGCGCCGCGGTGTAGAGCGCCCGACCGCCCTTGACGAACCGGGAGGCGAACGGCAGCAGCACGCCCGCGGCGATGATGCACCGGTCGACCTCGGTCAGCTCGTAGCCGAAGATGTCGTACCCGAAGGTCGCCTCGAAGATCGCAACCGCGGTGCCGACGACCGGGATGAGGGCGATGCCGAACTCGACGACCTCCAGCACCGCCGGACGGTGTTCGACGGGCAGCGGGAAGGAGTTGGTGTCGGTGGGCTGCTGCTGGGCTATCCGCAGCGTGACCAGCAGGTCCTGGCGCTGTGCCAGCATCCGGCTCATACCCTCGGCCGCGGGCAGGGTGAGAAAGTCGTCGTCGCCCTGGTGCGCCATCACCCACGCGGCCAGGGTCGCCGCAATGGCGTCGAGGGCGTCGGGAACAGAAGGAGTGGGAGGCACCGGAGATCCTGGCACCGCCGACGCCCGGTCGTGTTCCTGTACCAGCAGTACGCGCTTGCGGGTGCGATCGACGACCAGGTGCGTGGGCATGGTGGCGCGTTCGCGCAGCATCCGCATCAGCGCCAGGTATTCGTTGTTCTTGGCGGTGAAGGCCTCCGGGGTCAGCTCACGGCGGCGCAGCGGGGCTGCCGCCTGCCGCCGCGCGGTGACCTTCCACAGCTCCGGGCCGGAGAGACCGCCCTCCTTGCGATGCTCGTATGCGGCAAGGGAGTCAGGCCGCCGAGCGAGATCCTCGGCCATGATGGCGACCCCGCCGCGCAGCACGGCCAGCTCGAAGGCGCTCGCCCTGCCGCCGGTCATGCCGGCCTCGAACTCGACACGAGCCGAGGTCAGCATTCGCCGGTAGGGGCCCAGGTCGATGGCCATCGAGTCAGGCTGGGTAGACGGGGAGTTCGGGGCCTTCCTGCAACCACACCAGCGTGGTCGGCACGGTGAATTCCCACGGGCTGCCCTCGGGCAACGCGCCGGCCAGGTCGTCGGTCTGCGCCCGCACCTCGTCGGCGATCGACTTGTACAGCGGGTCGTCGATGGTGGGCGGCTCGCCGCCGAGCCAGACCCGGTCGGCCAGCCGAGGGCTCCTGCGAGCCAGGAAGTACGCGACCGCCAGGTTGTATGCGGGCGACACCGGGACCACCACCCTGGCCGCGCCTGCCTGCTTGAACTGGGCGAACAACGGGTCGATGTCGGAGCGGTTGCTGGCCTCCGTCCATTTAGTCTTGCGGCCCCAGAAGTACGGATAGAACAGGTAGGTCATCTGCGGCCAGTCGAAGGCCTGTTCGAAGAACTGGATGACCGGGCCCTCTGCCATCGCCTCGTACACGTCGACCTCGGGCAGCTTCGCCGGGGCGTCCGCCGGGTCCGTCATCGCGTTGTAGTCGCCGAGGTGACTGCCGGTCATCATGGTGACGCACAGCTTCTTTAGCTCGGTGCGCTCGATCTCCCGATTGGTGGCCGGGTTGCGGCCCTGGATCACCACGGCCCCCTCCGGCGCGCCGGCCTGGGCCACCTTCTGGTCGTACGCCGTCTTCATGGCCAGGTAGGCTGTGCTGATCTTCTCGAAGGTTTTGTTCTGCCAGTCCTGCAGGTGCGCGTCGTTGCGGTAGCAGTTGATGCCGACGTTGACCGAGTACGCGTTGATGTCGTACCCGATGCAGCTGACCGCCATGGGCCCTGTCGGGTTGTCGAAGGTCTCCGAGGACTGCGCCCACCCCAGGGTGTGCACTCCGCCCTGCTTGACGGCGGTGCTGGCGATGAGTTCGGCGGCGTCGTCACCGATTTGGATCGAGAACCGTGGCCCGCCGACCACGTAGATCAGCGACACGTTGGCGATGTAGTAGATCATGGTGTAGCCGTCCGGCACGACCAGGTCCTTGAGCATCTTCGATACGGTCTTGCCGTTGTCGACGCCACTCTGCTCGAACGACGTCGCCGCGTACGTCCATTCCAGCGGCGGCGTGGTGATTCCCTGGGCGTTGTAGCGGCTGGCGAACGTCTGGTAGTTCGACTCGTCGAGGTCGGCGGCGGTCAGCGGCTGGTTCTTAGCGTTGACGAGCGGGATCGGCGGCTCAGCGCCCACCACGGTCTTCGGCCGCAGCTGCGAGGCGAGCCAATAGGCCGCCGGCTGCGGCACGATGAACTCCAGCATCAGCCGCCGGCCGTAGTTGTAGACCTGTGCACGGTAGCGCTTGTCCACCCAGCGGTAGACGCCGGTGATGTGCGCGGCGCCCTGGGCGTTGTCGACGCCGTGGGTATTGGTCTCCTCGACCTCGTGGAAGGTCTTGGTGGTGCGCTCGGTCTTCACCTTCTTCTGAATCTTTGTGACGGAGCGGTCGACCACATCGCGGGCGAAGTTCGAGCTGCTTCTGGTCGACTCCTGCTTGGATGTCGCGTAGGCGAAGTCGCCGTGCGCGGTGGTGACGACCGGCCCGAAGGCGGCGGTCACCGTCACTCCGGCCTGCACGCTCATGTCCTCCTTGACGGTCCGGTCCGCCTCCTTCTTCAGCTCGAACCGGTCGGTGGACTGCTGGTCACGCTCGGTCTCGTTCACCTCCTCCGACGACTCGAAGTAAGTGGTCTCGACCCGGTCCAGCATGCGGTGCACCCGCTCGCGGTGCTCGCCCTTGAGCACGTTCTCTATGTGTGCAACTTCTCCCGGGGCGTACCCGAGCAGGGTCTGCTTGACCACCTTCAGGTCGCCGACGCCCAGCGGCCGGATCCGGCCGCTGACATCCACGTCGGGGCTGGTGCCCGGGTCGGGGTCGGCATCGAAGATTGGAGGGATGCCCAGGCCCGGCGCGATGGTGCCCACGTCGTGCAGATCGAGCGTGCCCGACAGCGCCCGGAACTCGCGCCGCAGCGCCGGGTCGTCACGCAGAGCGTCCACCCTCCGCAGCAGCGTGGTCAGGTGCGTTTGAGCGGTCGCGGTCGCCGTCGGCACCGCGGTGGCCTCCCCGATCCGTAGACGGGCCGCGACGCTCCGCGCTTCCTCGGGCAGGTTGCCATCGAATATCCGGGCCATGCTCGCCACGCGTCCCAGCGTGATCCGATTGCGGAACACGTCGCCGTGCTGGGTTGGCTCCTCCGACAGCACCCGCTCGCGGATCGGCGCGGCGTTCGCCCGTACGGCGTCCAGCAGTGTGCGGGTCGCCGCGACCTCCCGTAGAAGCGCGCGGACCCGCTCGTCGGACACCTCGGCGTGCCCTGCCACCGAGGCGGAGCCGCGCCAGCGTGTGGTCTCGGGCGCCTCGACGACCGCGAGCTCCGCGGGCACAACCGGGGTGGCGCCCAGCGCGGTCACCGCGTCGGCGGCGGTGGTTGCCGCGTCGGCGCGCCACAGTGCGGCGAAGTGCAGTGCCCGCAGCGCGGCCGTCGGCGTCTCCAGGTCGGGTCCGGCCGCCGGGCCCTGACGATACGCCCGGTACAGCGCGTCCCAAGCCGTCCCGGCCAGCTCGGCGGCATCGCCTTCGGCCAAGGCGAGCACGTCACGCAGCTCCGGGTCCGCGTCGCCCAGCGGGTCGCCGCCGGGCTGCGCGCCGAAATGGTCGGCCAGCGCGCGGGCCGCTTCGGCCAGCGCGGCCAGCCGCGGGTCCGGGTGCCGCGTGGACTCGCCGTCATCGTTGCCGGCGAGCGACCCGCCGCCGGGGGCTCTGCGCTGGTCGGTGATCAGGCCGAGGGCCGCCTCACGTTGCCCGACCAGTTGCGGCGGACGTACAGCGACGAACTTGAAGGCATCGACGGTCTGACTGTCTGGCATGAGTCTGTTCTAGGACGTCGCGACGCGTGCGCACAGTGTCTGTCGGATAGCGGCCTCGCCGAGCCGACAACGGGCGAGGTCACCAGCGACGTCGACGGCACTGCCTGTCGTGCTCGACGGCCTTTCGCGATGATACTGACCGACCTGCTCGGAACGGCTCAGGTGCCAGCAATGACGCGGCGCCGCTGGTTGGCGAGGCTCAGGTCGGACCACTGCGGGACGGGTACTCCATCGGCGGTGGACCGATCGGACACCTCGAGGACCTTGTCGCTGTGCCGGCCGTGCAGGGCGAAGGCGCCGAAGCCGGCCCAGGCGAGCCGCCACTGCTGGTTCGCTGCGCCGAGCCAGTCCCACTGCTCCGACCCGCCGACCGCGAACGAGCACACCGACCAGCGCTGGAACTGCTGGTCCCAGAAGGACAGGCTGCCCTGTCAGTGGTCGTTGTAGAACACGCTCAAGTCGGATGCTTCTTCGCTACCGTCGTAGACCACCGTGTAGGACAACTTCTCCGGCAGGTTGTACTTGCCGCCTTCGCTGGCGCGGTGAGTCGTGCAGGTACCCGCGCCGTTGCTCGCCTTGGCGGAATAGAACAGAGTGCCCGCCCCGCTCTCGACGAACACCGTGGCGGCGTAACCGTTGGCCAACGAGTCACACACGGAGACGATGTCGCCGTACTCCTCGACGTAGACCGTCACACCTTTCGCCGAGAACACGTGGTCCCAGCCGTCACCGGGGGGTTCGGGACTAGCGGCGGCGCTACCGGGAAAGACCACGACGGCGGCGACGGTGAGCGCCGCGACACCTGTAAGAGCACGACCAACGCCAAGCTTCATAACAGCCTCTTTCAGTACTGGCAAGTGCCAACGATCGCGACTAATCTGCTGTGCCGCGACGATGGATCGTTTCTGTGTCTCGTCTCCGCGGGCCTATCCGGCAGGAGAGTCCGCGGCCGCCGGCTTCTGCCGTCGATCTCTGATCTAAACAGCCGGGCGCCCGATTCCCGCCCGAACGGCGCCCGACAGGAACGGCTGCCAGGAAGGCAGGAGGCTTGGATGGCCTTGCAACACCGTCGAGCTGCTCGCGACCGGTGCAGGTGTTCTCAGCCTCTCGCCGGGACTTGATCCACCCATTCAGCGGCCTGCGCCCGGCGCAGCGGGCCTTGCTGACATTCGGTGCACGGGGCAGTGCAGATCGCTGATCTTGCGTAGCCTCTCCTGGTCAGAAAGATCAGCGGGGGAGGCCTAGATGGAGATGGTCAGTAGGCGCGGCGCACTGCGTGCCGGTTTGGTCTCGACCGTGGCGGTCGGCGGCCTGGCGGCCACCGAGGCGGCGGCCCAGGCAGCACCGGCCGGCGTGACGACGGACACCGGCGTCGGCTGGATCTCGGTCCTCGACCACGGCGCAGTTGGCGACGGGACGACCGACGACACCGCGGCGATCCAGGCGACACTGAACGCCGCCGCCACCAGCAAGCAGAGTGTCTACTTCCCCGCCGGGCGGGTCTTCCGGGTGCGGGACCAACTGACGGCGCAAGGGCTCACCGACGTCGTCATCGCCGGCGACGGCGCGACCCTGGCCCTCACCGGGGCAGCGCTCTCGGTCGTCGGGGCTCCGAAGGCCGTGCTGCTGTTCCGCGACTGCCGGCGGGTCAAGCTGGTCGGGCTCACCCTGCTCGACACCGACCGCTCCCAGCAGTACAACGGTGTCCGCATATCCTCCTCCAACGAAATGGTCGTGGACGGCGTCCGGGTCCACAGCGTTCGGGTCAACGGCATCGTGGTGTTCGACGACACGCCTCGGACGACCGATGACGTTCTGATCACCAACTGCACGACCGAGGACACCCGGTTCGGCATCTCGTCCAACGGCAAGGACGTCCGGATCACCGACAACCACGTGGCGATGGACTGGCCGTCGACCGACGAGGCCCGCCGTTATGGCGGCGTGCACCCGGGCTACGGCAGCGACTCCGACTACTTCGACGGCATCTGCGTCTGGGCCGGCGCCGACCGCACGGTGATCGCCAACAACACCATCACGGAATGCGGCCAGAGCGGTGTCTACGTCCAGGCGGTCTCCAACATCGTCGTCGCGGACAACACGGTGACCGGATGCCAGTTGCGGGGCATCGAGATCGATGGACTCGGCGACCCGGGCAAGAGTGTGCACGGGCGGGCCATGGGCGTCTCGATCACCGGCAACGTGGTGGTCAACTGCCTGGGTCAGATCAACCTGATCGCGACGACCGATGCGACGGTGGTGGGCAATCGCGTCGCCAACGGCAGCGCCACGAGGCCGTCGTCCGGTATCGCGGTCAACCTCAAGTGCAGCAAGATCGTCGTGTCCAGCAACCACGTCCGGCAGGCGAACCCCACGATGCCAGCGCTCTTCGTCAAGGACAACGACCCGAACGACACCACGCTGATCTCGACGGACGTCACCCTGGCGTGGAACACCGTCGAGGGCGCCATCCCGTACACCGCACCGGCGGAGACGGTCGTCATGCACCGCTCCGGTCCCGCGATGATCACCGCGCAGGGCTCGCTGAAGACGAGCGGCAAGGTGATCGCTGGCGGCGGGCTCGGCGTGGGCAACAGTGTCACGGCGACGACGGTCGGCTCGGTGGTCCGCAAGATGGAGGTCTTCTCCTCCACGGGGCAGAGCCTTGGCTGGATCGCGATCCACAACAGCTGACATGCGGGTACTTCTCGCACTTATCCTCGCGGTCGCACTGCCGGCCGCGACGCCGCCGACGACGGACGACCCGTCGCCCCCCGCGTTCAGAGCCCAGGTCGGCATCTGGGCACCGGCCGTGGAAGCCTCCGGTGAATCGTTCAGCAACCAGACGATCCGGCACGTCGTCTATGCGTCGAGCGGTGGCACGCTACCCCGGGTCCGGGTCTCCAACCTGCGGGGCACCACAGCCCTGGCCGTCGGTCACGTCGACCTCGCCGAGCAGAGCGTCGGCGGGGTCGCCAAGACCGGCAGCCACCAGCGGCTCACGTTCGGCGGCTCCGGCACGGTCACGATCCCGGCCGGCCAGGAACTGATCAGCGACCCCGCCGACATGACGGTGGTCTCCGGGCAGAATCTTTTGATCAGCATCTACCTGCCCGGCACCACCGGTCCGTCGACGGTGCACCCGGCCGCGCTGATGAACACCTACGTCTCCGTCGCCGGCAACCATGCTGCGGACGACAGCAGCGCCGACTTCTCCACGCCACGACGGTGGTCCTGGTTCTTCCTCAGCGGACTCGACGTCGTCAGCTCGACCGCCAGCGGCACCGTCGTGGCCTTCGGTGACTCGATCACCGACGGATACTCGTCGAGCCAGCTCAGCAACCGGCGATACCCGGACTACCTGGCACGTCGCCTGGCAGCCCAGCCGGGCGGACCGAAGCTCGGCGTGGTCAACGCGGGCCTGGCGGGCAACATGGTGCTTCGCGACCGCAGCCCGACCTCCGGAGGCCGCAGCGCCCTCAACCGGTTCGACCATGACGCGCTCGACCAGCCCAACGTGCGGTCCGTCATCCTGCTCGAAGGGGTCAACGACCTCACGGCCGACACCACGGCGGCGCAACTGCAGGAGGGGTACCAGCAACTGGTCGACAAGGCCCACGCGCGCGGGGTGTCGGTCTACGGCGGCACGATCCTGCCGTTTGGCGGCTCCACCTTCCACAACGCCGCCCGGGAAGCGGTACGGCAGGAGGTGAACGCGTGGATCCGCAACGGCGGGGCGTTCGACGGGGTCATCGACTTCGACGCGGCGCTCCGCGATCCAGCGGACGGGTCCAGGCTGCTCCCAGCGTATGCCCACACCGACAACCTGCATCTCACCGACGCTGGGATGAGTGCCCTGGCCGAGTCCGTCGACCTCAGCATGATCGTGCCTGACCGCGTTCCCCATGGCCTTACCAGGCCAGCGGCGGTGTGACGGTCGTTGTATGAGTGGCGGCCGGAGGTCTGGCAGCCGTAAGCGGCGAGCCCCAACGTGAGCGCTCAAGATTGGTCGGTGGATCAAGGCTCTGAGCTGGTACCTGCGGCAGGCAATGTCAGGAAGGGAGGGTCGAGGGTCCCGGTTTGGCTCAGTTCGATGAGCATTCGTCCGAGGCCTGCTGCGACTGCGGTGCTGAGGCAAACGGCGACGAGGAGTGGGACGGTGATGTTCCATGTCGCGACGGCGAGAAACACGCGCCGGCCTGCGCCGTGTCCCGCTGCTGATCGCCGGCGGTCGGACTTGTCAGCCACCTCTGGCGCTGGTCGGCGCCATCGTCGACGCGCTGGCCTCCGATTGAGGCGCCTGCGGGATGATTACGTCTGACGCCATGGTCAGCGCATGTCATCGGTCGGGCGACGGAGCCTGCCGGCAGAGCCGGCGGAACTCGGCGGTCACCACGGCGAGCAGGAAGAGGTCCACCCCGAGCGCGGAGAGCGCCCCGAACTGGTTGACGGTGAAACTGAAGATCTGCCCGAACAGCAGGTCCACCAGGAGCGCGAGCTTGAACAGCCGGAAGGCCCGCACCCGGTCGCGAGACAGCAGCGACGCCCCACGGATGCTGAGCACCACGGTGATCAGCGCCGAGGCCGAGATCCCGAGCACCGCGCGCCATTCCCGCTGGTCGTCGAGTTGGCCGGTGACCGCGTCCAGAAAGACGTTCCCCACGACCACGAACGGCTCGCCAACCAGATAGAGCACCACCAGCGCCACCACCCACCGGCGGGTGGTCACCCAGACCACGGCCCGGCGGGCCCACCTGAGCCACGGCTGCCAGAACCGCGAGCCGGCTGGCTCGCGTCGAGGCACCGCGTCGAGCAGCCGGGCCACCCCCTCCTCGACGTCCGGACCGCACCCACGGACCAGCCGGGCGACCGCCGCGCGACGATCATCGGTGAGGCCGGTGCGGAGCCCACCAACCACCCCGTACAGGGCGTTCGCCGTACGCTCGGGGCCGGAGAGCCGGGCCCGCCCCCGGAGGGCCTGGGTGATCACCACCAGCAGGGCGAAGGTGCCGTAGATGATGCCGGCGGCCGGGGCGTAGAAGTAGTCGGTCCCGGCGGTGACGAATTTGCCCACCTCGTCGATGAACAGCCCGAACCCGATCCCGCCCAGAACCGCGCCGAGGCTCCGCGCCGCGCTACCGAGGAAGACCAGCGCGACGCCCAGGCCGGCGGTCATCAGGACACCACCCCAGAGCACGTGCGCGATGTGCAGCCCACCGCCGCCGAGTTGCGGATAGCCGGCCGCCTGGAGATAGGCGCGGGTGACCAGCACCGTGACCACGCCGGAGAGGACGAACGCCTGCAGGTACGAGGGCGCCTCCAGCACCCGGAGCGGCCTCGACCAGCGCGACGGACGGGCGGGCATAGGCCCGACGCTAGCGGTGCTGTCCGTCACCCCGGGCCGGTTCTGCCGGAGTCGGGAAGGTCGCCGGCCTCGGCACCACCGCCTCTGCCTGCCCCCCGGCGAACTTGCCGGAAGGTGACCGAGTACCGCAGCTCCGGCACCGGCGGGATACTGTGCTGCCAGCTGGAGCGGGCGGCCCCGGACAGCACGTACGCCGACCGTGGCGCCAGCGCCACCTCGTACACCCGGCGTTTCTCGGCCGTGCCGCGTTGAAAGCGCATCAAACAGGCGGAGCCCAGCGACAGGCCGACCACGGTCGGCCCGAAAACCGGCGCGTCCCGGTGCCAACCGATGACCGAGCCGGGTGGATAGCGGGTGACCAGGGCCTCGGCCAGGCTCGTCTCCGCCACCCCGGCAAGGTCGGCGCACCGCCGCCGCACCTCCTGCAGTGCGACCGGCATCGGTTCGGCCTCGGTGAGCTCGAGCGATCCGAAGTCGTAGTCGACGCCGAAGGACCGCACGGTGCGGCGGGCGGTCTGGCCGTGCATCCGGATCTCGCGGAAGTCGAGCGCCGCCACGGTGGCCAGCAACGATTGTTCCTCGTCGCTGCTGACGACGTCCGGCTGGTAGGTCAGACCAGCGGGTCGCTCGTGGATACCCCGCATCCGTCCCATCGGCTGCGCCCCCGGTGATGTGCATGATGGCGACTGCTCTGTTGGCCGTTGTCATCGTCGCAATCCGCACGACCGGACAGGCGGGATTCGACCTATCGGGAGCCAGGGCCGGCGCTCGTCGTGGCGGCGGCGTCAACGGCCTCGGTGTCGATGAGGCCGGCCGCCGCTCATCTCGTCACCAGCCTTTCCCGAACTCCGCTCACGACGAAGCGGCGGAGTACCGGCCAGAGCACTACCACCAGAATCGTGGCGTAGATGGTCCAGGAGACCCAGCCGCCGATCAGGCCATGCAGCTCGCCACCGGAGAGCTGCAATGCCCGCCGGCCCTGCAACTCGGCACGTGGACCGAGGATCACCCCGACGATCAGCGGCAGGATCGGCAGCCCGAAACGGCGCATCCCGAACCCGAGCAGGCCGAGGGTGAGCAGCAGGAACAGGTCGAACGGCTGGGCGTTGACCGCGTACGCGCCCATCGAGGCGAAAAAGAGAATGCCGGCGTAGAGGTACGGTCGCGGGATCCGCAGCAGCCGCGCCCACGCGGGCGCGAGCGGCAGGTTCAACACCAGCAGCAGCAGGTTGCCCACGAAGAGGCTGGCGATCAGCGTCCAGACGAGGGCGGACTCCCGCTCGAACAGCAGCGGGCCGGGTTGGATGCCGTACTGCTGGAAGGCGGCCAGCATCACCGCGGCGGTCGCGTTCGTCGGCAGGCCGATCGCCAGCATCGGCACCAGCGTGCCGGCGGCCGAGGCGTTGTTCGCCGCCTCCGGGCCGGCCACGCCCTCGATCGCGCCCCTGCCGAACTCCTCCGGGTGCTTCGTCAGCTTCTTCTCAGTGGCGTACGACAGGAAGGTCGGGATCTCCGCGCCACCTGCCGGAAGCGCCCCGAACGGGAATCCGTACGCCGTTCCGCGTAGCCACGGCTTCCAGGACCGTCTCCAGTCCTGCCGCCCCATCCACGGCCGCCCGACCGGGATCACCTCGGTGGCGCGTCGGCGCAGGTGCGCGGCGATCCAGAGCGCCTCGCCGACGGCGAAGATGCCGACCGCCACCACGACCACGTCGATGCCGTCGGCAAGCTGCGGGATGCCCAGGGTGAGTCGCTGCTGGCCGCTCACCGCATCGATGCCGATAGTGCCGATGACGAGGCCGAGCAGCAGCGAGGCGAAGCCGCGTACCCGGGAGGCACCGAGCACCGCGGTGACCGCCACGAACGACAGCAGCATCAGCGCGAGATAGTCCGGCGCGCCGAGGCTGATCGCGAACGTCACCATCGGCGGGGTCACCAGCACCAGCAGCAGGGTGGCGATGGTGCCGGCGACGAACGAGCCGATCGCGGCGGTGGCCAGCGCCTGCGCGGCGCGACCAGCCTTCGCCATCTTGTTGCCCTCGATCGCGGTGACCACCGAGGAGGACTCGCCCGGAGTGTTCAGCAGGATCGAGGTGGTGGAGCCGCCGTACATGCCGCCGTAGAAGATGCCGGCGAACATGATGAACGCCTGCGTGGGTTCCATCCCGTAGGTGACTGGTAGCAACAGCGCCACCGTCATCGCCGGGCCGATCCCGGGCAACACGCCCACGGCGGTGCCGATGGTCACCCCGAGCAGCGCAATCAGGAGGTTCATGGGGGTCAGCACGTTGGCGAACCCGTCGAGCAGGTTTCCGAGGTTGTCCATCACAGGATTCCTTGCAGCACGCCGGCGGGGAGGCTCACACCCAGCCCGATGGCGAATGTGTAGAAGGTGATCAGCGACAGGGCGACGGCGATCAGCAGGTTGCGCACGTGGTGCCGGCTGCCCAACGCGAACGCTGAGCCCCAGAAGAGCAGCGTCCCGCTGATCACCCAGCCGAGCGGGTCGATGAGCACCGCGTTGACCAGGAACGCGCCGATGAGCAGCAGCACGGTCCGCCAGTCGATCGGGGTCGTGAGGTCGACGTCCTCGCCGGCCTCCGGCGCGCCGCTGCCGCCACGCGCGACGTCCACCGCGTAGATCGCGGCGACGATCAGCAGCAGCACGCCGAGCAGGATCGGCAGCGGCTTCGGGCCGATGGGGTCGGCGGCGCTGATCGCGTGCCCGGTCCGGAACCCGTCGACGATGACCAGCCCGCCGACCAGGACGAGGAACGCGCACACCGCGTACTGGGCGCGGTCCGGCCGGGGAGCCGGTTCCGCGACGATGTCCGAGTCGGGCTCAGCCGGCGAATTGATGGTCGGGGGCGTCGCCGCCGGGCCCGTCGGCTGCGCCGGCACCGGTGGTACGGCCAGCGGGGTGTTGGCGGCCGAGCGGGGCGGCCGGTGGCCGCCCCGCTCCGATCCGGTCGTCATGCCGCTCACGCCAGCCCAAGCTGCTTGAGCAGGTCCGCCACCGACTTGTCCTGTTCCGTGAGGAAGGCGGCGAAAGCCTCGCCGGTGATGAAGGCGTCGGTCCAGCCGCGCTTGGCCAGCTCGGCCTTCCATTCGGCGGACTCGTGCATCTTTGTCAGAGCGTCGATCCAGACCTGCTTGTCGGCGTCGCTGATGCCCGGCGGCGCGACGATGCCCCGCCAGTTCGTGAAGACCAGGTCGATCCCTGCCGACTTCAGCGTCGGCACGTCCTTGAGCGCGTCGATCGGTGCCTCGCTGGTGACCGCGAGGACCCGGAGCTGGCCGGCCTGGACCTGGTCGAGGAACTCGCCGAAGCCGCTCGCGCCGAAGGCCACCTTGCCGCCGAGCACGGCCGGCAGCAGCTCGCCGCCGCCATCGTACGAGATGAAATTGACCTGGCGGGGGTCGATGCCGACGGCCTTGGCCAGCTGCATCGGCAGCAGATGGTCCGGGCCGCCGGGCGATGAACCGCCGCCGACCGCGATGGCCTTGGGGTTGGCCTTCCAGGCCGTGACCAGGTCACCAATGCTCTGGTACGGCGAAGCTTTCGGCACCACGATGGCGCCGCCCTCTTCGATCATCTTTGCCAGCGGGGTGGTCTGGGTGAGCGTCGCCGATGACTTCGACGTGTACGAGGCACCCACCACGCCCAGCCCCATCTGCATGGCGAGCTTGCCGTTGCCCTTCTCGTTCACCATGCGCTGAAGACCGACGGTGCCGCCCGCGCCGGGCAGGTTGAAGACCTGCACCCCGGTAGCGATCTTGGCGTCCTCCATGGCCTTGGCCGCGGTGCGGGCAGTGGTGTCGTACCCTCCGCCGGGGGTGTTCGGCACCATGATCCGTAGTCCGGTGGCCGGCTTACCGTCGCCGCCGGACCCGCTGCCGCCCTTTTCCGCAGTGGCGCCGCACGCGCTCAACGCCAAAGCCGTGGTGGCGGCCACGCCCATCACCAGCAGGTTTCTCCGAGTTGCCATCATGTTTCTCTTCCGTTTCGAAGGAGTCCGGCGGCAAGATGATGGCCCCCGGGCAGACGCCACGTCTGCCTTGCGTCACCAGCGGAAGTTGAGGTCTTTGTGGTCGCGGTCACGCCCCGCCGAACGTTGGCCGGGCAACTGCTCGTGCTCCAGCTCGCGATCATCGTGGTCGTGCTGGTGGCGGTGGCCGCTGTCTCGCTGGCCCAATCCGCAGCGACCTTCAACCGAGTGGAGGGGCGGCGGGTGGCGGCCCTCGGCGAGCAGCTCGCCGGCAGCCCGCTGCTACGCGAGCAGCTCAACTCGCCGGCGCCGGCGGAACTCGTCGCGCCGCTGGTGCAGAACGTGCTGACCCAGGCCCGGGTGACCTCGGTGACCGTGGCCGACGCCCGCGGCCGGGTGGTCAGCTCCACCGACCCGACCCTGGTCGGCAGCCCGCTGGTGCTGGGCGACGGTGCGGTGGCACAGGGCCGGAGCTGGTCCGGCGAGTTGGCAGTCGGCGACTCCCGGGAGCTGGTCGCCCAGGTCCCGGTGCTCGGCGACCGGGAGTGGAACCTGGGCCGGCAGCTCGGCGTCGTGATGATCGGAGAAGCCTCGCCGACCTGGTCGGAGCGGCTGGTCGGCGCCTCGTCCTACCTCTTCACCTATCTCGGCATCGCCAGCGTGCTCGGCCTGGTGGGATCATGGCTGCTGGCTCGCCGTATCAAACGCCAGACCCTCGGCCTGGAGCCACGGGAGATCGCCGGCCTGGCCGAACACCGGGAGGCGCTGCTGCACGGCATCGCCGAGGGGGTGATCGCGCTAGACCCACAGCTGCGGATCACCCTGGTCAACGCGGTGGGGCGGAGACTGCTCGACCTGCCCGAGCACTGCCTCGGCCGCAGCCTCGCCGAGCTGGGGATCTCCGGCCGGCTGCGGGACGTGCTGGCGGGCGCCGACAACGACCCCGATGCTCGGGACGAGGTGGTGGTACGCGCCGGGCGGGTATTGGTGATGAACCGGATGACGGTCCGCAAGGACGCCCGCCGGCTGGGTTCGGTGACCACTCTGCGCGACCGCACCGAGCTGGCCCGGCTGGAGCAGGAGATCGGCTCGTTCAGGAGCACCACCGAGCTGCTGCGCGCCCAGACCCACGAGTTCGCCAACCAGCTGCACACCATCTCCGGGCTGATCCAACTTGGCGAGCACGACGAGGTCGTCGGGTACATCGACGCGCTGAGCCGGCACCGGGCCTCCCTAGACCTCACCGTCACCAGCCGGATCCAGGACACGGCGCTGGCGGCCCTCCTGATGGCGAAGTCGGCGCTGGCCGCCGAGCGCCGGGTGGAGCTGCGGATATCCGAACGGACCGGTCTGGACCGCCTGGAACCGGCGGTCGCTGCGGACGTCGCGACGGTGCTCGGGAATCTGGTTGACAACGCCCTTGAAGCGGTGGCCGGCGGCCGCGAGGGCCGGACCCTGCCGCCCGGCGGTTCGGTCGGTGCCGGGCAGGACGGCGACGACCTCACGGACCGACCGGCCTGGGTGGAGGTCGAGTTGCGCCGCGACGCCGCCTCGGTAGAGATCGTGGTCCGCGACTCGGGGCCTGGGGTGGCCCCGCAACTGGCGCACGAGGTCTTCACCCACGGATTCACGACCAAGGCGGCACGAGGTGGCGAACGGGGCATCGGACTGGCGCTCACCCGGCTGGTCTGTCACCGTCGCGGCGGTGAGGTCGCGGTGGCGAACACCGAGGAGGGTGCGATGTTCACGGCCCGGATGTCCGTGACCGGTGCGCTGGAGGCGACCCGGTGATCGACGTACTGGTGGTCGACGACGACTTCATGGTGGCCCGAATCCACCGTGGCTTCGTCGAGCGGATCGACGGCTTCCAGGTGGTCGGCACGGCCAGCACCGGTGAGGAGGCGGTCACCGCCGTTCACGAACTCCGCCCGGACCTGGTGCTGCTCGACCTCTACCTGCCGGACATGTTCGGCCTCGACGTGGTGACCCGGCTGCGGGCCGCCCGGCACGACTGCGACGTGCTGGTGATCAGCGCGGCTCGCGAGGCCGACGCGGTGCGGCGGGCGGTCCGTTACGGCGCGGTCAACTACCTGCTCAAGCCATTCGGCTTCGACGAGCTGCGGACCCGCCTGGAGCAGTACGCCGCGCGGCGTAACTCGCCGCGCGTCTCCCTGGTGACCGATCAGTCCGACGTGGACCGACTGCTGTCCCGCAGCGGCTCGCACATCGCCAGCTCGGCGCTGCCCCGTGGCCTCAGCGCGGAGACTGCCGAACTGGTGAAGCGGGCCCTGCAGGAGCACGCCGACACCTTCTCCGCGGCCGAGTGCGCCAGCGCCGTCGGGATCTCCCGGGTCAGTGCCCGGCGATACCTGGAACACTTCGCTGACATTGGGCGGGCGCACGTCGGTCTCCGCTACGGCTCCGCCGGACGGCCGGAGCGGCGCTACCGATGGCTCTCCTGAGTGCCGCGGCGGGTCGGGACGACGGCTACAGCCGTCGGAGCAGTCAGCGCTGACTCGGACGATCCGCCGTTGGCCCACGCGGCGACGTTGTCAGCCGGTAGCGCTCTCGTCGACCACGGCACCGCGCCGACCCTCCCTTCCAGTGGACCCACCCACCTGCTTTATCCGCCTCGCGGCCTCGCCGTAGCCTCGCAGGGCGAGCGGGAAGTCCCCGGCAAACAGTGCGGTCAGCCAGTCGAACCGGGACAGCACGGCCAGCGACGCGCAGTCCTCCCTGTTCTTGATCAACTCTCGCTGCATCCTGGTCAGTCCGCACCACCATCCATGATCGACGGCGGCTGCCGTCGGTCCCGCATCGCATCCCACCGCAGCTCAGGCACGGTCAACAACCCCGGCTGGAGTACTCACCGCAGCACGTCCCGGTGTGTCTTGACAGCGTCGACCAGGTCGTGACACTGGTCGACGGTCGGCTCTGCGGGCTCGGCAAACAGTTCGTGGGCGACCCGGGCGGTCATCAGCCGCCGATCGGGCGATCCCCAGCGTACGACGGCGCCGCGCATCACCGGATAGGTGACGGGATCGGGAGTCGGGCCCACGCTTTGGACCTCGGTGTGCGCCCGCAGGATCCGCTCACCCAGTCCGCAATCACTGTGGACGATGAGGAGGAGGCCGTCGGCGGCGAACCGGAGCCCGCAGTGCGAGGCAGGCGAGTTTCGGCCGTACGGCCGCCGCGAGCCGCACCTGTCCGCCGGACAACGAGGGGTGCCTGGTCGATACACTGGCGCCCGCCGATCGGGCCAGACCGGAGGATCCATGGGGAAGCTACCACGAGGGGAAACGTCCGTCCCACCAGTGCCGGCACCTGGAGGGCGACAGGGGCACCGGGCAGTGGTGTTGCCGGCCGTCATCGGTGGTGTTTTCACAATCGTGGCCGCCCTCATCGCCGGTGTGTTCGCCCTCGTCGCCTCTCCGGACAATGCCTCGGCACCCAAGGTGGACACCGCTAGCCCGTCGGCAGGCTTGCCGGCCGGTCCCGGAGCGGGAACCGTCAGCGGAAGCTCCGCTCCCTCCGATCCGGGTGGGGCACCTTCCTCCTCGGCGGACAAGGTTCGCTGGGCGCATCCGGTTCGGTTGACCTTTGTCGACCTCGACTCGGTCCCGGCCCAGGTGCTGAGCAGCAACGACAAGGCGAGCGTCTGGGTCAACTACGGCACCTCGGAAAACGTGCTCTACGGCCCCAACGGCGGCTTCTTCACCACGAAGCCCAGCATCGCCGCCTGGCAGGAAGCGGCGCAGCCCACCCGCCAGCAGTGCGCCGACCTCATCTCCACGCAGGGAACCGAAACTCTCCCCATCGCCGACGACAGCCGCTTCTGCGCCAGGACGGCGGCGGAACGAGTCGCCTACCTCGCCGTCAAGAAGTTCGACCGGGCGAGCGGCACGTATCTGGCCGACGTGACGGTCTGGGAGACCCCCGAGAGGTAGCCGTGGCGCCGGGATGCGAGCCAGAGGGTAATGCGTCTCGTCGGCCACGAGCGTGCGCTGAAGGGCCTACCAGGTCTGCTCGCCCACTCCCGCAGGAACGTCGGGCCGCCGGGTACCCGGTAGGTGCGCTCAGGGAAGCAGAATCGGATCGCCGAGGCCGATGCCGGGCAGACCGCCGCCGTTATTGCCGCCAGCGACGTCGACGCCCGCCTGTAGCGGGCTTTTCAGTTTTCCCGGGGCGTACAACTGGATCCGCATTCGCGAGATGCCGGCCACGCTGATGTTGATCGATGCCGGGTTTCCGGGCGTGATGGTATACGTCTTGGGCGGGTGCCGGTCCAGCGTGATGTCGATTCGATACTTGCCGGTGCTGGTGTCCAGGACGGCCGCCGTGGTGCTGAATCGGCTGAATTTCTTACCCAGAGTCACCTCGCGTACTTGCGGAGAAGATCCGTCGCAGTAGAGCGAGCATTGATAGACCAGTGCGTGGCCGTACGTCGTGCCGTTGATTTCCACCGTGCCGGGCTCATCGAGGTCGATGCTGCTGTTGGTGTCTTCGTCGACGGCGGGCAAGTCGAGCAGGGAGGTAGCCATCACCGGAGGTGGTTCCGTGGTCGCCGGCGTAGACGGCGTTGCCTGCGTCGATGTCGCGCTGGCCGGTGGGGTGGTCGATCCCCGCGGGGTCGCCGGACCCGCGTCCTGCAGGGGAGTACCGGCATCTGGTTCGGACCTGAGTTGCGCTACCGCCTGGATACCGCCGAAGACAACGAGAGCCACGATCAACGCGGCCACGTAGCGTCTCATGCGATGGGCTTTGTCCACCACGGCGTCGGCGATGACGCCGGCTATCGCGCCGCCAGCGAACGCCGCAATGGCCGCCACGAATGTCAACATAACCCCAGTGTGCATTGCCACCAGCCGGGTGCAGCGGTTGACCCGGACGATGGCCGGGGTCTGTGGTCGACCCTGTTCGACGCCTACAGTCGTGTCATGCCACGGAGGGTGACACTCGCAGGGTCGGCCGCGTCCGCGTCCACGCTGCCGCAGTGGGCACTACCGTGTTCGCCGGATCACCGCGGTGGGCCCGGACGCCGCAAACGGTCGGAGTAGGACCCAGGGCCCGACCGGTTTGCGCTCGACCTCTGCGGCGTTGCACGTGCGATGTCTGCGCTACTCGTCGATCATGGCGTCGTCCGTAGCTTCCCATAGCTGTGGATTGGGCTGGCTTGGGAGTCACAGGCCGGCGAGGAACAGTGCGCCGGCGGCGAGTAGTCCGATTTCTACCAGTAGGACGAACAGTCGATCGCTGATGCGGCCGACGACCTTCTTGCCGACCCAGGCACCGGCGAGGGTGGCGGGGGTGAGGGCGGCGCCGAGGAGTAGCACGGTGCGGGTGAGCAGGTCGCTGGCGCCATAGGCGGCCATTTTGGAGAGGTGCATGGTGAGTGCGCTGGCGGCTTCGGTGCCGATGTAGGTGGCGCGGGTGAGGCCGTAGGCGAGAAAGAACGGGGCGGTCAGCGGGCCGACTGAGCCGAGGAGGGCGGATCCCAGGCCGGAGGCGGCGCCGACGGCGGCGAATGTCCGGTCGCGGGGTTTGCGGGGGTGTGGGGTGAGGCGCCGCCAGATGACCACGCCGATGAGGAACACGCCGAGCAGGCGCTTGAGGGGGCCGAGGGGGGCGTGAGCCAGCAGCAGCCCGCCGGCGATGGCCAGGGGGACGGTGCCGGCGGCGAACCAGCCGATCAGGGGCCAGCGCAGGTGGTGGCGGTTGAGCCAGACCCGGGAGGCGTTGCTGGACAGTTGGGTGAGGGTCAGCATCGGCACGGCCACGCGCAGCCCGAACAGGGCGGTGAACACCGGTAGCAGCAGCACCCCGCCGCCGAAACCGGCCACCGCGGACAGCACGGCCAGGATGAACGCGGCGGCGGACGCGGCGGCCAGGACCAACAGCTCGTGCACTAGCTCAGCCTGCCATCCTCATCGTCGTCGGCTATGGCTCCTGCATTTGATAATTTGCACCACTGACCCACCCGCGCTTCGTTGGCGAAGGCCCCAGGATTTCCCCTGAGGACCCTCTCGTACGTGGGTCAGATGAGCCTGGTCGGCTTCGCTGTTAGCGCCTCTTGGAGCGGGTCGCCGCGCATGACGTGGATGGTGCCAGGGTCGACGATCGGTGACGGTGCACCGTGTGCAGCGCCGAGGGGGCGCCCTCGGCGGCGAGCTGGGCTACCAGCTCGTCCGCGGCCGCGCTGGTCCGCTCGACCTGGTCCGGGTGGCAGAAGATGTGCGTCAGGAAGTAGTCGATGTGGGGGTGCGGGTGGAACGCGGTCAGCGCCGGACCCGGATGCCGAGGAGGCGCCCACCCATGCCCCTTTTAGCCTCTCCTCGCGCGATGCCCGGCGTGACCGCTGGTGATGTGAGAGTCGAGAGGCGTGTCAGCTTCTTTGTACCGTGGTCCCGGCTCGAATCGCCCGCGGTATCTCGGCGACATCGTCGACACGATCCAGCAGCGTGGCAAGTTCGTCGCCGGACGCGGGCGAGCTCAACTCGACCTGGTAGGTGATGCCACTCGATATCCACGTCTGCGTGTCGAAACCTCCCTCGGCCGATACACGTACCCCGTCGATCTGGATGCCGAGTTCGCCTGCCTCCCGATATATGTCGTTCAGGACGCAGCCAGCCGCGGCGAGGTGCAACAGGTGTGCCCCGGTGAAGTCCGCCTCGACCGTGACGCCCTCAGGTGTCCAGCGGTGAGGAAACCCGATCGCACCACCGTCATCTGATCTGAACGAGCCGGCGCCGACCACGACCGCGAATCGCTCCACCGGTTGCCCCTGTCCGCTTTGCCTCACCCGACCGGCTCATTGTTGCCCGTCACCAGCATCACCACCAGATACCGAGACATCCGCTTGTGCCGCTGACAAGGCACGGCGGTCGTGAGCATGCACCCCGATCGACCGATGCGGCTGCGGTGTGTCGAGGGCGACTGCGTTCGCTGGCGCCGCTTACTCAGCCACCGGCTTGACGGCTGACTTGCTCGCCGCGGTGCGCGACGAGGATCGGTGGTCCTGGCTGGCGCCGGGCGGCGCGACCGACCGTGGTCACAACGGCGAGCGCGGTGGCGTCTTACGACTACTGGGGCTGCCGGCACAGGTCCGCGCCGAGGCTGCGCGCTGGTCGGTAGACACCCGACCTCACCGACGCGGAGTGCGTGAAAAGGGTGGCGCGTGCAGGGCGGTGATTGGGTAGCGTCCCGGGCGTGATCGAGCTTGTCGAGCGGCATACGGTTCTCGCCGTTGTGGTCGGATCGAGGGCGTACGGGCTGCATGACCTGGCCTCCGACTACGACCGGCGTGGTGTGTACGTGGCGCCCACACGGGCGTTCTGGCGTCTCGACAAGCCGCCCACTCACCTCGACGGTCCGGCGGTGGAGCAGTTTTCCTGGGAGTTCGAACGCTTCTGCGTCCTGGCCCTGCAGGGCAACCCGACGGTCCTGGAGGTGCTCTGGTCCCCGCTGGTCGAAACGATCACCGTCGACGGGGAATGGTTGCTGGCAGCACGGCAGGCGTTCCTGTCGAGGCGGGTGGCTGAGACCTACGGCAACTACGCGCGGGATCAGCTCAATCGGGTGGCGGCCCGCCGCGAGCGGACCGGCGAGACGAATCACAAGCAGGCCATGCATATGATCCGGCTGCTGATCGCCGGGGCGCATGTGCTGCGTACCGGGGAGGTGCTGGTCGACGTTCGTCACCTGCGCGACCGGCTGCTCGCGGTGCGGCGCGGCGAGTTGTCCTGGGATGAGGCCGCCGCCTGGGCGGCGGACCTATTGGAGGAGCTTGCCGACGCGACCGCCAGCACCGCGTTGCCTGATCAGCCCGACCGAGTTGACGTGGATCGGCTGCTCGCGGCTGTACGGGAAAGGAACCTGTAGTGACCACCGAGGTGCCGCCGTGGGCCGCCGAGGCAGCCTGCGCCCTGCCCCGTCCGCTGCTGTTCGCCACCGTCAGCGGAGCGCATCTGTACGGATTCGCGTCCATCGACTCCGATCTGGATCTGCGGGCCGTGCACCTGCTCCCGGCCGAGGAGGTTGTCGGGTTGCGCACCGGTGGGCAGACGTTGCAGCACATGGGCATGCGCGAGGGCGTCGAGTTGGACGTGGTCAGCCATGATCTGCTGAAGTTCGTCAAACTGTTGAACAGCCGCAACGGGTACGTTCTGGAGCAGTTGCTGTCGCCGCTGGTGGTCGTGACCACTGCGGTGCACGCCGAACTCATCTCCTTAGCCCCGCGGCTGGTCACCCGTCACCATGCGCACCACTACCTCGGATTCGCGGCCACTCAGGAGAAGGTGTACGCCAAAACTGGGCAGCTCAAGCCTGCGCTGTACACGCTGCGGGTCCTGCTCACCGGGATCCACCTGATGCGAACCGGCCGCGTAGAGACGAACCTTGGCGTGCTCGGAACGAGGTTGTCCTACGTACCGGATCTCATTGCTGCCAAACGGGAGGCCGAGCATGCCCCGCTCCCCGCGGGTGTTGCAGGGTGGCTCGCTACCGACGTGTCGCGGCTGCGCGCCGAGTTGGAGACGGCCCGGGATATCTCGGCGTTGCCCGAGCGCGTAGATCCGGCAGCCGTGGACGCCCTGCACGACCTGGTGGTGCGCACCCGACTGCACGGGCTCCCCAACCAGCATCGTGAGTCAGCGGGCTGACGTCCGCCGCAGATCCAGCCCGTCATGCCAACTGTTGGTCGCCGCCCCGACGGCGACGGATGGTTTCTACCGCCTCGCAACCGCGGAGCGCTGAGCGACAAGGGCGCGGCCCGCCGCCCGCTCGGCGCGTTGTTCATCTGGGCGGTTGACCGGGCTAGCGGAGGGGCTTCACGTCCAACGGAGCCGTGATCGCGAAGCTATCGTCGATCGCTTCAACCAGGGCGGTCCCGCGCTGCTGCAGACCTGCTCGCGTGGCCCATCCGGTGAGGGCATTGAGGAAGCCGACCAAATCCCGCTGCACCCCGTTCAGTAGCCTGGGTAGCGCACGGTGTGGCAGATCGACGTGGACGTCGGCCCACCGGCCGCGATACCGGTTCGGACCGCCGTCCTGCCACACCCGCAGATCCTCGCTGATGAACTCGACCTCCGGACCCGGGTCATGTCCCAGCCACGGCGAGTCGCCGATCAACACCTGCGCCCAGTCGCGCCAGTCCTCCAGACCGGCACAGCAGCCCGGCGTCACCACCGTCCCGTTGGTGCGGTCGCGAACCTGCAGGCCGCCGGCGGCAATGAGAAAGTCCTCAGCCAGTAGCGCGTCCAGGACGTCATCGCGGCCGCCGGGAGGCTGGACCTCGATCCGACTGGCGAGCGCGGCCACGACCAGCCCGACCTGGTCATCGGCACAGCTCGCGTTGAGCACCAACCACGAACCGGGCGCCATCGCTGCCACCGGCCACGGCCGCGACGACCCCTCCGTGACCGCAGGAATCTCCATGACCGCTTCCATCGTGATCACCACGGTAGTTAACCCGATGCTGCGGGCACGAGTCACTCGGTAATGGAATGCACCATGCTCATCGCCATCCGTGGCGCTGGACGGCCTCGGCGCGGTCGCCGAGATCCGCCGCGAGCGACCCGAGCAGGTGATCCTTGACCCGGCACGCCCGCCCCGGCGTGCTGCGCAAGGCCCTGAGACTCGGCGTCCAGGGTTTCGTCAGCAAGTCCGCCGAGCCGGCCCACATCACCTCGGTCATCGCCACTCTGCACGCGGGCAAGCGCTGGATCGACCCGGACGGCTCGGCGCTCGCGTCACCGAAGACCGCCCCCACGATGGACGAATTGGCCGACGGCCTGCGTGAACTCCCGCCGGGCAGACCGCCCGGCGTACGGGTTGCGGTGCAGAGCCAGGTACGCCAGATGTGCAGAGGCCTGGGCGAGTGGCGCTGGGGGACCTTGCGGCGCCGGTCGCCCCGGCGATGCACGTTCTTGTTCACGATGAGTAACCGGTGGACGTGGGTCGTCGCCCGAACAGCGGCAGATAAGTTATACGTTCAAGGCTGCTCGGGCAGGAACGGCGCGAAGTGCTCGGCCACAAGGTCGGCCACGGCTTCGGCGTCCCGTGATCCGTCGACCTCGATGACGCGGACCCCCAATCGGTGCGCGTTGCGGACCGCGTCTGCGGCGATCAACCGATCACGCTCGACGCGGTTGCGTTGAGCGAGTTGCGAGTCGCTGACCTGATGACCGATGGCGCTGGCACGGGGTAGCCGAGCGATCTGGCGTTGCCGGAAGTCCTCGGCCGCGACCATGACCACCATCCGGCCGATAGAGCCGGCGACCGGCGCGACCAGTTCTGGGCGTAGCCCCCAGCCCTCAGCAAGGATGGGCCGAGGGGAGACGAGGGCACGCAGGTCGTCTTGCACCCACTGGAAACGGTCCGGGAAGTCGGCGATGACCTGATCGGCCATCTCCTCTGGCGTTGCTTGGATCCAGACTGCCTCCCAGTCCGGTCCGGTTGGGGACTCGCCGCAACGGACCCGCTGTGCTATCCGCCGATCATCATGGCCACGAGCGTCGTGGTAGTCGTAGTGGTAATGGGTGAGGCCGTACCGTTCAGCGAGAATGCCAGCGACAGTGGATTTGCCGGCCCACTGGCCGCCGCCGATCCACAGGGCGCGTTGGAGCGTGGTGACGGGGTCCCATCTCATGTGTCACAGCGTGGAACCACCGCGCTACAAGATCAAGTCTTGTTCTTCGTCCGAGGACCTGATTATCTGAAGATAGGCCGGGCGGCACTTGATGCCAGGTGACGAGGGAGTCGACACCGCGACCTGCCATACCAGCGACATCTGTGAGCGCTGAACCCTGGATGACCTCTCATCGGCAGATCCGCGCACACTCAGCGGCATGAGCGCGCACCTGATCAAGCGATCCTGGCGACCGCGATACGCCTGATTGCGGTAGATGGCTGTCCCGACTATGCGGCCGTGCGTTACGGGTCAAGTGGTTCGATGACCTGCTTTCGGGCGTGTTGATAGATGACGGAGCTGCGGAACCCGACGATCTCGCGGCGTCCGCTGAACTTGTCCATGAGGAAGGAGTGCAGGCTGTCGACGCTGGGTACGGCGACGTGGACGAGGAAGTCGTCGCCGCCGGCCACGACGTACACCGACAGCACCTCGGGCAGCTCCATCGCATATTTCTTGAAGCCGTCGATGACGGTGCGGCTCAGGGGCCGGACCTGCACGTGCAGCAATGCTTGGACGCCGCGGTTGAGGGCGGCCAGGTTGATCTCGGCGTGGTATCCGGTGATCACGCCGCGTTCCCGCAGTGCGCGCACGCGTTCCAGGCAGGTGGACGGCGCGATGCCGACCGCGCGGGCCAGCTCGCGGTTGGTCTGCCGCGCATGTGTCTGCAGGTGTTGGATGATCGCCGTATCAAGTTCGTCCACGACCGGAATCTTGCCATTCTCTCCGAACGATGTTCGCTTTGAGCCGGTCAGCGCCAACCACCTGTCTACTGTCGATCCCGTTCCGGCGAGCGCACGACAGGAGCCATCATGGTCGCGACCCACCTCGACACCGAGTCCATGCACGAACACGTCGTCGTCAGGCGGGGCGTACGGTCCGGCCTGCCGATCGTCGTCGCGGTGCACTCCACCGCGCTCGGTCGGGCCATCGGCGGCTGCCGGCTCGCGCACTACCCGCACTGGCGCGACGGGCTCACCGACGCGCTGCGGCTGTCGGCTGCGATGTCGGACAAATGCGCGCTGGCCGGGCTGCCCAACGGCGGTGGCAAGACCGTCGTCGCCCTGCCCCAGGGCAGGACAGTCGACGCGCCCGCCCGCCGGGCGGTGCTGCACGACGTGGGCGACGCGATCGCCGGGCTGGACGGCGCCTATGCCACCGGACCGGACGTGGGAACCGGACCGGACGACATGGTCACGATCGCCGAGCGTACCCCGCATGCGTTCTGCCGACCGGTGCACGCCGGTGGCAGCGGCGACTCCTCCGGACACACCGCCGTCGGCGTCCTCGCAGCGCTGCGAGCCCTGTGTGCCGAGCGATTCGGGTCAGCCGACCTGTCCGCGCGCAGCTTCGCCGTGCTCGGCCTCGGCCGCGTCGGCGGCCACGTGCTGCGCATGCTCGCCGACGCCGGCGCGACCCTGGTCGCCGCCGACATCGACGAGGGTAGACGAATGCTCGCCGACACCGCCGGTGCCGCCTGGGCCAGCCCGCAGGACTGCCTGACCGCCGACGTGGACGTGCTGGTCCCCGCCGCCCTCGGCGGTCTGCTCACCCCGTACACGGTGCCGACACTGCACTGCGCCGCGATCGCCGGGCCGGCCAACAACCAACTCGACGCCCCGGCCACCGCCGACCTGCTGCACCAGCACGGCATCCTCTGGGCACCGGACATCATCGTCAGCGCCGGCGGCATCATTCACGCCACCGCCGTTGAACTACACCAGGAAACCTCCACCCAGGCCACCGCCCGGGTCCAGGGCATCGCCGACACCCTCACCGACATCCTGCGCACCGCCCGTGCCACCGGCTCGACCCCGGCCGCCGCCGCCCGCTCCCGCGCCCGCCACCAGATCGAACACGGCCGCCGCTGACCCTGCCGCCACCCGACCGCACGACAACGGCGAACCGCCACCGTTCACGACGCAGCCGCACCACCGATACCCGGCCGACCCTGGAGTGCAGCCACATGACCCCGCCCACCACACTCGTGATCGTCATCCGTGCCGACCTACCGGCCGCACGGGCGGTCAACGCCGCAGCCGTACTCGCGTTCAGCCTGGGCGGGCGACTGCCCCATCCACCGGCGGCGGACGCCGAAGACGCATCGGGCGAGCCGCACGCCGGGCTGAACCCCCACCCGGTGCCCATCCTGAGCGCCACCGCCGACCAACTCCGCGACCTGCACCGCAGCACCCGCGCCGACGCCGATCTGATCACCGTGGCCTTCAACGAGATCGCCCGGCAGGCCCGGGCCTACGACGACTATGTGACCGCGCTCGCCGCAACGCCAGCGAACGAGATCGACCACGTCGCTGTCGCGGCGTTCGGCCCGCGTAACCGGATCACCGCCCTGACCAAACGCTTCCCCCTCTACGCCCCCACCGACGCATCGGTCACCGCACGGCCGGACGACACGCGCAGGAGGGCCGGACTGTTCCCCACCACCGACGATCGCCGGTTCACGACACCCGCCACCGGCAACGAACGGCAGATGCTGTACGACATGCTGCGAGCCCAACGCACCACGCTGACGTTGAAATGCGCAGACGTCGAGGACGCCCTGGCCCGCCGATCGGTGCCGCCATCGACGCTGTCGCTATTGGGCCTGATCCGACACCTCGCCGACGTGGAACGCCGCTGGTTCCGCCAGGTACTGGCAGGTCAACACGCGCCACCACGGTTCTCGTCCCAGACCAACCCCGATGGCGACTTCGACGACGCCGTGCCCGACCCAGCCTCCGTCACCGCAGCCCGCCAGGCGTGGCACGACGAGGTCACGTTCGCCGACGCGTACATCGCCGCCGCCCACAACCTCGACATCGAGGGCCACGACACGTGGCGCGGCACCGTCTCGCTGCGTTGGGTCCTCATCCACATGATCGAGGAGTACGCCCGGCACAACGGCCACGCAGACCTGCTCCGCGAGCGGATCGACGGAACCATCGGCATGTAAGCCCCTTCCTGTCGTGATCAGGTGCATTGTTCTTGGCCGATCCGGGCGCCAGCGGGGCACCGTCCCCGCTCACATTTCATGACGCGCGGATCGGCGGCATGTGCGGATGCCGCAGACAGCCGCCACCGGTTTGATCATCTTCGGAGCCCAGACCCGGCTACGAAGGTTTGGTGTAGGTGATCAGCTCCAGCAGGGAACCGTCCGGATCCCGGAAGTAGACACTCACGCCACGCCCACCTCCACCGCTGCGGATAACCGGCCCTGCCTCAATTGCGATGCGATGGTGTTGAAGATGAGCGATCGCATCCTCGGTGGTGCCGGGCCAAACGAAGCACAGGTCGCTGCCGCCTGGCGTGACGGGCAGCCGTGCCACCAGCTTTCCGACATCCAGGCCCGGTCTGTGGACGTTGAGCTGTTGGTCGCCGAACCGGTAGGCCACGTGACCGTCGGGATGGTCGACCACGTCGGCACCCAGGACGTCTCGATAGAAGGAGGTCGAGCGTTCCCAGTTGCTGACCGCGATCACGCAGTGGTCGAGCCTGATCTGCGCGTTAGCCATGCCCGGACCTTACGGTGTGCGCGGGTGACAGCGGGACAAGAACGACCTTTCAGCCCTTTGTTGTCAGGCCGCTCGCACATAAGTCGTTGGTACCGGTAGACAGCGGCATCATCAACTCGGTGTGCGAGGACATACACGTGCTCGAGCGCGGGTGTCTCGGCATGCTGGCTCCGAGATAGATGCCGGACTGGTGCAGCTCCACGGTCGCGGGTGGCTCTTCGCTGGCATCCGGGCTCTCCACCGGCATGATCCTGCCGTCGACCGGCCCACCCAAGACTCCGCTCTACCGCTGCCATCACCCCATGACGTAGCGCTCCGCCCGGACGCGCTACTGCAGCAACTCGGCGTGTGGATGCTCCGGCGATACCGGACAGACGTAGAGCTGCAGGTTGAACCCGGCGACGGACACCAGGCTCGGCCGCGCCGGGTCCGGATAGACGTCACGCGTGGCGTCGTCTCTGTCCTCGTAGGGGATCCAGCTGTGGTTGCTGTCGTCCCACTCGTTCGAGGCGATCGTCAGCAGCGGCTCGAGCGGTGTCCCGCAGCTCTGGCAGGGCAAGGGCTGAGGGTCGGTGAAGCTCCAGGGTGCCCAGCCGCCGACTTTCCAGCCCGGCGCGACGGACAGTTCGTACTGGTAGAACGCCGACTCTGCCTGGTCGTACGCGCTTCCCGGGGCAGCGCCGGCTTTCTGCCGAGCGCTCCACTGCTCCACCTGCTCCCGCAGGCCCTGCTCCAGCTCCAGTGGTGCGGGATACTCCGTCACCAGCTCAGGATGGATGAGGCACGGTTGCGGCACGTAACCCTCATGTTGGACCGCGACGGGTTGCGGGGGAGAGGCGACCACGTCGGTGAGCAGGGCCGAGGAGCGCCAGAACAGCGCCGTCTTGGGTATCTGCTGCTCGGGGTGGTCGAACGGGCACCACAGCACCTGCAACATGTCCGCCTGCTCGGGCACGCGTAGGTGGGGGACGTCGCGACAATAGAGCTGGGCGACGGGCAGCATCGCCACTGGTTCGTCAGGCCAGGGGCGGCCACGATCAATACGGTCCACGACCTCCTGCTCCTGCGGCGTGAACAGCATGTCACCGGCAGGACGGTTGTTCGCAGCCGTCATGAGCTGCCGCAGCAGTCTCACATCCTGCACCGTTGTCGCCGGTCGACCGTCCGGCTGGTGCGGACCATCGCAGAACGGCCACGCCTCGGCGACCGGCCACAGCAGCGGCCCGCCGACCGAGCTGCCGCGGACAGACGGTGAGCCGGGACGTGGGTGCAGGCGTGTCGTCGTGCGTGCCAGCGGCGCCAGTTGCGGGAACACCACCGGGACGTCCGCCGGCCGTGGCGGGGTGCTGCGGGGGGCGCCGGCTGCTGATGGCCCGGGACCGTCAGTTTCCAAGGTTGACCACCGCTCCGTTGACCGTCCGATTGTTGGGCACGACACTGCCGCTGAACAGGGCCTGCGTCGTGCCGTCGGCCCTCTGGACGGTAGCGCTCATGGTGACCGACGTCGGGATGGTACTGGTGGCGTCGCGGTACTGCGCTGTCACCTCGTAGTACACCGCCTCGCCAGCGTTCAACCGTCCCACCGCTGTCTGGGCGGTCTGCTCATACGTGCGCATGCTGGGCGTGCCGGTGTTCATGCCCACCTGCCAGCAGGGGACCAGGTTAGCCGCGATGCCCTTGCCTCCGAGGACATTGGCGATGAGGTGGCACCGGGCAAGGCTGCCGCCTCCGTTTCTCGCTGCGAACGATTGGGCGTCCTGCCAGCCGGTGATGTCTCCCTGAGCGGCGGTTCCCTTCGCGGCGGGCCTGGTGATGCAGGCGGTCGCCTGGCTGGCCCGAGCACCGGGACCGCCTGGGGGAGCGGTGGTCTTGTTGCGGTGGGCCACCGGTTGTGTGGCGTTCACGATCCACCCGCCGCCGCTGCCCTGTGCGCCCGGCGGACGCGAACTCACGCATGTGCTTCTGCTGGGCGACGGGGAGACGGTAGCCGGTGCGGGCGATGCGCTGGCGCTCGGCGCGGCCGTGGGCGTCGGCTGCAGGCGGGTGCGGGCATCGTCGAGCCACTCTTGCAGCTCATCGAGGATTCGCTGGACCTGCACGCGTGTCACCGCACGCGCCAGCACCTGAGCCTGCGCCGCGTAGACGTGCGCGCCGCGCTGAGTGCGGGCCCGCAGGTACCAGCTGGCCCAAGCGGGGGACACGTTGGTGCAGCTCAGTTGGCCAGTGGCGTTGACCGGCAGGGTGCCTGTGGTGGTGCAGCCGCCGACTGGTCTGCCATCACCGGTCATCGTGACGGTCATGGTGGCGCTGGCGGACTTCGGCGTCTGCAGGTCCTTAGCCACGAAGCGGCTGCTGATGGTGACGGTTATCCGGCAGGCGCCGGGACCGCATCCGGTGAAGCGGGCGCTGCCATTGGCCGTGAATTGGTAGGACAGGTCGAACGAACTCTCCAGCTCCTTGGCATTTCTGGTCAGGTCGCGGAACAGGGCATCCACCTCGGGTTGCCCCATGTCGGCCACGCGGATCCGTCCGGGCAGCGTCGGCGCCGCGGGTGCCATCCGCCGCCAGCTGACCTGTCGCGAACCGCCACTGCCGGCCCGAGCCGTGGAGGCGTGTGCGGCGCCTTGCAGCGTCGGCATGCCGGGCAGTGACGGCAGGCTCGGCAGCGACGGCAGATCCGGGGCTGAGGGAGCACCGGTCCTGGTCGGGAAGGCCGGCAGGCTCGGCAAGGACGGAAGTGATGCACCGCCTTCCTTTGACACGATCTGCATCAGCCGATGCGGACTCTGTGTGCTCACGAAGATGTCGGCCTGAGAGGTGGTGGCCTTCCAGGTCGTCACCCCGTCCACCGATGTTGTCTCACCTGAACGCGGGAAAGTGGTGCCGTGGGCTCGGAGGCGTTCGTCGACCGCGTCAGCCAGGGAACGGGGCGTGAGGGGCTGCTGAGCAGCAGGGCCGGCTGCGGCTCCTCCGGTGAGCCACTTACCGGTCAACAAACTCGACTGCGCGCCGGTGGTGCCAGGGACCGCGAAGCCGTCGGGGAAGCGGACATAGGCCTTGCCGCCGACGGTCAAACTCTGCACGTTGATGCCGCCGAGTGCCATCGTGCTCAGAGACTGGCCGGCGCTGGTCGCGCGCGTGGTGACCGCCATGCCCCCCAGATCCGACGTGTACTGCAGCGCGGGTGCCTGCCGCATCGCGTCAACGGCCGCGGTGAAAGCGTCTTTGGTGCTGACCTCGATCTTCTTGTCTCCGCCGGTACAACCGGTGACTGCTAACAGGGCCACCGAGATGCCGGATAGAAGGGCCTGCCGCCGCCCGCTCATGATGTCCTCCCCGTTGGACCGACTGAGCCGCGAAACGCCAACGGTAGAGAAACACACCCATGAACACTGTCCGGTACCTGACGACCTCTCACGAAAGAAGCGGTGCGGCGCCGATGTGCGTCTCTGCTGCCGCGTTGACGCTGTTTCCGTGGATGATCGCGCCGTCCACCTTGTCGACGATGGCGGCGGGGACGGACAGCCACATCCGTCGGTCGAGTACGACCGGCTGGCCGGTATCCGCCCCGACAGAACGGCCCGGCAGCTCCTGGCCTGTGCTCCGTTGGCCGAAGGCCACTGGCTCGAGGTGTTCGTAGGCCTCGAACACGACGTGGGATCGTTCCATCCCATCTGAAACGCGAGAATTACGACCATCGCTTCCGATGGGCGCCGGTCCGGGGCGATGCCCAGCGCGAGCGGGGTCGCGGCCGGGACTTCGGCGACTCACTCGGCGATCGCGGTGTAGGAGCGGTAGCCGGCCACCACGGCACAGACTGCCGCGGTCACCACGACCGTCTTTGGTGGCGGACACCGCGGCGAGCGCGGGGATCCGGTAGACCCGCCAGCGCTGCGGGCAGTCCAGCAGCGTTTCGGGCACGGTGACATCCGGTGCGCTGGACACAGACGAGATCAGCGATGACGGCAGGGCGGGCATGGTCACTTCGGACGAGCAACAAAGCGTAGAGCAAATCGAGGATCATCTGAGCTGTCATGCCCGTCCTGCTACCACCAGTCCTGGCCGGGTTCGGCGAGCGTGCGCTGCTGGGTTGGTCGGCGGTGGAGCATCGGCGGCCCGGCGCTTGCTGACGGTGACCAGCACGTCCCCGGGTTGGCCTGCACCCCGTCGTGGACGATCCCCCGATGCGGGCGACGACCTGCCCGGCTTCCATCCGCCACGCTGTCTCGACGGTGCGCCGCACCTGGTCTCTTCCATGGCCCTCATGACCGCAGGCAGGTCCGACCTTGCCAGGAGGCGGGCTCCTGCGGGTCGCCCTCAGTTGTGAGGGCTGAGGAAGTCGGTGATGAGGGTAGCGAGCTCGTGTGGGCGTTCGGCGACCATCGCGTGGCTGGCGCCGGCGAGGTGCCGCACCCGCAGAGACGGGTTGTCCACAGTGGCAAGCCGTTCGGTGGTGAGCTTGCGGCACGCCTCGTACAGGCTGTGGAACGGCTGTTGTTCGGGCAGGTCCTCGGTGGCGAGGACGAGCAGCAGCGGGCAGCGGGCGTCGCGGTAGGCGGGCATCAGGTCGAGGGAGTCCATGGCGTCCCGGAGCTGCCGGGTGAGGTCCGGGGCGGGCCGCAGACGGCTGCGGCCGTCGTCGCCGGGCACGAGGTTGCGTTCGAAGGCCGCCACCCAGTCGTCGGGTGCGGCGCCGTAGCGCTGGGACATGGCCCGCTGCCCCGCAAGCATGGCGGTCACCTGTTCGGCGGTTAGCGGTTCGGCCAGCATCGCGGCCATCTCGTCGAAGACGGCCCGCAGCTTGGCCAGCTCGGTCTCGGCTTGCTCCGGATCCAGCCCGGCGAGCTGGTCCGCACGGTTTAGTGGCGGATTGCCGTCGAAGCTGACGGCGCCGGGGCACTCGGGGTGACGCTGCGCCCAGAGGGTGGCGAGCATGCCGCCGAGGGAGACGCCGACCACCGCGGGGGAGGTGAGGCCGAGGTGGTCGGTGACGGCAGCCAGGTCGGCCAGTACGTCGTCCCAGCGCCACGGGCCGTCTCCGGACCGGCCGTGACCGCGCAGGTCGAGGGTGACCACCCGGTGGGTCGGGCGCAGGTGCTCGGCGAGGGTGGTCATCTGCGCGAGGTTGCCGCCGGCGCCGTGAAGGAGCAGCAGCGGTTGTCCGGGTCCGCCGAAGTCGCGGATCGCGATGGGCACGGTTCCAGAGTCGATAATGGTCTCAGACACGTCGGGTTCCTTCCTTGAGCAGTCGGTCGCGTACGGAGGCGCAGCGCACGCCGCCTTCGGGGTGGCGGGCGAGCTTGTCGCGGGAGACCAGGTCGTGGACGCCCTGGCGGGTGATGCCGAGCATGGCGCCGGCCACCGTGTACGACACGGACTCGGCGCTCGGGTGGCCGACCCGTCGCGCGACGGCCTGGCCGAGAGGGCTGCACCACCAGTCGATGGGCGGGTCGAACGGTCCGTCCCCCGGATAGAGGGTGGAAATCGCCCGCATGACCACGCTGACGGCGGCCTGGTCGTCGCCGCTGACGATCGTGGTGGCCCAGGATCGGGCCCGCTCCCGGATGACGGCGCGCAGCGGGTCGATGGCGTCGTGGCCGTCGACCAGGATTTCGAGGGGGTCGAGCAGACGGATGTCGATCAACCGGATGAGATGCTCGGTCAGTTCCTCGTGGGTTGGCGACATGCTGCCTCCTCCGCTACTTGACATCCATCGTCAAGCGCTTGACGTCGAGTGTCAAGCACGATGGTGCGAGCGCGGTGGGCGGTACGGTCGGCCCGGTGCCCGGGCAACAACGGCGTTACCGCTACGTGGAACCGCCGGAAATCGCGGCGGCGGCGCTCCGCGGCGGCGCGGGCCGGTTGACCCGATCGGCGGGTGAGTTCCACGCCCGGATCGGCCCGGTGGACGCGCAGGAACTGGCGGAACCGTACAGCGCGGGCATGCCTCACTTCGGACAGCGGGCGGTAGCGCTCGGGCCAGCCCTATAGCGGAGCTGGACGGTCACCGGATTCTGCCGAGATGAGTGTGTACCTCATCGGCGATCATGCTGACGGGTGCCGTTTGGGTGGTCAATCGTCGCCGGCTTGGGGTTCTTCCAGCCTCCGGTCGATCTGTTCAATGGCGATGAGGTCCTCTGGGGCGAGTCGGTCGATGAAGTGGCGTCGTACCGATTCGACGTGGGCCGGTGCGGCGTTTTCGAGTGCGTCCAGACCTTGCGCGGTGAGTATGAGGAGGCAGCCTCTGCCGTCGGTCGGATCGGGTGCGCGCCTCAGGAGACCGCGTGCCTCCATCCGGGTGGCGTGCCGGGACAGCCGACTGCGTGACCAGCCCATCTTGTCGGCCTGTACCCCCAGGCTGCTGGCGTGGCCGGGCCGCTCCGACAGCGTACTGAGTACCTCGTAGTCGGGTTCGGAGAGGCCGAGCGCGGCCAGATCCCGCGCCGTGCCGGTCTGAACGGCGACCACTACGCGCAGGAACGCTCGCCACGCCCGCTCCTCGTCAGGGTCCAACCAGCGTACGGTCCCGGCCGGCGATTTAGTTGACATGTAATCAATCTAGCACCTAGAGTTCGTTTCCATGTTAACGAAACCGGTTCGCGTCCTTGTACTGACGTGCAGCACCCGCCCAGGCGCCCTCGGGCCCCTGGTGGGACAGTGGCTGATCGAAACGATCACCCCTCGTGCCGCGGAACTCGGCGTCGAGCTCGTACCGGTGGCCCTCAGCGATCTGAACCTGCCGTTCCTGGACGAGGAGGAGCATCCGTCGTCGGGTGTCTACCGGTATGAGCACACACGTCGGTGGAGCGCGATCGTCGACGCGGCGGACGGGTTCATTGCGGTCACGCCCGAGTACAACTACGGGATGCCAGCGACGCTGAAGAACGCGCTGGACTACCTCAGCCGCGAATGGGCGTGGAAGCCGATCGGTTTCGTCAGCTACGGCCACACATCGGCGGGCACCCGGTCGGTTCAGCATGCCAAGCAGGTGGTGACTACGCTGCGCCTGGTTCCGCTGGGTGCCACGGTCGCGATGCGCATCGGTGACGCAATGGAGAGTGGGCGGCTGCGGTCCGACGCGGCCCGCGACACGGCGGGTGTCGGGCTGCTGGACGAACTGGTTCGGGTCGCTCACGCCCTACGGCCACTGCGCGAACGCGCACGTGCCGGGACGCTCTCCGGACCGTTGCCGGGGTCCTACGTGAGACGGCTGACCCCCGACGACGCTCCCGAGGTCACTGTGCTGCAGCGGTGCTGCTGGGTGGACGAGGCCGTCGTCAATGACACCATGGCCATCCCGGCCCTGCACGAGTCGCCGGAGGAGGTACGCGACTGGCTGGCGGTCTGGCACACCACGGGCATCTGGCGGGACGGCCGACTGCTGGGCATGGTGCGGGCCCGCCGCGTCGACACCGACTGGCACGTGGGTCGGCTCGCCGTCGTGCCCGACCTGCGAGGTCAGGGGCTGGGCCGGTGGCTGCTACGTACCGCCGAAGCCGGCGCCCAATCGGATTGCCGCCGCATCGTGCTGTTTACCGGCGCAAAAAGCCTGCGGAACATCGACCTTTATCACGGCGAGGGATACCAGTCGGTGCCCCTCGCCGGCCCTGACGGAACCACCTGCCTTACCAAGGACATATCCGTCAGGCAGCGCTGACGCTGCCGCTGATTGAACCACGTAGTCCGGTGCGCGCTCATGCCACATTGCGCGCGTTCGACCAGGCTGTCGCGTCATACGCCTGGTTCCTTCCAGAATCCTGCTGGTCTGGTGCCGCTTTCGCAAGTGGAGACTGGCGGCCAGCGACGAACTCATCGGTCGGCGGCGACGCCACTGGCGACGGCTGGCGAGCGGTGGACCATCAGGCGGGCTGCGCTGCCAGAACTGTCCCCACCGGACGCGCGCTCATGCCGCCGGGGTGGCCCTGCAACGACTCGATGACAGTACCTGTGGGGGCAGGTGACACCCCCTGACGGACACGCTCGCATACCGAGGAGAGTGCGTCGCTATCTTGTTCGTGAATCATGGGGAGGGGATCGGCATGGCTCTACTGATCGACGCAGACACCCTCTTATGCCGCTGTCTAGGCCCTCCCGCCGCTGGTCGGCACGTCATCGTCCGTGCCGGCGGTCTGCGTGGCTACGGCATCGGGATCTGCCGATGACAGGATGCCGGAGCCGGCGTGGCACCGAACCCGGGGAACATCAAACCCTCCGGCAAGCAAACCGGGGGGACCTCACTTACGTCACGGCGGTAGTGGCAGGCCACGAGTAGTTGTACACGATATAGCCCCTGTAGACGGCGAGCTTGTCGTACAGCGCGCGGGCGTCGGCGTCGATCTCGGTGTTCCAGTACAGACGCGGGGCACCATGCTCATCGCCATCCTTCGCGACCCGCTCGATCATCGCAGTGGCGATACCTCGGCGTCGTGCCTGCGGGTCTACGAACAGGTCTGCCAGGTAGCATCTCCCGGCACCCCAGACGCTGGCGTGGAAGAGGTAATGCGCGATGCCAACCATCTTGCCGTCGAGCCGTGCACAGATGCCACGGATCTGCTCTCCGTTGACCAGACGCTGCCATGTCCGTTCGTAGCCGCCGTCGTCAACCTCAGTCGCGGGCCGACCCGGCCGGCCGGCCCAGTGGGCGTGGAAGCTCCGGGTCAGCCCTTCCCACTCGTCGTGGTCGAGTTCGGTCAATGAGTCAATGGTCAGCACGGTTGCCATCCTCGCATCGCCACCAGCGCCCGACGTACCCCAAGGGTTCTGCCGCCACTGCAACCGGCCGGAGCCCCGGACGACCTCGCCAGTTGCCTCCGCAGTCCCCCCGACGGCCGTATTCGATCGATACCCGACTCACCAGCCGGTCGGCCCGAGGTCAGCCATCCACCGCAGGGCGGTGACCTTCGCTCATGGCGTTTACAGGGTATGGAAGGTCGCCGGGTGCGCTACGGGTTGGCAGTCGTTTGGACGAATGACAAGACCCGCGGCAGGACGTCACAGAACTCGCCGCCGCCCCATGAGTCCACGAGGCCACCGGCCCGTTCCATCGCGTCCCAAAACGGCTCAGTTGATCGAATGATGTCTTCCGCAGTGGCGGCATCGACGTCGATGGCGGCGCATACAGCCGCCGTCAGTTCCGCGCGGGACTCGGCGGGCATGTCCTCAAGCGGATCACGATGCATCCGCAAAAGCTACCTCGGCAGACGTGCACGCTCATGCCGCTCCAGGTGGGCTGGTGTTCATCGCCGGTGGTGACGCACGGTGATGTATGACTACCTCGCCTGCTTTCGCTTCCCCTGTCGTACTGACCGATCAACTCGTTGTGCGCGCCGCGGCGTCCGCTTTCCTGGCCCTTACCGCGGCCAGAGTTGCGTCCACACTGATTCCGACCTCCGGGTCTTTCTCCGCTGGTGCGCCAACCACGACCTGGACCCGCTGGCGGTTGGCGCGGGTGGACATCGAGCGGTACGTGCGCTGGCTACAAGACGTCCGCCCGTACCGGCCCTCGACGGCTTCCCGCCGGCTGTCGGTCGTGGTTGGGTTCTATCGGATCTGCGTCATCGACGCCATCCTGGAGCACTCGCCGGCCGACTACGTCCGCCGGCCCACGGTGCCGGCCGAGTCACCGACCCTCGGGCTCGGGCACCTGCAGTTCGAAGCCATGATCACCAGCGCCCGGAAATCCTCGAGGGCCTGCTCGGGCTACGGATCTTCGAAGCCTGCGGATCGAACATCGCCGACCTCGGTGAGGAACACGGTCACCCCCGGGGTGGCTGCCGAACCGTTCGCTCTCTGGATCAACGCGGCCAGCAAAGCGGACCGCGCCGGCCCCTGCCCGGGTCTGCTGGCGAACCGCAGGATGGCGTCACGAATCTCTCGGTACGGGTCACGAGGTCCAAGGTCAGGGTCAGAGAACGGGGGAGCAGCAAGGAGTTCGGCCAGCACCGACGCCAATCGCCTGCGTTGCGGTCGCAGGTCCGACCAGGCCGGGTCGGGCAGCCGCAGCACGGTGCGGAGCAGGTCGCCCGGATAGTAGTCACCTTCTGCCAAGGGGTCGCGGAGCAGGACTTGTACCGCGAGAGGCAGCAGCGCTGGCACGCCGATCTCCTGCCCGAGCATGATGCGCATATCTTCAACCGTGAACTCGGCCAACGGCGTGCGCCGCAGCTCCGTGCAGCGCCTCACGAGGAACGTGGCGTCTGGGCCGGGGTCCGGCCACACGTCCCGTTCAAGCTGCTCGATGCTCGTCATGCGGTCAGGGTAGTGCTGGCCTGGCATGAGTCGGCTGGCCATATGGTGGCGTCACGAGGAGCCAAACGAGATCACTCGAGCTCCAGCCCACTGATTCGTAGCCGGTGGCCATGACGAGGGCTCCGGCGACCAGGTCGGCGACACGCCAGCGCGGACAGCCCGCAGGGCAGGTCGCCGATCAGCCGAGCAGGCCGCCGGTCGGCAGGGGCAGTGAGGGTAGCGACGGCAACACCGACGGGAGCGGCACCGACGGCAACGAAGGTCGAGGCAGCAACGGGTTGGCGGTGGAGGTCGACGGGTGCGTCGGCGCCGGCGGCTGTGGCCGTGGTGGTGTCCTGCCCGGCCCCGGGACGCCGGTAGGCTCGGGGGCGGCGCCGGTCGACACCGCGGGCGTTGGCGTCGGGATGACCGGGACGGTGGCGCAGCGGGGCCAGCCGGGACAGAGGTGCGTGGCCAGATCCCGCAGGACGGCATCGATGTCGGCACGCAAGCGGGTGACGTCGGCCGGATCGGCGATCCGGCCCAGGTCCCGTTGGGCCTGGCCGATCAGCTCCCGAGCGTCGTCGTACCGGCCGTCCGCGACGGCCTCGCGGGCACGGGCGGTGGTGTGTTCGACGCCGAGCACCTCCGCCCGCTCGGGATACAGCACCCTGGTCAGCGACCACAGAGGACTGGTCGGCCCGGCGTCGTGGCTGGCGACTCCGAGCCCTGTCGCCAGCATGAGCACGGCGAGCACGGCGGCGGCCAACCCCAGGGCACGCCGCCCGGACGGCCGCCACCGCGTCGGGCCGGGAACGAGGGTGGCGGGGGCGCCGGCCCGGAGCGTGCGGGCCCGACCGGCGGAAGCCGGCGCGACGACCTGGACCGGGCCGTCGACCACGGTGGCCGGCTGGTCGGTGGTGAGGTCGGCACGCCAGGCGGCCAGCATGGCCGTGAGGCCGTCGGCGTCGTCCTCCTGCTCGCCGCGGCCGAGCGCGTCCAGGAGCAGGTCGTCGCGGTGGATCGCGGCGAGGTCCACGGCCTCGCCGCTGTCCGGCCGGGGCTCGCTCATGCCGCCACCTCGTCAAGTCCGTCGCCGGCAAGCGTACGGAGCCGGGCCAGGGCACGGGACTGGGCCACCCGTACGGCCGGCGCCGACATGCCGAGGATCGAGCCCACCTCCTCAGCGGTGAGACCGACCGCCACGCGGAGGGTGATGATCTCCCGCTGAAGGTCGGGGAGGCGGTGCAGCAGCGCCGAGAGCCGTCGCGCCAGATCGGTGGCGACGGCCTGCTGCTCCGGCCCGGGTGTGGTGTCCTCCTGCTCCAGGTCGGCGTCGGTGACGGCGGCGCTGCGGACCGCCGCGCGCTGGGCGTCGGCCACCTTGTTCGCCGCGATGGCGAAGACGAACGCGGAGAACGGCCGGCCCTGGTCGCGGTAGCCGGGAAGGGCCTTCAACACCGCCAGACAGACCTCCTGGGCGACGTCGTCGGCGGTGGTGTACGCCCCGCCGACGCGACCCAGCCGGGCTCGGCAGTAGCGGACCAGCCCCGGCCGCACACCGGTGAGCAGGGCAGCGACCGCCGCCCGGTCGCCGTTGGCGGCCAGGTGAACGAGCTCTGGCTCGATCGCTGTGGTCATGGGGACGCGAGGCACCTTCGTTACCGGCGGGTTAACCGCACGCTATCGAGACGCCCGCCACTTTGCCTAGTTCACGGTGCGTGCTGACGAGGTAGCCGAAAGAAGTTGTTACGCCCGCCGGGATCACCGCGATGTCACAGGTAGGAGCCGAGAGGGGGGTGAATGGGCGTCGAGGTGGCGGTAAAGGGGCTGACCAAGTCCTTCGGTGGCCAGCCGGTCTGGTCGGACGTCAGCCTGACCCTGCCGGCCGGCGAGATATCCGTGCTGCTGGGTCCGTCCGGCACCGGCAAGTCGGTGTTCCTCAAGACACTGGTGGGGCTGCTCCGCCCGGATGCCGGGTCGATCTGGATCGAGGGCAGGGACCTGCCCCGGCTCTCCGAGCGGGAGCTGTACGAGGTGCGCAAGCTGTTCGGGGTGCTGTTCCAGGACGGCGCGCTGTTCGGCTCGATGACCATCTACGACAACGTCGCCTTCCCGCTGCGGGAGCACACCCGCAAGTCCGAGTCGCAGATCCGTGAGGTCGTCAGCGAGAAGCTCGACATGGTCGGCCTGATCGGCGCCGAACGGAAACTGCCGGGGGAGATCTCCGGTGGGATGCGCAAACGAGCCGGCCTGGCCCGCGCGCTCGTGCTCGACCCCCGCATCGTCCTCTTCGACGAGCCGGACTCCGGGCTGGACCCGGTGCGCACCGCGTACCTGAACCAGCTGATCATCGACCTCAACCAGCGGACCGGGGCGACCTTCCTGATCGTCACGCACGACATCAACACCGCACGCACGGTGCCGGACAACATCGGCCTGATCTACCACGGGCATCTGGCCATGTTCGGGTCGCGGGAGTTGCTGCTGTCCAGCACGGAGCCGGTGGTGCGGCAGTTCCTCAACGCCCAGCGCGTCGGACCGATCGGCATGGCCGAGGAGAAGGACGCCGAGGAGTTGCAGGCCGAGGCGGACGCCGGCGTGGAACTGCCACCATTGCCGCCCATCCCGCTGCAACTGCCGCCGTCGAACGGACTGCCCCGCGCCGCCGAGCGGCCCCCGGGGCAGTGGTGCCGGGAGCACGGTGTCACGCCGCCCCCCGGCTCGTTCGCCGGGCTGGCGGACGGGGTGCCGGCCGAGAACGGGCGGCGGTGACCCCGATGAGCGGACCCGTCACCGCCGTACGCCACACCGGCGAGTTCTTCGCGTTCTGCCTGGACACCCTGCGCGGCCTCGGCCGGCGACCGGTGCAGGTCCGCGAGTTCGTCCAGCAGGCCTGGTTCATCAGCTCGGTGTCGATCCTGCCCGCCGCGCTCGTCTCCATCCCCTTCGGCGCGGTCATCGCGTTGCAGCTCGGCTCGCTGGTCCGCCAGCTCGGCGCGCAGTCGTTCACCGGCGCGGCGTCGGTGCTCGCGGTGGTCCGCGAGGCGGGGCCGATCGTCACCGCGCTGATCATCGCCGGCGCGGGTGGCTCGGCGATCTGCGCCGATCTCGGCTCCCGCAAGATCCGCGAGGAACTCGACGCGATGCAGGTGCTGGGCATCGACCCCATCCACCGCCTCGTGGTGCCCCGCGTGCTCGCCTCGATGCTGGTCGCCGTGCTGCTCAACGGCCTGGTCAGCGTGGTCGGGGTGACCGGTGGCTACCTGTTCAACGTGGTCCTGCAGGGCGGCACACCCGGTGCGTACCTGGCCAGCTTCCAGGCCCTGGGGCAACTGCCGGACCTGCTGGTGGGCGAGGTCAAAGCGCTGCTCTTCGGCGCCGCCGCCGCGCTGGTCGCCTCGTACAAGGGGATGACCGCCAAGGGCGGCCCGAAAGGCGTCGGCGACGCGGTCAACCAGAGCGTGGTGATCACCTTCATGCTGCTGTTCGCGCTGAACTTCATCGTCACGGCCGTGTACTTCCAGGTCGTACCGCAGAAGGGAAGCTGACGTGCCAGCGCTGCGCCACCTCGACAACCTGGGCGGACAGCTCGCCTTCTACCTGCGGGCGTTCGCCTGGGCGCCGCGCACCGTGCGCCGCTACAAGCGCGAGGTGATCCGGCTGCTGGCCGAAGTGAGCTTCGGCTCCGGCGCGCTCGCCGTGCTCGGCGGCACCGTCGGTGTCATCTGCTTCCTGACCTTCTTCACCGGCACCGAGGTCGGCCTCCAGGGCTACCAGGCGCTCAACCAGCTCGGCAGCAGCGCGTTCACCGGTTTCGTCTCGGCGTACTTCAACACCCGGGAGATCTCCCCGCTGGTCGCGGCGCTGGCCCTGTCGGCCACCGTGGGCTGCGGGTTCACCGCCCAGCTAGGGGCGATGCGGATCTCCGAAGAGGTGGACGCCCTCGAGGTCATGGGGATCCCCTCGCTGCCGTTCCTGGTCACCACCCGCATGATCGCCGGGTTCGTCGCGGTCATCCCGCTGTACGTGGTGGGGCTGCTCGCCAGCTACCTGGCCACCCGCACCATCGCTGTCTTCTACTTCGGACAGTCCGCCGGCACGTACGACTACTACTTCCACCTGTTCCTGCCGCCGGAGGACGTGCTCTGGTCCTTCGTCAAAGTGCTGGTGTTCAGCGTGATCGTGGTGCTGGTGCACTGCTACTACGGCTACACCGCCAGCGGAGGGCCCGCCGGCGTCGGCGTCGCGGTCGGCCGGGCTGTGCGGCTCGCCATCGTCGCGGTCAACATCGTCGACTTCTTCCTGTCGCTGGCCATCTGGGGCGCCACCACCACCGTCCGGATCGCGGGGTGACCATGAGACATCGCATCCTCGGCATCGTGTTCATCGCCGTGCTGACCGCGGCGTTGACCGCCTCGGTGCTCCAGTACCGCAAGGCGTTCACGCCGGTCACCTGGGTCACCCTGGAGGCCAGCCGGTCCGGCCTGCAGCTCAGCCCGGGCGCCGACGTCAAGGTCCGCGGGGTCGTCGTCGGCGACGTGCGCTCGGTCGACAGCACCGGAGCGGGCGCGACCATCCGGCTGGCCCTGGACCCGGCCACGACGCCGCGGATCCCCGCCGACGTCAGCGCGCGGCTGCTGCCCAAGACGCTCTTCGGCGAGCGGTACGTCGAGCTCGTGCCGGCAGGCGGCAGCGGCGAACCGATCCGTGACGGCGCGGTCATCCCCCAGGACCGCAGCCACACCGCCGTCGAGCTGGAACGCGTCCTCGACGAGGCGCTGCCACTGCTCCAGGCAGTGCGCCCCGAGCAGCTCGCCGCGACGCTGGGCGCGATCACCACCGCCCTCGACGGACGCGGCGAGCAGCTCGGCGCGAACATCGAGCGGCTCGGTGCGTACCTGCGGCAGCTGAACCCGGCGATGCCAGCCATCGCCGAGGACGTCCGCAAGCTCGCCGTCGTGCTGGACAGCTACGACGCCGTCCTGCCCGACCTGCTCGCCCTGCTGCGGGATGTCACCGTCACCGCCCGCACCGTCACCGACCAACGCGCACAACTGGCCGCGTTCCTCGCCGACACCACCGACACCGCCGACGCCACCCGCGGCTTCCTCGACCGGCACGGCGACCAGATCATCGAGCTCGGCCAGGTGAGCCGGCCGGTTTTGGAACTGCTCGCCACGTACGCCCCCGAGTACCCGTGCCTGATGAGCGGCCTGGTCGCCCTGCAACCCCAGGTCGAGCGGGTCTTCGCCGGCGGGCGGATGCACGTCACCCTGGAGGTCACCCGCGACGGCGGCAAGTACGAGAAGGGCCGCGACGAGCCCGTCTACGGCGCGCACGACGGGCCGCAGTGCCGGGGCCTGCCCCAACCGGGGCGGCCGGCGCCGACCGTGCCGGTCGCCGACGGTTACGACCACGGCGGCGCTCGCCCGCGTACCCCCTTGCCGGTCGGCGTGGCGGCGGCCGTGCCCGCCGCCGGTTCCCCGGCGATGGGCCAGGCCGCCACCGGCGAGGAGCGGGCGCTGGTCAAGCCGCTGGTCGGCGCCGTCACCGGCGTCCTTCCCGCAGAGGTCCCCGACATCGCGGTCCTGCTCTGGGGGCCGTTACTCAGAGGAGGGGTGGTGAACGCGCGATGAGCAACAGAGCGATGGCGCCCCTGCTGAAGCTGACGGCCTTCGCCGCGGTGACCCTGCTGCTGACGGCGCTGCTCGCGCAGACTCTCGGTGCCTTCCCACCGGGTGGGGTCACCTACCGAGCCCGGTTCACCGACGTCACCGGCCTGCTCGCGGGCGACGACGTCCGCGTGGCCGGGGTGCAGGTCGGCCGGGTCCGCGACATCAGGGTCGTCGACGACACACTCGCCGAGGTGGCCTTCACGGTCACCGCCGACATCCCGGTGGCCACCAGCGTCCGCGCCAAGATCCGCTACCGCAACCTGGTGGGCCAGCGGTACGTGGCGCTGAGCGAGGGGCCGGGGGAGGGGCGTCCACTGCGGCCCGACGGCCTCATCCCGCTCGGCCAGACGACACCGGCCCTGGACCTCACGGTGTTGTTCAACGGGTTCCGGCCCCTGTTCACGGCGCTCAGTCCCGAGGACGTCAACAAACTCGCCTACGAGATCATCCAGGTGCTCCAGGGCGAGGGCGGCACGGTCAGCAGCCTGCTGCAACGCACCGCGTCGCTGACCAACACCCTCGCCGACCGGGACGCCGTCATCGGGCGGGTCATCACCAACCTCAACGGCGTCCTCGGCACGCTGGCCGACCGCGACCAGAACCTGGACCAGAGCATCAGCCAGCTCCAGCAGTTCGTCTCCGGGCTGTCGGCCGACCGCGCGGCCATCGGCGAGTCACTGGTCAGCATCGGTGAACTCACCACCGCCACGTCGTCGCTGCTGCGCGAGGTACGACCACCGCTCGCCGCGGACGTCCGCGCCCTGGACGAGCTCTCCGGCACCCTCAACCGCAACGCGGCCGTCATCGACGGCACCCTCGGGCGGCTGCCGCAGCGGTACGAGTCCCTGACCCGCGTCGCGTCCTACGGCTCGTGGTTCAACTTCTACCTGTGCGACTTCGACGGCAACCTTGCGGTGTCGGGCCGGGCACCCATCGACCTGCCCACCTTCAGCGCCCCGGCCGCCCGATGCGCCGGAGGCAGCCAGTGACACCGTTTCGGGAACGCAATCCGGTGGTCGTCGGCACGCTCGGCCTGGCGCTGATCGTCGCCGTGCTGCTCGGCGCCTTCCAGCTCGACCGGCTGGCCGACCTCACCGGACGCGGCTACGAGGCGGCCTTCCACGACGCCAGCGGCCTCGTCACCGGCAACGAGGTGCGGGTCGCCGGGGTGCGGGTCGGCAAGGTGACCACCGTGGAACTCGCCCGCGGCGGCGCGCCGTACGTGCGCGTCGGGTTCCGCGTGGACGACGACAGCGTCCGGCTCGGCACCGACACCGGCGCCACGATCAGGATCAAGACGGTGCTCGGCCAGAAGTACCTGGCCCTCTCACCGGCCGGGCCGGGCCGGCTGCCCGAGGGCGGGCAGATCCCCCTCGCCCGCACCGCCGCGCCGTTCGACGTGGTGCAGGCGGTCACCGGGCTCGCCGACACCCTCGACAAGGTCGACACCAATCAGCTCGCCGCCGCCTTCACCACCCTGTCCGAGACCTTCGCCGACACCCCCGCGAGCGTCAATGCCTCCCTGGTCGGCCTCTCCCGGCTCTCTGAGACCGTGGCCGGACGCGACGCGGAACTGCGGACGCTGCTCGACCGCGCCCGTCAGGTGACCGCCGTGCTCGCCACCCGGGACGAGGAGTTCCGCGCACTGGTCACCGACGGTGAGGCGCTGCTCGGCGAGGTGAGCCGGCGTCGGGACGCCATCCACAAGCTGCTCGTCGGCACCGACGACCTCGCCACCGAGCTGTCCGGCCTGGTCAGCGACAACCGCGCCCAGCTCGCTCCCGCGCTGCACAAGCTGCGGGAGGTCGTCGCCATCCTGCAACGCAACCGGGACGACCTGGAGAAGACCATCCAGCGGATGGGGCCGTTCGTCACCGCGTTCGCCAACGTGGTGGGCAACGGCCGCTGGTTCGACTCGTACGTTTCCGGTCTGCTCCAGCCGTACCAGCCCACGGGAGGCCGCTGATGCCCGCTCCCATCCAGCGGTGGCGCCGGCCGGTCGCCGTCACCACCGTCCTGTTGGTAGCCGTCGCCGCCGGCGTGATGCTTCTCCGCGACGGCACACCCCCACGGCGGGTCGTCGCCCACTTCACTCGCGCCGTCGGCGTGTACCCCGGATCGGACGTCCGGGTGCTGGGCGTCCGCGTCGGTGAGGTGGTCGCGGTGACCCCGCAGGGCCGCACCGTCGAGGTGACCATGTCCTACGACCCGGGGATCGCCGTTCCCGCCGACGCCCAGGCGCTCATCGTGCCGCCCAGCGTGGTCAGCGACCGCTACGTCCAGCTCACTCCCGCCTACGCCGGTGGCGCCGCGCTCGCCGACGGCGCCGAGATACCGCTGGAGCGGACCGCGGCCCCGATGGAGATCGACGACATCTACCAGGCGCTCGACGATTTCAACCGCACCCTCGGCCCCGAGGGCGCCAACCGCGACGGCGCCCTGTCCGACCTGGTCGCGACTGGCCGCGCCAACCTGGAGGGCAACGGCCAGCACCTGCACGACACCCTCGACGGCCTGTCCCGGGCACTGGCGACCCTCTCCGACGGGCGGCAGGACCTCTTCGGGTCGGTCGTCAACCTCCAGCGCTTCACCACCGCGCTGGCCCGCAGCGACCGGGAGGTGCGCGCCTTCAACCAGCAGTTGGCCGACGTCGCCCAGCAACTGGCCGGGGAGCGTGACGAACTAGCCGCCGCGCTGCGCAACCTCTCCACCGCGCTGGCCGAGGTGACCACGTTCGTGCGGCAGAACCGCGACGCGTTGACCTCCAACGTCGCCGCGCTGGCGGACATCACCGGCATTCTGGTCCGCCAGCAACAGGCCGTCATCGACATCCTCGACGTCGCCCCGCTCGCCCTGGGCAACCTCAACCTGGCGTACAACCCGCGGTCGGGGACTCTGGACACCCGGGACAACGCGATGGGTCCCTACGATCCCGCCGGTTTCGCCTGTTCGCTGATCACCGACCAGCTGCCCGTGGCGAAGGTGCCCGCCAAGTGCCGGGCACTCGCGCAGACCCTGCACTCGCGCGGGCTGCCCATGACCGACCAGCTCCGCAAGCTCCTCAAGCTGCCGCCCGGCGCCCCGGCGACCGGCGGGTCCTCACCGGCCGGGCCTTCCTCCAAGCCCTCCGGTGCGCCGATCCCCGACCAGGCGCCGGGCGGCCCCGGCATCACCAGCGACCCCACCCTCGGCGGCATCCTGCGGGGTGTGTCATGAGTGCCCGCATCCTGCGGACCCTGGCGTGCGCGATCGTGGTGGTGATGCTGCCGGCCGGGTGCGGCCTGCCCGACCTCGCCGACCTGCCGCTGCCCGGCGGCGCCCCGAAGGGCGACGGGTACGCCGTCACCGCCGAGTTCAGCGACGTGCTCGACCTGGTGCCACAGGCCGCCGTCAAGGTCGACGACGTGACGGTCGGCAGCGTGGAGAAGATCGCCCTGGCCGGCTGGACCGCCCGGGTCACCCTGCGCCTCGGCGCGGACGTACGCCTGCCGTCCAACGCGACGGCCGCGGTACGGCAGAGCAGCCTGCTGGGCGAGAAGTACGTGACGGTCGCGCCACCACCCACCGGCGCCTCCACCGGTCGACTCGCCGACGGTGACCTCATCCCGCTGTCGCGGACCGCTCGCGGCGCCGAGGTGGAGGAGGTCCTCGCCGCGCTCGGGCTGCTGCTCAACGGCGGTGGTCTGGCGCAGCTGAGGACCATCAACCAGGAGCTCGGCGCCGCACTCGAGGGGCGGGAACCCGCCGTCCGGGACACGCTGGACCAGCTGGACACGTTCATCGGCGGGCTGGACAAGCAGAAGGCCGACCTGGTCCGCGCCCTCGACGCCCTGGACCGGCTCAGCGGCCGGCTCGATCGCCAGAAGCAGGTGCTCGGCGAGGCCGTGGACTCCCTCGCCCCGGGCCTGACCGTGCTGGCCAAGCAGCGCGCCCAACTGACCCAGGCGCTGACCGCACTGGACCGGTTGGGTGACGTCGGCACCCGGGTGGTCAACAGCAGCCGCGACGACACGCTGGCCGACGTACGGGCGCTGCAACCGATCCTGGAGCAGCTGACACGTGCCGGCGACGACCTGCCCAAGTCGCTGGACTTCATGCTGTCGTACCCGTTCCCGCCCAATGTCACCGGCGCGATCGTCGGCGACTTCGTCAACCTCTCCATCACCGCCGACCTCGACTCGGCGTCGATCCTGGCGAACCTGGTCGCCGCTGCCCCCGCCGCGCCGGTCCGCCCGCGTACGCCGGCAAAGGGTGCCACCCCCGGTCGGGCACCGGCGGCCGGTGGCGGCGCACCGACCGTGCCGCGGCCCGGCGGCGGGTCCCGTCCGCTGCCCGACCTGCCGATCCTGAAGTGCCTACCCGACCCGCTCCACTTCCCCCCGACCTGGACGCCGCCGAAGGACTGTCTGCTGCCGGAGGGCTGCGTCCTGCTCAAGCCCGGCTCGAAGGTGCCCATCGGCGGGCTGATCCTGCCGAAGGGCCTCGTGCCCCCGGGCACGGCCTTTCCCGTCGGGACCGAACTGCCCGCCGGCACGGTCCTGACGGCACAGTGCGTCCTGCCGCTGACCGGCGCGGTGACCGGACAGATCGGCACCCTGCCGGACCTGCTGTCCGGGGGGTTGACGCCATGATCGGACGTACCGCGAAGATTCAGGTGCTGGCGTTCCTGCTGGTGAGCGTGCTCGGCGTCAGCTACGTCGGCGTGCGCTACGTGGGGCTGGGCGACCGGCTGCTCGGCGGAAGCTACGTCGTCCACCTGGACCTCGCCCGCGCTGGCGGCATCTTCCCCAACGCCCCGGTCACCTACCGCGGCGTGCCGGTCGGCCGGGTCACCGCGGTCGCCCTGCGCGGTGACGGGGTCCGGGCCGACCTGCGGTTGCAGCGCGACGTCCGGGTACCCGACGACCTGCGGGCCGTGGTGGCGCACCGCTCCGCCGTCGGCGAGCAGTACGTGGACCTGCGTCCGGAGCGCGACAGCGGGCCGTACCTCACCGACGGCGCGGTGATCCCGGTCGAGCGGACCGGCGTCCCGCTCGCGCCGGAGGTCCTGCTGAGCAACCTGGACGCCCTGGTGCGCTCCGTCGGTCCGGAGGACCTCCGCGTCCTGATCACCGAACTCGGCGCCGCGTTCGAGGGCAACGAGCTGGCCCTGGCGCGGATCCTGGACGACGGGGACGCGCTGCTGACCGATGCGACAGCCCGCCTGCCGGAGACACTCGCGCTGATCAACGACGGACGAACCGTGCTCACCACCCAGGCCGAGTCGGCGCAGGCGCTGCGCCGGTGGGCGGCGGGCCTGGCCCAGCTGGCGGCCACTGTCCGCGAGGCCGACCCCGACCTGCGGCGGCTGCTCGCGGCCGGGCCGCCCGCCGGCCGGGAACTGGTCGCGTTGCTGCGAGGGCTGGAACCGACGGTCGGCACCCTGCTCGGCAACCTGGTGACCGTCAACGGCATCGCCGCCCGGCGGCTGCCCGGCATCGAGCAACTGCTGGTGGTGTACCCGATCGCCGTCGCCGGCGGCTTCACCGTCACTCCGGGCGACGGCACCGCCCACCTCGGCCTGGTCCTCAACGTCGACGATCCGCCCTCCTGCGTGTACGGGGGCGGCCGAACGACCTGCGACGCGGGGGAGCGGGCGGCCGGCGCCAGCGTGCGCGGTGCCGCCAACGCCCCCCGACCAGGCGGCCGGGAACCGGCTCCCGACCCGGGGGCGTCCGGCGGCGCCCCGACCGGTGGGGCCGAGCCCGGCGGGTACGACCCGGTGACCGGCCTGGTACTCGGCGCGGACGGCCGGCCGTTGCAGTTCGGCGGGACCGGTGGCCAGTCCCGGACAGCCGGAGACCAGTCGTGGAAGCAGTTGCTGCTGGCCGGGGTGACGCCGTGAACGACGCGAAGAAGGAGGCGCAGATGCGGGCCCGAAGGGACCACACGCTGAAAGTCATCAAGGGGGCGAAGCCCGGGGTGCCCGGCCGCGCGTCGCAGCGCCGGATCGTGCCCCGCCAGCTCCCCCGACCGGTCGAACCGATCGAGGACCTGCTGAAGCGGCTCGACCAGGAGCCGGTCGAGGATCCGGCCGATGCCGCGGACCCGGCGAGCGGGGACGATCCCGCGAGCGCGGACAGCTCGCCGGAGGACGCCTCGGATGCCCGCCGCACAGGCGAGCGGGCTACGTCGACCACCCGGCGACGGTCGCTGGTCGTCCTGCTCGTGGCCGTGCTCGCCGCCACGGTCGCCGCCGGCGGGGTGACCGGGCACCGCTGGTACGTCGACCGGGCGACGGACCAGGCCCGGCAGCAGGCCCTCGCCGCCGCCAAACAGGCCAGCGTCAACTTCGTCTCGGTCAGCGCGGCCAGCGTCGACCGGGACATCCAGCGGATCACCGCCGGAGCCACCGGTGACTTCAAGGACGAGTTCACCCGGGGCCAGTCGCAGGTCCGCGCCGCGGTCGTGGAGAACAAGGTCGACTCGCGCGGAACGGTGCTACGGGCCGGGCTGGTCTCCGGAGATCGCCGTCGAGCGGTTGTCCTGGTCGCCGTCGACGCCACCGTCAAGAACGTCAAAGCACCCGAGGGGCGGCCGTCGCACTACCGGATTCAGCTGGACATCGTCCACGACAAGGCATCCGGGCGGTGGCTCGTGGCACGGCTGCAGTTCGTCGGATGAGAGAGGGAGGACACGTGCGTACCCTGGTCCGATTCCCGCGGCGGCCGCGCGTTCCCCGGCTGCGTTCCGCCCGGATCCGGCTCGTCCCGGCCCTGGTCGTCGCGATCGTCCTCGCGGCCGCCGTCGCCGGCGCCGGCTGGTGGGGCGATCACCGCGCCGGGCAGCGGGACAGCGCCGTACGCCAGGCACTGGCCACCGCGCCCGCCGCCGCCAAGGCGATCTTCTCCTACGACTACCGGACGTTCGACGAGAGCGTCGCCAACGGCCGCACCTTCGCCACCGGGCAGTTCGGCAAGGAGTACGAGCAGACCACGGCGGCGTTGAAGCAGACCGCGGCCACCCAGCAGGCGGTCGTGGCGGCCGAGGTGTCCGCGACGGGGGTGGTGACCGCGACCACCGAACGGGTCGAGTTGCTCGTCTACCTCAACCAGTACCGGCGCAACGTGAACACCGCAGGCGAGAAGGTCGACCAGAACCGGGTGGTGCTCACCCTGGTCCCGGTGAACGGGGAGTGGAAGGTGTCCCAAGCAACTGCCATCTGACGTGGCTGTTCCTAAACGGCGACATCCTGGCGACGGCGTAGTCCTGGCCCGCCGGCGTCGGCCGACGGGCCAGGACCGACCGTGCTGGTTGGTCCTTCAGCCCTTCAGGTGGCTGGACCACTCCACCGGCCTGTCGACCAGCCGCAGACCCCGGTACGCGGTCAGCACCCCGTCCGGGCCGAGCTGTCCGGCGAGTGCGCCGTCGGCGTCCACTTCGACCAGCACGCCTCCGCTCCGGCCGACCCGCACCATCGTGGCGGGTCCGGTGAGCGGAGTCCGGTACGCCGGCTGGCCGCCGATGGTCGTGTTCGGTGCCGGAGCGAGCTTCTCCTTCTCCGTCCGGTCCTTCTCTTCCTTGTACGGAGAGACGCTGACGTGCACCGTGTTCGTGAACGGCTGCGCCGGGTCGATCGCCGTCCCCAGCGTGATGGAGGCGTGCCACGAGCGAGGCGTCCCCACCGAGTCGGAGATGCTGACGCTGACCGGCGTGAGGCCGGTCGGCATCGATGCCGCCTGTACGGGCAGGGGAACCTTCTCGCTGCTGCTCAACTTCATCGAACTCGCGATCCTGTGTGCGGTGGCCTTGGCGTCCAGACCTG
>NZ_JBIDDK010000018.1:0-134517 GCF_043205095.1 Micromonospora sp. NPDC047557 | reverse complement strand
CCGGCCGGGGCGCTGTGTATTCCCCCCCGCCCAGCCAAAACCGGCGGGCGGCCCCCCCGGGGGGGGGGCGGGCCCCCACGACGTGAGGTGGCCCGGCCGGGATCCGGCCGGGCCACCGATCAGGACTCCAGGCGTCTACGCCGGGCAAGGAAGAACGCGACCGCGCCCAGGACGACCATCACACCTCCGACGCCGGTCATGGCCGGGACCACACTGCCGCCGGTGACCGGCAGGATGGGTTGCTTGCCGCCACCACCAGGTCTGCCGGGTGCTCCGGGGCTGCCAGGTGCGCCGGGCGCTCCGGGGGGTCCGGATGGACCAGGTGCGCCGGGGCTGCCGGGTGCGCCCGGACTACCGGGTGCGCCGGGGCTGCCGGGTGCGCCCGGACTACCGGGTGCTCCCGGACTACCGGGTGCGCCGGGGCTGCCGGGTGCTCCCGGACTACCGGGTGCGCCGGGGCTGCCGGGTGCGCCGGGGCTGCCGGGTGCGCCGGGGCTGCCGGGTGCGCCGGGGCTGCCGGGTGCTCCAGGGCTGCCGGGCGGGCCGGACGGGCCGGGTGGACCGGTGGGCCCGGGTGGGCCGGTCGGTCCGGGCGGGCCCGTCGGCCCGGCGCAGATCGGTGCGGTGATGACGTTGGTGTCGAGGGTTACGGCGGCGGTGCGCGCCAGCGCGCGGCCCTGGAGGGTCGCGCCCGTGGCCATCGTGATCGCGGCCTGAGCCATGATGGTGCCCACGAAGGTGGTGCCGGTGCCGATCGTCGCCGAGCTGCCGATCTTCCAGAACACGTTGCAGGCCGACGCCCCGTTGGTCAGGACGACGCTGCTGTTCGACGCCGTCGTCAGCGAGGAGTCGACCTGGAAGATGAACACGGCCGATGGGTCGCCCTGGCCGTTGAGCGTTAACGCTCCGGTCAGTTGGGCGGCCCCGATCCGGTAGACCCCTTCGTTGAGTGTGTTGCCACCCAGCTCCGCCGGGAGGTTGGTGAACGGGGTCCGGCCGGCGGCGTCGTTGAAGGCGATGGTCAGGTCGCTCTGAGCTTGGAGCGCGACCGCGTCGCCGAGGTGCACCTCCCCGCCGATGGTGGCCGTTCCAAAGCCGGACGCGGTGTTCCCGGGGAACCGCCCAAGGCTCTGGGCCAGGAAGCTGGGGCCGGTGTTGGTGGGCTCCGCTCCGGCGAGGACGGAGAAGTCGGCCGCCGTCCCCAGGTTGACCGGTGCTTCCTGAGCGTTTGCAGCGGTCGAGCTGAAGAGCAACAGGCTGGCTGCCACCGTGGCAGCTGCGCCAGCCGCGAGCGACGGCAGGACCACCCGCCGCCGTAGCCAATTCTTGGGTTTAGCTGTCACAGAACACCCTCCGTGGGTACTACCCGCAGGAGACGTCAAACGAGCGGCATCCTGCGTGATACGGCCTGAATGGCGCCGATGAAGCGCGCTGACCACCACATCACGTCAGGTGTTCCAATGGGGGCAAATCGGGACAATAGCCCAAGTCTATCTATCTGAATCAGGCTGACATTCACATTCGCATTCGCCGGTTCTGGGAGTAGCGGGCGGGTGCGTAGCCCGAACAACCGAGCGGATCTCGGGCCTAGGGCGGCCAGGGCGCGTGCCACCCGGCGCGCCGCGCCGATGACGAGGGTGTGGGTCAGCTCGGCGTGAGGAGGCAGAACTCGTTGCCCTCCGGATCGGCGAGGACGGTCCACGGGATATCGCTGTCGCCCAGGTCGACGGCGGTGGCCCCGAGAGACCGCAGTCTGGCCGCCTCGGCCTCCAGGTCGTCACCCGGGTAGGGGCGGACGTCGAGATGGACGCGGTTCCACACCGTCTTCACGTCGGGAGTGCGGAGAAACTGCAGATAGGGACCCACGCCCTTGGTCGAGCGCAGCACCGCGCTGTCCTCGGTCACCTTGTGCACGGTCCAGTCCATGGCCTCGCCCCAGAAGCGGGCCATGACTCGCGGATCCGCGCAGTCGACGACCACCGAGGCGATCGGGCCGGTCTCGTCGTAGAGCGAGTCCAGCACGCAGAACTCGTTGCCCTCCGGGTCGGCCATGACCGTCCACGGCACGTCACCCTGGCCCACGTTGGCGAGCGTCGCGCCGAGACCCTTCAGTCGCGCCACCACCTCCGCCTGGTGGGCCGCCGAGGTGGTGGCCAGGTCGACGTGCACGCGGTTCTTCACCGTCTTGGGTTCCGGGGAGACGACGAGGTCGACGCAGACGGCGACGGGGTCGGGGTAGACGAAGCCCTCGGGTTCGAGGTTGGTGACACCGGGGCCCTCGCTGGAGATTCCCCAGCCGAGCGCCTTCGCCCAGAAACCGCCCAGGGCGGAGTCGTCCCGAGCCTTCATGTTGATCTGTACCAGCCGCGTTGCCATGCCGAGATGCTATGCGGACGCACGGCCGGTGCGAACGGCGTACGCCCGCTTCATCTTGATGTAATTCCCGCAGCCGGCCATCGAGCACCAGCGGCGGGCCTGGTTGCGGGACGCGTCGTAGTACGCCCAGCGGCACGTGTCCCGTGCGCAGACCTTGAGCCGCCGCCAGGAGCCGTCCACATCGCACTGACGGATGGCGTCGACCAGCCCGGCCACCGCCTCGTCGAGCGGCGCGCCGTTGACGGCGACCAGACGGTGACCGTCGGCCGTGAAGCGTGGCGCGACGGGCGTCGCCGCCAGGGCCTGGTTGAGGCGATCGAGCGCGGCGGGGTCGCCGAGGTGGCCGGCGTGCCCGAGCAGCACGGCGCGCAGGCCCTCCCGGATCGTCACGGCCGCGTCGAGGTCGGCCGGCCCGAGGTGTACGCCGGCCGGCAGCAGCCGCCGCTCGACGAACCAGTCGCGCAGCCGCTCCGGGCTGGTCAGCGTCTCGTCGTCGATCTGCGGCTCGACGGTGTTAACGAAATCCCGCAGCAGCCGGGCGGCGGCCGGCACCGCGCTGTCGTCGTCCACCGATCACCCCTCTCGCACCACACCACCGTAGCGCCTTGACAGGTGTGAAAACGCCTGCGAGGTTCGGAACTACACCGGCAAAGTCATTTCGCCGGTGTGAAGACGGAACGGGGGAGGGCGGGGCGGTGGCTTCCACGCTCAAGGACGTGGCGGGGCTCGCCGGGGTGTCGGTGAAGACCGTCTCCAACGTGGTCAACGGCTATCCCCACGTGAGCACCGACGTCCGGCGCCGGGTCGAGGCCGCCATCGCCCAGCTGCGCTACCGACCGAACGCGTTCGCCCGGACCCTGCGGACCGGACGCACCGGCGTCCTCGCCCTGGTCCTGCCCGACGTCGACCTGCCGTACGGCGACGACCTTGCCCGCGAGGTCGTGCACGCGGCGGGGCGTCGGGGCTACCGGGTCGTCATCGAGCACGAGGGTGCCTCGCCGGACCCGGACGAGGGCCGGTCGATGCCCGTGGACGGCGTGCTGGTCGGTGCGCCGGGCGACCTGGCTCCGGCGCTGACCGCCGCGGGTCGACCCGTCGTGCTGGTCGGGGGCGCGGCCCGCGACCCGCGGTGCGACCAGATCCGCGTCGACGTCGCCGGAGCGGCCGAGGACGCGACTGCCCACCTGCTGCGCACCGGCCGACGGCGGATCGCCGCGATCGGCGCGTACCCCCCGGGGTCTGTCGGTGTGCCGCGGCCGGGCACGGCCGGCTATCACCGGGCGCTGCGGGGTGCCGGGTTGACGCCCGCGCCCGGTCATCTGCTGCCCGGCCGGCACCACCTCCGGGCCGACGGCTACCACGCGGCCCGCGACCTGTTCGCGGGCCCGGACCGCCCGGACGCGATCTTCTGCTTCTCCGACCCCCTGGCGATCGGCGCGATGCGAGCCGCCTTCGACGCCGGGCTGCGCGTCCCCGCCGACGTCGCCGTGATCGGTATGGGCGACATCGAGGAGGGTCGCTACTCCCGGCCCACGCTCAGCACGGTCGCCGTGGACACCGGCTTTCTCGCCCGGGAGGCCGTGGCCCGCCTCGCGGCGCGGATCGGCGAGCCCGACGCCGCGACCGCCGAGATCGTCGCGCCACACACGGTGCTGCCCCGGGAGAGCACCGACGTCCCGACGCGCTGACCGGAGGCTCGGGTGGCGGCCCGGTTGGACAACGGCCGCGCCGGTCGGTCAGAGTGGTCCGCCGTGAGATACCTGCGCAGCGGTGGTCCCGCCGCGATCCGGCGACCCCGACCCACCGACGTCGACGAGTTCGTGGCGGCCGTCCGGCGCAGCCGGGACCTGCACCACCCGTGGCTGGCCGCGCCGGCGACCCCGCAGGAGTACGACAGCTACCTGCGCCGCATCCGTCGCCGGGACAGCGCCGGCTACCTGATCTGCGACCGGGCCAGCGGCGCGATCGCCGGCTACGTGAACATCAGCGGCATCGTGCTGGGCGCGCTGCGCGGCGGTTACCTGGGGTACGCGGCGTTCGAGCCGTACAGCGGCACCGGGCACGCCTCGGCGGGCGTCGCGCTGGTGATCGACCACGCGTTCACGACCGCCGGCCTGCACCGCCTGGAGGCGAACATCCAGCCGGGCAACGAACCGTCGCGGCGGGTGGCCCGCAAGCTCGGCTTCCGCCTGGAAGGCTTCTCCCCGGACTACCTGTTCATCGACGGCGCGTGGCGCGACCACGAACGCTGGGCCATAACCGCCCCCGCCCCCACCCCACCTCCCGCGTGATCAAGAGGTTCGCGTCACCGACACCGGCGTGTCGTGACGCAAACCTCTTGATCAACAGCGCGGGACGTGGGGGAGCGTGGGGGAGCGCGGTCAGCTGCCGGGGCGGGGGAAGGCTACCGGGCTGCGGAGGCCGGCTCGGTTGACCGCGCGGATGCCGAAGAAGACGTTGTCCTTGGACAGGTCGATGCTGACCTCGGTGACGTCTCCGACTCCGATCACCCGCTGCCACTCGGCGGCAGTGGTCTCGCGCCACACCACCTCGTAGCCGGCCAGGTCCGGCTCGTCGCCGCGCTGCCAGCGCAGGGTCGTGTTGTTGGTCAGGTCGGTGGTCACGATGATCGCGCCCTTGGGCGTGCCGGGCGCCTGGGCCAGTGACCACAGCGCCGCGCCGTTGACCCTCGCCACCCGGGCGATGTACCCGAAGTCGCAGAACTCGGGCAGGTCACCGAACTGCTGGCCGTCCTGCACGCGGACGTCCTGGTGCTGGTGGGCGAAGTCCTCGTTCGGCTCGGTGAACCGCGCCGCCGGCCAGCCCTCGCGCAGGAACGAGATGTGGTCGCTGCCGCGCAGGTAGCGGTCCCGCCGGTAGATCACCCGCACCCGCATGCCGGTCGCGTCGTTCTCCGCCACGTCCCGGACGAACCGGGCGAGCTGCCGCGACGGTGAGTCGTTCTCCCCGCCGACGGACTGCCGGCTGGTCGCCTCCGCCGGTGTCTCGGCGGTCGGCACCCCCTCGGCGAACAGCCGCACCGCGTACGGGTCGCGGGTGCCGTCGTCGGCGGTGCTGCTGCCCACGATGTCGTCGCTGAACATCCCCTGCACGTCTGCGCCGGCCGCCTTGAGCTGAGCGGCCAGGTACGCCGAGCCGTACAGGCCCTGCTCCTCGGCGGCGACCGCGGCGAAGACGACAGTGGCGGCCGTGGGCCGGGTGGCCATCAGTCGGGCCAGCTCCAGCACCACGGCCACGCCGGACGCGTCGTCGTCGGCGCCGGGCGCGTCGCTGACGGCGTCCATCACGTCGGTGGCCCGGGAGTCGTAGTGGCCGGTCACGACGTAGGTGCGGTTCGGCGAGGTCACCCCGCGCAGGGTGGCCACCACGTTGGTGATCCGGGTCGCGGTGGGGATCCGCGAGGCGGGCTGCTGCACGTACGACTGGAGTTCGACTGTCATCCGGCCGCCGGAAGTGGCCGCGTACTCCTGGAGGCGGGCGTGGATCCAGTCCCGGGCGGCGCCGATGCCCCGCTCGGGGTCGTCCTGGCTGGAGAGGGTGTGCCGGGTGCCGAACGCGGCCAGCCGGCGCACGATCGCCTCGATGCGGCGTGGGTCGACCTGGCGCAGCAACTCGCGCAGCTCGCGCTCGGGACGCTGCGCGCGGGCCGGGCGCCCGGGGCCGGCGGGGACGGCGTCAGCGGCCGCGGGCGCGGCCAGAGAGGGCACCGCGACGGTGGCGGCGGTCGCCGCGGTGGCGGCGGCGGAGGCGGACAGGAAGGTGCGGCGGGTCGGCCTCGTGGGCCGCGCGCCGGTGTCGTCTGATCCCATTCCGGCATCCTGCCCATCGATAATGATGTTTGTCCATATCGTTAGGCGTGAATGGTGGTGGAGCTTTCACCCGGACCGGGTGATGACACCCGGTGGCCGTCGTTCCTACGGTGGGTGTCATGGCAGTCGTGCGCGCGACCCCGGCCAACCCGACCGTGGGCGTGGCTTCCGGGACGGGGGTGAGCGGCGACCAGCGGGCGATGCCGCCCGAGTTGGGCCCCGAGTCGCTCGCCGTGCTCAGCGGCCCCACGTTCCTGTACTCCGACGCGCGCGGCGACGTGCCGCCGGGCAGCATCGGCGGGCTCGTGCACCTGGACACCCGCCTGATCAGCGGCTGGACGCTCACCGTCAACGGCGGTGAGCTGCTGGTGTTGCGGGCCGAAACCCTCGAGCACTACTCCGCGCAGTACGTGCTCACCAACCCGGAGCTGCCCGGGCTGCCGCCGAACAGTCTCGCCATCCGGCGGTTGCGCTACGTCGGCGACGGCTTCCACGAGCGACTGGAGCTGGTGTCGTACCAGGCCGAGCCGGTCCGGGTGGAACTGCGGCTGGCGGTGTCCGTCGACTTCGCCGACCTGTTCGAGGTCAAGTCGGTGGCCCGGGACCGCTCCGCGCAGATCCGCCGCGACCATGCCGCCGACGGCTCCGAGCTGGTCTTCTCCTACCGCAACGGAGACTTCGCCGCCGAGACCCGGGTGCGCTGCGCGACGCCGGCGGACCGGATCGAGGGTGACGAGCTGGTGTGGGACCTGCACTTGCGTCCGCGCGAGAACTGGCGGGTGGACCTGCACGTGCCGCTGCCGCCGGGTCTGGGCGTGGTCGAGCCGGTGCGGGGCGACATCGTCGACGTCATCCACGGCCGGGTCGACGACCCGCTGCGCCGGTGGGCCGAGGACCGGGCGGTGCTGCGCAGCGACAGCCAGGCGCTGGAGCGCACCGCACGCCAGTCGCGCGACGACCTGGCGGCGTTGCGGCTCGACCTGGAGGTCAAGGGCCAGCGGATCCTGCTGCCCGGCGCGGGACTGCCCTGGTTCCTCACCGTCTTCGGGCGGGACACCCTGATCACCGCGTACCAGACGTTGGTGGCCGGGCCGGAGCTGGCGAAGGGGGCGCTGCTCGCGCTCGCCCGACTGCAGGGCGAAGCCTGTGACGACTTCACCGACGAGGAGCCCGGCAAGATCCTGCACGAGGTCCGCAGCGGCGAACTGACCCGTATCGGCCAGAAGCCCTACGGCCCCTACTACGGCACCGCCGACGCCACCCAGCTCTGGCTGATCCTGCTCTCCGAGTACTGGCGCTGGACCGGCGACGACGAGACCGTCCGGCACCTGCACGACAACGCGCTGGCCGCGCTGCGCTGGATCGACGAGTACGGCGACCGCGACGGCGACGGCTACGTGGAGTACGCCACCCGCTCCCCGGAGGGGCTGGGCAACCAGTGCTGGCGGGACTCGCCGGACGGCATCTGCTTCGCCGACGGGCGCATCCCGGTGCTGCCGCTCGCGACCGCCGACATCCAGGGCTACACCTACGACGCGAAGGTGCGGCTGGCCGAGCTGCTCGACGGCCCGCTGGGCAACCCCACCCTGGCGGCACGGCTGCGCGACGAGGCCGGCACCCTGTACGAGCGGTTCAACCGGGACTTCTGGATCGACGAGCGGGGCGGCTACTACGCGGTCGCCCTCGACGGCGACAAGAACCTGGTCGACTCCAAGACGTCAAGCATGGGTCACCTGCTGTGGAGCGGGATCGTGCCGCAGGCGCGGGCCGACGCGGTGGTGCGCCAACTCATGTCACCCGACATGTTCTCCGGCTGGGGCATCCGGACGCTGTCCGCCGAGGAACGCCTCTACCGGCCCCTCGGCTACCACACGGGCACGGTCTGGCCACACGACAACTCGCTGATCGCGCTCGGCCTGGTCCGCTACGGCTACCGGGCGGAGGCCAACCGGATCAGCCTGGCGATGATCGACGCGGCCGAGCAGTTCGGTCACCGGCTGCCCGAGGCGCTCAGCGGGTCCGACCGGCAACGGCTGCTGTTCGCCGTCCCGTATCCCACCGCGTGCAGCCCGCAGGCGTGGGCGGCCGGCGCGCCGCTGGCGCTGGTCCGCGCGGTGCTGGGGCTCAACCCGGTCGAGGGTCGGCTCGTGCTCGACCCGGCGGTTCCACCGGAATTCGGCCGGATCTCGGCCGACCGGGTGCGGGCCTTCGGCCAAAAGTGGGGTCTGGAGGCGGTGGGCTCCAGCGCTCACGTCTGGCTCGAGCAGAGCTGACAGCGTGCCTGCGCTTCGACGTTTGTCCCGGGCTGCGACGGGAAACGGCCCGCAATGACGAAACCTCGTGTGGTGATCGTGGGGGCCGGGTTCGCCGGTTACCACGCGGCGAAGACGTTGAGCCGGATCGCCCGGGACCGGGCCGAGATCGTGGTGCTGAACTCCACCGACTACTTCCTGTACCTGCCGCTGCTGCCCGAGGTGGCGGCCGGGGTGGTCGAGCCCGGGCGCATCGCGGTGCCGCTGACCGGGACCCTCAAGGGCGTCCGGGTGGTGATCGGCGAGGCGGATCACGTCGACCTGCAGAACCGCTGGGTCGGCTTCACCCAGCCCGAGGGGGAGAAGAACCGCCTGGCGTACGACCGGCTGGTGCTCGCCGTGGGCAGCGTCAACAAGCTGCTGCCCATCCCGGGTGTCACCGAGTACGCGCACGGCTTCCGCGGCCTGCCCGAGGCCGTCTACCTGCACGACCACATCGTCCGCCAGGTGGAGCTGGCCGAGCAGGCCGAGGACCCGGCGGAGCAGCAGGCCCGCGCCACGTTCGTGGTCGTCGGGGCGGGCTACACCGGCACCGAGGTCGCCGCGCACGGGCAGCTGTTCACCGACGCGCTGCACGCGCAGCGGCCCCGGCTGACCGTCCGGCCCCGCTGGATGTTGCTCGACGTCGCCCCCCGGGTGCTGCCCGAGCTGGACGAGCGGATGTCCGTCACCTCGCACAAGGTGCTCAACCGGCGCGGGGTCGACGTGCGGATGGGCACGTCGGTGGCCGAGGCGACCTGCGACGGCGTCAAGCTCACCGACGGCGAGTACGTCCCGACCTGCTCACTGGTGTGGTGCGTGGGGGTGCGGCCGGACCCGTTCGTCAACGAGCTGGGCCTGCGCACCGAGAAGGGCCGGCTGGTCACCGACGAGTTCCTCAACGTCCCCGGCTACCCGGAGGTCTTCGCCTGCGGCGACGCCGCCGCCGTGCCCGACCTGACCCACCCCGGTCAGGTCTGCGCCATGACGGCCCAGCACGCGCAGCGGCAGGGCAAGCTCGTCGCGCACAACATCGCCGCGTCGTACGGCTTCGGCCGGCGCAAGCCGTACAAGCACCAGGATCTGGGTTGGGTGGTCGACCTGGGCGGCAAGGACGCGGCCGCGAACCCGTTGCACGTCAACCTGTCCGGGCTGCCGGCCAAGGCGGTCACCCGGGCGTACCACCTGATGGCGATGCCGGGCAACCGCGCCCGCGTCGGGGCCGACTGGGTGCTCGACGCCGCGCTATCCCGCTCGGCCGTGCAGTTGGGGTTGGTCCCGGCGAACGCGGTCCCGCTGGAGAGCACGTCGCCGGAGGTCGCGGTGCGCGGCCGCTGAGCGGAACCCGTCGAACCGGCCGGTCAGCCCCGCGAGGTGGCGGGACCGGCCGGTCCACGTGGTGGCACGGCCGGCGGGGGCGGTTCGCCGGGGTCCGCCGGTGGGGGCGGGTTCAGCCGTCGTGGCCCGTACTCGCGCAGCAGGATCTGGACGATGCCGGCGGCTGGGATGGCCAGCAGCGCGCCGAGCAAGCCGGCCAGCTCCGCCGCGAGCAGCACGCTCAGCAGCACGGTCAACGGGTTGAGCCGCACCGCGCGCGACAGGATGAGCGGCTGGAGCAGATGGTTCTCGACCTGCTGGTAGACGACGAAGAAGGCGAGCACGATGATGCCAGCGGTGGGGGAGTGCAGGAACCCGGCGCCGGCGGCGATCACCGCGCCGATCGTCGCGCCCACCAGTGGTATCAGGTCGGTCACCGCCACCAGCAGGGCGATCACGCCCGCGTACGGCACCCCGGTCAGGGTCAGCACCAGGAAGGTCAACACCCCGCAGATCACGCTGATCAGCAGGTTGCCGGTGAGGTAGCCGGTGACCGTCCGCGACATCTCCCGGCCGACCCGGCGCAGTCGCTCGCCCGCACCGTCCCCGGCCGCCGCGAGGACGCTGCCGATGATCCGCGGCGACTCCAACACCATGAGGTACGCCAGCACGATGACCGTGACCAGCCCCGCGACCGTCTCCAGGACACCGCGCACCACGCCCACGGCGGGTTGCCGCAGCCGGGTGCCGGCGTCGCGCAGCTGGTCGGAGTGCTCGCTGACGTAGCGTCGTGCCCCGGTGCGTTCCAGGAGCTGACCCACCGGGCCGCGCCCGGCGCGCGCGTCGCGCAACAGCTCGGGTCCCCGATCGGCGAACCGGCCCAGCTCGTCGAGCAGCGGCACCAGGATGACCGTCGCGAGGACCGCCAGCACGACGAACGCGGCGAGGAACACGAGCAGCGTGGCCACCGCCCGCCGCCGCACGAACCGGCGTTGCAGCCAGTCCACCGACGGCTTGAGAGCGACCGCGAAGAAGGCGGCCACCACGGCCCAGACCAGCACCCGGCGGGTCGCGTACACGAAGGCCAGCGCGAGCGCGGTCGCCAGCACCAGACCGATCACGATCAGGGCCCGGCGGGCGGTGGCCCGATTGTCGGCGTTGCTCACCCGCCGGGCCTTCCCCGCGCGGACCGTCGGAAACCCGGCAATGCGGACGCGAAGTCCGGCCCTAGGCGAATAAGACGCTCCTGATTCAAGCTGGGGCTGGGGCTGGGGCTGGGGCTGGGGCTGCGGTGAAGGGCGGGGCGTCATCCGCCTTGCTGCCCGTGGGGGCGGATGTGCTGTTGAGCGGTATACCTCAGAGGTATGAATATGACTCTGAGGTATACCGCTTACCACCGCGTCCGCCCCCGCGGAGGTGACCGAGGGTCACCGCCGGCCGCCGGCTGCGCCCACCGCCCCAGCAAAGGTCAGGAATTATTCGTCTAGGCGTCGCTGTCGGTGAACGGATGGGCGCCGGCGACGAACGTGTCGAGCGCGGCGGCGTGCAGCAGCCCGCCGGGGATCGGGTCGCGCAGGGCCGCCGCCGCGAGCCGGCCGACCGGCAGACCGCCGGGGCGGTGCGTCGCGGCGAGCACCAGGTTGCCGTAGCGCCGGCCGCGCAGCATCCGGCGGTCCCCGAACACGCAGACGTCGCCGAAGACCGCCCGCAGCGTCGCCACCTGCACCCGGGTGCCGACCAGTGGCGGCAGGTCCGTGACGTTGACCAGATAGAGCCCGCCGGGGCGCAGGGCCCGGGCCACCTCGGCCGCGAACTCCGCGCTGCGTACGTGGCGGGGCATTCGGGCGGCCCGGTAGATGTCGGCGATCACCAGGTCGTACGCGCCGGGCGCGGCGGCCGCGACCGCGTCCCGGGCGTCGCCGACCTCGACCCGCACCTCGGGCGGCAGCGGCGGCAGTTCCCGGGCGACCAACTCGACCACTGCCGGGTCCCGCTCGACGACCCGCTGCGGAGAGCCCGGCCGGGTCGCGGCGAGCCAGCGCGGCAGCGTCAACGCGCCGCCGCCGAGGTGCAGCACGCTCAGCGGTACGCCCGCCGGTGCGGCAAGCTCCACGGCCGAGGCGATCCGCCGGACGTACTCGAAGTGCAGGTGCCGGGGATCCTCGACATCCACGTACGACTGCTCGACGCCGGCGGAGAGCAGCGTCCGTCCGGTTCGGCGGACCGGATCGGCGACCAGCTCCAACCGGTCGGCGGCACGCTTCATGACGGCACGCTAACCGAGCGGCTCACGGGCCCGAACCGCCGGTAGGCGGACGGGCCGCATACCGCGCCCGACGCGGCGGACGGGCCGCGTACCGCGCCCGACGCGGCGGACGGGCCGCGTACCGCGCCGGGCGCGGCCGACGGGCCGGCGGCGCGGGAGGTACCCGCGTCCACCGGCCCGCGTGCGCCGTCTGCGGCGGTCAGCCGCTGGCCATCCCGGCCCCCACCTCGTCGATGGCGTCGTCGATCGAGTGGGCGAGGTCCACGTCGAGCGCGGTCACCCCGTCGGCCTGGTTGGTGCGCACGGTCAGCACGGCGGCCGTGCCGCCCGGTCGCCCGATGCTCGGGCCACGCCCGGTCTCCTCGCGCAGCCGGTCCAGCCGGGCGAGCACCCGGTCCAGGTTGTCCGGCGGCAGCGCGATCACGCGGTACAGGCCGGTACTGTCTCCGGCCCAGTACGGCAGGTCGTCCAGCGCCGCCCGGAGCTGGGCCTCGTCCAGCGTGGGTGTGGTGGTGGAGGCGCCCACGATGCCACCGCCGGCCGCTGGCGGGTTCAGCAGCTCCCGCAGGCCGTCGGGGACGTGCAGGGACTCGACCAGGTCGCCGTCCTGGTCGGCGAGCGCGGCGAGCGTCGCCTCGGCCTGGTAGCGGGCCTGCTCCGGCGAATTTCCGCTGATCCGGCCCACCTCGGCCAGGAAGCCGGGCAGGTCCCGGTGCCGCTTGATGCCGTCGACGGGCAGGACGTCGTGCAGCGAGTTCGGCACGGCGGCGAGCAGTCGTTGCCGCTCCGCCGCGTCCAGCGCGAAGGCCAGCACCAGCACGGTCGCCTCGGCGCCCACCTTGGCCGTCGAGAAGTCGACGCCGGAGCGGCGCCGAACGTCGTCGACCAGGTCGTGGTAGCCCACGCTGTTCACCCCGGCCGCGCCGCCGGGTGGCGGCTGCGGGCGCGGATTGTCCGCGGTGCCCCTCGACGGCGGGGCCGGTCCACCGCGCGTGGTGTCCGGCTTGTGCCGTCCGGCCGGCGCTGGGCCGGTCCGCTTGCCCTGGTCCAGGCTGGTGAGCTGCTTGGAGGCGCTCAGGCTGGCGCCGAACTGACTGGGCTGGCTGCCCTGTTCGCGGGCCTGCCGGGCCAGCGCCCGGCGCCGCTGGTTGTCGCCCTCCATCTGCTTGCGCATGGTGACGCCCCTTCCGCTGGGGATCGATCCTGCGCCCGTCGCGTTCCCGCCGCCCGGGAGCCGAAACGGACGCCGCCGGCCGGGTAGGGCTCAGCGTCGGCCAGGCTTCATCCGGCCGGGGTGAGGGGTGCTCACCCGTGCGGCCCGCAGGATCGGGGCAGGACCACAGTTCTTCCGAGGTACGCGGAAGGAAGGTCGTCATGAAACGGATCGTCGAGATCGTTCCCGCTCGACCTGGCTGGTACGCCCGGTGGCAAACCGCGCCCGACGCCACCCGGTGCTACCCGGTGAGCCTGTGGGCGTTGCTGGAGGAAGCCGACGGAACCGGCCGGGAAGTGGTCGGGATGGACTGCATCGGCCAGTGGCCGGGTGCGGACGACAACGAGGCCGGTGGGGAGTTTGTCCGCTACCTGTACCAGACGCCCGACTCGGGGGAACCCGACGACATCGAACCTCCGTCGGCCATCGAACTGCGCGACGCTGGCCCCCGGCTCCAGCCGATGACCGCGCCCTAGACATTTCTCCGGCCCCCGACCCCAGGTCCCAGGGTCGGGGGCCACCCCCCTTTTTTTCCAAAGATGGTGACCCGGCGGTGGTTGGGTGCGTCCGTCAGCCCAGGGCGCGCAGATTGGCGCCGTCGCCGGCGACGGCGTTCTCCACGGCCAGCAGCTCGGTGAGCCCGGTGCGGTCCAGCATCTGCTGGAGTTGTGCGCCAACCCCGGTCAGCCGGATCGCCCCGACGCCCCGGCGCACCATCAGCAGGGCGCTGAGGCCCGACGAGTCGCAGAGGCCGACCCCGGCCAGGTCGATCGTCACGTGCTGCTCGCCGTGCAGCTCAGCCGCGGCGGCGACCAACTCCGGAGCGGAGTCGTAGTCCAACTCGCCGGTCAGCCGCAGCCGGACGTGACCGGCGTCGAGCCGGGTCACCTCAATGGTCAACAGCTGGTGGGACATTCCGCCATTTTCCCAGTCCAGCAGCGGAACGCAAACCGCAGGGCCGCGAGCCGCCGGGTCACGCGCTGGCGGCGGACTGCTGCGAGCTGGGGCCGAGCGTCCGGGTCGCCGGCAGCGGCCGGTCGAGCAGCGCCGCCACCCCGGTGATGTCCAGGATCGTCGCCAGGAAGCGCGGGACCGCCCGCAGTCGCAGCGTCGTGCCGACCTCCTGGCCCTCCCGCCACGCGTGCACGATCACGCCGAGACCGCTGCTGTCGATGAAGACCAGGTCGGCGAAATCCAGCACGATGGCGCGCGGCGCGTCGGCGAGGACCCGGTCGACCTCGGCGCGCACCGGCGCCGCGGTCAGGTACGCCAGTTCGCCGCCCACGCGGATCAGGGGCATGTCGGGATCGGACCGATCGACGGACATGCTCAGCTGGGTCGCTTCGGGGCCCCGCCCTTCCGATGGCACGATCACGCCTTTCCGCACGCGGCGGTTCCAGCCGGTGCGAAGGGATCGTAACAACCGTCGGCCGGGTCCGCCCGGTACGCGACCGAGGGCCCGCGACCTGCCGTGGGATGCCGGTCGCGGCGGACCGGCGTAGGGTGGCCGGAGAGATTTGACCACAGACGCCGGTTCTGCGTGCGGGTTCGGGTGGACGACAAGGAGTGAGGCTCAGCTGGTGACTGCTTCCGACGTCAGGGACACCGACGACGGACGGATCTCCACGCCGAGCACCACACGGGCGCCGGCGTGGTCCGCCGACGCGCCGTCCTGGCCGGGCACCGCGCTGCCGCCGCTGGCCCCCGACCGTGATCGGGCCGCGCCCGACTGGCCCGAGGTCGTCGAGCACTTCCGCGAGGGCCTGGTGGTCTGCGACGCCGACGGCGTCGTCCGACACGTCAGCCCGGTGGCCGAGCGGTTGCTGCCCGAGGTGGTCCCCGGTGTTTCGCTGGCCGCGTCCAGCGTTCCGGGTCTGGGCGAGGCGAGCCCCGGAGGCTTCACCCACCACGGCCGTCGGCTCACCGCCCGCCAGGTGCCCCTCTCCGCCGGTCGCTGCTGCTGGTACGTGGAGGACGTCACCGAGAGCGTCAGCCGTGCCGACGCGCTGCTCGCCGAGCGGGCCCGCTCGGCGTTCCTGGCCGTGGTCGGCGACAAGCTGGGCAACCCGCTGCACCCGGACCGGGCCGCCGCGGCGGTCGTCCGCCTCGCCGTGCCGACCCTCGCCGAGGTGGCCGTGCTGGTGCTGGCGCCGCGCGTGGGCCGGGCCCGGTGGTGGCGGGCCACCCGGGCCGACGACGAGACGCCGACGGTCGACAGCGGCGTGCTCGCCGGCCCCGCCCTGCCGACCGCGATCGCCGAAGGGCTGACCGGGGTCGAGCCGCACGCTCTCGACTGGCTGGTGGAGCAGGCGGTCGACGCCGGCTGGCTGCCCGGCCTCACGGGCGCCGACAGCGTCGCCCGGGTCGTTCCGTTGCCCGGCCGGGACGCCCCCGCCGGGGTGCTGCTTGTCGCCCGCCGCTCCAGCCGGTGGTACGACGAGGACGACGTCGGGTTGATTCGTGCCTTCGCGGCCCGGGCCGGCGCGGCGCTGACCACCGCTCTGCTCTACCGCGACCAGGCCGAGGTCGCCGACACCCTGCAGGCCAGCCTGCTGCCGGTCGAGCCGACCGAGGCCCCCGGTGTGCAGTGGGGCACCGCGTACCGCCCGGCCCAGGCGGGGCTGCGGATCGGCGGCGACTTCTACGGTTCGCACCGGCTCGCCGACGGCGGTTGCGTGTTCTTTCTCGGCGACGTCTCGGGCAAGGGCGTCGAGGCGGCGGTCTTCACCGGCCAGCTCCGCCAGTGCCTCCAGGCGCTGCACCGGGTCGAGTCGCACCCCGGGCGGCTGCTGCGACTGCTCAACGACGCGTTGCTGGAGACGACCCAGGCGCACGGCCAGGGCCGCTTCGCCACCATCGTGCTCGGCGTGGCCCGTCCGCAGCGCGACGGCGGCGTGACCCTCACGATGGCCGGGGGCGGGCACCTGCCGCCGCTGGTGCTGCGTACCTCGGGCGAGGTCGAGTCGGTGCCGCTGCGCGGCATGCTGATCGGGGTGGTGCCCGACCCGCGCGTCGGTGAGGTGACCGTGCGGCTGGCGCCGGGCGAGACCTGCCTGCTCTACAGCGACGGCGTGACCGAGGCCCGCGGGGGCCGCCGCGGCGACGAGCAGTTCGGCACGGAGCGTTTGCTCACGGCCCTGACCGATTGCCAGCGGATGCCGGCGCCGGCCCTGGCCGAACGCGTCGAGCAGGTCACCTGTGACTGGCTGGGGCACGGCGACCACGACGACATCGCGGTGCTGGCGTTGCGCGCGGTCAGCCCGGGCGGGCGAGGCGCGCGGCACCTGCACGCGGTGCCCACGTCGACGAGCGTCACCGAGCAGAGGGAGAGCCCCGCGTGACCGCCCCCGCCACGACAACGGACCTGGCCGACGCCTACCCCGGCTACCTGGCCTGCCTCGGCGAGGCCGACGAGTACGCCGCGGTCGACGTGGCCCTCGGCCTGCTCGACGCGGGCGTACCGCCGGAGCGGGTGCTGCTCGACTTGGTCGCGCCGGCCCAGGCCGAGGTGGGTGAGCGGTGGGCTCGCAACCAGTGGAGCGTGGCCCAGGAGCACGCGGCGACGCACATCAGCGAGCGGGTGGTGGCCGCGGTGGCGACGCACGCCAACCCGCGTCCGACCGGCGGGCGGGTCGTGGTCGCCTGCATGGACGGCGAGTGGCACGCGCTGCCGCCCCGGCTGGTGGCCGAGGTGCTGCGGCTGCGCGGCTGGCAGGTGACCTTCCTCGGGGCCAGCGTGCCGGCGGCGCACCTGGTGTCGTACCTGCACCGGCACGACGCGCAGGCGGTCGCGTTGGCCTGCGCGCTGCCGATGCGGCTGCCGCACGCCCACCGGATGATCGAGGCGTGCCGGCGTTCGGACGTGCCGGTCGTGGTCGGCGGGCGTGGCTTCGGCGCGGACGGCCGGTGGGCGGCCCGGCTCGGCGCGGCCTGGGCGCCGGACGCGCCGGCGGCGGCCGAGTTGATCGCCGACGAGCGGGCGGTACGGCGGGTGCCGGCGGCGCAGCTCGGGCACCTGGCCGACGACGAGTACGCGAGTCTCGTCCGCCGCAGGGGTGAGTTGATCGACAGCGCGCTGACCGACCTGCGCGAACGGGTGCCGGCGACCCGCGCGTACACGGCCGCCCAGCTCGACTCGACGGTGAGCGACCTGGGGCACATCCTGGACTCGCTGGCCGCCTCGCTCTACGTCGACGACGCCTCGCTGTTCACCGAGTTCGTCAGGTGGCTGGTGGAGATCCTGACGAGTCGGGGTGTGCCGGCCAGCGCGGTCGCCCTGACCCTGGAGCACTACACCGCCGTGCTGCGCGACTTCCCCCGCGCGTCGCACGCGCTGGCGCGCAGCCGTGCCGGTTTGGTCCCCGCGTCCCGTTCCGCGGGCTGAGGACGACCCCCGGACGATCACCACGCGCTGCGGACCGTCGTACCCCCCTGCGTATACTTGCCGGACTGCAAACGTCCCACCCACCGGTGGAGCGAGGGGGAGAACGGTGACGTTCAGCGTCAGCCACGCCGAGCGCGACGGCGGTGCGGCCTGCCTGCGGCTCGCCGGTGAGCTGGACCTGAGCACCGCCGGCGAGCTGGCCGCCGCCATCGACAAGCTCACCGCGGCCGGCGAGCGGCATGTGCTGCTCGACCTCACCGACCTGACCTTCTGCGACTCCACCGGGATGGCCGTGTTCGTCCGGGGCGACAACCAGGTCGCCGCCGACGGGGGCTGGTTGCGGATCACGGGCGCCACCGGGCGCGTCGAGCGTGTGTTGCGGGTCACCGGTCTGGCCGACGTGCTGCGATACCTTCCGGACACGGCGGACCCGACGTCCAAGAGCGCCTCCTGATGGGCTAGATTTCCCCGCCAGCACGGTGACCGTTCCGGTCTCCTTTCTCCGCCGACCCGAGGCAGGTAGTGATGGGCGACAGCCCGCAGCCGGTACGCATCCTGGTGGTCGACGACGATCCGGGTGACGTGCTGATGATCGAGGAGGCGTTGGCCGACTCCGACGTCGAGAAGATCATCGACGTGGTCAGCGACGGCGAGGAGGCGATGGAGTTCCTGCGCGCCGAGGGCCGGCACGTGCAGGCCCGCCGACCTGACGTCATCCTGCTGGACCTGAACATGCCCCGGATGGACGGGCGTCAGGTGCTCGGCGCGGTCAAGCAGGACGAGGATCTACGGACAATTCCGATCGTGGTGCTGACCACCTCGAACGCCGACACCGACATCGTCGGCAGCTACACGTTGCAGGCCAACGCGTACGTCACCAAGCCGATCGACCTGGACGACTTCAACGACGTGGTGCGTCGCATCGACGAGTTCTTCGGCCGCGTGGTCGTGCTGCCCAAGCGCCCCTGATCCGCCCGGCGCGGTCGGTCGGCATTGTCCCCGCCGCCGGTCCGACGTGGCCCGTCGCCGCGCCGCGCCCGCCGGACGCGCGCGCATGCTGAACAATTTTCCCGAACCGCCTCGGTCGCTGTCGCCGCGTCCGAGGATCCAGGTGGGGAAGTAACAGCGGCTGCCTGGGGGCGACAGTATGAGGTTCTCCGTCGTGAAGACCGGCTACGACCAGAGGCAGGTCGATTCCTGCCTGGATGAGCTGGGGATCCGGTTGTCCCGACTCGCGGCGCGGGCGGAGGGCGCCGCCGGGGCGACCCGCGAGTGGGACGAGATCCGCCAGGAGGCGACCTGGCTCAGCGGGCTGCTCCAGCGGCTCGACCTGGGCGACGCCGGGACGACCCGGCTGGCCGGCGACGCGGTGCGGCGGGAGGCGGCCGAGATCCTGGCGCAGGCCCGATCCGAGTTGGACGAGGCCCGCGAGGAGGCCCGTCGCGTCCGCGAGCAGGCGTACGCGGACGCCGTGCAGGCCCGGCGGGACTTCGAGGAGGCGTTGCACGCACGGCGACGCCGCGCGGCGCTTGTCGACGAGATCCTCACCGGCGTGACCGTCGAGCCGGTGCCGGCCGACACGCCCACGGCTGCGGCCGGAACGGGTGTACCGGCGACCCGGGTGGCGGCCGGCGGCCGGGACGCGGGCGCCCAGCCGCCCAGCGGGCGTCCGGCCCGCTGAGCGCAGGTTCAGACGGTGAGCGCCGCCGCCACGGTGCTGGCGCGCTCCTCGTGCTGGGCGTACGCGTCGGGGAAGGCGGAGATCTGCACCGCCTGGGCGGCGGCGGTGACGCTCATGTCCTCCCAGCCGGGGATCTCGGCCAGCGCCGTGTAGAAGGCCCGGGCGGCGTACGACGGGCGCATCAGCTCGGCCACCGTGCCCCAGCCGCTGCTGGGCCGCTGCTGGAACAGCCCGACCGAGTCGTGGTCGGCGCCGGTGCCCTGGTGCGGGTACTGCGTCGACTCCGGCAGCACGTCGCTGGCCAGGTTGTAGAGGTTGCTCTCCTGCATCGCGGTGGCCAGCGCCACCACCAGGGCGCGGCGCGGCATCTTCAGCTCCAGGCCGACGTCCACGATGATCTTGGCGTTGTCCATCTGGGTCTGGTCGAGCCCGGCGACCGGGCGTGGCCGGCGGGGCTTGACCGGCTTCTTGGGCGCCTTGCGGGCGGGGGTGGGGGTGGCGGTCGGCAACGCCGTGGGGGTCGGGGGGAGGACCCGGGCGGGGGCGGGCTCGCGGTCCAGCGACCGGGAGGCGCGCTCGTCGGCGATGGCGGCGCGGTCGGCCAGCGCGTCGGCCATCGGTCGTACGGGCTGCGGAGCGTCCTCGGTGCCACGGGCGGCAGCGAACGCGCCCAGGCCGAGGCAGCAGGTGACGCCGGTGGCCAGGGCGACCCGGATGGGGGTGGAGCCCAGCCGGGCGCGGCGCGGCGGGTCGGGGACCCGGTGACGGCCGATCGTCCGTTCGGTTGATACGGCGTCCCCCGAACGGGTGGTCGGGAGCGCGTCGGTCAGCTTCTGGGCGGCGGGGTCGACGGGATGCACCCGCCGAGGCTAGATAGTCGACCGCCCGCTGCCACCGGCCCGTACGGTGGCATGCGCCACAATTTGCCCGGATCGTGGCTGTCATATCGGGCAGAAACTGTGTCGAACGGTGGAACCTCGCTGATCAGGCAAGCCGGTTATTCCCGATTAGCCAGGCTAACCCGGTCACCGCTTCGGCCTCCCGCACCGACTTCGGTCCTTTCCCGGGCATCCTCTCTTCGGAGGGTGCCCGCTCCACCGGACGGCGGAGGCGCACGGTGGTCGTCCGGCGGATGTGACAGGCGAAATGCCGCGAACCGGCCCGGGGTCAGTGTCGGCCGTTCTCCGCCGGGGTCACGGTCAGTCGGTGCCGCGTGTTGTCGCCGCTGGAGAACGGCCAGAGCCGGTCGGCGTACTCGACCAGATCGGCCAACTGGGCGCGACTCAGGCCGGCGGACGAGATCGAGGCGTGCACGTCGGCCCGGTACCGGCCGTCGTCGTCGCGGCCCAACTTCGCCTCGGCGCGTACCTGGACGGTGTGCGCCTCGTTCGTGATCTCCCCGGCCGCCTCCACCGCCGCGTGGTGCAGGCAGGACGCGAAGGCCGCGGCCAACAACTGCTCCGGTCTCAGGCCGGTGCAGTGCGCCGCCAGCGGCGACGCCAGCGGCGTAGAGAGCCCTCCGTCATCGGTGCGTACGTGGCCGCCCTCGGCCGTCGCGGTGGCCTCGTGCAGCCAGGAACTGGGGCTCGGCATCGCGTTCCTCCCGTCGCTCACCCGCCCGGCTACCCGGCCGCGAGCGGGCGAAACGCCCGGCCACCCGGGTTCAGGGCCCGTCGACCATCGACAGGGCCTCGGTGGCCTCCGCGGCGGCTCGCTCGTTCCACGGCGACGTCGCCGCAGGTCGGCGTGGCGTGGGGATCACCATCGGCACGTACACCCGGGCGTCCACGGCCTCGGCCAGCAGCAGCGCGGCGACCAGGCTGGTCGGACGCTGCGCCGGGTCGTCGGCCAGGCATGAGCGGCACAACTCGGACACCTCCGGCGGCAGCCCGTCGATCTCGGGCAGCGGCTCCGGAGGTTGGGTCCGACGCTCGGTCAGCAGCTCGGTCGCGTTGCTCGCCCGGTAGGGCAGCCGGCTGGTGAGGCAGTAGTAGAGCAGCACGCCGAGGGCGTACATGTCGGCCGCCGGGGTGGCCGGCGTGCCGTCGAGCTGCTCGGGCGCCAGGTACGCCGGGGTGCCGAACACCATGCCGTCCGGTATCGGGTCCGCGACCCCGGCCGGGGTGGCGATGCCGAAGTCCAGGACCTTCACCCCGACCGGGGTGAGCATGACATTGGCCGGCTTCACGTCGCGGTGGACGATGCCGCTCGCGTGGGCGGCGGACAGCGCGGCAGCGACCTCGGCGCAGACCCGCACCGAGATGCGCCAGTCCAGTGGACCAGCCCGCAGGTGCGCGGCGAGCGTCTCGCCCTCGGCCAGCTCCATCACGATGTAGGGCGCCCGACGGCCGGGGAGCGTCGAGGAGGTGCCGAAGTCGTGCACGCTCGCGACGTTCGGGTGCACCAGCCGAGCTGCGGAGCGGGCCTCCGTGCGGATGCGGTCCACCGTGTCGTGCAGATCCTCCGGGCCGGGCGAGATGAGCTTCACCGCGACCGGCCGGTCCAGCACCCGGTCGTGGGCTCGCCACACCTCGGACATCCCGCCCACGCCGATACGCTGTTCGAGCTGATACCGCCCATCCAGCGTGCGCATCGACCACTCCTCGCCCTCGCCCGCCGACGGCGGGTGCCTCCGAACGCGGTACCCGGGGTCCGAGCTGGGCAAACCGTGCGGTGATCGGGCGCGGCCGATCCCGGCGTACACCGGCGCGGGCCGGTGGCGGGTGCGGTAGCTTGCGAGCCAGGGCTGGGCGTACCGAGCGTGCCGGCACGGTCACCGGGGGGACACCGCGATGAGCGAGGTCACCGTACGCTTCGTCGGCGGTCCCGCGGACGGCCTGGTCCGCGAGGTTCCGGCCGGGCCGGACGGGGCCCCGCCGCGGCGTTGGATCATGCGGCACCCGGACGGCACCGGCCCGACGCAACCCGGTCCCGACCACCTCTACGAACGCGACCAGCCGGACGGCCTGGGCGGGTGGAGCATGCGGTTCGTGCGGACCGACGCGTACGGGGTGTCCGAGTGAGCACGGGCGAGGGCTGAGCGATGGTCCGGCGGCCCGGCCGCACAGCTGGCACACAGGTGGGGCAGAGGCGTGACACAGCGGACCCGCCCACGATGGGGGACATGGTCATCCAGGGGCAGACCGTGCCGGGCCGGATCGAGTTGCGCCGCCCCGACGGCGAACCGGTCCGGGTGCTGGTGGTCGACGACGAGGCGACATTGGCCGACCTGCTGTCGATGGCGCTGCGCTACGAGGGCTGGCAGGTGCGCAGCGCCGGCAACGGCATGGCCGCGCTGAGCGCCGCGCGGCAGTTCCAGCCGGACGCCGTCGTGCTCGACGTCATGCTGCCCGACCTGGACGGCTTCCAGGTGCTGCGCCGGCTGCGCGAGCACGCCCCCACCGTGCCGGTGCTGTTCCTGACCGCCCGCGACGCGGTCGAGGAACGCATCGCCGGGCTGACCGTGGGCGGCGACGACTACGTGACCAAGCCGTTCAGCCTGGAGGAGGTCATCGCCCGACTGCGCGCGCTGCTGCGCCGCTCCGGCTTCGCGGTCGCCGCCCAGGAGGAGGCGGTGCTGACCGTCGGCGACCTCAGCCTCGACGAGGACAGCCACGAGGTCCGCCGCGCCGGCCAGCTCATCACGCTGACCGCGACCGAGTTCGAGCTGCTGCGCTACCTGATGCGCAATCCGCGCCGGGTGCTCAGCAAGGCGCAGATCCTCGACCGGGTGTGGAACTACGACTTCGGCGGCCAGGCCAACGTGGTGGAGCTGTACATCTCGTACCTGCGCAAGAAGATCGACGCCGGCCGGCCGCCGATGATCCACACGCTGCGCGGCGCGGGCTATGTCCTCAAACCCGCCGACTGACGTACGGCCGGGCCGCCGGCCGCTGCGGACCGCCCGGCGGTGGCTGGCCGGCCGGTCGCTGCGGGCCCGGCTGGTATTCGCCCTGGTGGCACTGCTCGCCCTGGTCAGCATCGCGATCGGCGGGCTCACCACGGTCGCCCTGCGGCACTTTTTGTTCGGCCAGGTCGACAATCAGTTGACGATGGGGGACCGGCCGCGCGCCGACGTGCCGCCGTGGTTCCGCCAGGGCGGCGACCCCGGGTGGCCCGCCACGCGTCCGGGCGACGTCGGCCCGCCCCCGCCGGAGCCTCCGCGTGGCTTCCCGCCGGGCTCGGTGGCCGTACGCCTCGCCGACGGCGTCACCACGGCGACGAGGAGCACCGAGAGCGGCAGCCTCGCCGACGTCCCCGCCGCGGACGCCGCGCGGCTGGTCGCGCTGCCCACCGACGGTCGGCCGCGCACGGTCACCCTCGGCGAGGGCGACGTCCGGGCGGTGGCGCGGCAGCTACCCAGCGGGGACGTGCTGGCCGTGGCGATCCCGCTGTCCGGCGTGCAGGACACCGTCTGGGCGCTGGTCGCCGCGCAGGCCGGCGTGGCCGCGGTCGGGCTGCTCCTCGCCGGCGCGGCCGGCGCGCTGATCGTGCGGGCCACGCTGCGACCGCTGAACCGGGTGGCCGCCACCGCCACCCGGGTCACCGAGCTGCCGCTGGACCGGGGCGAGGTCGCGCTCGCCGTCCGGGTGCCGGCCGGGGACACCGACCCGCGGACCGAGGTCGGCCAGGTCGGCGCGGCGCTCAACCGGATGCTCGGCCACGTCGCCGACGCGCTGTCCGCGCGGCAGGCCAGCGAGACCCGCGTACGCCAGTTCGTCGCCGACGCCAGCCACGAGCTGCGCACCCCCCTCGCGGCGATCCGGGGGTACGCCGAGGTGGCCCGGCGCGGCCGCGACGAGGTCCCCGCCGACGTGGCGCACGCGCTGCGCCGCGTCGAGTCGGAGAGCACCCGGATGACCAGTCTCGTCGACGACCTGCTGCTGCTGGCCCGGCTCGACACCGGCCGGCCGCTCGCCGTGGACCCGGTCGACCTGTCCGCCCTCGTGGTGGACGCGGTCAGCGACGCGCACGTGGCCGGCCCCGAGCACCGCTGGCAGCTCGACCTGCCCGAGGTGGTCATCCGGGTGCCCGGCGACGCCGCCCGCCTGCACCAGGTGGTCGCGAACCTGCTGGCCAACGCCCGCGTGCACACCCCGCCCGGCACGACCGTCACCACCACCCTGGCCGTCGAGGCGGACGCCGCCGTGCTCACCGTCGCGGACGACGGGCCGGGGGTGCCGAACGAGTTGCAACCGGAGATGTTCGAGCGTTTCGCCCGGGGCGACAGCTCCCGGTCCCGGGCGCACGGCAGCACCGGCCTCGGCCTGGCGATCGTGGCGGCCGTGGTGGAGGCCCACCACGGCACGGTCACCGTCGAGAGCCGGCCGGGGCGGACCGTGTTCGTCGTCCGCCTGCCGAATCCCACAGCTGACACATAGTCGGCGCACGGGGTCCCGCCAGTCCGGCCGCCGAGGCTGGCCGCATGGACAGAACAGACACCCTGCCGACGACGCCCGCCGAACCGGAGGGGCCGCCCCGCACGACCACGCGCCCCGAGGAACACTCGCCGCCGGCGGGCCGCGCGCCGACCTGGACCCGGCCCGCTCTGGTGGTCCTGCTCCTGTGCACCGGCCTGTTGTACGTCTGGGGCCTGGGCGCCTCCGGCTGGGCCAACTCGTTCTACGCGGCCGCCGTGCAGGCCGGCTCGGTGAGCGGGAAGGCGTTCTTCTACGGCTCGTCGGACGCGGCCAACTCGATCACCGTGGACAAGACGCCCGCCTCGCTGTGGTTGATGGCCCTGTCGGTGCGCGTCTTCGGGCTCAACAGCTGGGCGATGCTCGTTCCACAGGCGCTCTGCGGGGTCGCCTCCGTCGGCGTGCTGTACGCGAGCGTCAAGCGCTGGTACGGGCCGGTCGCCGGCCTGATCGCCGGTGCGGTCCTCGCCGTCACCCCGGTGGCGACGCTCATGTTCCGCTTCAACAACCCGGACGCGCTGCTCGTGCTGCTGCTGGTCGCCGGCGCGTACGCCACCGTGCGCGCGCTGGAGACGGCCAGCACCCGGTGGATCATGCTGGCCGGCGTGCTGGTCGGATTCGGCTTCCTGACCAAGATGCTCCAGGCGTTCCTGCTGGTGCCGGTGTTCGCCGGCGTCTACCTGCTGGCCGCGCCGACCGGGCTGTGGCGGCGGGTGCGGCAACTGCTGCTGGCCGGTCTCGCGGTGGTGGTGTCCGCCGGCTGGTGGGTGGCCATCGTCGAACTCGTCCCGGCCAGCGCCCGCCCGTACATCGGAGGTTCGCAGGGCAACAGCATCCTGGAGCTGACCCTCGGCTACAACGGCCTCGGCCGGATCACCGGCGACGAGGTGGGCAGCGTCGGCGGCGGCGGTGCCGGGCGCATGGGCGGTGGCGGTGGCCCGTTCTCCGGGCAGACCGGCCTGCTGCGGATGTTCGACGGCGAGGTCGGCGGTCAGATCTCCTGGCTGCTGCCGGCCGCGCTGATCCTGCTGGTCGCGGGCCTGCTGGTGGCCGGGCGGGCCGCGCGGACCGACCGCACCCGGGCCGGCCTGCTGCTGTGGGGCGGCTGGCTGCTGGTCACCGGTCTGATCTTCAGCTTCATGTCCGGGATCTTCCACGCCTACTACACCGTGGCGCTCGCACCGGCCGTCGGCGCGCTGGTCGGCATCGGCGTCACAGTGCTCTGGCGGCAGCGCCGACCGCGGCCCGCCCCGGTCGCCGGCGCGCCTGACGAACCGGTGGTGGTGTCCCGATGGCAGCGGTGGCGTCCGCTGGCCGCCACGGTGACGCTCGCCGCCACCCTCGTGGTCACCGTCTGGTGGGCGTGGGTGCTGCTCGGGCGCAGCCCCGACTGGTACCCGTGGCTGCGTACCGCCGTGCTGGTCGCCGGCCTGCTCGGCGCGGCCCTGATCCTGCTGGCCGCCCGACTGCCCCGCTGGCTGGTGCCCGTGGTGCTCGGCGTCGGCGCGGCGGCGGCCCTGGCAGGGCCGGCGGCGTACGCGGCGCAGACCGCGGCGACCCCGCACACCGGCGCGATCCCGAGCGCCGGCCCGGCGGTGGCGGGCGGTTTCGGTCGCGGTGGCTTCCCCGGCGGGCGACCGCCCGGCGGCATGGCGTTCCCCGGCGGCGAGCAGTTCCCCGGCGACGGCCGCAACGGCAACCAGAACGGCGGACAGTTCCCGGGTTTCCCGGGCGGCGGACAGTTCCCTGGCCTCCCGGGCGGCGGGCAGGTGCCCGGTGCTCCTGGCGGCGCGCAGGCGCCGGGCTTCCCGGGCGGTTTTCCCGGCGGCGGTCAGCTGCCCGGCGCCCGTGGTGGTCGGGAGGGTGGCGGCGGCATGGGCGGTCTGCTCGACGCCCGCGAGCCCAGCGCCGCGCTGCGCGAGCTGCTGGAGCGCGACAGCGACGACTACACCTGGGTGGCGGCCACCATCGGTTCCAACAACGCCTCCGGCTACCAGTTGGCCACCGGTGACCCGGTGATGCCGATCGGCGGGTTCAACGGCAGCGACCCGTCACCGACGCTCGCGCAGTTCCAACGTTACGTCGCCGAGCACAAGATCCACTACTTCGTGGGTGGCGGCGGCTTCCGGGCCAACGGTGGCAGCTCCGCCGCGCAGGAGATCTCCACCTGGGTCGCGGAGACCTTCACGGCGCAGACCGTGGACGGGGTCACCGTCTACGACCTGAGCACCGGCGCGGACGCGTCGTGACCGCGCTCAGCGGTCCCCGTGCCGCCGTCCAGACCCGGTCCACCACCGCCGACGCGCTGCTGGACGTGGTGATCCCGGTCTACAACGAGGAGACCGACCTCGGGCCGTGCGTACGCCGGTTGCACGCGCATCTCACCGAGCACTTCCCGTACCCGTTCCAGATCACCGTCGCCGACAACGCCAGCGTGGACGGCACCCTGGCCGTGGCCCAGGCGCTCGCCGCCGAGCTGCCCGGCGTCGGCGTACGGCACCTGGACGCCAAGGGGCGGGGGCGGGCGCTGTCCGCCGCGTGGTCCGCGTCGCCGGCGCCGGTGCTGGCGTACATGGACGTGGACCTGTCCACCGATCTGGCGGCGCTGCTGCCACTGGTCGCGCCGCTCATCTCCGGCCACTCCGACCTGGCGATCGGCACCCGGCTGGCGCGCACGTCCCGGGTGGTGCGCGGCGCCAAGCGGGAGGTGATCTCCCGGGCCTACAACCTGCTGCTGCGGGGCGCGCTGGCGGCGCGGTTCTCCGACGCGCAGTGCGGGTTCAAGGCCATCCGCGCGGACGTGGCCGCCGGGCTGCTCCCGCACGTACGCGACACCGGTTGGTTCTTCGACACCGAGCTGCTGGTGCTCGCTCAACGGGCCGGGCTGCGCATCCACGAGGTGCCGGTGGACTGGGTCGACGACCCGGACAGCCGCGTCGACATCGTCGCCACCGCCCTGGCCGACCTGCGGGGGATGGGCCGCCTCGGTCGGGCGCTGGTGACCGGCGCGCTGCCGCTGGCCGAGCTGCGCGCGCAGCTCGGCCGGGCGCCGCTGGCCGCGCCGCCGGCGCAGGTGCCGGTCGGACTGCCCCGGCAGCTGACCCGGTTCGCCGCCGTCGGGGTGGCCAGCACGCTGGCGTACCTGCTGCTCTTCGTGGCCACCCGGGGCGCGCTCGGGGCGCAGCCGGCGAACCTGCTGGCCCTGCTGGTGACGGCGGTGGCGAACACGGCCGCGAACCGGCGGCTGACGTTCGGCATCACCGGCAGCCGGCACGCCGGTCGCCACCACGCGCAGGGGCTGCTGGCGTTCGCGCTCGGCCTGGCGCTGACCAGCGGGGCGCTGGCGGTGCTGCACGCGCTCATCGCCGTGCCCGCCCGGCCGGTGGAGCTGGCCGTCCTGGTGGCGGCGAACCTGGCCGCGACCGTGCTGCGCTTCGTGCTGCTGCGCCTCGGCATGCACCACCGGCGGGGCTGAGACAGCCGTCGGTCAGCCGTTCAGCACGTCCGCGAGGACCTCGACGACGCGTCGCGCGTGGCGCCCGTCGGGGTCCTCGTCGGCGTTCAGGTCGGTCACGCTCATCCCGAGCAGCCGGTCGGCGCGGGCCAGCGGGGTGACCAGCGCCGCCAGGTCGGGCCAGCGCAGCCCGTCCGGCTCGGGGTAGGTCACCGCCGGCAGGTCGCGCGGGTCCACCGCGTCCAGGTCGAGGTGCAGCCAGGCCGGCCCGTCGCCGCCGGCTGCCAGGGCCGCCCCGACCGCCCCCGCGCCCCGGCGCACCAGGTCGGCGGCGGGCACCTGGTGGATCGCCGCGTCGATCCGGGCCGCCTCGATCCGGCCGTCGTCGTCGGACGGCGGGCGGTGCCCGAGCAGGTGGACCCGTCCGGGGTCGAGCAGGGCCTCGTCGACGCCGATCGCGGCGGTCGGGCCGTGCCCGGTGACCACCGAGAGGTCCATGTCGGCGGCCTCGCCGGTCGGCGAGGTCGCGCCGTCGAGGAAGTCGGGATGAGCGTCGACGAACCACAGCTCGGTCGTACGCGGCAGGCCCCGGCAGATGCCGGGCAGGATCGCGCAGTCCCCACCGAGCACGAGCGGCCGACGCCCGTCGGAGATCAGCGCGGCGACCCGGCTGCTGAGCGCCGCGCCGGCCCGGACCAGGCCGGCGGCGCCGATCACCCCGCTCGCCGAATCACGGGCCGCGTCGCGAAGCCACGCCTCGTCCACCTGCCCGTCGTCGTCCGCGGCGAGCGCGTCCAGCAGGCCGGCCGCGCGCAGGGCGGCCGGGGCCCGCTCCTCGCCGCGGCGAGCGCCGGAGGAGTCCAGTGGCGCGTCCACGACTGTCCAGCGCACCTTCGCAGCGTACCGACGAGGGCGGCTTCCTGTGGCCAGGCTGGGAGTCCTCCGATGTCGCCGCGACGGCGCAGACGAGCAGCGTACGGTGATGGACAAGTCCGGCTTTCTGGGTTAAAAGCCTCACCGCTGTATCCCCGGGACGCCGGCGTCGAGACGGGCGAGGGGAAGGAGCGGTCGGTGATCCATCTGGCCTACCTGGACGCGGGATCCGGCAGCCTGATCGTGCAGGCCGTCGTCGGCGGGGTGGCCGGCGCCGCGGTCGCCGCCAAGCTCTACTGGCGACGGCTTGTCGACCGGTTCCGTCGGCAACCCACCGACCAGCGGTAGCGGTCGCCGCGACCATGACGACCTCGCCCACCGGGGTACGCCCCGAGCCCGCCTCCTTCCGCGACCCCGCCAACCGGGTGTTCCACGTCGGCGACGAGGTGCTGCGCGGGCTCGACGCCCAGGCCGCCGAGCACTGGCGGACCCTCGCGGCCAGCCCGTTCTTTCCCACGCTCGTCTCGGCGGGCAAGGTCTGCGCCACCGAGGACGCCCCGCCGACGCTGGTGCCCGCCGCGGCCGGCACCCCGTGGGCGACGGTGCTGCGCCACGAGCGCATCCCGTTCGTCTCCCACCCGTACGAGTGGTCCTTCGGCATGCTGCGCGACGCCGCGCTGCTGCACCTGGAGATCCTGCGTACCGCCCTCGCCAACGGCTTCACCACCAAGGACGGCTCCGCCTACAACCTGCAGTGGCGCGGCGCGAAGCCGGTCTTCATCGACATCGGCTCCTTCGAGCCGCTGCGCGACGGGGAGCCGTGGGCGGGCTACCGGCAGTTCTGCCAGACCGTGCTCTACCCGCTGCTGCTCACCGCCCACCTGGGCGTGGACTTCCAGCCCTGGCTGCGCGCCCAGGTCGACGGCATCGAGGCCGATCAGCTGCGCCCCCTCTTCGGCGGCGCCCGCCGGCTGCGCCCCGGCGTCCTGGCCCACCTGCACCTGCACGGCGCCATGCAGCAACGCAACGCCGACGCCAGCACCAGGGACGTCAAGGCCCAACTACGCGCCGCCGGCTACTCCCGGGACCTGCAGGCGGCCACCGTACGCGGCATCGAGAAGCTCGTCCGCCGGCTGGAGCACCGTCCGTCGCGCAGCCACTGGTCGGACTACCAGCGCACCTGCGGCTATTCGGCGCGCGACCGGGTCGCCAAGGAGCAGTTCGTGGTCACCGCGGTGGCCGCCGCCGCCCGCCCGCGCCTGGTGCTCGACCTGGGCGCCAACGACGGCCGGTACGCCCGCCTGGCCGCCGGGCACGCCGACTACGTGGTCGCGGTCGAGCAGGACCCGGCCGTGGTCGACGAGCTGTACCGGGCGCTGCGCTCCGAGGGCCAGCAACGGATCCTGCCGCTGGTTGTCGACCTGGCCGACCCGTCGCCCGGTGGCGGCTGGCGCGGCGTCGAGCGCGCCAGCTTCGCGCAGCGCGCGTCGGCGGACGTCGTGCTCGCCCTGGCCCTGGTTCACCACCTGGCGATCGGCCGCAACGTGCCGCTGCCGGAGGTCGTCGACTGGCTGGCCGGGCTGAGCGCACCCGGCGGCACGGTGGTGGTGGAGTTCGTCCACCCGGACGACCCGATGGCCACCCGGCTGCTGGCCAACAAGCCCGACGGCCTCTTCCCGGACTACCGGCGCGACACCTTCGAACGGCTCCTCGCGGCCCGGGGCCGGATCACCGACCGACTGGAACTGCCCTCGGGCACCCGCACGCTCTACCGGGCGGTGATGGGTGGCTGAACCGGCAGTCGCCGACCCGCCGGGACCCGTCGCCGGTCCGCCGACGCCCGGCCGCTGGGACCAGGGCTGGCGCGGCGAGCTGGGCCGGCTGCTGGAGATCGTGGCGCTGGTCGGGCTGGTCGTCACCCAGCCGCTGTTGGACGTACTCGGCCGCAGCCCCGACTTCTTCCTCTTCCACCGTGCCGACCCCGGCCAGATCCTGCTGCTGGTCGCCCTGGTGGCCCTCGCGCCAACCGTGCCCGTGGCGCTGCTCGGCGCACTGAGCCGACTGGCCGGCCGCACCGCCCGCGCGCTCACCCACACGACGCTGGTCGGGCTGCTGCTCGCCGCCCTCGCCGTGCAGGTGGGCCGGCACACGACGCCGCTTCGGGGCGTACCCCTGCTGGTGCTTGCCGGTCTGGCCGGTCTGGGCGGCGCGGCCGCGCACCGGCGGTGGCGGTCGCCGGGCCGGGCGCTGCGACTGGCCGCCGCCGGGCCGGTGGCCTTCGTGGCGCTGTTCCTGTTCGTCTCGCCCACCTCGGCGGTCGTGCTGCCGCGCGGCGACGGCGGCGCGGTCGGCACCGCGCAGGGCGTGGCCGTGCACCCGCCGGTGGTCATGCTGATCCTCGACGAGCTGCCGCTGGTCAGCCTCCTCGGCGGCGACGGCCGGATCGACGCCGCGCGGTTCCCGCACTTCGCCGAGCTGGCTGAAGGCTCGACCTGGTACCGCAACGCCACCGGGGTCAGCGGCTGGACGCCGAACGCGCTGCCGGCGATGCTCACCGGCCGCTACCCGGCGCGGGCGGTCGCGCCGCACTACTCGCAGTACCCGGACAACCTCTTCACCGCCTTCGGCGGCCTGTACGACATCCAGGCCCAGGAGAGCATCACCCGGCTCTGCCCACCCAGCCGGTGCGAGCAGCCCGTCGCCCCCGAACAGGGCCTCGGTGTGCTGGTCCGGGAGACCGGCAAGCTGCTCGGTCAGGTCGCCGGGCCGACGAACGCCCGCGTCGACCCGGAGGACTCCTACCGGGAGCAGACCCGCGTCGAGGCCGGCCTGGACGCCGCCGAGCCGGTCCCGGCCGACCCGAAGTTCCGCTGGGACAGCCTCGACGACAACCAGCCCGCCCGGTTCACCAGCTTCCTGGCCGGGCTGAAGCCGCAACCCCGACCCGCCCTGCACTTCCTGCACCTGCTGATGCCGCACTCCCCGTGGGCGTACCTGCCGTCCGGCGCCCGCTACGACGCCCCGGAGGACCTGCCCAACGACGGCACGGGCTGGGTCGAGCTGGCCCGCCAGCGTCACCTCGCCCAACTCGGCTACACCGACCGGCTGATCGGGGAGACCCTGCGGACGCTGCGCGCCAGCGGCCTCTACGACAAGGCCCTCGTCGTCGTCACCGCCGACCACGGGGTGAGCTTCCATCCGGGCGCGCAGGGCCGGGGCATGGACGCCATCAAGGCCGCTCCCGGCGAGGTCGCCTGGGTGCCCATGTTCGTCAAGGAACCCGGGCAGCAGACGGGCCGGGTGGACGACCGCAACTGGGAACATGTCGACCTGCTGCCGACCGTCGCCGACGAAGCCGGCATCCGCTTGCCCTGGCACGTCGACGGCCGCTCCGCCCGGCAGGCTCCCCGCGCCGACGCCACGAAGCACTTCTACGACACCCCCGGGCAGGTGGTCACCTTCGGAGGCGGGGTGCCCACCGCGCCGCCGCTGCCGCCACCGCACCCCCTGGTGGGCACCGAGGTCCGCGCCGGCCCGACCGGAGGCAGCGCCCAGGTCGCCGACCTGGCCGCCTTCCGGGCGACCGACCCGGACACCGGCACCCTTCCGGCGCTGGTCTGGGGTGACGTGCCGGACGCGGTACCGGACGGCACGCTGCTGGCCGTCGCCGTCAACGGCCGGATCGGCGCGGTCGTCCCGGTGGTGCCGGCCGACCCGGGCGGCCGCCGCTTCGCCGCACTGCTCACCGACGACCGGCTGTTCCGCGCCGGGACGAATCAGCTCGACGTCTACCAGGTCGCGGCGGACGGTACGCTACGGCGCCTCACGTTGTCCTGATCTCCTGTCCTCCGCTGGCGGGAGGGCGGGTTTCCCGGCTGCCCAGTCGGGAATCGGGTGACGCATACCTCACCGCCGAACCACGGCGGGCAGTGTCCCCCGAGCCGCAATTACGGTAGAAGCGAAGGCAATTCAACGTAGATCTGCCGGCGAAGCGAGGAACCACATGACGGAAGTCAAGCTCGATCACCCCGGTGGGCAGCTGTCGATGCCGGTACATCCCGCGGTCGAGGGCCCCGCCGGTATCGGGGTGAGCAAGCTGCTGAAGGAAACCGGGATGACGACGTACGACCCCGGTTTCGTCAACACCGCAGCGGCCTCATCCGCGATCACCTACATCGATGGCGACGCGGGGATCCTGCGTTACCGGGGATACCCGATCGAGCAGCTGGCCGAGAAGTCCTCCTTCCTGGAGGTCTCGTACCTGCTCATCTACGGTGAGCTGCCCACCGAGCAGCAGCTGACCGAGTTCACCGAGTGGATCCGGCGGCACTCGCTGCTGCACGAGGAGATGCGCCGCTTCTTCGACGGCTTCCCCCGCGACGCGCACCCGATGGCGGTGCTGTCGTCGGCGGTGAGCGCCCTGTCGACCTTCTACCAGGACAGCCTGGACCCGTTCGACTCCGAGCACGTGGAGATCTCCACGGTCCGGCTCATGGCGAAGGTCCCCACCATCGCCTCGTACGCGTACAAGAAGTCCATCGGGCAGCCGCTGCTCTACCCGGACAACTCCCTGGGGTACGTGGACAACCTGCTGCGCATGACCTTCGGCGTGCCGGCGGAGCCGTACGTGGTCGACCCGGTGATGTCGAAGGTGCTGGACATGCTCTTCGTCCTGCACGCCGACCACGAGCAGAACTGCTCGACGTCGACCGTCCGGCTGGTCGGCTCCAGCAACGCCAACCTGTTCGCCTCCGTCTCGGCGGGCGTGAACGCGCTGTTCGGCCCGCTGCACGGCGGCGCCAACCAGGCGGTGCTGGAGATGCTCCAGCAGATCCACGCCGGCGACGGCGACGTCCGGTCCTTCGTCCGCAAGGTCAAGGACAAGCAGGACGGCGTCAAGCTCATGGGCTTCGGCCACCGGGTCTACAAGAACTACGACCCGCGGGCGGCGATCGTCAAGAAGGCCGCGCAGGACGTGCTGGGCCGGATGGCCAAGCCGGACCCGCTGCTGGACATCGCCATGGAGCTGGAGGAGATCGCGCTCGCCGACGACTTCTTCGTCTCCCGCCGGCTCTACCCGAACGTGGACTTCTACACCGGCCTGATCTACAAGGCCATGGGCTTCCCCACGAAGATGTTCACGGTGCTGTTCGCGCTCGGCCGGCTGCCCGGCTGGATCGCCCAGTGGCGCGAGATGATCAACGACCCGGAGACCAAGATCGGCCGTCCGCGGCAGGTCTACGTCGGTGCCGCCGAGCGGGACTACCTCCCCTTCGCCGAGCGCTGACCTCCGCTCTTCGCACCACCCGCACCACCGCATCACCCGCAGGCCGCCGACCCGATCCGGGCCGGCGGCCTGCGCCGTACCCACCCGCCCTTTCGCGTGGCGGCCCGGGCGCTTCGGCCGGATCTTCCGCTGGGCCTCGCAGGGCGGTCTGCGGCCCTTCCGCTGGCCTTTCCGGTGGGCTTTCCGGCTTGCGGGTCGGCCGGTCTGCCCCGGCCGGTGGCCCCGCGGGCCGTACCCCGAGTCCCTGGTTCGGCCCCTGTCGAGCTGCCCCACATATGGGGCGTGGCGGGGCGGGGGCGAGGCGGGCCGGCGGCGGGGCGAGGCGGAGGCGTGGCGATGCGGGGCGGGGCGGGGCGGAGGCGGGGCGGGCGTGGCGTGGCGGGGGCGTGGCGTGGCGGGGGCGTGGCGTGGCGCCGGGTTTCAAGCGATCGATTTCCGGCCTGCCACGCCGACGGATGGCTTCGCGGGTTGGGCTGGCTGGACTCACCCCTGATCGACTCCAGTTCGCCGATATCGCGGCATCCACAGCGTTGGGACACCACAAGGTCGGCGAACTGGAGTCGATCAAGGGGCGGTCCCGGCCCCGGGGCTTCTCGGTGACGCTGATCCGCGCTTCGGCGGCGCTGGTCCGCGCTTCGGCGGCGCTGGTCCGCGCTTCGGCGGCGCTGGTCCGCGCTTCTCGCTTCCGGCGGCCCGCCCCATATCTGGGGCAGCTCGACAGGGGACGAACAAGGGACCCAGGGGGCAGGGGGACACCGGGCCCGAGGCGGCGCGGGGTGTCGGGCGCGGCGGACGTCGGGTCAGAAGGCGGAGATGTCCTGGGCTCGCTCGCTGCGACTCAGCGCGCCGATCAGCGCGGACTGGCCGTGCCGGCGGACGGCCAGGCGGACCAGCAGGTCGCGTACGGGGTCGAAGATCTCCGCCGGGAATTCCGGCGTGGGCATGCCGACGCTGACCGCGAGGTCGTCGGAGTGCACGACGATCTCCAGCTGGCGCGTGAGCAGGAAGTCGGCGCGGCGCAGGGACCAGCCCTGCCACGGGATCGGCACGACGTCGACGGCGGCTCCCCGCGACAGCAGGTCAGTGACCTTCGCCAGCGCCGCGCCGGAGCGGGCGTGCAGGTCTGCCGGGCCGCGGAGCGCGTCGGCCTCGTCCGAGCCCGCGGCGACCGTGTCGGCGTCCGGGGTGCCTTCGGTGACCCAGGCGGCCCGCTCGTAATGGCTGTCGGCCGAATCCAGCGTGGGCAGGTCGGCGGGTGTCGGCAGCAGCTCCGCAGCCCGTAGGGCCTGCCGGCCGAGGTGGCACGCCAGGGCGCCTACGGACATGTGCGGCAGGGCGCTCGGCTTCGACCACTGCCCGGAAACCTCGGGGCGCCGGATCAGGTCCAGCGCGATGGAGGCGGCGACCGGAAAGGCGGAATCGAGGGCGTCAACAGGACGAGACATCCGCACATTCTGGCAGGCCCGGCCGACCGGCGCTGAGCAGCGAGACGCGGCCAGCGCGGCTTGATCGACTCGCTTTACGGGAAGTCGGGGCGTCCCCGGCACAGGGACACCCCGACTTCAAGGAAACCGAGTCGATCAAGAGGCAGCTCAGCGCAGGCCGGCGGCGGCGAGCAGGTTGCCCTGGGGCAGCGCCGGGAGGGTCCGGCCCTGGGACATGCGCTGCTCGGCGCGTTCGGCCGTGAACGCGGCGTCGTTGGCGATGGCGGCGGCGTAGCTGGCGGCGGTGCGCTGGGCGATCGCGGTCCAGCCGTACTGGTCGTGGACCATCCGGCGGGCGCGGCGGGCCATGGCGCGGGCCCGCTCGCGGTCGGACAGCAGCTCGTCGACGGCGTCGGCGAGCCCGTCCGGGTCGTGCGGGCGGAACGTCATCCCGGTCGCTCCCGGCTCCACGATCTCGGCGAGACCGCCGGTGGCGGCGACGGCCAGGGGCGCTCCGGCGGCGGCGCCCTCCAGGGCCACCATGCCGAACGGCTCGTAGATGCTCGGCACCGCGAAGCAGTCCGACGCCGCCATCAGCGCCGGCAGGTCGTTGCCGCCCAGGAAGCCCGGCATGGTGATCATGTCGCCCAGGCCGCGGCGGTGCACCTCGGCCTCCAACTCGGCGCGGTACGGGCCGTCGCCGGCGATCACCGCGCGCAGCCCGGGGTGCCGCTCGCGCAGCCGGGGGAGGGCGGCGATCAGGTGCTGCACGCCCTTCTCGTAGACGAGCCGGCCGGCGAAGGTGACCAGTGGGCCGTCCCCCGCGAACCGGGCCCGCGCCCCGGCCACGTCCCGCGCCGGCACCTTCCAGCGGTGCGACTCGACGCCGTTGGCGACCACGTCGACGCGCTCGGCCGGTACGCCGAACAGCGCGCCCACCTCGTCGCGCATGTAGCCGGAGCAGACGATCACCCGGCCGGACTCGCTGCTGAGCCACTGCTCGACGCCGTGGATGGTGCGGTTCATCTCCTCGGGCAGCCAGCCCTGGTGCCGGCCTGCCTCGGTCGCGTGGATGGTGCTCACGAGGGGGATGTCCAGGTGGTCGCGCAACGTCATCGCGGTGTGGGCGACGAGCCAGTCGTGGGCGTGGATGACGTCGTAGGCGCCGGCCTGGGTGGCGCGCAGGGCGGTGCGGGTGAGGGTGTGGTTGAAGGCCATCGTCCAGGCCAGGAGGGAGCTGGTGGCGAGGGGGAAGGTGACGGGGTCTTCGGGGGCGCGCAGGATGCGCACGCCGTCGGCGTATTCCTCCAGGGGTGCGCCCTCGGCGTGGCGGGTGACGACGGTGACCTCGTGGCCGGCGGCGGCGAGGGCGACGGAGAGGGCGTGCACGTGTCGGCCGAGGCCGCCGACGAGCACCGGCGGGTACTCCCACGACAGCATGAGGATGCGACGGGTCTGCGGCGGCACCCCGGGGCCGGAGTGCGCGGGCACGATCGCGCCGGGCTGCGCGGACGGGCCGGGCTGCGCGGGAAGCTGCGGCCGGGAGGTCAGGGTGGGCCGGTGGGTCCGGTCCTTGGTGGCAGCGAGCTGCTCATCGACCCGCAGGGTCGTCACATCAATCTCCGTCCGTGCATGGTGGTGCGCGCCGGCATCAGTGGCGGCGGAGTGAGAGGTGGAAAGGGTGGCCGAGGGCCGAGTGAGGCGCGCGCGGACGCGTGTCCCCCGACAAGCAAAAGGCATCGGGCCCCGGAACGCACCTTGAAAGCGTCCATGGTGACGGACAACACCTGAGGGTGTAGCGCGCATCAGACAGGTGGATTCCGGTCATCGCCTGAAAGGATGGATTGGCGCACCGGGGCGCAGGGCAATACCGGCGTGCGCGCGGGCGGCTCTGTCGTCGGCGCGTTCGTGGCGCGGTGCGCACATGACCATGGTCTGAAGGAGCGACATGCAGGTCTGGCCGGGCGAGCGGTATCCCCTGGGCGCCACCTACGACGGGATGGGCACCAACTTCGCCATCTTCTCCGAGGTGGCCGAGCGGATCGAGCTGTGCCTGTTCGACGAGTGGGACACCGGCGCCGAGCGCCGCGTCGAGCTGCGCGAGGTGGACGCCTACGTCTGGCACGCGTACCTGCCGGGCATCGAGCCGGGGCAGCGCTACGGCTACCGGGTGTACGGGCCGTACGACCCGGCGAACGGGCTGCGCTGCAACCCGCACAAGCTGCTGCTCGACCCGTACGCCAAGGCCATCGACGGTGACGTGACGTGGGACCCGGCGGTGTACGACTACGACATGGCCGACCCGGAGCGGATGAACGAGAGCGACTCGGCGCCGTTCATGCCGAAGTCGGTGGTGGTCAACCCGTACTTCGACTGGGGCAACGACAAGCCGCCGCGTACGCCGTACCACCACTCGGTGATCTACGAGGCGCACGTGCGCGGGCTGACCATGCGTCACCCGGACATCCCGGAGGAGCTGCGCGGCACGTACGCGGGCATCGCCTCCCCGCCGATGATCGAGCACCTGACCCGGCTCGGGGTGACGGCGATCGAGCTGATGCCGGTGCACGAGTTCGTGCACGACCACCGCCTCGTCGACCTGGGCCTGCGCAACTACTGGGGTTACAACACGATCGGCTTCTTCGCACCGCACCACGGCTACTCGGCGCTGGGCCACCTCGGGCAGCAGGTGCAGGAGTTCCGGGGCATGGTCAAGGCGCTGCACGCGGCGGGCATCGAGGTCATCCTCGACGTGGTCTACAACCACACCGCCGAGGGCAACCACCTCGGGCCGACGCTGAGCTTCAAGGGCGTGGACGCGCCCAGCTACTACCGGCTCAGCGAGGAGGACCGGCGCTACTTCGTCGACTACACGGGCACCGGCAACAGCCTCAACGTCCGCAGCCCGCACTCGCTGCAACTGATCATGGATTCGTTGCGGTACTGGGTGACCGAGATGCACGTCGACGGGTTCCGGTTCGACCTGGCGGCCACCCTGGCCCGCGAGTTCTACGAGGTGGACCGGCTCTCCACCTTCTTCGAGGTGGTGCAGCAGGACCCGGTGGTCAGCCAGGTCAAGCTGATCGCCGAGCCGTGGGACGTCGGCCCCGGCGGCTACCAGGTGGGCAACTTCCCGCCGCTGTGGACCGAGTGGAACGGCAAGTACCGCGACACCGTGCGGGACTTCTGGCGCGGCGAGCCCGCCACCCTCGCCGAGTTCGCCTCGCGGATCTCCGGCTCGGCCGACCTCTACCAGGACGACGGCCGCCGCCCGTTCCACAGCATCAACTTCGTCACCGTCCACGACGGGTTCACGCTCAACGACCTGGTGTCGTACAACGACAAGCACAACGAGGCCAACGGCGAGGAGAACCGGGACGGCGAGAGCCACAACCGGTCCTGGAACTGCGGCGTGGAGGGCGACACCGACGACGACGCGGTGCTCGCCCTGCGGGCCAAGCAACGGCGCAACTTCCTGGCCACCCTGATGCTCTCGCAGGGCGTGCCGATGATCGGCCACGGCGACGAGCTGGGCCGCACCCAGCACGGCAACAACAACGCCTACTGCCAGGACAGCGAGCTGGCCTGGATCGACTGGGACAACGTCGACGAGCAGCTGCTGGACTTCGTCCGTACGCTCACCGAGTTCCGCAAGCGGCACCAGGTGTTCCGCCGCCGCCGGTTCTTCACCGGCCTGCCGGTGGGTGGGCGCGGCAGCGACGAGCCGCTGCCCGACCTGGCCTGGCACACCCCCGACGGGCGGGAGATGACCGGCGAGGACTGGGGCAACGACTTCGGCCGCTCGGTGGCGCTGTTCGTCAACGGTGAGGGCATTCGCGAGCGCGGCCAGTACGGCCAGAGACACCACGACGCCTCGTTCCTGCTCTGCTTCAACGCCCACGACGCGCCGCTGGACTTCACGATGCCCGGCAGCGAGTACGGCCAGAAGTGGGAACGGGTGATCAGCACGGCCGAACCCGAGCCCGACGACGCCACGGTGATCAGCGCGGGCGGCACCATCCGGGTGCCGGACCGCTCCCTCGTCGTGTTGGAGAGGATGATCTGACATGCCGGCCACCCCTCCCGAGGCCACCTACCGAATCCAGGTCCGTCCCGGCTACGACCTGGACGCCACCGCCGGCATCCTCGACTACCTCGCCGACCTGGGCGTCAGCCACCTCTACAGCGCCCCGCTGCTGGCCGCGACGCCCGGTTCCGCGCACGGCTACGACGTGGTCGACCACCGCACGGTCAACCCGGAGCTGGGCGGTGAGGCCGCCCGGCAGCGGCTGCTGCGGGCACTGCGCGAGAAGCGGCTCGGCCTGGTCGTCGACATCGTGCCCAACCACGCCGGGGTCGCCGTGCCGCCGGCCAACCCGGCCTGGTGGGACGTGCTGCGCCGGGGGCGCGACTCGTCGTACGCCGACTGGTTCGACATCGACTGGAACCGGGGCCGGCTGCTGCTGCCGGTGCTGGCCGACGACCCGGCCGCCCTGGACGACCTGAAGCTCGTCGACGGCGAGCTGCGCTACCACGAGCACCGCTTCCCGGTCGCCGACGGCACCGGCGACGGCAGCGCGACCGAGGTGCACGACCGGCAGCACTACGAGCTGATCTCCTGGCGGCGCGGGGACGCCGAGCTGACGTACCGCCGGTTCTTCGCCATCGCGGGCCTGGCGGGTCTGCGCGTGGAGGACCCGGCGGTGTTCGCTGCCACCCACGAGCTGATCCTGCGCTGGGCCGCCGCGGGGGAGGTCGACGGCATCCGCGTCGACCACCCGGACGGCCTGCGCGACCCCGGCGGCTATCTCGCGCGGCTGCGCGAAGCCGCGCCGGACGCCTGGCTCGTGGTGGAGAAGATCCTGGAGTACGGCGAGGAGCTGCCGGACTGGCCGGTGGACGGCACCACAGGCTACGACGCCCTCGCCGCGGTCAACGGCCTGTTCGTCGACCCGGACACCGAGGGAGACTTCACGGCGCTGGACACCCGCCTCGCCGGGCGCCACACCTCGTGGCAGGACCTGACCCACACCACGAAGCTGGCCGCCGCCACCACGCTGCTCGCCGCCGAGCTGACCCGCCTCGCCGCGCTCGCGCCCGAGGTGCCGACCGAGCAGGCCCGCGCGGCGCTCGCCGAGCTGGCCGCTGCCTTCCCGGTCTATCGCGGCTACCCGCCGCACGGCGCCCGCTACCTGGCCGTCGCCCGCTCCGAGGCCGGCCGCCGCCGCCCCGACCTGACCGGCGCCCTGGACGCGGTCACCCGCCGGCTGCGCGACCCCGACGACGAGCTGGCCATGCGTTTCCCGCAGCTCACCGGCGCGGTGATGGCCAAGGGCGTGGAGGACACCGCGTTCTACCGCTGGACCCGGTTCGTGGCGCTCAACGAGGTCGGCGGCAGCCCCGCCCACTTCGGCGTGCCACCGGCGGAGTTCCACCGCTTCGCCGCCGCCCGGCAGGTCCGCTGGCCCGCCAGCATGACCACCCTCTCCACCCACGACACCAAGCGCGGCGAGGACGTCCGCGCCCGCCTCGCCGTGCTCAGCGAGCTGCCGGACCGCTGGGCCGAGCAGGTCCAAACCTGGATGGCGTACGCCCCGCTGCCCGACCCGTCGTTCGCCCACCTGCTCTGGCAGACCGCCGTCGGCGCGTGGCCGATCGAGCGGGAGCGGCTGCACGCGTACGCCGAGAAGGCCGCCCGGGAGGCCGCGGCCTCGACCAGTTGGGCGGACCCGGACCCGGTCTTCGAGCAGGCCATGCACGCGGTCATCGACCGGATGTACGACGACCCGAGCCTGCACGACGAGCTGACCGAACTCGCCGCCGCCATCACCCCGGCCGGCTGGTGCAACTCGCTCGGGCAGAAGATGATCCAGCTCACCATGCCCGGCGTGCCGGACACCTACCAGGGCACCGAGCTGTGGGACAACTCCCTGGTCGACCCGGACAATCGCCGGCCGGTCGACTTCGACGTACGCCGGGAGATGCTGGCACGGCTCGACGGCGGCTGGCGTCCCCCGGTCGACACCGACGGCGCGGCGAAGCTGCTCGTCGTGTCGCGGACGCTGCGGCTGCGGCGGGCGCACCCGGAGCTGTTCACCGGCTACCGGCCGGTGCCCGCGCACGGGCCGGCGGGCCGGCACGTGGTGGCGTTCGACAGGGGCGGCGCGATCACCGTGGCGACCCGCCTGCCGCTGGGGCTGGCGCGCGCCGGCGGCTGGCGCGACACAGCCCTGTCGCTTGGTGTTAACGAGGTGAAGGACCTGTTCACCGGCCGGGTCTACAGTGGCGGGGAGACATCGCTGGACACTCTTCTGGCGGACTACCCCGTCGCTCTGCTGGCTCCTCTCACCGCTGCCGAGGAGGCCGTTTCATGACCGAATTCTCCGTCTGGGCGCCGGACGCCAGCCGGGTGCGGCTGCGCCTGGCCGGCGACACCGACCACGAGATGCGCGCCGCCGCCGACGGCTGGTGGCAGGTCGAGGTGCCCGACGCCGGCCTCGACTACTCCTTTCTGCTGAACGACGACGAAACCGCACTGCCCGACCCCCGCTCGCCGTGGCAGCCTGCGGGGGTGCACGGGCCGAGCCGCCGCTACGACCACTCCGCCTTCGAGTGGTCTGACAGCGCGTGGACGGGCCGCCAACTGCCCGGCAGCATCCTCTACGAGCTGCACATCGGCACCTTCACCCCGGAGGGCACCTTCGACGCGGCCATCGACCGCCTCGACCACCTGGTGAACCTCGGTGTCGACCTGATCGAACTGCTCCCGGTCAACGCCTTCAACGGCGAACACAACTGGGGGTACGACGGCGTCTGCTGGTTTGCCCCACACCAGCCCTACGGCGGCCCTGACGGCCTGAAACGGTTCGTCGACGCCGCCCACGCTCGTGGGTTGGGGGTGATCCTCGACGTCGTCTACAACCATTTCGGGCCCTCCGGGGCCTACGCGCCGCAGTTCGGGCCCTACCTCGCCGAGCAGAGCAACACGTGGGGCCGCTCGGTCAACCTGGACGGCCCGCACTCCGACGAGGTACGCCGCTACATCATCGACAGCGTGCACATGTGGCTGCGCGACTACCACGTCGACGGCCTGCGCCTGGACGCCGTGCACGCCCTGCCCGACACCCGCGCGATCCCGCTGCTCGAAGAGCTGGCCATCGAGGTCGAGTCGTTGTCGACGCACCTGGGCCGGCCGTTGTCCCTGATCGCCGAATCCGACCTGAACGACCCGCGGCTGATCACCCCTCGGGAGGCGGGCGGGTACGGGCTGCACGCCCAGTGGAACGACGACGCCCACCACGCGCTGCACACGTTGCTGACGGGGGAGCGGCAGGGGTACTACGGGGACTTCGGCTCCCTGGAGACGCTCTCGGATGTGCTGACGGGCGGGTTCTTCCACGCGGGGACATGGTCCAGCTTCCGCAACCGTCACCACGGGCGACCTCTCGATTCGCGTATCCCCGGTCATCGGCTGGTCGCCTACCTCCAGAACCACGACCAGATTGGGAACCGGGCTACCGGGGACCGGATGTCGGCCTCGTTGTCGCCTGCGCTGCTGCGGGTCGGGGCCACGTTGCTGATGACCGCGCCGTTCACGCCGATGCTGTTCATGGGGGAGGAGTGGGCTGCCTCTACGCCGTGGCAGTTCTTCACGTCGCATCCTGAGCCGGAGTTGGCTTTTGCGGTGCGGACCGGGCGGCGGCGGGAGTTCGCGGCGCACGGGTGGCCCGAGGGGGACGTGCCCGATCCGCAGGACCCGCAGACGTTCGTACGGTCGCGGTTGGACTGGGCGGAGCTGGACAAGCCGGAGCATGCTTCGATGCTGTCGTTTTATCAGCGGTTGATTGGGCTGCGGCGGTCGGTGGCTGACCTGTCGGATCCTCGGATGCACGAGGTTTCTGTGCAGCACGGGGACCAGTACCTGCTGATGCGGCGGGGGGAGACGTTGGTTGTCGCCAACTTCGCTGGGCGGGGGCAGGGGGTGTCGCTGCCTGGGGTGGCGCGGCGGGTGCTCCTGGCCACGGGCGAGGGGGTTACCGTGATGCGGGATCGGATCGAGCTGCCGGCAGAGACTGCGGCGATCGTGGCGCTGTGAAGTTGATGTCAATTCGCTCGAGAAAAAATATACGCGGATTGTGGCAGAAGCGGACGTTCGGTCAGCGACCTCCACGGCACGCCGTGAGGGGCACGAGGACCAGGACGGCAACGCCAAGTGCGGTGGCGCCGACAGCCCACCACCAGAAGAATCCCGAAAAGACCGAGGCGATCAGGAGCCCCATGCCGAGGCCGGCCAGCAGGCCGAGTCCGAACAAGGCCCGTGGGGGCAGGGCGAGGGACGGTAGGCGCCGTACCACGAGCACCTCCAGCCAGGTGCCGCCCAACGCCAGCAGTGTCGCGCCGACCCCGTCTACGGCGGATAGTCCGTGACCTTCGCTGATCGGCACGAGGACCCGGCCCTCGTCACCGGCGGGGACGAAGAGGATGAGCACGCCGACGGCGATGAGCAGAGCGGTGACTGCTACCTGGGTTCGTGGCGCACCCCCGACATCGTGAGACATCGCTCCAGTCTCGGTCATCCGCCATGGTCTCGGCAGGAGCCGAATCGCCGAACATCGAGAAGGCCTGCATAATCGTCGCGTCGTGAGCCCGCCTTCCTCGCCCGACACGGCGCGATCCCTGGCACCGATCAGCGGCAGATCAGTGCACCCGTGCAGCGCTCGTCAACACAGCGGGGTTGGCGACTTGATGTAGCAGGCTAATATGGTCGCCGGACGTTGGGAGCGTCCACTGCGGTAGACACACGCTCGGGTGCGGAGGCATACGTAACTCGACGAAAGGTGCGTATGCCGTGTACCTACGTGAGATCTTGCTGTGGGTTGTCCTAAGCGCCGCCGCTGGCGTGGTAGGCAACTTCGCGTATTACCTCCTCAGCCGGGCTTCGAGCCACTGGCGGAGGAAGTAGCCAGCGCTGCATAGCGCGCGCCTCTTGGCTGCAGCGTGCGATTGGTAACTAGGTGTGGCCAATCGTCGCCGCCCTTGGCCGGCAGGCGCGCGCTACGCGGCAAGGTCCTGCCTCGAGCGTCGCCTGTTACTCAACGTAACGCCCGATCGGCGGGAGATGAGTTCGCCGCTATGCCGTCGCGTTGAAGACTTGGTGCAGGATCCATAGAGACTGGTTGGCTTTGTACCAGTTCGGCTAGGGCGTGTCCTGCCGATCTTGTAGCGGTTGATCGTTGACGATGTGCCGGTGGTGCGTCGTGGCGAGTTAACCGATGAGGCGTGGGCGGTGATCGCGCCGCTGCTGCCGGAGCCGGGTGCTGCTCGGGGGCGGTGGCGGGATCACCGTCAGGTCATCAATGGGATTTTGTGGAAGCTGCGCACGGGTGCACCGTGGCGTGACCTGCCGGAACGGTTCGGGCCGTGGACGACCTGCCACGAGCGGCTGCGTCGGTGGACGGCGGACGGCACGTGGGATCGGATCCTCGCGGCGGCGCAGGTGCATGACGATGGCGCACCGGTGCAGTGGACGATCAGCATCGACTCGTCGATCGTGCGGGCGCACCAGCATGCCGCTGGCGCCCGCAAAAAGGGGGCTCCCCGACAAGTCCGGCGACGCCTGGTACGCAAGATGGCGAGGCCATCGGCCGATCCCGCGGCGAACTGAGCACGAAGATCCACCTCGCCGTCGACGGACGTGGCCGGCCGTTGTCGATCCTGCTCACCCCAGGTCAGGCCGGCGACAACCCTCAACTATTGGCGCTACTGGACGCGATCCGCGTCAACGAGCCCGGCCCCGGTCGACCCCGCAAGCGACCCGATGTGCTGATCGCCGACAAGGGCTAAGCGCACGACTCCACCAGACGTGCGCTACGGCAACGGGGAATCCGGCACGTCATCCCGGAACGCTCGGACCAGGTCGCCCGCCGGGCCGCCAGAGGCAGCACCGGCGGGCGACCACCGGCCTTCGACAAGGCGACCCACCGCAAGCGCAACGTCGTGGAACGCTGCTTCAACCGCCTCAAGCAGTGGCGTGACCTGGCCACCCGATACGCCAAACGCGCATCCCTCTACCGAGCGAGCCTTGTCCTCATCGCCGCCATCATCTGGCTCTGATGACACCGATGACTCGCCTCAAGCAGCGACTTGGGCAGAGCTGACGAACCAGGAACCCGACTCGACATCGATGGGCTCATCGACCCAGGGCTGCACGATGACGGCGAGCTGCCCCGTCATGGGCCACACGTCCACGACCCACCCGTCGGGCGTCACCTCGACAAGCGCGCGCAGCGGCTCGATGACCTCTGACGGCAGGTCCCATGAGCGTTCGAGGAAATCGTCCACGCCGAACTTCTCAACCGTGTTGACCACAACCACGGCGAGACTCTAGCCAAGACGTCCTGCCTCACCGTTCCATGATCGGCAGGACAGGCCCTAGTCGACGTCCAGCCAGCCTGACACCTCACGCTGATCAGTCATCGTTCTCGTCACCTTCGGCAAGAAGCTGCTCGGCATGGGTAGCCGACCACAACTCGGCAGCGGTGAAAGCTGCTTTGAGGTCCGGATCTGTCTCAGTGGCCGCTGCCTGTGCGGCGGCCGCGCGAGCCTTGTTGAGCTCGTCGGACATGCCGTTCGAGAAGCCCCACGAGCGGAGCGTCATGGCGACCGAGATGTCGGCGAGCACGCGCGTCGCCATGTTGCCGTTCAACAGGCGTGCCCTGACGAGTATGTTCCTGGCCAGGTCGGGGTGGCGCAGAGGCCACGTGCCGACGTCTCGGAGCGCCGACACCGTGTCCTCGAGCGCGGCACCGTCGAGCTCATCGACGGCTGCGGCGAGATGTTGGGCCTGAGTAGTCGTCATGCCGCTCCCCATGGCGATCGAGACGACGACCGATGCGTTCGCGGCTTCGCCGTGATGAGCGCGGCCGACCACCCAGTGCGCGAGCGCCTCGGCGTTTCGGTCGAAGGCGTCCGCGAAGCCATCGACGTCTGTCGGCAAGCGGCCGCCGTCGCCGTGCAGGTTCTGGAGATGGTCAAGGACTAGGCGTGGGTAAGTGAGTGCTATGCCGGCGGCGATCTGCTGGACGGCGTAGTCGTCCCATCCTGCGTAGTTGATCAAGTCGAGGATCGCCGAGGCGTCTTCGTCGCTCTGGGTCTGGCCCCAGCTGAGCCCGTCGTAGCCGCATGCGCTCTCGAGTGCATGCGTCAGCGCGTGCGGTGAAGCTTGTTCGCTGAGCAGAAGGCGGGCCGTCGCCGCGGGCGCGGTGGCGAGCAACTTGTGGCTGCCCATGATGAAACGGTTGCGTAGTTCAGGCTCGGCTTCCGCTATGCCCTCGCGGTGGATCTGCTCGAAGGGTGCCCCCCGGTCCGTCCAGGCATACGTGGCGAAGGCGTTGCCGATGGCTAGACGCACGTCCATGCGGCAGCTGGAAGCGTCAGCCAGCCAAGCGAGTAGACCGGTCGCGTCGTAGTCGGCCCAGGCATCCAGCAGCTGATGCAGACTCTGGTCGAGGACAGACGCAGGTCCGTCGGCGATCTCCCGAACCACGTGAGGTATGAGATCGGATCTCTGCTTGGCGAACTCCCGCCAGACGCCCCACAGCGTAGGTGGCCTAGGTGCGGCCAGCTCGGCCTCTACCGCGGAGGTGCGGAGCGCTCGCACCAACTCAGGGATGCTGTCGGACGTAAGCCGCGTGACGACCTGCGCGACTGTGCGCTCCTGCATCGCCGTCCGCTCCTCAATCCTGACTCGGCGCTGCTCGCTGTGTTCTGCATCGATCTCGTCCTGCGGCATGCCGGCTTCACGGGCGGCTCGCGCTGCTTCCGCTGCCCGTAGCTCATCGAGCGTTGCAACCGTCACTCCGCGCCGGGTCGGGAAGCCTCGGAACGTGCTCAGAAGGACCTCTGCCAGGTCGTCGTCCCGGTTGTCGAGCGACGTCACGAGACTCAGAGCAGCATGGCGAACACGTACCGATCGAGCGTGCTCGGCTGTCCAACCGATCTCGTGGCGGATCAGTCGGCGGATCACGGCGCTGCCGGTGGAAACAGCCGCCGTCTCCAAAGTCGTCAGCGTGGCGAGATCGTCCTCTTCCCAACCGAGAACCTCTTCCATGGTCACTTCCCGGTTGGCCGAACCTGCCGGTTGACGGACCGCTGTGCCGAGGAGGCGAACAGCCTCCCCGGCTCGGCGCAGGTCGGTCCCGCTCGCTTGCCGGAGAAGCGTTGATCGGATCGCGTCTCGGATCGGGCGTGCCCATGTCGCCGATACGGCGTACGGGCGGAGTGAAATGCGTCGGCGGGTTTCCGCGACGGTCCGGGTGCCATCCTTCGCGAGCAGGGGACGTAGCGCGAACATCGGCGTCGCGTGCCGCGGGTCGGTCGCCTGGGCGAGCTGCTTGTCGACCCACGCCACGATCCGCGGAGGGAACGACGGGTCCAGCATGTCGCCGATGCTCGCGAGCCGGTCCTCGATGACCCGGACAGCATGGCCCGGGTACTGGTTCGGTGGCCGTGAGTCATCGCGGTACAGCGACCACAGCGCGTCGAGGACCGTCTCGAGTGTCGCTGGGGCGCTGGCGGCGCACTGCCCGTACAGCTCGGGCATGAGCCAGAGAACGTCCCTTGAGTTCTCAGTTCCGTCGAAGAACGGGTGCGCGGCTGCAGCATCGCCGACTGTTCGGTCATGTTCCTGCAGTCGGACCCGGAGTTCCTCGAGCACTGTCAGGAACGGAACTGGCAGAGTGCTCGCCAAGTTGCGAAGCCCACGAAGCGCTCGATGCAACTCGACGGGTTCGGCATTGCGGAGCCGGTCCGCCACCGACTCCCAAATCGGCCCGATGACCGATGGCCCGTGCCGTCGAACGAGCCGCCAGTCGAGTTCCGCGAGCGTGGTCACGAGCCGGTCGTCGGAAGGGCTGCCGAAGGCCTCCCACAGCTGCTGAGCGAAGCCGGTCGCGTGGCGCCCGACTGCGGCCTCGGTCTCCAAGATTTCGTCCGCGAGCACGTCGGGGACTACGCGGGTCAGTCCGCTGCGCGTGACTAGGACACCGCGATCTTGCAAGCTCTGGCAGAGGCGCAGCAGGTCGCCCATGTCCAAGTCGACAAATCGGGCGATGTCTGTGCGGAGTCTGTCGTCGGTGTCGTCGATGGGGCCGAGAGCCGCGATGACGGCGAGTGCTCGTCGCACGGTGCGGTTCGGTACGCCTTCCAGCTCGCCGGTGGCAACCTCCTGGTACCGGGCGAGAACCTGCTGGCGAAGGGCGTCATCGGCCTTCAGGGGCGCTGTCAACCGGCCGCTACGGATCAGGTTGACGCCGATGACCGCCACGTGAGGCGAGTCAACGGCTTGGCCGGCGAAGTACTCCTGCGCCGCCAAGGTCAGATCGAGGCCGTCGGCGATGCTGGCGACCAGCTTGCGTGCGTCCCGCCGGCTCAGCTCCTCGACCGGGATCGTCTCGACCTGAGCCGGCGCAAACCGGGCGTTGATGATCTCGGCCTGCACGGCGGCGACCCCGGACGTCCGGGAGCCGAGGACAACCTGCGTGCCCTCCGTCAGGCGCGCGTAGGTGAGCAGCGCTGCAAGGGCGGCCGGGTCCCGGTGTGCGTCGTCCGCCAGCACGACGGCCGGTGTATGCGGAAGTTCGTCGATTGCTGCTTGGTCAAGGCTGCGTCCGGGCGAAAGGCAGACCACCGGAACCTGAGGGTTGGCCTGCTCGAACTCTGCCAATGCTTCAGTGAGCAAACGCGTCTTGCCGCGGCCTCCGGGGCCGGCAACAACGATGACCGTCGGGAAGTCCGCTGATCGGTCGAGTGCAGTCCGTAGCGCGGCGAGCTCGGCGTCGCGTCCGATGCGGGGTCCACGGTCGTTGAGCGGCGCGTCTTCCTTCATGCGATCTGCAACAAAGGTGTCGAGACTGAGAAATGCGTCGGTGCCGGGAACACCAAGAAGGAACTGTCGGGTCGGCCTGTCCCACGTCGCATCAAGGACGTCCCGTCGCTTATGCAAGGGGAGATCGTCCAACATGCGTCCGAGGGCACGCTGATCAAGTAGCTGCCACTTGGGGTGCTTCTTGATCTCCTTTCTGGCGTCGCGCGATGCCTCGCCGGAGAACACCAGGTAGTACTCGTCAGCCTGAAAGGTGCAGACGCGCACGACTTCCCGGACGTCTGCCGGCGTCAGCTTGTCGTATCGCTTGCACTGCCAAGCGGCGGTCTTTCCGTCGCTGTATTCACCTTCGAAGTCGACGCCGTCCTGAGAGTCGCCTCGCCGGCCCCAACGCTCCACCCGGGTCGCCCGACGAGCCGACCCCGGGCAGAATCTACTCGCACTGAGCAGGCGCTCGGTAAAGTCCTCGAACTCGTACTCTGAAAGGCTGGGCGTCGGGGGCAACCGCGGATTCTTCCCGGGCAGCGGGCCATCCGCGGACATCGGCGCCCACCTCCACTCTGCGTGCATCATTCTCGGACAAGATCGCTATCTCATGCCCCAAGCAGGATATCCCTCATCGCCAGCGCGGCGCCGCACTCGGTGGCGGTGGCCAGGTTCTTCCCGGGGCGAGGCTTCTCGGGGCACTTAGCGCCATCACTTGGACGCTCGGTCGGTGTACCGTCCAATATGCGGGGATAGCAGGGCGTGGCGGCTGTCCCGGTCCTCTACCTGGGAGCGGGCGAAGGCATGGTGACGAAGCCAGACACTATCGGTACCAGGATCCGGTACTGGCGGATGCGCCGTGGCGGCATGACCCAGGCGGTTCTCGCGGGGCTCGCTGGTGTCACCCAGCCGTATGTGTCGCAGGTTGAGTCGGGGCGGAAGACCATCGATCGCCGGTCCACTCTGGTGGCTTTCGCTGGCGCGCTCCAGGTCACTGTGGCCGACCTGCTCGGTCAGGGCAGCGAGTCCGGTGATCCGGCCCGCGAGAGCGCCGCCGAGTGCGTGCCGGCGATCTGGTCGGCTCTGATCGAGATCGAGGACGGCGAGCGCCGCCCGTCGACCTACACGGCCGATCGCCTGGCGGCCGATATCGCCCGCGCCGAGCAACTACGCACCTCGTGCAACTACCCCGCGATGGCTCGTATGCTCCCCGGCCTGCTGCTCGAATCCGCCGCCGTAGGCGGCTCCGTCCTCGTCCAGGTTGCTTACCAAGCCGCCACCTGCCTGCGGAACCTCGGATACCGTCACCTGGCCCTCAACGCCGCCCGGCTCGCCGGAACGGTCGCCGAGGACACCGAAGACTCGGCATGGATCGCGGCCTCCCGCTTCGCCTATGCGCAAAGCCTGCCGATCGAATCCGCATCGGTCGCGGCCCGTGCCGCCGACCGCTCACTGACCGAGCTGCAAGCCGACGCCGCCGACGAGCGGGTGCGACAGATGCTCGGACAACTTCATCTCTCGGCCGCGTTGACATCGACGGTGACCGGTCGTCTGGACGTAGCTCGCGATCACCTTGCGGAGGCGGCCCGCGAGGCGGCAACGCTTGGAGATCCGGTCGACGGGGCTGGCTTTAACGGCTGCGGGTTCGGACCAACCAACGTCGGGCTCTGGAGAATGTCCATCGCCGCTGAGCAGGGCGAATCCGGACGTGTCATCGAGTTGTCTCGGACGGTCCGACCGCAGGCGCTCGCAGCCTCGATTCGCCTGCAGTCTTACTGGCTCGACCTTGGTCGCGCGCTGGCCGACGGCGGTCGGCGGGATGCCGAAGCCCTAGCCGCATTCGTGCAGGCCGAGCGAGCCGCGCCGATTCCGTTCGCTATCAACCCGCTCGCCCGCGACGCTGTGGTGACCCTGGCGCAGCGTGCCCAACGCCGCGCCGTCCCCGACGAGCTGCGCCTGCTTGCCGGCCGCATCGGCATCAACCTGGCGGCATAGCTTCAAGCATTTGCACCCATCGTCATTCAACCTGGCATCTCGGTGCCGAGTTGAAAGCAGCTCGACGCGGTGCAGTTGATGTGTCCGTCTCACGTCACGGCATCCTTCGAAGTGCGCTGAACCGCTGACCCGCCGACAAGAGGGCCAGCGTGGTGCTCACGAGCACGGCGCCGCAGATTGGGCAGCGCCGGCGCGACGAGGACAAGCTAGATGTATCCCCGGCACTCAGCGTCACCGATGCGACGCTCTACGGGTGTAGCGTCCAGCCCTGTGGAGTACGCCGCAATCCGGGCCTCTACGTGGAGGTGGGGTAAGCATGGTGAAGAAGCCGGACACCATCGGTGCCAGGATCAAGTACTGGCGGATGCGTCGTGGTGGCATGACCCAAGCCGTTCTCGCTGGCCTCGCTGGCGTTACCCAGTCGTACGTGTCGCAGGTCGAGTCGGGCCGGAAGCCGATCGATCGTCGCTCCACTCTGGTTGCTCTCGCTGCCGCACTCCAGGTCACGGTGGCCGACCTGCTAGGCCAGGGTACGGAGTCCGGCGACCCGGCTCGCGAGGGCGCCGCCGAGTGTGTGCCCGCGATCTGGTCGGCTCTGATCGAGATCGAGGACGGAGAGCGTCGCCCTTCGACCTACACAGCGGAACGCCTGGCAGCCGAGATCGCCCGAGCCGATCAGCTCCGCAATTCGTGCAACTACCCGGCTATGGCGCGGATGCTCCCGGCGCTGCTGCTCGAAGCCGCCGCCGTGGGCGGGACGACGCTCGCCCAGGTCGCCTACCTGGCCTCTACCTGCATTCGACACCTCGGCTACCGCCACCTGGCCCTCAACGCCGCTCGGGTATCCGTGTCCGCTGCCGAGGACGTCGAAGATCGAGCGTGGCTGGGTGCTTCTCGGTTCGTCTACGCGCAGAGCCTGCCAATCGAGTCCGCGCGCTTGGCGGCCAGATCCGCTGACCGATCACTGGTGGAGCTACAGGGGGACGCCTCCGACATCCGGGTGCGCCAAATGCTCGGTCAGCTTCACCTCATGGCTGCGCTGGCCTCGACCGTGGACGGACGTGCCGATGTGGCTCGGGATCACCTCGCAGAGGCCACGCGTGAGGCCGAGAGCCTGGGAGATCCAGCCGACGGTGGTGGCTTCAACGGGTGTTGCTTCGGGCCGACCAACGTCGGGCTCTGGAAGATGTCCATCGCGGCTGAGCAGGGCGAGCCGGGCAAAGTGATTGAGCTGTCCCGGACGATACGGCCGCAGGTGCTCAAGGCATCGAACCGCCAACTGTCGTACTGGCTCGACATTGGGCGAGCGCTGGCGGACGGCGGTCGCCGGGATGCTGAGGCTCTCGCCGCATTCGTGCAGGCCGAGCGAGCCGCGCCGATTCCGTTCGCCATCAACCCCCTCGCCCGGGACGCCGTGGTGACCCTAGCCCAGCGCGCCCAGCGCCGAGCCATCCCCGACGACCTGCGTCTGCTCGCCGGTCGCATCGGAATCAACCTGGCCGCATAACTGCCAGTAATCACCGCATCACCAATCCGCCCTACTGTCCGGTTTGGGACGTGACCGCGTCCCGATGACCTGGCGCGGCGGTGGTCGATCCCGAGCACGGCCGCGCCCTTACCGGATGAGGCGGGGATGAGCGGCCAGGATGACAACGCTCCGGAGAACAAGGGTGAAGCTGCCGAGCGGGAGGCGGCCAAGCAGCGCCTCCTGGCCCAGGCCGAGGCGGACCGCGTACCCGTGGAGGACACGACCCGCGCGGTCCCGGACCGGCGGTGGCGGCGTGACCAGCGATGACATCCCTATCGGCCGCCGCGTGGCGAGCTGGCGGGTGCGGCGGCAGATGACCCAGCAGATGCTGGCCGACCGGCTGCGTAGGTCGAAGAGCTGGGTCGACAAGATCGAACGGGGTGTCCGCCCCCTGGACCGGTACTCGGTGATCCAGGACCTGGCCCACGTCCTCCGGGTCGACCCGGAGGTGCTACTCGGTCAGCCGCGGAGCACCCCGGCGGGCACGCCGGACGGCGTGGACGACATCCGGGCCGCGCTCGCCCGCTACGACACCCCGCAGGCTCCACCACAGACGGACGAGCTGAGACGGCAGGTCGGGCACGCCTGGTTGACGTACCAGCACGCGCACTACGGGCAGTTGGTGCGCCTGTTGCCGGCTCTGCTCGACGCCGCCCAGGGCGCGCGATCGGCGGAGCTGCTGGTGCAGGCGTACCGGATCGCCTCGTCGCTGCTGGTGAAGCTCGGCGAGGCCGACCTCGCCTGGCTGGCCGCCGATCGGGCGATGGGCGCCGCCGCCGACGACCCAGCGCTCGCGGCGACGGCGGCCGTGTCGGTCGGCCAGGCGCTGCGCGCGTCAGGCCGCGACCGCTTCGCCCTGGCCGCGACGCTCGCCGCCGCGAACCGCGTCCGGCCGCAGCGGTCGCCGGGGGAGTGGGCCGTGGGCGGGACGCTGCTGGTCCAGGCCGCGCTCGCCGCCGGCGGCTGCGGCGAGCACCGCCGCGCCGACGAGCTGACCGAGCGGGCCGCGGGGGTCGCCACAAACCTTCGGGGGTACGACGATCAGCACCGCACCAGCTTCGGGCCGGTCGTCGTCGACCTGGCGCGGGTGCTGCTGGCGGCGCAGCGGGGTGCCTCAGACGAGGCGCTACAACGGCACTCGACTGTGGTGCGGCGGGAGGCATGGCGGCGGCTGCCTGCCGAGTATCGGGGCGCGTACCTGGTGGATGCCGCGCGGGCGTACCTCCAGATTGGCGACCTGCGCGGGGCGGCACGCGCCCTTGTCGACGCGGACAGCGTCGCACCGGCCGAGGTCCGGTGCCGGCCTCTGGCGCGTACCGTGATCGCCGAGGTTGCCCGGGGGCACCCGGCGCCGGCCGGCGTGGCGCGACTGGCGACGCTGGTCGGCCTGACCCGTTGACGGCCGGCGCTCGGCCACCACCTTGCTCGCGCCGGCCTCGCCGGCGGTGCGTGAAGGCGGCCACGCAGATCGCCGCAGCCTGACGGCAGTCGCCAGCAGCACGCAGGGACATCCGGTCCCGCCCGGGCTTGATCAACCAGATCAGACCCACGGCGGGGCCGGATGGCTACACACCGGGGAGCACTTCGGGAGCGTCCGGCTCAAGCCGGGACGGGTCACGCGGGTCCGCTGGCCCTGGCCTCACATCATCCAGCTGCGGACGACTTCGCCGTGATTTCGGTGACGAAGTGTAGTCATCCATGCGCTTTCGGTAGTTCCACCCATGCCGCGCCGCGCTCTGTCTCGTTGCGCCTATGAGTGGCGTGGATCCAGTTTCCGCGCACCGGCACCTGCTTGAGCTGAACGGGGAAAGCGATGGGATCTGTCCGGCGACGACTGTCGGTGGTATCGGTGGGGTTACTGGTGGCTGGCGCGGCCGGTCTGGGGCTGGCGCCGCCGGCGCTCGCGGCCCCGGGCGACGCCGCTGCGCGGGGCGCGGTGCTCGACCTGGTCGGAGACCCCGGCGACGAGTCAGTCCAGGCCCAGGGCACCTTCGGAAGCGTGACCGCCCCACCCAGCGGCGGTACGGACGACGAGACGTCGGTGGACATCACCCTCTCCGATCCGGAGAACGTGGTCGCCACCGGCACGGTCGCGGAGGTCACCGCCACCCGCGGGCCGATCACGTCGTCCGCCTCGTCCCAGCTCGCCAACTTCACGCTGAGCGTCCTCGGCGTCGAGGTGCTGGACGTCTCCCAGTTGGGGGTGACCGTCCAGTGCAGCGCGGGCCACACCAGCGCCGGAGCCACCGGCGAGGACATCGCGGTCTTCGGTCAGCCGATCAGCGTCCGTGACACGGCCCAGGAGTTCACCGCGAACGTCACCGTCGCCGGTCTGACCAACGCCACCTTGCGCGCCGTCGTCGACCGTCAGCTCACCGGCACGCCGAACAACTCGGTCGGGATCAACGTGCGCGCGCTGCTCTCCGTCTCCGGGTTCGATGGCGCTGAACCGGTGCAGTTCTCGCTCGGTCAGGTGATCCTCGCGGAGGCCTCCTGTCAGAGCCCGCCGGCGGTGCCGCCGACGGCGTCGGCGATCTCGCCGAATTCCGGTCCACAAGCGGGTGGTCAACCGGTGACGATCATCGGCACCGGCTTCGTGCCGAATGCCACGTTGGTGACGTTCGACGGAGTGGCGGCCACCAACGTGGTCGTGGCCGCCGACGGTACGTCGTTGACGGCCGTGACACCGCCGGGAACGGTGGGCCCGGCGGCGGTGGTGGTCACCACGGCCGGTGGCTCGACGCCCGCGTTGCCGTACACCTATCTGGCCGACGGCACCGGCGCCGAGGTAACCGGTCTGACGCCGGGCGAGGGGCCGACCGCCGGCGGTACGACGGTGACAATCACGGGTTCCGGGTTCACCGGGGCGACCGGGGCGACCTTCGCCGGGGTGGCCGGCACCGGCTTCACCGTCAACCCGGCCGGCACCACGATCACGGTGGTGACCCCGCCGAACCCGGCGGGTCCGGCGACCGTCGAGTTGGTCTTCCCGGGCGGTACCGCGAACGCCGGCACGTTCACCTACCGCGCGGTCGCGGTCGCACCGAGGATCGAGTCGCTCTCCCCGGACAATGGCAGCACCGCGGGCGGCACCGTCGTGACCGTCCGGGGCAGCGGGTTCGTCCCGGGCCAGACCACGCTCGGTATCTGCGGACGGACGATCGCCGCGAGTGAGGTCACCGTCGCGGCGAACGGCCGCTCGTTGACGTTCCGCACGCCGCCGTGCGCGGCGGGCAAGGCCGAGATCCGGGTGACCACGCCGGGTGGTACGTCGAACGAGGTCGTGTTCCATTACCAGGCGGACCTGCCGGTCACCGGTGCCTCGCTCGGCATGCCCGTCGCGGCCGGCCTCACCATGCTGCTCACCGGTGGGGTGCTGCTCCTGGTGACCCGCCGCCGCAGGCAGTGCGTCTGGCTGGCCTGACTCAGCGGTGCCCCGGCGCCGATGCCGGGGCACGGCCCGAGCCGGTCCAGGTGACCTGGCCCGCGTCCTGCGGGTCGATCCGGAGCTGCTGCTCGGTCAGCCGCGGAGCACCCCGGCGGGCACGCCGGACGGGGTAGACGACATCCGGGCGGCGCTTGCCCGCTACGACACCCCGCACGCGCCGTCGAGCTGACGCGGGTGCTGGTGGCGGCCTCGCGGGATGACGCCGTTGAGGCGCTACGACGGCACTCGACCGTGGTGCGGCGGGAGGCGTGGCGGAGGTTGCCGGCCGAATATCCGGGGCGCGTACCTGGTCGACGTCGCGCGGGCGTACCTCCACAGTGGTGATTTGCGGGGGGGCGGCACGGGCGTTGGTCGACGCGGACAGTGTCGCGCCGGCTGAGGTTCGTGGCGGCCTCTGGCGCGTACTCTCATCGCCGATGTTGCTCGCGCGCAGCCGGCGCCGGCCGGCGTGGCGCGACTGGCGACGTTGGTCGGCCTCAGCCGCTGACCAGGTCACTGCGTCGAACGACAACCACCGTGGCGCGACGCAGCGGAGGGACCGCTCGTCCGAGTGGTCCCTCCGCTGGTGTGCTGGTGAGTGGCTAGACTTCAGGTTGGCAGTTCACCTGTGCTCTGCTGCGGCGGGCGCAGACCTCGGGAGGGTGTTCCAGCACCCTCTCGAGGGGCCGTCCCATCGGACGGCGCTTACTCGCAGAAGACCCGCACGGTGGCATCGGGGGAGTCCACCTCCACGGTCATGTCGTCGAGGTGCTCCACGAGCGCCTCCAACTGCTCGGGCTTGAGCTGGGTCAGGTCGATCGGCACGCCCGACTCGCTGAGTGAGGCGTTGGCCTTGACCAGGGCCTGCGGCGGGACCAGCGCCGCCAGCCGTACGCCGGCCCGCAGCAGTTGCAGTGGCACCCGCACGTTGACCCGCGACGGCTCGCCGTTGTCGGTGGCGTCCACCACCACCCGCAGGTACTTCACCTTGCCCTTCGGCCGGGCGTCGAGACTTGCCGCCGCCGGTGCCTGGTCCCGTTCGAGTGCGGCGATGAGCTGCTCCGCCTCCTCCGCGGTGATCTTGCCGGCGGCCAGCATGTCGAGGATGTCCTTGCGTTGTTCGGTCATTCGAACCTCTCCTATCGGATGGCCACGAGCACGGCCGTGCGGCCCTGCTCGATGTCGAAGCGGGCGCCGGGCAGCGCGGAGATGAGCCGCCAACCGGCGCCGAGTGCCCGCACCGCACCGATGCGGAACACCAGGCAGGCCACGATCGCCGCGAGCACGACCAGGACCACGACCGGGAAGAGCAGCAGCGCCAGCGGGAGCACCGGAACCCAGATGCGGATGGGCCGGTGGTCCGGGCGGTTGACCTTGACGGTCACCAACTGCGGCATCATGGCCGGCCGTCCAGCTCGGCCAACGCCTGCTGGGCGGTGATCTCACCGCGGCGCAACCGGTCGATGACGTCGGCCCGCGACGGCGCCGGGTCGGTCTCGACGAAGTCGAGCATCTGCGTGATCCGGTTGAGTCGTGACTTGATCGTCGGGTAGCTCACCCCGAAGATGCGTTCCATCTCCTTGATCGAGCCGTGGCAGCGCACGAACGCCGTGACGAAGACCTGATCCTCGACGTTGAGCTGAGCCAGTTGCGGTAGCTCGAACTCGCCCTCGATCGCGACGCCGTTGCTCGCCAGGCGCACCCGCTCCACGACGAACGGCTGCCCTCGCGTCAGGCTGGTGAGTTCCTGCCAGTCCATCGCCTGCTCTGTCATACCTGAAGTCTAGGCTTAAGAATCCTCAACTTCCAAGAGCCAAACCTTAACTTTCTTAATTTCGCCTCTCCGGCTGGCGCGATCCGGCTCGCCTTCATCGAAATCGGGGTGTCCCGGCCCTGCGGACACCCCGATTTCATGGAACCCGAGTCGATCTCGCCGAGCGGCGAGACCCGGAGGTCCCGCCGCGCGCGGCCTATGCGCCCGAGCTGGCCTTGAGCGCCGTGTCGAGCGCCTGGTCGGCCGGGACGGGTACGTCGGGGACCACTCCGACGCCCTCCCAGTTGGTGCCGGTGACGCTGTTGATGGTCCGGGCGGTCGGCACGGTCACGAGGATGTGTTCGGTGACCGGGTGGCGGGCCGTCGGGTGCGCGCCGCCGCGGGTCTTCTCACCGACGACGACCGCCCGGCCGTGCGCCTGGAGGGTGTACGCCACGTCCTCGCCCCCGGAGAACGTCATCGCGCTGGTGAGGACATGGACCGGGCGGTCCGCGTAGCGCGGCGCGGGAAGGTGTGCGGTCGTCCAGAACTGACGTGTGGCGCCGGTGGACCGCTCGTAGAAGTCGTTGAGGTGCACCTGGTCGTCGCGGAAGAAGTAGCTGCACCACATCGCGGCTCCCTCCGGTGTTCCGCCGGTGCACGCGCGCAGGTCGAGGATGAGCGCGGAGCTGAGGGCGACCAGTTGCATGGCGGCGCCGATCGCGGCGGCGCCTTCGTCGGCGTACGCGATCCGCCGCACGTCGATGAGCCCGACGTTCCCGTCCAGGTGCTCGACCCGGCGGATCCCCTGGTTCTCCGCCCTGAGCAGCGCGCGGAACGCGGCCCGCCCTCCGTCCTCGTCCGCCGGATCGAGCGACTGCGGCTGGTCCGTCCAGAGCAGCCGCAGATGCTTGTCCGGGCACACCTGCTGAAGGTGAGCGGTCACCGTCGCGCAGAGCGCCGGGCCGTCCAGGTCGTCGTACTCGCCGGCCGCGAGGCGACGCCGGATCGCGGCGTCGATGTCGGCGACCTTCGCGGGAAAGACGTACCCTGCCTCGATCCGGTCCAGGGCCTGTCGGATGATCTGTTCGTTGGAGAGCATGGCGGGCCACGGTAGACCGCGAGCCGCCTCCTGGCCATCGAATTCCGCGCAGCCCCAGGCGCCGCGCTCCCCGGCCGGGCGGGTCGGGCTCAGGGGCGTGGCAGGAAGCCCACGAGCGACGTGATGATCGCGAGCCGCAGGACTGTTTGCAGATCGATGTGGTAGACCGCGAGCGCTGGTTCGGACTCGTAGACGGCGAGCAGGCTCGGCGGCGGCGAGGTGTAGGCGGACACCGCACCCGCCACGAGCAGGGCTTGCAGGCAGAACAGCTCGGCGCGGTCGCCGACCTCGGGCAGGTGCCGCCGGATGAGGTCGGCCATCCGCGCGAGGTTGGCGAGTGAGGCCCGCTTGTGTCGGCGGACCGCCTCGACCGAGACGTTGTGCTCGAGCACTCCGCCCTGCGCGCCGAAGAGATCGCAGAGGACCGTCTGGGCGGCGAGCGACCGGCTGAGCACGTCCGCCGTCTGCTCGGCCCGTTCCCGCGCGGACCGACTGGGGTCGACGCCCTGGCCAAGCTCCTGCTCCAGCTCGGTCAGCCAGGTCGCCGTCCGGTCGTCCAGCAGGTCGAGCAGCACCGCTTCGCGGGACTCGAAATACCGCAGCACCGCCGTCTTGGCCAGGCCCACCCGCCGGCTCAGCTCGTTCAGGGTCACCTCGGCCACCGGCATCTCGTCGAGCATCGCCGAGGTCGTTTCCAGGATTGCCTGGCGTCGGACCGCGCGCTGCTCCTCGCTGCGTGCCCGCTGGAACGTCATAACCCCAACCCTAGCTTAGGTACCGCCGGTCTCTTGACAGTGTACCGGCGGTACTTTACCGTTCAGGCATAACTTACCGGCGGTACATTGGGAGCCTGAGATGAACTGGACCGAGCAGCAGATTCCGCACCAGGACGGCCGGGTGGCCGTGGTCACCGGGGCCAACACCGGGCTGGGCTTCGAGACCGCCCGGCTGCTCGCCGAGCGCGGGGCATCGGTCGTGCTGGCCGTGCGCAACACCGAGAAGGGCAAGCGGGCCGCCGCCCGGATGAACGGCGACGTCTCCGTACAGGAACTGGATCTGACCTCGCTGGAATCCGTGCGCGCCGCCGCCGCCGACCTGCGCGCCGCCCACCCGCGGATCGACCTCCTGATCAACAACGCTGGCGTCATGTACACCCCGAAGCAGACCACCCGCGACGGCTTCGAGATGCAGTTCGGCACCAACCACCTGGGCCACTTCGCACTCACCGGGCTGCTGCTCGACCTGCTGCTGCCCGTGCCCGGCTCCCGGGTGGTCACGGTCAGCAGCGTCGGGCACCGCATCCGCGCCGCCATCGGATTCGACGACCTCCAGTGGGAGCGTTCGTACGGCCGGGTCGGCGCCTACGGCCAGTCGAAGCTCGCCAACCTGATGTTCACCTACGAGTTGCAGCGCCGGCTCGCCCCGCACGGCACCACCATCGCGGTGGCCGCACACCCCGGCGTCTCCAACACCGAGCTGGTCCGCAACTCCCCGGCGGTCGTCCGCGCACCGATCACCTGGCTCGCCCCGGTGATCACCCAGCCCGCAGCGGCCGGCGCGCTGCCCACCCTGCGGGCCGCCACCGACCCGTCCGTCCTCGGCGGGCAGTACTACGGCCCCGACGGCCTGGGCGAGGTGCGCGGCTACCCGAAGCTGGTCACCTCCAGCCCCGAGTCCTACGACGTGACCGTGCAACAGCGCCTCTGGGCCGTCTCGGAAGACCTCACCGGCGTGCGGTTCCCGATCGGCCAGGCGGCCTTCGCGGCGTGACCGTGCCCCGAGGCAGGTGATCGGTCGCGGCGAGACCCGGACGGGTCCCGCCGCGGCCGTCGGCGTGAGGTCTGGCGACGTCAGTGGGGCGCTGCGCGCAGCCCTCGGCCGACCTGCCAGGAGGCGGCGGGCCAGGCCGTGATGAAGCCAGCGATCAGCCCGATCTGAGCGGCGAACCAGAACGTGGGGCTGTCGGGCCGCAGGGGCACCTCCGGAAAGATCATGTGATGCGCCAGCGTCAGCCACGCGAACAGCGCCGCCTCGAACGCGGTGATGGTCACCAGTTCGACAGACACGACTGCCGTCAGCGCCCGCCAGATTCGCGCGACGCTGCGACCGGGCCCCTCCAAGACCCGAAGGAGGACGGCGATCGTCACCGCCGCCACGTAGTCGCCGGCGTAGGTGATCCACAGCGGGTGCTGGGCTGGGTCGAATCTGACGGCGTACAGGGCGACCTCGGCGACGATGAAGCCGAGAGCACAGTGCGCGCCACAACGGGACACCTTGGTCACGGTGATGCCGCGGTGGGGCCGGCGAGGCTGATCCTCCCGCCGCCGTGGCGAGAGCGCCTCGGGTCTGCCCCAGTGCCAGTAGAGGCGGACGGCTGCCGGGCCGACGTAGAGGACGGTTACCAGCCAGACGATCTCCATGACCTTGACCGGCTGGCGGTGCCCGCGGAGATAGGTGTCGGCGAGGACGATCGCGAAGCTGACGACGCCGAGCGCGAGCGAGACCCAGGAGAGCGCCACGAGCCAGGTTGGCTGCATCCCGCCCCTTCCACCTGCCGGGCGCCGGCGCGTGGCGCGGCCGAACGTGGAGGGGGCTCACTGGTGTCGACGGCCGAGGGCAGTCCACAGTCTTTCATGCCGTACTCGTCCGCACCGGCGGATCGGCCGTTCGTCGTGCTGGCCGCTAGCTGGCGAAGTCGACGCCCGCGAACCTGGTGGAGCGGTGCGCGGCGAGGTGTTCGGCCTGTGCGGTGATGGCCTCGCGCGTGCCGGCCGACAGTCTCTGCCAGGGCTGGACCGCGACCGTGAGCGTCCGGCCGGACTTGCGCGGGCGCCAGGTGCCCACCAGGTCGCCGTCGACCAGCACGGCGCCGGGGCGACCCAGCACCGGCCACAACTCCTTGGCGTGGGCGGGGTCGGGCACCAGCGTCTCCCGGTCCTTGGCCTGGAGGAACAGGTCGAACGGGCCGAGGAGGCGGGTGGTGGTCGCGTCGGCCGACTCCAGCGCCTTCTCGTCGGCGGCCAGCAGCCAACGCGCCTCGCCGTCGACCGTCACCTCGGTCACGTCGTCGGGCCAGCGCGCCTTCACATCCTTCACGGGGGCGTCGAGATAGCCGGCCACCTGTTTCGGGGTGGCCGGCCCGAGCAGGCGAAGGTACGCGCGGACCAGGTCGAACCGGTCGCCCGCGGCGGCGGCCCTCGTGAACCCGGCGATGCGGCGCAGGATCGGCGGCGAGGTGTCGAGTTGCAGTTCCAGGCCGGCCCGCGCGGCGGCGAGCCGGAACGGCATCTCGTACAGGTGGGTGGCGTCGCAGACCCGGCAGAACCGCAGGTACGGCTCGGGCAGCACCGTGGCCAGGCGACCCGAGACGTCTCCCTTGACCGTCGGCGTGGTGACGATGGCCCGCATGCGGGCGGCCACCTCGTCGAGGGCGGCGAGGTTGGCGATGCCGGCAGCCTTCAACGGCTTGGCGGCGTCGTAGATGCGCTTGCCCGCGTCGGCATCGGAGAACGGTTCGACGGCGGCCACCACGTGCCCGACGTCGGCCCGGCGGTAGAGGTGCGGGGCGCCGCGCACCGTCCACAGCAGGACCAGGTCCGCGTCGGACAGCGCGGTCACGTCGACCCCACGGATAGCGAGAGCCCACCGGGCGCCGTCCGGGCCGGTGTTCTGCACCCCGATGTCCAGGACGGCGGTGTTGGCGAGCGTGCCCTGACCCCGGTCGAGCTGCTGGGCCCGGACGCGGAAGTTCATCACCTGGCGCCGATCAACCATGTCTGCACCCTAGCCACGGCGGCTCGTGCGGTTGGGCCCAGGCGTGCGGCGCCCGTACCGGAACCGCCGCGCGGCCCACTCCATCTGGGCTTGTCGTGATCCGGACACACCAGACCCGCTCGCCCTCCACGCCCCCGGCCACCTGCGTGGACGGTGGCCGTCGCGCCCGCCGATCTCGACCGGGGAGCCGGCGCGGGTGTCCGCACACGGCGTCCGGATGGTGCAATAGGGGCACGCTGATGGCAGCAATGACGGAGGTACCCGTGGACGGTGTGGAACTGCTTCTCGCCGCCCTGACGTTCGGCGCGTCAAGCGGCGTGGCCGACGCGACCAGCGCCGCGGTCCGCGATGCCGCCGAAAGCTTCCGGGGCCTGGTGCGTCGCCGGCTGACCGGCGAGGGCCAGGAGGCGCTGCGCGCGTTCGAGGCCGGGGGCACCGACTCGGGTGTCTGGCAGGTACACCTCGCCGAGGATCTCACCCGCGCGGGCGTCGACCGGGACGAGCAGATCCTCAGCCTCGCGCGGGAGCTGCTGGCGCGGGCCGAGACGGCCGGCGTGCACACCGAGATCGGGCACGTCGACCTGCGCGGGGCGAAGGGCGTCCTGTTTGGCAACTCCAGCACCCAGCACAACACCTTCAACTGAGGCAGCCGGGCAGATGGGCGACAGCGGGCAGCCGGAGGACGACCGGTCGCGCGGCGTCGACGCCCGCCACGCCCAGGGCGTGCTGTTCGGCGACCACAGCCGCCAGTACAACAATTTCGGCCCGGTCGTACGGTCGGCGTACCTGGCGGAGGTGCACCGCATCGCCCCGGCCGACCTGCTCGACCGGGACGCCGAGCTGGCGCGGCTCGCGGCCTTCTGCACCGGTGACGGGCCGGACGCGTACCTGCGCTGGGAGGCCGCACCGGGCAGCGGGATGACCGCGCTGCTGTCCTGGTTCGTGCTCCACCCGCCGCCGGGCGTACGGGTCGTGTCGTACTTCGTCGTCGCCGGCCGCACCGAGCAGGACACCCGCGACGCGTTCGTCGACGTCGTGTTGGAGCAGTTGGTCGAGCTGACCGACGGGTCCATGCCGGGTCATCTCACCGCGGCCACCGGGCGGGCGCACCTGCTGGGCCGGTACACCGACGCGGCCCAGGCGTGCGAACGGCGGGGCGAGCGACTGGTGCTGGTCGTCGACGGCCTCGACGCCCGTCGCAACGCCTCGGGTGTCGCGACGCTCCTGCCCGACCGGCTGGTCGGTGGGATGCGGGTGGTGCTCGGCACCGACCTCGGGTGGCGGGCCCCTGCCGACCTGCCACCGCGGCACCCGCTACGGGACCGGACCCGGCCCCACCTGCTGCCGCCGTACGTCGGCCCCGAGGAGCGGGCCCGGCGGGAGGCGGACGCCCGGCGTGCCGAGGAGCGGGCCCGGCGAGAGGCGGAGGACGCTCGGCGTGCCGATGAGCGGGCCCGGCGGGCCGAGGACGCCCGGCGTGCCGACGAGCGGGCCCGGCGGGAGGCCGAGGACGCTCGGCGTGCCGACGAGCAGGCCCGGCGGGAGGCGGAGCGACACCGGGCCGCCGACGAGCGCCGCGCCGTGCAGCGGCAGATCGACAGGTGGCAGGCCGCCGAGACGGAACGGGTCAGCCCGGCGGCGCGGGCGGCAGCCGTGCGGCGGGCGCTGACGTTCGTCGCCGGGTGGACGGGGCTTCTCGTCCTTCTCACCTGGCTGGCCCGGGGCTGGCCCGATCCGCGGGTCGCGGGCATCCTGAGCGCCCAGCTCGTGGCCGGTGGGCTGGCCGCCGCGATCGTGCTCGTACCGTCGGCGTTCCGCCTCGGTGCGGCGTACGCGCCGAGGCCGGCCTCGCCGGCCGCCTGGATCGACCGATCCCGGTACGGCCTGCTGGTGCAGGTGATCGCCTACCTGATGTTCGTCGTCCTCGGCGGCGCTGGCGCCGGCGACTACCTCGACGCCCGCCACGACCGGCAGGTGGAGCGGTCCGTCAACCGGGCCGGGGCTCTGCCCTCCTTCGACGAGGTGGTGGCGTTCCTGTTCCTGCTGCTTATCGCGGTCGGCTGCGTCGCGGCCGGCCTGTATCTCGCCGCGCGAGCCGTCCGACAGTGGTACGACCAGCAGCGGGAGCGCGAACGGGCATCCCGGGCACTCATCGAGGCGGCGGCCACCGCTGCCGAGCGGGAGGCGTACGCGGGAATGAGCGCCGACGTGCTGTCCCCGCGAGCGGCCGAGCGGGCCCGGGCGTACCAGGATCTGCTGGCCCGGCTGGCGGGTCCGCGCCGGCGTCCCCCGCGCCGCTAGGCGCCGTCGTCGGCGAAGGCGCGGGGTGTGAACGGAGCCAGGAGGAGATCGGTGAGGCGCTGCGTGGCGTCCGTGTCACCGGTCAGGGTGAGCACGCCCGCGTCCGCTGCCGCCGTCATGGTGATCTGGCGCCCGCAGACGGCTCGGAGGGTGTCGACGTCGGTGGTGAGTGTCGCGTCGGGTTCGGGCGTCGTGCCGCGGCGCAGCTGCACCGAGTCGTCGGCGACCTCGGCGAGGTAGGTGTCGGCGTCGATGTGGAACGCGTAGACGCCGCGGAGGTCGGCCGCTCGCGCCGGATCGAACCCCGCCTTGATGGCGAGCAGCAGCGAGTCGATGCCGAGCGCGCCCTCGGGGAGCTGCGGGGACTGGCTTCCCCAGCGGCCGAACTCCAGCAGGATGGGCTCCAGCGCGCTACCCCATGCGGTCAGCTCGTAGAGGTGGACCCGCGCCGGCGGCCCCAGGTCCCGCCGTCGCACCACGCCGTGCTCGGTCAGCTCGCGCAGCCGCTGGCTCAGCACGTTCGGGCTCACCCCGGGGAGCCCGCCGAGCAGATCGTTGAAACGTCGGGGGCCGAGCAGCAGGTTGCGGACCACCAGCAGCGCCCAGCGCTCGCCGATGATGTCCAGTCCACGTGCGACACCGCACGGATCCCCATAGTTACGCCCGCTGCTCACGATCTCCACACTACACCGCTCCTAATTCAGGAGTAACGCTTGTTTTGTAGGAGTTGGACCTCTAGCTTGGCACTCATGAGCCTGCCCAAGACCGAAACGGCGAGCCTGCCGCAGGGTGATGTGAAGCTGCTCGACACCCCCGTGGCGCGGCGCCTGCTCGTGGCGCCAGTGGCCCGGTTCGCCTACACCAGCGGGGACGGGACGCCGCGGCTGATCCCGGTGGACTTCCTGTGGACCGGCGACGAGCTGGTCGTCGGCGCGTTCGCCGGCACGTACAAGATCCGCGACCTGCGTGCCCGACCGGACGTGGCGGTCTGCATCGACACCGCCGACGGGCTACCCGAGGTGCTCATGCTGCGCGGGAAGGTCACCCTGACGGAGGTCGAGGGCGTCCTACCGGAGTACGCCGTCATCCAGCGCGCGGGGATGGGCGACGAGGTGGGCGACGCCTACCTCGCGGCGATCGACAAGCCGGGCCTGCGGATGGTCCGGATCGGCCTGCGCCCGACGTGGGTCGGAGTCGTCGACTTCCAGGAGCGCTTTCCCGACCGGACCCCGGAACCCGTCCGAGCCGCGCTCGGCGGCGGTCGCTGACCAGCATCAACACACCATGATGGAGGACTGAGATGCCGAAGATCGTCGTGTCGATGTGGATCACCCTGGACGGATTCGTCGCCGGCCCGGACGACGAGATGGACTGGCTGCTGGCCGACGACCAGCTGCAGAAGTACGAGCGGGATCTGGTGGAGAGCGCCGGCAGCCTGATGCTGGGCCGGACCACCCACGCCGACTTCGCCAGCTACTGGCCGGTTGCCGCCCGCAATCCCGACGAACCGGCCGCCGTCCGCGGCTATGCCCAGCGACTCGACGCCCTGGAAAAGATCGTCGTCTCCGCCTCGGGAAACATCGCAGACTGGAAGGGCACCCGGAGGATCACGCGCATCGACCCCGACGAGATCGCCGAGATCAAGCGTGAATCCGGCGGGGACATCGTGGTCTACGGCAGTCTGACGGTGATCCGCTCCCTTGCCGAACTCCGGCTCATCGACGAGATCCACCTCCTGGTGCACCCCCTGTTCCTGCGCCAGGGCAAGGCGCTGTTCGACGCCGGGCGACCGCCCGCACGACTGGACCTGGTGTCCGCCGAACCCTTCGAGTCCGGCGTCGTCCTCATGACGTACCGCCCGCGGGGTGCGGCAGCCGGGCAGCGGACGCCGGGAAACTAGAGTCGGTGGCGTGCGGATCCGGATCGAGGGCAGTGACCTCCCAGGCCGTCGCGCCGGCACGGACGCCGACGCGCTGCGGCTCGGCAACGTGCACGTCGGAATCCAGCGCAAGACCGAGGTGATCGATCGCGTACGGGTCGACGCGGCCACGGCGAGCTGGAACGTCGAGGTGTCCAGCCGGGAGGTCGACGGGGTGCTGGACGTCGGCGGACCATTCGTGCACGGGCGCCCCGGAGCGCGATTTCTGTATCTGAGCTGGGGCGCGCTGACCGAGGACGGGTTCGCGATGTTCCGGCGGGCGAAGCTGATGTTCACCGACATTCCGACCGAGCTGCTGCGCGCCGCGCACGAGGGCGACGGGGTGCTGGTGGGCAGTCTGGGGCTGACCGACGCGACCGGCGGGCCGGTGTGCGCTCGGGTCCACCCACCCGCCATCACCTGGGCGGTGCGACAGCCGCCGGTCGGGACGCCCACCCGGCCGCCCGTACCGGACGGACGGCCGGGGGAGGGGACGTCGTCAGGCCACCAGTGAGACCCGCCCGTTGTCCAGGTCGTACCGGGCGCCCACGACCCGCAGGGCACCCTGGCGTACCTTTTCGGCGATGATCGGGCTACGCGCGGAGAGGGACCGCACCTGCGCCGCGATGTTGGCCCGGACCGCGTTCTCCACCGGGTCACCGGGCTCGTCCAGCACCGGCTCGACCACCGGGCGCAGGCTGTCGACGATGGTGCCGATGTGCCCGGGAGCGGTGCCGCCGGTGTGGATGGCGTCGATGGTTGCGGTGATCGCGCCACAGCGTTCGTGCCCGAGGACGACGATCAGCAGGCTGCCGAACTCCTGCACGGCGAACTCGACGCTGCCCAGCAGCAGGTCGTCGACGATGGTGCCGGCCACCCGGTTGTCGAACAGGTCACCGAGCCCCTGGTCGAAGAGCACCTCGGGCGCCACCCGGGAGTCCGCGCAGCCCACCGTGATGGCGAACGGGTGCTGACCGGCGGCGAGGCGGTGCAGGTCGTCGAGGCCCTGATGCGGATGCCGGCCGTGGCCGGTGGTGAAGCGGTGGTTGCCGGCGAGCAGCCGGCGCAGCGCCTCGGCCGGCGTACCGACCGGGTCGTCGGCCGGTTGTGCGACGGCGGCGGACGGGCTCGCCGCGGCTGCGCCGAGCGCGACGGCGGTCGCGCCACCGGCGGCCAGCAGGGTACGGCGGGACAGGTGGGAAGGTGCCACGATGATCTCCCGAGGGTGAGGCAGTTCCTTCTTCCTACCAGCCGTCCCTCCACAGTGGCGGGCGGCCACTCCGCTGGCGTGCGGCGGGGTCGACGGCCACGACCGCCACCTCGCCCACCGGGCGGCCCCGGCCGCGCGAGGCGACCGGGGACCCGGCGGGCAAAGTGGCGTCAGCGGACCTCGCGGTCGAGGGCGGCGACCTCGCGTACGGCGGTGGCGACCGCCGCGAAGTCCTTCTTGAGGATCGCGCCGTGGTTGCTGGCGACCTTCGCGCCGACCCGGATGTTCGGGTTGCGGACGGTCACCGCGTCGAGGCTGGCACGGATGCGTTCCTGCTCGTCGCCCTTGCTGCCGAAGGACGTCCCCGACGCGACCACGTACCGCACCGGAACGGTGATGGCGTCGAGCACCGGGCCCAGCTCACGCTCGGCGGAGAGCCGTCCCAGCTCGATGTTGCTCTCCGCCTGCTCGTCGGCGTTCATCCGCGGGACCAGGCCCGTCGGGCGCAGCAGCGGCATGAACCAGCGCATCCGCCGGAACAGCTTGCGGATGCGCTGCTCCATGGCCTCGTCCAGCCAATCGTGCGGGAACGCGCCGTCCACCAGCACCGCGCCGACGGTGCGCTGCGGGTTCCGGTTGGCCCAGTGCGCGCCGACGACCGCCCCGTACGACCAGCCCACGAGCACCGCCCGGTCCACGCCCCGGGCGGCGAGAACGGCGTCGACGTCCCGGACGGCTGCCTCGAACGAGTAGTCCGCCGAGCGCCCCGACTTTCTGCCGCGGGCTCGCTCGTCGTAGGTGATGTGCCGCCACCCGGTGCCCAGGTCGGTGATGACCCGTCGCCAGTACCCCTGGGTCGCGAACTGGCCGTTGAGGAAGACCACCGGGATGCCCGGACCGCCGGTGTCGGTGACGGCCAGGGCCGTGTCGTCGACCGGCACCATGCCGGTCCAGGTCGAGCTGGTCGAGGAGGGGTTGTTCGTCGTCATGGTCGTACTCCTTGAGGGGTTGGGGGTTCAGAGGCTGCGGGCGGTGATGTCGCCGTGCGAGGTGGTGGCGTGGATGTCGAGCTCGGCGCTGCCGGTGTTGGTGAGGGCGTTGCTGACGCGGCCGTGACCGGTGCCGGCGTCCAGGGCGGCCGAGACGCCGCTGGCGGCGGCGACCGAGATGTCGCCGGACTGGGTACGCAGCACGACCGCGCCGCGCCGGGCCTCGGCGACGAGGATGTCGCCCCGCGTCGTGCTGATCTCGGCCGGGCCGTTGAGCCGGCCGACCTCGACGTCGCCGTCGATCGCGGTGAGACGCACGCTCGCGGCTTCGTCGATCTTGATGTGGCGGTACGCGCCGTCGACGGTCACGTCACCGAGGCGTCCGACGCCGCGCAGCTCGGCGCTGGCGGCCCGAACCTCGACGCGGGAGTCGGCCGGCAGTTGGACGGTCACCTCCACCGAGCCGGAGGGGCCGAGGAGCTGGTTGGCGGGGGTCGCGGTCGTGACCCGCAGGACGCCGTCGGCGTACGCGACGGTGGTCCGCTCGGCGGCCCGGGTGTCGCGGCTCCGGCCGGCGTCGGTGGGCCGGACCTCGACGGTGGTGTCCGCGCGGTCGGCGGCGATGAACTGGACGCGCCCGGCGGGGATGTCCAGGACGGCGGAGATGGGCGCGGGGGTCGGGAAGCTCTGCATCACGTTCTCCTGGTGCTCGTTCCGGCGTTTCTGATATGGGAAACGCTACGTTGCTTTCCACATACCGGCAACAAGTCTGTTGCGTCAAACCAACCTATTAGCAGCTCACAGGCTTGAAAGTGTTGCAATAGGCCGAGACATAACGCAACGCTACGGCGATGAGCCATTGCAATCGAATGAGGGTGAACGCTATGGTGGGAGCGCGCGGAGGCGCTCCGAAAACCACCAACCGAGGAGATCGCGATGCCCGGAGGCAGACTCACCCAGCAGGAACGCCAGCAGATCGCGCTGGGGCTGGCCGAGAGCCTGCCGTACGCCGAGATCGCCCGGCGGCTCGACCGTCCGACCTCGACGGTCACCCGCGAGGTGCTGCGCAACGGCGGTCCGAACGCCTACCGCGCCGACCTGGCCCACCGCGCGACCGAACGCCGCGCCCGCCGACGCGCGCCCGCCTCCGCCCGAGCGGCCGAGTCGGTCCCGCAGCCGCACGGCCGGGACGCCGAGGCCGTCGCCGAATACGAGGAGACGTTCACGACCGTTCTCATGGCCTCGGGCCTGAACAAGATGTCGGCCCGGGTGCTGACCTGCCTGTTCACCACCGACACGGGCAGCCTGACCGCGTCGGAACTCGCCCAGCGCCTCCAGGTCAGCCCGGCGTCCATCTCCAAGGCGATCGCCTTCCTGGACAGCCAGAGCCTCGTGCGCCGAGAGCGCGACGAGCGCCGCCGCGACCGCTACGTCATCGACAACGAACTCTTCTACCAGGCGACGATCGCCAGCGCCCGCGCCAACGACCAACTCGTCGAAACGGCACGCCAGGGCGTCGCCGTCCTCGGTCCGCACACCCCCGCCGCGGCCCGCCTGGAGAACATCGCCCGCTTCCTGGACTTCATCAGCGAGAGCATCACCCGTGCCGCCGAACAGGCCCGCGACGTCCTGCACGCCAGTGCGGAGGGACCGTCAGGCGGTTCCACCCGTTGACGGCGGCCGGTCGGGCCGGTGGCGGGCGAACGCGTCGACCCGGCCCCACCGGCCGGGAATGTCCAGCAGCGCGACCCGGGCGAAGGCGGCCGGCAACGCGGGATTCACGGCGAGGTGGTCCTCGTGCGGGTCGATGCCGAGCATGGTGCGCAGCAGCAGCATGGGCGCCCCGCTCGACCACGCCTGCGGGCTGCCGGCGGTCGGGTACCGGACCGGGTACCGGGTGGTGCTGCGGTCGTACCCACCGAACGCCTCGGGCAGCCGGCCCTGGAAGAAGGTCGCGGCGGACAGGATGCCCTCCGCGATGCGGCCCGCCTCCGTGTCGAACCCGTACCGGCGCAGGCCCCAGGCGATGAACGAGTTGTCGAACGGCCAGACGGTGCCATTGTGGTATCCGAGCGGGTTGTAGCGGCCCTGCCCCTCCGCGAAGGTCCGCACCCCCCAGCCCGAGAAGAGCGCCGGACCCATCAGGTGCTCGACGACACGTGCGGCCCGCTCGGGTGGCACGATGCCGCTCCACAGCAGGTGCCCGATGTTCGAGGAGAGGCTGTCGACCGGCGTCCCGTCGTGGTCGAGCGCGAGGGCGTAGTAGCCGTGGTCGTCGAGCCAGAAATCGCGGTTGAAGCGGTCGTACAGCGCTGCCGCCTCGCTCTCCAGGCGGTCGGCGTAGTCGGGGTCGCCCCAGAAGGCACGCGCCAGCCGCGCCCCGCGCATCTTGGCGTCGTAGGCGTACCCCTGGGTCTCGCACGTGGCCCTCGGGAACCCGGGCAGCCGGCCGTCGACGTAGGAGATGCTGTCCCAGGAGTCCTTCCAGCACTGGTTGTCCAGGCCGGTGTCGCGGTTGCGTTTCTCGTACCAGACGTAGCCTGTCGACGTCAGATCGGCGTACGTGCCGATCCAGGTCAGGGCCGCGCGAGCCTCCTGCTCCAACTCCATCACCAGCGCGGTGTCGCCGCTCCACCGCTCGTACTCGTCCAGCAGCACCACGAACAGGGGCGACGCGTCGACGGTGCCGTAGTAGGGCGAGTGTGGCTGTTCCTCGAACGCGGCCGACTCCCCGTAGCGCAGCTCGTGCAGGATCCGGCCGGGGTCCTCCTCAAGGACGTCGTCGGTCCGGGCACCCTGCAACGACGCGAGGATCCGCAGGGTCGGTGGGGCCAACGACGGCGTGATGGGCAGGGTCTGCAGGCAGGTCAGCAGGCTGTCGCGGCCGAACAGGGTCATGAACCAGGGCAACCCGGCCGCGGGTACGGTCGCGCCGCCGAGCGAGAGCGGCGCGAAGCGCAGCGCCGCCAGGTCCACCAGGCTGCGGTGGTACACCTGCTGCAGCGCCGCGCTCTCGGTGTCCAGTGTCGGCGCCTGCGCGACCCACTCCCGCACGCTGTCCGGCAGAGTGGAGTCGTCCGGGCGCTGCGCCCGGAGGGCGTCACGCAGGTCGACGCCGTCCGGGCGCAGTGCCCGCATGGCGGCCTGCAACCGGGTGGTCCACTGCTGCCCGGGCTCCAGGCGCACGGCGAACCGGAAGCCGCCCGGGTCGATGGTGGCCGGCTCGCTCGCCGACACGACAACCTCACGCCGGTATGTACCGCGCCGATAGCCCAGCCGCAACTCGTTCGTGTCGACCTGGGTGTAGTAGCTGCCGACCTTGTCGTGGAGGTCGAACTTGATCTCGAAGATGTCGGCGAAGTCGGCCGCCACCTCCAGGCGGACGTCCAGGTCGACGACCGACTGACCGTAGTTGAAGATCGTCAGAGACTCGGTCAGGTCCGGGCCGATGTGTCGTCGCCGGATGGCGGACACGTCCGCCTCGACGTAGTCGACGGCCCCGCCCGGCACGACGAAGAACGTGACCTCGTAGTACTGGCTGTCGTCCACCGACAGGGCGGCCATGCGTTCACCATTGACGGTGAGCACCCAGCGGGACAGGAAGCGGGTGTCGGCGGCGAACAGCCCGACCGGGGTGGCCGGGGAAGAACGCACGTCGCCACTGGCGTCCGACACGATGAACGTGTTCCCGTCGATACACGACACGGTGCCGGGGATGTCCCTCATCGGCTACGTTCCGCTGGCCGGGCCGACTCGGTGGGGCGGTCGGCTGCTCGCGGAAACAGCCGTCCGAGGCGCAACGCCAGGCCGAGATCACCGTCGACCAGGATCTCGCCGCGGGTGATCGCCGCCAGCCCGTTCACCTCACCGCGCGCCATCGCGTCCGCGACCTGCGCGGACACCCTGATGACGGTGGTGGCGGGGTCGCCGCTCCTGGACACCCGCATGTCGCCGTGGTCGATGACGAGGAGCCACTGCTCCAGGTCGTCCCCGCTCCCGATGTCGAAGCGCACGCTTCCACACACCTTCTGGAAACGCGGATCCCGGCAGGCAGCGGCCAGCCGCTCGAAGAAGGCACTGGTCGCCGACATCCCACCCTCCCGGGCGCGCACTGGGTAGAAGCGGGTGGCGGCTACCCGCTGCGGGGCGCTCTTAACGCCCAGGGCGGGCGTCGTTCAGGGCGAGAGCGTGAAGCGGGTCCAGGTGGTCGCGTCCGAGGTGACGAGGAGGTGGTCCGGCTCGCTCATCGGACCGGCGCCGCGCCCGAAGAGCCAGGCGTACCCGGGTGCCACGCTGGCCGTCCCGACGACCGGGCCGTACTCCCGCGCGACAGTGAAGTGTCTCCCGTCGTCCCGGCTGACCAGGAGCCGCGCGAGCCGGTCGGGCTCGGCGCCCCCACCGGGGCTGATCGCCAGCAGGGAGCCGTCCGACCCGACCGTGAGGTCCCAGATCGCCTCATCCGGCAGGTCGGTGCCGGTGTCGGTCCAGGTCTTCGCGCCGTCCGTGGTGCGCAGGAGCCGCGTTCCGCCGCCCGTTCCCGACGGCTCGGTCAGCACGTACCCCTCCCGGTCGTCGAGCCCCACCACCGCCACCACGCTCGCGTCGTCGTCGACCTCCCAGGTGGTCCAGGTCGCACCCCGGTCGGCGCTGCGGGCGAGGGTCGATCCGGAGGCTCTCCCCATCCGGTACGCCGCCCAGATGCTGCCGTCGGCAGCCGGGTAGAGGCTGAACAGGGGACGCCACGAGGGCGCCGTGGTGAGCCGGTACACCGTCCCGCTGGACGGATCCACCGCCAGTGGCTCGGACAGTGGCTCACAACCGAACCCGCAGAAGACCGGCCGGGCCGTTGCCGGGAACGCGGGTACCGCGACGATCGCGGAGACCGCGTCCCGCCAGGTGCGACCGTAGTCGGTGGAGAGACGGGCCACCCCGACGTCGCTCACCAGGTAGGACCGGTCGCTGAGCACGGAGACCTCGATGCGACTGGCCACTGTTCCGGTGGAGGTGGCCGCACACCTGGTGCCGTCGAACACCGCCGCGTCCCAGTCCGACCAGGTCCGGCCGCGGTCGCCCGTGTACGCGAAGCGCACGACACAGCCGTCGCGCCACACGTCGACCCCGGAGTCGGGCCCGGTCAGCGTGAAGGCGTCCCCGTGCGCGGTCGACGGTTGCGTGGGGATCACCCTTTCGGCCCCGCCCGCCCCCGCCACCACCGGCACGACCGCCAGCCCGACCAGCGCGACCAGCGCGGCCGCCACCATCGTGACCGACCGGTGCCGACGGGAACGGGCAGCCGACCGCAGCTCGTCGAAGGGCGGCGGCGAAACGGCCCGGGCGAGGGTTTCCACGTCGAATCCAGAGAACTCACGACCGGACATCGATCCTCCCGGCTTCCGTAGCGTCGGCACCAGCGTCGGTGGCGTTCGACGCGGTGGCGTCGTTGTCGGCGTCGTTGTCGCTCTCGGTGTCGGTGTCGGCGAGCAGCGCGGCCAGGGCGTGTCGACCGCGCGACAGCCGGGACTTCACCGTTCCGGCCGACACGCCCAGCGTGGCCGCGACCTCGTCCACCGGCAGGTCGACGAGATAGTGCAACGCCAGGGCATGCCGCTGCCCCTCCGGCAGCACACGCAGCGCGGCGAGCAGGGCGAGGTGCTCCGGGGAGTGGTCGGCGACGGCCGGCGGCGGGCCGATCCGGCGCAGCAGCCCGTCAAGGACGCGGCGACGGCGGTACCGGCTGCGGGCCCAGTTCACGGCCACCCGACGCAACCAGGCTTCCGGATTCTCCAGCCCGGCGAAGCGCCCCGGCGACACCAGCGCTCGGGTGAACGCCTCCTGGACCGCCTCCTGCGCCTCGTTGAGGTCGCCGGTCACCGCGTACAGCTGGACCACCAGGCGCCGGTAGCAGCCGGCGTAGAGCTCGGAGATCAGATCGCCGTCCGACACCCGTCACCCCCCTTCTCCACCACTCCCACCAATGGGCCGGGAGGAAGGTTCCGGTGGCCGGCCAGAATATGTGGCTCGGCGGAATTCGGATGTCGGAGCGGCAGGCGTACCGCTCACAATGTCCGCCATGGCGAGAGAGCACGTACTGGCGAAGGTCGAGGCCGACCTGCGGCGTGGGCACGTCCACCCCGCGATGCAGCGGCTGGCGAGCCTGAACGCCGCGTACCCCGACGACCTGGAGCTGCGCTCCCGGCGTGCCGCGCTGTACCGGCAGGTGGGCCACGTGACCGAGGCCGGGCGGTGGGGATTCCTCACCGAGGACGCCAGCGCGCCGGAAATCACCGCGTTCGAGAGGTCCTACCCGGGCGCCTGGCGACGTCTGCGCGCGTTGAGGGTGATCGCCGACCCCACCGACCGGCTCGGGCCGCTGGCGGGCGCGCGGTTCGCCCAGCTGGTCCGCCAGGCCGAGCGGGAGGGCCCTGCCCCGGTCGCCTGGACCGAGGTCGGCCCCCGCTCGGGTGAGCCCGACTCATGGCGGGACATGCTGGGCTGCCTGGTGGCGATCGTGATCGGTCTGGTCCTGGTGGCGCTCACCGTCGTCGGCCTGATCACCGTGCTCCGCTGGGCGTGGTAGGAAGACCCGGGTACGCGCGCGATCGGCCGCCGCTGGGCGACCCTCCAGCGCAAGGCAGAGGCGCACTCCCGGCGCGACAGGACGACCCCACCGGGCCGGCGCCTGCGGCTAACGTGTCGACGATGGAGAGTGCGGACACGTCGACAACGACGAGCGACGACCCCACCGTCCGGCTGCGGCCCGTGGGCGAGCCCGACCTGGCGATGTTGCGGCGGTTCTGTGTCGAGCCCGGGCTGATCGGCCTGGACTGGGCGGGCTTTCGTGACCCGGGCGCACCGGCGCGGCGCTTCGCCGTCGACGGCTACCTGGGCGCCGACGACGGGCGGCTCATCGTCGAGGTGGAGCAGGACCAGGCCGCCGGCCTCGTCAGCTACACGTCCGGGCGGTATTCGGGTCTGGCGTCGTACTGGGAGATCGGGATCGTGCTGCTCCCCGAGTGGCGGGGGAGGGGCATCGGCTGGCGAGCCCAGGCGCTGCTCTGCGACTACCTGTTCACCCACACCCCGGCGCACCGCATCCAGGCCGGCACCCATCCGGAGAACGTCGCCGAGCAGCGGGCGCTGGAGAAGGCCGGATTCCAGCTGGAGGGTGTCGTGCGGGCCTGCGAGTTCCGGGCCGGCGCCTGGCGCGACGGATATCTCTACAGCCGGCTGCGCGACGATCCGCCGCCCGCAGCGCTCGTGGAGAGGTGATTTCGGTCCATGGCTACCCAGGCACCGTATGACCGGACGCCGTGCCACCCCGTTTGTGCCCGGCGAGCCGGGGAAACCGGCCCGTTCGCCCGGCGGGCCGCACGGCCGGCCGAGCAGACGGAAGGAGCGGGTCATGGAGTACGACCAGATGATCGCCACGGTGCGCCAGCGTGCGGGCCTCGGGGAGAACGAGGCCGTGCGGTCCGTACAGGCCGTCCTGTCGGTGCTCGGCGAACGGCTCGCCGGACAGGAGGCCGACCACCTGGCGGCGCAGCTACCGGATCGGCTGGACGCGTCGGTCACCCGTAATCCGCAGGGCCGCCGGTGGGACATCGGCGAGTTCCTCAAGCACGTCGGCGACCGGGAGCAGGTCGCGAACGCCGACCAGGTGCGTCTACACGCCCAGGCGGTGCTGCGTACGGTCGCCGAGGCCCTCAACGACGACGAGCGACAGGACCTGCTCGCCCAACTGCCGGGCGGCATCATCGACCTGTTCGGCGTGCCGACACCGCGCGGTTGACCGTCGCCCGCACCTCAGGGGATCGGCCACTCGTGCACCGGCCGGTTGCTGTGCATCAGCGTCACGTAGTGCCGGACCACCTCGCGCAGCGCCTCCGGCCGGTCCAGGTGATCGGCGGACTCCAACCGGTGCAGCGTCTCCACCTGCCAGGTCGCGCCGTTGCGGCTGGTCAGGCAGCGCTGTTCGATGATGCCCAGCAGCCGGTCGCGCTCGGTCGGGTCGAGGCCCCACCGGTCCAGGCCGTGGTGCGCCATCGGCAGCAGCCGGCGCAGCACCAGCTCGGTGACCGGCAGGTAACCGAGGCCGGGCCAGAAGACCTGCGCGTCGATGCCGTGCCGGGCGCAACTGGTGAAGTTCTCCTCGGCGGCGCTGAACGACATCTGTGACCACAGTGGGCGGTCCGACTCGGCCAGGGCGCGGACCAGTCCGAAGTAGAAGGCCCCGTTGGCGATGGTGTCCAGCACGGTCGGCCCGGCCGGCAGCACCCGGTTCTCGACGCGCAGGTGCGGCCGGCCGCGCGACACGTCGTACACCGGGCGGTTCCAGCGGTAGATCGTGCCGTTGTGCAGCCGCAGCTCGGCGAGGTTGGGCACCTCGCCGGCCGCGAGGGTCTGCGCCGGGTCCTGCGGGTCGCACACCGGCAGCAGCGCCGGGAAGTAGCGGACGTTCTCCTCGAACAGGTCGAACACGCTGGTGATCCACCGCTCGCCGAACCAGACTCGGGGGCGTACCCCCTGGGCTTTGATCTCTTCCGGCCGGGTGTCGGTGGCCTGCTGGAACAGCGGGATGCGGGTCTCGCGCCACAGCTCCCGGCCGAAGAACAGCGGCGCGTTCGCGCCCAACGCCACCTGGATGCCGGCGACCACCTGGGCGGCGTTCCAGTAGTCGGCGAACTGCGCCGGGCTGACCTGGAGGTGGAACTGGGTGCTCGTGCAGGCCGCCTCCGGGGTGATCGTGTCGGCGGTGACCGCCAGACGCTCCACCCCGCTGATGGCGATCGGCAGGTCCTCACCCCGGGCGGCGAAGATCTGCTCGTTGAGCAGCTTGTAGCGCGGGTTCGCCGAGAGCGTCTCGGCGGTCAGGTGCTCGGGGCGCAACGTCGGCAGGATGCCGATCATGACCATGTGCGCGCCGATCGCCCGCGCCTTCTCCTCGGCGGCGTTGAGGCTGGCCCGCACGTGCTCCTCGAAGTCGGCGGTGCCGGTGCCGGTCAGCCGCCGCGGCGGCACGTTGATCTCGATGTTGAACTGGCCCAGCTCCGTCTGGAAGCTCGGATCCTCGATGGCCGCCAACACGTCGGCGTTGCGCATCGCCGGGTTCGACGCCTCGTCGACGAGGTTCAGCTCGATCTCCAGCCCGGTCATCGGCCGGTCGATGTCGAACCGCGACTCGCGCAACATCTCGGCGAAGACGTCCAGGCAGTTGCGCACCTTCTCGCGGTACCGGGCCCGGTCCTCCCGACTGAAGGTCCGTACGCCGACATCCTCGCCCATGGTCACCACCCTGTCACCGCTGGTCCCCTCCAACCTCGCACGTGGCCGGCGGGCGGGGGAAGACCCGAGGGTTCTTTCCTACCCAGTCGCGGGCTCCGTGACCCCTGTCGCACGCTGCGTGGCCGACGAGGGTGCGAACGGCCGGCACCGTTAGCATTGCCGCCCGAGAGGTGGTGGCGTCCGGATGCGCGAGAAGGTGACCCGGCTGTTCGTCGCGGCGGCGATCGCCGAGGCCTGCTCCTGGCTGGCCCTGCTGGCCGGAATGGCGGTCAAGTACGGTCCGCCCGGCAACGAGCTGGGTGTCAAGATCTTCGGCCCGATCCACGGCGGCCTGTTCATCGCGTACGGGCTGCTGGTCCTCGCGGTGGCCCGACTGCGCCGGTGGAGCCTGCCGGTGACAGTCGTGGCGCTGGCGTGCGCCGTGCCGCCGTTCGCCACCCTGATCTTCGAGCGCTGGGCCCGTCGCAGGGGAATCCTCGGCGTGGACCGCCGCCCGGCCCGCGAGCCCGCACCCGTCGGCTGACACGCGGCCCGGCCCCCCGGCGGGGCGGGTCAGGTCAGGGCGGAGCAGGCCACCACGCCGGCGAGCAGCAGCGCGCCCAGCGCCGCCTGCAACAGCAGCGGCGGGCCGAGATGCGACCAGAGCGTCGCGGTACGCGGGGTGAGCAGCTGCCCGGTGGTGAGGTTGACGATCCGCTCGATGCGCGGCGGCAACTCCGGGTCCCGCTGCGGGCGCAGCGTGAGCTGCACCTGATCGGCCGGGTGCAGCGCACTCTGCGGCAGGTGCCCGTGCAGCTCCACCTCGCAGAGCTGACCGGCGGTGTTGCGCAGGCGCACCGGGGTGACCAGGTACTCCGGGCCCTGCTTCAGCTCCTTCCAGCGCCGCCGGGTGCCGCCGCCGCCGAACGAGAAGAGCGCGCGCAGCAGCAGGGCCGGCAGCCGGGCGAACGCCGCCGCGGCGAGCACCGCGACCAGCACCGGTTGGCCGACGCGTATCTCGCGGGTGTAGCCGTCGAGCAGGCGGACCAGCCGCCCGGTGACGATCCGCTCCGTCGGGTGCACGATCCGTCGGGTATCGAGTCCGCTGTCCATCCCCACCACCGAGAGTCCGCTTGTGTTCACTGATCGTATCGATGTCCCCGGTTGAACGACGTGAATGAAACCGGGTCACGGGCTCACGGCCACGAGGTGACATCCCGGGCGAGCAGGGTAAGCGGGGGGCCGAGCTGGAAAGGGGTCGAGCATGCAGCTGTCCTTCCTGCGCCCGCTCTACGACCGACCCGGGCCGTGGTGCTCGGTGTACCTGGACGCCTCCGCGGACACGGAGGACGCCCACCCGGCGCTGGACCTGCGCTGGCGCGCACTGGAACGTCGCCTTGCCGAACAGGGGGCCGACGAGGCGAGCATCGCCGCGCTGGACCGGGTGATCCGGGGTCACGACCCGATGGTCGGTGACTACGGCCTGGCGGTCTTCGCCAGCCACGGGCGGGTGGCGCTCTCCGAGTACCTGTCCGCGCCACCTCTGCGCGACCTGGCCAGTTTCGGGCCGTTGCCACACGTGATGCCGCTGCTCGCCCAGCGCGGCGAGCAGGTGGCCTGGGTCCGGGTCGTGGCCGATCGCACCGGCGGTGACGCGATGGCGGTCAGCGCGGGCGGAGTACCCCGCCGGGCGCACGTCGCCGGTCGGGACAGCTTCCCGCTGCGCCGAGTAAAACCCGGGGGTTGGTCCCAGTCGCGCTACCAGCGAGCCGCCATGGAGGCGTGGCACCAGAATGCCGGCGACGTGACCGCCGCGACCGTGCAGCTGGCCGACAGGGTCGGCGCCGACGTCGTGGTGGTGGCCGGTGACGTCCGGGCCACCGGGATGATCGCCGCCCAGATGCCGGAGCGCTGGCAGGACCTGGTGGTCCGTACCGACGCCGGGTCCCGGGCCGGCGGCGCCGACCAGACCATGCTGGACGACCTCACCGTGCAGACCATCGCGGAGGTCGCCGACCAGCGGATCACCGCCGCGCTGGACCGGTTCGGCGTGCAGGAGGACGTCGGCGCCGGCCTCGAGGCGGTCGTCTCGGCCCTGCAACGCAACCAGGTCGACACCATGCTCATCGTCGACGACCCGTCGGCCAACGGGGAGCTGTGGATCGGCCCGGAGCCGACCGAGATCGCCGTCGACCCCACTCAGCTGAGCGCGATGTCGGTCGACGACCCGCAGCGGGTACGCGCCGACGCGGCGCTGGTCCGCGCGCTGGTTGGCACCGACGCGGCGTTGACCGTGCTGGGCGCGGACGAGGCGCCCGAGCTCACCGACGGCGTCGGCGCGGTGCTGCGCTACGTCGACGAAGGCACCCCGGGGCGCGGCAATGGCTGAGCGCCGTGTCGCGGACCTGGTGGTGGAGCGGCTGCGGGCCTGGCGGGTCCCGCGCGCCTTCGGCTACCCCGGTGCGGCGATCGCCCCGCTGGTCGAGGCGCTGGACCGCTCCGGGGGTGACCCGGCATTCGTCCCGGCCCGGCACGAGGAAACCGCCTCGTTCATGGCCACCGGGCACGCCAAGTTCACCGGCGGCATCGGGGTCTGCCTGGCCACCCAGGGGCCCAGCGCGGTGCAACTGCTCAACGGTCTCTACGACGCGAAGCTGGACAGCAAACCGGTCGTGGCGATCGTCGGCGAGGACGTCACCGGCCCCCTGGGGGGCGCGCACCAGCAGATCGGTTTGAGCCGGCTCTTCGGCGACGTGTGCAACCAGTTCGTCCAGTACGGCCGCAGCCCGGAGAGCGTACCGGCGCTGCTGGACCAGGCGTTCCGCACCGCGGCGGCGACCCGTAGCCCGACCTGTGTGGTGCTGCCTCGGCACCTGCAGGAGGCCGTGGTGCCCGACCTGGGCGCGCACGCGGTCGGCGTGATCACGGCGACTCCCGGCGAGCCGCTGGCCCGGGTGCTGCCGCACGAGGTGGACCTCGACGCCGCCGCGCAGATCCTCGGCAACGGCCAGCGCACCGCGATCCTGGTGGGCCAGGGGGGCCGGTCCGCCGCCGACGAGATCATCGAGCTGGCCGACCGGCTCGGCGCCGGGGTGGCCACCTCGCTGCTGGGCAAGCCGGTCCTCGACGAGCGGCTGCCCTTCCACGCCGGCGTGCTCGGCGAGGTCGGCACGCCGGCCGCCGCCGAGCTGATGGGCGGCTGCGACACGCTCCTGCTGGTGGGCACCAACGACCCGTGGACCGACTACTTCCCGATGCCCGACCAGGCCCGCACCGTGCAGATCGACATCGACGGCACCCGCATCGGCAGCCGGTACCCGGCCGACGTGCCCCTGGTCGGGGACGCGGCCGAGACGCTGCGCGCGCTGCTGGCGCGGGTGCCGTCGCGGCCCCATCAGCAGTGGCGTGCCACGGTGGAGAGCGCGGTCGACCGCTGGCGGGCGACCGCGGCCGACCGGGCCGCCGCGCCCGCCGAACCGATCAACCCGCAGCTCGTGCTCCAGGAACTCTCCACCCGGGCCCCGCGGACCGGCTCGGTCGCGGTCGACGTCGGCTCGGTCCTCTACTGGTACGCCCGGCACCTCGTCCTGCCGTCCGGGGTGAACGCGCAACTGTGCGGCACCCTCGGCTCGATGGGCTGCGCCCTGCCGTACGCGGTGGCCGCCAAACTCGCCGCGCCCGACCAGCCGGTGATCGCCCTGCTCGGCGACGGGGCCATGCAGCTCAACGGGCTCGCCGAGCTGATCACGGTGTCGCACCACTGGCAGCGGTGGGCCGACCCACGCTTGGTGGTGCTCGTGCTCAACAACCGCGACCAGAACGGCATGGGCGGTGGCCGGGAGCCGTCGTCCGACCCCACCCACCGCCGCCCGGACGTGCCGTACGCCGGCTGGGCCCGCCTGCTCGGGCTGCACGGTGTCCGGGTGGACCGCCCGGAACTGGTCGGCGCCGCCTGGGACGAGGCGCTCGCCGCGGACCGCCCGTGCGTCCTGGAAGCGGTAGTCGATCCGGCGGTGTCGTTGGCGCCGCCGGAGCCGGCCTTCGCCGACCTGCGCGGACTGTACGCCGAGGGGGAGGGCGCCCGGCGGGTACGCGAGCAGGTCGAGCAGGCGGTGGCCGTCGAGGATCTCGTTTAGGCGTACCTGATCAGGGCATCAGTAGCGGCCCGACGACGCTGGAGGTCACATGCCGGAGCCCGCCGACCGCCGCTACGGTCCCGCGCCACTGCCGCAGCCGCGCGGTCCGCTGTCCGCCGCGGTGATCGATGCGCTGCGGAGTCCGCCGCACGACCTGCCTCCCGGCCTGGGCGTCGACCTCGATCCGGTGGACGCGATCGGCGACGAGGACCTGCAACTGACCCTGTTCCTCTGCTACGAGCTGCACTACCGGGGCTGGAGCGGGGTGGATGAGGGCTGGGAGTGGCAGCCCGCGCTGCTGGCTCTGCGGGCCCGCGTCGAGCGGCCCTTCGAGGCGGCGCTGCGCCGGCTGGCCGGAGCCCCGGCGGTACCGGCCGGTGGGGTCGCGGCCGGGTTGGGCGAGCTGGTCGCGGCCGACGACGGGCCGCCGCTTGCCGCCACGCTCCAGCGGCACGCCGACCTCACCCAGTTCCGCGAGTTCGTCGCCCACCGGTCCGTCTACCACCTGCGCGAGGCGGACCCGCACAGTTGGGCGCTGCCCCGCCTCGGCGGTCCCGCCAAGGCCGCCCTCGTCGAGATCCAGACCGACGAGTACGGCAACGGCCGGCTGGACCGGATGCACGCCGAGCTGTTCCGGCGCACCCTCGACCGGTTGGGTATGGACACCGGCTACGGCGCCCACCTGGACGCGGTGCCCGCGGTGACGCTGGCGACCAACAACCTGATGTCGCTGTTCGGGCTGCACCGACGGCTCCGCGGCGCGCTGCTCGGACACCTGGCGGCCTTCGAGATGACCTCGTCCCTGCCGAACCGCCGCTACGGCAACGGCCTGCGCCGGCTCGGCCTCGACGAGGTGGCCACCCGCTTCTACGACGAGCACGTGGAGGCCGACGCGGTGCACGAGCAGATCGCCGCGCACGACCTGTGTGGCGGCCTGGTCCGTACCGAGCCGGCGCTCGCCTCCGACGTGCTCTTCGGCGCGGCGGCGGCGCTCGCGGTGGACCGGCTGTTCGCGGCGCACCTGCTGGACAGTTGGGCCGCCGGCCGCAGCTCACTGCGCTCGCCACTGCCGCTGTCGACCGCGCCGGCCGTGCCGCCGCTGGTGTCGCTCACCGCGACGCCGACCGTGCCGACGCCGACAGTGGTGACGCCGGTCCAGCCTGCCGTCGCCTGACGGCTGCACCCTGGTTGGGCGGCTCCGCCCGGTCAGCCCTCGCGGGCGGTGCCGGCGCGGAAGTTGACCACCTTGTGGGTGCCGTCGCAGAACGGCTTGAGCGCCGACTTGCCACACCGGCACAGAGCGACAGTGCCCCGGCGCGCGTCGATCCGCTCGCCGTCCGGAGTGACCAGGGCGAAGTCGCCGCGGACCAGGAGCGGGCCGTCCTCGTACGGGGTGATCGTGGCGGCGGACTCGCCGGTGTCGTCGGTGCGCATGAGCCCGGAAGTGCCCGCACCGGCCGCGCCGAAACCCCGCGCGAACGTCGTGGTCCCTCAGGACCGATCGTCCCCGCCGGCCCGCTCCCGCCGCCCGGGGCGGATCGTCGCCGAACGCCGCTGACCTGTGGAATGTTGCCGCCGGGTGGGTGATGCCCCGTTTGAACCCCATCGGGACGGGAAGCCGGGCCGCGTGGTGAGCGAACGAGGCAAGGTGGGCCCGGTGCACAAGGTGCACAAGGGGCTGACGGCCGACGGCGCCGGTCTGGCCGGCGACCGGGTCGTGGCCCAGGGCAGCGCCGCCCGGGTGCTGGTCGCCGCCACCGCCCGGGCCCTGCGCGGCGCGGACTGCGCCGACCTCGGGCACACCGGGCCCACCTCGCGGTTCCCGGGCGCCCCCGAGCCGGTACGCCGTGCCGCGGTGAGCCGGGCCGCCGGGCGGGTCGCCCTCACCGTCGACCAGGTCGGTGAGGTGGACGCGGCCCGGGTCGCGCGCTGGTTCGTCGACCAGTACCCGCGCGGGAGCTACCCCGGCGTGCTCATCGGGTCGCCACACGGCGCGGCAGCCCACCTCGCGGTGGCCCTCGGCGTGCCGTGGCTGCCCGCCGGCTTCGAAATGACCGCGCACTGGAGCGACGGCGCCGTGGACCGCCCGGGGGCGGCACTGGAGCACGGCGGCGCGCTCGCCGAACGGATGCTCGCCGGCAACCCCGACGTGCACCTGCGTCAGGTGCACTGCCCGGCCAGCCGGGGGTCGCTGACCGGGGTCACCGTGTCGCTGGCCGCCCGCTGGAGGGCGCTGCCGACCGCGTACGCGCAGTTCCTGACCGACCGGCTGAGCGCGGGTGCCCCGGTGCTGCTGGTGCGCGACGCGCGCACGTGGCCGGTGTCGGAGCGGGGCCCCGGGCACAGTTTCCAGGTGGGCTGCCCGGCCAGCGGGCTGGACCCGGTGGACTTCCACCCCGACAGTCATGCCCTGCGGCAGGTCCTGCGCGCCGTGGGCGGGGACGCCGCCCAGTGGGCGCCGCCGGAGGTGTCGGCGCCGTCGGGCGACGCCGAGCACGGCATGGACCCGGACTTCGAGCGGACCACGCGGGACTGGGCCGCCCGCCGGCAGCATCCGCTGCACCGGGTGCTGGTGCCCCGCCCTGCGGCGCTGAGCGCGGGCGTGGCCGACCTGTACCGGCGGTGGCTGCGGGCCGCGGGCAAGACCGGTGACCGGTTGGTGGTGGAATGCGGCCGGCTGCTCGATCCGTGGCAGGTGGTACGGGCGGGGCTGGTGCCGTACTGGTGTGAGAACGCCACCCGGCGCAGCGTCGACGAGGCCGAATGGTGGCTGGCCGGCAGCGAGACGTTCAGCTCGGTGGACGTCCTGCCCGAGCCTCCGGGGATGCGCTCGCCCGCCCTGGCCGGGCTGCCGCAGTGGTTGGCCGTCGCGGGCTTCGGTCGGCGGCGGCGGGCGCTGGACCGGACCTCCGCCCGGGGCTATCCGGTGACGTCCGTGCCGACGCGCCGGGCCACCGAGGTCCTGCGCGCCCAGCCGTACGACCTGCCCGCTCCGCCCCCGCTGGGGGCCGCTGAGGCCCTGTCGGTGCTCCGCGACAGCGGCGGCCACCAAGGGTTGCTCGTCTCCTGAGGGGAGCACGCCGAAACTTCCTCGCGAACCCGGGGTCCCGTGATTGAGTACCTACGGAGCGGGAACATCGCTGGCTGCGACGGCCTGATTGCGCTGCGTAGAAGCGTTGTCGCCCGCTGGCATCCCAGTCACTGACCCACTTTCCGGCCCGGTGCGTGGCCCGACCACGCGCACGACCGGTTTCCCGATCCGGGCGGGGGACCTTCCTGAGGGAGGCGCGGATGTTCGGACAGACGAGCACGACCACGACCACACCACCACCCACCGAGCGTGGTCTGGAGGACCTGGACGCGGCGGCGCTGGCGTACGCGGCCCGGATCGAAGGGCTGCCGCCGGAGCGGCGGGGGGAGGCGCGCGACGACCTGGTGCGCTTCGCGCTGCCGTTCGCCGGGCGACTGGCCCGCCGGTACCGGGGCCGGGGCGAGCCGCTGGAGGACCTGGAGCAGGTGGCCCGCCTCGGGCTGGTCAACGCCGTCGACCGGTACGACCCGGAACGGGGTTCGTTCACCGCGTACGCGGCGATCACCATCGTCGGGGAGATCAAGCGGCACTTCCGGGACCGCACCTGGGGTGTGCACGTGCCCCGGCGGCTGCGGGACCTGATCCTCGAGGTGGGTCAGGCCACCGCCGCGCTGACCAGCGAGCTGTCCCGGGCGCCGTCGGTGGCCGAGCTGTCGGCCCGCCTGGAGACGCCGCAGGAGGAGATCCTCGCAGCGCTGGAGTCGGCGGCCGGCTACAGCCCGGCGTCACTGAACGCGCCGGTCGGCGGGGAGAGTTCCGCGGAGTTCGGTGACCTGGTCGGCGAGTCGGACAACGCGCTGGAATCGGTCGACGACCGGGTGACGGTGAGCGGCCTGCTGCACCGGCTGCCCTGGCGCGAACGCCGCATCCTCGCCATGCGCTTCTACGGCAACCAGACCCAGGCGGAGATCGCCGCCCGGTTCGGCATCTCACAGATGCACGTCTCCCGGCTGCTGTCGCGGGCGCTGACCTGGCTGCGGCAGGCCATGCTCGCCGACGCGCCGCCGCCGTGGCAGAACGGCGCCGCCGAACCGGACCCGGGCAAGACCCGCATCTCGGTGCGGCAGAACGGCGACGGGGTCGTCGTCGAGGTCGGCGGTGAGGTGGACCGGGACGGTGCGGACCAGCTGCGCCGCGCGATGCTGGAGGCCGTCAACGGTCAGCCGAGCGAGGTCGTCGTCGACCTGGTCGGCGCGGGTGGCTTCGACGCCGGCGGGATCGCCGCGCTGATGGCGGGCCGGGAGGCGGCCGAGCGCACCGGCGTGCCGCTGCGGCTGACCCGGGTGCAGCCCGCGGTGCGCCGCTCGCTCACCGCCGCCGGCCTGGCGCCCGCCCGGGACTGACCGGCGCGTACGCACACGACGAGGGGCCCACACCAGCGCGGTGTGGGCCCCTCGTCGTAGCGCGGGTCAGCGGTCCTCGGTCTCGTCACCGCTGTGGGGGTGCCGCCATCGTTCGTGCGGCTTCGGCGCCTCCTCGGCGTCCTGCGGCGCGTCGCTCTGCTCGAAGCTCGGCCGGCGTACGCCCTCGGGCTCCGGCACGTCCACCGGGCGGGCGCCGGACTCGGGCGCCGGCTGGTAGCGGACCGCGTCCCGGGCGCCGTGCGCGCCCTCGGGGGCGGGCGACTCGGGCGCGTGGTGCTCCAGGTGTATCTCGTCGCCGAAGTGCTGCGGCGGCTTCGTGGTGCGCTGCGGCAGGTCCCGGCCCAGGTCGGCGACGAGCGGACCGTACTTCAGGTCGAAGGCCGGCCGCTCGGAGCGGATCCGGGGCATCTTGTCGAAGTTGCGCAGGGGTGGCGGGCAGGTGGTCGCCCATTCCAGCGAGTTGCCGAAGCCCCACGGGTCGTCCACCGTGACCACCGCCCCGTACCGCCAGGACTTCCAGGCGTTGTAGATGAAGAAGAGGGTGGAGAGGCCGAGGATGAACGCGAAGATGCTGGAGATCATGTTCAGCGTGGTGAAGCCGTCGGTGGGCAGGTAGTCGGCGTACCGGCGGGGCATGCCCTCGGCGCCCAGCCAGTGGTGCACCAGGAAGGTGCCGTGGAAGCCGATGAACATCGTCCAGAAGTGCGCCTTGCCGAGCCGCTCGTCGAGCAGCCGCCCGGTCATCTTCGGCCACCAGAAGTAGTAGCCGCCGAAGAGGGCGAAGACCACCGTTCCGAACACGACGTAGTGGAAGTGCGCCACCACGAAGTAGGTGTCGTGGGTGTGGAAGTCCACCGGAGGGCTGGCCAGCAGCACCCCGGTGAGGCCGCCGAGCAGGAAGGTGACCAGGAAGCCGATGGCGAACAGCATCGGCGTCTCGAAGGTGAGTTGCCCCTTCCACATGGTGCCGATCCAGTTGAAGAACTTCACGCCGGTCGGCACCGCGATCAGGTAGCTCAGGATGCTGAAGAACGGCAGCAGCACCTGGCCGGTGGCGAACATGTGGTGCGCCCAGACCGTCATGGACAGCACGGTGATGGCGATGGTGGCCAGCACGATTCCGGTGTAACCGAACAGCGGCTTGCGGGAGAACACCGGAATGATCTCGGTGATGATGCCGAAGAACGGCAGCGCGATGATGTACACCTCGGGATGACCGAAGAACCAGAACAGGTGCTGCCAGAGCATCGGTCCACCGGTGGCGGGGTCGTACACGTGCGCGTTGATCAGCCGGTCGGCCGCGAGCGCCAGCAGCGCGGCGGCCAGCAGCGGGAACACCAGGATCACCAGCACGCTGGTGAACAGCATGTTCCAGGTGAAGATCGGCATCCGGAACATGGTCATGCCGGGCGCGCGCAGGGTCAGGATCGTGGTGATCAGGTTGACCGCGCCGAGGATGGTGCCCAGGCCGGAGACGACCAGGCCGAGCACCCACATGTTCGCGCCCACCCCGGGGCTGTGGTCCACGTCGCTGAGCGGGCTGTACGCCGTCCAACCGAAGTCCGCCGAGCCGCCCGGCGTGAGAAACCCGCCGATCACCATGAGCCCGCCGAACAGGTACAGCCAGTAGGCCAGCGCGTTGAGCCGGGGGAACGACACGTCGGGCGCGCCGATCTGGATCGGCACGATGAAGTTGGCGAACCCGAAGGCCGCCGGCGTGGCGAACAGCAGCAGCATCACCGCGCCGTGCGAGGTGAAGAGCTGGTTGTACTGCTCGGAGGAGAGGAACTGCAGACCCGGCCGGGCCAGCTCGGCGCGCATCAGCATCGCCTGCAGACCGGCCACCAGGAAGAACCCGAAGGAGGTCAGCAGATACAGCACACCGATCTGCTTGTGATCTGTGGTGGCGAGGAACTTGATCAACGAGTTGCCGGGGACCGGCGCCCGCAGGGCTCCGGGGAAGCCCCCGAAGCGGGCCGGTGCCAGGATCGCCGGGCCCCGATCGCGACCGGGTTCCGTGGTTACCCGCTTGGGCATGGCTGCTCACCCCGTCGTGACGGCAGAAAGGACGGGCGTGCCTACCCGACCCTCCCACCATGTAACCAGGCTGAAGCGGTAATTTCGGTCAGATCGCCGGTACCGGTCGAAGCCGCCCGATGCGCTCAGGTGGCCGGCAGCATCGCCCAGACGGCCTTGCCCTGCCCCGCCGGCACGCTGCCCCACCGCTGCGTCAGCTCGCGGACCAGCACCAGTCCTCGGCCACCCTCGGCCCGCAGATCCAGGTCGGCGGGTTGGGCGGCGGCCCGGCTGCCGTCCACCACGGCCAGGTGCAGGTACGGCCGGCGCAGTGTCACCGTCACCTGCATGGGGGTGCCCGCGTGCCGGACCACGTTGCCGACCAGCTCGCTGAGCACCAGCGCGGCCGGGCCTGCCGCGCCGGGCAGGTTCCACCGGGCGCACGCGTCGCCGACCAGCTCCCGGGCCCGTCGGCAGGCCCCGGCCACCGGCTCCAGCCGGGCCCGCATCCGCAGCGCCCCCGCAGCGCCGGCCACCCGGGTCGCCTCCGCGCAGTCGCGCGACACCGGCACCACCCGGCACGTCGTCGACTCGGCCAGCCAGCGGGCGGCGACCGGAGGCGGTGCGCACAGCACCACCGGCACGGCCGGCCACTCCTCGGCCCGTCGTGCCGTCGCCGCGAACACCGACAGCGCCAGCCGGTCCCGCACGGTCACCCCCGAGAGGTCGACCACCAGCGCGTCCGGTTGGGCGGCCAGGGCCCCGTCCAGCGCCTCGTGCACCGACCGCATCGTGCCCAGATCGAGGGCGCCGGTGAGCTGGACGACCGCCACCGGTGCGGCCTCGCGCACCTCGCAGGTGATCCGGCTGGGCATCGGCGGGCCCTCGATTCGCTGGTCGGGTCGGGATCTGCCCACTACCCGAGGCCCTGCGGCACCAAACCGGACCGGCCGGTCCCGGGACGCAGGTCACGCCCGGACCCGCAGGTCAGCGGCGTGCCCGTGAGGTCAGGAGACCCAGCGCGATCAGGCCCAGACCGAGGCCGAGGTGCAGCCAGCCGTCCGCGGCGTTGACCGGCAGGACGTTCGCGCCGGTGTCGTGATCCACCGCCAGGCCGTAGAGCCAGAGCACCAGGTAGACGGCGCCGCCGCCGATGAGGAACGTCCGGGCGCCGCTGACCGTCCGCGCCAGCGCCAGGCCGGCCACCCCGAACAGCAGGTGGACGAGGTTGTGCAGCACCGACACCTGGAAGGCGCCGAACAGGAACGCGCCCGAGCCGTGCCCGGCGAACCGCAGATTGTCCGTACCGCTGGTGATCCCCGGGACGAAGCCGAGCACGCCGACCAGCAGGAAGAGCACGGACGCGGCGCTCGCCGCCCGGCGTACCGGCGGCTTGCCGTCGGCCGGGTTGGCCCGGGCCCGGGAGTGCGCCATCGGTCCGACCATCACCGGCTCCTCGCTGCGCGACGGGCGTGAGCGGAGCGTCTACCCGTTGCCGCCGACGGCAAACGCGCCGGCGGCAACGGGTGCGCGCGCTCAGGCCGGTTGCAGGCGGGGCGCGGTGGCCAGCTCGCGGACGCGCCGGTACAGCTCGACGTAGCGCTGGGCCATCACCGCGGGCGTGAACCGCTGCGCGGCCACCCGCCGGCACTCGTCCGGGTCGAGCAGGTCGGCGGCCAGCACGAGGTCGGCCAGCTCGTCCTCGTCGGCGGTGAGCAGGCCGGTGCGGCCGTGCTCGATCAACTCTGGCAGGCAGCCCCGGGCGGTGGCCACCACCGGCGTACCCAGGGCCAGCGACTCGACCACCGCCGTGCCGCCCGGCTCCTCCCAGCGCAGCGGAAACAGCGACGCGCGGGCGCTGGCCAGCAGGTCGTCACGCTCCTGGCCGGCCACGGTGCCGACCCAGCGCACCAGGTCACCGTCGACGTGCGGCGCCACCTCGTCGAGGAAGAACCGCACGTCCGGGTTCTGCCGGGCGTCGTCGCCGGCCGCGGCCAGCTCGGCCGGGCGATGGTACGGGCCGACGGGACCGGCCAGCACCAGCGGGACACCGATCCGCTGCGCGAGCCGCGCGCCGACGTCCTGCCCCTTGCCCGGGTTGATCCGACCAAGGATGAGCAGGTGCTCGCCCTTCTCCGGGCGGGGCCGGCGGTCGGCGTCCACGGCGAGCGGCGTAGACAGGTGCACGTGACCCACGGAGTGCTCGCGCAGCGCCAGCGGCGCCCGGGCCAGCTGCGACGCCGAGACACCGTTGACCCGGACCCGGTCGCCGCCGTCCAGGCTGCCGTACAGCGCGGGGTGCTTGGCCAGGTCCCAGTGCAGGGTGTGCAGGGTCGGCGGCCCGGCCGGCCCCATCGCCGCGAGGGTGGCCAGCCCGACCGCCTCCACGTGGTCGTGGACCAGGTCGATGTCGTCGCGGGAATGCAGCTCGCGGACCACCCCGGCCAGGTGTGCCTGGGCGATCCCGCAGACCTGGTTGTACGGCCGTTGCAGCGCGGCGAACTGCCCGTCGGGAAAGACCGACACCTTCTCGTCCACCGGCAGGCTGCTGCTGTCGACCGAGGCGAGCACCACCCGCACGCCGAGTCGCCGCAGCTCCGGCACCAGGGTGGCGATCACGTTCTCGATGCCGCCGTAGCCGGGCGGGGGCACCGACAGCCACGGGCCGGCGTTCATCAGCACGGTGAGGCTCATCGGCCGCCCTCCCGCATCGCGGCCGTGTGCGGCCGTGCCTCGGCGCTCACGCCGCGGCCACCCGTCGGCGGGGAACCCGGTGGCGCAGCTGGGCCAGCGGTGGGCGTTCCTCGATCGACACGTCGCTGACCACGATCTCCCGGTCGAGGTTCGGCAGCGTGTCCGACCCGCCCCGGCGGAACTGCGTGAGCAGCGACTCCGGCATCATGCCGGGGATGGCCCAGCCGCGTCGTTGCAGCCGGGACCAGGCGGTCAGCATGATCTGCGCGGACATCCGGCCGAGCGCCGCCGTGTCCTGGTGGCGGTGCTTGCGCTCGCCCAGGTCGACCTGCGCCAACGCGTCCAGGCCGACCAGGTCCAGCAGGTCGATCATCATCGCCGTCTCCACGCCGTACCCGGAGACGAACGGCACCTGGGCCAGCACGTCACGGCGACCGGCGTACTCGCCGGCGAGCGGCTGCACGAAACCGGCCAGCTCGGGCCAGAAGAGGTTGAGCAGCGGTCGGGCCATCAGCTCGGTCACCCGGCCGCCGCCGTCCTGCTCCACGCTGGCGGCGCCCACCAGGGGCCGGTGATAGAAGCCCTTCACGAAGTCCACCGACGGGTCGGTGAGCAGCGGCCCCAGCAGACCGCTGACGAAGTGCGGGCGGAACTCCCGCAGGTCGGCGTCGATGAACGCCACCACGTCGCCCTCGGCGGCGGCCAGCCCGGCCCAGAGCGCGTCGCCCTTGCCGGTGAGCCGGGGCAGGCCCCGGGTCATCGCGTCCTGACTGACCACCTCCGCGCCAGCGGCGCGGGCCACCTGCGCGGTACGGTCGGTCGACCGTGAGTCCACCACGATCAGTTCGTCGACGAGAGCGACCCGATCCATCAGGTGTTCCCTGATGGTCGACACGATCGCGCCGACCGTCGCCTCCTCGTTACGTGCCGGCAGCACCACGCTGACCCGGCTCTCTCCCTTGGCGCGCAGCAGCCGGCGTGCCGGCCAGTCCGCCGCCGAGGTGGTCCGGTACGTGGCCCACGCCTCCACCACCGGTGACACGGTCGTATCCCGCACGGGCACCCCTCCGTTCGTGCGTGGAACAAGCGGAGTCTCTAGTTCCCACTCGCCGCCACGTGCTAACCGTTCCCAGGGCAACAGCTTGATCACAACGGTGACATCCTCGCGTTCCCGGGGGATGAACGTTTGATTGCGCACATCCCAGGGGACTGCTCTCACCGAAGTCGAAACGTTCTCGAAAGAGGTTGTCGAATGGGTGGATGCCGGGTGGGTCTCGTGGGAGCCGGCGGGGTGGCACAACGCCATGCGCGGGTGCTGTCCGGGTTCGGCGACGTCGAACTGATCGGGGTGACCGACGTGGTGCCCGAGGCGGCGTCCGAGCTGGCCGGGCAGCACGGCGGGCAGACCTTCCGCGACGTCGCCGAGCTGCTGGCCGCCGGCCCGGACGCGGTGTACGTCTGCGTGCCACCCTTCGCGCACGGCCCGGCCGAGGAGGCGGTGATCGACGCCGGGGTGCCGATGTTCGTGGAGAAGCCCGTCGCCGTCGACCTGGTCACCGCCGAGCGCGTCGCCGACCTCGTCGCCCGGCGTGGGCTGCGCACCGCCGTCGGGCACCACTGGCGCTACCTGAGCGTGCTCGACCAGGCCCGCGAGCTGCTCGCCGACCGCCCGGTGCGGATGGTCAGCGGCGCCTGGCTGGACAAGGTGCCGCCGGTCGCCTGGTGGTCGCGCCGCGACCGCTCCGGGGGCCCCGTGGTCGAGCAGGCCGCTCACGTGCTGGACCTGATCCGGGTGCTGGCCGGCGAGGTCACCGAGGTCACCGCGTACGGCAACGGCACGCCACCGCCGGTCGACGGCGCCGACATCGACTCGGTGACCACCGCCACGCTGCGCTTCGCCAACGGCGCCGTCGGCACGCTCAGCGCGGCCTGCGTGCTGGGCTGGAAGCACCGGGCGGGGCTGGAGATCCTTACCGACGGGCTGGCCCTGGCGCTGACCGAGGACGGTCTGCTGATCCGCGACGCCGACGGCGAGCGACACGTCCCCGCCGATCCGGAGGCCGCCCGGGTGGCGGTGGACCGCGCCTTCGTCGACGCGGTACGCGGCGTCGGCGACGACGTCCGCGTCCCGTACGCCGAAGCGCTGAAGACCCAGCGACTGGCGCTCGCGGTGGCCGAATCGGCCCATACCGGTCAGACGGTGCGGCTCGGTACACCCGCCGAGCCGGTCGCGCTGTCCAGCGGGGTGACCGTCGATGCGTGAGCGCGTGGTCACGGTCACCGCCCCCGGTCGGGTGGAGCTCGTCGAGCAGGAGGCCGCGGCGCTGCGCCCCGGCACCTTCCGCGTCGAGACGCTGTTCAGCGGCGTCTCCGCCGGCACCGAGCTGAGCTACGTCAAGGGCACGAACCCCTATGTGAACGTCACCTGGAACGCAGACCTGGGGCTCTTCCAGCCCGGCGAGGCCAGCACCCCGTACCCGGTCACCCGACTGGGGTACATGCAGGTTGGCCGGGTGGTGGAGAGCGCCACGCCGGCCGTGGCGGTGGGCACGGTCGGCGCGATGACCTACGGGCACCGCACCGGCTGGCTGGCCGACCCGGTCGCCGAGCGGTTCGTCGGCCTGCCCGACGACCTGGACCCGCTGCTCGGCGTCTACGTCGCGCACATGGGCCCGATCTGCGCGAACGGCCTGCTGCACGCCGCCGCCGACCTGCACGGCGCGGACGTCCGCTCGCTCGGCGACGGCGTACGCGGCCGGCGGGTCGCCGTGGTCGGGGCCGGCGTGGTGGGGCTGCTGACCGCCCTGCTGGCCCGGCGACACGGCGCCGCCTCGGTGGTGGTGCTCGACCCCACCCCGCGCCGCCGCGAGGTCGCCGAGGCGCTCGGCCTGGAGACCCTCGACCCGGACGCGGACGACCCGGCGGTGGTGCTCAAGACCCGGTGGGCCCACGCCGCCGGCGACCGGGGCGCCGACGTCGTGTTCCAGTGCCGGGGGCAGGGGTGGGCGTTGCAGCTCGCGCTGCGGTCGCTGCGCCCGCAGGGCACAGTGATCGACCTGGCCTTCTACCAGGGCGGCGCGGACGAGGTCCGCCTCGGTGAGGAGTTCCACCACAACGGGCTGGCGCTGCGCTGCGCCCAGATCGGGCGGGTGCCGCGCGGGCTCGCGCCCACCTGGGACCGGGAACGGCTCTCCGCCGAGACCATCGACCTGCTGCGGGCCTACGGGGACGTGATCCGCAAGCACCTCGTCTCGGCGGTGGTGCCGTTCGACGAGGCGCCCACCCTGCTCACCGACCTGGCCGAGCGCCGCCGCCAGGAGTTGCAGGTGGTCCTGGCCGTGTGACCCACCGGAGCGCGCACGCGGGGTGACAGGGCGGGTTACCGTTCCCGCCATGAGCACCCCGAAGGACCGGCCGGTCGGTCTGGCCGCGCTGCTGCCGTACCTGCGGGAGCACCGTGGCACCCTCGTCGCCGTGGGCGCGCTGTCGCTGCTCGGCTCGGCGGCATCGCTGGCCCAGCCGCTGCTCACCCGGTCGGTGCTCGACCGGATCGGCGCCGAGCACCCGGTGTCCGCGCTGGTGGCGGTGCTGGTGGCGCTCGTGGTGCTCGGCGCGGCGATCGGCGGGCTGCGCGACTACCTGCTGCAACGCACCGCCGAAGGACTGGTGCTGAGCACCCGGCGACGGCTGGCCGGTCACCTGCTGCGGCTGCCCATCGCCGAGTACGACCAGCGGCGCACCGGCGATCTGCTCTCCCGGGTGGGCTCGGACACCACCCTGCTGCGGGCGGTCGTCACCTCCGGGCTGTTCGAGACGGTAACCGGGGCGGTGATGGTGCTCGGCGCCGGCACCGCGATGGTGCTGCTCGACCCGCTGCTGTTCGGCGTCACCCTGCTCGGGGTGGCGCTGGGGCTCGGCTTCGCCGCCACCTTCGCCCGCCGGGTCCGGGCGCTGGCCCGCCTCGCCCAGGAGCGGATCGGCGAGATGACCTCGGCGGTGGAGAGGGCCATCTCGGCGGCTCGGACCATCCGGGCCAGCCGCGCCGAGAGCCGGGAGACGGAGACCGTCACCGGCAGCGCCCGCCAGGCGTACGCGGCGGGGCTGCGGGTGGCCCGGGTGCAGGCGCTGATCGGCCCGATCGGCTCGGTCACCGTGCAGGGAGCGTTCCTGCTGGTGCTGGGGATCGGCGGGGCGCGGGTCGCCGCCGGGGCGATCTCCGTCGGCGACCTGGTCGCCTTCGTCATGTACCTGTTCCTCCTGGCGCTGCCGCTGGGCCAGGTGCTGCGCGCGTACACCCAGTTGCAGTCCGGTCTGGGCGCGTTGCAGCGGATCGAGGAGATCCTGGCCGTGCCGGCGGAGGGCGCGGCGGACCGGCCGACGGCCGGAACCGCCACGACGACCCCCCGCCGGCCCGCCCCGATGATCGAGTTCGACCGGGTCGGGTTCGGCTACCCGGGCGGCGCGCCGGTGCTGCACGACGTCAGCTTCGCGGTGCCGACCGGCACCCGTACCGCCCTGGTCGGCCCCTCGGGCGCCGGCAAGTCGACGCTGCTGGCCCTGGTCGAGCGCTTTTACGAGGTGAGCGCCGGCGCGGTCCGCGTCGACGGGGTCGATGTGCGGGAGCTGCCCCGCGACGCGCTGCGCGGCCGGCTCGGGTACGTGGAGCAGGAGGCCCCCGTGCTCGCCGGCACGCTGCGCGAGAACCTGCTGATCACCGCGCCCGACGCCACGGACGACCGGCTGCGCGAGGTCCTCGACGAGGTCAACCTGAGCCACCTCGTCCAGCGCACCCCGCAGGGCCTGGACGTGCAGGTGGGGGAGGGCGGGGTGCTGCTCTCCGGAGGTGAGCGGCAGCGCCTCGCCATCGGCCGGGCGCTGCTGGCCGGCCCTCCGGTGCTGCTGCTCGACGAGCCGACCAGCAACCTCGACGCGCGCAACGAGGCCGCGCTGCGCCGGGCCATCGACGCGGTGGCCGCCCGCCGGACACTGCTGATCGTGGCGCATCGACTCGCCACCGTGGTGGACGCCGACCAGATCGTCGTGCTCGACGGCGGCCGGGTGGTGGCGGTGGGCACCCACGCCGAGCTGACCGCCACCGACCCGCTCTACCGGGAGCTGGCCACCCACCAACTGCTGGTCGCCTGATCCGGCGGCGACGCGGAATCGACATGCCGGCGGATACCCGGCCGGCCGGGCCGCGCAAGGCGGCTGGAATCGCGTACCGTTGCCGCTCATGGGTGTGTCGCAACGGTTCAAGAGCAAGTTCCGGCGGTTTCTCCAGCGCCCGGGATCAACCGTGGATCTTGCTCCGCTGGAGAAGCTGCTGCCGGCGATCGAGGGGCGCGAGGATGACCTCGCCGCGCTGGACGACGCCGAGCTGACCGAGGCCGCCGGCGTCGCCGCCGGCTATGAGGAGATCTGCGCCGTCGGCCGCGAGGCCGCCCGCCGGGGCCTCGACCAGCGACCGTACGACGTACAGCTGCTCGGCGCGATGGCGCTGCTCTCCGGCAAGGTCGCCGAGATGGCCACCGGTGAGGGCAAGACGCTGACCGCCGCCATCGCCGCGTACGGGCACGTCCGGCTCGGCAACGGGCCGGTGCACGTGCTCACCGTCAACGACTACCTGGCCCGCCGCGACGCCCAGTGGATGGAACCCATCTACACGCTGCTCGGCCTGACCGTCGGCTGGGTCAACGAGGCGTCCACGCCGCAGGAGCGGCGTGACGCCTACAACTGCGACGTCACCTATGTCTCGGTCAGCGAGGCGGGCTTCGACTACCTGCGCGACCAGTTGGTCACCGACGTGGCCGACCGGGTGCAGCCCGCGCTGGCCACCGCGATCATCGACGAGGCCGACTCGATCATGATCGACGAGGCCCGGGTGCCGATGGTCCTGGCCGGCGCGGTGCCGGGCGAGCAGGATCCGGTGCACGCCGCCGCCGCGCTGGTGCGCGGCCTGCGCAAGGGCCGGCACTACACGGTCGCCGAGGATGGGCGCAGCGTCGCCTTCACCTCCGCCGGCCTGGCCGCCGTCGAGGCCAAGCTCGGCATCGACCTGTACGACTCCGAGCACGTCGAGCAGCTCTCCGCGGTCCACGTGGCGTTGCACGCCCAGGCCCTGCTGCACCGTGACGTGGACTACATCGTCCGGGACGGCTCGGTCGAGCTTATCGACGAGATGCGCGGCCGGGTGGCCCAGCGCCGCCGTTGGCCCGACGGGCTCCAGGCGGCGGTCGAGGCCAAGGAGGGCCTGGACGCCACCGCCGAGGGCGAGGTGCTGGGCACCATCGCCGTGCAGGCGTTCATCGCGCTCTACCCGAAGGTGTGCGGCATGACCGCCACCGCGGTGCTGGTCGGCGACCAGTTGCGGGAGTTCTTCGGCCTGGAGGTCGCGGTGATCCCGCCGAACACCCCGTGTGTCCGCGAGGACGAGCCCGACCGGATCTACGCGACCCGCGCCGAGAAGGACGAGGCGCTGATCGACGAGATCCAGCGCTGGCACGCCAAGGGGCGTCCGGTGCTGGTCGGCACCCTCGACGTGAAGGAGTCCGAGGGGCTGGCCGCCGGGCTCAACGCGGCCGGCGTGTCCTGCGTCGTGCTGAACGCCAAGAACGACGACGAGGAAGCGGCGATCATCGCCGAGGCCGGCGCGTACGGCGCGGTGACCGTCTCCACCCAGATGGCCGGCCGGGGCGTCGACATCCGGCTCGGCGGCAGCGACCAGGCCGACCAGGAGCGGGTGGCCGAGCTGGGCGGCCTGTACGTGATCGGCAGCGGCCGGCACGACAGCCGCCGCGTCGACGACCAGCTGCGTGGCCGCGCCGGCCGGCAGGGCGACCCGGGTGGTTCGGTCTTCTTCGTCAGCCTGGAGGACGACCTGGTCGTCCGGCACGCGGCCGACTCGGTGCCGGCGTCGCCGCGGATGAACGCCGACGGCCTGGTCACCGACGAGCAGGTCGACTACGCGGTCGAGCACGCCCAGCGGGTCGCCGAGGGCGTCAACCACGAGATCCACCGCAACACCTGGCGCTACAGCGTGGTGATCGAGCAGCAGCGCATTGCCCTCGCCGCCCGCCGGGAGCGGCTGCTGACCAGCGACGTGGCCGCGCTGATGCTGCTGGACAAGGTGCCCGAGAAGGCCGGCGAGATGGACGAGGACCTGCTCGCCCGGGTGGCCCGCTCGATCGCGCTCTTCCACCTGGACCGGCTCTGGGCCGAGCACCTGGCCGAGCTGTCGGAGGTGCGCGAGGGCGTGCACCTGCGCGCGCTGGGCCGGCTCGACCCGCTGGACGAGTTCCACCGCGCTGCGGTGCCGGCGTTCAACAACCTCGTCCCGGAGATCGAGGCCCGCACCATCGCCACGTTCACCGAGACCGAATTCGATGAGGATTGGGAGCCCGAGGACGGCACCCTGATCCGGCCGACCGCCACCTGGACGTACCTGGTGCACGACAACCCGTTCGGCTCCGAGCTCGACCGGCTGATCGCCTCGATCGGGCGGCGGCTCAGCGGCGCCTCGCGCTGACCTGACCTTCGGGGCCTCTGCCACACCTCCGGGTGGGGCAGAGGCCCCTCCTTACGCCGTTTCGATCCCGGTTTGCGAGGGTAGTAGGGCGGGTCGGTCAACTCGGAAGAGAGCAGACGATGGCACCTGTGACGACGTTGGCGGGATGCACGCGAGGGCGTACGAGGGCAGTGGAACGGTGAACCTGGACACGCGGGAACCGGTGGTCGAGCGACTCGGTGTGCTGGAGACCGCCGCGCTGTTGCGGGAGCTGACCGCCGGCCTGATTGCGTTGACCGATTTCGACGAGGCGCTGCTGGCGCTGGTCCGGGTCACCCGCGACGCGGTGGCCGGGGTGCGCTGGTGCGGCTTCACCGCGCTGCGGGCCGGCGAGCCGGCCGGCGTGGCCGCCTCCGACGAGCGGCTGGCCGGCCTCGACGACCTGCGCCACGGCCCCGACTCGCCGGCGATGAGCGCGATCCGGCGTCGCGAGATGATCCTCGCGGTGGACCTGGCCGGCGAGTCACGCTGGCCGGCCTGGACGCCCCGTGCCCGCGACCTCGGCGTCCGTGGGGTCATCTCCGCCCCGCTGGACATCGACGACCAGGTCATCGGGGCGATCAACCTGTACGCTGCCGCGCCCGACGTCCTCACCCCGCAGCACCAGTTGACCGCGATGCTGCTCGCCGAACACGCCGGCCTGCTGCTGGCCGCCGTCCGCGACCGGAGCCGCCAGCAGGCGCTCGTCGGTGAGCGGGACGCCTCGCTCCTGCATGACGGTGTCATCGGGCAGGCCATCGGTGTGATCATGACGCAGCGCGGCTGCCCGGCGGCCGAGGCCCTCGACGTGCTGCGCACCGCCGCCTCGTCCCTGGACATCCCGCTGCGCGAGGTGGCCGAACGCCTCATCCGGACGGTGTCCCGCCCCCGCGAGACCTGACCGGCCGGGCGTGCCCGTTCTCCCGGTCGGCGGCGAGTCGGGCGGTGTCGTTTCGCGCGACGAGGGGTCGGGTAGCACTCTGGTACTGGTGAGCTGCGCCGACCCTGGGGAGGAACGATGCAGAGCCGGCTGCGGGTGCAGGGGCATCCCATCCAACCGATGCTGGTGACGTTCCCGCTGGGGCTCTTCGTCAGCGCCGCCGTCTTCGACCTCACCGACGTCCTCGGCGGGCCGGCCTTCCTCGGTGAGGTCGGCTACTGGACCGGTGTCGCCGCCCTGTTCGCCGCCGCGATGACGGCGGTCGCGGGCATGGTCGACCTGTGGGACGTGCCGGTCGACGGCACCCGCCGCACCGCCATCGCCTTCAACCTGGTGAACGCGGCCATGGCGGGCCTGTTCCTGGTCACCTGCCTGGTGCGCGCCCACTCGCCGGACCGGGGCGCGACGGTCGCGATCCTGGCCACCGAGCTGGTCGCGCTGACCGCCGGTGGAATGGGTGTGCACCTGGGCGCGCGGCTCATGCGCCAGTTCGACGCGGGCCGGGCCGAGACCGGCGGCCTGGACACCCTCGCCGGTGGCACGGTCGAGGTCGCCCGCCCCCGCCCGTGACCAACCCGGCGCACGCGCCGGCAAATCGGTTGCCCGCCGTCCGGCCGGCCGACGAGGCTGACCGCCATGAGCGCCGAACGTGATGCCGAGGAGTTGATCGCGGAGGCGGCCGCCGCGCCGGTCGACGGTTGGGGCTTCGACTGGCTGGCCGGTCGGGCCACCGAGGAACGTCCACCCTGGGGGTACGCCGGGTTGGTCGCCGAACGAATGGCACGCGCCGACGCCGCGCTGGACGTGGACACCGGTGGCGGCGAGGTGCTGGCCGAGATTCCGTACCCGCCGAAGGTGTTGGTGGCGACCGAGGCGTGGCCGCCGAACGTCGAGGTCGCCCGGCGGACCCTGCGCCCGCTCGGAGCGACGGTGGTGGCGGTCGCCCCCGACTCGGCGCTGCCGTTTCAGGACGGGTCCTTCGACCTGGTGGTCAGCCGGCACCCGGTGCACACCGACTGGGCCCAGACGGCCCGGGTGCTGCGCCCCGGCGGCACGTTCCTGTCCCAGCAGATCGGTCCGGGCACCATGCGTGAGCTGAGCGAGGCGATCCTGGGCCCGCTGCCTCCGCCGGAGGGGCGGCACCCCGCGGCCGCGGTCGCCGCGGCCGAGGCCGCCGGGCTGCGGGTGGTCGACCTGCGCCGGGCCACGCTGCGCGCCACCTTCCACGACATCGGCGCGGTCGTCTGGTTCCTGCGCAAGGTGGTCTGGACGGTGCCGGGCTTCACGGTGGACCGCTACCGCCCCGAACTGCTCGCCCTGCACCGCCGCATCACGGCCGAGGGCGCCTTCATCGCCCACGCCCGACGTTTCCTCATCGAGGCCACCCGCCCCACCTCGACGCGCTGATCATGACGGTTCCCGGGGCGTCGCGCCCCGGGGTACGGGTCAGTGGGGATGGGCCTGGTGGTGGGTTGCCAGGATGTCGGCGCCGAAGTCGCTGGCGGGGCGGCGGAGCACGGTGTGCGCGTGGTTGCCGTCGTCGCTGGTGTTGTCGTACTCGATCAGCAGGTCGTCGCCCTGCACCCGGTAGTAGTGCCGCTGGCCGGGCCTCGTCGGGCCGGCCCAGGCGAAGTGCAGCTGGCCGCCCTCGATGCGGGCCGCCTCCTGCACGGCCAGTTCGGGAGGCAGCCGGTCCAGGTAGAGCGCGACGACCTGGTCGAGCAGCGCGCGGCCGGTCGGGCCGAGCCGGTCGGCCGGCACGCCGAGCGGTTCGAGGGGCCCGTCGACCCGAGCGCGGGTGGCGCTGATGATGTCCGTCGGCGCCTCGTCGGCGATGATCGCGGCGGCCCGCCCGGCCGGTCCGAGCGCGTCGAGCAGGGCGCGGGCCAGGTCCTCCTCGACACCGAGCGGTCGGGAGATGGTGTGCCCGGCGTAGCGCACCGCCGCCGGGTTGGCGCCGAAGAAGATCGGCGCGGGGGAGACCTGGTCGTCGACCACGGTCATGGTCACCGACAGGTGGTGCCCTTCGAGCCGCCACGCCCAGCGGTCGTCGCGGGCCGGGTCCCCGAAGACGGCGATCCAGTAGTCGCCGCTGTGCCGCCCGCGGTGCCAGCCCTCGGCCCGGTCGAGGACCTCCTCCAGCGCGATGATCGCCATGGCCTGCGCGTACGCCGATGGGCTGAGCGCGGTGGCCAGCAGCCGGTGCGCGGCCTTGCGCCCGGCGACGTCCAGCTCGGCCAGGCAGACGCCGGGGCGGGGGCGGGGGCGGTATTCCAGCCAGCGCCGGGCCGACTCGTCGTCGAACGGGTACACGGCGCCGATGCGGGTCGCGGGGTCGAGCGCGGCCAGCAGCGCGGTGCCGGCGGCACGCATCTGTTCGGGCAGGGGATCTTCCACCGACCCTGTATACCGGCCCGTGGGGGGCTGCGTCAGCCGGCCCGCAGCAGCGCGGCCATCTCCGGCAGGTCGAAGAACTGTGCGGTCTCGGCCGCGGACGGGGTGCCGTGCGCCGGATCGGCCCCGGCGGCGAGCAGCGCGCGGACGGCGTCGGCGCTGCTGCGGAAGACCGCGGCGGCGAGTGCGGTCTGACCTCGGTCGTTGGTACGGGTGTGGTCCGCGCCGCGGGCCAGCAGAGCGGCCACCGTGTCCGGGTGGGCGTGGTAGGCGGCCAGGATCAGCAGCGTGTCGCCCTTGTCGTTGGTGAGGTTGACCGGCAGGCCGGCGTCAACCTGGGCGGCCAGCTCCTCGGTGGAGCCCGCGCGGGCCAGGTCGAACATCCGGTGCGCGAACGCCAACGTCTCGGCGTCAAGGTCATCGGTCACCGGTCCAGGGTAGTCGCCGAGGTCCTGATAGGTTGCTCGGCCGGCGCGGTGGGGGAGGGGTCCGATGGGTGAGACGGTCTACGTGGGCAACGCGGGCGTCGACGGCGTCGGCAACGGTGGCTGGCTGCTCGGGCACTTCGCGCCGCCGGACGAGATCCGGCACAGCACCGACGTCGAGGTGAAGTGGGGCGTGCACCCGCCCGGGGAGGCCCGCGCGCGGTGGGCGACCGGTGAGCGTCGGACCACCCTGCTGGTGCTGGTCGACGGGTGCTTCCGGGTGGAGCTGCCGGACCGGACGGTCCGGTTGGCCGCTCCCGGCGACTACGTGGTGTGGGCGCGGGGCGTGGATCATTCCTGGTACGCGGAGCGCGCCTCGGTGGTGCTGACCGTGCGGTGGCCGTCGCTGCCCGGCTACCGGGTGGGCCCCCCGGTTCTGCGCTGAGCCCGAGCGGTCGCCTGCTCGCCTCCCGACATGTGGAATTACCTACTAAACCTATAGGGTTTGCCGGCTAGAGTACGGAGGCACCCCGCCGAACGACCCGCTGAGGAACCACCGATGACCCACGATCGCCAGGCCCCCGACCTGCTCGCCGTCGCCGCCCGGTGGGCCGACCCGGCCGGCTGGCCGGTCGCGCTGCGCTTCGATCCCACCGAGCGCTGGTACGCCCGGCTCGCCACCGCCGACGACCACGAGGTGTGGGCCCTGAGCTGGCTGCCCGGCCAGGGCACCGACCTGCACGACCATGGCGGCTCCGCCGGCGCGTTCCGGGTGGTCGCCGGCGCCCTCACCGAGGAGACGGTCAGCCGCGCGGCGCTGCGCCCTCGTCTGCTGCCCGCTGGCGCCGCCCGCCGCTTCGGCCCCCGCCACGTCCACCGGGTCACCAACCGTGGCCCGGTGCCGGCGGTCAGCGTGCACGTCTACCGGCCGGCGCTGCGCCGGATGACCCGCTACGACCTGCTCGACGGGCGCCTGCGGGTCGCCGAGGTCGCCGAGGCTGGCCGGTCCTGGTGAGCCTTTCGTTCGCACCGTCCTCTCGTCACCGGAAGGAATCGATAATGCAGGTCACCGCCGAGCACTGTCCGGCACCCGTGCCACCGCCGGGCTCCCGGGGCATCGACGAGATCCTGGCCGCCGCGCGAGCCCGCCTCGACCGACTGGACCCGGAGCGGGCGCACCTGGCGTGCCGGGCCGGCGCGTTGCTTGTCGACATCCGGCCGGCCGCCCAGCGCGCCGCGCACGGCGTCGTGCCCGGCTCGCTCACGGTCGAGCGCAACGTGCTGGAGTGGCGCTTCGACCCGCGCTGCCCGGCCCGGCTGCCCGAGGCGGTCGACTACGACGTGCCGGTGGTCGTCATCTGCCAGGAGGGTTACACCTCGTCGCTCGCCGCCGCCGCGTTGCAGGACATCGGCCTGCACCGGGCCACCGACGTCGACGGTGGTTTCGCCGCCTGGCGCATCGCCGGCCTGCCGGCGCTCGGCCCCACCCCGCTGCACCGCGCATCCCCCCTCGCGCCCCCGGTCACCGCCGGCTGGGCGCGCCGCTGACCCCCACGCCGCACCGGGCGTGGCGGGCGTACCGCCATCTCAGGAGGCACGATGTCCGTCGTCGCGATCCCCACCCGTCCCTACTCGCCGGGTCACCCGGGTCGGGCCGCCGTCCGCCCGCGTACCGGCCCGACCCTGACCATCACCCTCGACCTGGCCCCCGGGCCGATGAGCCCCCGGTTGGCCCGGCTGGTGCAACTGCTCGGCGAGCTGGCCGAGGCCGGGGAGGGTCGGCTGCGCCCCGCTGACGACGTGCCGTCGACGCCGCGTCCGCTGTCCCGCCCCGCCACCGCCGAGGTGCCCGCCGCCGCTGGGTTGCCAGCCGCCGACACCGACGGGGCCGACGTGCGCATCCTGGCCGGCTCGCGGGTGGTCCGCCTGGGCGACCGGGTGGTCGCGCTGACCCGCATCGAGTACGACCTGCTGCTCTTCCTCGCCGAGCGTCCACGCCGGGTCTTCACCCGCCTCCAGCTGCTGTCGAACGTCTGGGGCTACGAACACGCCGTGGCCCGCACCGTGGACGTGCACGTCCGGCGGCTGCGCGCCAAGCTGGCCGGGGCGGAGGTGGTCACGACCGTCTACGGGGTGGGTTACCGGCTGGGCGACGAGGCGCGGATCAGCGTCGACCACACCCGCTGAGCAGCGCTCGTGCGGCGGTCCGCAAGCGGCGGCGGTGACATGGTGAACAGGACGGGGACCCCCGTATCGGGGCATCCTGGCGGCTCTGCTGTAATCATCTGGCTTCGTACGCAGAGCGAGCATCCGGCTCCGATGTGTTCGTCAATTGTCACATTCATGCAACGCAGCCGCCTCTTGACCCTCGCCCGGGCGCCGGGAAGCATCGATGAAGCGGCGTCCCGGGCCGTGGGGAGATACCCGGACCAGCCCAAGGAGGACCATGTCGGTCAGCCCCGCCTCGTCGCGCGCCGGATGGCATACGTCCCAACCCGCGGTGCCCGGTCGACCTCCCGGCGGTCAACGCCGCCCGGCGAACACCGCCGCGCCCATGCTCACCGTGACGCTGTCCATCCCGCTGGCCTGTGAGGAGTCGCTGACCCCGCCGGCCCGGCGGCTGCTCGAAGCCGCGCGCGAGATGCTGGAGCGGGGCGAGGGCGTGATCACCAGCTCCGTTCCGGCCGAGCGTCGCGCCGACGGGGTGCCGGCCAACCGGGCGCCGGCCCGAGCCCTCACCCCGACGATCCCCGCCCTGCACATCCTCGCGGCGTCCCGGTCGGTGCTGCGCGACGACGAGCCGCTGCCGCTGACCCGGCTGGAGTTCGACCTCCTGCTGCACCTGGTCGCCCACCCCCGCCGGGTGTTCACCCGGCTGCAACTGCTCAACGCCGTCTGGGGCTATGAGCACGCCGGCGTCCGCACCGTCGACGTGCACGTGCGCCGGCTGCGCGGCAAGGTCGGCGTGGACGTTCCCCTGGTCACCACCGTCTACGGCGTCGGCTACCGGCTGGCCGACGACGCCCGCGTCACCGTCGACCGCACCGGCTGACCGTCCGACGACCGCCTGTTCGGCGGGCGGGGCAGGATGGTTCGGTGCGTATCCGTCCCATCTCGCCCGACCTGCTCGTCGCCGAACTGACCGGCCTGCTCGACGACGCCTCCCGCACCGTCGAGCCCGCCCGGCTGCGCGTGGCGGTCGACGGCGCCCCCGCCGCCGGCCCGGACGAGCTGGCCGCCGCGCTGGTCGACCCGCTGCGCGCCCGGGGCCGCCCGGTCCTGCACGTCCGCGCCGCCGACTTTCTCCGACCCGCGTCGCTGCGCTTCGAACTCGGTCGCACCAACCCGGACGCCTACTACGAGGGCTGGAACGACGAGGCCGGCCTGCGCCGCGAGGTGCTCGACCCGGCCGGCCCCGGCGGCGACGGGCGGGTGCTGCCGTCGCTGTGGGACGCCGTCGCCGACCGGGCCAGCCGCGCCCGGTACGTCGACCTGCCACCCGGCGGCGTGGTCCTGGTCAGCGGCGCGCTCCTGCTCGGTGGGGCGCTGCCCTTCGACGTGACCGTCCACCTTCAGCTGTCCCCGGCGGCGCTGCGCCGCCGCACCGAACCGGCCGACGAGTGGACCCTGCCGGCCTTCGACCGCTACGCCGAGGAGGTGGTCCCCGCCAGCTTCGCCGACGTGGTGGTACGCGCCGACGACCCCCGTCACCCCGCGCTCGTGCAGGCCGGCGGCAGCTGAGAAATTCGCCGGTTTGCGTGTCACGTGCGGCGGGTACTCGCCCGGCTCACAGAGCGCGGGTGACCGCCCGCGTACCGGATGCGACCGTTGACCGGGGCCCACGCCGCCGGCACCCGGTTCACCTTGAGCCACCAGGCCCAGGAAAGGCAGGCAGCGATGCTCGTCCACGACACGGTCGGTACGGGCCGATCCCAGACGGAGATCGACCAGATCCGGCACTCCCTGCAGGCGCGCTACGACGAGCTGACCGCCGAGTACGAGCAGGCCGTGCTGCAGAGCCAGGTGCTGCGTCTGGTGGAGGTCGGTGACACCGCCGGCGACGACCAGGCCGACAGCGGCACCAAGACGGCCGAGCGCGACACCGCGCAGTCCCTGCTGCGGACCATTCTCGACCGGCGCACCCAGTACGAGCACGCCCTGGGCCGCCTCGCCGAGGGCACGTACGGCTGGTGCGAGGGCTGCTCGGCGGCGATCCCGGTGGAGCGCCTGGAGATCTTCCCGGCCGCGACTACCTGCGTGACCTGCAAGCAGACCCGCGAGCGGCGGGCGGCCTGAGCGACGGCAGCGGTTGCCGGTCGGTCCACGACACGATGGACTTTCCCCATGGGTGACATCCTGGTGGGCACCGCGTCCTGGACCGACCGCACACTGCTCGACTCGGGCTGGTACCCCCAGACCGCGGACACCCCGGAGAAGCGCCTGGCGTACTACGCCCGGCAGTTTCCGCTGGTCGAGGTCGACGCGACGTACTACTCACCGCCTGCCGAGGCGACCGCCCGGCTGTGGGCCGAGCGCACCCCGGCCGGCTTCACGTTCAACATCAAGGCTTTCAGCCTGCTCACCGGGCATCCCACCCGGGTCGGCGCGCTCTACAAGGACCTGCGGCCGGAGACGGACAAGAAGAACGTCTACCCCGACGACCTGCCCGCGCAGGCGTACGAGGAGGTGTGGACGCGCTTCCTGTCCGCGCTGGACCCTCTGGTCGAGGCGGGCAAGCTCGGGGCGCTGCTGTTCCAGTTCCCGCCCTGGTTCACCATCAAGCGGGCCAACAAGCAGTACCTGCTGGAGGTGGCGAAGCGCTGTGCGCCGCTGCGACCGGCCTACGAGTTCCGCCACGCGTCCTGGTTCGACGGCGACAACGCCGACGAGACCCTCGCCTTCCTCCGCGAGCATCGGCTGCCGTACGTCTGTGTGGACATGCCGCAGGGCCACCGCTCGTCGGTGCCGCCGGTGCTGGCCGCCACCGGCGACCTCGCGGTGATGCGCTTTCACGGCCACAGCGACAAGTGGACCAGCAAGGACATCCACGAGAAGTTCGGCTACCACTACTCGAAGCGGGAACTGGCCGACTGGGCGCCGAAGCTGCGCGAGCTGGCCGACTCCGCCGGGCAGACCCACGTCCTCATGAACAATTGTTACCGGGACTACGCGCAGCGGAACGGGCAGCAGCTACAGGAGTTCCTCGCTGCGGATACGTAGCGGCCGACGCACCAGCTGGTTCGCAGGCGTCAGGCACCTCTAGCGCTGGGCCGTCGCGGATGGGCGTGGATCGGTCGTCCGGGTACGCAGCCACGCGTCGAAGTCGCGGGCCACGATGCGTTCGTCGGTGACACCGTCGGCGGCCGGCGAGCACAGCCAGCGGATCGGCGCGGCCATGACGGCGGGATCAAGCATCTGCTCGCGAACCGCCTGGGGCATCCCGTCAGGGATCATGCCGGTACGGGTGGCCCCGCCGGGCAGGAGCACGTTGACCCATACCGAGTGCTCGCGCAGATCGGCGGCCATGATGCGGGACAGCGCCTCGGACCCCGCTCGTGACGGGCCGTAGGGCACGAAACCTCTACGGATCATGGTCTCCTCGTTGAGCGAGATGGTCACGATGCGTCCGCCGCCGGCGGCGAAGAAGGTCGGTACGACCGCGCGGGCGACCAGGAAGTAGCCGGTGAGGTTCGTGTCGATCACGTCCCGGAAACCGTCGGGCGTGACCTCCCAGAAGCCCCGAGGTTCGGTGAAGAACTGCGGGTTCACGGTTCGCATGCCGATCCCCGCGTTGTTGACCAGCACATCGAGTCCGCCCAGGCGGTCGACGGTCCGGCGGACACCGTCGGCCACCGAGCGCTCATCCCGCACGTCCATGGCGACGCCACCGACCCGCCCGCGATCGGCGTCGATCTGCTCGGCGACCTGGGCGGTGCTGCCCTCATCGCGGCCGGTGATGACTACCCGCGCGCCGCTGTCGGCCAGCGCCTCGGCCATCGAGCGGCCAAGACCGCTGGTCGCCCCCGTGACCAGGACCCGTACGCCGGAAAGGGATTCGTCGGTTCTCACGTCACGCACGGTCATGAATCAATCATTCCTCATTCGTCTGGACAGAAACGGGGGTACCGGCCGTGACCTCACCCGATCCGGGTGGGGCCGGCTCACCCGCCCGACCGGCACGGTGGGACACGGTGGGTACGGCCGCACGGAGGTGGCCGACGCCGGAGAGGACACGGAGGTGACGGGGGATGACGGTTCGAGTGGTGACGGATCGACGGCGGGGTGCCGTCCTGCACGTGGTCGGCACGGCCGACAACACCCGGCGCGCGCCACAGGGCACCCCGGTACGGGCCCGCCGCGGCCCGGTGGGGCCGCCGCGACGCGCCGACGACCGACGGTGGGACACGACGGAACGGGGGTCGACCGATGGCTGAAGCGATGATCTCCGCTTTCGAGAGTTCGCTGGACAAGACGAACCTGATCCTCAAGGACATCGAGACCGCCTACGGGTGGCCGAAGGAGCAGCGCAACCAGTCGTACGCGGCGCTGCGTACGGTGCTGCACCTGCTGCGCGACCGGTTGCCGGTCAACGAGAGCGTCGAGTTCGCCCAGCAGTTGCCGGTGCTGGTCCGGGGGATCTACTTCGACGGCTGGAACCCGTCGGACGTGCCGATCAAGCTCAACCGCGACGACTTCCTCTACGAGGTCCGGCAGGGCTTCCCGTATGACGTCGAGGGCGGCGCGGAGCGGGTGACGCAGGTGGTGCTGGACACCCTGCGTCGGCACGTCACCCAGGGCGAGTGGCAGGACGTGAAGGACACCATGCCGAAGAATCTCGCCACGTTCATGCCGTGACGCCGTGACGCCGTGACGCGTGAGCCCGCCCGACGACGCCGTCGGGCGGGCTCAGCGCTCGGAGGCGTCGGCCTCGGAGGCGTCGGCCTCGGCAGCGGAGGGCACCCGCGACACCGGATGACCGGCCGCGCGCGCCAGCGCCGCGAAGGCGACGGCGTCGGTGACGGCCGCGCCGCCGGGGTCGTTGTTGAAATAGACGTACGCCGGCTCGTCCGGGCCGAACGCGTCGGTGAGCCGGCGGACCCACGAGCCGAGCGCGGTACGCCCGTAGTGCGGCCACGGTCGGGCCCGCCCCTCGTGCAGCCGGAGGTAGCCGAAGTCGGTGGTACGCCAGCGCGGCGCCACCGGACGACCGAGGCGATCCGCCCAGACCAGCGCGGCCCGCCGCCGTTCCAGGACGGCACGGGTGGCGTCGGTCCACCATGACGGGTGGCGCGGCTCGACCGCCACCCGCACCTGCGCCGGGAACAGCCGCAGCGTCGCGTCGAGCGCGTCGACGTCCGCCCGCAGGTTCGGTGGCAGTTGCAGCAGCACCGGCCCGAGCCGGTCACCGAGGGCCGTGGCCCGGCCGAGGAATCGGGCCACCGGCTCGGCCGGGTCCCGCAGACGTTTGATGTGGGTGAGGTAGCGGCTCATCTTCACCGCCACGCAGAAGTCCGCCGGCGTCCGCGCCCGCCACGCCGCGAACGTCTCCCGCTCCGGCAGCCGGTAGAAGGCGTTGTTGACCTCGACGGTGGCGAAGCCCGCCGCGAAGTGCTCCAACCAGAGTCGCTGCGGCAGCCGCTGCGGGTAGAAGCGGCCCCGCCAGTCCCGGTACTGCCAACCGGAGGTGCCCACCAGGATCACCTCCCCATCCTGACACCGACCGCCACCGCCCGCGAACCGCCCGTGTCGCCCCGGTTCGGCGTCTACGGTGTGGGTTAGAGAAGATCGCGCGTGGGGTACCACCCGCAGCACGACGGACCCCGGCGTACGGCGGGGCGGCACACCCGAGGGAGTACCGATGGCACTCAACGACGATGACATGCAGACCACGGGCGGCGGCGGCCTGGAGGGTCCGGCCGACGGTGGAGCGACCCCGGGTCACCAGGATGGCGGCGCCGATGGTGGCGCGGAGGGTCCGGCCGATGGCGGTGCGACCCCGGGCCAGCGGGATGGCGGCGCTGACGGTGGCGCGGAGGGTCCGGCCGACGGTGGAGCGACCCCGGGCCAGCGGGATGGCGGCGCTGACGGTGGCGCGGAGGGTCCGGCCGATGGCGGAGCGACCCCGGGTCACCAGGACGGCGGCGCCGACGGCAGCGCCCGGTAACGGATCGTCATGACGCACCTCGACCCGCCGGGCGGCCACGGCCGCCCGGCGGTTCCGTCCGCGGACGCCGCCGCCGCGCTGGCCCGCTGTGTCTCGGTCGAGCCGGCCAAGTTCGCCGCCGCGCACTGGGGACACACCCCGCTGCTGTCCCGCGCCGCCGAGCTGCCCGACCCGGCCGGCTTCACGGACCTGTTCAGCCCCGCCGACGCCGACGACCTGCTCAGCCGGCGCGGTCTGCGTACTCCCTTCCTGCGGGTCGCCAAGGACGGCCAGCTCGTGCCGGCGGCGCGGTGGACCGGCGGCGGCGGCGCCGGCGCGGAGATCGGCGACCAGGTCCTCGACGAGCGGGTTCTGGAGCAGTACGCCGGCGGTGCCACCCTGGTCCTGCAGGGCCTGCACCGGATCTGGCCGCCGCTGGTCGACTTCGCCCGGGACCTGGGCCTCGCGCTGAACCAGCCGCTCCAGATCAACGCCTACCTCACCCCCGCGGGCAGCCAGGGCTTCGCCACCCACTACGACACCCACGACGTGTTCGTGCTCCAGGTCGACGGCCGCAAGCACTGGCGGATCCACCCGCCGGTGCTGCCCGACCCGCTGGAGAAGCAGCCGTGGGGCGGTCGCGCCGACGAGGTCTCCGCCACCGCGCAGGGCCCCGCCGCGCTGGACGTGGTGCTCGCCCCCGGCGACGCCCTCTACCTGCCCCGCGGCTGGCTGCACAGCGCGCAGGCCCAGGACGCCAGCTCGCTGCACCTGACCGTGGGCATCCGCGCGCTGACGCGCTATGCCCTGGTCGAAGAGTTGCTCGCGCTGGCCGCCGAGGACCAGCGGCTGCGTGCCAGCCTGCCGTTCGGCACCGACGTGGCCGACCCCGACGCCATCGAGCCGGAGCTGACCGAGACGGTGGAGGCGCTGCGGGACTGGCTGCTGCGCGCCGACCCGGCCGCCGTCGCGGCGCGACTGCGCCACCGCGCCTGGCCGGCCGCCCGACCGGCGCCGATCCGGCCGCTCGCCCAGGCCGGCGCCGTGGCCACGCTGGACGCCGACTCCCGGCTCACCCTGCGTCCGGGCCTGCGCTGGCAGCTCGTGCCGCACGGGTCGGACCAGGTGGCGCTGCGCCTGTTCGACCGCACCATCACCTTGCCGGCGGACTGCGAGCCGGCGGCCCGCGCCCTGCTCAGCGGGACGGTCACCCGCGTCGGTGACCTGCCCGGTCTGCCCGACGACGCCGACCGGGTCACCCTGGCCCGCCGCCTGCTGCGCGAGGCCGTCCTGATCCCGGCCTGAGGTACGCCGCCGCCGATGCGCGGGCGGCGGGGTGCCTAGCCGGCCCTGGCGCTGAGCAGCTCGATCCTGAGCGTGTTGGTGACCTCGTCGGTGAGCTCGCCCTCCGCGCCCACCGAGATGGTGCCCTGGTCGGTGATGCCGAAGACGATTTCCACGGTGCTGGTCTTCAGCACCAACGGGTCGTCGCCCCCGGTGCCGATGGCGACCACGGCGCGGATCGTGGTGATCGCCTCGACGAGGGACTCCTCGACGGCATCGTTGCGCAGCTCGTGCTGGTCCTGATGGTCCTCCGCGACGAGGGTGATGTCGATCGTGTGGGTCTTCTGCCGGGAGCGGCTACCGCCCACCTTGACCTTCCAGCCGATCACCGGCACGCGGAAGTCGAGGCCACCGCCCAGCTTCGTGGTGACGACCGCGCTCAAGGTCAGCTGAACCGAGCCGACTCGCAGATCCCGGCGGCCCACGTCGGTCGCCGAGATGCCGGCCTGTTTAACCGCGTTCTTTACCGCCGACACCAGGTCCTCGACCGGCACGCTGTAGTCGATGACGTTCATGCCTTGACCGCCCTTCTTCACGAATCGATGTGTCGGGCATTCAGGCTGCGGTCGCGAACGGGTCGCCGTAGACGCTGTACGCGAGCCACGTCGGATCGAGCGGGTCTTCCTGCTGCTCCGTCCGGGCGGCGAGAGCGGCAGCGCCGAGCGTGGCGCCCTCGGCGAGCGACTCGTAGAACGCGATGGCGAAGCGGGCCGAACTCTCCGAGCGCACCGCCCACAAGGTGCCGACGAACGCACCCGCGCCGGACGACATGAACTGCTGGGCCCAGCCGAGCATCCTCGTGTACGTCGGTGCCGTGCCCGCGCTCCGGCACGCGTTGATGAACACCAGGGGGCCGGTCTGCGCGAGCGGTCTGCGGATGCTGGCCTCGGCGAGCAGGGCCGGCTTGAACCGGCCGCCGTCCATGTCGATGAACGAGCCGTCCGGCGAGAACGTGTTGTGGCAGGCGAAATTGGTCGTCCCCAGGCCCCCGGAGTTGATCAGAGTGAGCAGTTCGTCGGCCTTGGTGATCGGCTCGCCGCCAGCCGTGCCGAGGATCGCGCGGATGGCGGCGACCTCCTCGTACGCCCCGCTGGGAGCCCTCGTCGGCACCACGAACCTCGGGTACCGGAGGCCGAGCTTCGAGGTACGGTGTTGACCATATGTGCGGCGTACCACCGGGACCTGCTCGACGAGGAAGCCGGCGTCGTGCCGGGCGCTGAGCGGATAGAGCAGCTCCCACGGGACCACGTCGTGGTCCGTGGCGATGGTGAAGGCGCTCATGTCGGAACCGACCTGCCAGAACTGGTCCTGCACGTCGGCGGGCACCATCTCTGACCACAGCTGGATACCCGCCGACCGGATGAGCTCGCGGGTCATCCGGGCGCTGTAGCGGGAGCCGCCCCCGGCCAGCTGCTGCAGCTCCCTTATCGCGTTCTCCACCGCTGTGTTCGGCGTCTGCGTGACCGACTCGACGACAGGGGCGAACAGCGCCGCGTCGGACCGCAGCTGAAAGGTGTACCTTGTGCCGTCGAAGCGCACCTCCATGGTGACCTCTCCCGGCCGGGCCTGCGGCGTAGCCATCACCGCCGCCTTCGGCTGGCCGTCGCGAAACGGCCCACCGTCCGCGACGGAGACCTCGACGGACACCTCGGTGAGGAACGTGCCGCCGGCCCAGGCTGTCACGTCGACCCGATGCAGACCAGGGGTACGCGCCCCGAAGTCGAACCGGACCGGTGCCGGGTCCTCGTCCGGCATGACGAGGACTGTGTGCTGCAGTGGTCCCTCGACGTGCAGGCCGGCGGGGGCGTGGGCGGTCAGGGTGACGTGGGTGCCTTCGTTGGCCACGGCGAAGCTCGCCATCCGTGCGGTCACCGCGGCCGGGTGCACCAACCGTCCCTCGCTGCTGATCCGTACGTCGACGCTGAGGTCGTGGCCTACCGGGATCTGGGTGGGCGCACGAACCACCAGCAGTCTTGCTCGCGAACCGGCTGCCATTCTCAACCCTATGCGCTGCTGGCCGCCGTAAGTCGTGGATCGCCAGCGTCCCTCAGCAGTGATCTCCCACAAGCGTCGGCGTCCTTGTTCGTCGAGAGTCAACCGCGTCCACACAGAGCGAACAGTGACTCCACCCGGGATGGGGATGTCCCGACCGATCTGCCGGTTGACGGCCTTCTCCGCCTGCGCCGCCTCGTCAAGGCTGAACCGCCGGGCGATCGGCTCACAGACCCCTACCAGGAAGTCGCGGATCGGCGCCACGGCGTCCGTGACCGCGCGCCGGACAACCTCCGCCGGATCGGTCACTGCAAAAACGACAGAAAACGATGCCACGAAGCCGTACCCCTCGTCCTTCGAGGGCAACCGGAGGTCGACGATGACACGGTGTTCGCTGACGTCCACGATGTAGCGCGTCGAGTCGGTGGCGTCGACGACCACGGTCGCCGGGCGGGATCCGAGGGCCGGCATGAACAGCCGCGCCGGATCTTCGCTGCGGATCAGCGGAATCGTCGGCAGCGTGCCGCTGGTGTCGGCGCCGAAGGTCGTGGCGAGGTCGTCGACCAGGCGGTGGATGTCCGGCTCGGCGGTGCGTGTGCGAACGTGCCGGTACTGCTGGCGGGTCAGTGGCCGGAGACCCTCAGGAAGATCCGCTTCGGCCGGCGGATCAACGGCACCCACCAGGATCGGGATGATCGGAACCCGCAGCGCGATCGCGATCTCGATCGTCTGCTGGAGGAGGGTCGGAGAACCACCCAGCAGGCCGTCCTTGTCGTCGCGCCACTGGGGCCCGAGCACGACGATCAGCGCCGTCGTGCCGGACAGTCGACGCTCAATGACCGCGGAGATACCGGGACTGGCGGCAACGAAACGGCTGTCTCGGTGGACGCGGTCGCTCCCGAAACGGGCGGTCAGCGCGTCATCGATCATGCGCGTGATGAAGCCCATGTCGTCGGCGTGGTAGCGGAGGAAGAAGCTCGCCATTTGGCGTACCGTATCGAAGTTCTGCTTTCGAGTCGCCGTGCCGTCGGTCGGCTATCCGACGGCTTGCCGGCGCCTCGCGAGTCAGCGGGTCAGGATCAGCAGCAGGGCGGTTGTCACCAGGCCGGCGCCGAGGACCACTGTTATCGGGCGGGGGCCGAGCACCGCGTGTCGGCGGTCGGCCAGCACCCGCGCGGGCGCGAGGCCGACCAGCGGCCCGAGCAGGGTCACCACCAGCGCCAGCACCGGCATCCCGACCGCCAGGTCCCCGCCGTACCCGACGCCGAGGGCCCGCGCGCCGGAGCCCAGCGCGTACGCCACGACCGCGCCGGCCACTCCGCAGAGCGCCAGCAGCGGGTTGACCGAGCTCGGCAGCTCACCGGGCTGCCCGGCCCGGTCGAGCAGGTCCCGGGCCCGGCCGAGCAGCAGCACCGGCTCGCCGACCGCACTGCCGTTGGTCGGCGCGGGCGGCGCACCGAGACGGCGGGTGCCGAGGCGGGCCCGTACCTGCTGCCACAGGTGCGCCACCTCGGCGTCGACGCGTTCCTGCTCCTCGCGGGCCGCCACCAACTCCTCCTCGGCGCGGCGCACCTGGTCGGCGGCGTCGGCGACGGCCCGCTCGGCCGCCGCGCACTGCCGCTCGTACCACGTGTGCGCCTCGGCGCGTTGCTCGCGTACCCGGGCGCTCAGCTCGGCCAGTCGCCGCAGCTGCGCCGTGTACGTGTCACTGGTCACCGGTTGGTTCATCGCGACGGTCCATAGGGGATGAGCACCTGCCCGGTGCGGTGCACCGCCCGGTCGAAGAAGAGCCCGCGCCACGGCCGGGGATACCAGTCGGGGCCGCCGGTGCCGGGATAGAGCGAGGCGCCCAACTCGCCGCCGTGCGCATCCAGCGCCACCCAGGCACCGATCTGGTCGGTGCGGGCGGCCGGGCCGCCCAGGTCCGCGCGCATCCGCGCCACGCCCCGCCACCAGGCCAGCACGTGGGTGCGCCGCTCCGGTCCGTCGTGCAGGATCCGGCGCAGCTGCTCCAGGCCGGTACGCCGACCCGTACGCGCGGCGAGGGCGCCGGCCGCCGCGTCGACCGCGAACAGCAGCAGGTAGTGCGGGCTGCCGGGGCCGGACAGCCCGTCGGCCGTCTCGGTCATCAACTCACCGACGGTCTCCTCGTCGTACCAGGAGGCGTCGTCGGCCAGGTCGTCGTAGAGCGCGCGGGCGATCGGATCGGCGTCCGGGTCGAGGCAGGCGATGGAGAACCGGGCGGTGCCCGGCGGGTGTTGGCGGGCCAGCGACCGGGCGGCCGAGTCGAGCACCGCGCACGCCTCGTCCACCCGCGTGCCCAGCACCGCCAGGTTGCGCCCGGGTGCGCGCGGCAGCCGCAGCGCCGCCGAGCGGGACTGCACGTCGATGATCTCGCCGAGCAGGGCCACCGGGTTGCGCGGCGCGCGGCCGTCCGGCGGCGCGACGAGCGCCCGGAAGTCCGGGGCCTCGTCCAGCCGGGGGATCGCGTCACCGTCGAAGAGTCGGGCCGGCGCGGCGTCCGGCGGGCGCATCCGCCACAGCCGGTGTTGCAGGCCGCTCCACGTCTCCCAGTCGCTGGCCGACGGGATCCGCGCGACCTCGTTGCCCTCCACCATGCCGGACTCGGCGTTGACCACCGCGTGCCAGCGGGGCAGCGACTGCGCCGCGTCGTTGCGCTCGGCCAGGATCCGCAGCGCCTTCGGCAGCGCGATCCGCAACGTGAACTGGGCGACCAGCGCCGGACGGCCCCACAGCGCCTCGATGCCCCGCACGTCCTGCGAGGCGAGCACCAGGTGGATGCCCTGCGACCGGCCGCGGCGGGCCAGGTCCTCCAGCAGGTCGGCGGCCTCCCGGGCGACCACGTCCCGGCCGGCCAGCAGCATCTGGAACTCGTCGACCACGGCGACGACCCGGGGCCAGTGCCCGGTCGGGTCGACCGCCCGCAGCTCGGCCAGCTTGGTCACCTCGTGCTTCTTGGCGGCGTCGGCGCGGCGACGCAACTCCTCGGTGAGGAACCGCAGCAGCGCCAACCCGAACTCCCGGTCGGTGTTGACGTTGATGCCGACCAGCCGCATGTGCGGCAGCCAGCTCGGATCGCGCCGGCCCTGCGCGAACCGAGCGAAGGACACCCCCTCCTTGAAGTCCAGCAGATAGAACTCCAACTCGGCGGGGGAGTAGCGGGCGGCGAGGGCGCCGATCCACGCGAAGATCAGGTTGGTCTTGCCGGTGCCGGACGGTCCGCCGATCAGCGCGTGCGGTGGATAGTCGCCCAGGGTCAGGCGCACCGGTCGGCCCTGCGGCCCCTCACCGATCGGGGCGGTCAGCCCGCCGGCCGAGTCCTCCCGCCACATCTGTTCCGGTGGGGGCAGCAGGTCGGCGAACGGGGTCGGCGGCGGGCCGGCGTTGACCTGGGCCGCGATCTCCCGGCAGGTCTCGGTGACCAGCGTCGCCGGTGGCGGCGGGTCCAGCCGGACCGACAGGCCGGACGGGCCGCCGATCCGCGCGCCGGACGCCTCGGTCACCACCCGGGTCACCGTCGGGTCGTCCGGCAGGGGGATGCCCCGGACCACCAGGTGCACCCCGCAGGCGGCGCCGGCGCGGACCACTCGTTCGAGCTGGCCGCGTTCGTGCCGGCTCAGCTCGTCGCCGCCGAGCAGCACCGCCACCCGCCAGGGCTCGGGGCGGCGTCCGGTCGCCGCGGCCAGCTCCCGCAGTGAGCCGTGTTCGCCGGCCAGCACCGTCTCGTTGATGCGGCGGATCTGCTCGACCAGGTCGTCCAGCAGCGGGCCCAACCCGCCCGGCCCGACGAAGGTCAGCAGCCCCGCGGTGCCCAGGGGCGCGAACCCGGCCAGGCCGCCGCCGAGGTGCTCCGGGTCGTACCCGACCAGTCGTACCCCGCCCGGGTCGGCGCGGCCGACGGCCCGCAACAGCAGCGCGGACACGACCGCGTCGCAGCCGGCGCGGTCGTTCCCGGACAGGTGCACGTGCCCGGCGTCGAGCAGCGGCACCAGCGCGGGCACCGGGTCGACGTCGTCGAGCCGGACCGTGCCGACCCGCAGCGCGCCGGGCGGCTCGGCCCGGCGGGTGGGCGTGGGCGTCCAACCCGGCCAGTCGGCGCCGGCGCAGCCGGGCGCCTCCCGGCGGGCGGCGTCAGCGGCGTGGCGGGCCAGCTCGGCGATCCGGGTGGCGTGCCGGGCGTCGATGTCGGCGAGGCGACGGTCCCGTTGGGCGCCCACCCGCTGCGGTACGGCGGCGGCCGCCCGGCGGACCCGGGTCAGCCGTTCGCGGCCCGCCGTCAGCTCGGCCTGGGCGGCCGACAACCGGGTACGCGTGGCACCCAGCGCCTCGGAGAGGGTGTCCCGGATTCGGGTGACAAGCTGGCCGCGCCGGTCAGCCATCGGAACCCCGGCGGGCCGGCGCGTCCCGCCACGGACTGCCGGTCCGCGGCGGCAGGCCGGCGCCCCGCTGCGGCACGACGCCGCCGGACGCCTGCCTACCGCTGACCGCGCCAGGACGTGGACCGACGCCGCCGGAGGGTGGGTCGGGGGGCCGTGGCGTCGCCCTCCCGGAGCGTGGCTCAGCGGGGCGCGGACCCGCGTCGCCGGGGCGCTGGTCACCGGTGGCCGGTGGCGTGCCGGTGGCGACGGGCAGGTCCCGGCCGAGGCGAGCGAGCAGCAGCCCGGTCGCCACGCCGGCGGTGACCGCGGAGTCGGCGGCGTGCGGCGGCTCTCCCGACGCGCGGGGTGGCGGCATCCGGCACACCCGGGTCAGCAGCGTCTCCAGCACCGGCGGCGGCAACCCGGGCAGCAGGTCCCGGACCCGCCCGTCCAGCTCGCCGCGCAGCCGGCCGAGGTCGGTGGCGCGGGGTGGATGCCCCAGCAGCTCACCGGCCAGCTCCCGCAGCAGCGGCGGCGCGAGCGCGGCCATGCCGAGCCCCACGTCGGCGGGCGCCCGCCGCAGCTCGGTGCGCAGCCGGTCCCGGTCACCGGCGCGCACGCCGCCGACGACCCGGCGCAGCAGCTCCCGCGAGTCGCGCAGCCGCTCGTCGGGCTCGTCGGCGCCGCCGTCGCGCCCGCCGGTCAGCTCGGCCACCCGCACCGACCACCAGCGACGCATCCGAACCTGCTCGGCCTGCTCCGGCGCCACGGTGGTCGGCCCGTGCGGCGGGGCCGCGTCGTGGCGCGGGTCCCGCTGCTGCGGGCGGGGCGGCGGGGCGCCGTCGGCGGCCAACCCGATCGCGGCCAGATAGGCCGACAGCTGCTCCTGCGCCACCCGCAGCGCGTAGTTGGCGCTCTCGGCGTGCTCGGTCGCGGCGGACAGCTCGGGCACCCCCATCGGGTTGGCCGACTCCTGTCGTACCCAGCGCAGCCGTTCCGCCGCCAGGCCGAACTTCTCCAGGGCCTGCCCGAGCAGGCCGACCGGGAACTCCTCGCTGGCCGCGCGGACCTGGCCGCCGATGTCCTCGATGATGGACACGGTGGCCTACAGAGTGGAGACGTAGAGCTGCGCCTGCTCGACCGCGACCAGTGTCGCGGCGAGACACTCCTCCAGCTCCTGGCTGGCCTGGGTCAGCGACGCCTGGGCCGCCTCGACCGTCTCGTGCCCGCTGCCCTCCAGCGCGCCGGCCAGGGTCTGCTGCGCCTCGGCGAGCTTCTCACCGGCCGCCTGGACGGCTGTCTGCCCGTCGCCGATCTGTTGGAGAGCGACATCGATGGCAGCCTTCAGCTCGGCGACGCTCGCCACGGCGGAACCTCCTGGGGGCGGGGAGATCTCCATTAGAGCTTACTGGCGTCCATGGGAGAACATCCGCCCTGGCGGTGTTCCTGCCCGACTGACCGTTAACCCACCTGAAGTGCCGGGAGTCCGTTCTGTGGGAGTCCCAGTACGAGAACTTCTCAATTATCGCGGAGCCAGCGCGGGCCGTACACCTCGGCGCCGAGGGCGGTGACCCGCTCGCGCAGCTCCCGGTCGGCGGTGACGACCAGCCGACGGCGCTGCGGCGCCGCCTGCACCAGCTCGACCACCGTGTCGTCGCCGGAGCCGGGGGCGGAGACCACGCGGACGTCGTCGGTGCCGGGCACGTCCCGGGCGGCGCCCTCGACCACGAGCACCACCTCGACCGGGGCGGTCAGACGGGCGGGCAGGCCCGCGGCGGCCACCGGGGCCAGCGAGTCCCGCAGCCGGGCGGCGGCCCCGGCCCGGTCCCGCCACCATCCGTTGGGGCGGGAGCCCACCACATTGGCGCCGTCCACGATCAGCAGCGGGTTCTCAGTCATGGCGTCAGCCTGCCACCCGGGGGCGGGCGCCGGCCGGACGCCACTCCAGAACGCGGAGTGCGCCGCCGCGTGCGGCGTTTGTCGGGCCGGGTGCCGGGTAGCCCCTGCCGACCGTGCCGCGCCTGACTGCGGAGGACAGACATGATGGGACCCGGTGACCCTGGCTCCGACCCGTGGGACGAATTCCTGGCCCGGTATTTCGGCCGGGGTGAGGGAGGACGCCGACCGCCGCACCGGGTCGACATCACCCGACTGATGACGGCCGACGCGCGGGAGATGCTGGCCGACGCGGCCCGCCGCGCCGCGCAGCGGCAGAGCAACGACCTGGACACCGACCACCTGCTCTGGGCTGCCCTGCAACGCGAACCCCTGCGCGACCTGGTACGCCGGGCCGGCGCCGACCCGGACACCCTGCTCAACGCGCTGGGCGGCAAGGGCGACGGCGCGCCACGCGGAGAGGTGCCGCCCAACCTGTCGCTGACCCCGGCGGCCAAACGGGCGCTGCTCGACGCCCACCAACTGTCCCGGGCGATGGGGGCCAACTACATCGGCCCCGAGCACATCCTGATGGCCCTGCCGCTCAACCCCGAGTCGCCGGCCGGGCGGATGCTGGCCGCCGGCCGGATCCAGCCCGAGTCGTTGCAGGCCGCCAACGCCGAACGCGGTCCGATGACCGGGCCGAAGCCGGACCGCGGCACACCCACCCTGGACCAGTACGGGCAGGACCTCACCGACCTGGCCCGCGCCGACCAGATCGACCCGGTGATCGGGCGGGCCGACGAGATCGAGCAGGCGGTGGAGATCCTGTCCCGGCGCACCAAGAACAACCCGGTGCTGATCGGCGAGGCCGGTGTCGGCAAGACCGCAATCGTCGAGGGTCTGGCCGAGCGGATCTGCGACGGCGACGTGCCGCAGACCCTGCTCGGCAAGCGCGTGGTGCAGCTCGACCTCGCCGGTCTGGTCGCCGGCACCCGCTACCGGGGCGACTTCGAGGAGCGCCTCAAGAAGGTGATCGACGAGATCCGGGCGCACCGGGACGAGCTGATCATCTTCCTCGACGAGATCCACACCCTGGTCGGCGCCGGCGGGGCCGGCAGCGAGGGCGGAATGGACGCGTCCAACATGCTCAAGCCCGCCCTCGCGCGGGGCGAACTGCGGGTGATCGGCGCGACCACGCTCGACGAGTACCGCAAGAGCATCGAGAAGGACGCCGCGCTGGCCCGGCGGTTCCAGCCGGTGCTGGTGCCCGAGCCCAGCGTCGACGACACGATCGCCATCCTGCGCGGCCTGCGCGACCGGTACGAGGCCCACCACCAGGTGCGCTTCACCGACGAGGCGCTGGTCGCCGCCGCCGAGCTGTCCGACCGGTACGTCACCGACCGGTTCCTGCCGGACAAGGCCATCGACCTGATCGACCAGGCCGGCGCCCGGGTCCGGCTGCGCACCCGCACCCCGGCGTCCGACGTGCGGGAGCTGGAACAGCAGCTTGACGACGTACGCCGGGACAAGGAGCAGGCCGTCACCGACGAGCAGTACGAACGGGCCTCGGCGCTGCGGGACCGGATCTCCGAGCTGGAGGAGGAGATGCGCCGCGCGAGGGGCGCGGACGGCTCGACCTCGCAGGTGCCCGAGGTGGGCCCGCAGGAGATCGCCGAGGTGGTCTCCCGGGCCACCGGCATCCCGGTCAGCCAGCTCACCGAGGAGGAACGAGACCGGCTGCTGCGCCTGGAGGGCCACCTGCACGAGAGGGTGGTCGGCCAGGACGCCGCGGTCACCGCGGTGGCCGAGGCGGTGCGCCGCTCCCGGGCCGGGCTGGCCGACCCGGAACGCCCGATGGGCAGCTTCCTGTTCCTGGGCCCCACCGGCGTCGGCAAGACCGAGCTGGCCCGCGCCCTGGCCGAGGCGTTGTTCGGCGAGGCGGACCGGATGGTCCGGGTGGACATGAGCGAGTTCCAGGAGCGGCACACGGTCAGCCGGCTGGTCGGCGCCCCGCCCGGGTACGTCGGCTACGAGGAGGCCGGTCAGCTCACCGAGGCGGTGCGCCGCCGCCCGTACGCGGTGGTGCTGCTCGACGAGATCGAGAAGGCCCACCCGGACGTGTTCAACATCCTGCTCCAGGTGCTCGACGACGGGCGGCTCACCGACAGTCAGGGCCGCACGGTGAACTTCAAGAACACCGTCCTGATCATGACGAGCAACCTCGGCTCCGAGTTGATCACCGGGACCCAGCGGGCCGTCGGGTTCGGCACCGGCGCGCCCGGCAGCGAGCAGGAGAACGACGAGCTGCGCGAACGGCTGATGCGCCGCCTGCAGGAGAATTTCCGGCCGGAGTTCCTCAACCGCATCGACGAGGTCATCATCTTCCGCCGGCTGGAGGCCGAGCAGTTGCGCGACATCACCGCGCTGCTGCTGGAGGAGACCCGCCGCCGGCTGCACGCCCAGGACATCCAGGTGGAGTTCACCAACGCCGGCATCGACTGGCTGGCCGAGCACGGCTATCAGCCGGAGTTCGGGGCCCGTCCGCTGCGCCGGGTGATCCAGCGGGAGGTGGACAACCACCTGTCGCGGATGCTGCTGGAGTCGGCGATCTCGCCCGGGCAGAAGGTCATCGTGGACGCCCGCGACGGGCAGCTCACCTTCGACGTGACCGCAGGTGAGCGGGGGTACACCGCCGCCACGACAACACACCCGCGATGACCGGGCCGGCGCGACGGGACGACCACGAGGACCCGCGTGAGCACGCGGAGTCCGCCAAGCCCCGGGACGAGGACGACGACGAGGACCATCCCGACCCGATCCTGGCGCCCCCGACCGCGAACCCGCGCCGCACGCGGGTGCCCGCCGAGGGCCTGCATCCGAAGACCGACCAGGACGACCCGGAGACGTCGGGTCACCATCGTCGAGAGGAGACCTGATGGTACGCGACACGCGGATCGATCCCGAGGTGGAAGTGCTCTGGGAGGACTTCCACGCCGAGGTCAACGTCCCGTCGGAGCAGCTGCGCACCTGGCTGCTGACCCGGGGCTCCGGCGAGGAGTCGTTCAGCCCGAACCCGGACCTCGACCTGCCCCAGCCGGGACGGGAGATCCTCAAGGTGCTCAACAAGCGCAAGGTCGACCTGACCCCGGAGGACATCGAGGTGATGCGGGAGGCGGTCGAGCGGATCCGCGAGCTGATGGACGCCAAGCCCCAGCGCGGCAACGCCGACGACAACTGGCGGCACTCGCTGCTCGACCTCGGCCACGACCCTCTCGTCGAACGCTGAGCGATGCCGTACGCGACGGTGCCGTCCCGGGTGCGGGACGGCACCGTCGCATGCCGCTACTGGCCCTGGTCGGACTCCAGGCTGCCGATGGTCAGCCCCGCCGCGTCGGCGGCGGCGTCGCGCTCGCCCCGGGTCTGGTCCTCCCGGGTGAGCAGGTTGGCGTACTCGGTGACGTCGGCCGGGTCGGGCACCTCCGGCAGCCGGCGCAGGAACGCCTCCACCTGGCGGGTGGCGGCGGTGTGCGCGGCGGCGGCCTGGCGGAGCAGTTCCCGGTCGTCGGCGGGCGGGTAGAGATCGGTCATGTCCGCCAGATACCCCGACAGCGGCCGTTCGCACCGCCACCGACCAGGCAGTAGCCGACGTCCGGGCCGCGTGGCCGGGACTACTCGCCCGTGCCGCCTGCCGGGTGGGGGTGGCCGGTGATGCCGTCCAGGATGGTGGTCAGGTTGTGGTCGAAGGTCTCCTCGGCGCTGAGGTGGGCGCCCTCGATGACGAGCCGGGCGACGGTCGGGTAGCGACCGGTGTCGAGCATGCGGGTCAGGTAGGGGCCGAGGCTGGCCTGCCAGGCGCTGACGTCGGTGCCGGTGAAGCGGGCGGTGCGCCGCTCGGTGACCTCTCGGCGCAGGGCGCCGACGACGAAGGCGTTGAGGGCGCCCAGGGCCCGCTGGAGGTCGTCGATGCCGCGTACGCCGGGGGCCTGGCTGAGGGCCGCCGCGCTCATCTCGCCCACGGCCAGCGCGTGCGGGCCCAGGTGTGGCCGCCCGCCGAGCAGGTCGGAGAACCACTCGTGGTCGAGGGCGGCGGCGCGGGTTCGCCGAAAGACGGCCAGCAGCGTGGCCCGCCACCCGGAGTGCTGCCCTGTCTCGGCGATCTGGGCATAGACGGCATCGACCATCAGGTCGAGCAGTTCCGATTTGTTGGCCACGTAGTCGTAGAGCCGCATCGGACCGACGCCGAGCTCTTTCGCGATCTTGCGAACCGACAGTCCGTCGAGGCCGTGCGCGTCAGCGAGCCGGATCGCCGTGGCGGCGATCTTCGCGCGGCTCAACGGCACCGGCGTCGCCCGGGGCTGGGGCTCCGGGCGTTCCCAGATGGGCACGACCTCACTACCGTACGATGTATCCACGCGATACAGTGTACGGTAAGGCCATGACGATGCGACTGGCGATCGCCGGTGGTGGCCTGGGCGGCCTGACGCTGGCACGGATCCTGCACCGGCACGGCATCGACGCGGTGGTCTACGAACGCGAGGCGAGTCGATCCGCACGCTCCCAGGGCGGAATGCTCGACCTGCACCCGGAGTCCGGGCAACTGGCCCTCGCCGAGGCGGGTCTCGACGACCGGTTCCGGTCCGAGGCGCGGCCCGAGGGCGAGGAGCATCGCATCCTCGACCCGGCCGGGCGCACCCTCGTGCACCACAGGCCCCAACCCGGCTCGTTCGCCGGCCGCCCCGAGATCGACCGCACCGTCCTGCGTGATCTTCTGCTCGACTCGCTGCCGCCCGACGCGGTGGTGTGGCGGCACCGCCTCGTCGCGGCGACGCCACGGCCGGGCGGGGGCTTCGGGTTGACCTTCGACGGCGGCCACCGCGCCGAGTGCGACATCCTCATCGGCGCGGACGGCGCGCGCTCGGTCGTCCGGGGGCTGCTGACCGACGTGGGTCTGTCCCATGTGTCGAGCCACGTGGAGCTGACCATCCACGACGCCGACCGACGCCACCCGGACCTCGCCGAGCTTGTCGGCCCCGGAAACCTGTGGGGCGTCGGCGTGAACCAGATCCTCGCGGCGCAACGCCTCGGCGACGGCAGCATCCGGGTCGGGATCTCCCTGCCCGCCGACGACCGCGACCTCGACGCCTACCGTGACAAGCGTGCCCTGCTGGGCCTGTTCGACGGCTGGGACGCCCGTCTCACCGCCCTCATCGACGCGGCCGACAGCCCGCCGACGCCGCGCCGGGTCGAGGCGATGCCGGTCGGCGCGCGCTGGGCCCACCAGCCGGGAACCACCCTTCTCGGTGACGCCGCGCACCTCATGCCGCCGGTCGGCGAGGGCGCCAACCAGGCCATGCTGGACGCCGCCGAACTCGCACGCGAACTCGCCGCCAGCCCCGCCGACCCGGACGCGGCGATCCGGGCGTACGAGGAGGCGATGTTCGCGAGGATCGAGCCGATTGCCGAGATGTGCGCGCGAGTTCAGGCGATGATGCTGTCCCCGACGGCGGCCGACGACCTCGTCCGCTTCTTCACGCCACGGTCCGCCACGCCCCCGTCCGGGGACGAGGAACCCGTCACCGCGCCCCGCTAGACCTCCCGTCGGCGCTCACACCCCGCTGGGCTGCCGGACGCCGAAACCCGGATTGCGCACCAGCCAGTCCAGGTAGGTGGGGTGCGGGGCAAGCGAGTCGGTGTACGCGGCCTTCGCCGTCGCCAGCACCAGCTCCGCGTCCCCGGCGGCGGGCGAGTCCGGATGCCACCCCAGCAACAGCCGCCAGCGCAGCGGGACACCGGCCAGCCGTCGGGTGACCAGGCCGGCGACCGGGCGGAACGTCGCCTGGCAGAGGGCCACCGCCACGCCCGCCTCCACCAGATCGACGCAGCCGCGGATGTCGGTCTCGTACACCTTGCGCGGGGTGAAGCCGGCGCGGGCGCACGCGGCGGCGAAACAGTCGCCGAAGCAGCCGTCGCCCGGCGCGGCCACCCACTGCTCGTGACCCAGGTCCGCCAGGCGCACCTCGGCCCGCTCGGCGAGCGGGTGGGTCTCCGGCAGCAGCACCAGCACCGGGTCGATGGCCACCTCCCGCCAGCTCAACCCGAACGCGGCCGACGGGGTGGCGTCGCCGCACACGCCGGTGAGGGCGAAGTCCAACCGCCCGCCGGCCACCAACTGCGCCAGCTCGTCGACCGACCACGAGGCGTACGTGGTGATCTGGGCCGGTGGCTGCTCGGCGGCCAGCCGGTGCACCAACCGGCCCAGGATCGGGCTGTTCACCCCGCCGAGGCGATAGCAGCGGGGCGCCGCGCCCGCGCCGGCGAGCCGTGCCGCCTCGTCCTGCAGGCCCTTCATCGCCGGCAGCAGCACCCGGGCCCGGGCGAGCACCAGCTCACCGAGCGCGGTGGGCCGGGCGCCGCGCCGATCCCGGTCGAACAGCGGCCCGCCCAGCGTCCGCTCGATCCGCTGGAGCTGAGCGGTGAGCGCCGGCTGGGCGAGCCCGAGCGCCGACGCCGCCTTGGTCACACTCCCTGTCTCCGCGATCGCGCAGACCACCCGCAGGTGTCGCAGCTCCAGGTTCATACGGTGACGGTAGGACCACGTCGCAGCCTGCGGAAGAGGCCAAGCGGATCGGTGACGTTGAATGCATTTTGCGGCGCGGCCCGCGCTTCAGTCGCGCGGCGGCTCCGGCAGGTCCGCCAGGTACGTCGGCCGCCGCGTCACCGCGTCACGGACCTTGTCCACCACACCCACCGCCGGCTCGACGATCCGGTTCCACGGCGGTGTGGCCGGGGTGCCCGGGTGCGGCCGGGTCGGCGCGGCCTCCTCGGCGATCTCCAACCGGTTGCCCAGCCGGATCAGCTCCTCCCCGGTGGCCACCGCGCGCAACTCGGCCACGAGCGCGCCCACCCCGTCGACGTGGCGGCGGACCCGCTCGGCGACCTCGGTCAGCGTCTCGTCGGACAGCCCCTTCAGGGCGGCCAGCAGCGCGGCGTCAGCGTCGATCTCCGCGTCCACCCGGCCCGCCTGATCCGGCAGGGCCGCCCGCACCGCCGGCAGCAGGTACTGCTCCTCGGCGGAGATGTGTCGCGACAGCGCGGCGGTGAGCACCGCCAGCCCCTCCTGCGGCGTGGCGTCCGGGCCGGTCAGCTGGTCCACGAGAGCCAGCAGCTGCCGGTGTTCGCGGTCCACGATGTCGGCGATGCTGCGGCCACCGGGACGGTAACCCTCCTCGGGTGCGGGCGCGGGCGGCAACGGGGGCAGGGGGACGGCGGACATGGTGCCCTCCTCGACTGGCGGGCGGAAGCTCCGGCAGGGGATGTGCGGTCGTGGGCGGCGGTACCCGAACGCGGACGCCGCGAAACCGTCGCGCGGATCCGCCGAGGTGAATGCCCGGCCCCGTCCCGCCGGTGCGCCCGCCCGCCGGTCACCCCGGGCTGGTATGAAGGGGCGATGACGAGCGACGCCGCCTCCGCCCGACCGGACCCCAGCGCGGAGGTCGTGGACCTCTGCCGCGACCTGCTGCGCATCGACACCACCAACACGGGGGACAACGACACCAGCGTCGGCGAGCGCCGCGCCGCCGAGTACGTGGCGGAGAAACTCGCCGAGGTGGGCGTCGAATCGGTCCTGCACGAGTCCGCCCCCGGCCGGGCCAACGTGGTGGCCCGCATCCCCGGCGCCGACCCGAGCCGGGGCGCGCTGCTGGTGCACGGCCACCTGGACGTGGTGCCCGCCGACGCCGACGAGTGGTCCGTGCACCCGTTCTCCGGCGAAGAGCGCGACGGCTACCTGTGGGGCCGTGGCGCCATCGACATGAAGGACTTCGACGCGATGGTGCTCGCCGTGGTGCGGCACTGGCAGCGCACCGGCGTACGGCCTCCGCGCGACATCGTGCTCGCGTACACCGCCGACGAGGAGGCGGGCAGCGACTACGGCGCGCGCTTCCTGGTGGAGAACCACCGCGGCCTGTTCGACGACTGCACCGAGGCGATCGGCGAGGTCGGAGGCTTCTCCTACTCGGTCAACGACAGCCAGCGGCTCTACCTCATCGAGACCGCCGAGAAGGGCATCGACTGGCTGCGGCTGCACGCCAAGGGCCGTCCCGGGCACGGATCGATGGTGCACGACGACAACGCCGTCACCGCCCTGGCCGAGGCCGTGGCCCGCATCGGCCGGCACCGCTTCCCGGTGGTGGTCACCGACACCGTACGGGCGTTCCTGACCGAGGTCTCCGACCTGCTCGGCATCGAGCTGGACCCGAACGACCCGGAGACGGCAATCGCCAAGCTCGGCCCGATCGCCAACATCATCGGGGCGACCATCCGCAACACGGCCAATCCGACCCGGCTCAGCGCCGGCTACAAGGACAACGTCATCCCCGGTCGCGCCACCGCCACCATCGACTGCCGCAGCCTGCCCGGCCAGTCCGAGCTGCTGGAGCGGCAGCTGCGTGAGCTGGTCGGCCCGGACATCGCCATCGAGTACGTCCAGCGACAGCCGGCGCTGGAGACCACCTTCGACGGCGACCTGGTCGAGGCCATGTCGGCGGCGCTGCGCGCCGAGGACCCGGGTGCCCGGCCGGTGCCGTACATGCTCTCCGGCGGCACCGACGCGAAGGCGTTCTCGCAGCTCGGCATCCGCTGCTTCGGGTTCGCGCCGCTGCGACTGCCCGCCGACCTGAACTTCTCGGCGTTGTTCCACGGCATCGACGAGCGCGTTCCGGTCGACGGACTACAGTTCGGCGTGCGGGTTCTCGACCGGTTCCTCCGGACCTGCTAACCGTGTCCGGTAGCTGCACCCGGCGCGTTACCTCCCCATCGTGAAGGGACTGCCCCACATGACCGACCAGCACGGTGAGCTGGACGCCGCTCTCGAGCGGGTGATCGAAGCGGCCCGCCACCACCTGGCCGCCGTACGCGCCGCGCAGGGCCGCGTCGACGACGACGACGTCTGGCAGGCGTACGTGGCGTTGAACAACGCGTCCTTCGCCTACGACGAGCAACTGCTCGACGCCTTCGGCGAGGTGACCCCGTGGGACGTCGACTCGATCGACCCGGACGAGGCCGACGAGCGCTTCGGCGGCGAGGGCGCCGAGGCCAGCGACCCCCACCCGCGGGTGATCTCGGTACGTCAACGCCGCGACTACCGGGTGCCGAGCATCTCCGCGCTGCTGCGGGCGGCCGAGGCGGCCCGGCGCGAGGGCACCCCGGAGGACGACGAGCCGGCGCCGGTGGAGGGCGTCGGCGAGGCGGTGCTGGAGCTGCTGCAGAGCGGCGACGGCTCGCTCGGCGCGCTGGACGTCCCCGAGCTGGAGCCCCTCGACGGGGTGGTCATGGTCAGCGAGGTGGGCACACCCGTGGACCTGGAGTCGTTCGACGATGACGACGCCGTCGGCCCGTTCCAGCCGGCGAGCGACGACCGGCTCGTCGGTCGACTCGACGAGCACCCGTTCCTGGAGCTCGACGACGACCACGACCACGCCGGGCACCAGCACTAGGGCTGGCGTCCCTGCCCTTCGGCCGGCCATCGCCGGGGCTCCTGCGCCGCGGACCGACCGAGAGCCAGGCACGAGGCCGTGTGAGGCCCGGGGCCCGAACCGTTCGCGGTTCGGGCCCCGGGCGTGTCACCGCCCGTCCCGGCCCGGCGTCAGTACGACAGGCCCGGCTGCGGCTGGTTGACCCGCCGACGGCGCAGCATGACCTGCCGCGTGCCGTCACGGAACAGCCGCACCCGGGCCAACTCCCATCCGGAGAACTCCGCCTGGATCGCCAACTGCGCCGCGGCGGTCAACCGGTCGACGTTCGGCGGCAGCCGCAGCGGCGCGTACTCGTAGTCCATGCCGTCCATGCTGCCCAGCCCAGCGGCCGTTCGCCACCCCCTGCGGGGTGACCAACGCCGCTGCCCTGCGTGGTTCGTGCCGCCCCGGGCGCCCGCGCGTGGTCTTCGCCGCGCGGAAGCCGCCCGCGGTCCCCAGGCGTTCCGGTCAGCGCCGGTCCGGTGCGCGCCCGCGTGTCACCCGTCGCGCTCGGGGTAGCCGATGGGCACCGACGAGACGTCGTCCAGCGCGGTGGTGATCTCCTCGGGCAGCGTGATCCGCTCGACCTGCAACGCGCCGAGCAGCTGCCCGACCGTCCGGGCGCCGAGGATCGGCGCGGTCACCCCCGGTCGGTCCCGGATCCAGGCCAGCGCCACCTCCAGCGGCGACACCCCCAGGCCGCCGGCCGCGGTCGCCACCGCCTCCACGATGCTCGAGCAGCGCGGCTCCAGGTACGTGGCGACGAACCGCTCGAAGTGGGGCGAGGCTGCCCGCGAGTCCGCCGGCCGGCCGTGCCGGTACTTGCCGGTGAGCACGCCCCGACCCAGCGGCGACCAGGGCAGCACGCCGAGGCCCAGCGCGTCGCACGCCGGCAGCACCTCCCGCTCCACGCCCCGCTCCAGCAGCGAGTACTCCACCTGGGCGGCGACCACCGGCGCCCGGCCCGGCCAGGCCGTCTGCCAGGCGGCGGCCCGCGCGGTCTGCCAGCCGGAGAAGTTCGACACCCCCACGTAGCGGACCTTCCCGCTGGCCACCGCGTGGTCCAGCGCGGCGAGGGTCTCTTCGAGCGGGGTGTCCGGGTCGTACCCGTGCACCTGGAACAGGTCGACGTGGTCCGTGCCGAGCCGACGCAGCGACGCCTCGAGGGTGCGCAGCAGGTGGCCCCGGGAGCCGTCGCGACGCCGGCCGCTGCCCGGGCGCAGGCCCGCCTTGGTGGCGATCAACAGCTCGTCGCGCGGAACGAGGGTGCCCAGCAGCGACCCGATCACCGACTCGGCGTCGCCGTCGCCGTACACGTCGGCGGTGTCGATCAGGTTGCCGCCCGCGTCCAGGTAACTCTTCAGCTGGGCGGCCGCATCGTCGGCGTCGGTGTCCCGGCCCCAGGTCATGGTGCCGAGCGCGAGCCGCGAAACCGCCAGCCCGCTTCGGCCGAGCGGTCGCTGTTGCATGGGTGAACCTTATTTCGAACCCGCCGCCACGGATATCCTCGCTCCCGTCATCTCTGCCGGTTCTGCCGGTTCCGCCTCCGGCGGGCACCGCGACGGACGGGGGATCATTGGCGGTGAGCCGGTGATCGGGTCCGTTTTCGGCATTGCGTAACCTGGTGCGACCTGTGCCACGGATGGGGGAGGACCAGTGCGACTCGGGCTCAGCCTCGGATACCAGACGGCGTGGAGCACGCCGGCCGACCACCTGGCGTTGGCCCAGGAGGCGGATCGCCTCGGCTACTCGGTGGTGTGGGCGGCGGAAGCCTACGGCTCCGACTCGCCCAGCATGCTGGCCTGGATGGCCGGCCAGACGCAACGGATCGACGTGGGCGCGGCGGTGATGCAGATCCCGGCCCGTACGCCGGCCGCCACCGCGATGACCGCCGCCACCATCGACGCGCTCTCCGGCGGCCGGTTCCGGCTGGGCCTCGGCGTCTCCGGCCCGCAGGTCTCCGAGGGCTGGCACGGTGTGCGGTTCGCCAAGCCACTGGGCCGGACCCGCGAGTTCGTCGACATCGTCAAGCTGGCCATCGCCCGCAAGGAGGTGGCGTACGACGGCGAGCACTACACGCTGCCGCTGCCCGACGGCCCCGGCAAGGCGCTGCGGCTGAGCTTCCACCCACCCCGCGAACACATCCCGATCTACCTGGCCGCGGTCGGGCCGAAGAACCTGGAGCTGGCCGGCGAGATCGCCGATGGTTGGCTCGCCGTGTTCTACGCCCCGGAGTTCGCCGACGAGCACCTCGCCGCCGTGGCCGCCGGGCGGGCCAAGGCCGGCAAGGAGCTGGCCGGCTTCGACGTGGTGCCCTCCGTGCCGGTCGTCGTCGGCGACGACGTGGCCTCCTGTGCCGAGCTGGTGCGCTGGTACGCCGCGCTCTACGTCGGCGGGATGGGCAGCCGGAACCAGAACTTCTACAACCAGCTCGCCACCCGGATGGGCTACGGTGACGCCGCCCGCGAGGTGCAGGACCTGTACCTGGCCAAGCGGCAGCGCGACGCGGCCGCCGCGGTGCCGATGGAGTTCATCGACCGCACCTCGCTGCTCGGCCCGAAGGAGCGCATCGCCGAACGGTTGCGGGAGTACGCCGCCTCCGGCGTCACCACGCTGTCGGTGACTCTGTTCGTGGCCGACCGGGACAGCGGCGTGCAGACCCTGCGTACCGTCGCCGAGGCGCTCGACCTCTCCGGAGTCGGCGAGTGACCTGGATCGAGGCCATCGTCCTGGGCGTCGTCCAGGGGCTGACCGAGTTCCTGCCGGTCAGCTCGTCGGGGCATCTGCGGATCACCTCGGCGATCTTCTTCGACCGCGACGCCGGCGCGTCGTTCACCGCCGTCACCCAGCTCGGCACCGAGGCAGCCGTGCTGATCTACTTCGCGAAGGACATCTGGCGGATCACCCGTACCTGGCTGGTGGGGCTGCGCGACAAGTCGGTGCGCTCCAGCCTCGACTACCGGATGGGCTGGTACGTGATCGTCGGCTCGATCCCGATCGGGCTGTTCGGGTTCCTCTTCAAGGACCAGATCAAGACCGCCGGGCGCAACCTGTGGGTGGTGGCGACCACCCTGATCGTGTTCGCGTTCGTGCTGGCGTTCGCCGAGTACTGGGGCCGGCAGACGCGCACGCTGGAGAACTTCCGGATGAAAGACGGCGTGGTCATGGGCTTCGCCCAGGCCATGGCGCTGGTCCCGGGGGTGTCCCGCTCCGGCGGCACGCTCACCGCCGGCCTGCTGCTCAACCTGACCCGGGAGGCGGCGGCGCGCTACTCGTTCCTGCTGGCCATTCCGGCGGTGGTGATGTCCGGGGTGTTCAGCCTCGGCGACGTCTTCGAACCGTCCGCCCCGGGCACGTCCGTGCCCACCGTGGCCCAGACGATCGTGGCTACCGCCATCGCCTTCGGCATCGGCTACGCGGCCATCGCCTGGCTGCTGCGCTACGTCGCCCACCACACCCTGTACGTCTTCGTGCTGTACCGGGTCGCGCTGGGCACCCTGGTCCTGGCTCTCCTGCTGACCGGCACGATCAGCGCCACCTGATCAGCCCTCGCATGCCGATGGCCGGCACCCGTTCTCGGGTGCCGGCCATCGGTCGGTTCGTGCGGTGGGTCAGCTGTTCCAGTGCTGGGCGACGAGGTCGGTGGCCTGCTGCTCCCACTGGGCGTAGGCGTCCGGGTACGCGGAGACCTGTACGGTCTGCGCGGCCTGGGTCAGGGGCATGTCCTG
>NZ_JBIDDK010000017.1:0-147214 GCF_043205095.1 Micromonospora sp. NPDC047557 | reverse complement strand
GCACTCGATCCATACCTGTCCACCGACCGAGCCAGGCTCATCGGTCGGACCCCCTGTGCGACACACCCGACCGACCCACAAACCAAACGCGCTCTCAGACCAACTCAGGGCAAGAGTCCCCCGACTCGCGGTCGCCTTCCGGCTGGGCGACCGGCTGACATCCAGAACCATTGAGGGAGTAGGAATGCGAACGCCGTTCAGGCGGGCTGTGTTCGGTGCCATCGCGGTGGCGCTGCTCGGCGGGCTCGGACTCACGTCCTGCGCAGATCCGGGCCGGAACGGCACCGTGGACGCCGGGTTGGCTCCGGTTACCTCGGTGACCGGCGCTCCCGGACCGACTGACCCCGCAAGTCCCTCCTCATCGCCTTCGGCGAGCCGGTCCACGAAGCCGTCTCCCCGCCGGTCGCCGTCGCGCGCCCCGACGAGCAAGGCCGGTACGCCGGCCGCACAGAGCAACATCGCCTCCCGGCTACACACGATTCCGGCCAGCACCCGCCAGCTCATCATCGTCTACAGCAACGGCTACGGCACGAGCGTCGTCCCTTGAGACGTTCGAGAAGGTGAACGGCGTGTGGCGGTCGAAGTTCGGGGTGTTGAGCGCGCGGATCGGCACCAAGGGGTTCAGCGACAGTCATGTGGAGGGCGTTTCCACGACGCCCACTGGCGTCTATGGCATCGGCTCCACCATGTACGGCGTGCAGGCCAACCCTGGCGTCAAGTACAGCTACCACCGGCTTGTGGCGGACGACTATTGCAACACAGCGCCGCGGGGCCGCTCACGACGGTCGTCGGATCGCATCAGGGCATCGACGGTTTTGCACTGACCAGCCCGAACGACCAGGTCATCGCCTACGACTATGCGCACACCGGCAAGCAGGACGCCCTGCTGCTGTACCGCCCCGGCTCCGGGCTCGTCACCATCGTCGGGCACGCGGCCGGCAACACCTTCTGGCCGCACCTGATCTCGTCCAGCGGCATCGCCGGCTACGACCTCGCCGACACGCGGGACCGCATCGTCGCCTTCGACTATGCCCACACCGGCATGGCCGACCACCTCGCCGTCTACCGGCCCGGCACCGGCTACCTGGACGTGGTGCGGCACGACCCCGCCGACACGTACTTGGCAATCCACGTCTCTCACCGGGGTGTCGGCAGCGTCGGCTGGTTCGACCTGCGCAACGCCCAGGACCGGAGCGTCCCCTATGACTTCGGGCGTACCGGCAGCGCGGACCATCTGCTGCTGTACCGGCCCGGTGGGCGCGCCGTCACCATCGGCACGCGACAGGACATCGATGTTGTCCGTGCGATGGTTCGGACCGCCGCACAGTCTGCCATCCTTATCGCCGATTCGTCGCCCGCGTGGACGTCCGAGGATGTCTCGTTCACGCCTTCGTGTCACGATCTGCTGGAGTCGCTACTCGCTGTCTGCGACGGCCGATCCGGTCAGGACCGTGATCATCCGGTCGCGGTCGTGCTCGCCCTGGTCGCGGCGGCCGCGATAGCCGGATTGAAGGGCTACACCGCGATCAGCGGCTGGGTCGCCGACGTACCCGCCGACATCCTCGACAGCCTGTATGAGCGAGTCGAAGCCCGACCCGGCGGACGGCCGTCACGCTCGACACTGTGGCGGGTCTGCACCGACATTGACGACGACGTCCTGGACGCGGTCATCGCCGAATGGACCACCGCCCAGCGCACCGGCGCCGGCGAACAGGGTCCTACCAGCACCGATACACGAGCACAGATCCGTCTGGACGGCAAGACCGTACGCGGCGCTGTCGACGCCGACGGCGAGCAACTGCATTTGCTGTCCGCCTTGGCCGGCTCGCCCGGTCCGGACCCGGCCGCCGTGATCATCGCCCAGGCACCGACCGACGGCGCCAAGACCCGCTAACCAGAAAACGCCCGCGCCCTCCTGGCAGGACTCCGCCGAGGTCGCGCTGCGGCTGGGCCGCGATCACGGCATTGGCGTCCGCGCCGGCCAGTTCTGCGCGCATCCCCTGGCCCGCGCCTGATCCAGAACACCGCGATCGGCGCCTGCGGTGACACGCCCGGCCTTGTCCGGATCAATTTCGGTCTCGGCAGCACCACCGAGGACGTCGACCAGGTGATCGAGGCGTTGCGTAGCCACTGATCCGCCACCGGGCGATGGTCATGCCTGTTCCGCCATGGCGCGGCGCAGGCTGAGCGGCCGCATGTCGGTCCATACCTCGTCGATGTACGCGAGGCACTCGGCCTTCGGCCCGGTCGTGCCGGCCGGGCGCCAGCCCGCGGGGATGTCCCGGCCCACCGGCCAGATCGAGTACTGCTCCTCGTCGTTGAGGACGACCGTGTAGGCGCGATCGTCCTCGTCCTCGTACGACATCCTGTGCTCCTGTCTCGCTGCGTGATGTTTCTCGGTCAGACGACGTTCTGCTCGCGCCGGACGTCGGCGTGCTCGAACCTGCTCGCATGAAAGCCGGTCACGTCGGTGAACGGCGTGACGCCGAGGTACAGGTCCCGCAGCACCTCGCCGACGGCCGGGCCCATCATGAATCCGTGTCCGGAAAATCCCCCGGCGTAGAGGAAGCGGGAGATCCCGCCGGCCTCCCCGATCAGGCCGTTGTGGTCCGGGGTGACCTCGTAGAGGCCGGCCCATCCGCCGGCGATCCCGACTCCGGTGAGCGCGGGCGCCCGGCGCTGCATAGCCCGGCCCATCGCGGGCAGCCACCGGTCGGTAGGTGTTTGCTCGAATCCGGTCATTTCGTCAGGGTCGGAGAAGCCCATCAGCAGGCCCTGGCCCTCGTCGCGGTAATAGAACGTGGTGCCGAAGTCGATGGTGAACGGCACGCGCGGACGACCTCCGCCCATCGGCTCGGTGTAGACCACCTGACGGCGCAGCGGGGCGACCGGCAGCGTGACGCCGGCCCAGTCACCGACCTGGGCCGACCAGGCGCCGGCGGCGCAGATGACGGCACCGGTCCGGATCGTCCCGGCCGGTGTGCGCACCGCGGCGATCTGACCGCCGGCGGTCTCGATCGCGGTAGCGGGGCAGTACGGGATCAGCTGGGCATGGTGCCGGCGGGCCGCGGTGGCGAAGCCGAGCACCACCGACTCTGGGGTGCAGTACCCGTCCTCCGGCGAGTAGGCCGCCGCCAGCAGCCCGTCGGTCACTATGTGCGGCGATAGCCGGCGTGCCTCGGCCGGCGTGATCATGCGGTTTGGGATCCCCAGGTCGTTCTGGAGCCGGACGCTCTGATCGAAGGCGGCCACGCTGTCGGGGGAGTCGAGCAGGAACAGATAGCCGGCCTGATGCAGGTCGATCTGCTGGCCGAAACGCTGCGGAAAGGACTTGAGCAGTTCCATGCTGCGGACGGCCAGCGCGATGTTGATCTCGTCGGAGAACTGGGTGCGGATTCCGCCCGCGGCCTTGCCGGTGGAGCCGCCGCCGAGCGCACCCGCGTCCAGGAGCACGACGTCGCGTACGCCGGCCGCGGCCAGGTGGTAGGCGGTGCTCACTCCGATGATGCCGCCGCCGATGACGACGACCTCGGCTGACGATGGCACCTGTACGGTCATCGTGTTCCCTTCTCGTACTCGGCCAGAAGGCGGTCGATCTCGTCCTCGGAGAGCCGGGCGATGTGCTGTGCCAGCCGGGCCGCCTCATCCGCGGTGTCCGGGGCGAGGGCACGGGCCGCCTCGGCCAGGGCCGCGATCGACGGCGCCTCGAACAGGAGCTGTACCGGCATCACCAAACCCAGCGCGTCGTTGACCCGGGCCATCAACTGGTGTGCCAGCAGCGAGTGGCCGCCGCTGTGGAAGAAGCTCGTCTGAACGTCCGGCACGCGCTCGGGCGGCGACCCGAGCACGTCCGTCCAGGCCGAGGCGATCACCTGCTCGAGCGCGTCCCGCGGACCCTGAACCCGCTGCCCGTCCGGCTCCGGTTCCGGAACGTCGCGGAGCGCCTCGCGGTCGAGCTTGCCGTTGCGAGTCAGCCGGAATTCGCCGACCGCGACCACGGTGTCCGGCACCATGTAGGACGGCAGGTGCCGCCCCAGGTGCTCGCGGACGTCGCCGGTGTCGACGTGCCGGCCGGGCCGGGCCTGGACGTACGCGATCAGGCTGGTCCCGGCCGCGGTGGGGACCACCACGGCCTCGCGCACCGCATCATGGTCGCGGAGACACGCCTCGACCTCGCCCGGCTCGATCCGGAAGCCGCGCAGTTTCACCTGGTCGTCCCTGCGGCCGAGAAAGTGCAGCACCCCGTCGTGGTCGCGTCGGACGCGGTCGCCGGTGAGGTACAGGCGCCCGCCCGGCGGCCCGAACGGATCCGGCCGGAATCGGGCGGCGGTCGCTCCGGGCTGCCCGGCGTATCCCCGGGCCAGTCCGGCGCCGCCGATGCAGAGCTCGCCCGGCACGCCGCCGGTGACGGGATTCATGTCGTCGTCGAGCACGTGTGCCCGTACCCCGTCGATCGCGGTCCCGATCGGCGGGAGCCCGCCGGCGGTACCGCCGACGCCGGCGGCGGTCGCGACGACGGACGCCTCGGACGGCCCGTAGTGGTTCACCACTTGGTAGGGGGCGTCCGGAGACGGTCGCGAGGTGAGCCGGTCCCCGCCGGTCAGCAGCGTCCGCAGCCGCAGGCCGGGCGGAGCCGGCAGGCGCATCACCTCGGCCGCGAGCGGGGTCGGCAGGAAGCTCACGGTGATCTCCTGCCGGACCATCCAGCGCAGCAGCTCGGCGGGCTGGATCCGGATTTCGTCCGGGACCACATGGATCGAGCAGCCCGCCGCAAGGCTCGGCCAGATCTCCCAGACGGCCGCGTCGAATCCCGGCGACGCCACCTGGGCGGTGCGGTCACCGGGCCCGATCCGGTACGTCCGGACGTGCCACGCCACAAGGTTGGACAGCCCGCGATGCGGTACGGCGACGGCCTTGGGCGTGCCGGTCGACCCGGACGTGTGGACCAGATAGGCGAGGCGGTCCGCGGCCGGCGCGGCCGTCCGCGGATGCTCCTGGCCGGTCGTGGCGACGCCGGCGGTGAGTACGTGCTCGGCGGTCAGATCCGGTCCGGGGCCGGCCGCTTCCGGAATCAGCAGGATCCGCGCGCCGGAGTGGGCGAGCAGCAGCCGCAGCCGGTCAACGGGCTGATCGGGGTCGAGGGGCAGGTACGCGGCGCCGGCGCGGAGCACGGCGAGGGCGGCCACCACCAGCGCCGCGCCGCGGGGAAGGCAGAGCGCCACCGGTTCATCGGGCCGTACGCCGGCCCGATGCAGCCGCCAGGTCAGCCGGGCCGCGGCCCGGTCCAGGTCCCGGTAGGTCAGGGTGACGTCCGCGTCGGACACCGCGACGGCGTCCGGCTGGTGCGCCACCCTGCGCTCGATGAGATCGGCGACCGAAGGGGCGTCCGTGCCCGGACGGATGTCTGCTGGATCGGCCGGAAACCGCTCCACAAGTGAGCTCCCCTCGTACGTCGTCTGCCGGACTCATCGTGGCGAAGGTTCCTGCTCCCGGGCGGACCGGCGGCGCGCCGATCGGATACGGTCCCGGGCCGCTCGAATCCCAGGCGGGACGCATCAGCCCGGTGCGAGTGCGGGTTTCCTACGGTTCGAGGCCCTGTCCAGGACCAGGAAAGCGAGCAAGATCATCGATCCTTTCTATCCGTCTACATTGATCTTTGATAAGGTTGGCCCGGTTGCGACAAGGTAACGAGTTCGTCAACGGGGAGCCTCAATTGCTACAAACCTGCACGTCATCGCAACTTAACGATCATTTACTTCGATGTAATGAAAGTGGTTCCCGGTGAACCCGGGACGAGCCTCGACACTGCCGGGAATCCCTCAGCCGATCCGAATCGGCGAGCGTCTGCGCCATCTGCGGCGGCGCGCCGGGCTGACCCAGGACGAACTGGCCGGCAAGGCTCAACTCAGCCTCGGCGGCCTCCGGGACCTCGAACAGCATCGGGTGGCCCACCCTCGTGCCGCCACCCTGCGACGCCTGGCCGCGGCACTCGATCTGTCCGAGCAGGAGACGGCCGAGATCGTCCGGCTCGGGCAGGAGGAACCGGTCGTCGCGCCGAACCTTCAGATCCAGCTGCTCGGTGCGCTGACCGTCTGGGTCGACAGGGAGCCCGTCGAACTGCGCTCCGAGCCGCAACGCCGGATCCTCGGCGTACTGGCGATGTCGCCCAACGTCCCGGTCGCGCTGGAGTCGATGGTCGATCTCATCTGGGGTCAGCGACCTCCGTGCACCGCGTCCGATCTGGTGCGGTCCCAGATCTCCCGGCTGCGCCGGAAGCTGCGGTCGCGGCGTTCGGCGTCACGGGCCGGTGACATCCTGGTGGCGGTCGCGGGCGGGTACGTCCTCAGGGTCGAGCACAACCAGGTGGACCACCTGGCCTTCCGCGGGGTCATCGACCAGGCACGCCGGGAGAGCGCGGCGGATCGGCCGGAGGCCGCGATCGTGGAATATCAGCGCGCCCTCGGGATCTGGCGCGGCACACCTCTCGAGGACCTGCCCGAGCTGCACTCGCAGCCTGCGGTCGGTGCGCTGCTGCGGGAGTACGAGCGGATGATCCTCGAGTACGCCGACGTGGCCGCACAGGTCGGCCGCCACGAGGAGAGTCTGCCCGCGCTGCACGACCTGATCATGCTCAGTCCCTGGCACGAACCGGCTTACGCCAAGCTCATGGTGGGCCTGGCCGCGACCGGCCAGCAGGTGGCCGCCCTGCAGGTCTACCACGACCTGCGCGAACGGCTCTCCGACGAGCTGGGCCTGGACCCGGCGGCGGAGCTGCGCCAGGTGCACAACGTCATCCTCGCCGGCGAGGCCGGTCGACACCCGCAGCCGGCCCGCATGCCGCCCCAGCCGGCGCCTGCCGAGCGAGATCCGATCATCGGGGTGCCGACCCAGCTCCCGGCGGAACCGCAGGGTTTCGTCGGCCGGGTGAGAAACCTCAACGCGCTGGACGAGCTGGTCGCCCGGACGTACGACACCCCGGGGGCACTGACCCTCGCCGTGGTCTCCGGAACCGCCGGGGTGGGCAAGACCGCGCTGACGCTGCACTGGGCCCAGCGGGTACGCAGCGAGTTCTCCGACGGGCAGCTCTACGCCAACCTGGGCGGATTCGGGCCCGATTCGTCGCCGGCCGATCCCTCCACCGTGCTGGGCGGCTTCCTGGAAGCGCTCGGCGTGCCGTCCTACCGGCTACCCGCGGGGCTCGCCGAGCGTGCGGCGACGTTTCGCAGCATGCTCGCCGGCAAGCGGATCCTGGTCGTGCTGGACAACGCCCAGGACGCTGACCACGTCCGTCCGATGCTTCCCGGGACACCGGGTTGCATGGTCGTGGTGACCAGCCGCAACGCGATGCGTGGGTTGGTCGCCCTGGAGGGCGCCCACTTCACCTCGCTGGATCTGCTCCCCCGGGGGGAGGCACACGCGCTGCTGGTCCGCCGGCTCGGCGAGCGGCGGGTGGCCGCGGAGCCGCGCGCCGTGGACGTTCTCATCGGACGATGTGCCGGACTGCCCCTGGCACTGGCCATCGCGTCGGCGCGGGCGGCGACCAACCCGATGCTCACCCTCTCCGCGCTGGCCGCGCAGATGTGTGCCGAGGGTGCGCTGAGCGCCCTGCACGACGGCGAACCCTCCACCGATCTGCGCCGGGTCTTCTCGTGGTCGTACTCGAAGGTCGGCCAGACCGCCGCCCGGCTGTTTCGGTTGCTGGGCCGGCGTGCCGAACCCGAAGTGGACCTGTCCACCGCGATGGAGCTGGCCGGGGTGCCGTACGACCGGACCAGGCAGGCGCTCGCCGAGCTCGCGCTGGTCAACCTGATCACCGAGCGGGCGCCGCAGCAGTACGCGATGCACAGCCTGCTGAGGTCGTACGCGGCGTCGCTGGTGTGATCAGAGACCCGTGAGGAAGTCGAGAATGATGCGGTTGACCAGATCCGGCTTGTCGGCCGGCATGGTGTGTGCCGCGCCGGGTACCACACCGAGCCGGGCCCGGGGCATCGCCGACTGGACCGCGAGCGCATGCTCGACGAGCACCAGGTCGGCGTCGCCGATGAGAACCAGCGCCGGCACCGCCAGACCGCCGAGGTCGGCGAGCGTCACGCCGGTCGGCTCGCCCCACAGGACTCGCATCTTGGACAGGACGGTGTCCAGGCGCTGCGGCCCGTCCGGTGACAGCTTCGCGTAGCCGGCGACCAGGGCGGCCGGCAGCATCGCGGGCGTGGTGGAACGCAACAGCTCCACCACGCCCGGCCGCATCCCCTCCAGCGTCACCGACTGGCCCATGAAGACGAGGCTGCGCACCCTCTCCGGGCAGAGGAGCGCGAGGCGCAGGCCGACCATCGCGCCGTCACTCCATCCGACGACGTGTGCCGAGGCGATTCCGAGCGCGTCCATCAGGAGGAGGGTGTCCTCGGCCATCGCGGCGTAGGTGATCGGACCGGGCACATCCGGGGTGCGCCCGTGGCCACGCCGTTCCGCCGCGATCACCTGAAACCCGGTGGCGAGCCCGGACAGCTGCGCCTCCATCGTCTCCAGGGTGCACATGCCGCCGTGCAACAGCAGCAGGGGCTGCCCCGATCCGTGTACCTCGTAGTATGTCGGCGTTGCACCGACCATGACGTACCGGCTGTCACGCCGGTGAGCTGTGCCGTACACGTGGGCCCCCTGTGCTGCGATCCGAGGCCCACGACTGTGGCACGGGCGGGCAGCCGTACCGGGCCGACCGGATGGCCCGGACCGTAGCGGTTCCGCGCGCCGTCCGCTGTGAACCCGCTGACCTGCGGTGACGTTCGCGCTGACTGAACGCCGAGGTGCTCATCGGAGGTCAGCGATGCCGCGCAGGATTTCGTTGGCCGCCCAACCGTCATCACACCTCACGGAGGTACTCGTGGACAACCTCAGGAACCCACTGCCCTCACGAAGTCTCGGCACTCAGGGTCTGTCCGTCTCCGCGCTCGGTCTGGGCTGTATGGGGATGTCTCAGGACTACGGACCCGCGGACGAGCAGGAATCCATCGCCACCCTCCGGCACGCTGTCGACCTCGGCGTGACCCTCATCGACACCTCGATGAGCTACGGCGCAGGAGGCAACGAACGACTCGTCGGCCGGGCCCTCGGCGACCGGCGCGACGAGATCGTGCTCGCCACCAAGTTCGGCATCATCCGCGAGAATCCGGGCGATCCCGCCTATGTGTCCGCTCGCCCGGAGGACATCCGCCGGTACTGCGACAACTCGTTGCAGCGGCTCGGTACCGACCGCATCGACGTCTACTACCTGCACCGGGTGGACGAGAACGTACCGATCGAGGACAGCGTCGGGGCGATGGCCGAGCTGGTGAAGGCGGGCAAGGTGCGTTATCTCGGGCTGTCCGAGACCGGACCGGAGGAGATGGCCCGGGCGTGCAGCGTGCACCCCATCGCCGCGCTTCAGTACGAGTGGTCGCTGTGGTGGCCCGGTCCGGCTGACGAGGTCGTCCCGGCCGCCCGCAAGCTCGGGATCAGCCTGGTGCCGTACAGCCCTCTCGGGCGTGGATTCCTCACCGGGCGGGACCTGCGGACCAGCGATCTGACACCGGACGACGACCGCCATCTCGACCCGCGACTGCAGGGTGAGCACCTGGAACGCAACGTCGCCGTGCTGGAGGCGGTCCGCGAGATCGCTGCCGACATGGGGATCACCGCCGCGCAGCTGGCTCTGGCGTGGCTGCTCGCCCAGGGGCCCGACGTCGTGCCGATCCCCGGCACCACCAAGCGTTCCCGGCTCGAGGAGAACGTCGGCGCGGCGCACGTGGTGCTCGAAGCCGACCATCTGGCGCGGCTCGACGCGGTCGCGAACGGCACGGCATGGTCCGGCGACAGGCAGACCTTCGCGCCGCACCGCACGCTACGGACGGCCCAGGCGTGACCTCGGCGGAGACGGCGACGGGTCCGGTCCAGTCCTACACCGAGTGGGACCCGCTCGAAGAGGTGATCGTCGGAATCGTCGACGGCGCGGTGTTCCCGCCCTGGCACGCCGCGTTGCCCCCGGTGCTGCCGCCTCAGCAGCACGAGACCTTTCGTACGATGGCCGGCCGTCCCTTCCCGCCGGAGCTGGTCGCGGCCGCCCGGCGTGAACTCGACGAGTTCGCACGAATCCTCGACGCCGAAGGGGTCCGCGTCCGGCGACCCGAGGAGATCCCGCAGCGCACCGAATACCGGACGCTGAGCTGGGCTAGCACCGGGATGTACGCCGCGATGCCCCGCGACGTCCTGCTCGTGGTCGGCGATCAGATCATCGAGTGCCCGACCGCCTGGCGGTCGCGGTACTACGAGACGCTCGCCTACCGGCCGCTGCTCAAGGAGTACTTCGCGGGTGGCGCCCGGTGGACCGCCGCGCCGAAGCCCGAACTGACGGACGAGCAGTTCGACCCGAACTGGACCGACAGCGAGGAACTACCGGCACGACTGGTGGTGACCGAGTTCGAGCCGACGTTCGACGCTGCGGACTTCACCCGCTGCGGCCGGGACATCATCGCGCAGCGGTCCAACGTCACCAACGACTTCGGCATCGAGTGGCTGCGCCGCCAGCTCGGCGACGAGTACCGGATCCACGTGTTCGACTTCGCCGACACCCATCCGATGCACATCGACGCCACCCTCGTGCCGATGGCGCCGGGCAAGCTGCTCATCAACCCCGAACGGGTGCCCCGGGTGCCGGATCTGTTCCGCGGATGGGACGTGATCGAGGCACCCCGGCCGGTGCTGCCGGATTCGCACCCGCTCTATTTCACCAGCAAGTGGATCAACATGAACATCCTCATGCTCGACGAGCAGCGCGTCGTCGTCGAGGCGAGCGACGAGCCGATGATCGCCACGATGAAGCAGTACGGCTTCACCCCGATCCTCTGCGACTTCCGCAACTTCAACAGCTTCGGCGGTTCGTTCCACTGCGCCACCCTCGACGTCCGGCGCCGCGGCTCGCTCGTGTCCTACTTCTAGGAGCACTCGTGCAGATATGGAAGAAGTCACCGCTGGACGGCATCCTCGTGGCCCTGAGCGTGGGTCAGTTCACCGCGATGGTCGCGATGGCGGCGCTGTTCGGTCAGATGGCGCCATGGGTGAAGGTCGTCACCGGGCTGACCCTGCCGGTGATGATGGCCTACAACATCATCGTCATCACCCATCTGGTCACCCACTCACCGTGGTTCGCCGACCGCCGGCTGAACTCCGCCGTGTCGATCCTGAACTCGTTGAACATCGGGCAGTCGGTGATGGCGTACCAGCTCACCCACGTCCGGAACCACCACCGCTTCAACAACGACCCGCTGCAAGCCGACGGGACGACCCGGGACATCACCTCCACCTACCGCGGCGGCCGGGACGGCAACCACGCCCCGATGCTGCGGTACTCGGTCGGCGGAGCCGCCGAGTCCCTGATCGGCAGGGCCCGCGAGTTCCTCAGCGCCACCCGTCTGTGGCGGGTCGGCTCCGGCGAGCAGGTCCTGCTGTCGCTCGTCTCGCCGCGCGACCCGCGTCGTGGCCGTGAACTGGGGCAGATCCAGCTGGACCGCGCGGCGCACTCGCTGTCTCTGATCGTGTTCGCGGCCATCTCCTGGCAGTGGACGCTGGCCTGCTACCTGCCGGCGTTCTTCCTGGCCCTGACGATGGTCAACGTCCAGAACTACTACCGGCACTACGGCGCCAATCCGGACGATCGTGCCGCCGATTCGGTCAGCCACTACGGCCGGCTCTACAACCTGCTCTCCTTCAACGACGGATACCACCAGGAGCACCACCTGAACCCCACCGCGCACTGGTCGCAGCTGCCGGCGGTGCGGGAGCGGGCCCGTGTCCGGCTGGACTCCACCGAGCGCATCATCAGCCCGGTCCCGGCCATGCTCGGTTTCCTCCACACCCGGCGTGCGCTGCTGCACACGACGACCCGGGAAAGCGCATGAGCAGCGAAACGGCGATGCTCCCGGTGACCGGGTCGGAGCTGCCGGCCTCCGGGTTCCGGCTGCACCAGACCGATGGGGAGGCCGACTTCGGCGCGGTGGTCGATGTACTGGACGGCCGGCTCGCCGCATACCGGATCACGAACTTCATCAGCGAGCCGGACCGCCGTGCCATCGAGAGCAACTTCTGGGAGTCGATACATCGCAGCCCTCGGTACGGCGAGGGGGAGGACGGTGTGGAGGCGTACATCATCGGCGCCTCGCACATCGAGAAGACCACCGACCAGTACCTGTCCGAGGTCGCGGCCGGAACGCGAGCGCTGGCCGATCTCTATGCCGGCACCACCGATCCGATCTCCGCGTTCCGGCGCCGGCTCGGCGCCCACCAGCCCGGCGTCGCGGTACGCGCGGCCCGGCACGGCGGAAGGGTCGCGGCCGACTCGAAGGCGGTGTGCTGGAACAACGCCGGTGAGTTCCAGTTGCTGCCGCACGACGACCTCGCTCAGCTCTCCGATCCGCTGCAGAAGGGGTTCGAGATCCAACAGGTGCGGCGGGTGATGGCGATCAACGCGTACCCGCAGGCGCCGGCCGGCGCGGGCCAGCTCAGGCTGTGGAACGTCGAACCCGACGACGCTTCCCGGGCCAGGCTCGGCCTGACACACAGCGGATACCCCTACCCGCACGCGGTACTGCGCGACCGGCAGAGCCTCACGGTGGAGGTCGCCGGTGGCGACCTGGTCGTGATCAACGGCAACCTGGTGCACGCCGTGCTCGGCGGCGACCCCGGGCCTTGCAGCCCGAGACGGCTGCTGCTCACCGCGTTCACCGGCCGCGACCCCGCCGGCGACATCCTCTGGTGGACCTGACCGCAGATCCATGATCGACCGTTGTGATCGGCCCGGCCGCGGGCAACGAAGGAGCGCAGATGACAACCGATCCGGCTCGCAGCCGCCTCCGGCGGGCGATCCAGGCCGCTACCGAACAGCGGATCGCCGAATCCGCCATGGTGACGGCGCGAGCCGGGCGCGAACCCGTCGTCTCGTACGCCCAGGCCCGGTTGTGGCTCGCGGAGCGTACCCGGGAACCGAGCCCTGACTACAACGTGCCGTTCGCCTTCCGCCTCTCCGGGCCGCTGGACGTGGACGCGCTGCGCGCCGCCGTCACCGACGTGGTCGGCCGCCATGAAGCGTTGCGCACCACCTTCCCGGAACGCGACGGCCGTCCCGCCCCTGTCGTGCACCCACCCGCTCCGGTACCCGTGCCCCTGGTCGACCTGTCCGGCGTGCCCGCCGCCGGTCTGGTCGACCAGGTGGTGGGTGCGGTGGTGTCGGGTGTGCTGGATGTGGAGGTGGGGCCGTTGGTGCGGGTGGTGTTGGTGCGGGTGGGTGTGGGTGAGCACGTGCTGGTGGTGGTGGCGCATCACTTGGTGCTTGATGGTTGGTCGGTTCCGGTGTTGTGGCGTGAGTTGTCGGTGGCGTATGCGGCGCGGGTGGTGGGTGGCGTGCCGGTGTTGCCGGTGTTGCCGGTGCAGTATGCGGATTTCGCGTGGTGGCAGCGGTCGTGGTTGGAGTCGGGGGTGTTGGCGGGGCAGTTGGCGTTTTGGCGTGGTCGGTTGGCGGGGTTGGAGCGGGTGGAGTTTCCGTCGGATCGGGTGCGTCCGGTGCGGGTGGGTTCGGCGGGTGCGGTGGTGGGTTTTGGGTTGGGTGCGGAGGTGGTGGGTCGTCTGCGGGCGGTGGGGCGGTTGTGTGGGGCGACGTTGTTCATGGTGTTGCAGGCGGGGTTGGTGGGGTTGGTGCATCGGTTTACCGGTGCGGTGGATGTTGCGGTGGGTACGCCGATGGCGGGTCGTGGGCGTGCTGAGTTGGAGGATTTGATCGGGTTCTTTGTGAATACGGTGGTGTTGCGGTCGGATGTGTCGGGGGATCCGTCGTTTGTGGAGTTGGTGCGGCGGGCGCGGGTGGGTGCGGTGGAGGCTTTCTCGCATCAGGATGTGCCGTTCGAGCGGTTGGTGAAGGAGTTGGCGGGGCGGCGGGACGGGTCGCGTAATCCGTTTTTCCAGGTGATGTTCTCGGTGGATGAGGGTGTGTCGCGGGGGCCGGAGTTGCCGGGCCTGACCACCACACCGATGCCGCTCATCCCGGAGCACACCGAGTTCGAGCTGGGAATCGCGATCGAGGTCGACGGCGACGACCTGTCCGGCAACGTCATCTTCAAGACCGACCTCTTCACCGCCGAGACCGCCGAGCGCATCGCCGCGCACTACGTGACGCTGTTGGAGAACGTCTCCCGGGAACCCGAGAAGCCCCTCTCGCTCGTCGACCTCCTCGCCCCGCGTCAGCGGGCAATCGTGCTGAGCCGCGGTGACGGCGGCGACCGCGACGCGGACGAGTCCTTCCCAGCGGCGTTCCTGCGGCGGGCGGCCGAGCACCCCGGAGCGCCGGCCGTGACGGGGCCTGGAGGCACGCTGACCTACCGCGAGCTCGCCGCTCGGGCACACGCGATCGCCTGCGCGCTGCGCGAGCATGGAGCAGGCCCGGAGACGGTGGTCGCGGTACAGCTCGAGCGATCACCCGAGATGATCGCCGCCGTTGCCGGGGTGCTGCTCGCCGGAGCTGCCTTCCTCCTGCTTGACCCCGACCAGCCGGTGCTGCGCCGTCAACGGATGGTGCGTACGGCCGACGCGCGGATCGTCGTCACCCGGCCCGCCCTCCTCGACGGGGACCTCGGCGAATGGTCGTCAGTGCTCGACCCTGCCGCCATCGCCTGGCAGGGGCACGAGCCGGCGCCCGCCCCCGCCCCGGTTCATCCCGATCAGCTCGCCTACCTGGCCTTCACCTCCGGAACAACCGGCGAGCCCAAAGGCGCGATGCTGACCCATCGCGGACTCGCCGCGCTGAGCCGGGAGATGTGCCGCCTTCTCGGGCTGGGACCGGGCGAGGTACAGAGCGCGCTGGCATCACCGGCGTTCGACATCGTGATCGCCGAGATCCTCGCACCCCTGACCGCCGGGGCGGCGGTCGCGCTGCTGCCTCGCGGTGTGGCGGGGGACGGCGTGTCATTCACCGCCGCGGTGGATCAGTACGGCGTCACGGTCGCCCTTGCCACCCCGGCGACCTGGTCCTTGTTGCCGGCCGGCTGGCGGCGACCCGGCCTGCGGGCCATGGCCGGTGGCGAGAGCCTGCCCGGCGACCTGGTCCGTGACCTGCTCGGCCGGGTCGGCGAGCTGTGGAACGGATACGGGCCGGCCGAGACCACGGTCTCCGCCACCGCGTACCGGATCAACCAGCTTCCGCCCGGTGCGCCGCTTCCGCTCGGAGGGCCGATGCGCGGCTGGTCGATCCGCCTGCTCGACGAGAACGGTTTGCTGTCACCGGATGGCGTGGCCGGAGAGATCTACATCGGCGGGGCCGGAGTCGGGCGCGGATATGCCGGCCAGCCCGGCCTCACCGCGGAACGTTTCGTCCCCGACCCCTTCGGGCCGGCCGGCTCGCGGGTGTACCGCACCGGGGATCGTGCCCGCTGGACCGAAGCGGGCGGTTTGGTGTTCCTCGGCCGCTGCGACACGCAGGTCAAGATCCGCGGCCAGCGCATCGAGACCGGCGAGGTCGAGGCGGCGCTCGGCGAGCATCCCGCGGTGCGGCAGGCCGTCGTTCTCGTCCGGGGCGAAGGCGAGAGCGCCGAGCTGACCGCCTACGTGGTCTGGCAACCGAGCGCCGAGATGCCGTGGGGACGGCTGCGTCAGGACTTGCGTGCCACATTGCCCGACCACATGGTGCCGACCCGGATGGCAGCGCTCATCCGGCTGCCCGTCACCCCCAACGGCAAGGTCGACCGGTCCGCGCTGCCGCCCGTCGACAGCGGATCGGCGGACACGCCGTACACACCGCCCCGCGACGATCTGGAGCGGGCGGTGGCCGAGATCTGGGCCGTCCACCTGGAGACCGAGCGCGTCGGCCGCGACGACGACTTCTTCGACCGGGGTGGGCACTCGCTGCGGGCCGCCCGGGTGGTCGCCGACCTGAACAGGAAGCTCGGCGTCGACGTTCCGTTGAGGGAGATCTTCCAGAATCCGGTGCTGTCCGCCTTCGCCGCGACGGTGCGCACCGCCGCGCAAGTCACCGCGATCCCGCGCCGTCCGCCGGGCCGGCCGTGCCCGCTCTCCGCCGCACAGCAACGCATCTGGTTCCTGGTCAAATACGAGCCCGGCCGGAGTGACTACAACAGTCCCGCGATCCTGCGGCTGTCCGGGCCGCTGGACGTGGACGCGCTGCGCGCCGCCGTCACCGACGTCGTCACCCGTCACGAGATCCTCCGCAGCCGGGTCACCGAGATCGACGGCGACGCCTACCTCGAGACCCTGGACGCGTCCACCGTCACCGTCGAGTACCACACCGCTTCCGGCGATCCGGACGCGCTGGTGGGTGCGGTGGTGTCGGGTGTGCTGGATGTGGAGGTGGGGCCGTTGGTGCGGGTGGTGTTGGTGCGGGTGGGTGTGGGTGAGCACGTGCTGGTGGTGGTGGCGCATCACTTGGTGCTTGATGGTTGGTCGGTTCCGGTGTTGTGGCGTGAGTTGTCGGTGGCGTATGCGGCGCGGGTGGTGGGTGGCGTGCCGGTGTTGCCGGTGTTGCCGGTGCAGTATGCGGATTTCGCGTGGTGGCAGCGGTCGTGGTTGGAGTCGGGGGTGTTGGCGGGGCAGTTGGCGTTTTGGCGTGGTCGGTTGGCGGGGTTGGAGCGGGTGGAGTTTCCGTCGGATCGGGTGCGTCCGGTGCGGGTGGGTTCGGCGGGTGCGGTGGTGGGTTTTGGGTTGGGTGCGGAGGTGGTGGGTCGTCTGCGGGCGGTGGGGCGGTTGTGTGGGGCGACGTTGTTCATGGTGTTGCAGGCGGGGTTGGTGGGGTTGGTGCATCGGTTTACCGGTGCGGTGGATGTTGCGGTGGGTACGCCGATGGCGGGTCGTGGGCGTGCTGAGTTGGAGGATTTGATCGGGTTCTTTGTGAATACGGTGGTGTTGCGGTCGGATGTGTCGGGGGATCCGTCGTTTGTGGAGTTGGTGCGGCGGGCGCGGGTGGGTGCGGTGGAGGCTTTCTCGCATCAGGATGTGCCGTTCGAGCGGTTGGTGAAGGAGTTGGCGGGGCGGCGGGACGGGTCGCGTAATCCGTTTTTCCAGGTGATGTTCTCGGTGGATGAGGGTGTGTCGCGGGGGCCGGAGTTGCCGGGCCTGACCACCACACCGATGCCGTCGCCGGTGACTACGGCCAAGTTCGATCTCAGCTTCTCGCTGCTCGCCGACGACGACACCATCGACGGCACGATCGTCTACCGGACCGAGCTGTTCGATCGGGAGACCGTCGAGCAGATCGCCCATTACTACACCGCGCTGCTGACCAGTGCCGCTGCGGATCCCAGCCTTCCGGTGTCAGTCCTGCAGCTCACCGGCGACGAGCCGGAACCGAGCACTCGCGACGAACGGAGATCATGATGACCACGGTCGATCGGACTGAGGTGCTGGCCCCGGCCGGGGCCGCCGAGGTGCTGTTCCCGGGCGCAGAAAGGCTGATGCACGAACTCTTCCATGACCGGGCCGGCCTCGATCCGGATGCCACCGCGATCGTTCACCCCGGTGGCTCGATGACCTACCGGGAGTTGCAGCGTCACGCCGACGAGGTGGCCGACGGGCTGCTGGCGGCCGGCCTCGCGCCGGGCGAGATCGTCGCGGTCGTGGTGTCGAAGGGCTGGCAGCAGATCGCTGCCGCGCTCGGCGTGCTCGGAGCGGGCGGCGTCTTCGTGCCCATCGATCCGGACTTCCCCGCGGAGCGGATCCGGCGCCTGCTGGACCACTCGCAGGCGCGTGCGGCGGTTCTGGCCGGCGATGCCGCCGTGCCGCCGATCCCGGCCACCATGACGCGGGTCGTCGTCGGTGACCCGCCCGGCCCGCTCCGGGCCGGGCGGCCCCGGGTGCCGGTGAGCCCCGACGATCTGGCGTACATCATCTACACCTCCGGTTCCACCGGACAGCCGAAAGGCGTGATGATCTCGCATCGGGGCGCGGTGAACACGCTGCTGGACATCAACGACAGGTTCGGCGTCGGGCCCGGCGACCGGGTCTTCGCGGTGTCGTCGTTTACCTTCGACCTGTCCATCTACGACTATTTCGGGACGCTTGCCGCCGGCGCCACGATCGTGATCCCGCCCCGGACGCCGCTGCCCGACCCGTCCGTCTGGCTCGACCTGGTCGTCCGGCACCGGGTGACCGTGTGGAACTCGGTGCCGGCGCTGTTGCGGATGCTCGTCGAACTGGCCGAGAGCCGTGGCGGAGGCGAACGGATGGCCAGCCTGCGTCTCGTGCTGCTCAGCGGCGACTGGATCGGGGTCGACCTGCCCGACCGGCTGCGCGCCCTGGCGACCGGGGCGACAGTGGTCAGCGCCGGGGGCGCCACGGAGGCGTCGATCTGGTCGATCTTCTACGTCGTCGACCGGGTGGATCCGGGCTGGCGCAGCATCCCGTACGGCAAGCCGCTCGCCAATCAGCGTTTCCACGTGCTCGACGAGCAGGGCCTCCCGTGCCGGCCCGGAGTGCCCGGCGAACTCTACATCGGAGGGATTGGCGTCGCGCAGGGCTACTGGCGTGACCCGGAGCGAACCGCGGCCGCCTTCGTCGTCGACGATCGGCTGTCGGATCGCCTGTACCGGACCGGCGACATGGGCCGGTACCTGGACGACGGCAACATCGAATTCCTCGGCCGCCGCGACTTCCAGGTGAAGATCCAGGGATTCCGGGTGGAGCTCGGCGAGGTCGAGGCGACGCTGCGCGCTCACCCCGGCGTGCGGGACGCGGTCGCCGTCGCCCGGGCCGACCAGGTCGGTGACCGGCGCCTGTTCGCGTACACCACCACATCGGACCCCACCCTCTCCAGCGAGGACCTGCGTGCCCACCTGGGCACCACGCTGCCCGGTTACATGGTCCCGGACGCCATCGGGGTGCTCGACCGGATGCCGTTGACGACCAGCGGCAAGGTGGATCGCTCGGCGCTGCCGGAGATCGTCGTCGAGGTGCCGGCCGGGGTGCCGGCCGCACCCGCGTCCGCGATCGAGGAGGTGCTGGTCAGCGTCTGGGAGGAGACGCTGGGGCAGCCGGGGCTGGGCGCCGACAGTGACTTCTTCGCCGTCGGTGGCAACTCGCTGCGCGCGTTGCGCCTGGTCGCTGCCGTGAACGCGGTGTTCGTCGTGGAGGTGGCGGTGGGCACGCTGTTCGAGGCCGCCACGCCGCGGGCCTTCGCCGCGGTATTGGCCGCCGACCCGGAGATCGGCGATCGCGTCCGCAGGGCCTCCGAGGAACTGGTCCGTGCCGCCGGCGAATCCCCCCGAGGAGACGAGTGAACCAGGACCACGAAGGCTTCCACCCGCTCGCCGAGCGGGTGGCTGCGCGGGCTACCACCGATCCGGGCGCCGTCGCGGTCGTCGACGGCGATCGCCGCTGGTCGTACGGCGAACTACAGGAGGCCGCCGACGCGGTCGCCCGGCAGGTGATCGCGTCGGGTGCCGGCCCCGAGCGGATGATCGCGGTGGTCGCCACCCGCTCGGCGGAGTCGATCGCCACGATGCTGGGCGTGTGGCGGGCCGGCGCCGTCGCCGTGCCCCTCGACGCGCGCCAGCCGCCGGAAACGCTGAATCGAATGTTGCCTGCCGTGCCGATCGCCGGCATCGCCGTTGGCAAGGCACCTGAGCTGCGCGGGGTGTCGCACTGGATCGGCGACGGGAACGCTACCGGCCCCGAGGCCACCCCGGACCGGACCGCGGGTTTCCCCGTCCTGTCGCCGGATTCAGCCGCCTACGTGGTGTTCACCTCCGGATCCACCGGCGGGCCGAAGGGCATCGTCGGCCACCACGGCGGTATCGCGAACTACTTCGACGACCTGGACGAGCACGGGACGCTCACCCCGGCCGACCGGGTCGTCCAGCTGACCGACCCGTCATACGACGCCTCGCTGCGCGACACCTACTACCCGCTCACCGCCGGGGCCACCGTGGTCGTCGCGCCGGACGGCGGCCGTGATCTGGAGGCGGCGGCCGCGCTGATGCGCGACGCCTCGGTGAGCGCCGTCCTCGCGTTGGTTCCGTCGCTTGCCCGGGAGCTGTGCAGGCTGTCCGATGCGCTACCGGCCGTCAGAACGGTGCTGCTCAGCGGCGAGCGGCTGCACCGGTCCGACCTGTCCGGGTTGCGGCGGGTGTTCCCCTCGGCGGATCTGGTGAACATGTACGGGCCGAGCGAGGCGACGCTGACCACGACGGCGTACCGGGTGCCGGCCGACGGCGGGCCCGGCGACGACGTGCCGATCGGCGGCCCGATCCGGGGCGCCGAGGTGCGGCTCCTTGACCCGCTGCTGCGCCCGGTGCCGGCCGGGCTGGCCGGAGAGATCTACATCGCCGGGAACGGGGTCAGCCGGGGCTACTGGAACCGCCCAGGCCGGACCGCGGCCGTGTTCCTCCCGGACCCTCGGGTGCCGGGCGGCCGCATGTACCGAACCGGGGATCGGGCTCGCCGGCGCTCCGACGGCACCCTGCAGTTCCTCGGCCGGACCGACGACCAGGTCAAGATCCGTGGTCATCGGGTGGAGCCCGGCGAGGTGGAACGGGCGCTGCGCGAGGTGGTTGGCGTCCGGGAGGCGGTCTGTCTCGCCGAGACCGCCGGCACCGGCGACGTGACGCTGGTGGCCTACCTGACGCCGGTCGATCCACGGCGGCCGCCGGAGGCCGCCGGCCTGCGCCGGGAACTGGCCCGGACCTTGCCGCAGGCAGCCCTGCCCACCGCCTACCTCGTGGTCACCGAGCTACCGCGCACCGCCGGAGGGAAGGTGGACCGGCGCGCGCTGCCGGCGATCACGCCGTTGCCCGCGCCGGCGGCACCGATCCAGCCGCCACGCACGCCGGACGAGGCCGCTGTCGCGGCGATTTGGTCGGAACTGCTGGGCGACGTCGAGTTCGCCGTCGACCAGAGCTTCTTCGACCTCGGCGGACACTCGTTGCTGGCGATGCGGCTGGCCGGCCGGATCGGCGCTGCCTTCGGGGTCCGCTTCCCGGTACGGACGATCTTCGACGCGCCGACCGTGGAGGCGCAGGCCGAGGCTGTCCGGCGCCTGCCGGCCGGGCACGACGCCGCCCGGATCGTCGCACCGCCGGGACCGGCGCACCGTCTCTCACCCGCCCAGAAACGGGTGTGGAAGATATGCCGGGCGGTGCCCGACAGCAGCGGTTACCACGTCAGTGGCGTCTTCCGGATCAGTGGCCGGCTCGAACCGGAGCTGCTCGACCGGGCGTTCACCCACCTGTCCCGGAGGCACGACGCGTTCCGCACCAGCTTTCCGGTGGTGGACGGTGAGCCCCGAGCGTTCGTCGGTGAGCCGTCCGAGATCCGGGTGCCGGTCGACCACCTCGGCGACGCGGCGCCGGACGATCAGGTGAGCCGCTGGGTGCGCAGCGTCGCCGGTACCGGATTCGACCTGGAGAAGGGGCCGTTGCTGCGCGTCCGGCTGTTGCGGACCGGTGACACCGAACACGTGCTCTGCGTCGTGGTGCACCACATCGTGTTCGACGGCGCCTCGATGGGAGTGCTGCACCGGGAACTGGTGGCGGCGCTGGCCGCGTACCGGGGTCAGGGCGACCTGCCACGGTCCGTGCCTCGGCCGTTCGCCGAGATCGCCGACGAGCGGGCCGCCGCGGCGGCCGGGCCGGAAGGTGCGGCCGCCGCCGCCTTCTGGCGTGCCCGGATCGACCCGGAGGCCCGGCTGATCCCGGATCTACCGGACGGATACCCGTTCCTGAACCCCGCCGACGGCGAGCGGCGGGTCCGGAGCATGGTGCTCGACGCGGCCGCGACGGCCCGGCTGGCCGCGTACGCCGGGGCTCACGGCTGCACACCACCGATGGTCCTGTGTGCCGCGTATGCGCACGCGCTCGCCAAGTCGTGCGGGCGCACGCGTTTCACCGTCGCGATGCCGGTCACGGGCCGTCAAGCGCCGGAGACCCGGGACACGATCGGGTACCTGGCCGGCACCGTGCTCGTGCCGGTGGATATGGCAGGGCACGACTGGCCCGGTCTGCTGGAACAGGTACGCGGCCGGATGCTAGACGCGTACGAGCAGGTGGACGTGCCCCTGGAGAGCCTGGCGCCGTCCGCGCTGACCCCGGAGCTCAGTCTCGCTCAGGCGCTGTTCAACGTACAGGAGATCGTCGAGGTTGAATCCGCTCGGCCTGGCTTCGATATCGTCGCAGCCGACCTGGAGGCTCCCAGGTCGCGCCACCCGCTGGCGCTTTACGTGTACCTGAGAGGACCGGACATCCACATGTCTTTCGTCTGTGACGCGGCTCGTTTCAGCGATCGCTGGACCGGCGTTTTCGTCACCTCCGTGCGGCAGGCTCTCGACGACGCGTTCGGCGCGACGTCGCCCACGACGTCGCGGGCGGGATCGCGTTGAGCGCCGGCGAGCAGGTGAACACCGGGAACCGGTCGGCGGTTCCGTTCTGGACGGTGCTGACCGCACACGGGATCTCGCTGACGGGCAACGCCATGACGATCCTCGCGGTGCCGTGGTTCGTGCTCACCCTCACCGGCAGCGCAACCCAGACCGGCCTGACCGCCGCGATCGCCTTCCTGCCGATGGTGCTCGGCCTGACGCTGGGCGGCGCCGTGGTGGACCGGGTCGGGCACCGGCGCGCCAGCATCGTCTGCGACCTCGTAGCGGGGGTGATGATCGGGCTGATCCCGGTTCTGCACCGCTTCGACGCGCTCTCCTTCCCGACGCTGCTGCTCCTGGTGTTCGTGGCGGCCCTGTTCGACACGCCCGGCAATACCGGTCGGCAGGCCATGCTTCCGGACCTGGCGGAGCAGGCGGCCATGCCGATCGAGCGAGCCACCAGCTTCCTCGGGGTGCTGGAACGTTCGGCCCGGATGGTCGGCGCGCCGCTGGCCGGTGTGTTGATCGCGGTGATGGGGCCGGTCAACGTGCTGGTTCTGGACGCCGCGACCTTCCTGGTCTCAGCGTTGCTGGTCGCGCTGGTCCGGGTTCCTGGGACCGGCCGGCCGGCCGCCGCCGCGTCCGGTTACCTGGCCGAGCTCAAGGAGGGATTCGCCTTCACCGCCAGGGAGCCGCTGCTGCGGGCGATCGCCCTCCTTCTCGCCGTGACGAACGTGCTGGACGTGGCGTACTCGACGGTGGTGATCCCGGTCTACGCGGACGAGGTTCTGTCCGGAGCCGGCTCCGCGGGCCTGCTCATCGGTACGTCGGCGTTCGCCGCGGTGCTCGGTGGCCTCGCGTTCGGCACGTACGGGATGCGACTGCCCCGCTGGCAGTTGTTCGGCATCGCCTTCGCCCTCGTCGGCGTTCCCCGCTGCCTGATCCTGGCGGCCGAGCCGGGCCTGCCGGTGCTGCTCGTCGTGGTGGTGGCCACCGGTTTCTGCTCAGGTGTGCTGAATCCGATCCTCAGCAGCGCCGCCTACCAGCGGACACCGGCTGACCTGCGGGCCCGGGTGCTGGGCGCGGTCTTCTCCGGAGCGTTCGCCCTGGTTCCGCTCGGCCCGTTGCTCGGCGGCGTGCTGCTGGCCGGCGGCGGGCTCCGTACCACGCTGTGGGTCTTCGCCGCCGGCTACGCGCTGGCCGCGGCCACTGTGTTCACGATGCCGGTCTGGCGCACGCTGGGCCGGCCTCCGGCGGCGACCACGGCGACCGGAACGGAGCGTCCCGCGTGACACATCAGCTGCCGTGGCAGCAGCTGGGCGGCATCGGCATCATCGGCGGGCTGGGCCCGCTTGCCGGTGCCCACGTCTACGAGTGCCTGGTCCGGATGACCCCGGCCGTCTCCGACCAGGAGCATCCGTCGGTGGTGCTGCTGAGCCGGCCGTTCCCGAGCCGGATCGCGCATCTCGGCGCCGCCGCGGAGTCGCCGCTGCCCCAGCTGGTCGACGCGGCCCGCAGCCTCGGCTCGCTGGGATGCACCGTGGTCGGGCTGGCGTCGGCGACCACCCATGCCTACCGGCGAGCGATCGAGGAGCAGGCCGGCGTTCCGATCGCGGACGGTTTGCGTGAGGTCGCCGGCGAGCTGCGCGCCCGAGAGGCCTCCGCGGCCGTGGTGCTGTGCACCTCCGCGGCGCGGCAGGTCGGACTCTACAACGACGTCTGGCCGGACGGGGTCGCGTTGCGCTACCCCGCTCCGGCCGAGCAGACGGTCGTCGACGGCCTGATCGACAATGTCAAGACCGGTGCGATCCGGGCCTCGGACGCCGCTGTTCTGCACGATCTGATCCTGCGGCACACCGACGAGTCGACCGTCGTGGTGCTCGGTTGTACCGAGTTGCCGGTGCTGTGGGTGCCGCGGGAGCGGGCCAGCCGGGTGGTGTCGGTGTCGGACGCCATCGCCGGTGCGGTGCTGGCCGCAGCCGGGCTGGCTGACCGGCGCCGGCACGGATGCGGATGCTTCAGCTCGCGTCCGAGGGATATGGGCTCAGCCGCTTGAGAACCCCGCTGACGGTCCCGGCCGAGCCGTCGGCCAGGACCGTCAGCGCCGTCCCCAGGTTCGCGGCGAGTGCCGCCAGATGCTCCGGAGCGACGCGGGCCCGGTCATAGCGCAGCTGTATCTCGATCGAGGCGCCCGGTGCGACCAGCACCCGGATCGGATAGCTGATGGTCTCCTCCACCCGCAGCACCTCCGCGGACAGCCCACCGAGCTGACTGCGGATGTTCTCGTCCATCGGATAGTTCTCGATCACCAGAATGCTGTCGAACAGCGGCGCCCGCGCCGGGAATCCGCTCCAGCTCTTCACCTGGGCCAGCGAGGTGTGCTCCGAGGGCATCTGGGCGCGTTCCGCCTGCAGTGCCCGTAGCCACTCGCCGACCGGCTCGTCCCGGTTCACACGGACCCGCAGCGGCAGAGTGTTGATCAGCAGCCCGATCATGAGCTCGATCCCGGGCAGGCCGCTGCGCCCGGAGACGGTGACCCCGAAGACCACGTCACCGGCGTCCTGGTACCGGGCCAGGGCAAGCGCCCACGCGCCCTGCAGGAGGGTTCCCTGGGTGATCTGCTCACGCCGTGCGAATGCGTCGGCAAGACCGGCGAAGCCGGTCGGCAGGGGCACGTCCAGAGCGCCCTGCCCGGCGCCGCCCGGCGGCGGCCCGATCGGCAGCGGGGTGGGACCGGTCACCCCTTCCAGGTGTGCGATCCAGTAGTCCCGGTCCTGGTCGTTCCGTGTGCGCCGCTGCCAGTCGATGTAGTGCCGGAACGCGGGCCGGGCCGGCAGGCGCAGATCGGCTCCGAAACGCAGGCGACGGTACGCCGTCAGCACGTCCGCGAGAAGCATGACCACACTCCAGCCGTCCAGCAGGACGTGGTGACACTCCAGGACGATGCGCCAGTTCGCCGAGGCGGTCCGGATCAGTGTGATCCGCAGTAGGGGTGCCCGGTCCAGGGCCAGCGGGTCCCGGCGGCCGTCGGCGAGCAGCTGGTCCAGTGCATGCGCCTGCTCCCCGGCCGGTCGACCGGCCCAGTTCAGCACTTCCACCGGCAGTCGTACCTCACGCTCCACCACCTGCATGGGCTCCCGGACCGTCTGCCAGGAGAGCCGGGTACGCAGGACCGGGGTCCGCCGCACGATCTCCTGCCAGGCCGCGGCGAGCGTGGGCGCATGCACGTCTCCCAGCTCCCAGCTGGCCTGGGTGAGGTACATCGCCGCGTCCGGCGCGGTGAGGGTGTGGAACAGCAGGCCCTCCTGGATCGCCGAGAGGGGATAGATGTCCTGGACCTCGTGTCCCGGTCCGAAGTGCCGGGACAGCTCCGCTGTGGTCAGGCCGGACAGCGGGAAGTCACCGGCGGTCAGCGCGGCGGCCCCGGGCAGGCGGGAGAGCTCGACGAGCTCGTCGACGAACGCGGCGAAATGCGCGGCGATCGTACGGATGGTGACCTCGTCGTGGATCGCCGGCTCGTAAAGCCAGCGCACGAGGGCACCGTCACCGGTCAGATACGCATCGGATTCGATCAGGTGGGTACGCGGCCGTGACGGCGTCGCGGCCAGCCGCAGCGGCTCACCGACCGGCGTGAGCAGGCTGCCCGGCGCACCGTCGCCGTCCAGGCTGCCCAGGAAGTTGAACAGGTACTCGCCGGTGGCGTTCCCGGCGACCCAGCCGAAGCCCAGGCCGCGGTCGGGTGTCCGGTGGAGCTCCTCCTTGACCGCCACCAGCTCGGCGGCCGCGTCCCCGATCCCCGCGTTCGCGACCACCAGGGGGTAGAGCGAGGTGAACCAGCCGACCGTGCGGGTCACATCCACCCCCTCCAGGACGTCCTCGCGGCCGTGTCCCTCCAGATCGACCCGGATCTGCTCGGCGCCGGTCCAGCGGCGCAGGGCGGCCACGGTCGCGGCGATGAAGATCTCGTGCGGCCGGACCCGGTACGTGCGGCCCACCTCGGTGAGCGCGTCCGTCACCTCCTTCGACACGTGCAGGACGAACCGCCTGGCCGTGCCGTAGGCGGGCGCCTCCGCGCTCGTCCGGTCCCGGGGCAGCCGAGGAACCGGCACGGCCAAGCGATCCCGCCAGAACGCCTCCTCGGCCACGCCGGTGCGGGCGGCACGCGCGGCGAGTCCTTCGCTCCACCTGATGAAGGAGGTGGTCGGTACCGGTAGCTCCACCGCGCGGCCTGGCTCGCGGCAGAGTGTCTCCAGCTCGGCCACCAGGATGCGCCAGGAGACCGCGTCCACGCCAAGATGGTGCGCCATCAGCACGAGCAGGTGGCTGTCCCCGTCGGACACCAGCGCGCCTTCGACGAGCCGGCCCTCGCTGGGCCGCAGACGGGCCACGGCCTCGCGCACCCAGGCCTCAGCCGCGTCGTCGAGGTCGGCACCGGTCCGGATCCGGTTCAGCAGCGCGGCCTGCCGAGACGGCATGACCTCCTGCGTCCAGGTGCCGGCGGTCTGGCGGTACCTGGTCCGCAGCGCCGGATGCCGCTGGATCAGCTGCCCGATCGCCCGATCCAGGTCGTCGGCGCCGAGACGGGCGGGGACGGTCAGGCACACGTATTGGGCGAGGCTGTCCTCGTCCCGGCCGCCGGTCTGGAGATACAGCCGCTGCATCGGGGTGACCACGGCCGGCCCGGCCAGGGCGGTCTCCGGCCGGGACCGGGGACCGGCGGCCGCTTCCGCGATGGCCACCAGGGCCAGCTCGCCGATCGTCTGGTACTGGAAGATCTGGTTCGGGGTCAGCTCCAGACCTTCGCCCTGTGCCCGGGCGACGACCTCGATGGCGCGGATCGAGTCGCCGCCGAGCGTGAAGAAGTTGTCGTCGGCGCCTACCCGGTCGAGTCGTAGCACCTGCTCCCAGATCCGGCTGAGCGCCAGCTCGGTATCGGTACGTGGCGGCACATGCTCGGGCCGGTCCCCGGGATGCGGCGGTCGCAGCGCGGAGACGTCCACCTTGCCGTTGTGGTTGAGCGGCAGGGCGTCCAGCACGACGATCCAGGTGGGCACGAGGTAGCTGGGCAGCCGCTCGGCGAGGTGGGTGCGCAGCACCGACTCCAGCCGGTCGTGCTCGCGGCCGGGCTCGACGACCACGTAGGCGACCAGCTGTTTGGCATTCGAGGACACGGGCAGCGCCACCACCACCGCCTGCCCCACCGACGGATGCTCGGCGAGCCGGGTCTGCACCTCCCCGGGTTCGATACGGTGGCCGCCGATCTTCACCTGGTAGTCGGCACGCCCGGCGAACTCCAGCGTGCCGTCGGGCAGCCGGCGCACCAGATCGCCGCTGCGGTACGCGCGACTGCCCGGCGGCCCGTACGGGTCCGGGACGAACCGGTCAGCGGTGAGTCCGGGTTGGCCCAGGTAACCGCGAGCGAGCTGGACACCGGCCAGGTACAACTCGCCGGTGACGCCCACCGGCACCGGCAGCCCGGCGGTGTCCAGGACGTACAGCCGGGTGTTCCAGACCCCCCGGCCGAGGACGACACGGCGGCATCCGGGATCCAGCGGCCAGGTGGTGGTCTGCACCGAGACTTCGGCCGGGCCGTACTGGTTGTGCAGGGTCACGCCCTCGGGGAACGCCGCGTAGAAGTCGGCCACCAGGTCGGTGGTGAGCGGCTCGCCGCCGCAGATGACCTGCCGGAGCCGATCGCAGTCCCGGGCGGCCGGCACCGCCATGAACGCCCGGAGCATCGTGGGCACGAAGTGGATCGTCGAGACCTGGTGCTGCTTCACCAGCCGGGCCAGGTAACGGGCGTCGCGCTGCCCGCCGGGACGGGCGATCACCACAGCGCCGCCGTAGACCAGCGGCCAGAACACCTCCCACACCGACACGTCGAAGCTGTACGGAGCCTTGTGGACCATCCGGTCGGCGGGAGTCATCCGGTACTCGTGCCGCGCCCACTCCAGCATGTTCACGATGCCTCGGTGCGGAGTCACCACGCATTTGGGCCGCCCGGTCGAGCCGGAGGTGAACACCCCGTAGGCCAGGTTGTCAGCGGTGGAAATCCGCGGGGGTGGCTTCGGAGCACCGGGTTCGACCTCGTCGAACGCCACGACGGTGGCGGGCTGCCGGGACGGGACGGCGTCCAGCAACCCCCGCTGGACCAGCAGCATGCCGGCTCCGGAGTCGGTGATCAGCGCGGCCAGGCGTTGCGGCGGCTGGTCCGGATCCAGCGGGAGGTAGGCCCCTCCGGCCTTGAGGATCGCGAGCTGGGCGACCACGGTGGCCGGTGACCGGTCGGCGAGCAGACACACCAGGTCGTCGGCGGTGACGCCGTTCGCCCGAAGGCGGTGCGCCAGCCCGTTGGCCCGTTGGTCCAGCTCCCGATAGGTGAGTTCCACGGTGTCCGCCACTACGGCGACGGCCTCTGGGTTCCGCCGTACCGTGGCTTCCACGAGGTCGTGCAGGCACGGTCCCGCACTGATCGGATGCTCGGTCCGATTCCACTCGGTGATCAGCTGGCGCAGCTGCGGCTCGGCGACAGCGGGCAGCGTGTGCACCGGCCGTTCGGGGAGATCGGCGACGCTCTCCAGGAGGGTGCCGAAGTTCGCGGTGAACCGCTCGATCGTGGCGGGATCGTAGAGCTCGGTCGCGTACTCGACGGTGCCGCGCAGCCCATCCGGGTGAGCGGTGATCGCGATCGACAGGTCGAACTTGCTCGTGCCGGTGTGGGTCGCCATCGGTTCGACCGTGACGCCGGCGAGACTCGGCAGGAACTCGGCCTCCCCACCGACCGGCTCGGCCACCTGGAACGAGATCTGCGCGAGTGGCTGCCGGCCCAGATGCCGTTCCGGTTTGAGCGCCTCGACGAGCGTCTCGAACGGCAGGTCCTGGTGGTCGTACCCGGCCAGCGCGGTCCGGCGCACCCGCCGGAGCACCTCGGTGAACGCCGGGTCGCCGCTGAGGTCGATGCGGAGCAGAAGATTGTTGACGAAGAACCCGATGAGGTGCTCCAGCTCCACCCGGGAGCGGCCTGCGACCGGCGAGCAGACCACCACGTCGGTCTGGCCGGTGTACCGGGCCAGGGTGGCGGCGAAGCCGGCCAGCAGCACCATGAACAAGGTCGCGTCGTGTGCCGTGGCCAGGGCGCGCAGCCTCGCGGTGATCCCGGCCGGCACGGTGAACTCGTGCGTGGCGCCGGCGAACGTGGGCATCACCGGGGCGGGCCGATCGGTGGGCAGCGTGAGCATTCGCGGCGCATCGCGCAGCTGCTCGGTCCAATAGTCCAGGTCGCGGCGGGTCCGCTCGCCGATTAGCGACTCGCGCTGCCAAACTGCGAAGTCGGCGTACTGCACCGGCAGCGGCGGGAGATCGGGTGCTGCGACGCCGCGGGCGCGGTCGTACTCGGCGGCGAGCTCACGGAACATCACGCCCAGCGACCAGGTGTCGGTGAGGATGTGATGGAACGTGAGGAGCAGGACGGTGTCGTCATCGCCGAGCGGCACCAGAGAGACACGGAAGAGCGGTCCCTGCTCCAGATCGAACGGGATCTTGGCCTCGCGGTCAGCGATGTCGGCCAGACCCGGTCGTGCACCGTTCGACGCGACGTGGACCAGCGTGACGGGCACCCGCTGGGCCGGTCGGATCACCTGTTCAGGCACTCCGTTGCGGGAGGAGAAGGTGGTCCGGAGCACCTCGTGCCGGGCGACCAGGCGGGTGAGCGCTTCGGCCAGCGCCTCCCGGTCCAGGCGCCCGCGCAGGCGGTAGGCCAGGGGCGCGTTGTACAGCGGCGTCCGGGATATCAGCCGGTCCAGCGTCCAGAGCCGCTGCTGTGCGGGAGAGAGCGGCAGCGGCCCTCCGCGGCTGGCCGGGGTGATCCGGTCGGCCGCGACGGGCGTCGTCGTGCCCAGCATCGCGTCCAGCAGGCGCCGGCGCTTCTCGGACAGGTCCGGGCGCCTGATGTCAGCCGCCGGTGCCGTCCTGTCGTCGATCGGCTGTGCCGTCATCACGTCCGCCTCCTCGTCCCCGCGGCGGCCGGCCACCGCGATCGCGGGTGGCGGGTGGCAGCCTGATAGCGAGCCGACTATCCATCAGCTCACGGGCATCACCCGGCCCGAACGCTGATCAAGGATTGGAGCCGACGCCGCTGGTCCGCCCACGGCGGGCACATGTGCGGCGTTTCGCTACGGTTCTGGTACGGAGACCTGTCAGCGCTTGGTCACGACGTTAGCGATCCGGGGCGCCCTGATCACGACCGTGGCGATCTCCGCCTCTCCGACGGCCCGGCGGACCGGCGCAGACGCCAGGACCAGGTCGCCCAAATCAGCCTCCGAGATCGAGACGGACACCTCGGCCTTGTCGCGAACCTTGCCGTTCACCTGGAACACACAGGTGGTGGTCTCCTGGACGAGCAGGGCGGCATCGGCCTGCGGCCAGTGGGTGACGGTCACCGACGGCTGGTGGCCGAGGATCTCCCAGCACTCGTCGGCGGTGAAGGGTGCGAAGCAGGAGAGCATGCGTACGAGTGCCTCGACGCCCTCCCGGATCACCGGATCAGCCGCGCCCGAGGACTCGAAGGTCCGGCGCAGCAGCGTGGTCAGCTCCATCAGCCGGGCGACGGCGACGTTGAGCCGCCGGTGCTCCATGGCCTCGGTGGTGGACGCGATCAGCCGGTGCACCGACCGGCGGGCCTCCGGGTCGCCCGGTACCGTACCGACGGGTTCCGCACCCACCTGGGCGGCCAGGCGCAGCACGCGATTCAGCCATTTCACCGATCCGCTGGGGGAGACGTCCGCCCAGTCGATGTCGTCCTCCGGCGGACCCGCGAACAGCATGGTGACACGTACCGCGTCGGGGCCGTGCTCGGCGATCTGCTTCTGCAGCACCACCAAATTGCCTAGGGTCTTGCTCATCGCCTTGCCGTTCATGATCACCTGACCCTGGTTGATCAGTTTGGTGAACGGCTCCACGAACGGCACCAGCCCCAGGTCGTGCAGGACCTTGGTGATGAAGCGGGCGTACATCAGGTGACCGGTGGCGTGCTCCTTGCCGCCGATATAGACGTCGACCGGCAGCCAGCGCCGCACCGCGCTGGGATCGAACGGGCCCGCGGTGTGATGCGGTGCCGGGTACCGCAAGAAGTACCAGGAGGAGTCGACGAAGGTGTCCATCGTGTCGGTGTCACGCTCGGCCGGTCCGCCACAGCGGGGGCAGGATGTCCGTACCCAATCCTCCGCGCTCCGCAGGGGCGAGCGGCCACCGTCCGGCCGCAACTGGTAGCCCTCGGTCGGCAGCTCGACCGGCAACTGGTCGTCGGGCACGGGCACCTCGCCGCAGCCGGCGCAGTGGATGATCGGGATGGGGGTTCCCCAGTACCGCTGGCGGGAGAGCAGCCAGTCGCGCAGCCGGTAGGTGACGGCCGCGGTGCCGGTGCCCTGTTCCTCGAGCGCTGCGATGATCGCTTCAGCCCCGGCCGCGACCGTGAGCCCGTCGAAGGGGCCCGAGCCGATCAGCGTGCCGGTGGCGGCGCTGGGCTCGGCGTCCCCGGTGTCGATCACCGTCCGGATCGGGAGGTCCTGCGCCCGGGCGAAGTCCAGATCCCGCTGGTCGTGCGCAGGAACGGCCATGATCGCGCCGGTGCCGTAGTGGGCCAGCACATAGTCGGCGGCGTAGATCGGCAGGTGCTCGCCGTTCACCGGGTTGACGGCGTACCGGCCGAGGAAGATGCCGGTCTTGGGCCGGTCGGTGGCGAGCCGCTCGATCTCGGTGGCCGAGGCTGTCCGGGCGCGGTACTCCTTGAGCTGGGGCCTGTGCTCCGGGGCACACAACTCGTCGGCCAGTGGCGCGTCCACCGCGACCACGAAGAACGTGGCCCCGAACAGGGTGTCCGGCCGGGTGGTGAAGACACGGACCGGCTCATCGCGTCCGATCACCGTGAAGTCGATGTGCGCGCCGGTCGAGCGCCCGATCCAGTTGCGCTGCATGCCGAGGATCTCGGCGGGCCAGTTGCCCTCCAGCGCCACCATGTCGTCCAGCAGCCGCTGGGCGTAGGCGGTGGTGCGAAAGAACCACTGGGTCAGGGCACGCTGCACCACCTCGGTGCCGCACCGCTCGCAACGGCCGCTGATCACCTGCTCGTTGGCCAGGACCGTCAGGTCGTTCGGGCACCAGTTCACCGCAGCCTGCTTGCGGTACGCCAGGCCCTTCTCGAACATCCGCAGGAAGAGCCACTGGTTCCAGCGGTAGTACTCCGGGTCCGAGGTGTGCAGGCGGGTTCGCCAGTCGAACGAGATGCCCAGCCGGCGGAACGACTCGGCCTGGACGGCGATGTTGTCGTAGGTCCAGGCGCGGGGGTCCAGCGACCGTTTTAGGGCGGCGTTCTCCGCGGGCAGCCCGAAGGAGTCCCAGCCGATCGGGTTGAGCACGTTGTGGCCGGTGAGCCGCAGGTATCGGGCGAGCGCGTCACTGATCGAGTACACCTCGGCGTGCCCCATGTGCAGGTCGCCCGAGGGGTAGGGGAACATGCTCACCACGGAGGAGCGCGGTTCGTCGTCCGCGCCGTCGCCGGCCAGCCCGCGCGCTTCGGAGACCCGCAGCTCGTCCCAGATCGGGAGCCATTTCTCGATGAGAGACGACGGGTCGTGGGTCTCGGAAGCGAATTCAGCCTTGCTCATCGCGGTGCGGGCTCCGTCCGGCGTTTAGGCGACATTCGGGAACAGGATGCCACAGTGGTCACCGCTGTTCGGTTAGCACCATTCATGATCGAGTGCCGGAGTCCGCAGTGGCGGGCCGGCCATCGGGACTGGCAAGATCATGGCATGGCCGGTTCCCTGTTCGCGGTCCGCGACCTGCACGTCTCCTACCCGGAGAACCGTGAGCACCGTCGGATCCGGTGCGATTGCGTGGCGAGGAGCGCTACCAGGAGCTGGTCCGGATGTGCCGGGAGAACGGTGTGCACACGCCGGAGGATCCCTACCCCGTGTTCCCCGGCCCGGGCGGGCAGGTCACGGTCGTTCAGATATTTCAGCTGTACGACTACTCGTTCCAGGTTCCGGGAGTGACCAGTAAGGAGGAGTCACTCGAACGCGCCTACGACCGAGGTGTCGTCTGCACCGACGAGATGCTGCTGCACCCCGATCCGTACCCGGACCGTGAGTCGTGGTGCCACGCCCGAATCGACGAGACCACGGCACGGCTCGACGCGCTGCCGGACGACACGGCCACGGTGCTGGTCAGTCACTGGCCGCTGCGGCGAGAGCCCACCGACGTGCTGTGGTACCCGGATTTCGCCCAGTGGTGCGGCACCGAGCGCATCGCCCAGTGGCACCTGCGGTACCGGGCGGTGGCAGCGATCTACGGACACCTCCACATCCCGCATACGACCTGGTATGACGGCGTGCGGTTCGAGGAGGTCTCCTGAGGCTACCTGCGGGAGTGGCGCAGGAGGACACCGGACCGCCCGCCCGTGCGGCGCGTTCTGGGGCCGGAACAGTGAGCCGGAGCCGCTGCCCGGCGCTGGGCGTCCACTCAGGCGCCGCTGACGGCCGGCGCCGGCTCGGCCAGCGGTCGCACCTGCCCGTCCCGACCCCGAGGAGCTGAAGTAGCGGCCCGGCCATCGCCGTCGTCACGATCGCCATGACCACCATCAACGAGTACAGCTCGGTGTCCAGCAGTCCGAGTTGCAGGCCGACGGTGAGAATGATCAGTTCGGTGAGGCCACGGGTGTTCATCAGGACCGCGAGGATCGCCGGCTGCCGGCCGGGCAGGCGGTGCAGGCGAGCGGCGAGGTAAGCGCCACAGATCTCCGCGTTGCGGGAACACCTCGTTGCATCGCGTTGGTCGGCGCTGGATGCTCTGGCGCTGTGCGCGGTTGTGGTGAATTTCAGAGTTCGACGAAGGCGGTGAACCTAGCGCGCTCGCTACCGAAGAACGCGAGCGGCACGGGTTGCCGTCAACGCCGGTCGACTGAAACTCACCAGGACCCCTGCGGTGGGGCTCAAGCTTCTGCCTGCACGTTCATTTCGGTCAGTCGATAACCGAGCCAGCTGGCTGGCAATATTGGACCATACGCGGCCCGACTTCGATTCATGCTCACGCCCGGTAATGAGCGCGCGAGGTTGAGCCAACCCTGAACGTGCCGTAATCTACGAGCATGTGCACCCGAAATGGAGCACCGATGATACGTACAAGAGCTTCCCCCCTCGGACACAAACCATTGCCCCACGGTGCGCGCTGAGATCCACTGCAGCGCGCACCGTTTGCGTTTCAGGCTGGTAGTTCAGCCGGACCCCCCCGAGGTCATTGACGAAACGTGCGCCAGAGCCTGGAATTCACGACCAAAGCCAGTCATCGGTCAGTTGCCGCAGTGCCGTTAGCGAGTAGCTGTCGTGCGTTGGCGGCCCAGCGGATCGCGGTGCCTTCGCCGGATCTGACCTGGCCGGGCGGCGTGGACGGCCGCGAGGCTCACGCAGAGTCTCGCCTGTGGAGTGGTCGCGGCGGCGACGCTTGCGGTGATCTCGTCTGGCCGCAGCGGCTGCCGGACCGGGTCTGGTGCTTTCGAAATCGAGATCGCGTGGGTCGGGTTCCGGAAGATCAGCTTGTGGGATTTGGCCCAGCGGAACAATGCGCGTAGTGCCGTTGCCGCGCTCTCCCGGCGTGTTCCACGCGGAGTGCCGAGGTAGATGAGGACATCGTCGCGAGTGACTTCGCGCAGGTGGCCGTGTTGCGGCCAGTGTGCGGCGGCGTCCGCCGCGTGGCCGAGGTGGGCGCGAACGGTCTTTTCGTCGCGGGGGCGGTGGCGAGGGCACTCGTCACGCAGCAGGCGTGCCCAGGTGAGCAGGTCGTGGCACCAGGAATGGAGATTGGCCACCTTCGAGGCCATGAGGTTCTCCAAGGCTGCCGGCCTGTCGTCGTCGAGGACATCCATCGCGGCGAGGATCTCGATGACATGGTCGAGGTTGCTGAAGTACTGGGCGGTGAGGGCGTTGAGGTAGACCTCAACGTCCGGGTGATCGCCGATTCGGGGCTTATGCCGCATCCGAGTCATCTGTCCTGTTCTGTTCCCTATGCTCCAGTGGACACCCGTACCCGATCCAGGAGTCCGGCCGGTCCTGCGCCGCGTGCTGCCCACGCCGCGCGTACGCCCGGCTCGCGTCGCCGTGGGGCGCGCCCCCGCCGCGGTGTGCACCGCCGGATCCGACAGAGATGCGTGAGACACGATGAAGGACGCGGACACCATAGTCCTGCCCCGGCTGGCGTCGACGGAGGTCGACGTCGAGGACCCCTGGGGTGAGGACCACGCGATGGTCACCCAGGCGACGACCGACACCGGCCGGTGGCGGGTCACCGCCTGGCTGGTGCCGGCACTGTTGACGGTCGCGCTCTGCCTCCTGCGGGCCGGCGTGGCCACTCCGCCGGGCGGCGGCACCCCGGGCCTCGCCGGTTCGCCGCTGCTGCGCTGGTCTGCGGAGGTGCTCGGCGCGTCCGGCCCGGCGATACGGGTGGTGTCGATGGTGGCCGTCACCGCCGCCGCGGCCCTCGTCGGGCTCCTGGCGGCCCGACTCTTCACGCCGCGGGTGGGCCTGCTGGCCGGCGTGATCTTCGCGCTGCTGCCGACGTCGACCCGGTACGCGCAGGAGATCCAGCCGTACGCGCTGACGGTGTTCGCCGCCGTGCTCGCCACGCTGCTGCTCGTGCGGGCGGTTGACCGGCCGACGGTCGGACGCTTCGCCGGCTACGGCGCCGCGGTGCTGCTGCTGGGCCTTTCGCACGGTCTCGCGCTGCTGTTGCTCGCCGGGCACGGCTGGTCGATGTTCGTCTTCCGACGCGGGGTGGTCGGCCGGTGGTCGGCGGTCGCGATCCTCGGCGCGCTCCCCGCGGCTGTCGCGCTGGGGCTTACCAGTGGCGTCGTCGGCGGCGGGATCGCGCGGGGGTCGGAGCCCACTCTGGACGTGCTGGCCGCGACGCCCCGGAACCTCTTCGGCGTCACCGCCCTGGGGGTCGTGCTGGCCGGGTTGGCGCTGTTCAGCCTGCCGCTGCGACGCTCCGCCGCCCTCTACACCGCCTGGGCGGTGGTGCCGCCGCTGGGTCTGCTGCTGGTCGCGCAGGCGACGCCGGTCTGGGTGCCGGAGGTGCTGCTCTTCACGCTGCCCGCGTGGGCCACCCTCGGCGCGGTCGCGCTGGCGCGGGTGCGCGCCGGGTGGTGCGCGGTCGCCCTGGTGGCGATCGCGGTGCTTGGCGCCCCGGCGCAGCTGGCCCGGTCCACGCCCGGAGGGCGCGAGCGGGCGACCGGCGATCTCACGAGGGTCGTTCACTTGTGGACGCGACCCGCCGACGGTGCGACGGCACGCGAGGCGCACCACGCCGGTGGCTGAGGAGAGCGCGGCTCATGGTCATTTACGCAACTAGCCCGTTCTAAGCAAATTGTCCGAATAGCATCAGCTCCGGTCGAGTTCGAGTCGGGCAGAAATCCATGGGGGCAATGTGGTCATCGCCAGCGACAGCCGGCGGTCTCCCGTCGCCGGGCAGGGCATCGCCGTCGCTCCGGCCCCGACCTCGATCGGAGGGTCGTCGGAGCCGCCTGACCGTCGGCAGCGCAACGTCCGGGCGCGCCGCGCCTACGCCGCGTGCGGTACGACGGCCGGACCCTTGATCGCGCCGGGGCACGTGGCGGCGCCGGTCCAGTTCCGGCCGGCCCTGTCGCCCGCGTCCCGGCTGATCCTGACGCTTCTGGTTCTGGTCAACAGTGCGGCCGGGCTGCTGTTCGTCGGGTGGCTGCTGCTCCCGGCGCACGTGCCGGGGCCCGGCGTGACCGGGATGGGCAGCTGGCAGACGACTGCGGCCCGGCTCGGCTTCTGCGTGGTCGTCGGCGTGGAGTTGATCCGCCTCGCGCAGAACGTCGTGATCTGGGTCTTCGCGTTCCATGCCAAGGATCCGGTCCCCGTCGATCCGCCCGTCGGCCTGCGGGTGGCGCTGCTCACCACCATCGTGCCCAGCAAGGAGCCGCTCGACGTCGCCGAGCGGACCCTGCGGCGGATGCGGCAGATTGTCTACTGCGGCCAGGTCGACGTCTGGATCCTCGACGAGGGAGACGACCCCGCGGTGAAGGAGATGGCCGCGCGGCTCGGGGTGCGGCACTTCAGCCGCAAGGGCCGACCCGAGTACAACCAGCCGAGCGGCGAGTTCCGGGCCAGGACGAAGTCGGGAAACCACAACGCCTGGCGGGCCGAGCACGAGCACGGCTACGACGTGGTCGCCAACGTCGACCCGGACCACGTGCCGTTGCCCGGCTTCCTGGAACGGACCCTCGGCTACTTCCGCGACCCGGACGTCGCCTTCGTGGTGACCCCGCAGGTCTACGGCAACATGCACCAGAACTGGGTCGCGCACGGCGCGTCGGTGCAGCAGTACCTCTACAACGGACTCATCGCGCGCGGCGGCAACGGGCTGGACGCGCCACTGCTCACCGGCACCGGCCACCTCTACCGACCGGCGGCCTGGCGCAGCGTCGGGGGCTACCAGGACTCCATCATCGAGGACCACCTCACCAGCATCCGGGTCCACGCCGCCGTCAATCCGCACACCGGCAACCGGTGGAAGGGCGTCTACACCCCGGACGTGGTGGCCATCGGGGAGGGCCCCACCTCGTGGGCCGACTACTTCAACCAGCAAAAGCGGTGGGCGGCCGGCATCTGCGAGATCCTGGTCCGACCCGAGCTGCGCGCACCGCGCGAGCTGGGCACGCGGCGCCGCTGGCAGTACCGGCTGCTCCAGTTCTACTACCCGAGCGTCGCCGTCGGCCTCCTGCTGGGCAACCTCGCCACCGGCCTGTACCTGCTCACCGGCGTCGGCACGGCCCAGCTCGACGTGACCGTGTGGTCGGTGCTCTGGGCCGGCACCATCGGCACCTGGTTCGCGCTCTGGCTCTGGCTGCGCCGCTTCAACATCGCCCCGCACGAACGGGAGGAGATCGGTGTGGTCGGCATGGCGCTGGCCCTCTTCACCGGTCCCGTCTACGTTGCCGCCGCGGTCGGCGCGCTGCTGCGGCGCAAGCTCGCGTTCGTGGTGACGGCCAAGGGGAAGCTGCGTACCACGGAGTCGCTCGGCACCTTCCGGCTGCACTTCGGCTGGGCGGCCCTCGCCGCCGCCGTGCTCGGCGCGAGCTTCCTGCTGGACCACGGCCTGACCCTGCTGTGGGTCTGGCCGGTGCTGACCCTCCTGACCGGCCTGGGCCCGCCGCTGATCGCCGTCGTCTCCGGTGTGACGCGCCGTGGGCGACACCGCGACGACGCGGCCCGCGCCGCCGCGCGTACCCGTAGCGAGGACCGCCACCCGCCGAGGACGCGGGTGCCGGCGGAACGGAGTGTGCCATGGCGAGGCTGACCCTGCCGCGGAGCATGCTGGCGCTGATCATCGCGCTGCTGCTCACGTACGCCTTCGTGATCGCGCCGCGCACGGCGTCGGGAGCCCGGGAGGAGGCCGCGGCGACGGCCGCACCGAGCGCCCCGGCGACGCCCGCACCACCGCCGCGCCCGGAGCCGGTGCTCTTTCCGCCGGCCGGGAAGACGTTCATCGGCGTCATGACGAACGAGGGTCCGTACGACTTCACGCCGGTGAATGCGTTCGCCGCCGCCGCGAAGCGTCAGCCGCAGGCGATGCTCTTCGGCGCGGGATGGGCGTCGGCGGCCTTCGACCGGGTGCTCTTCGACCGGATCCGCGACCGGGGCATGCTGCCGATGCTGGCGTGGGAACCGTGGGACTACCGGCTGGACGAGACGTCCCGTAAGAAGGGCTTCAGCGCCCGCAAGATCGACAGGGTCCGCTCGGACCAGCCCCGGTACCGGCTGGCCCAGATCACGCGGGGGAGCTTCGACCCGTACCTGCGGTCGTGGGCGCAGGGCATCAAGGCCCTCGGGTACCCGGTGGCCATCCGGTTCGCCCACGAGATGAACGGCGACTGGTACCCGTGGTGCGAGACGGCCAACGGCAACCGGCCGGGTGACTACGTCAAGGCATGGCGGCACGTCCACGCCGTGTTCAAGGCCGCCGGGGTGCAGAACGTCATCTGGACGTGGAGCCCGAACGTCAGGTGGGACCACTCCACCCCGAAACTCGCCACGCTCTATCCGGGCGACGACTACGTCGACTGGGTCGGGCTCTCCGGCTACTACGGCACCGGGGCGCTCTCGACGTACCGGTCCTTCGACGCGATCTTCAGCCCGACGATCCGGGAGATCCGCGGCTTCACCCACAAGCCGCTGGTCGTCACCGAGACCGGCGCCTCCGACGGCAAGGGGCGCAAGGCCGAGTGGATCCGGCAGGCCTTCGAGCTGCTGCCCCGCCACCCGGACATCATCGGCGTGATCTGGTTCGAGGCGCGCAAGGAGGTCGACTGGCGGATCGTCAGCTCGCCCGCCGTCGCCAAGGCCTTCGCCCGCGCCGTCGCCGCCCCCCGGTACGACGTCGGCTGGTCGCCGGCGATGGTGCCGCGTATCCGGGTCTAGGAATAGGCCGTCCGCCGCCGTGAGCGTGCCCCAGCCCGTCAGGTCGGACCGGCACCCCACCGCGCCCGGCCGCGCGGCGCCGGCCGCGTCGGCGCGCCGGGCGGGCGCGCCGGTGTCGCGTACCCGCGTCGCCCTGCCCGTCAGTCTCGTCGCGTTCGCGGTCGCGGCCCTCGGCAGCGGCGGCCGCGAGATCTGGTTCGACGAGTCGGTCAGCTGGCTGACCACCACCCTCGCGTGGCCGGATCTGCGGCATCTGCTCGGCAACATGGACCTCACCCACGCCCTCTACTACCTGGCCCTGCGCGGGTGGACCGCGCTGGCCGGGGACTCCACCCTCGCCCTGCGGTTCCCGTCCATCGTCGGCACAGCGGTGGCCGCCGGCGCGCTCACCCTGCTCGGCGCGAAGCTGTACGACGGCACCGTCGGGGTCACCGCCGGTCTGCTCTTCGTCGCGATCCCGTCGGTGTCCCGGTACGGGCAGGAGGCCCGCTCGTACGCCTGGGTCGTCGCCCTCACCGTGCTGGCTACGCTCGCCCTGGTCGGGGCGCTGGACCGGCCCTCGTGGCCGCGGTGGGTCCGCTACGGCGGCTGCCTGCTGGCGTTGACCTGCCTGCACGCCGTCGCGGCGACGGTGCTGGCAGCCCACGCGCTGCTGGTCGGCTCGGCGGTCCGCCGCGGCGGTGCCCGGCGGACCCGGTGGGCCTGGGCGCTCACCGTGCTGGTGGTCGCCGTGGCCGCGGCGCCCCTGCTGTACGCGGCGTCCCGCCAGGCCGACCAGGTCTCCTGGATCACCCGCGACCAGGCGGCGCTCGCCCGCTTCCCCCGGGAGCTGTTCGGCTCCCTCCCGGTCGCCGTGACGTTCGTCGGGACCGGCCTGGCCGGCGCCGCCGTGCTCTGGCGCCGGCGGCGCGCACTGCTCCTTCCGCTGCTGGTCTGGGCCGTGGCGCCGGCGGTGTGCTGCTACCTGAGCCACCCGCTGGTGCACCTCTTCCTGGCCCGGTTCGTGTTGTTCACGCTGCCCGCCTGGGCGCTGCTGGCGGCGGTCGGGATCGCCGTGCCGGTCGCCGCGCTGCGGCGCGCGCTGCCGGCGGGCGGGCCTGCGGCGGTGCTCGGCGCGGCCGTGCTGGCCGTCGCCGGGGTGGGCCTACCGGGCCAGGTGGAGGCCCGACGCAGCCCGGTGCCGGGGGAGGCGGACTACCGCGCCGCCGCCGCCCTGATCGACCGGCGGTACGAGACCGGTGACGGCATCGCCTACTCCGGTTGGCGCGGGTGGAGCGCCCCACTGCCGATGGCGTACCAGTTGCGCACGGCGCCGCGGGACGTCTTCCTCGCCGTGCCGCCCGGCCGGTCCGGCGGGTTCTGGGCGATCGACTGCGTCGACCCCGCTCCCTGCCTGGGCGACGTCCGGCGGATCTGGCTGGTCGTCGGCGGGGCGGGCGACCCGTACGAGGGCATCCCGCCCGCCCGGGCCGAGCTGCTCCGCCGCGAGTTCGCCGTCACCGGCACCGACCGGTTCGTCGGGGTGGCCGTGGTGCTGCTGGCCCGCCGTCCCGGTCCGTGACCACTGGGGCTACCTGTCCGGTTGTAGGTGTGACCCGTGGACGCCGAGCCCATCGCGGTGACCGTGCAGGCCGACAAGCCGGACACGGGCCAGCTCGACTGGCAGGTCCGGATCTCGGGGTGCCAGGCACCGCATCCGCGGATCCGGATCGGTGGCCGGTCGGCGCAGAGTTTGTGGCGGGAACGTGAAGACGTCAGCGGGTCGCCAGGGCGTCTTCTTGTCCGGGCGGAACTCACGGTCGAGGCGCTCGGCCGTGATCAGGTCGACCAGGTGCGGGGCGTGGGTAGCCATGGTCGTACGGACGCCGCTGTCGCCGTCGTTGAGCAGCCGGATGACCGCATCTGCTGGCAGTTCCTGGCTTCGTGCCGCGGAGCGTCGGAAGCAGATGCACGGCGAGGACACGGTCGGCAGCGGGTCGGCGGTGACCCAATCGAGGCGCAGATACCGCAGTTCGCCGCGGACGGCTTCGGCTGGGTACGCCATCCCGACGGAAGGACGGACCGGCTCACCGCTCCCGGCGCCCGGTGGTCGGGGATCTCCGCGGCCCAGGGGACCTGGGCAGTTGGTCGTATCGGCACCGGCAGCGGGGACGAGGACACTGCCCTGGTGCGCTGGGACCTGCGGACCGACGTGGCGGCCGCCGTCCACCCGGCGCTGGTATCAACGCAGGACGTCAACAGTCTTGGCACCGTGCTCGGCGACCGAACCGTTGCGCACGGCGACCGGCTCGTCGCCCTGGGCGGCGCCATCCCCGATGTCCAGGATCCCTTCGGCTGGGGAATCGCCGATGACGGCCTCGTCGTAGGCTCCGTCAACGGTTCCCGACTGCGCCCAGCGCGCTGGATCAACTGTTGAATCAGCCGGCGCCACGTCCAGAGCCCGGCCCTCTCAAGACGGCCGGCCTCCCCGCGTCACGCCGCCGCTCGGCTCATCGCGGCACTGGCCAGCCCGTTCAACGTGGTCAGATCGGCCGCCCCCAGGTACGAGTCCGACATCATGACCACCACCACGTAGCGGCCGACCGCGGCGGCGACATAGCCGACGTAGCGGTCGCCCTCGTCGTAGGTGCCAAGGAACAGCACAGTGTCGGGCCCGAGGTGATCCTCGGCGACCGGGTCGAAGCCCTCCTCGTCGCCGCCCACCCCGCACCGGGCGAGCTGCGCCTTCAGTTCGGCGATGTACACGTGTGCCCCATCGCCGCGGTACCTGGCGACGTTCTCGTAGATCCGAAATCGGGTACCGAGATCGGCCGCCTCGGTGCGGTTCACCACCGGCTGCGGCACCGGCGTGTCCGCACACGGCTGGGGTAGCAGCGACCACACCAGCCCGTCCTCCACCGGCCCCGGCACGGCCCCGCCGAGATCCTCCGGCTGCAACATGACCCGGTCAGGGATCCCCCGTGGCCGCTGCTGCGCCGCCGCTGGCCCGCTGGCCGACACCAGCCCCAGGATCACGGCCGTCACCACAATCAAAGTCCTTCGCATGCGAACCATCCTCTACATCGCCGGCAACCGATGGATGGGCATGCGTGCCCAGCTTTCCCTAGGTACACGTACTCCCCACCCGGTGCCGCGGCATCGCGGTTCATCGTCTGACGTCGCACCCGGGGCCGCCCATGCGTGCGGTGTCGCCTCCGCCTCACGGAGGCGGCGTCCGGGGGCGCCACACGTTCAAGATCAGGTACGCGGATCTGCCGCCGATGGTGCGCTGCCGGGTGGTGCATGTCAGGCGCCGAAGCCTGCGTAGCGCCCTCCGTAGCGGTGTGCGAGGGCTGTCAGCTGCGGCACCCGGGCATGATGGGCCGGGTCAGGCGGCAGATCGGGAAATGCTGCGGCGATGTGTCGCCGACTCGAAGGGACAGATCGCTCAAGCGATTGCTCACTAACCTGGCCGCCGAGGTCGGTCAAGCGCGCGATGCATGCGGCCACGATGTCGGGCTCGTCTGGGAGGTCAAGGTAGTAGGTGGTTCGCCGCGGCGACGGCTCGGGATAGTCGCCGTACTCTTCCGACATCGCCCAATGCATGCGTTGGCATAGATCGGCCAGCAAGGCATTCATTTCGCCGGCCGAGGCGCCGTCAGGCAACGGTCCGTGGTCGGTGAGGCGGCTGAGCAGACGGCGCACCAGGTCCGGTGGGAGCTCGTCGGCCATGAGGTGACCGTGGACGGTCACCAACACGCTGAGCAGGGCCTGCAGATCCGACATGGGTAGTGCTCGAGTGGGCGACTCCATGCACGCCACGGTAGTGACCTCGGCTCACCTCATTTCTCGCCCACGTCAGCCGTCACCCGAGATTGAATGCACTGTCATGCCGCGGTCCGCGTCACCTAACTCGACTCGTATCCGTTGGCGCTCGGGTCTGGTGCACCGACAGGTGACATCTGCGCTGGCTTGCCCTGCGGGCAGGCTGGAAGGATGTTGCTGTGCCACTTGTCGCACCCGGCCATGGTCCGGTGCGCGCTTCGGCCGCCTTGTGCGCGCGCCGGTCCTGGTCTGCTCCTGTCGGATGACGTGGCGTGTCGAAGCGCTGACGACCGCGACATCCCCCGGTGACCGCAGGGTGTGTGACTGCCGTGGCCCTAGTGGCTCCCGATTAGGGATTGTTCGGCTGGACAGCGCTTCGGCTGCGGAAACGGGAGGAGACCACCGCTAGCGTGCGGGACCTTCTGCTTGCCCGCGGGTGATTCTGCAGAACGACCGTCGTGCTCTTAGGCAGCCCAGCGATTGGAAGCCCGGTCCCAGCGCACGTAGTGCGATGGTCGATCCCGTGGACTGGTTTGACGGCTTCCTCGATACGGCCAACAACGGCGTCGACATCCGCGGCGACCGGGATGCCTACCACCCGGTGGAGAACGATGAGGCGCCATTTAGGCTTTGATCGATGACCTTGACGCTGCTAGTCTGCGTTCAGAATCGGGATTTGTACGCGTCCGGTGGCTGGGTAGGCGCGTCTCTTCGTCATGCGAGGAGAACGCCTTGTCGTACAGGGAGCTCGCCCGTACAACCCGTTCCGTGGTTTTCCCCATCGGATTTCTCGCCCGGTTGCCGTATGCGATGACACCGCTGGGCACGCTGCTGCTGTTGCAGCATGTCACGGGCAGCTACGCCTTCGCGGGGGCAGCCGCCGCAGCTCAGAGCCTCGCCATCGGCGTGGGAGGTGTCATCGTCGGACAGCTGGCCGATCGCATCAGCATCCGTCAGCTTGGCGTCTACATGGCCATTGCGAACGCCGTCGCTCTGGCCGGTCTCCTAGCCGCCACCCTCACCGATCGCCCGACACTTCTTGCCGCTGCCATCCTCGTCGGCGCGACTCAACCACAGGTAGGTCCGCTGATCAGAGTTCACTGGTCCTATCTGGCACAGTCGCGGCCTGAACAGCCAGGTCTGATGACCACCGCCCTGTCGTACGAAGCTGCTGCCGACGAAGCGAGCTTCATTGCTGGGCCTGCTGTTGTCGGGCTCCTCGCCGCGACCTGGGCGCCCGTACCTGCGGGTGCGCCGCTCACGGCCTGCATCGTGCTTCTCCTGGCGGCGGCGGCACCGGTGGCGCTGCTGTATACGACCGCACCCGAGCGGGCACCGTCACGATCCGCGGCATCGCCACTGCCCCGGACAGGGCTGGCAGCAATGTGTGCCGCCATGGCGATCATGGGCGCGATCTTCGGCACCGTTCAGGTAGGAGTGACGGCACACGCTACTGCGGCAGACAACCCGTCCACCGGAGGCTTATTGTATGCCGCACTTGGTGCGGGCAGCGCCATCGCCGGCATCGCCTATGCCTGGATCCCATCCCATGTGGCCCTGCGCACCCGCTATCGCCTCTTCGCTTTCGGGCTTCTCGTCGCCATGACCCTGCTACCCGCTGGCGGGACACGACTGCCATTTGCGGCGGTCATCCTGGTAGCGGGAATCGCCATCGCACCTTACATGATCACTATTTATGCCATCACCGAGCGGCTGGCGCCTACCCGAGTCGCGATCACCATGACCATCGTTTGCGCCGCCGGACCCGTCGGCACGGCTGCTGGCCAGTCACTCGCCGGCCTGCTCGTGGAGCAATTCGGGTACCGTGCGCCGTTCATGCTGCCGCCCCTGCTCGCGGCAGCTGCACTCATCCTCGTATGACAGCCCGAAACACGTCGGGTGACCACAGCTCATGCCCCAACGACAGCATCGGGCCGAAGGCTGAACAAACCGCCAGCAGAGGTTGAGCTGACCTTCCCCTGTTCCAGCGACCCTGGGGTAAACACTCCGAGGTTCTTTGGCGGTATGGAACCGGTTTGGGGGAGCAGGTGGGGAGCAACGGGGTGCCCTGAACGGCCTTGAACTGCGTCCAACGGCATCGAACGACGCGCAACTGCACCCACCCCAGCCTGCGGCTCCTCGTTTCCGCAGGCCAGAGTCGGTAGCCTCGCCGCCTGGCGACACGGTTCCCTGGACGTGATACGCGCACTGGCTCGGCAAGAACGAGCTCCCAGCTCAATCGCCGCCCTCTGAATGCCGGAGACCCTCTCGCATCGCCGAGGTAGCGGGCCCTCATCTAGCCGCCGACCGTGCGCGCTGGTGCGGAGCGTCCGTCACCCCCGGCAGCTGTCGGAGGTCGTGCCGATTTGCAGCATGTGGCAGCGGCATCGGGTGACCGGGGCCGTGGCGGCCGACGATCTGTCCGAGGTCGCGGCAGCGGTGGCCCGCATGGCCCCTTTGCGGATGCGTACGCTCGGCTTGAAATGACACACTCCAGGAGTGGAAAGCCTTCAGTGCGCGTCGTGCGGGAACGAGTTGAGCGTTCCGCTGCGGCTGGTCGAGCTGCCCGCCGGACCGCACTGGTCGCTGCTGGACCACCACCATGTGAACCCTCCGCGGCTCCAACCCGGCACCTATGCGATCGACGCGGCCGTCTACGGCCGTGATCAGGTCGTCAACACGTTCGTGCTCTCGCCCGGCGACGTCCGTGGCACACGATTCGTCCACGACCTCGTTCAGGTCGGCTGCTGGTCTCTCGTGGCATGGAACCCTTGCGTAGCCTGCGAGAAGTGCTGCGCCTTGGTCGCTTCTCGGACCGACGACTGCGATGTGGCCCAGGAGACGCGCTTTTATCCATCTATGGTCGTCCTGACGACGTGCGACGATAAGGCGGGCATCATCCCAGACCCGTTCGCGTTGATCGCTGACTGGGACAACGAAGCGCCCGACACCAGACGATACGGCTGGGTGCCCAAACCCGTCCGGCAGCGGCCGGAGCTTACGGCCACTCGCTGGAGCGGCCGAGATGTGAAATCGGATCTCTACCGGGACGACCCACCTGCCTGACCAGACGGCCGGGATCGGTCCACCAAGCGGCATACGGGATCTGCCGGTACCTCGACAGGGGCTATCGGGCTCATCGCCGAGTCGCCACCTGCGCACTCATCTGCCGCGATCCGCGCCTCTGCAGCTGAGCTGTTGGGCCTCGGTTGAGCCGTTTTGGGAGCCCGCTCACGATGAGCGGGCTCCCCGGAGCCTGGCCCGGCTCGAACGGTGCTGCCATCCCTGGGTCAGTGACGTGCGGTACGGCGCCGCACGTGGGGCAGGCCGGCCTGCGAGGCTAGTGCGTCCAAGCCCTGGTGGGAAGTCCGTTTACGTCCGGGGGTTGTTCCTGCTCCCCATTCTGGTAGGCCCGGCCGTCACCCATGTCCGTAGCGGCGAGGAGGTGGCTGCTCCGATGGCCGTACCTCGGGCCAGCGTCCGCCATCGGGCCAAGAACGACCTGCGGGACTATCTACCGCCGGTCAGCGGCCGCAGCGTAGTCACGAGCTGGGATCGGGGGAGCAGGTGGGGAGCAACAGGGTGCACTGAACGGCCTTCAACTGCACCGAACTGCACCCGACGGCCCGCAACTGCACTCGCCCGGCCTGCGGTTTTCCATCTCTCCAGGTCAGAGTCGGTGCGGCGTCCTGTTTCACCGCGGAGTACTCCACAGTTCCGCGCAGCAGTCGACGATGCTCTATGTCCCTTGGCGGGGTGTGTGCGCAGATCAACGCGGTGTGGAGTCGTTGGTTGGCCCGGCCTTGCAACTGGGGGCAGATTGGGTGCAGGTTAGCGAAGAGGTCACCGAGCCCGAAGTACTCACCGACGCCGGACAGAGATGAGGGCTTCTACCTGCGGTGATGCGGTCGATGGGTGCGGTGTGACTTCCCAGTGGATACCGAAGTGGTCACCCATCGCTGCTCCCAACAGGCCTAGTGCAGCGCGGCGTGTCGGGCTGCCGGTCTCGTCGTCGCACGGCCGACCGTCATCGACGAACGACGATTAAAGTGGCATCCCTGGGCCTCGCCGATGTGCTCGTGAAGGCCTCAACGCTGGTGATGGGCCTGGTCGAGTTCATCGCAGATTTCGTCCTGGATCTCGATCGCGCCGGGCAGGTGGTAGAGGGCTGTTTGGCGGTGCCAGGCGCCCGACGGCTGAGTCGGGGGGTGTCCCTATGGGTTTGGTCAAGTCCCGGAGGGTGTCGACGTCAAACGGTAGGTGAGGTCGTCGAGGCAGGCGGTGAGGTCGGCGATGGTGGACATTTCGTAGTGGGTGCTGAGGACGGCGCCTGTGGAGATGTGGGCGAGGTCGAGTTCGGCTTCGCCGCTGGTCCAGATGGTCAGTTGTGCCTCGCGGTCGGTGGTGGTGCAGACGATCCAGGCCGCTGACTTGTCGCGGGTGGGTCCGCGATGCAGTTCCCATTGCACGCCTGCGTTGTTCCATTGGTTGGCGCGGGCGTGCACGATGGCAGCGAAGTCGTCGAGGTCCAGGTCCTTCACGCCGCTGATGCTAGTGCCGGCAGCGGCCAGGGCTGGTAGGGGATTTTGTCGCGGAGCATGGCGAACAGGACGTCGCAGCGGCGGCGGGCGAGGCAGATGAGGGCGGCGTTGGGGCGTTTGCCTGCGGCGCGTTTGCGGTCGTAGTAGGCCCGGCTGACAGGGTCGGCGAGGGATGCGAACGCGGCGAGGAAGAACGCGCGTTTGAGGGCTTTGTTGCCGCCGCGGGGTGGGTGTTCGCTGCGGATGCTGCTTCCGGATCGGGTCACTGGCGCGAGGCCGGCGTAGGCGGCGAGGTGGCCGGGGGTGGCGAAGCTGCTGCCGTCGCCGACGTCGAGCAGGATCCGGGCGGCGGTCCTGACGCCGATGCCGGGCATCGAGGTCAGGACCCGGCAAGAGGGTGCGCATCAAGCATCCTCTCGACCTGATTGACGACCTGGTCGCGTTGTCGCAGGACATCGCGGAGGCTGTCGGCGAGGCGGGGCAGGATCGTTTCCGCCGCTGTCGTGCCGGGGACGGTGACGCTCTGCTCGTCGAGGGCGGTCATGATCTGCTCGACGAGCCGTTCGCCCATGCGGGGTGCGTGAACGGCGGCGATCGAGAGCAGTTTGCGGCGGCCGGCCTTGCGCAGTCCAATCGGTCCGCCGCAGCGCGACAGCAGCTCCAGCACAGCTTTGTGCTGCGCTTTCGGGCCGAGGACTCGTTCCAGGGCGGGGTGGATCTGGGTGAGCAGGCCGGCCGCCAGGGCGCGTATCCGCTCAGTCGTTGTGTCTCGGTAAGGCAGAGGCCGGAAAGAGGCGTGCAGCGTTCGTGGATGTCTAGGCGATTCCGAGGCCGCGGCGGCCGGTTTCGTTGAGGTCTTCGGGCTGGAAGCGGTTGGGCCATTCGCGCTCGTAGTCCTCGGCGGGGAAGTCCGAAGGGCTCGATCCGCTGAGGAACGCCTCGCGGACGTTGGCGGCGTACTTCTCGTTGCGGGGGCACCACGGTGCGGCGGGGATGTACATGACGTTGCCCCAGCCCTTCTGCGACTCGACCGGCGCGACACTGTGGATCATGTCGGCGTGCCACCAGACCGAGTCACCGGCCTGCACGTCGGGGATGCCGGCCAGTGCCTCCATGAGCGGGGCGTGCCACTTGTGGCCAGCCGGGAAGACCTGGTTGACGGTAACGCCACACATGTCGTCGTCGGGGACGTCGGACAGCAGCGGGCGCAGCATCAGGTACGCCATAGCCTCGGGAATCGGCACGGTGTGCAGCACACCCTGGTCGTGGGCCATGTCAGACAGGGCGGTCCAGCCCTGGAAGGTGCGGAATGCCGAGCACATGGTGGTGCCGGGGTACTGCGGGCCGTCGGTGCGGTGCGCGGCGTCCCACGGGTCGTACTGTTCGACGCTGCCGTCGAACAGGTGCCGGAACGCCTGCTGGTAGGCGCTGGTCATCCACAGGTCCAGGGTGCCGGGGTCGAGGTGGGTGCCCAGGCCGGCGGAGTCGGCGCCCTCGGGGCGGCGGCGGATGCGGTCGGGGTAGAGCGAATCCCTGTTCGGGTCGAACCACTGCACGCCGTCAGACTCCGACTTCCACTGGCTGTTGAGGAAGGCCTGGACGGCCGCCATCCGGTCGCTCTGGCGGGCCTGCATCTGCGCGGGCGACCAGTAGATCGGGTAGATCTCGGGCTTGGAGCCGACGCTGCCGAAGAAGTCGTCGCCGGGGCCGCGGTAGTTCTCGAAGAAGTTGTTGCTCTCGACGTAGTCGACGATGTCCCGGTCCCACGCGAGGGCCTGGTCGCGGTCGAAGTGGCCGCGCACGACCAGGCAGCCCCGGCGGCGCAGCAGGTCGAGTTGCTCGGCGGTGACGGTGCCGTTCGCGATGTCGGCGTAGTCGATGACCGGCCAGACGCTCTCGCCGCGACGGCGGGCAGTGTTGATGTCATCGATGGCGGCCTGGACCCGCTGTTCGACGACGGCGAAAACCTCGTCGACCGTACGCCCGGAGGCCTCGATCTGGGCGCGCAGCGCGGCCTTGATCTCCCGGGTGGCCGCTTTGAGGTCGGTGGGGGTCTGCTCCCAGTGCGGCAGTGTGGTGCTGGTCGACACGGCGTCTCCTTCTAGTTAGCCCCCGTTACTTGAAAGACTTTACTGGGTCGAAACTCTTCTAGGCAATAGCCCTGACTAGAATGTTGGCGTGGAGCCCACCTTGCCGTCGCAGGAGATCGTCCGGTCGCTCACCGACGAGCACGTGCTTCGCGCGTTGATGCAGCACCGTCGACTTACTCGCGCCGAGCTTGCCGTCGAGATCGGCATCTCCAAGCCGACAGCGGGAGAGAGCGTGCGCCGGCTGACCGAACGCGGGCTGGTGGCCGACACAGGTGAGCGCACCCCGGGTGGTCGCGGTCGCGGTCGGGTGGGCTCGTACTACGCCCTCGCGCCGGCGGTGGGCGTGGCGCTGGCGGTCGTCATCGCCCCGGAGGGTGTCGTGGCGGAGTGCCTGGACGTCTACGGCGACACCGTGTCGCGCGCGGTCCGACCGATCGACCGGCCGGCCCGCCCGAGCCAGGCTGCCGATGCGCTGGCCGCCGCGGCCGCCGAGGTTCTCGCCGCAGCCGGCCGGCCGGCTCGGCTGGCCGTCGTCAGCGCGGCTGACCCGGTAGATCGCGCCACCGGCCGCCTGGTGCAGCTGCCCGATTCACCTTTCCTGGTCGGTGACCTCGACCCGGTCGCCGTCCTCGCGCCGCGCGCGGGCGGCCCGGTCGTCGTCGACAACGACGTGAACTGGGCGGCGCTGGCCGAGCGGAACACCGCCCGCGACTTCGCTTACCTCTTCTTGGGTGAAGGGCTGGGCTGTGCGATCGTCAGCGACGGCGAGGTCCGCCGCGGGCATACCGGCCTGACCGGTGAGATCGCCCACCTGCTGACCGTCGGGCCGGGTGGTCGCGCGGTCCGCTTGATCGAGGTTTTCGACGAGCTGGGTCTGCGCCGCGACGGCTCGACCGCGATCGACGTCGAGCGGCTCCTCGACAGCGACCCCGCGACGCGGGAGCTCATCGGCCAGGCCGTTGCCGGTGTCGTCGCCGCCGTGGTCGCGCTTGCCGACCCGCAGGAGATCGTTGTTGGCGGTTCGTGGGGCCCGACCCTGATTGGCAGCATCCGCTCGGCGACAACACGGATGCCGCGCGAGGTCCCCGTGCGGCCCGCCGTGCTGACCGACGAGCCGGTTCTGGCCGGTGTGCGCGCGGAGGCGCTCAACCGCCTCCGGTCAGCCATCACGACGACCGGCTGACCGGGCGTCCAGCTTTCAAATCGTCGAGTTTGTCGACAGGCCGCATGGCTACCGGTTGCTGCGCCTCCTGCCCACAGCCGATCGGCCGCTGCGGCTGTCGGAGTTCAACGACCTGTTCACTTCCGTTGTGCGAGAGGCCGAGCCGGCTCGAGCAGTCACCGAGCCGCATCCCGTGGTCACCACCGCCAACGCCGCGCCCATTGCCACCGCATCGCGCGATACACACCCTCGCCCGCCGCGCCGAAAGGATGCGTCGAGTGACGTTCGACGTGACCGAGCAGCGACCCGCGCCGGGTACTTCGATGCTCTTGTATCCGTCCCCCGGAGGCTCCAGACGGGGTCAGCCGACCGGCTCGCTTACGTCTGATCCGGCACTGGCCTCGGCGAGGAACCGTCGGTAGACCGCCTCATAGCCGTATGCCATCCGGGAGGTCGAGAAGTTCTCCGCCACGTGCGCCACGCAGTCCGCTGGGTCGAGCCGCTTCACGGCGCGCAGAGCGTCCGGTAGCTCCTCGGATCGCTCGCAGACCAGCCCGGTGACCCCGGGGCGGACCAACTCCGGCGCCGCGCCTCGGGCGAGCGCGACCACCGGCGTTCCGGTTGCCATCGCCTCCACCATGACCATGCCGAACGGCTCCTCCCACCGAATGGGCATGATCAGGCACCGGGCTTCCACCAGCATTCGCAGGGTGGCCTCCCGGTCGGCGTTGAAAACCACGGTGACGTCCTCGCCGAGCATCGGCTTGACCACCTCGTCGTAGTACTGGCGCTCGGACGGCTCGTTGCACTTGCCCGCGAGCAGCAGCGGCAACCCGGCGGCCCGACACGCACGGATCGCCACGTCCGGGCCCTTGTCAGGACTGAACCGAGCCAGCCACAGCACCGGCCCTACGCCGGGTGCGCTCTTGTACGGGATGCTTCGGGGGTCCAACGCATTGTGCACCGTGCCGGCCCACGGCAGCCCCGGATTCAGTCGACGCTGGCTGTGCGAGATGGCGACCAGGCCGACCCCTCGGTCGGTGTCGCTGAGCACGTCGCCGTGCTCGCCCACCGGGTTGCCGTGCACGGTCGCCACCGTCGGTACGGCGCGGCGCCCGGCGACCAGCGGACCGATAAGGGTGTGGTCGTGGACCAGGTCGAAGTCCGCCGCCTTGATCAGGTGCTTCACCCGGGCCAGATGGGCCAGCTCAGGCAGCGACTCGCCGAGTCGCTCGAATTGCACGTCGGGTGCGGTGGAGACGAAGCTGCGGGCCACGGTGCCGTGCTGGTCGCCTACGCCGAACAGGGTCACCTCGTGACCGTGTAGCACGAGGGCGTCCACCAGGCCGGCGACGACCTGCTCGACCCCGCCATAGCCCGGTGGTGGCACGGGCAGCCAGGGTGGAACGACCATCGCGATGCGCAGGGGTCGATCGCGGGTGAGCGCCGCTGCCTGGTTCACGGCCATGAGTTCTCCGATCGGTCACCGGTACGCGTGGTCGACCGCCACCTTCCCCTCGAACGGCATTACTAACCGGCCACTCAGCGTCAGGCCGCAACTGACTGTCCAATCACTGAGCGCAACAAGCGCGCCCTGACCGTTCACTCAGCCTTACGGACCACGCCCTACGATTCGCGGCGCCGATCTCGCGGTCCGCAGATTCCGGGGCTCGGCTACGCGCGGCGAACGCAGACCCGGCCCGACCGCCGGGTCCCTGCGAGCGATTGGCCCTGCTGTGCGCATGGTTTTCGAGCGCCGTCGTGCTCACGGACCCCACAGGATGGGCACTCAGCCCCTCGGAAATCTGCCGTCGTGACGTCGCCACGTCACCCCGCCGTCGCGTCACCCGTTGACGCCACCGCGGCAGCTGAGCGGCACCCCCGGACGAGGTGCTCCTGACCGCGCGCTCAGTATCGTCCGCCGGATTTGCCGGAGAAGCACCTTTCGTTGTGACTCGGCCGCTTACGATCGTTGAGCGTCTTACCGACCCAGGTCTGGGAGTGAGTCATGCCAAAGCCGGCGAGTACTGGGCCTGGTCAGAGTCGTCACCCGGCGATCCTGGCCCCGGCGAGGTCCGGTGGCTACCCCGGGCCGCTACGTCGAGCAGTGCCCGGTAATGCCCTGCTCAGGCTGCTTGCCACCACCGACGCCAAGCAGATCGGCCTGCTCTACCTGATCTCGTCGTTCTTCTTCTTCATCGCCGCGGGCATCGAGGCGCTGCTCATGCGCGGCGAACTGGCCCGCCCGGGGCTGCAATTCCTCTCACAGGAGCAGTACAACCAGCTGTTCACCTCGCACGGCACGATCATGATGTTCCTGTTCGCCACCCCCCTCGCCTTCGCGTTCGGCAACTATCTCGTGCCCCTGCAGATCGGCGCACCCGACGTCGCCTTCCCCAGGCTGAACGCGTTGGCCTACTGGCTGTACCTGTTCGGCGGGCTGATGGTGCTGGGCTCCTTCATCACCCCAGCAGGTGCCGCGGACTTCGGATGGACGGCCTACCCGCCGCTGAGCCAGGTGGAACACACACCAGGGGTGGGCGGCAACCTCTGGGTCATCGGGCTGGTGCTCTCGGGGGTCGGCACCATCCTCGGGTCGGTCAACCTGATCACCACCACCCTGACCCTGCGCGCCCCGGGGATGACGATGTGGCGAATGCCGCTGTTCACCTGGGCCATGTTCATCACCGCGTTGATGGCGATCGTGGTGTTTCCGCTGCTGTCGGCGACGCTCCTCGCCCTGCTGTCCGACCGCGTGCTCGACAGCCACGTCTACGACGCGGGCAACGGCGGTCCGCTGCTCTACCAGCACCTGTTCTGGTACTTCGGCCATCCCGAGGTCTACATCGTGGCGCTGCCGTTCTTCGGCATCATCAGCGAGGTGCTGCCGGTCTTCTCGCGAAAACCACTGTTCGGCTACAAGGGCATGGTCCTGGCACTGTGGGCGATCTTCATCTACTCCCTGAACGTGTGGGCGCACCACATGTTCGCCACCGGCCAGGTCCTCCTGCCCTTCTTCTCCGCGACGACCTTCATCATCGCCGTGCCCACCGGAGTGAAGTTCTTCAACTGGATCGGCACCATGTGGAAGGGTCAACTGACGTTCGAGACCCCGATGCTGTTCGCCACCGGGTTCCTCGTCACGTTCCTCTTCGGCGGCCTGACCGGCGTGCTGCTGGCCAGCCCACCGGTCGACTTCCACGTCCACGACAGCTACTTCGTCGTTGGGCACTTCCACTACGTCCTCTTCGGCACCATCGTCTTCGCCGCGTTCTCCGGCGTGTACTTCTGGTTCCCGAAGATGACCGGGCGGCTGCTCGACGAACGAATCGGCAAGGTCCACTTCTGGACCATGTTCGTCGGTTTCCACACCACCTTCCTGGTCCACCACTGGCTGGGCAACCGCGGCATGCCCCGCCGCTACGCCGACTACCTACCGCAGGACGGGTTCACCACCCTGCACACCATCTCCACCATCGGGTCGTTCGTGCTCGGTACGTCCACCCTGTTCTTCATCTACAACGTCTGGAAGTCCTGGCGCTTCGGCGTCGCCGTCTCCGTCGACGACCCCTGGGGGTACGGGAACTCCCTGGAATGGGCCACCACCTGCCCGCCCCCGCTGCGCAACTTCGACCGCATCCCACGCATCCGCTCAGAACGCCCTGCCTTCGACGCCAAATACGGCCGCCTGGTCGCCGACCTCGGCCGTGACCTGCCGCAGCGTGCCGCCAAGCCGCCGCAGAAACTCCGCGACCAACTGCACCGCGAACGGCATGTGCCGGAGACACCCGGCGCCGAGGGTGTCCACGGCGCCGAGGCCGCGACCAGATACCAGGAGATTCCGCAGTCCGGTGCCCGCCCCGTCGAGGTACCCGAACCGGAGCAGACGCGCCGCCCGAGCTTCGAGCGGACCACGGAAGCCGACGAGAACCCGCTGGATTCCCAACGCGGAGACGAGGCCCCGCCGCAATGGCGCCACCCCGGCGAGGAGGACGACGAGAGAAGGTAAGGAGGCGGGTCGCCAGTCCCGCCTACCCCTTTACGGACCAGCGTCCCGTTCAACCACGCCGCGCGGCAGCCCATGGGGTGTCGTGCAGGTAACGGTAGTTTTCAGCAGGACACAGCCACCTGCGCCGTCAGTGGCGTCATCACCTCTGCCATCTCAAGCGCTTTCGCCGTAACGTTCCCGTGTCAGCCGGTTGGCCGTCTCCGGATCGAGACCGCTGGCGCGGAGCAGGTCACTCGCCGCGACCCGCATCTGGGTGACCAGGGTCTGACTGAACCGGCCGGTGGCAACGTCGCCGGCCTTGCGGGCGCTGCGCATGGCCTCAAGGGCTGTCGCCCGCGCCCGCTGCGGATCACGTCCTGAGACGCGTTCAGCCCGAAGGTGCTCGGTGGCGTCGGCGAGTTGCCTGAGTGTGCTGGTCAGCTCCCGCGGAACCACCTCGTCGTACTGCAACGCGGTCGCCGAGGTACGCGCCAGATCCTGTGCGTCGCCAACCAACCGTTGACCATGCTCAGCGAAGTGGGCGAACTGTTCCACGTCATTTCGCCGGAGCCATCTCGCCGGAGCCAGACTCACCACCTCCTTCGCCCCGTCGAGCGCCTGCGACAATCGTGCGAAATCGGGTCCCGAGCCCCGCAGGCGCTGCAGGGCAGCGGTCGCCTGCTCAGCGTCACGCTCATTCAGAGCGGTCGCGATAGTGCGTAGTTCCGCGCTGATCAGCTGGACGATCGGCGTGGCCGCCCGGTCGAGAATGCGCATCGGGTTGACCGGAAACAAGAGCGTGACCACCACCAGCCCCACCGCCCCACCGATGAACGCATCCAGAATTCTGGGCCACTCGAGGTTGGGGTCCACCGGCGACAGGGTCACGATCACGACAGCCGAAGCACCCGCGTGGGCCACGATCGCGCCGCTGCCACCGGAAAGGAACAGCGCGATCGCGATCGCGATACCCACCGCCAGACCGATCTGCACCGGTCCCGGACCGACGGTATAGAGCAGAGCGTCTCCGATGAGGATTCCGATTACCACCCCGATCAGCGTCTGGGCGGTTCGTCGGACCCGCTGACCGATTGCGGCGACGATCGTTCCGATCGCCGCGGACGGAGCGAAAACCGGCGCAGGAATGCCCAACACGTCGTGCCCGATGACCCAGGACAACGCCGCGGCCAGCGCTGCTTGCACCGTGATCACCAGGATGACGTTCGTCAGGCGCAGCCGCACCCGCCACTCCCGACGACCACGCTGGCGAGCCCGCTCTGCCGCCTTGCGCACCTGGCTCGCTACATCGTCAACGTCGGAGGGCGGACCGGGCGGGCGCTCCTGGGCAGCACACATGCGCGTGACTACCCAAAGCAGCGACCAACAAATCAGCGTCCAGTAGGTCCCGTCAACATCTTCCCGTCCGGGCAGCTATTCGCGACTGGCAGCGACCCGTCCCCGCAAGCCTGGCCCCGGCACAGCGGCGATCTGGCAGACGTCGTCGACCCGATGCTCGCCACGGCCTGAAGAGGTAGCGCGAGGATGGCGATTCGTCGCCGCGTCCACGAGGGTGTCGCCGTCGAGGTCGCAGTGCAGGACGACGCCGCCCACGACTGCCCGCTGGAGGCCTCCGTGCCTGTCGCGATCAGCGCGATTGCAGCTCGGGCTCGCGATGGTTGAAGGGGGGGGCGAGTCGGTGTTCCTGCTGAGGACAACCGGGCCAGCGCAAGACGTGTGTCCGTCGGGTCAGTGAGTGCGGGGCGGCGCGGTACGTCCTCAGCGGGACCCGTGCGGACGCCGTGCGCGAAGGAACACCGTGGCCATCGTGCGCCGCGTCGGCGTACCGGCCGCGGCCAGGGCGGTCATGTATGTGTCGAGACGCTCGCGATCGTCGTCGGTCAGGGCGGCGGCGATCGCTTCGCCGTACGTGGGGACCAGGGGGTTGGGTGCCACTCGCTTGAGTGCCTCCCAGTCCCCGATCGGGTCGGCGGGCACGTCGACCTGGGCGCGGTAGCTCAGCTCCACCGCCTCGAAGCCGGCGGATACTGCCCAGTCGACCAGGTCACGCTCGTCGAAGTCCATCATCGGTCGGGTGGTTTCCGCGGTGGTGCTTCGGTAGACATCGCTGACCTTGGCGATCAGGTCGTTGACGGGCGAGTTGCCCAAGCCGAACAGATCATCGGGCCGGAGCCGCTCCGCGAAGCCGTTGATGGGCTCGAACAGGGACATCCGTCCGCCCGGTCGCAGGACCCGGAAGAACTCCGCGAAGGCGGCGGCCTTGCGGTCGGAGTAGATGAGCACCGAGCGAGTGGTCACGACGTCGACAGAGGCGTCGGCGATTCCGGCGAGGTCATCGGCCGGCGCGACCACAAAGCTGCACCGCTCGTCGCCACCGGCGGTGCGCCGGCACTCGTCGAGCACATCCGGTGAGACATCGCTGAAGATGACTCGGCCGTCCGGGCCGAGCCGATCCAGCGCGCCGAACGCGACCAGTCCCGTCCCGCAGCCCACGTCGAGGACCACGTCGTCGGCCACCAGCTCGGCTCCCTCAAGGACGCCGTCACGGAACGCGGCCAGATCCAGGGCGTTACGGAAGCGCAGGCCCGCGCTGTCGCCGTCCCGGCGGGTCAGGAGCCACTGGGCCCACTTGTCCGGCGTCACCGGGTCATCGTAGTCCCGCCGCATACCCGGACGATCGTTCGCGAACAGCGAGAACCTGTTTGTCGGGCAACGCCACGCCGTCGTCGGTCGCCGCCGGGCGGTGGTGCCGGACGCTGTGACGCCGCATCACGTCGTGGCGCGGATCGTTGTCTCCGGCCGGACGACAGGCGTCACGCCCGGCGCAGGCCGAGCGCCTCGTCCACCCGGTCCAGCACCGTCATGTCGTCGTGGCCGACGCCGCGTAGCAGGTCGATGGCGGTCGACCGGATCTGTCCGACGATCATGGTGACCGGCAGCGGCGGGTCGGACCGGAGCAGGCCCGCGGCGATGCGGACCGCTTCCAGGGCCGCCGCGTCGGCCCGCTGCGCATGCCGGTCGGCGTCGGCGCCGCTCAGGTCGCTGGCCAGCGCCTCCCCGGCCGACCGTACGGCGGCGGTCAGCGCGCCGATCGCGGCGGCCAGTTCTGGCGGTGTGGCGGTGTGTCGGCGGGTCAGGGTCACACCGGCCCGGGTCAACACCCGGATGTTGCGGGCGGCGTAATCGAGCTGCCGCACCGTCGCTTCCACGTCGGCGAGCTTGCCCAGGTGCCGGCGGCGCAGCCCCAGCCGCAGCGTCTCACCGGTGGCGAGCACGGCGGTCTGCAGCTGGGCGACGCAGTCGTCCACCTGCCGGGCCTGGTCGAGCGCAGTGCGGGCGGCATCCTCGTCGCAGCCCTGCAGCGCCGCGTTCACCTCATCGAGCAGGTCGGCCAGGTCGGTGTAGCTGCGCCGGGCCTGCGCCACCAGCGGCGCCAGCGGGTCGCGGGCGGCCATCAGCTGGCTGGCGGCCAGCGCCACCGCGCCGCCGATGAGCGCGTCGACGAAGCGGAACGGCATCAGCGTCCCGTGCGGCGCGGCGACCACGACCAGGTACATGGCCGAGACGGTGGCCTGCACGACCAGGGCACGGCGGGCACCGATCACCACGAGCGTCGTGGTGGTCAGTACCAGCACCAGCAGGACCGTGCCGGTGCCCGGGCCCAGCGCGTACACCAGCAGCTCCGCGACGAGTACGGCGGCGGCCACGGCGAGCAGGATCTCGACGGTCTGCCGCAGCCGTCGACCCCGGGACTCACCGAGCACGACGAGCGCGGCGGTCGGGGCGTAGAACGGGTCCGGGTGACGGATCACCACCGCTGCCACGATCCAGGCGACCACCGCGGCGGCGGTCAGCTCGACCACGGTCATCCCGTCGCCCCGCAACCGCGCGACGGCGTCGCGCCCCCACGTCCGCACCGGTGATACCCCTTCCGCCCAGCGGACCGGGGACGGCCGCCGCTTGATCTTCCGCGAGGACGGGCACTACCCCGCCCGTGACCTGCTCAATCGTCAGGTGGTGGGAGGCACTCGGCACGGCAGGCCGATGACGCGCGATCAGTCGTTCCCGTCGAACTCGACAGTGGCGGGTCCACCGCCAGCACCGAGGAGATCCAACACCTCCTCCGGTGACAATTCCGGGCGCTGACCGCTGCCCTCGCCGCATTCTCGGCGGAAGTGGGGTGGCCGGGGACGCTTGCGGGCAGAGCACAGGACGATTGCCGAATAGCCGTGTGAGTTCTCCCGGGCGACCTGCCGTACCTCAATTGATCCGTCCAGCGGCCCGAATTCGGGTCGCAGCACCGCCCGGAGGTCGTGTTCGTCGACATCCGCACTGGGAAAAGTCTTCTCCCCGACGGTGTAACCGCGGCAGCGGCGCAGGGCCGCGGTGACGAAGAGACCCCCGGGCCGGACCAGGCCAGTGATGTTGCGCATGAAGAACTGCCAGGTCGCCCGGTCGGCGGTGGCGGAGTCCGCGCAGTAGGCGCTGACCACCGTCGCGTATCGGCGGTCAATCGGGCGGGGCTGCCGGGCGTCCACCCGGATCAGCGCGGTGATCTTCGCCCGGGCGAGATCCTCACGGATCGCCACGTCCTCGTCGGTCGGGCAGCTGACCCCCTCACACCGCAGGGTGTAGCGGACGAACGGGCGCCAGTCGTGAGCATCGTGTTCGCGGTCGATCCACCGCTGGATCTCGTTGAGATTCGCCGGCAGGTAGTCGCCCAGGTGGATCTCCGAGGCCACCTCGGCGGCCGCGAAAACGTGATGCAGGGTGGGCCCCACCCCAAAGAACAACACGGGCTGACCACGTTCCGCGCGTCCCATCGCCTCGACGATGAACGCGATGGTGGCGATCTCGTCCGGTTCGACGGTGCGGTAGTAGTCGGCGAGGTACTCCGCCGGTATCCAGTCCGTGTCGAATGACGCGTACCGGCGGCGCCGCCAGGTCAGGAAGGCTCGGGTGAGGCGGGCGAGGCCGTACTCGTACAGGGCGGCGCCCAGGTTGGCGCCGCCGAGGAACACGAGTGCCTCGTTCGAGGTGATCGAGTCGCTGAAGGCGGCGATCCCGAAGGCGCCCGCGTAGTAGGGCACCTCCTTGGCGACCTCGGTACCGGCGTACCCGAGGGCCGCCGCCAGGCGCGGTGCGCGGACGCCGCTCGCCCTGCGCCGGAGCACGTCGTACAACGCCTTGGACAACACATTGGTGCTGGTGCCCGTCGTCGCCAGGAGCGTCCAGTTCGCCCGCACACCGGTCCGCAGGCCGAACCCCCAGACCGCGTAGGTGGCGACCAGAAACACCACCGTCCCGCGGTGGTCGAGGCTGCTGAGCAGGCCGGACGCGACCAGGCACGCGCCGGCCGCCACCCCGCTCGCCTCCAGCGCGTAGGCCGATGCCGTGGTGGCGACGAGGCTGAAGACCCAGTTCCAGAGCTTGCGGTGCGTCGTCGGGGCACCGCCCGCCGGCCGGCCCACCGGAGCCGCACCGATGTCGTTCATACCGGTGCCGCCGCTCTGGCCGGTCGTCGGCCCGGCTCCCAGGCCATCGACTGGAACACCGCGACCACCAAGGCGCAGACCGGTCGCCCGGTGCAGCGGGCGCCGGCGACCGCGATGCCACGCGACGGGAAGCTCGTGCCGCGGTTGCGGCACAGCGCGTCCAGGGACGTGGTCACCAGCCCTCGCAGGCTCACCTCGTCGTCGGCGTCGTGTTCTACCAGCAGTCCGCGCCCGCAGTCGTCCTGCACCCAGCCGAGACCGGCCCAGGCCTGTGCGTCCGGCACCGCCGTCCGCGCCCGTGCCATTACGCAGTACAGCCGGTCGCCCCAGCTACCCGGCGTACGGCCGATCCGGTCGACCTGCTCGACGGAGCTGGCGGGCGGCAACACCGAGCTGAGGTAGATCAGGTTCCGGTCGGCGACACCGGCCGCCACCAGCGCGGCGTCGAAGGCGGCCAGCTCGGTCGGGCCACGGCCGACGGCTCCGGCCACCAGGATGTTCATCGCTGTCCGCCGTCCGCGCGGACTGCGGGCGGGGAGTCTTGCACTGTCCGCGCCCGTTCCGATCCGGTGCGCTCGGCCTCGACCAGCACCCGGCGGGAAAGCTTGCCGGACGGCGCCCTCGGCACTGACGAGGTGAACCGGACGGCGCGGAGCCGCTTGTAGGGAGCGACCCGCTCGGCCACGTAGGCCAGCAGTTCCGCAGCTGTCGCCGGTCCCCGCAGCACCACGTACGCGACCGGCACTTCGCCGGCGTCCGGGTCGGGCCGGGGTACCACGGCCACGTCCGCAACCGCCGGGTGGGTGAGCAGCAGGTGTTCCAACTCGGCCGGCGCCACCTGGTACCCCTCGTACTTGATCAATTCTTTCAACCGGTCGACCACGTACAGGTAACCGTCCTCGTCGAAGTAGCACAGGTCCCCGGTGCGCAGCCAGCCGTCGGCGTCGATGGTGGCGGCCGTGGCCTCCGGACGGTCGCGGTAGCCCCGCATGACCTGCGGGCCGCGGATCCATAGCTCGCCGGCGCGCCCGGCACCAAGGTAGGCACCGCCGTTCGGATCGACGACGCGCGCCTCGGTGTTCGGCACCAGTCGACCGACCGACCCGCGCCGCGGCTGGTCGAGTGGCCCTACGGCGACCATGGCGGTGGCTTCCGTCATGCCGAGGCCCTGGCTGACCACACACCCGAGCCGCTCGGCGCATCGCTGCTCCACATCGGCACCGAGGGGAGCCGCACCCACGCCCAGACTCCGCAACGAGGACAGGTCGTGGTCGTCCACCAGTGGATGATCGGCCAGCGCGGTCGCCATCGGCGGCGACACGATACTGAGCGTCACCCGATACTCCTCCATCGTCCGAAGGAAGGCTTCGAGGTCGAAGCGCGCCAGGGTGACGACGGTCGCGCCGGCCGCCAGACTGCACGGCAGCACGACGTTGAACCCCATGACGTGGAAGAACGGCGCCGCGGCGAGCACCACGTCGTCCTCGCGGAAACCCATCACCGCCTGGCTCTGGCGAACGTTCGTCACCACGCTCGAGTGGGTCAGCTCCACTCCCTTGGGCAGGCCGGTGGTGCCGCTGGAGTACGGCAGGGCGGCGAGTCCGCGATCGGGATCGTCCGCGAGCGTCGCCGGCGGGTGGTGGTGGGCGATCAGTTCACGGAACGACGTCGCGCCGACCGCGTCCCCGAAGACCAGCACCTCCTCGACGCCCGCCCGCTCGGCGGCGGCCACCGCGCGGTCCAGGAACGGCGGCACGGTGACCAGCATCCGCGCCCCGGCGTCGGCGAGCTGACCGGCCAGCTCCTCGACGGTGAGCATCGGGTTGGCGCCGGTGACGATCCCGCCGGCTGCCATCGTCCCGTAGGCGGCCAGGGCGAACTCCGGCGTATTGGGGCTGTAGAGGGCCAGCACATCACCCGGGGCGAAGCCTCGGGCGACCAGGCCGGCCGCGACCCGCTCCACACCGTTGGCGAGTTGCCGGTAGCTGATCGTGCGGCCGGTTGCGCCGTCGATCAGGGCCGGCTTGTCGCCGAGGCGGGCGGCATGCCGCAGTACCAGCGATGGCACGGTGGTCCCGCCGACCTGGACGTCCGGCAGATCGCTGCGGGACGGATGAACAACGGCCATGGCTACTCCTTCACCGTTGACGCCGGCACCAACCTGGGCAGGTTGCCGCTGGTGGGCCCGGGTTCCGACACTCATGAGCCGACCGTAGGGAGCTGCCGTGTGCAGACCGTTTCCCGACCGTTTTCGCAGCGTGGAAAGCGATAGAGTTCTTTCCGGACGACGACGGTGGTGGCTATGCGGAACCAACAGTTGCGTGTCCGGGTGCTCGGCGGGGCCGAGCTGACGATGGATGGGCGTCCCCTGGTGGAGCTGGCCTCCGCCAAGGCGACGGCGCTCCTGTTCTACCTGGCGGTCACCGGCACCGCGCACTCACGCTCGGCGCTGGCCGGGTTGCTCTGGAGCGACCTTCCGGAGCCGACGGCCCGGGCCAATCTGCGGCTGGTGCTGACCAAGCTGCGCCGGGTCGTCCCGGAGCAGGTGGCAGTGAGCAGGCAGACCATAGCGCTGGCGGACAGCCGGCAGGTGTGGGTCGACGTCGCGGAGGTGAGCCGGGTCGCCGCCGCCCACCAGGACGACGACGAGCTGCTGGAGGCCGTCCGGCTCTGCCGAGGCGACTTCCTCGAGGGTTTCGGCGTCCCGGGAGCGCCGCTTTTCGATGATTGGCTGACCGAGCGGCGCGCCGCTGTTCGGGCGGACATGCTCGCGCTCATGGACCGTGCCGTGCAGCGGGCCAGAGACCGGCGGGATGCTGCCGCCGGGATTGAGGTGACCCGCCGCCTGCTGCAGCTGGAGCGCCTGCACGAGGAGGCGCACCGTGCGTTGATGTGGTTCCTGGCCGTGGGCGGTCAGCGTAGCGCCGCGCTCGCCCAGTACGAGACCTGCCGCTATCTCCTTCGGGAGGAGTTGGGTATCGAGCCGGCGGCGGACACGCTTGCCCTCCGTGACGAGATCGCCGCCGCCCGTGGGTTCACCGCGCTGGGTGTTGACCCGCTCGCGTCCGCCGCTCGGCAGGACGTGGCCCTGGCGGCCGGGTCGCCGACGACCGATCTGCCTCGCCCGCTCACCGCGCTTGTCGGTCGGGAAAAGGAGCTGGCGCGCCTGCATGAGCTTCTCGATGATCCCACGTGCCGGCTCGTGACCCTGGTGGGTCCCGGCGGGATCGGAAAGACCCGGCTGGCGGTAGAGGTCGCCGCGTATCGGCAGGGGCGTCGTCGTGACGGGACGGTGTTCGTGTCGTTCGTTGGCACCAGCCCGGCCCGGCCGGCCGAGGCCGCCGATCTGGTCGTCGCCGGTCTCGCCCGCGCGCTCGAGATCGACCTGGCTGTGCCCCGCGAACCGCTGGACCTGCTCGCCGAGCAGTTGGCCGGCCGCGAGCTGCTTCTCGTGCTCGACAATCTGGAGCATCTCCGCGACAGCGCGGGGATGCTCGCCGAACTCCTGCGGCGAGCACCCGGCGCGCAGCTGTTGGTGACGTCCCGGCGGCCGCTGGGGCTGGGTGTGGAGTGGCTGGTCGAGGTGCCAGGTCTGCCGTACCCACCGCCGGGCGCCGACGCGGACGCCGCCGGCTACGAGGCGGTGCAGCTCTTCCAGGAGCGGGCCCGGCTGCTGCGTCCCAACTCCCTGGCCATCGACGGCACCGCGGGGGCCGGCCGCGTGTGCCGGCTGGTCGCCGGTGTGCCGCTGGCCATCGAGCTGGCCGCCCGCTGGGTGCGCTCCGCCACCCCGGCCGCCATCGCCGATCGGCTCGCCAGCGGGCTCGAACTGCTCGAGACCACCGCACCCGACGTGGAGCGGCGACACCGCAGCCTCCGCTCCGTGATCGACTGGTCGTGGCAGCTGCTGACCGACGAGGAACGCCGGACCCTACGGCGGTTGTCGGTGCTGCGCCGTAGCTTCGACCTCGCGGCCGCCGGCGCCGTGGCGGGCGCCGGACTGCCGATGCTGGCCAGCCTCGTCGACCAGTCGCTGATCGCGGTCGACGAGGACGGCCGCTACGAGATGCACGAGCTGCTCCGGCAGTACGCGGCCGAGAGCCTGGCCGCGGACCCCGCGGAGGAGGCGCGGACCCGGTGGCGCCACGCCGAGCACTACGTCGCACTGCTGCCCCCGCCGGGCGAGGCCCGCGCCGAGGGCGGGCCGAGTCTGGAAACGGAGCAGGAGAACCTGCGCGCCGCCACCGAATGGCTCATCCTCGGCGCCGACCCGATGACGCTCGACGCTCACCTGGTCCGGCTGTGGGCGGTGTACCAGCGCCTGGGCTGGTTCCGGGAGGCTCAGGCCTTCTTCCGCGCGGCCCTGGAACGTGACGTCGCGCCCCTGCATCGGGCCCGCTGGCACCGCATGCTCGGCGAGACGCACCAGCAGATCGGGGAGGCGAACGCCGCTCGGTACCACCTGGAGCGGGCACTGGACCTCCTGGTCGGCCGCGTCCCGACGTCGAGGTCGGGGCGACTGGGGATGCTCGCGTCACAGGTGATCCGCCGGACGCTTCACGGCCTGCGGCCGGGTGGTGTCGTGGCCCGGGATGCGGACCGGCGTGAGGCGGCCCGCGAACGCGCTGCCGCCTGCTTCACGATCGCCGAGGTCTACTGGGTACTCGATGAGCACCTTCCGGTCCTCGCCGCGTCGATCTCGTCGCTGAACGCTGCCGAACGCGCCGGGGACCTCGATCTGATCGTGCGGGCGCAGGCTGGTGTCGGGATGATGATCGGCACCGTGGGGTTGCACCGGCTCGCGGGCCGCCACCTTCGCGCCGCGAGCAGCGCCGTCGAACGCACCAACGATCCGCTCACCGCCTGCTGGGTCGGCATTGTGGGCGGGCTGCACTGGACCGGGGTCGGCGACTGGGCCGCCGTCGACCTCGGCGTCGACCGGGTCCTGAAACTCCGGCGCCGAACACCGATGCACCGGTGGGCCGACGAGGTGCTCCTGATCAGCGCAGCCACCCGGTACCTCACCGCCCGCTACGCGCAGGCGGCCGCAGCGGCCGCCGAGGCGATGGCCTCCGGCCGACACCGCCGCGATCCCGTCGTACACCTCTGGGGTCTACTCGTCCTGATCGAGACGGCCCTGCGCGCCAACCCCGACGACCCGGCGCTGGCAGGCTGGTCCGAAGAGGCCGCACAGCTTTTGCCGGCAGCGGCCAGGATCGACGCGGCCCGCCTCCACGCCGCCGTGGCTCGCCAACACCTTGCCCGCGGGCAGCCGTTGGACGCGTGGCAGGCGATCCGCACCGCCGACCACCTGATCGGCCCACATCCGTCGTTCGAGCAGTACGCCATCGAGGCGCTCGCCGGCATTGCCGAGGTCTCTCTGGCGCTGCTCGAGCTGGCGGATCCGCATCGACGATCGGCGCGCGGAGCGGGCGAGCCTGACCCGGCCGAGCTGCGCGAAAGCACCGCAGTCGCCCTGCGCCGGTTACGCCGCTACGCCCGCACGTTTCCCATTGCCCGTCCGAGGGCGCTCATCTGCCTGGGCTGGTACCGATGGCTGGGCGGCCGGGCCGAGCCCGCCCGGCGGGCGTGGGTCCGGGCAGCCCGCGACGCCGAGCGACGTCAGATGCCCTACGAGCTGGCACGCGCCCATTACGAACTCGGCCGTCACCTCGTCGCGGGACAGCGGTCAGCCCTCGGGCTCGACCGGGCTGAGCACCTCGAGCGAGCGATCGCCGAATTCGGCCTTGCCGGATGCCGAGCGGACCTGCGCCGAGTTCAGGCGCTCGCCCGGCGGACCGGCTCGTAGCACGCATCGCAATACCACCGTTGACGTTCTCCGCCGGCACCGTGATCATCGCCGGCGGTGACGCGGCTCGCTTCTGCGTGCCCTGCCAGGAGAAGCAGAACAGGTGACGCCCCGGTGTGGCTGCCGTACTGTCGGCACGGCAGCCACACCGTCAGGTGCGAAAGCCCCGGCCTTTCATTCAGTGAAAGCTCCGGTTCCGCAGCGGGGACACCGCACGGGACGATCCGGCTCCATCGACGTCCGTCGGCATGGAGGTCCGGTCGCATGGCATTCGCGCGTAACCAGTGGTACGTGGCCGCCTACGGCAGCGAGGTGGGGCGGAACCTGCTCGCCCGAACGGTGCTCGGTGAGCCGCTGGTGCTGTACCGCACCGGTGCCGGGCAGGCGGTGGCGCTCGCCGACCGGTGCGTACACCGGCGCTTCCCGCTGTCGGAGAGCCGGCTCGACGGCGACACGATCGTCTGCGGCTACCACGGCTTCACCTACGATCCGACCGGCGCCTGCGTCTTCGTACCCGGTCAACAGCGCATCCCGCGCACCGCGCGGGTGGTCTCCTTCCCGGTGGTCGAACAGGACTCCTTCATCTGGGTCTGGATCGGCGACCTGGACCGGGCCGACCCGGCTGCGATTCCCCGCGCACCGTGGCTGGCCGACCCGCGCTACGCGGTGGTGCGGGGCATGGCGCCACTGAACGCGCGGTACGGCCTGCTGGTCGACAACCTTCTGGATCTGTCCCACGAGACCTATCTGCACGGCGGTTACATCGGCACGCCGGAGGTGGCGAACACCCCGATCACCACAGAGGTGGACGAGGACCGGGGGATCGTCTACGTCAGTCGGCACATGGACGACGCCGCATGTCCGCCGTTCTACGCGCGCTCCACAGGCATCCAGGGCCGGATCACCCGGTGGCAGGACATCGAGTACCACCCGCCCTGCCTTTACCTGCTGCACAGCCGGATCGCGCCGCAGGGTGTCTACCCGCCCGCCGAGGGCGAGGACCACGAAGCGTTCCACGCCGAGATCGTGTACGCCATCACCCCGTCGACGGAGCACACCACCTATGACTTCTGGGCGGTGGCGCGCGACTTCGCGATCGACGACGAGTCGGTAAGCGAGTACCTCCACCACAGCAATCACAAAGTTGTCATGCAGGACGTGACCGCGCTCAACATCTTGGAGCAGGTGATCGCGACCGAGCCGGACAGGTATCAGGAGTTGAGCATCAACATCGACACCGGTGGCCTGGCCGCCCGGCGGCTGCTGGCGCGGATGGTCGGGTCGGGGACGGTGGGAGCGGCGCGATGAGGTCCGGGGCGGGCTCCCGCACCGGGGACCGGGTCTACCGGATCCACTGGGTGCCGGGCACCGACACCCTGCGCGGGATCTGCCACTGCGGTGCCGAGCGCCGCACCGAGGAGCCGGTCGAGTTGTGGGAGTGGCTGCTCGGCCACCCGCAGGGTCACCAGGGTGCGGCCGGGCCGGTGCCCGGGCCGGCGAGGCAACTGGCGATGCGCGAGTGACTGCGGACGTGCTGACCGGTGTCGAGCTGGTGGTCGCCGGTCGCGATCAGGTGGCGGCGGAGGTGGTGGCGATCCGCCTCTGTCGCACGGACGGCGGTGACCTGCCCGAGTGGACCCCGGGCGCGCACATCGACCTGGAGTTGGACGCCGGGCTGGCCCGTCAGTACTCCCTCTGCGGTGACCCTGCGGAGCGGTCCGTTCTGCGGATCGCGGTGCAGCGCGAACCGAACGGGCGCGGCGGCTCCCGGCTGGCGCACGAGCGGCTCACCGTCGGCGCGACCGTCCGGGTGAGCGGACCGCGCAACACCTTCCCGCTGGTCGCGGCACGCCGCTACCTCTTCATTGCCGGCGGCATCGGTATCACCCCCATCGCACCGATGGTCGCCGCGGCCGACGCCGCAGGCGCCGACTGGCGGCTGGTGTACGGCGGACGCAGCCGGGCCACCATGGCCTTCGCCACCACCCTGCGGGAGAAGTACGGCGACCGGGTGAGCCTGCACCCCCAGGACGAGACCGGCCTGCTCGACCTGGCCGGGTTGCTGGGCCGGCCCGGCACCGGGCTCGTCTACTGCTGCGGCCCGGAACCACTGATCACGGCGGTCGAGGAGCACTGCCGCGGCTGGCCACCCGGCTGCGTGCACGTCGAGCGTTTCACCGCCCGGGGCGACACCGGCGCGCCGGAGACGACGATCGAGGTCGAACTCGCGCTCTCCGGGCGGACGGTGACCGTGCCGCCGGGCACACCGATCCTGCAGGCGGTGGAGGAGGCCGGGGTGCAGGTCCTCTCGTCCTGCCGGGAGGGCACCTGCGGCACCTGCGAGACGCCGGTGCTCGCCGGTGTGCCCGAGCATCGCGACAGCCTGCTCACCGCCGAGGAACGGGCCGCCGGGGACACCATGATGATCTGCGTCTCCCGGGCCCGTACGCACCGACTCGTGCTGGAGCTGTGAGCGCCCGACATGGGCGGGGATGATGACGGGGTGCGCGCAGAGCCGGGACGGTCGGTGACGAGCAAGGTGCTGGCGTTGCTCGACGCGTTCAGCCCGGCGACCCCGGCGTTGACCCTGAGCGAGTTGGCGCGTCGCACCGGGATGCCACTGCCCACCGTGTACCGGCGGGCCGCGGAGCTGGTCGCGTGGGGGGCGCTGGAACGCGGCGACGACGGGCGGTACCGGATCGGTCTGCGGCTGTGGGAGGTGGGCTCGCTCGCCCCCAGGGGCCTGGGGCTGCGGGAGCTGGCTCTGCCGGTGATGGAGGACCTGTACGAGGTGACCCACGAGAACGTCCAGCTCGCCGTCCGGCAGGATCTCGAACTCGTCTTCATCGAACGGATCGCCGGGCGACACGCGGTGCCCGTGCTCACCCGGGTGGGGGGTCGCTTCGCGCTGCACGCCACCGGCGTCGGGCTGGTCCTGCTCGCCCACGCGCCCGCCGAGGTCCAGGAGCAGGTGCTGGCCGCCCCGCTGGAGCGGTACACCGAACTGACCATCACCGACCCGAAGCGGCTGCGTCGCTGCCTCGCCGAGGTGCGCCGGGCCGGGTACGCGGTCAGCGACCGTCAGGTCACCATGGACGCCCTCTCGGTGGCCGCGCCGATCCGCGTACCGGAGGGTGTGGTGGCGGCGATCTCGCTGGTGGTCGCCCATGACCGGGCGGACCCGGTGGCGTTGGCGCCACTGGTGCAGGCCGCGGGCCGGGTGGTCTCCCGGGCGCTGATCAGCTCCGCCGGCCCGGCCGTCTGATGTAGACATACTGCAAATCGTTGACGCCCGGCCAAATTCTGCATTACGTTTCCGGTGCGCGTGTTACCCGGAGGCCCGGCACCGACGAGAGGGAGCACCCATGTCACTGGACGGCAAAGTCGCCATCGTCACCGGCGCCGGGCGGGGTCTCGGCCTCGCCTACGCGCAGGAGTTGGCGCGGCGGGGCGCCTCGGTCGTGGTCAACGACGTCGACGCCGAGGCCACCGCCGACACCGTGGCGACGATCGAAACGTCCGGCGGTCGGGCCGTCGCGGTGGTCGCACCGGTCGGTCCGACCGAGACCGCGAAGGAACTCGTCAGCACGGCGGTCGAGCACTTCGGACGGCTGGACATCCTCGTCACCAACGCCGGCGTGCTGCGCGACACGGTGCTGTGGAAGATGAGCGACGACGACTTCGACACCGTCATCAACGTGCACCTGCGTGGCACGTTCACCACCGTGCGCGAGGCGGTGCAGCACATGCGGCAGGCCGGCGAGGGCGGGCGGATCATCTGCGTCGGGTCACCCACCGGGCAGCGGGGCACCTTCGGCCAGACCAACTACGCGGCTGCCAAGGCGGGCATCGTCGGCATGGTCCGGACCTGGGCGCTGGAGCTGAAGCGGGCCGGCATCACCGCCAACACCGTCGTCCCGGTCGCCGCGACCGCGATGACCGCCACCGTTCCCTACTTCGCCGCGGCGGTGCGGGCCGAGGCGAACGGCGAGCCGATGCCCGCGTTCTTCCGAAAGGAGCTGGGATTCGGCACGGCGGACGACGTGGCCGGGCTGGTCGCGTTCCTCGGTTCCGACGCGGCGGCCTCGGTGACCGGTCAGGTGATCGGTGTCGGCGGGGACCGCCTGCAGATCTGGACCCACCCGGAGGCGGCGCTGACCGCGCACCGCGAGGGCGGCTGGACGTACGACGCGCTGGTCCAGGCCTGGCCGACGACGTTCGCCGGTGCCGCGCAGAGTGTCGGCGAACGATTCCCGAAACTCCCTGAGGAGTTCGAGACCGCGCCGTCCTGACCGGCCCGAGCAGACCTGCCCGCCCCGACCCGCCCGACGGAGGTTGGCCCCATGTACCAGCCCGCGATCGACCTCGACGACGTCACGGCGATCGACATGCACGTGCACATCGAGGTCGACGACCACGGTCACACCTCACTGCCCGAACCGCTCGTGGCAGCGGCGTCGGCGTACTTCAAGACCGACGGCCCACGGCCCGCGGTCGACGCGGTGGCGCGGTACTACCGCGAACGGCAGATGGCGGCTGTCGTCTTCACCGTGGACGCGCGTACCCAACTGAAGCACCAGCCACTGTCGAGCGTCGAGATCGCCCGCGCGGCGGCCGAGCACGCCGACGTGCTCATCCCGTTCGGGTCGGTCGACCCGCGCACCGGGGGAGCGGCAGTCGAACTCGCCGACCGGTTGATCCGGGAGGAGGGCGTTCGCGGCTTCAAGTTCCACCCCACCGTGCAGGGCTTCGACCCCAGCCACGACGAGTACGCGCCGCTGTGGGGCCTGCTGGAGCGGGCCGGCGTCCCGGCGCTCTTCCACACCGGGCAGACCGGCATCGGCGCGGGTACGCCGGGCGGTTACGGCCTGCGCCTCGGCCGGTCGAACCCGATCCTGCTCGACCCGATCGCAGCCGACTTCCCCGACCTCCAGATCATCATGGCCCACCCGTCGGTGCCCTGGCAGGACGAGGCGTTGTCGGTGGCCACGCACAAGCACAACACCTGGATCGACCTGTCCGGCTGGAGCCCGAAGTACTTCCCGGCCGAACTGGTGCGCTACGCGAACTCGCTGCTGAAGCGCCGGGTGCTCTTCGGCACCGACTACCCGATGCTCACCCCGGACCGGTGGCTTCGCGACGTGCAGTCGACCGACCTCAAGCCGGACGTGCTCCCGGGCATCCTGAAGGACAACGCGGCCCGACTGCTGGGCCTGGCCCGGTGACGACGAGAGGAAACGCCATGACGACGACCATCACCTACGAGCGGCTCGGCGACCTCGCCGGCACCGACCTCGGCCACACCGGGTACCGCACTGTCACCCAGGACCAGGTGGACCTGTTCGCGGACGCCACGGACGACCACCAGTGGATCCACGTCGACCCGGAGCGGGCGAAGACCGGCCCGTTCGGCGCGCCGATCGCGCACGGCTTCCTCACCCTCTCGCTGGCGGTTCCCTTCTGGACCGAGCTGCTCGAGGTCAAGGGCGTGACCACGAAGGTGAACTACGGCCTCGACAAGGTGCGCTTCCCCGCGCCGGTCGTGGTGGGGGCTCGGGTGCGTATGCGGGCCACAGTCGTCGAGGTCGTCGAGGTCCGCGGCGGCTACCAGCTCGCCGTCGACCAGACGATCGAGATCGAGGGCGGGACCAAGCCGGCGGTCGTCGCGCGCGGGCTGTACCGCTTCTACGCCTGAGCCCGGGGGCATCCGTCGAGCCGGGCGAGCACACCACCTCCACCCCCAGGAGAATGATGATGCACCAGCACGGAATTGGCGCCTGGCTGGCCAAGCGCCGGCTCAAGTCCCCGGACCAGATCGCGATCATCCACGGCGACCGGTCGCCCATGACGTACCGCCAGTTCGCCGACGCCACGGACCGGATCTCCGCGGTGCTGCGGGAGCGGGGCGTCGGCAACGGCGACTCCGTCGCCTACCTGGGTGAGAACAGCCCCGAACTCCTCCAGGTGATGTTCGGGGCGGCGCAGGTCGGGGCGGTCTTCGTGCCGGTCAACACCCGGCTCGCCGCACCCGAGATCGGCTACGTGCTCGCCGACTGTGCCGCGCGGGTGCTGATCCACGACCCGGACTTCGCGGTGCCGGTGGCCTCCGCCGCGACGACCGCCCGGACCCCGTACGTCATCGTCAACGGCGAGGGCAGCGCGGACCGGCCCGGGCTGGCCCGGCTTGCCCGAGGCGCCGTCACCCCGTTCACCGACCATGCCGACACCGCCCACGGGGATCCGGCGGCGATCGTCTACACCTCGGGCACGACCGGCCGGGCCAAGGGCGCGGTGCTGACCCATGGCAACCTCACCTGGGTGGCGCTCAACTGTGTGGTCGACTACGACGTCGTCTCCACCGACGTCGCGCTGATGATCTCGCCGCTGTTCCACGTCGCCTCGCTCGGGATGGGCGCCCTGCCCGTCATCCTCAAGGGCGCCACGATGGTCATCGAGAGGGGCTTCGAGCCGGGCCGCGCGCTCGCGCAGATCGAGCGGCACGGGGTCACCATGCTCAGCGGTGTGCCGACCACCTACCAGCTGCTGGCCGACCACCCCGCCTGGGCGTCGACCGACCTGTCGACGTTGACGAAGCTCACCTGCGGAGGGTCGGCGGTGCCGGCCCGCATCCTCAACGCGTACGAGGCCCGGGGCCTGTCGTTCTCCCAGGGTTACGGAATGACCGAGGCCGCGCCGGGCGCCACCGCGCTGCCGCCCACGATGACCCGCGTGAAGCAGGGCAGTGTCGGTCTGCCGCACTTCTTCACCGACGTGCGGATCACCGATGCGACCGGTGCGGTGCTACCCGCCGGCGCTGTCGGTGAGATCGAGGTGGCCGGTCCCAACGTATTCCCCGGCTACCACGGGCTGCCGGAGGCGACCGCCGAGGCGTTCACGGCCGACGGGTGGTTCCGCTCCGGCGACCTCGGCCACCTGGACGCCGACGGTTACCTCTACATCTCCGGCCGCCTCAAGGACATGATCATTTCGGGGGGCGAGAACATCTACCCGCTCGAACTCGAGCAGCTGCTCACCGAGGTCGACGGGGTGACCTCGGCCGCGGTCATCGGCGTACCGGACGAGCGTTGGGGGGAGGTGCCGTGGGCGATCGTGACCGTCCGGGACGGGGCGTCCGTGGACACCGCCACCGTCCGGGCCCGCCTGGACGGCAGGATCGCGCGCTACAAGCTCCCGAAGAACGTCGTCATCGTGGACGAGCTGCCGCGGACGGCGTCGGGGAAGGTGCGGAAGGCCGATCTGCGGACCCGGTTCGGCGCCTAGTCGCGGGCCGGGTCGCGACGAGCTCGGCGAATTCCGCCGCGGACGCCTCGGCCAGCTCGTCGTGCACCCGGCGGTAGGTTCGCACCGATCTCGCGGCGGGCCATTCCGCGTCCATGAACTCGGCCGGCAGCCTCGGGTCGGCGCGCAGCAGCGCGAGCCAGTCCGCCACGAGCATGGTTCGTACGGTGAGGGCGCTCGGCGCCATCGCCAGCGCGGACGGGTCGTCCCACACCTCGATGAAGGCGAGGTGCGCACGTCGGATCGCCTCGATGTCCCAGGCCGCGCGCACGCTCTCGCCGATCGGGAAGCCGGCGAGTTCGCGGGCGTGGAAGGCGATCACGGTGTTGGGCGCGAGGTCCTGGCGCAGCGGCTCCAACGACCCGGCGAGGTCGACCTCGCCGGGCGCGAGCCAGAGCCCGTCCCGGATCGGCGCGAAGCCCTCCCAGGTGAGGGTGGAGCGCAGCCGGTGCCGCAGCATCCGCTGACCCTCCGGGATCGAGAAGGTGACCAGGGTCCAGCCGCTGCCCTGCGGGTCGAACGGCCGCGGCCCGCGAACGCGGTCCTTCGCCTCGCGCAACACCGCCGCCCCGTGCTCGGTCAGTGAGAACAGCGTCTCCCGGCCGCTCCTACTGCGGGCGAGGATGCCGCTGTGCACGAGACGGTCGAGGGTCGCGCGGGTGGCCGGCGCGGCGACGTCCGCGCCTTCCAGCACGTTGATCAGGGCGCTCGCCCGGATGGGCCCCGTGGCGGCGTCGACGACGTGTTCGCCGAAGAAGGCGAGCAACAACTGCTTCGGCTGACGACTACCCACAGCGCTTCCCTTCGGCGAACTCGTTGGCCTGGCCGCCGATCACCGCGCGGATCGCGGGGCCACAGCCTGCCCGCGCTTGGCCCGCTGGATCTGGTCGTAGACGTGCGTCCGCAGTTCCGTGAAACGGGGCAGAGCGCGGGTCGTGATCTGATCGCGCTCCGGCGGCAGGTCGATCGCGAGGTCCTCCTGGACCCAGGTCGGCGACGTGGACAATACTAGAACCCGCTGACCGAGATACACCGACTCGTCGATGTCGTGGGTGACGAAGACAACCGAGATGGTGCGGCTGGCGTGCAGCTCGCGGACCAGGTCCTCCAGGTCGGCCCGGGTCTGCGCGTCGACGGCGGCGAACGGTTCGTCCATGATCAGGACGTCGGGCTGGTAGGCGATCGCCCGCGCGATCGCCACCCGCTGTTGCATCCCCCCGGAGAGCTGCCACGGGTGGCTTCGCGCGGCGTGCGCGAGGCCCACCGCCTCAAGAGCGTCGACGACCAGCTTGTCCCGGGTCGCGCGGGTGAGCCTCTTGTGCCGCAGTGGCAGCTCGACGTTCCCGCGCACCGTCAGCCAGGGGTAGAGGCTGCGACCGTACTCCTGGAACACGACGGCCATGGCCGGGCTGGGCCCGGTCACCGGCGAGCCGTCCATCTCGACCACGCCGCTGGTGGGCCGCAGCAGGCCGGCGAGGCACTTCAGCAGGGTGGTCTTGCCGCAACCGGACGGCCCGACGACGCAGACGAGCTCACCGGCGTCCATGGTGAAGCTGATGTCCCCGATCGCCTCGACGGTGCCCGTCGCCGACTCGTAGACCTTCCGCAGGTGCTCCACCCGCAGCAGGGTGCTCCGATCAGGCACGGTTGACCTCCCTGATTCCGTGGTACCAGCGCAGAACACGCCGTTCGACGAGACCGAAAGCTACGGCGAGGAAGACGCCGACGAGACCGAGGAGGAGGATGCCACTCCACATCTCGGCGATCAGGTAGTTGCGCTGGAAGTAGGCGATCCGGTAGCCGAGGCCGGAGGAGGAGGCGAACATCTCGGAGATGACCATCAGGATCAGCGCGACCGAGAGGGCCTGCCGAACCCCGGCCATGATCCGTGGGCTGGCGGCCGGGAGAACGAGGAACCAGAGCCGCTCCCACCAGGTGACCTGGAACGATTCCGCGGTCTCCGTCATGACGCTGTCCGTCCCCCGGACACCCTCGATCGTGTTCAGCAGGATCGGCCAGACCGCGCCGGAGGCGATCACCACGACCTTCATGGTGTCGGTGATCCCGAGCAGGAGCATCACCACCGGAATCAGCACCGGTGGCGGGATGGCCCGGAGGAACTCCAGCAGCGGTTCGAGGAGTTCGCGCAACCAGCGGGTCAGGCCGATGACGGTGCCGGCGGCGATGCCGAGCACGATGGACGCGACGACACCGAGGCCGAGGCGGGCGAGGCTCGGCAGTACGTCCTCGACGAACGCCGGGCCGACCCAGGTCTCCCGGAAGGCTTCGGCGATCGTCAACGGGTCGGGGAAGAACCGACTCGTCGACCTCGTCGCCACCAGACCCCAGAGCACCAGCAGCAGCATCGGCAGCCCCAACGGGTAGAGCAGGCTCGCCGCGATCCGGGATCCGACCGTCCAACGGCGTGCCGTGGTGGCGATCCGCCCGGTGTACGCGGTCACAACGGCTCCTCTCCTCGTACCGACTGGTGCCACGACAGCACCCGACGCTCGACGAACCGGAAGACGATGTTCACCGTGAGCCCGAGCAGGCCGGTGACCACGACCAGCGCGTACAGGCCGGCGGCGTCTCCGGCGGACCGGGACAGCTCGATCATGCGCCCGAGACCGGGGTTACCGATCACCATCTCCGCGGTGATGGCGAGGATGAGCGCGACCGCGGCCGCGAGGCGCAGGCCCGTCATGAGGTACGGCAGGGTGGTCGGCAGGACGAGGTGCGACAACTGCTCCCGCCGGGTCAGACCGAAACTGCGGGCGGTGTCGCGAGCCACCGCGTCGACGTCGGCGACGCCGTAGATCACCTGCACGAACACCTGCCAGAACGACGCGTAGATGATGATGACGAGGGCGGCCTGCCGCTGGATGCCGAACATCAGCACGGCGAGTGGGATGAGGGCGACCGACGGGATCGGTCGCAGGAACTCGACCACCGTGTGGGTCGCGCGCCGCAGGAACGGCACCAACCCGACGACAGTGCCGAGGACGAGGGCGGCGACCGTCGCCACCGTCAGGCCGATCGCCCAGGACGTCATGGTGCTGCCCAGCCGCCGCCAGAACGCGAGGTCGACGAGCTGCTCGAACAGCCGCGCCAGCACGTCCGTCACGTACGGCAGATACAGCGGGTTGATCAGGCCCAGCATCGGGATCAACTGCCAGACGACGAGGAACCCGGTCAGGCCGACGACGCCCAGCATCGCTTTGCGTAACGCGCGCAGGCGTCGGGTGGGGAACACGCGCATGTCACTCCCGTCGTCAGGCGGGCGGCGAGGCCCTCCCCGGTCCGGGGGCGGGGAGGGCGGGATCGCGCCGGCTACTGCTGCTGGATGAGACGGTCGAAGTTGGGTTGCCTGTCGAGAACCTTGTACTTCTGCGCGAGCCCGGCGAGCGTCTGCAGGCTCGACCGGTCGACCTCCCAACCGAAGGCCGGCAGCCGCACCGACTCGGCCACCGGCGGGGGCAGCTGCAGGTTGTCCTTGATGGCCTGCCGCAGCGCCGCCTCGTTGGCGGGGTCCTTGGCCCACTCCAGCGTCTTCTTCATCGCTGCGGTGAAGTCCTCGACCAGCTTGGCGTCCTTCTCGGTGCGTTCCTTTGTGGTGATGGTGGTGAGCGTGGTCAGGCCGGGCACCACCGCCTGGTAGGGCGCGACGACGAAGGTGTCGCCGCGGGCCTTCAGTTGGGTGACGAAGGGCTCCGGCACCCAGGCGGCGTCGATGTTGCCGGATTCGAGTTGGGCCGGGGCGTCCGGGAAGGCGACCTCGACGAACTTGATCTTCGACGGGTCGCCGCCGTCCTTCTCGACCGCCGCCATGATCGTCACGTCGCCGGCCGCGCCCAGGCTGTTGACCGAGACCCGCTTGCCAGCGAGGTCGGCCGGCCGCTTGATGCCGGACTTCGCGGAGGCGACCACGGCGTTGATGTCGTCGCCGTCGGCGTACGAGGAGGCGTAGTTGCCGATGATGACGACGCCGAGATCCCGCAGGTCGGCCCGGAACGGGCCGAAGGGCTGGCCGATCGCGAAGTCGATGTCGCCGTTCATGAGCGCCGGAATGGCCTGCGCGCCGCCCTGGGCGGGCAGCACCTCGACCTGGAGCCCGCGCTCGGCGAAGATGCCCGCCTTGACGCCGCCCCAGAGCGCGGCGGTCTCGGTGATGGGCAGCGCCGCGACCCGGACCTTGCGCAGGTCCCCCGAGGTCTGGTCGGACGGGTTGGACGCGTCGGAGTCGGTACATCCGGTGAGGGCGATCGCGGTAGCGGCGACCAGCCCGAGAGCCATGACCTTCTTCATTGGCGAGGCCCTTCCTGGGCGGGGTGGTGGGTGCGTCGGAAGTCGGCGGATGCCTCGGATCTGCAGGTGAACTACCGCTGCGTGGGGGCGCACGCCGCTGTGTTGGCCATGGTCAGTCACCCCGGCATTGAAAGTCAATAATTTCTGACGCCCGTCATGAATAGGTTAAACATCGCTCGGCGGCCCGGTCAGACGTCCGGCAGGCCCACGTAGTTCTCGGCCAGGCTGGTGGCGTAGGCGCGGGAGGTGGCGACGTACCTCAGCGTGGCGGTCTGCAGCTTCGTCTCGTACGGGTCGTCGCGCTCCAGCCGGTGCAGCATCGAGGTCATCCACCAGGAGAAGTGCTGGGCCCGCCAGACCCGGCGCAACGCCGTGGCCGAGTAGGCATCCAGCAGATCGGTGCGGCCCTCGTCGTACCACGCGGCGAAGGCGTCCCCGAGCAGCGCGACGTCGGCGAGGGCAAGGTTCATGCCCTTCGCGCCGGTGGGTGGGACGATGTGCACGGCGTCCCCGGCCAGGAACAGCCGCCGCCACTGCATCGGCTCGACCACGAAGCTGCGCATTGGAGTGATGGACTTCTCCAGGATCGGCCCCTCGTTGAGCGACCATCCCGGCACCGTCTCCAACCGGGCCCGCAGCTCCGTCCAGATCCGCTCGTCCGGCCACGCGGCGATGTCCTCGTCCGGCGCGACCTGCAGGTACAGCCGAGAGATCTCGGGGGAGCGCATGCTGTAGAGGGCGAAGCCCCGTTCGTGGTTGGCGTAGATGAGTTCGTCCACCGCCGGCGCCGCGGCGGCGAGGACGCCCAACCAGGCAAAGGGGTACGCCCGCTCGTAGGTGGTCAGCACCCCCTCGGGCACCGCGCCGCGGCTCACCCCGTGGAACCCGTCGCAGCCGGCCACGAAATCGCAGTGCAGCTCCTCGTCGCGCCCGTCCCGTCTAAAGTGGACGACCGGCGAGTCCGAGTCGAGACCGTCCAGGCGTACCGCGTCGGCCTCGAAGAGGATCGCGCCACCGGCCGCGAGTCGGGCGGCGATCAGGTCCTTGACCACCTCCTGCTGCCCGTAGACGGTGATCGCCCGCCCGGTCAGATCTGCCATCGGCACCCGGTGCGACTCCCCGGCGAAGCGCAGCTCGATGCCCTCGTGGCGCAGTCCCTCCCGTCGCAGCCGCTCACCGACGCCGCTGCGGCAGAGCAGGTCGACCGAGCCCTGTTCGAGGACCCCGGCGCGGAGCCGGTGCTCGACGTGGTCGCGGCTGCGGCTCTCCAACACCACCGACTCGATCCCGCGCAGGTGCAGCAGGTGCGACAACATGAGCCCCGCCGGCCCGGCGCCGACGATGCCGACCTGGGTACGCATTCCCGGCATGCTCCTGTCCTCCCGAGTCAGAACGGGTACCGCGTGATGGCGCCCTGCACGGTGAGCCACTGGGTCTCGGTGAACGCCTCGACGTTCGCCGCGGGCCCACCGAACCGGGAGCCGGTGCCGGACGCCCCCACCCCACCGAACGGCGCCACCGCCTCGTCGCTCACCGTCTGATCGTTGATGTGCACGATCCCGCTGGGAATCCGGTCGGCGAGGGCCATCGCCCTCATCACGTCGCGGCCCAGGATCCCCAGCGACAGGCCGTACTCGGTCTGTCGGGCCAACTGCACGGCCTCGTCCTGGTCGGCGAAGGTGATCACCGGGGCGACCGGGCCGAAGACCTCCTGGGCGTACGCCGGGGTCGCGGGGGTGACGTCGGTGAGCACCGTCGGCCGATAGAACAGCCCCTCGTACGTGCCCCCGGCCGCCAACCGGGCACCCGCGTCGACGCTCGCCGTGACCAGTGCATGGACCTTGTCGCGCTGGCGCTCGTCGATGATCGGTCCGAGCGCCACCTGCTCCTTGGCCGGATCGCCGACCGGCAGGTGGTTCGCCTTCTCCGCCAGCCGCTCGACGTACCGCTCGGACAGACTCTCGTGCACCAGGTGCCGACCGGTGGTCATGCAGATCTGGCCCTGGTGCAGAAACGACCCCCAGGCGCCGGCGGAGACCGCGAGGTCCAGATCGGCGTCGTCGAGCACGATCAGCGCCGAGTTGCCACCGAGTTCGAGGTGCGCGCGTTTGAGGTGGCGTGCCGCCGCCTCGCCGACCTTGCGGCCGGCAGCGGTGGACCCGGTGAAGCTGACCACCCGTACGTTCGGGTCGGCCACCAGCGCCTCCCCGACCTCGACCCCGCCGGGAAGGACGTGCAGCAGCCCGTCGGGCAGGCCGGCCTCCTCGAAGACCCGGGCGATCGAGACACCGCCGCAGACCGCCGTGCGCGGATCGGGCTTGAGCACCACGGCGTTGCCCAGCGCCAGGGCCGGGGCGACGGAACGGGTGGCCAGGATGAGCGGGAAGTTGAACGGCGCGATGACCCCGACGACGCCGACGGGCAACCGGCGAGCCAGGCTGAGCCGCGGTTGCGCGCTCGGGATGATCTCGCCGAGCGGGTGCGAGGCCAGCGCCGCCGCCTCGTAGCACTCCTGCGCCGCGGTGTCGGTCTCGACGCCGGCCTTGGGTGGGATGGACCCGGACTCCCGCACGATCCAGTCGCCGATCTCGGCGGCGTGCCGCTCGAACAGCTGCCCGGCCCGGCGCAGCACAGCGGCCCGCTCGGCGTAGCCGGCGGCGGCCCAGGCGCGCTGGGCGGCGGCGGCGCGGGCGCAGGCGCGCGTCACGTCCGCGGCGTTCGCCACGCCGATCTGGCCGATCTCCTCGCCGGTGGCGGGGGATCGTACGGGTGCCGTGCCGCCGGCCGGTTCCACCCAGCCGTCGCTGTGCAGGGTGCCCTGCCAGGTCGTGACGTCCAGCAGTGTCATGGCGGTCCTCCTCGGAGCGTGGGGCCGGTGGGCTGGTCCCGGGGTGACCGGGCGGACTTCCGCTCACGAAGGGCCCGAAGGTGTTCGCTTACCGAACGGCCGTTCTCTCTATGAACGTTGGCACGTGGCCCGGCTCGCGTCAACGCATCGCCGGGCGTGATTGCCGAGCACTGTGGACGGCTGTCCCGCCTGTCGTTGACGGATGTCGTTCCCCGTCGTACGTTCGAGATGAGTACGGCAGTCCGCATAGCGAACGGCTGACGGCAGCACGGTTCGGGCAGGAGGCGGGGGAGGCCCATGGCGAAGCTCGTCTCGCTGACCGACGGCGTGGCGCACCTGGTCCGCGACGGCGACGTGGTGGCCCTGGAAGGGTTCACGCACCTCATTCCGTTCGCCGCCGGCCACGAGATCATCCGCCAGGGGCGACAGGATCTGACCCTCGTGCGGATGACCCCCGACGTCATCTATGACCAGCTCATCGGGGCGGGCTGCGCCCGTCGCCTGGTCTTCTCCTGGGGTGGCAACCCGGGCGTCGGGTCGCTGCACCGCTTCCGGGACGCCGTGCAGCACGCCTGGCCACGCCCACTCGACCTGGAGGAGCACAGTCACGCGGGCATGGCCAACCGGTACGTCGCCGGGGCGTCCGGGCTGCCGTTCGCCGTCCTGCGCGGCTACACCGGCACCGACCTGCCCGGGCACACCACCAACATCCGGCCCATCACCTGCCCGTTCACCGGCGAGACGCTGACCGCCGTCCCCGCCCTGCGGCCGGACGTGACGGTGGTGCACGCCCAGCGCGCCGACCGGAACGGCAACGTGCAGATGTGGGGCATCACCGGGGTGCAGAAGGAGGCGGTGCTCGCCGCCCACCGGTCACTGGTCACCGTCGAGGAGATCGTGGACGAGTTGGAACCCGTACCCGGGCAGGTGGTCCTGCCCGGCTGGGCGGTCACCGCGGTGGCCGAGGTGCCCGGAGGCGCGCACCCCTCCTACGCCCACGGCTACTCGGTGCGGGACAACGACTTCTACCGGGACTGGGACGCCGTCAGCCGACACCGCGACACCTTCCGCGCCTGGCTGGACGAGCATGTGCACAAGGCCGGCGCGGCGGCGTGAGCCAGCGCAGCGAGCGAGGGAACGCGATGACGGACTGGACCGCGGACGAGATGATGACCGTCGCCGCAGCACGGCAACTACGCGACGGCACCGTCTGTTTCGTCGGGATCGGGTTGCCCAGCACCGCGGCGAATCTCGCCCGGGCGACCCACGCCCCGAACCTGGTGCTCATCTACGAATCCGGGTGCCTCGGCGCGAAGCCGGACCGGCTTCCGCTCTCCATCGGAGACGGGATCCTCGCCGACACCGCTGACGCGGTCGTCTCGGTGCCCGAGGTGTTCAACTACTGGCTCCAGCCCGGCCGGATCGACGTGGGCTTCCTCGGCGCCGCGCAGATCGACCGCTACGGCAACATCAACACCACTGTCGTCGGCGGCGACTACGACGCCCCGAAGGTCCGGCTGCCCGGCGCCGGTGGCGCCCCGGAGATCGCCGCCTCCTGCGGCGAGGTCGTGGTGATCGTCCGACAGGACCTCCGGACGTTCACCGAACGGGTCGACTTCGTCACCTCGGTCGGGTACGGGACGGGCCCGGGCGACCGGGAGCGACTCGGTCTGCGCGGCGGAGGCCCCCGAGTGGTGATCACCAACCTCGGCGTCCTCGAACCCGACCCGGTCACCTGCGAACTCACACTGACCCAACTGCACCCCGGCGTGACCCGGGACCAGGCGGGGGCGGCCACCGGCTGGGACCTCGCCGTCGCCGGGGGACTGGCCACCGGTGCGCCGCCGACGGCACGCGAACTCGCGGTGCTGCGGGCGCTGGAGGCGACGAAGTCCGACGGGAGACGACAATGACCACTCAGGACAGCCGGACCAGCAGCGGCCTGGTGCTACCGCGGTACCGGCGCGACGACGTCGATGCCCACCCACCCCTGCTCAGCCCCGGCTACAAGTCGACAGTGGCGCGGGCGCCGAGACACCCACTGGTCCACCTGCCGCAGCGGCTGACCGAGATCACCGGGCCGTTGCTGGGGCAGGGGCGGGTCGGTGCGCTCGACCACGACCTGACCCGCCAGCACGACGGCGAGCCGCAGGGACAGCGGATCATCGTGCATGGGCGGGTCCTCGACGGTGACGGCCGACCGGTACCCCACACGCTGGTCGAGATCTGGCAGGCCAACGCCGCCGGTCGGTACCGCGACGCACGGGACACCTGGCCGGCGCCGCTCGACCCCCACTTCGAGGGGGTCGGCCGGGCGCTCACCGACGACCAGGGGCGCTACCGGTTCATCACGGTGCAGCCCGGCGCCTACCCCTGGCGTAACCACGACAACGCCTGGCGGCCCGCGCACATCCACTTCTCCCTCTTCGGCCGCGCGTTCACCCAGCGGCTGGTGACGCAGATGTACTTCCCGGGCGACCCGCTCTTCTTCCAGGACCCGATCTTCAACTCGGTCCGCGACCCGAAGGCCCGGGAACGGATGATCGCCCGGTATGACCACGCCAGCACCGCACCGGAGTGGGCGCTGGCGTACGAATTCGACATCGTGCTGCGCGGCCGGGAGAGCACCCCTTTCGAGGACGAGGACGACGATGAGTGAGCAGTTGGGCGTCATGCCCGCGCAGACCGTCGGGCCGTACCTGCACATCGGTCTGCGCTGGCCCGACGGCCCGTACGTGGTGCCCGAGGGCACGCCGGGCGCGTTCTGGATCAGCGGTCGGATCGTCGACGGCACCGGAGCGCCGGTGGTCGACGCGATGGTGGAGAGCTGGCAGGCCGACCCGGAGGGCCGGTTCGACCATCCGGACGACCCTCGGGGTGCCCGGCCGCCCGCGCTCCCGGGTTTTCGCGGATTCGGGCGGAGCGAGACCGACGGGCAGGGGTGGTACCGGCTGCTGACCCTCAAGCCCGGTGCGCTGCCCGAGCCGGACGGCGGCACCGAAGCCCCCCACCTGACCCTGTCGGTCTTCGGGCGTGGGCTGCTGCACCGCCTCGTCACCCGGCTCTACTTCCCCGACGAGTCGGCGGCGAACGCCGACGACCCCGTGCTGCGCAGCGTCGACGCCGACCGCCGTGGCACCCTGCTGGCGAGTCCCGCCCCGGAGGGGTTCCGGTTCGACATCCACCTTCAGGGCGACCATGAGACCGTCTTCTTCGCCCTCTGACGGTCTGCTCGGCGGCCTCTCCGGCGCCCCGGACGTCGACGCGGAACTCAGCGACCCGGCAGTGCTCCAGGCGATGCTCGACGTGGAGGCCGCGCTCGCCCGGGCCGCGGCGGGCGCCGGCATCGTGCCCGTACCGGCAGCGGAGGCGATCGCCGAGCGGTGCCGCGCCGAGCGGTACGATCCGGCGGCGCTGGGCCGGGCCGCCGACGCCACCGGCAACCCGGTCGTCCCGCTCGTGCGGGAGCTGACCGCCGCCGTGCCGGAGCACGCCCGAGCCTGGGTGCATTGTGGAGCGACCAGCCAGGATGTGCTGGACACCGCGCTGGTCCTGGTGGCGGTGCGGGCGCTCGGGCCGCTGTTGGCTCAGCTCGACGTGGCAGTGGACGCCGCCGCCCGGCTGGCCGACGCGCACCGGGACACTGTGATGGTCGCCCGGACGCTCGGGCAGCAGGCGGCACCCAGCACCTTCGGGCTCAAGGCCGCCGGCTGGTTGACCGGTCTGGTCCAGGCCCGAGACCGACTGCGTCAGGCCCGCGCCGCGCAGCCCGCGCAACTCGGCGGTGCGGTCGGCACCCTGGCCGCGTTCGGCCCGGCCGGCGCCGAGGTCACCGAGCGGTTCGCGGCGCACCTGGGCCTCCCGCCCAGCCCGCTGCCCTGGCACACCCGCCGTCAACCCTGGCTCGATCTGGCCGCCGCCCTCGGTGCGCTCCTGGTGGCCACCGGCAAGATCGCGCTCGACGTCGGGTTGCTCGCCCAGAACGAGGTGGGTGAGGTCGCCGAGGGCGGCGCCGGACGAGGCGGCTCCTCGGCCATGCCGCACAAGCGCAACCCGGTGGACTCGATCCTCGTCACGGCCGCGGCGCGACGCGGTCCGGGTCTCGTCGCCACCCTGTTCGCCACGGCGGTGCAGGAGCACGAGCGGGCTGCGGGCGGCTGGCACGCCGAGTGGGAGCCGCTGCTCGATCTGCTGCACGTGACCGGTGGCGCCACCGCCCGGTGCGCCCGGATGCTGACCGGGCTGCAGGTCCGTCCGGAGCGGATGCGGGAGAACCTCGACGCGACCGGCGGCCGCCTGCTCGCCGAGGCGGTCGCCGCGCGCCTGGCGCCCGCCGTCGGCCGCCGCGTCGCACACGATCTGGTGACCCGCGCCGCCGCCGAACCCTCGTTCTCCGCCGCGCTGCTCGCCGACCCCGAGGTCCGCGCCCACCTGTCCGACACGGAGCTGGCCGAGGCGCTCGACCCGTACCGCTGGCTCGGCTCGGCCGGCCGGTTCGTCGACAGTGCCCTGGCCGCCGTCGGGGGAGCGGGCGGATGACCACCCGGTTGCATCTCACCGTCGACGGCCCGGTCGCCGCGCCGGTGCTGCTGCTGGGCAGCTCCCTCGGCACCGCCGCCGCCATGTGGGAACCCCAGGTGCCGGCGCTCGCCCAACGGTTCCGGGTCATCCGGTACGACCACCTGGGCCACGGCCGGTCGGCGGTGCCGCCCGGGCCGTACACGCTGGACCTGCTGGGCCGGGAGCTGCTGCGGACGCTGGACGACCTCGACGTGCCGTGGGTCCACTACGCGGGGTTGTCCATCGGGGGCATGGTGGGCATGTGGCTCGCCACGTACGCGCCCGACCGGGTGCGGCGGCTGGCGTTGCTCTGCACGTCGGCATCGCTCGGCCCACCCGAGCAGTGGCGGGCACGAGCCGCGACGGTCCGGGCCGACGGCCTGCCGGCGATCGCCGACGCGGTGGTGGCCCGCTGGTTCACCCCGGCCTTCGCCGCCGCCCGGCCGGAGGTGGTCGCCACCCACCGCGCCATGCTGACCACGACGTCGCCGGCCGGATACGCCGCCTGCTGCGAGGCGATAGCCGCGATGGACCTCCGACCCGACCTCGGCCGGGTCGCCGCGCCGACGCTTGTCATCGCCGGCGCGGACGACCCGGCCACCCCGGTGGAGCACGCCCGCGAGATCGTGGGGCGCATCCCACGGGCCCGGCTGGCGGTGGTCGACGCGGCGGCGCACCTGGCCAACGTCGAGCAACCCGAGCAGGTGTGCCGACTCCTGTTGGAACACTTCCACGAGGGACGGGGTGACGGATGAACGACCGCGAGCGGCACGAGGCCGGCATGACGGTACGTCGACAGGTGCTGGGTGACGCGCACGTGGACCGGGCGATCGCCGGCACGGACGAGTTCACCGCCGACTTCCAGGACTTCATCACCCGCTACGCCTGGGGGGAGGTGTGGAGCCGGCCGGGCCTCGACCGGCGGACCCGTAGTTGCGTCACTCTCGCCGTGCTCGCCACCCTGCACCACGACGAGGAGTTGGCGATGCATGTCCGGGCCGCGCTGCGCAACGGGCTCAGCCCGGAGGAGGTGGCGGAGGTCCTGCTCCAGGTCGGCGTCTACGCTGGTGTACCGGCGGCGAACCGGGCGTTCAAGGTGGCCCGGGAGACCCTGCGGCAGGAGGCCGGGTGAGCGTGAGCGAGGAGGCGACGAGGTCGCCGGAGTTCGTTCAGTCGCTGGAGCGCGGCCTCGCGGTGATCCGGGCGTTCGACGGCGAACATCCGCAGCTGACGCTCAGCGAGGTGGCCAGACGGACCGGGCTGACCCGGGCCGCGGCGCGCCGGTTCCTGCTCACCCTGGTCGAGTTGGGCTACGTGCACACCGACGGCCGGCTCTTCTCGCTGCGGGCCCGGATCCTCGAACTCGGCTACGCCTACCTGTCCAGCCTGAGCCTGCCCGAGGTCGCGCAGCGGCACATGGAGGCGCTGGTCGCGCAGGTGCACGAGTCCTGCTCGGTGTCCGTGCTCGACGGTGACGAGGTGGTCTACGTCGCCCGCGTGCCCACCAAGCGGATCATGACCGTGGGGATCAGCGTCGGCACCCGGTTCCCCGCGTACGCCACCTCCATGGGCCGAGTGCTGCTCGCCGCGCAACCGGTGGAGTGGCTGGACGACTACCTCGCCACCGCGCAGCTGCGGCCGCTGACCCGGCGCACCGTCACCGACCCGGCCAAGCTGCGCGCCGTCCTGACGAAGATCGCCGCCCAGGGGTACGCCATCGTGGACCAGGAGTTGGAGGAGGGGCTGCGTTCGGTGGCCGCGCCGATCCACGGCGAGAACGGGTCGGTGATCGCCGCGGTGAACGTGTCCGCGCACGCCAGCCGAGGGTCCTTCGAGATGATCCGTCGAGAACTGCTCCCGCCGCTGCTGGCCGCCGCGAAGCGGATCGAGGAGGACATCCAGGGCGGCCTGAGCCGGGCGCCGACGGCCGACGCGCGCGGGCTCAGCTCAGCTTGAGGGCCGGCGGAAGGCGTCGATGTTACGCGTGGCCCAGGCGGCGAAGGGGCGTGGTGAGCGGCCCAGGACGTCGGCCACGTCCGGACTGATCCGCTGCTCACGTTTGGTCGGCGCGCCGAGGATCGCCAGCGTGCCCTCGACCACCGGTGGTGGCATGAACCGCAGCATCTGTTCGCGGGCTTCGTCTGGCGTCTGGTCCACGAAGCCGATCGGCTCGCCGAGCGCGGCGGCGAGGTCGGCGACCCGCTCGCGCGGCGTACTCAGGGCAGGGCCGGTCAGTTCGTAGGTGCGGCCATCATGTGAGTGGTCGCGTAGGGCGGCGGCCGCCACTTCGGCGATGTCGGCCGGGTCAATCAGAGGCAGGCCGACGTCGCCGAACGGTGCGGCGACCATCCGGTTGCCCCGGACCGGTTCAGTCCAGGCAAGGGCGTTGGAGGCGAAGCCGCCGGGGCGCAGGATTGTCCAGCCGAGGCCGGAGTGGCGGACGAGGTCCTCGATGGCGCGCAGTGGCGCATGTGACGGCGAATCCGGCCGGGTGCCGGCCGCTTGCGAGGACTGCAGCACGATGCGCTTCACGCCACCCGCTGCGACGACCCGCAGGATTTCGCGCATGTCGAGATGGGCTCCGGCGCCTTCCACGAGCAGGAAAAGCGCCTCGGCGCCGGCGACCGCCGGGCGAAGGCTCTCCGGCTGCTCAAGGTCCGCGCGGTGATGGCGAACCCCGTCCGGTACGGCGAGTGGGCGTCGTCCCCTCGACACCGTCGTCACGGCGTTACCCGACGCCACGAGAATTGACGAGAGCGTACGGCCGACGTTCCCGGTGGCTCCTACCACGACAAACATGTCTGTTTCTCCAGTTCGACCGTGGCGTTCGCACGGCTGAAAGGAGACGCTAGTAGCATCGGCATAGTAGGTACCTAGAGGATAGTAATGCGTTTGTGACGGAGGGCACGTGAAGCAGTCGGCAGATCCCGAGCTGGCATGTCCGGTCGCGCCGGTCGTCGACATCGTGTTCAGTCGATGGACCACGCCCATCCTGTGGGCCCTGCACGAATATGGTCGGCAGCGCTTTGTGGAGCTACAGCGCCTGCTGACCAGCATCACGCCGAAGGTGCTCACGCAGCGGCTTAGGCAACTCGAACGCGACGGGCTCGTGGCGCGTACCTACCACGCCGAGGTGCCCCCTCGAGTCGAGTACGAAATTACCGAGTTGGGTGCCAGTCTCGGCCCGCTCTTCGCGCACCTGACCACCTGGGCCGATGCCCACCTTCCAGAGGTGGAGCGAGCGCGGCGCTCCTATGACGTCGGGCGATGGGCACACGTCGACCCCGCGCCGCGCGTCCTAGGGACAGCGCCGACGGCCTGACCTGGTGGTGTCCGGCGGGCAGCAGGTAGAGCAGCAGCGCCCCACTCATCGCGAGGCCGAAGGTGACCAGCTCGAAGACGACGGTGATAGCGATATGGAACGCCAGCCCGGCGACCAGTAGTACGCGGCTCAACTCGGGGGACAACAGCCAGGTCAGGGACTGGGCGGACTCCAGCACCAGCACCGACCAGGTGCATAGCGTCACCCCCACTGCGGAACTGGTGACCGGGCGAGCTTTGCGTTACAAGCCGTGATCGTGGCCTGGACTGCGGCCGTGAGTGGCGTTAGTTGGCCACTGGCTGGGCGTCGGCCATTGCCGTGATCGTTTGGTTGAGGTGGTCCGGGGCGAATGCGGATGCCACCTTCACCTTCCGGCTCTGACGCCGGGCGCGTCGGCCGTGGCCGGCCTCACCTCGCCGCCACCGTGGCGAGGACGCCGGGGGCGGTGATCGACGCCGACGAGCCGACCGGCCACCCGCGACCCCGGCACGGTCCACATGCGCACCGATGTGGGCCGCACCAGGTAGGTCGCGCACCTGGTCGAATTGGGATGACCGCTGGCACGGCCGTCCGACATGGAATATCGCATTTCAGTCACAATCGGCCTAAAAGGTGCGTACGGTGCCGGACATGGTCTCTCGCACCTGGCGCAACCTGTTGGTCGCGGCTCTCGGGATGGGCGTGCTCGCCGGTGCCGGTCAGCTCGGCATCGCGTTCAGCTTCGGCATCGTCCAGCTCACCGGCGTCTCCACCGGAGCCACCGTCAACCAGTGGCCCGCCCAGCTCGCCTGGGTGGGCTGGTTCGCGGCACACGCCGCAGTAGCCGGCACCGTAGTCACCGCACGCCTGGCCCGCCGGTACGGGGTGCTGGAAAGCACCGGCAGATTGGTGGCCATCGCCGCCGCTGCCGCGCTGGGCGCCACCGTCATCGCGCCGCTCTGCGTCCGGCCGGCCCAGGCCGCCGATCGTTTCTCTGTGGACCCGATGTGGGCCCTCGGCATCTGCGCGATCGTCGGCGCGCTGGTCGGCGCGGGTGCCGCGATCGCCGTACTGCTGAAGCCGCCGCTGGGCTGGAACATGGCGGCGGTGGGCGGCGTGGTCTGGCTGCTGGCGCTCATCTCGGTCGTCCCGGCGCTCGCAACCGCCGGGCCGTTGCCCGCCGTACGGATCGGCGTGCTGGAGCAGGCCGGGCTCGACGCCGACGCGGCACACCGCCAGGCTCTCCTGACTCTGCCAGCGGTGGCCCTGCTCGTCGGCGCGGCGACCGGCGGGCTGGCCCGTTGGCGCAGGCATCCGCCTCTGGTCAACGGCGCGACCGGCGCGACCGGCGCGGTGCTGATCGCGTTCGCCTACCTGACCGCCGGTCCCGGCGGCGCCGTCGACCGGTACCAGATCACGCCGTACTACGGCGCGCTGCTCGCCGTCGCCGCCGGCGTGCTCGGTTCGGCCGCCGCCGCGTTGGTCCGCTGGCCGTTCCGGTCGCGCACCTCCGAAGAGCGGGTCGTCGAGCCGACCGACATCCTCCGCCCGTTGTCCGACCCCGCCGTGCCGCGGGCCATGACGCCAGGCACGGGCGCGGCCGACGAGCCGGAGCCCGTCGACCTGGCCGGCACGGGGAGGTTCGTCGGCGTGATGGCAGCGACGCACGCGACCGCGGCCGAACCGCTGGGCTACGGTGCGCCGGCCGACTCCGCGACGCGGACCGCCGCACCGACCGTTACCGCCGCATCGGCCGCATCTGGCGACCTCGCCACACCGGCCGACTTCGCCGCGCCGGCCGACCTCGCCACACCGGAGACATCGCAACCGGCGCCCGCGACGGCGGCCCACCTTCCCGCAGGACCCGGCGGGGACGGCTCTGGAACGGCGGGGGCCGACAACACCGAACCCGTCGGGGCACCCGCCGCCCCGGGGACCGGCCGGATGTACCAGCCGCCGAAGATCGACCGGGCTCGAGTTCAGGCAGTTCGGCCAGTCGTTCCGGCCCGGCGGGTGCCGTCCTCGACCGAGCCCGCTCCGGGCGCCGAGGCAACCCACTCGGCCGGCACGCAAGAGGGCGCCGAACCGGCTCTCCCACCTCGGCACCGGCCGCCCCTGCCCAACCTGGACCAGGCCGCGAATTGGGATGCCCTCGCGAACGCCCGGCGCGCCGGTACCCTGCCCACGGCCGACGCCGCGCAGGCCGGCCCCGCCGGGGCCGTTCCGGTCGCCGCAATCCCCGCGCCGGCGGCCCCGGCATCCGTTGTCAAGGCGGAACGGACCAGCGAGCGGGCTGGCGGCCGACTGGGCCTGTTCCGGCGCAACAAATCCCGGGCCGACGCCGACGGCGCGGGCACCCGGTTGGACGGCGAGCCGCTGCCGAGGCAGGACGCGGAGTTCGTCGACTGGGTGAGCCGGCTGGGCAGGTCGGTGGTGGACAGCGAGCCGGCTCGGGAGGGCACTCAGGGGTCACTCCGCTCCACCAGCCGCCACCACGGCGACTGACCGGCTAACCCGTCAGCCCACCGGCGTACGCCGACTTCGCGTACGTCGCCTTTACGGTCGGCATGTCCTACGCCCCGGGCGAGAACGGACCGACAAGCAACCGCCTGCGCCGGATCGCGCTCGGGCATGCGCTGCTCTCCTACACCTACGGAACGGGGATCCTGGCCGTCGCCCTCAAGCTGGTCACCAATCTGGACCAATCGGTTCCCGCGCAGCCTGCAGCAGTGGCGTGACCTGGCCAGCTGCTGTGCCACCACCGCGGCGGACGTCGATCAGCTCTGCGGCTGTTGCCCCTGCGGTCCTGCCAGCCACGTCGTGACCTGCCTCAGTGGCTGGCTGCTGTTGACGATCCGCTTCATCCGTTGCCACGCGGCATGGGCCGGAGATCCCCCCAGCATGCCGGGGAGCCCCTCCATACCGCCGCCAGCCACCGTCCCGCTGCTCGGAGCCAGTTGCTGGATGGCCTGTCCGAGTTGTTGACCGACCTGCTGGGTCGCCTGCTGCAGCGTCTGCGACAGCGGCCCATTGGGCCCCAGCGCCTCCTGCGCCGTCTGCCCGACCTGGTTCACGGCGGTGTCCACCGTCTTCACCACCGACTCGATGATCTGAGGGTTGCGCTCGATGGTGCAAAGGGCGCTGTCGAGAATGCCCCGGAGCTCATCGAGCCGAACCTCGAGCATCGCCTCAGCCTCGACGCCCTTGATGTCGATCTTCACTGTACCGAGGTGCGCCTGAACCCCCACGTCCAGCTGAAGTAGGCTGCCCAGCCGGGCTCGCAGAGAAACAGAGGCGTCCAGATTGTCGACCTCGACGTAGATCTGTTCGACTGTGACCTGCGGAATCTGGAGGACGACGTCCGGGTCTGACATCGTTTTGCTGCTGTGCCCGCCAGCCGGCTGAGGAAGGCCGTGCTCACTACTCTTCGCGACGACAGGGCGTTCGACGGGCTTGGCGCCTTTCGGCCCGCCGACGGCGTCGAGGTTCTGGTCCCGACCGGCGAATTCCGCGCCTTTCTCGGTGTCGCGCTGCCCATCAAACTGCTCACGCGGTTGCGCGCGCGACTCTCGTGCGCCCGTGCCCCGGCTCTCCGGTTCGGCCATCCCGCACTCCTCGGGCCTCGCCTAGCATGCGGACCGGATGGAGCGCACCATCGGTTTGGGGCTCCGATCCTCGGCCCGTCCCTCGGACCCGGTCGCCGTCTACCCGCAGGCCGACGCATAAAACGGCTCAGGGATGCAACCGAGGAGACGGCGGATCAGCCAGTAGGGACTAGGCGATTCCACCGCCGGCCGGGAGGTCACCCTGCCAACCGCGTCTGGCTGATCCTGGTGATCAGCCTGAGCGCCATCCGCAGCGAGGGCGTGGCCTAGGTGCCGATCCGGCGGGGCTGGAGCTGTCCCGACCCTGGCCCGGTCAACTGCCAGAACTCCTGCGGCAACTGGTCGACAAAGTCCCCGTACTCCTTTGCGCTGGCAGACTCACGCAGAGTATCCAACACGGCCCGCGCTCCGTCGGTGGCCACCTGGCGATCCACCCCTGCCTGGGACTGCACCCGTTCCAAGAATTCGGTAAGGCCGAACCGCTCCGGATCTTCGTTGGGCCTGGACACCAAGCCTCGTAGCTCCTCGGGAAGTTGAGAGGCGAGGTCTCTTGCCTGGCCACCGCTGATCCGTTTTGCCACAGTCTCCAGCGTGGCGCGGGTGATCGATTCCGCCTGCCCCGGCGGAACCTTGGGTCGTGCTGCCACAGACTGAATGAACTCGCTGTAGTTCACCTCTCGGATCCCCTCTCGAACCGGATTGCGGCGGGTACCCGCCCCCGTCGGGGTGAAACGGCGGTTCGTCCGCCCTCAGGTTGGTGGCGGAGGACGGTGGGTGATACCTGGGGTCACCCGTAACTGGTACAGGCCGGCGCTGGTGATGGCTATGTCTCGCGGTTGTTGGTCAAGCTGGGCTGCAGCACCCGTACTGAAGCCGCCCTGCTGGCCCACGAAGCTGGCCTCAGCACGCCACCCTGAAGCCGTCAGGGAGACGTCTCGGAACCCGGGCTCTTGTCCATTGCGGACGGTCGCCGGCAATGGTGACCTCGTTGATCGGCGATCCGCCGCCGACGATCCGGGTGACCGTCGCGGCGACGAGCAGGCCCGGAGCAGCGCTGCTGCCGCCTAACGGGTCAGTCCTCGTCGCCCTTCTTCTTGTCGCGGTCCAGGGCCAGGTCGAGCGCGAGGACGCTGCCGATGATGAGCAGTGGGTCGACACCGGCAGTGACCTGCACGGCATAGGTGTCGCGGATCGTCAGCCACCGCTTGGAGACCACGGCCACCTCGGTGCCGTCGCGTTCGATCACGTACTCGTGGTCGAGCAGGTCGCCCTTCATCTCCAGGTCGTTGGGCCCCGGCACGTCGATGGTGAACTTGTCGCGGAACGGCGTGAGGAGCTTCTTGCGGACCTCTGCGGCCTTCTCGCCGCCGATCCGGATCTCGTACGTGGGACGCAGTGCCACCAGGTGCCGGTGCAGCGTGGCGACCTCATGCCCGGCGGCGTCCTCGATGACGACTTTGTTGCGGACGCTGAGCACCTTGCCGTCGACGTGGAAGACCTTGGTGCCGTGCTCGTCGAGTACGTCGAAGTCGTCGCCGATCGAAAAGAACCGCTCCCTGATGACAAACATTCTTCGATTCTCCATCAAGGTGGGCGGAAGGGCTGGCCGGCGGACCGGTCCTTCTGAGAAGGCGGGCGGGTGGTCGTGGTGCGGCTCGCGCCAGCTGAGACGCCGCTCCCACCGGCAGCGCGGTTACTGGCGAGTCCTTTGTGGTGGCGGTTCTACATCTCTCATCGGCCGCATCAGGGCATCGCGAACGCCCGACCGCACCCCTTGCCTCGGGCGATCACCGATCTAGGCCAGACCACCTGCCTCGACATACGTAGGCATAAACCCCTTGGTGGCATCCTCACGAGTACGAATAGGCTGCGTGACCTGGGCGGACGAGGTTTCTGCCTGGGTCAGGCGGGCCGGGCGCGGGCGTAGACGTCGCCCGAGTTGGCCTCGTGGGGCAGCGCCCGCAGGTACGCCGCCACCTCGTCCGCCGGCCGCCAGCCATTGAGTGCGAACGCCATTTCGTCGCCGAGCGCCACGGTGAACCTGGTGAAGCCCAGGCGGGTGAGCTGGTCCAAGCAGTGCGCGGCCAGGTCCCGTTCGATGGTGGTGAACTCGAAGGACAGCGCCGGCAGGGGGCGGCTCAACCCGGCCAGCACGGCGTCCTCGAATCCCTCCACGTCGATCTTTACGAAGCCCGGCACGCCGTGCGCCGCGATCAGGGTGTCGAGTGTGGTTCCGGCCACCTCGATCTCGACGTCCCAGCTCTCGTCCTCCCAGCCGCCGGCTCCCTCGGCGGCCTGCAGGAAATCCGCCGACGCAGTGGAGATCGTCGGGTTCGCCGAGTTGACGTACAGCCGCACCGGCCCGGTACGCGCCCCACACGCCGCCTCCACCACGGTGACCCGGTCGTCGTCGGCGTAGAGGGCGCGCAGGGCCTGGGTGCAGAGCGGTTGCGGCTCGACGGCCACCACGCGAGCGCCCAGCCGCCGGAAGCTGCCGAGCCGGTCGCCCACGTGCGCGCCGACGTCGAAGACCAGGTCCCCTGGGCGAATCAGGGGCGCGTAGAACGCGTCCATCGCCGCCTCGCGGGCCGGGTCGCCGTAGTACGCCTCCAAGGAGCGGCGCAACCCGGACAGGGTCGGGTCCGCCTTGAGTGCCTCCACCGCTCTGGGGCCGTTCACCACTGGTCTGACCGTAGTCGCGTTCGGGGCAACACGAGGGAGATTCGCGTTCATTCCCCGGGTACCCCCGGATACCAGCCTCCTAGGACGGCGTAAACAGGGGGGCGTAGCCCTCGGCTGGCCAAGGCTCGGGTGGCCGTTGGCCGGTCGATCAGCGCGTGGCCTTTCGCTGAGCGGTAGGCCAGGAACGTCCCGACCTGGCAGTTCTCCGTCCGACCGGCGGTGCTGGAGTACTGGCGCTGCACCCCGGCCGACCAGGGGTCCTTCTTCAGGAACCCGGTGTCATCAACGATCAACACACCAGCCGGGTCGCCGATGATGGCCGGCGTCAAGCGGCGATACCGTGCAGTAGGCCGCTGCCAGATCAGTTACACCGCCACGCCCTCACTCACATGCCCCTCGGGGCTGGCCGCCCATCAGGCTGCCCGAGCAGGGGCGCACCGACGACCCTGCTGCGAACCGGCCGAACCCGACCCGTCGTGCGCGCCGGGTCATCGGAACATCGGAGGACTTAAGATCGAATTGAGATGGCCTCGGGCGGCGCGCGCCCGGCATAATCGTCGATCGTGAGTGAACGGGATACTCGAATCAGCCGGCGTTCCCTGGGCAAAGTTGGCCTGGCGGCCGGATTCGGCGCCGCCACCTACGGTGGCTTCGGGGCCGCTTCGGCGGCCGCTTCGGCGGCCACATGGAAGGCGACCGGAACTGCCGTCCCGGCGCTGGCGTCGTTCGACACCGCCATGAAGTCGTACATGCAGGCGCGGAACATCGCAGCCGGCCAGCTGGCCGTGACCTACAACGGGCGTCTCGTCCTCGCCCGTGGGTACAGCTGGAGTGCGGACACCACGCTCACCGTTCAGCCCACGTCGCTCTTCCGGGTAGCCAGCCTTTCCAAGTCGCTCACCGCGGCCGCCATCGTCAAGCTGGTGCAGGACGGCAAGCTGACGCTGGGCACCAAGGTGGCCACGATCACCGACCTGACTCCACCGCCCGGGCAGACCCGCGACCCGCGCATCGCCAACGTCACGCTGTGGCAGCTGCTGCAACACACCGGCGGCTGGGATCGGACGGTCTCGCCGGACCCGCAGTTCAACGATCGGGTGATCGCTAAGGCGCTGGGTGTGCCGATGGAGCTGTACCCGGGCGACGTCATCAAATATATGTCCGGGCAGCCGCTCGACTTCACGCCGGGCACCAAGGCCGTCTACAGCAACTTCGGCTACAACGTCGCAGCCCGGGTGATCGAGAAGGTCAGCGGGCTTCCGTACGCCACGTACGTTCAGCAGAAGCTCCTGGCCCCGCTCGGCATCACCCGGATGGCGCAGGGGTGGAGCATCGCCAAGCACACTGGTGAGGTGCCGTACGTGTCGCGGCAGACCGGCCCGACCGTGCTGGACGATTCCGGCGCGATCGTGCCGGCGCCCTACGGCACGTTCAGTATGCGGCTGATGGACGCGCACGGAGGCTGGATCGCCTCGGCCGTCGACATGGTGCGGTGGGCTTCGGTGTTCGACAAGGCCGGAACGGTGCTCGGCAGCACCGCGCTGGGCCAGGTCTTCGCGGTGCCGAGCATCGGCGTCAACTCCGACGGCTGGTACTACGGCCTCGGCTGGCAGGTTCGCCCGGTGAGCACGGGCGGAACAGGCCGCAACACCTGGCACACCGGCAGCCTGCCCGGAACGTACAGCCTGCTGGTCCGCACCTACAACGGGATGAGTTGGGCCGCACTGTTCAACCAGCGTGACGACGCCTCCGGCCTGGCCTACGGCGACATCGATCCGCTGCTCTGGACGGCCGCCGGCAAGATCACCGCTTGGCCGACGAACAACCTGTACTCGACCTACTTCTAGTTGGCGGCGGGCTGAACGTTCGAAGAGCCCTCCGTCCGGCTTCCCCGCCCGCTCCACCGGACGGCCGATGAGGGCTTCGGGTGCCGTGCTCCGGCCTCGATGTTCTGGCCGTCGGCGTGGTACGGGTGGGGCGTGCCTTGTCGACGAGCGTGCCGACGCCGTGGCCGGTCTCGGCGCCCGGCGACTTGCCGGGCTCGTCACAGCGAATTGGACCTCCGCCTCGCCCGACATCCACGAAGCCTTCCTCACCCTCGCCTGCGCCATCATTTGCTGGCGCCGACTCCACCGCTCGGAGCTGATGCTGTACGCACTGCCGACCCTCGCCACCGCCGTACCCGCGCTCGCGCTGTCCCGCAGCGGCGTTGGCCTCGTCGCCGGCACACTCCTATGGGGCGCCGCGGTCGGCGTGCAGGACTCCACGGTCAAGGCGCTGGTCGCCGACCTGGTGGCCGCTCCACGCCGCGCCACCGCATACGGGGTGTTCGCCGCCGTACAGGGAGTGGCCGCACTGGCCGGCGGCGCCCTCGCCGGCGCCCTCTACATCCACTCGCTGCCCCTGCGGGTAATCCTCCTGGGCGCCTGCCAGATTCTCGCTGGAGTGCTGCTGGCGGTGGCCCTCTCCCGACCCTCGCCGACCAGGCGGGACGGGACCCTCGAGATACCCGACCCGGCCGTTGCTCCCGTTTGACCACGAGTCGGCGATCGGGACCTTCGACCCGTCCCGACCGGTCCCGCTGCCCTGCCGTGGATGGGGCCTGCGGCCGTAGCGTCCGGAGCAGGAGCGACCGCGTTGGGATTCGTCCGGCAGGGTGACGGTGATGATGGGTTACGGCGGGACGGCCGGTGGATGTGGCTGTGGCCCCTCCTGCTGGTGGTGGCCCTGCTGGTGCTGGGCTATTTCTCCGTACGGCTCCGGCCTCGGGCTGCTCGGAAGAGCTCAGGTTTCGCGTCGCGCTCGGCGAACATCTCCTCGATCCTCGGTCTGACCTCCTTCCCGGGCTGGGGTCTCTACTGCGCCGGAAAGTACGCCCTGGAAGGACTGACCGAGTTACTGGCTGCGGAAGTCGGCGATTTTGGCGTGCAGGTCACCCTCGTGGAGCCCGGCTACACGCAGACCCATTTTCTGCGTACGCACTCCCTTGGCCTGCCGCCGACCACCGCGTCCGGCTACGAGTCGATCCGGGAGATGACCGAGGCGCACCTGGCGATGCCGGGCACCCAGCTCGGTGACCCGTTCGAGCCGCAGCCGCCATCTGACTGGCCGTCCTGGGGCCGGACGCGGTGGTCGTGGCCGCGCAGGTTGCCCGGGCATCGGTCCGGACGGGCCACCCCCTGTGGCGGGTCGCCACCGCGCGGTCACCAGTCATGGACGGTGCCGTCGGAGAGCCGGTTGAACGGCAGGTACGCCGGCTGGTACGGGAACCGGGCGGCGGACTTCTCGTCGAGTTCCACGCCGAGGCCGGGCTGCTCGCCCGGGTGCAGGTAACCGTCGGTGAAGGTGAACGACTGCCGGAACACCTCGTTGGTGAGCGGCCCGTGCTGCATGTACTCCTGGATGCCGAAGTTGTGGATGGCCAGGTCGAGGTGGAGCGCGGCGGCCATGCCGACCGGGGAGATGTCGGTCGGGCCGTGGATGCCGGACTTGATCTGGTACTGGGCGGCGAAGTCGAGCAGCTTGCGCATGGCCGTGATGCCGCCGGTGTGGGTGACGGCGGACCGCACGTAGTCGATGAGCTGCTCCCGGATCAGGGTCTGGTAGTCCCACACGGTGTTGAAGATCTCGCCGATGGCCAGCGGCGTGGTGGTGTGCTGGCGGACCAGCCGCAACGCCTCCTGGTTCTCCGCCGGGGTGCAGTCCTCCAGCCAGAACAGGTCGTACGGTTCGAGGGCCTTGCCGAGCTTGGCGGCCTGGATGGGGGTCATCCGGTGGTGCCCGTCGTGCAGCAGCGGCAGCTCGGGGCCGAACTCGTTGCGGACCGCCTCGAAGACGCCGGGCAGGTGGCGCAGGTACGCGCGGGTGTCCCAGTCCTCTTCGACGGGCAGCGGCGCGCGCTGGGCCGGCTCGTAGTCGTAGCGCTTGCCGTCGGAGCTGGGCTGCGCGGCCACTCCGTAGACGACGTTGATGCCGGGCACCGAGGTCTGCACCCGGATGGACCGGTAACCGAGGTCGAGATGGTGGCGGATCGAGTCGAACAGCTCCGGCAGGTCCCGCCCGGAGGCGTGCCCGTACGCCATGATCCCGGCCCGGGACGCGCCGCCGAGCAGTTGGTAGAGCGGCATGCCGGCGGCCTTGGCCTTGATGTCCCACAGCGCGACGTCCACCGCCGCGATGGCGGCCATGGTGACCGGTCCCCGCCGCCAGTACGCCGACCGGTAGAGAAACTGCCAGGTGTCCTCGATCCGGTGTGGGTCCCGCCCGATCAGCAGCGGGACGACGTGGTCGGCCAGGTAGGACGCGACCGAGAGTTCCCGGCCGTTGAGGGTGCCGTCGCCGAGCCCGGTGAGTCCCTCGTCGGTGGTGATCCTCAGGGTGACGAAGTTGCGGTCGGGGCTGGTGACGACGACGTCCGCTGCGACGATCTTCACGCAGGTGCCTTTCTCGACAGGGGTGTGAACGCGGGCCGGTCGTCCGGGAGAGGCGGCCCGGCGGGTGGTCACCGGCGCGGGGCCGGCCCGCTGGACTGCCGGATGGTCAGGTGCGTGGGCAGCAGCACGGTCTGACGGGACGCCGTTTCCCCCAGGTGCTCAAGGTGGTCCAGCAGCATGGACACCGCCACCCGGCCGGCCTGTTCGATCGGCGCGGTGAGGGTGGTCAGCGGAGGGCTGCAAAAGTCGGCGCCGAAGATGTCGTCGCAGCCCACCACGCTGATCTCGCCGGGGACGTCGACGCCGCGTTCGGCCAGCCGCCGCAGGATGCCGATCGCCAGCAGGTCGTTGAAGGTGACGCCGGCGGTGGCACCGGTATTCAGCAGCGCGTCCGCGGCGACCGACCCGGAGCTGCGGGACACGCCGAACGGTCCGACGCGGGCCGCGGTGAGGCCGTGTCGGGCCATCGCGGTCCGCATCGCCCGCCACCGGGCCTCGTTGGCCCAAGAGGCCGGCGGTCCGGCGACGTACGCGATCGCCCGGTGGTCCAGCGAGACCAGGTGCTCGACGGCCTGCATCACCCCGTCCGGGCTGTCGATGACGACGCTGCGCACCCGGGGGACGTTGCGGTTGACGGTGACGACCGGCAGTTCGGCGGCGATGACGGAGAGGGTCTGCTCGGGAAGGCGGGAGGCGGCGAGGATCACCCCGTCGACCGACCGGCGCACCTTGTGCAGCATATGGTTCTCCAGCTCCGCCGAGTCCTCGGTGTCGATCAGCAGCAGGGCGTGGCCGGCGGCGCGCAGTTGTTGCTGCGCGCCGCGGATCAGTCCGAAGTAGAACGGGTTCGTCGCGTCCGAGACGAGCAGGGCGACCGTTTCGGTACGCCCCGACGACAGCGCCCGCGCCTGGGTGTTGGGTACGTAGTTCAGCTCGCGGGCGGCGGCCTGGATGCGTTCCCGGGTGACCCGGTTGACCCGGTCGGGCCGGCTCAGCGCCCGGGACACGGTGGAGGCGGCGACGCCGGTGAGGGCAGCGATGTCGTTGATGGTCACGCGGCCCTCCCGGCGTGCCGCCGCACGGGGCGAGGACGCGCCTTCGGGGTTCATGCACATCAGCAGAGCATCGATGGCAATTAATGGCAACCGATTGCCACCCGGTTTCCGTGGTTGTTACGTTCCCTCGCACGGTTCATCGAACCGGGGGAATTCCCGGGCGTCTGGCTATGTGTTTCCACACCATTCCTCTCCGGACAGCCACCACCCAAGGAGCAGCGATGAACGCCACCCGCGCACTTCTCGCGGCGGCCCTGGCCCTCACGGTCGCCATACCCGTCACCGCCTGCGACACCGGTAGCTCCGCCGAGGACGGCAGGACGCTCAACGTGCTCATCGCGGCAAACACGATCTATCCCACCGAGCAGAAGCGGTGGTTCGCCGACGTCTCGGCAAAGTTCCAGCAGCAGGCCGGGGCGAAGGTCACGTTCGAGACCTTCGCCAGCCCCACCGACGAACTCACCAAGATCCAGACATCGATGCTCTCCGGGCAGGGGCCGGACATCTACGCCCTCGGCACCACCTTCACCCCGACGGCATACTCCACCGGCGCCTTCGTCGACCTCACCGCCGACCAGTGGACGAAGATAGGCGGCCGGGACCGGTTCCTGCCGGCCACCCTCGGCATCTCCGGCCCGGACGCCACGCACGAGGTCGGCATCCCCTTCAGCAGCCGCCCGTTCGTCATGGCGTACAACAAGGAACTGCTGGCCGCGGCGGGCATCGACAAGCCGGCCAGCACCTGGGACGGCCTGCGGCAGCAGGCCAGACAGCTGACCGGGGCCGGCAGGTACGGCCTGGCCGTGGCCTACGGCGACGGCTTCGACCCGTGGAAGTTCATCTGGGCGATGAGCATCCAGGCCGGCAACCCCCTGGTCTCCGACGGCAAGGCGCGGCTGACCGATCCGGTCACGCTCCGGGCCTATCAGACGTACCTCGGCTGGCTCGCCACCGACAAGGTCGTCGACCCGGCGGCGACCGGCTGGAAGAACGCCCAGGCCATCGCCGCGTTCGGCGCCGGCAAGGCCGCCTTCCTGCCGATGGTCTCGGCGACCTCGAAGGTCACGCTGGACAAGTCCGCGGTCGCCGGCAAGTACGGCTACGCCCTCATGCCGACCGTCCCGCCGGGCGCCACCAGCCTGCCGTCGGGTGGCGTCGGCGCCACCAGCATCCTCTCCGGTGACAACCTGGTGATCGCCAAGTACAGCAAGAACCAGGACCTGGCGCTGCGCCTGGTGAACATGCTTACCACCGCCGAGTCGCAGGAGGCCTACTACCGGACCTTCGGCGAGTTGCCGACGAACGCGGAGCTGGCGAACCGGCTGGTCGCCGACCCGGCGCTCGCGGCCATCGTGGACTCCGCGTCGAAGGCGCACGGCACCCCGTTCCACGGCGGGTGGAGCAAGGTGCAGCTCGCGCTGGTCAACGTGGTCGTCCAGTCGGTGCCGAACCTCGCCGCCGGCAAGGTCGACGACACGTCCCTCAACGCCCTGCTCACCCAGGCCCAGTCCGAGGCGCAGGCCGCGCTGGACAAGGCGAAGTAGATGACGGTCAACGACCCAGCGACCACGGACGCTCCGGGCGACGGCGATGCGCGCCGGGCCGGGGTGGCCCGCCCGTCCCCGCCGCGCCGCCGTCGCGGCGCGACCGCCGGCGGTGTCGCGGTGTGGCTGCTCGCGCCCGGCGGCCTGCTCACCCTGGCCGTCATCGTCGTGCCGTTCGTCGTCGCGCTGGTGATGTCGCTGCTCGACCTCGACCAGTACACCTTCCGGCAGTGGCTGTCGGCGCCGTTCGTCGGCGCCGGCAACTACGTCGAGGCGGTGGGCCGCACCAGCCTGCCGCACGCCATCTGGGTCAGCGGGTCCGCGGCGGTGATCGCGACGCTGCTCGCGTTGCCGCTGGGGGTCGCCGCCGCGTTGACCACCCACCTGCCGTTCCGCGGGCGGTCGCTGATCCGGTCCCTCTACCTCATCCCGTACGTGCTGCCCGCCTTCGTCGTCGGCACCATCTGGCGGATCATGCTGCAACCCGACGGGGTCGCCAACCAGGGCCTAGCGACCCTGGGGATCGCCGGCGGCCTGTGGTTGAACGGGCCGAGGAGCTACCTTGCCCTGATCGTCGTGCAGGCCTGGTCGGGCTGGCCGCTGGTCTACCTGCTCGCCCTGGCCGGCCTGCAGGGCATCGACGACAGCCTGCACGAGGCCGCCGCGCTCGACGGCGCGCAGTGGTGGGCGAAGCTGCGCCACGTCATCCTCCCGCTGCTGCGCCCTCCGGTCGCGCTCGCCGCGATCATCTCGCTGCTGCACATGGTGAACAGCTTCACCCTGCCGTTCGTGCTGTTCGGCGTCCCGAGCCCGCACGACGTGGAGGTGCTGCCGGTGCTGACGTACATGGAGAGCTTCCAGAACCTGCGGTTCGGGCTGAGCGCGGCGATGGCCGTGATCTCGCTGGTGCTGATCCTGGTCCCGCTGCTGGTCTACCTGCGCACCGTCAGACTCGACGCGCCGGAGGCCGCCGCATGAACTCCGTGCATCGCCTGCTGCCGCGACCACTGCAGATCGGCCTGACGGTGATCCTGCTGACCATCGTCGGCGCGCCGGTCGGCTACGTCTTTCTCGCCTCGGTCAACACCGACCTGGCTGTGGCCGCCGGTGAGTTCTGGCCGGAGCGGGTCAGCTTCGGCAACTACGTCCGGATCTGGTCCACCGTTCCGCTCGGCCGGGGGCTCGCGAACAGCCTGCTCGTCGCCGGCACGGTGGCCGTGACCTGCGCGGCGGTCGCGGTCTTCTCGGCGTACGTCCTGGTCCGGCACCGGTTCCGGGGCCGGCGCACCGTGCTGCGCGCGCTGCTGGGCATGCAGTCGATCCCCGGCACGCTGCTGCTCCTGCCGGTCTTCGTGCTCTTCGCGACGATCGGCAGCAGCCTCGGCGTGCCGACGATCGGCACCCGGTGGTCGCTGGTCGTCACCTACCTCACGTTCGGGCTGCCGTTCTCCACCTGGATCATGGTGACCTACCTGCGTGAGCTGCCCGGCGAGCTGATCGAGGCCGCCCGCGTGGACGGTGCCGGGCACTGGCAGATCCTGCTGCGTGTCGTCATCCCGCTGAGCTGGCCGGGCCTGGTCGTCGCGGCGATCTTCGCGTTCCTGCTCGGCTGGAACGACGTGCTGTTCGCCTCGGTCATGACCGACGTGGACACCCGCACCGCGGCGGTCGTGCTGCAGGTCTTCGGCGCGGCGCAGGAGGGCGGGGCGATCCCGCCGTACGGGCAGATGATGGCCGCCGCCCTCGTCTGCGCGGCCCCGGTGGTCGCCCTCTACCTCGCCTTCCAGCGGTACATCGTCAGTGGGCTGACCGCGGGAGGTGTGAAGTGACGGCGTGGACGTTGTCCGGCTTCGGCGACGAGATCGATCCCGACCCGGCGGTGCAGCTCGCGGTGCTCAGTGCCCTCGGCGCCCGGCACATCGAGGTGCGCAGCGCGTGGGGCACCAACGTGGTGGAGCTCCGCGACGCCCAACTGGACGCCCTGGCGGAGGCGGTCGACGCGCGCGGCATGGCGGTTTCGGCGGTCGCGTCGCCCGTCGGGAAGGTCGACGTGACCACCGAGGACGGCGGTGAACTCGACCGGCTGCGCGCCGCGGTGGCGGCCGCGCACCGGCTGGGCAGCCGGTACGTCCGGATCTTCTCGTTCTACCGCCCGGCCGGCGTCGCCCCGGCCGAGATCCGCGCGGCGGTGCTGGCGCGGATGCGGGCCTTCGCGGCCCTCGCCGAGGACTCCGGCGTCGTGCTGCTGCACGAGAACGAGAAGGACATCTACGGCGATGTGCCGCGTCGGGTCGCCGACCTCGTCGAGTCGGTCGACTCGCCCGCGCTGCGCGTCGCCTGGGACAACGCGAACTTCGTGCAGGTCGGGGTGCGGCCCTACGACGACGGGTACGTGCTGCTGCGCCCGCACCTGGAGTACCTGCAGGTCAAGGACGCGATCGCGGCCACCGCCGAGGTCGTGCCCGCCGGCCACGGCGACGGCCAGCTGCTGCGGACGCTCACCGCGCTGCGCGACGACGGCTATGCCGGCTTCGCCTCCCTCGAACCGCACCTCGCCAGCCAGCACGACCTCGGCGGATTCTCCGGCCCCGCCGAGTTCGGCCGGGCGGCGCGCGCGTTCGTGAACCTCACCGCTTCGATAGGAGTGCATCTGCGATGACCGTCCTCAATGTCGTGATCACGGGCAGCGGCGTCATCGCCCGCACCCACGCCGGGGCGATCCTGCGCCACCCCGGGCTGCGCCTCACCGCGCTCGCCGACCCGGACCCGCAGGCCAACGACCGGCTCGCCGGGTGGATCGGCGAGCAGGGCGGCCCGCCGCCGGCCCGGTACGCCTCGCTGGGCGAGGCCCTCGCGGCCGAGGCGGCGGACCTGGTGGTGGTCTGCACGCCCAGCGGTACGCACGCCGACCTCGCCGAGGAGGCCCTCGCGGCCGGCGTGCACGTGCTCGTCGAGAAGCCCCTCGATGCCTCCCTGCCGGCGGCCCGCCGCATCGCCCGGGCCGCCACGGACGCGGAGGCGGCCGGTCAGGTCTGCGCGGTGGTCTGCCAGCACCGGTTCGACCCGGCGAGCGTCGCGGTCGCCGCCCGGGTGCGCGCCGGCGACCTGGGGCGGCTCACCTCGGCGGTGGCCAGCGTGCCGTGGTGGCGGGGCCAGCGGTACTACGACTCGGCGGGCTGGCGCGGCACCTGGGAGCAGGACGGCGGCGGCGCCACCATAAACCAGGGCGTGCACACCGTCGACCTGCTGCTGTGGATGTTCGGCCGGCCCGAGGAGGTGTTCGCCTACACCGGCGTCCTCGCCCACGAGCGGGTCGAGGTGGAGGACGTCGCCGTGGCGGCGATCCGGTTCGCCGACGGGGCGCTCGCCGTGCTGCACGCCACCACCGCGGCGTACCCGGGCCTCGGCGTGCGGTTGCAGGTGCACGGCTCGCAGGGGTCCGCGGTGATCCACGACGACCAGCTCGAATACCTGCACACGGCCGACGGCCCGGACCCGTCCGCGTACGCCGACGGGCCCGACCGATCCGGCGATGCCGTGCCACCGTCGCAGCTGCGGGGGGCGACCAAGCCCGACGACGCCTTCGTGACCGGGCACCTGCGGCAGTACCACGACACGGTCGAGGCGATCCTCGGCGGCCGGCGACCGGGGGTCACGGCGGTCGAGGCGCTGCTCGACGTCGCCGTGGTCAAGGCGGTCTACCTCTCGGCGCACCTGCGTCGGCCGGTGTCGGTGCCAGCGGTGCTGGCCGGCGACTTCGACGACGTGCTCGCCGCCGTCGAGGGCTCCGCGGCCACCGTGTCGTCCGGCCTGCGGGCGGGGGTGGCGCGATGAGGTGGTCGGTATTCACGGCGTCCACGCCGGACTGGACGCCGGAGGAGACGGTCGGGCAGTTGGCCGCGCAGGGCTGGGACGGTGTCGAGTGGCGGGTCACCGACCAGGAACCGGCCCGACCGCCCGGGTTCTGGGCCGGCAACCGGGCGACCGTCCCGTTGACCGGGCTGGAGGGTGAGCTGAACCGGATCGCCACGATCACCCGCGAAGCCGGGCTGGCGCTGTCCGGGCTCGGGGCGTACGTGCCGGCGGCCGACCACGGCAACGTCGAGCGGGTGTTGGCCGCGGCCGCCGCGCTGGGCGCGGAACGGGTCCGGGTGACCATGCCGCAACTGGGCAGCGGTGATTATCGGGAGCTGATGGCCGGCACCCGCCGGGACCTGGCGTGGATCGCCGGACGGGCGGCGAAGCACGGGGTGACCGCGCTGGTCGAGCTGCACCACGGCACCATCGTCGCCTCGGCGTCGGCGGCGATGCGGCTGCTCGACGGCCTGCCGCCGGAGCATGCCGGGGTCATCCACGACATCGGCAACCTGACCATCGAGGGGTTCGAGGATCCGCTGGCCGGTTTCCAGCTGCTCGGCCCGTACCTGGCGCACGTACACGTGAAGAACGTCGCGTGGCGGGTGACCGGCGCCCGGGACGACGGGGGACCGCGCTGGTCGGCCGAGTGGGCGCCGTTGCGGGAGGGGCAGGCTGACCTGGCGGCCTATCTCGGCGCGCTGCGCCAGGTCGGCTACGACGGGTGGGTGACCGTCGAGGACTTCTCCACCGCCGTGCCGCTGGCTCAGCGGACCCGGGACAACCTGGCCTACCTTCGGGAGTTGGACCTTCGGGTACGCGCGGAGAAGGCGGGACGCTGATTCCGTGAATTGACGGAAATGCATGCTCTGTGGTTCCGGTATCGATCGAGTGTGGCAAATGTTGGCAACCGATTGTCGGGCCCTGGTGGCGCCCATAGTGTCCAGACAACCGCCACTGGTGCGCGATTCGTGGGCCATCGTCCAGGGCCCCTCGATACCCGTCCCCACGGAGCCACCGCCGCCTGGCCGTCGGCGGTGGCTTCCATCCTGACCCCATCAGGGAGATGTCATGCAACGCTCCGTCAGCAGGGCGAGCCGGACCGGCAGACGCCGGTTCGCGCTCGCTGCGGCCGTGTCCGGGCTGGCCGTGTTCGTCACCTACGCCCTCGCCGTGACCACCCCGTCCGCCACCGCCGCCGCAGCCGGCTGCGGCACCGCCAACGTCGCACTGAACCGACCGGCCACCGCGTCGTCGGTGGAGAACAGCCGGCTGTCGGCGGCCAACGCCGTGGACGGCAGTGCCACGACGCGCTGGTCCAGCGCGTTCAGCGACCCGCAGTGGCTCCAGGTGGACCTCGGTGCCAGCACCGATGTCTGCGAGGTCGTCCTCACCTGGCAGACGTCGTACGCGAAGGCGTTCCAGATCCAGGTCTCACCGGACGGGGTCGGCAACTGGTCGTCGCTCTACTCCACCGCCACCGGCAGCGGCGGTACGCAGACCATCCCGGTCAGCGGCACCGGCCGCTTCCTGCGGGTGTACGGCACCACCCGGGCCACCGGATACGGATACTCGATCTTCGAGCTGGTGGTGCACAGCGGGTCAACGCCCACGACCCCACCGCCCACCACGGCGCCGCCCACGACCGGCCCGCCCATTCCCGGTGGGGGCGCTCTCGGCTCCAACGTCATCGTGTTCGACCCGTCGATGTCGTCGTCCAGCATTCAGTCGAAGCTGGACCAGGTGTTCGCTGCGCAGGAGACGAACCAGTTCGGCACGCAGCGTTACGCGCTGCTGTTCAAGCCCGGCTCGTACACCGGCCTCAACGCCCAGTTGGGCTTCTACACCTCGATCGCCGGCCTCGGGCAGAACCCGGCCAACGTGCAGATCAACGGTGACGTCACCGTCGACGCGGGCTGGATGGCCGGCAACGCGACGCAGAACTTCTGGCGATCGGCGGAGAACATGTCGATCACTCCGGTGTCGGGCCGTGACCGGTGGGCGGTGGCCCAGGCGGCGCCCTTCCGGCGGATGGACGTGCACGGCGGCATGACGCTCGCCTCGCCCAACTGCGGGTGGGCCAGCGGCGGGTACATCGCCGACAGTCGGATCAGCGGCACGGTCAGCCCGTGCTCGCAGCAGCAGTGGTACACCCGGGACAGTCAGGTCGGCGGCTGGAACGGCGGCGTCTGGAACGTGGTCTTCTCCGGGGTGGCCGGCGCGCCTGCCAACACGTTCCCGACGCCGCCCTACACCGTCGTGCCGAAGACCCCGGTCAGCCGCGAGAAGCCCTACCTGTACACGGACTCGTCGGGCGCCTACCGGGTGTTCGTCCCGTCCCTGCGTACCAACAGCTCCGGCGTCACCTGGGCGGCCGGCAACACCGCCGGCACGTCGCTGCCGCTGACCCAGTTCTACGTCGCGCACCCGGGTGACTCGGCGGCCACCATCAACAGCGCGCTCGCGCAGGGCCTGAACCTGCTCTTCACCCCGGGGGTCTACCACGTCGGCCAGACCATCAACGTGACCCGGCCGGACACCGTCGTGCTCGGCCTGGGCTTCGCCACCCTCATCGCCGACAACGGGGTCACCGCGATGAACGTGGCGGACGTCAACGGGGTCAAGGTGGCCGGGCTGCTCTTCGACGCCGGCACCACCCGGTCGCCGTCGCTGCTCCAGGTCGGCCAGAGCGGCGCGAACGCGAACCACGCCGCCAATCCGATCTCGCTCCAGGACGTGTTCCTGCGCGTCGGCGGCGCCGGCCCGGCCGCCGTCACCAACGCCCTGGTGGTAAACAGCAACAACACGATCATCGACCACATCTGGGCCTGGCGTGCCGACCACGGCGCCGGGGCCGGGTGGACCACGAACCCGTCCGACACCGGCCTGGTCGTCAACGGCGGCGACGTCACCGCGCTCGGCCTGTTCGTCGAGCACTTCCAGAAGTACAACGTGATCTGGAACGGCAACGGCGGCCGGACCATCTTCTTCCAGAACGAACTGCCCTACGACCCTCCGAGCGCGGCAGCCTGGTCGCACGACGGCATCACCGGCTACGCCGCCTACAAGGTGGCCAACTCGGTGACCAGCCACGAGGCCTGGGGGCTCGGTAGCTACTGCGTGTTCACCGCCGACCCGTCCATCGCCGCCTATCACTCCTTCGAGGTTCCGGTCAATCCCAACGTCAGGTTCCACGACGTGCTGACGGTGTCCCTGGGCAAGGGTTCGATCACCCACGTCATCAACGACACCGGTGACGCGGCCCTGCCGTCCTCCGTGACCCCGCACAACGTGATCAGCTACCCGTGAATCATCGGGTGTCCGGCCGACCAGGGTCGGCCGGACACCCCTGTGCGGGTTATTACGCGGCACCGTCGGCCAGCCCCTTTGGCAAACTGATGGCAACCAATTGTTTCAATCTCAGGCCATTGTTAGTTTTCTGGAAATAGATGCTCGTTCCTACGTCCAAAGGAGATCCGATGAGCATCAGGTCACTCTTGTCCAGAGCCGTTTCGGGAGGGCGTCGGAGAGTTGTCGCCAGGCCACTTGCCGCGGTTTTCCTGAGTGTCGTGGTAATCGCCGCGGTCGGTGGAAACGGCACGGCGTTCGCGGCGGACGACCCGCCCTTCGCGCAGTATCAGGAGGCGCACGCCAACTGCGACGTCAACCACCGGCTCAGCGACGACCCGATCGTCTTCCCCGGTCTGCCCGGTGCGTCGCACAACCACACGTTCATCGGCAACCCCACCACCAACGCCAACTCCACGCCGCAGTCCCTGGTCGGTGGTGCCACGTCCTGTCAGGACACCCTCGACGCGTCCGGTTACTGGTTCCCCACGCTGTCGCAGAACGGCACGCCGGTACCGAACAGCATCGTCACTGTGTACTACAAGTCCGGGGTGAAGGACTACCGCACGGTCAAGCCGTTCCCGGCCGGGTTCAAGCTGCTCGTGGGGGACGTGAAGACGCCGGACGCGGCGCACTTCGGGGGCAACTGGTCGTGCACCGGCTACAAGGGCGACGACTGGCCGGCCTCCTGCCCCTCCGGGTCGTCCCTGGTCGTGCGCCTCAAGGCGCCCAGTTGCTGGGACGGGGTGCACCTGGACGTGACCGACCACAAGTCGCACATGGCCTGGCCGGTGAACGGGGTCTGCCCGGCCGACCACCCTGTCCCGCTGCCGATGCTGGAGATCAAGCTCCCGTACAAGCTGGCGGGCACCAGCACCGCCGGCCTGGCGTATTCCTCGGGGGCCAGTTACTCATTCCACTACGACTTCATGAACGGGTGGAATGCGGCCCGCCAGGCCTATGTCGTGGCCTACTGCATCAACGGGGGTCGGCAGTGCAACGGTTACGGTGAGGACCCCAAGAAGCCGTAGCGGTCAGGTGGCGTCGATCGTGGCCGGTGCTCGCTGTCGAGCGGGAGTCGTCCGGCCACGATCGGCCGCGTCCGGTAGCGGCCGGCCCCAGCGCCCCGACCATCCGCCGCGCGTAAAGATATTCATGCTGATCAATTAAATGTCATTGACATCCGTGGTCGGCAGGGTTAAGAGTGAGGTACGTCGGAGAGCGCTCTCTCGCGATTTGGGCCGGAAGCAGTGAGCTGTCGGTCCCGCCGCCGCCACCCCGAAGGAGTACCGATGAATCGGACTCTCCCCCCGTCCCGCACCCCGTTGTCCCGAGCCGGGCGGGGCAGCCGCCTCGCGGCCCTCGGCAGCGCACTGCTCCTGCTGCTCGGCGCGTACCTGGCGGTCCTGGCGCCGCCCGCCGACGCCGCCGACGCGCTGCTGTCCCAGGGGCGCCCGGTCATCGCCTCGTCGACCGAGTCCGCGGCGTTCCCCGCCTCGGCTGCCGTCGACGGCAACGCCGGCACCCGCTGGTCCAGCGCGTTCAGCGACCCGCAGTGGCTACGGGTCGACCTGGGTGTCTCCGCCACCGTCAGCCGGGTGGTGCTGCGCTGGGAGGCCGCCTACGCCCGCGCGTTCACCATCGAGACGTCGCCCACCGGCACCGACAGCTGGACGACGATCCACACCACCACGGCCGGCACGGGCGGCGTCCAGGACCTCGCGGTCACCGGCACCGGCCGTTTCGTCCGGGTCAACACCACCCAGCGCGCCACCCAGTACGGCGTGTCGCTGTGGGAGTTCGAGGTCTACGGCAGCACCGGCCCGCCGCCCACGACCCCGCCGCCCACGACCCCGCCGCCCACGACCCCGCCGCCCGGCGGCGCGACGCTGCTGTCGTACGCCAAGCCGGCGGTCGCGTCGACCAGCCAGAACGACGGCGCGTGCTTCGGCTGCACGCCGGACAAGGCGTTCGACCACGACCCGGCGAGCCGCTGGGCGACGAGTCCCACCAACGGCTGGGTCGACCCGGGGTGGATCTACGTCGACCTCGGCGCCACCGCCACCGTGACCCAGGTCGTGCTGCAGTGGGATCCCGCGTATGCCAGGTCGTACCAGATTCAGGTCTCGCCGAACGCGTCCACCTGGACCACCGTCTACTCGACCACTACCGGGAAGGGCTTCAAGGAGACCATCGACGTGACCGGCACCGGTCGGTACGTGCGGATGTACGGCACCGCCCGCAGCAGCCAGTACGGGTATTCGCTGTGGGAGTTCAAGGTGTACGGCACCGGCGGCAACCCCACCCCGCCGCCGACGATGCCTCCCGACCCGACGTTCCCGGCCACCCGGCTCGTGTTCGCCGACGAGTTCAACGGCGCCGCCGGCGGCAAGCCCGACCCGATCAAGTGGACGATCGATCCGGGCACCGGCCAGAACAACGAACTCCAGTACTACACGAACAACAACAACGCCAGCCTGGACGGCGCCGGCTCACTCGTCATCGAGGCCCGGCGGGAAACCGTCAACGGCCGCTCGTACACCTCGCACCGGATGAACACCGGCAACAAGTTCCACGTGCAGTACGGCCGGATCGAGGCCCGCATCCGGGTGCCAAAGGGCAACGGGCTCTGGCCGGCGTTCTGGATGATGGGTGCCGACTTCCTCACCGGGCGGCCGTGGCCGTACAACGGGGAGGTCGACATCATGGAGGTCCTCGGCCGCAACACGCTGGAGGCCTACTCGACCCTGCACGCGCCGGCCTACAACGGCGGCAACGGGTACGGCCAGAAGTACCCGTCACCGGGCGGGGTGGACCTCTCCGGCGGCTTCCACGTCTGGTCCGCCGAGTGGGACAGTCGCGGCATCACCTTCAAGATCGACGGGCAGGCGGTCTTCGTCGCCAGCAAGGCCACCGTCGAGTCGACCCGTGGGCCGTGGGTCTTCGACCACCCGTTCTACCTCATCCTCAACCTCGCCGTCGGCGGTGACTTCCCGGGACCGGTGGACGGCACCACGCCGTTCCCGTCGCGGATGCTCGTCGACTACGTCCGCGTCTACCAGTAGCCCGGCCCGGAAGGAGTCCTTATGTCCCTGCCAACAGCTCCGACACCGGCTCGCGGGCGGCTGCGTACCACCATGCTCGCCGTGGCGCTCGCCGCCATGCTCGGCGGCTATCTGGTCGCCACCGGCATTCGGGCCGACGCCGCCGACCCCCTGCTGTCCCAGGGCAGACCGGCGACGGCGTCCTCCACCGAGAACGGCGGCACGCCGGCCGCCACCGCCGTCGACGGCGACAACGGCACCCGCTGGGGCAGCGCGTTCAGCGATCCGCAGTGGCTGCGGGTCGACCTCGGCGCCACCGCGACCGTCAGCCGGGTGGTGCTGCGCTGGGAGGCCGCCTTCGCGCGGGCCTTCACGGTGCAGACCTCGGCCGACGGCACCGTCTGGACCACCGTCTACAGCACTACGACCGGCCCCGGCGGCGTACAGGATCTCGCCGTCTCCGGCAGTGGCCGGTACGTCCGGGTCAACGCGACCCAGCGGGCCACCCAGTACGGCGTCTCGCTGTGGGAGTTTCAGGTCTACGGCGGGGGTGGCGCTCCGCCGCCGACCAGGCCGCCCGGCGACGTCGTCCGGGTCGCCGAGTTCCTCGCCGACTGTCCGTTCAGCCACCGGCTGCCGGACGACCCGATCGTCTTTCCGGGCCTGCCCGGCGCCTCACACATGCACAGCTTCTTCGGCAGCAGGGTGACGAACGCGTACACCACCGTGAACGACCTGCTCAACGCCAACAGCAACTGCAATCCCTCGGTGGACACCTCGTCCTACTGGATCCCGACCTTCTATGTCGACAACCAGCCGGTCGAGCCCTCGATCGCCACGTTCTACTATCTCGGCGAGGGCGTCCGCCCGGACGTGACCGCGCGGATCCAGCCGCTGCCGCTGGGTCTGCGCATCGTCGCCGGGAACGCCAAGGCGACCGCGCCGGAGCAGAGCATCGCCCGGTGGTCCTGCCTGCACCATGGCGAGGTGCCCCCGTCGAAGAACTTCGTCAGCTGTCCGGCCGGCAGCATGATCGAGTCGTACCTGGACTTCCCGCAGTGCTGGGACGGGGTGAACCTGGACTCGGCCAACCACCAGAGCCACATGGCGTACCCGGTGAACAACGACTGCCCGGCCAGCCACCCGGTGCCCGTGCCGAAGCTGCGCCAGGTGATCCGGTACCCGGCGAACGGTGACCCCGCCCGCTTCCGGCTCGCGTCCGGTGCCGGTTACACGATGCACGGCGACTTCTTCAACGCCTGGCCGGTGGTGGAGATGGAGCGCCGGGTACGGGACTGCATCCGCCCGATCATCAAGTGCGGCGTCAGCGGGACGCCGTGACGGTCGTACCTCCTCGCCGGCCCGGCACCGGGCCGGCGAGGCTTTCCGCCCTGCTTGCCGGGCTGCTGCTCGCCCTCGTGCCGGCGGCCGGCTGCGCCACCGGGCCGGCCACGGAAAGGGCCGCGCCGGCCCCCGTCGTGTCGCCCCCGGCCACGGCGACGCTCGGCGGCACCGACGCGGCCTGGATCCAGTTGATGATCCCGATGAACGAACAGGTACTCAAGGCGCTTGTCCTCGTACCCGGGCAGACCACCGACGAGCGGATCCGAGACCTGGCCGCGCGGATCGCGGCGGGCCGGCGCGCGGAACTCGACGACCTGAGGCGGCTGCGGGGCAGCGCGGGGCTCCCGGCGGTCAACCAGCACGAGGGACACGAGCTGCCCGGCATGGTGATCCCGGCCGACCTCGTCGTGTTGCGCTCACTGCGCGACGCGGCGTTCGACCGCGCCGTGCGGGAGACCCTGCGTGAGCACGTGGAGCAGGGCGCGCGTCTCGCGGACGCCGAACAGACCAACGGGGTCGATCCGGAGACCCGGCGGCTCGCGGAGCGGATGCGGCAGACCCGGCTCACCGAACTCGGCTGGCTCAGGCGGACGACGGCCACGCCGTGACCCTGTCCGCCACGTCGGACGCCGGCGGCGACCGCGGGTGGTTCAGGCGTCAGCAGCCACAGTTGTGGTAAAGGCTGTCCCAGCCCGCTGTTTGCTCGCTGACCGCCTACCGATCGGCGTGAGCGGCTGACGCTCCGCTCCTACCGCTCGGGCGGCGACGCCGCTGCCTTCGTCGTGCCCCGGTCAGGTCCTCGAAAAGCCGAAGCAGTTCACGATGGTGTTAAGCGAAATCATGGCAGCCACTGGTGCCGCCGTTCGGGCGCGGCACCGTCGCCTGTGGCCGGCAGCAGACCGGGCGGCGTGAGCGGGCGCTATCAGCTGTGTCGGCGACGCGTAAGCGACGACGGCGAGGTCAGCCGGCCGGGGTGGGGTTTGCCGGGACAGGTAGCAGGTTGCGCTCTGCGAAGACCTTCTTGGCGACGAGCGTGGCGTTGACGGCCCGCGGCACGCCGCAGTAGACCACCGCCTGCAGCAGCGCCTCGACTATCTCCGACGGCGTCAGGCCCGCGTTGAGTGCCCCGTTGACGTGCACCTCCAGCTGGGCCCCGGCATCACCGAGGCCGGTCAGAATGCCGAGGGTGAGCAGCTCCCGGTCCCGGCGCGCGAGCTGGGGCCGGACGTAGAGATCCCCGTAGGACCAGGCGACGGAGCGACGGCTCAGCTCGGGCGAGACGTCGGCGAGGGCTTCCAGGAGTTTCTGCGCGGCGCCGCCGTCGGCCTGTTGCAGCGCCTCAAGACCCCGCTCGTACTGCTCGTCTCCCGCCATGGTCACGCCCTACCTCTGCCCATCGTCCTGTCGGCTGGACCGGCGGGTACCCATTGCCGTGCCGGACAAACGGGTCGCGTCCCGCGCGTCAGTCGATAGGGGGCGCCGCTGAGATCAAGGAGGAGGTTCTCCAAGCTGCTTTGCCGAACCAGGACGCCGCCCGCGTTCACGCAGAAGCGCTCTAGTGGGATCAAGGCCGGTCCCATACCCTGCGAGGGATGCCCCTCGCGCAGCAGCCACCCGAAGCGGCCCCGTGGTGGGGCGTCCCGGTGATCGCCGGTGCCTTCCTCCTCATCGGCGCCTTGATCGCTTTCTTGTCCACGGCCGCTAGCGATCGCCGCAAATTAGCCCGCGAGGACCGGCGCCAATGGGACAAGGAAATCCGCGATGCCTACGTGGACATCGCGGCCGAGGTCAACAAAATAAGCGAATATCGCGGCCTGGTCCTCCCAGAAGGCGAACGCGGTGCCAGGTACCAGGCCGGGTCCAAGGCTGGCGAGAGAATCCGCAGCCAGGGCGACCTGCTTCGGATCATCGGGACAAGAGCGCTGGTCGAACGGGTGGAGCAGCTTGAGTACGCCAGTTCCCAGATCGTCGCGCACTGGCACGACCTGCAGGACGCCGGTAAGGTCGAATACCGTGCCCTCAACGCCGCGCGAGGCGAATTGCTTAACGCCGTCAAGAGTGAGCTCAGAGTCGAGCGATACAAGCCCTACGTGCGTCCTCCGATGTCGCGAATCACGCGATTCCGAGTGGCGACCGCAGTCAGGCTGAAAGCCTTGCGAAGGGCTGATCGGCGCTAGAGCGGACCTGACGAATCCGTGACGTCAGTGGCTCGACCACCCAGACGGTGCGGCGGTGGGCTGGCTGTGGGCGGCGGCCGCTGGTCGTCCACCTGCGCCAACACCTTAGCGCCGCGAGCGTCGGGGCGGTCCGTGCCTCACCCCGCCTTCAGATGCCCTTGAACGTGGCGTAGCTGCTGCAGCGCCGTCGGTGGGTCGACCGCGAGCTGCTGGTGGGCGCGGGCCAGGTCGACGGCGAGGGGATCTTCGTCGAGCGGCGTGCGGCGAACCACGCCAAGGTCTGAATGCCGCCAATCGGCCACGATCTGCGAGTCGCGGCGGAAGACCTCCAGCACGACCGAGTAGTAGAGCAGGGCGGCGGCCAGTGCCGTCCCTGCATCCGTCGGCTCCGGGCCGGCGAGCCATTCGTCCGCCGCCGTCCGCAGGCCGCAGATGGTGATGTCTGGCCAATGCGGGTCGTACATCACCTTCGCCAGCTTCGGGTCCCCGCCCTCGGCGACGTCGCGCGCCAGCCGCTGCTGGAAGCCCCGCTTCACCGCCTGCACCTCGAGGGCCACCAGTTGGGCGGCCACCGCGTCGAGCTCGTTGCCGACCGTCGACCTGCGGTGCAGCTCGAACATCATCCGAGCCACCCGTAGCACATCTCGTGGCATGCCGCCGGCCAGGCAGTGGCAGAGCATCCAGAAACACGACGGCACACCGGACAGCCGGTGCCGCAGCAGTGCGACCGAGTCGGACATCAGCATCGGGCGCAGGTGAACGACCTGATCGAAGGCGCTGTCGAAGACCGTCCGGGTGCGCACCACCCGCCGCTCGAAGTTGACCAGCGCCTCCTCCGAGACTGACACCAGATAGGCGCAGTGCTTTACACCGAAGATGGCCTTGATCTCGTTGAGGAACCGCTCCGCTAGCTCCGGTTCGGCGATCCGGTCCAGCTCATCGATCGCGATGACCAGCTTCCCGCGGTCATCGGTCTCGTCACGCCACCACGCTGCGACCTGCGTGGTGAACTCGCGATAAGCGGCCACCACGTCGGGCAGGCTCAGCGGCTGCTCTGCCCACTGCCGGCCCCACTTCCAGCCGAACTGTATCGACAGCGGCGCCGCCTGGCCGGAGTGCTCGACCGAGAGCGTCTGCAGGAACCGAATCTGCCGCAGCCGCCGAGTGGCCTCGGCGGACAGGTGTGCCTCGCTGGTCTGGCCGCCCGCCCGAAGGCGGCGGGCTATCAGGAAACATGCGACACCGAACACTAAGTAGGTCCCGGCCAACTGGGGCAGCGGGCGCCCGTCGGCCACCAGCCGCCGCGTCCCCGGAAAGGCCAGTGCCAGCACACAGGTCACGGTTACGAGGCTGAGCAGGGTGATGGCGAGCCGGCGGAGCGTGCGCGATCCGCGCCGCCACAGTGTTGGCGGCCGCTGCCGGCCGAGTCGACGCACCACCGCCTCACATAGCTGGGCGTAGAGGTGCAGCATGAAGTCTCGCGGCTCGTAGCGCACCGGTGCCGAGATCATCAGACCGAACGTGTCTGGGTGCGGCGACTCCTCGGTCAGCGAGCGCAGCATTGTGGTTTTGCCGACGCCGCGGGAACCGCTGATTGCAACGGCCTGGGCACCCAGGAAAAACACCAGAGCTCGGATCTGTTCGATCTCGGAGCGGTCGACCAAGCGGTCGGCGCTGACATCGGCCAGCGTCGGCGAGATCGGCATGCGTGGCAGCACGGGTGCCTGCCCTGGGTTGTCGGCATGCTCCTCGAAGGCGGCGCGCAGCCGGTGCTGGATCATTGCGTCGCCGGCGGTGCTCCACTGCTCAGCGGGCACGATCCAGGACTCGAGTCGCCGCGGTGTCGCCCGCGCGAGCGCGACGACCGCGATCACCAGGCACCCCAGTAGTAGGTAGAAGTCGAGTTGCGGCAGCTCCGTCGCGCGCACCGCGGCTGTCCAACGCCGCGTCACGTCGGAGGGCACCACGGCGCCCCGGTATAGGGCTCGGCCGAGCCGGGCCGCAGGCTCCGCCAGCGAGATGACGACGCCGCAGAGCAGGGCCAGCAGGACGCCCGCCGCCAGGGCGAACCGGATTAGGCCCAAAACTCCATCGCGGCGGCGATCGCTGAGCGCGTTGAAGAGGTCGATTGGCGGCTCGGTCGCGGTACGCAGGGCCTGTGGCCAGAAGTCGGGGTACGACGCCCGTAGCCGCTGGAAATCGGGCATGCCGCCTTCGAGTTCCGCCGTATACAAGTAGCGCGAGCGGAGAAAACCGGAGACGTTGCGCTCCAGCCGGGACCGAATGCGCTCGAGGAACCGCTCCACGTCGTCGGCCGTCGCTCTCGCGGCGATCGTCCCCGCCACCAGGACGGCCGCGGCGCTCAGCAGCACACCGAGAGAGACTGCGGCCGGGGTCGAGTAGGCGGCGGCGAACGCCCAGGCGAAGAGTGCCGCGAAGAACAGCGGACCGGCGCCGAGCAGCCAGCTAAACCGACCCGAACCCACGACCTTCCCTCCCGGTTGTCCGCCCGCAGTCTTGCGCACTGGCCGACGGCGGGCAATCAACCCGGCGCTGTCTTAGCCCTAACGACGCTTACGGCACGAACGGCCGCGGAGGGCCGGCTACTGCCGTGGGAGCATCGCGAGGTCGAGTGGGCGCTCCGGTGAGAGCGGATGGCCTGGGTGCCGACGAAGTCCTGCTCGCTGACAAAGCGCGCACCAACCAGCACCACTACGCCCGCCGGTCTGCCACCGCAGCCGGTCCGGCCGGCACGAGCGGTTGTAGGCTACTCAATCTATGGGAATAGTCGGTATCATTCCGCCATGGCCAGCGCGCTGTTCGGTTTTCCCAACCCCGTGAACGAGGTATCCGCCCGACTCGTCGCCGGTGGAGTGGTCCTCCTGTCCGCGGTGACGATCGTGCTGGACCAGCCCTGGATCAGCGCGCTGATCGCGTACGGGTTCGTCGCGCGGGTGCTCACCGGCCCCACACTCAGCCCGCTCGGCCTGCTCGTCACGCGGGTGATCACGCCGCGGCTACCGGTGCGGGCCAAGCTCGTCGCCGGGCCGCCCAAGCGGTTCGCCCAGGGGATCGGCGCTGTGCTGGCCCTGACCGCCGCTGTGCTGGCGCTCGGGTTCGGGCAGCACCTCGCGGCATACCTCGTTCTCGGCGTGGTGATCGTGGCGGCGACACTCGAATCCGTGTTCGCGTTCTGCGTGGGCTGCGCGGTCTTCGCGGGGCTCATGCGAATCGGGTGGATCCCCGAGGCCGTCTGCGCCGAATGCAACGACATCTGGAGCCGCGTGCCGGCCAACGGATAGGAGACCGCCGCTGCCGGTGGTGGCGATGCCGAGATCGGCGTACGCGGGCTCGGGCGTCTCCGACTCGTCGGCGCGCGCGAACTCGCTCTCCCGCCGTCGGCAAGAGGGGGCAGGTCGACTGGCTCGGTCATCAGCCCACTGTCGCTAGCGGCTGGGGTGCCACCCGAGTACGGGGCCGAGCCGGGTCGCCATGTCGGTGAGGATCTGCGCGTAGTCGGCCGGCGTGAAGGTGAAGGGCAGGGCGAACGCAACCTCGTCGACCTCGCGGAACGCGACATTGTCGAGCAGTCGTTCGGCGATCAGCTCCGACGGGCCGACGAGGTCGGGGGCGAACATCATCCGGGCCGGACCCTGAGGTGACGCCGTTCGAGGGTTGCGTTGTCGGGCGTACTCCTCGTAGCGGGCACGTTGGGTCGGGGTGGCTGTGTCGGTGGGGATGACGACGAGCCCTTGCGAGACGCGAGCTCGTTCGCCGTCCGGGTGGTGGGCGCGAAACGTCCGGATGTGCGAGAGCTGGATCTCGGCGAAGTCGGTGGACTCCTCGGCCTTGACCACGCTGCTGGTGAGCAGGTTCATGCCCTGCTCGCCGGCCCAGCGAGCGGAGCTGAGGCTGCCGGCGCCGTACCACATCCGGGCAGCCAGGCCGGGGGAGTGCGGTTGCACCCGGCGGGAGAACTGCTCGAAACCCTCGAAGCCCTCGACGTCGCTGGCCGGCTCGCCGCGAACGAGGTCGAGCAGCCGTCGTACCCGGGTGTAGCTGAAATCTTCCGCGTCGGCGGTGTCCGGGTAGAGCGATCGGCGGACCCGGTCGTAGTGCATCGGTGGGCCGACGCTCACCCCGGGGTTGAGGCGTCCGCCGGAGAGGATGTCGACCGTGGCCAGGTCCTCGGCCAGCCGCAGTGGGTTCTCCCAGCCGAGCGGGATGACCGCGGTGCCGAGCTCGATGTGCCGGGTCCGCTGTGAGGCCGCCGCCAGGACGGCGATCGGTGAGGAGATGCCGTACTGGAGGTGGCGGTGGCGTACCCAGGTGCTGTCGAAGCCGAGTTGCTCGCCCAACTCGATGAGCTGGAGTGTCGCCTCGTGGCCGGTGCGAGGGTCGGCCTCGTCGAACAGGCCGATGGTCAGAAAGCCGAGCTTTCGCAGTGGCGCCGACTGTTTCGACACAGGTGTTTCACTCACCGTCCGCCTCCAAGGATGCTCACCCAAGGACTTGAAATCCTACCTTGTTGGTAGGAAAATCGATCGCATGCTGCCTGTTCGGCTCACCTCCCGCCGGGTCGTCGACCTGATGCGGGTCGCCGCGCAGCTCTGTCCCGGCGGGCCCAGCACGGCCTGAAGTGGCCCGGCACCGCCGCCGTCCGCTCAGTTTCCCCGTCGCCAATCTCGCAGCCGGCGCGTAGCCACGCTCGGCCCCCGCATCCCGCCAGCACGGAGATGCCCCTTCATCGAGAGGGACCCGTCATGAGTAACGTCGCCGTCTCGTCCACTGGCACGGCTTCCCGTGGTGAATTCAACGAGGATTGGCAGGAGTGGCACCGACTCCACGAGGAGGCTCGGGCCGACCGGCACGGCTTCCTCGCCGTCAGTGCTCTGCACTGGCTCACCCCAGGGCCGCAGCGCTTCCCCGACGTGCCCGGGGAGTGGCACACGGGCGATTATGGGCCGGTGGTGGTGCTCGGCGATGGTGAGGAGCTCATCATCGCCGGCCAGCAGATCCGAGGCCGGCATGAGTTCGGGCCGATCGCCGAGCGCGCCGGCGTCACCGTGGACATCGAGGGTGCAGTGCTGGAGGTGGCCCGCCGGGGTGGGCACGACATCCTCCGCCCTCGACGACCAGACCACCCCCTGCGCGTGGGTTATCGGGGCACCCCCACCTACCCGCCCCACCCACGATGGGTCCTGCGGGGACGCTTTGTGCCGTTCGACAGCCCTCGGCCAACCACCGTGGGGGCGGCGGTGGAAGGGCTCACGCATGTCTACGACGCACCCGGCCGGATCGAGTTCACCGTCGACGGGGTGCCACTGAGCCTGACCGCGTTCAACGGCGTGCAGCCGGGGAGTCTGTCCGTGCTGTTCACCGACGCCACCTCCGGCGTCACCACCTATTCGGCGAACCGATCCCTGGCAGTGGGTGCGCCCGACGAGCAGGGCCGGGTGACGCTCGACTTCAACCGGGCTACCAATCTGCCGTGCGCGTACACCGACTTCGCGACCTGCCCGTTGCCCCCGGCCGAGAACCGCCTGTCGGTCGCCGTCGAAGCCGGCGAGAAGACCCCGTACGAGCGGCTGGCTGGCAATCCCGCCGACCGTTCGTAGCCCCCTCCGGACCAGCCCCTCGGGAGGATCGTCATGACCCCGTCCACCGACGCCCCGGTCGACGCCGACAGCGACGCTCTGCGGACGTTGCTGCGCCACCAGGCCAGCACCGTCACAGTCGTCACCGCTCCCGGCTCGCCGGCGGTCGGCTTCACCGCCACGTCGTTCACCTCGGTGTCGTTGGCACCGCCGATCGTCTCGTTCTGCCTGAACCTCGGTTCCTCGAGCTGGCCTGCGGTCGCCCGTGCCCGACACGTGGCGGTGCACCTGCTCGCCCACCATCAGCAGGAGTTGGCCCGAACCTTCGCGACCAGCGGCATCGACCGGTTTGCTGGCCCCACCCGGTGGCGGCCAGGCCCGGAGGGTGTGCCGATCCTCGACGACACCCTGGCCTGGCTGCTCTGCCGGGTTGTCGACCGGGTGACCGTTGGTGATCACGCCGTGGTGCTGGCCGAGCCGGAGGTGCTCCGGCACGCCGACGTCGGCTCGCCCCTGCTGTACCACCGGGGCCGGTACGCCGGGCTGGCCGGCGACCACGACGTCGCGGCCCGTCGCCCTGCCGCCTGAGCAGTCCGGTCGTACGCCCAGTCCGCGATGAGGAGGATGTCATGCGTGCGATCGTCGCCGCTCCGGACACCGTCGAGGGGTTCCGGTTGGCGGACCTGCCCGACCCGACTCCGGGCCCCGGGCAGGTGCTTGTCGATGTTCGGCATGCCGCCGTCAACGCCGGCGAGATCCGTCACCTCGACGTCTGGCCGGCCGGGCGGGTGCTCGGATTTGACGCCGCGGGTCACGTGGTGCGCGGTGCCGCCGACGGGTCCGGCCCCCGTGCGGGTGACCGGGTGGTCGCCTTCGGGGCGGGTGCCTGGGCCCGCCTGGCGGCATTCGACGTGGACAGTGTGGCCGTGGTGCCCGCCGCCGTCGACCTGGCCGAGATGGCCGCGCTGCCCATGGTTGGCCTCACCGCCCTGCGCACCTTGCGGACGTCAGGGCCGCTTCTCGGCCGCCGGGTGCTGATTACGGGAGCGTCCGGGGGAGTGGGCCGGGTCGCCGTCCAGCTCGCCCGCCACGAAGGCGCGTACGTGGTCGCGGTGGTCGGGTCCGTGACTCGTGGTGCGGGCCTGACGGATCTCGGCGCTGATGAGGTGGCGGTTGGTCTGGACGCGATCGTCGACCCGGTCGACGTGGTGCTGGAAACGGTTGGTGGCGCTCATCTCGTGGCCGCCTGGGGCTTGCTGGCCCCGGGCGGGGTGCTGCACAGCATTGGCTGGGCGTCCGGTGAGCCGGCCGTCTTTCCGGTGAACTCCACCTTCGCTCCGGGTGCGGCACGGGCGCTGCGGTCCTTCGGCGACGCCACCGCCGCGGGCCCGGATCTCGCTATCCTGGCGGATCTCGTGGCGCGTGGAGCGCTGCGGGCACCGATCGGTTGGCGCGGCTCGTGGCAGCGCCTTGGGGCGGCGGCTGATGCGCTGCGGGAGCGTCGGGTGGCAGGAAAGGTCCTGCTCGACCTCGATTGAGCTTGACGGGCATGAAGGGGTGCACCGGCCGGGTGCGGAATCCTGGTAAATCCTATAGGCCAAGTAGGGTATACGTCAATGAATCAACGTCCCCACGTGCGATAGCCGACATCCGCCGAAGGATTCGTTGACACCACCACCGCCGTGGAGGTGGACTCGACTCATGTCCAGCGAGCTGCGGTTGACGATCCGCGGCCACATCGACTTCGGTCGAGTGTGGTCGAGTTCCTGTCTGGCCTGACCCGGCACCCTCGCCCGTAACCCGGCCCGCCGCAACGGCCCGCCGAGGTGGGGCGCATCGCCGCGCCACCACAGCATCCGCACCGTCACGGCCCACGCCCAGCCGCGGGGCCGGGTGTCGGCATACCCGCTTCCGCCTGCCTGGACAGGAGACTTCACCATGCCCTCGAATCGATTGCGACCCCTGGTCGCCGCCGCGTTGGCGCCACTGCTGGCAGTCATGGCCGGCTGCTCCACCGGTGCCACCCCGGCCGCCGAGGCGGCCGGCCAGCCCCGCTCCGGCGGCACCCTCACCTGGGCCGTGGAGACCGAACCGATCACGCTCAACCCGCACCAGTACGCCCAGGCCAAGGCCCGCCTGCTGGTCTGGAACACCTTCGAGTCCCTGCTCACCTACGACAAGCAGGGCAAGCTGGTGCCCTGGCTGGCGACCGGCTGGACGGTCGCGCCGGACGGGCTGTCCTACACCCTGACGCTGCGTGACCGGGTCACCTTCACCGACGGCACGCCGTTCGACTCGGCGGCCGTCAAGGCCAACTTCGACAAGCTCCGGGAACCCGGATACGCCCCGGCCGTCGCCGCCGTGCAGCTGCGCAACCTCAAGGCCGTCGAGGCCGTCGACCCGCGCACCGTACGCCTCGTCCTCAGCGCGCCGGACGTGCTCATCCTCGATTTCCTCGCCTCCCCGCAGGGCGCCCAGGTCTCGCCGAAGTCGCTGCGCGAGGCGAAGAACCTCAAGGCCGGCGGTGTCGACGTGGTCGGCACCGGACCGTTCGTGCTGGACCGCTACGTCCCCGGGCAGGAACTGCACTATCGGCGCAATGCCGGCTACGACTGGGCCCCGCCCACCGCGACCCACACCGGGCAGGCCCACCTCGACGGGATCACCTACCGGTTCCTCAAGGAGTCGTCCGTTCGCGTCGGCGCCCTCACGTCGAATCAGGTGCAGCTCATCGAGGGGGTGCCCGCCACCGACCAGCCACTGATCACCGGCAACCGGACACTGCGCCTGAGCCGGGAACTCAACTCCGGCTCCGCCTACTCCTACTACTTCAACACCTCCCACGCGCCCTTCGACGACCTGCGGGTCCGGCAGGCGTTCCGGGAGGCCGTGGACGTCGACACCGTGTTGACGTCCGTCTACCGCGACACCGCGACCCGCGCCTGGAGCGTGATCAGCCCGTCCAGCCCGCTCTACGACAAGCGCCTCGAAGGCGGCTACAGCGGCGACACCGCGAAGGCGAACACCCTGCTCGACCAGGCCGGCTGGGCGACGCGGGACGCCGACGGCTTCCGCGTGAAGGACGGCAAACGGCTCACCGTACGGCTCGTGCAGTCCGCTCCCTTCGTCCGCGACCGCCGCGACATCCTCGCCCAGGCCGTACAGGCCGCGGTGAAGCAGAGTGCCGGCATCGACCTGAAGGTCTCCCTCGTCGACCAGGGCACGGCCAACCAGGCGTTCGAGCGCAACGAGTACGAGGTCTTCGACAACTCCCGCGCCGACACCGACGCCGGTGCCGCCCTCAACCTGCTGCTGCACTCGAAGGGCGGCATCAACCGCACCCGGGTCAACGACCCCCGCATCGACCAGCTCCTGGAATCCGGTCAGGCCACCGCCGACCCCACCAGGCGGGCCGGCCTCTACGCCGACCTGCAGCAGCGCGTCGTCGCCGAGCAGGCACTGGCGCTGCCGCTCTACGCACCGGCCGACCAGATCGCCGCCAGCACCAGCGTCGGCGGGGTCCGCTTCGAGCCCACCGCCGGCGTACCCGCCAGCGCGTACGACCTGTGGATCGGGAAGTGACAGTCCTACGGGCGGTGGCCCGCCGGATCGGTGCCGGCCTGGTCGTCTTATGGGTCGCCGCCACGGCCGCCTACCTGGCACTGCTGGCCGCTCCCGGCGACACCGTGGACACCATCGTCGGAGACGGCGCCGACACCCCACAGATCCGCGCTGAAATCATCGGCGAGTGGGGTCTGGACCGGCCCGCCGTGGTGCAGTACCTCGACTATCTGGTGCGGCTCGTCAACGGCGACCTGGGCCGCTCCTACCTGCTGCAACGTCCGGTCTCCGACGTGATCGGCGAGAAGCTCCTCCCCACTCTCGCGCTCGCGGTCGCCGCAACCGGGATCGGGGTGCTGCTCGCTCTGCTCGTCGCGGTGGCCACCGCCGGGGACCGGCGGCCGTGGCTGCGCAGGGCCAGCTCCGGCGCGGAGCTGCTGCTGGTGTCCACCCCGTCGTTCCTGATCGGGATCGTCCTGCTCAGCGTGCTGTCGTTCCGGTTCGGGTTCTTCCCGGTCTCCGGCGACCAGGGGGTCGCCGCGCTGGTGCTGCCCGCCGTGACCCTGGCGCTGCCCATCGCCGGGCTGCTCGCCCAGGTGCTCCGCGAGGGGCTCGACCGGGCCATCGACCAGCCGTTCGTGCTCACCGCCCGGGCCCGAGGCGTCCGGGAACGGGGTGTCCTGCTGCGGCACGCGCTGCGGCACGCCCTGCTGCCGGCCGTCAGCCTTGCCGGCTGGATCTTCGGCATCGTGATCGGTGGCACGGTCATCGTCGAACAGGTCTTCGGTCGGCCCGGCCTTGGCCAGGTCATCCTCTCCGCCGTCACCAACCAGGACATGCCTGTGGTGCTGGCCGTGGTCACCCTGTCGGCCGCCGGCTACGTCGTGGTCAACACCGCCGCCGACCTCGCGTACCTGCTGGTCGATCCGCGCCTGAGAAGGAGCTGACCCGATGACCGTCACCCTGGGCCCGCTGTCCACCGACGCGCCCGCGCTCACCGTCGACGCCCCGCCCGCCCCCGTCGTCCGGACGCGACGTCGGATGCGGCCCGGTGTGCTCGCCGCCGGGGCGTACCTCATTCTGCTGGTGCTGGCGGCGGCCTGGCCGGCCGCGTTGGCCCCCGGTGACCCGCTCGCCGCCGACCCGCTCGGCGTGCTCTCGCGGCCGAGCGCGGCGCACTGGTTCGGCACCGACCATCTCGGCCGCGACGTCTGGACCCGGGTGGTGCACGGCGCCGGCCACTCGCTCACCATCGGCCTGGCCGCCACCGCGATCGCGGTCACCGGCGGCGTGCTGCTCGGCCTGCTCGCCGGCCTCGCGCACCGGGTCGCCGACGAGGCGCTCAGCCGCACCTTCGACGCGGTGTCGGCGTTTCCCCTTCTGCTGTTGGCGCTGCTGTTCATCGCCGTCGCCGGGCCCGGCACCGTCAGCCTGATCGTCGCCATCGGCATCGCCACCCTGCCGCACCACGCCCGGGTGGTCCGCGGGCAGACGTTGCTCGTCCGCCGCGCCACCTACGTCGAACAGGCCGTCACCTTCGGCTTGTCCCGGCCTCGGCTGGTGCTGCGGCATGTGCTGCCCAACGTGGTCGGCCCGGTGCCGGTGCTCGCGGTGATCGGGCTCGGTGAGGCGATTCTGGTCGCCGCCGGGCTCAGCTTCCTTGGCATGGGTCCACAGCCACCGTCGCCGGAGTGGGGCACGATGCTCTCCGAAGGGCGCAACTACCTCCAGGTGGCCTGGTGGATCAGCATCCTGCCCGGCCTGGCGGTCACCGCCACCGTGGTGTCGCTGACCGTCGTCGGCCGGCACTGGCAGGCACGCTTCGACGGGCGGCGGCGCTGATGGCCACCCTGGTAGCGGTCGAGGACCTGCACGTCGACTTCGACACCCCGACCGGTCGGGTGGCCGCCGTTCGCGGAATCAGCTTCGCGGTGGAGCGCGGCGAGTGCGTGGCCATCGTCGGAGAGTCCGGCTCCGGCAAGAGCGTCACCGCTCGTACCCTGGTCGGTCTCGCCGGCTCGGGTGCGCAGGTCCGCGCCACTCGTCTCGAACTGGCAGACCAGGACGTGCGGAGTTACCAGCCACGGGACTGGCGGCGGGTCCGTGGCCGGCTCGCCGGGCTGGTCCTGCAGGACGCACTGGTCTCGCTCGACCCGCTACGGACGGTGGGTGCCGAGATCGGTGAGGTGCTCACCGCCCACGGCATCGTCAACCGCCGTGAACGGGCCGGTCGGGTCGCCCACCTGCTCGACCAGGTGCACCTACCGGATCCGGAGCGTCGGGCCCGGCAGTATCCGCATCAGCTCTCCGGCGGGCTGCGGCAACGGGCACTGATCGCCTCCGCGATCGCCGGTGAGCCGGCGCTGCTCATCGCCGACGAGCCGACCACCGCGCTCGACGTCACCGTGCAGGCGCAGATCCTGCGGCTGCTCGCCGAGCGCCGCGCCGCCGGGGTGAGTCTGCTGCTGATCAGCCACGACCTGGCCGTCGTCGCCCAGGTCGCCGACCGTGTCCTGGTCATGCGCGACGGGCGGATCGTCGAGCACGGCCCCACCGACCGGCTGCTGCGGGCCCCGACGCATCCGTACACCCGGCAGTTGCTGGCAGCGGTGCCATCGGCGACGTCGCGGGGCCGCCGGCTCAGCGCTGTGACCGAGGTGTCGCGGGGCGCGGCCCCGCCGGCGCGGCCCGCGCTGCCCACCCGACCCGAGATCCGCCCCGACGACACGGTGCTCGACGCTGGCGGGCTGACCAAGAGGTACGGCGACCAGACCGTTGTCCGGAACGTGTCCTTCTCCATCGCCCGGGGTGAGACGCTCGGCCTGGTGGGAGAGTCCGGCTCCGGCAAGAGCACTGTCGCCCGGATCGTCGCCGGTCTGCTCGACGCCGATGCGGGCATCCTCACCTTCGAGGGGACGCTCTGGGCCGCGGTGCCCGAGCGGGCCCGCCGCCCGTTGCGGCGCAGGTTGCAGCTGATCTCACAGGACCCGCTGAGCTCCTTCGACCCCCGCTACACGGTCGGTCGGGTCATCGCGGAGAACCTCGACCCCGACGTCGGGCGATCGGAGCGCCGCGATCACGTCGTCGACCTGCTGCGCCGCGTCGGCCTCGGTGCCGACCTGCGTGACCGGCATCCTCGTGAGCTCTCTGGCGGACAGCGGCAGCGGGTCGCGATCGCCCGCGCGATCGCTCCCCGACCGGCCCTGATCATCTGCGACGAGCCGGTCTCCGCCCTCGATGTCTCCGTGCAGGCCCAGGTCCTCGATCTGCTGGCTGACCTGCGTGCCGCCGACGGCACCGCCCTGCTCTTCATCTCCCACGATCTGGGTGTGGTGCACCACCTCAGCGACCGGGTGCTGGTCATGCACAACGGGGAGGTGGTGGAGCAGGGCCCGGTCGGCGATGTCTTCACCTACCCACGCCACGACTACACCCGGTCCCTGCTCGACGCGTTGCCCACGCTCATCACCGCCGGCCGACCGGAGGAGAAACAACGATGACCGAGAAGACCCTGCACCTGGCCGTCGCTTTCGACGGTCTCGGCTGGCATCCCGCCGCCTGGCGGCTCTCGCACGCCGACGTGACCGCCCCGCTGACCGCCCGCTACTGGAACGCCCTCGCCGGAGAGGCGGAACACGCCGCACTGGACCTGCTCACCATCGAGGACAGCCTCGGCCTCCAGACGTCGCGGCTCGACGGCCCCGACGGTCGCGTCGATCAGCTCCGGGGACGCCTCGACGCGGTGCAGATCGCGGCCCGGCTCGCCCCGCTGACCCGGCACATCGGGCTGATTCCGACCACCAGCACCACCCACACCGAGCCTTTCCACCTCTCGACGGCGGTGGCCACGCTCGACCACATCAGCGGCGGCCGCGCCGGTTGGCGGCCCCGGGTCTCCGCCACACAGGCAGAGGCCGGGCACTTCGGTCGGCGCGACATCCCACCGCTGGACCTGGCCCGGCTCGACGAACCGGAAACCGTGCAGCTCGTCGGCGACCTGTTCGCCGAGGCCGGCGACGCCGTGGAGGTGGTCCGTCGGCTCTGGGACAGCTGGGAGGACGACGCCGTGATCCGGGACGTGCCGACCGGACGTTTCGTCGACCGGGAGCGGCTGCACTACATCGACTTCACCGGCCGGTGGTTCTCGGTGAAGGGGCCCACCATCGTGCCTCGCTCCCCGCAGGGGCAGCCGGTCGTCGCTGCGCTGGCCCACTCCTCGGTGCCGTACGCCTTCGCCGTCCGGCACGCGGACATCGTGTTCGTCACTCCGACCGACCCCGAACACGCCGCCGCGATCGTGGCCGAGGTGCGGGCGGCCGAGGCGACCGTCGGCCGGACCGAGCCGCCGCTACGCGTCCTCGCTGACCTGGTCGTGCTGCTCGACGAGACACCGACGCTGGCCCGGCACCGCAGGAACCGCCTCGACGAACTGCACGGGGAGGAGTTCACATCGGACGCGACCAGCTTCACCGGCACCCCCGGGCAGTTGGCTGACCTGCTTGCCGAGTGGCACCGGGCCGGAGTGGACGGTTTCCGGTTGCGACCCGCCGTTCTCCCCGACGACCTGACCGCGATCACCCGGAAACTGGTGCCCGCACTGCGGGACCGGGGCCTGTTCCGAGCGGGCTATCCCGGCGGGACGCTGCGTGACCTGCTCGGCTTGCCCCGACCGGCCAGCCGCTACGCCGTCACGACCGCCTGAGCACTGGAGACCATCATGCCCAAGCAGATCATCCTGGCCGCGCACTTTCCCGGCGTGAACAACACCACCGTGTGGAGCGACCCCGCCTCCGGCAGCCAGATCGACTTCTCCTCCTTCGTCCACCTGGCCCGTACCGCCGAGCGTGGCAAGTTCGACTTTCTCTTCCTCGCCGAGGGGCTGCGCCTACGCGAGCAGCGGGGCCGCATCCACGACCTGGACGTCGTCGGACGCCCGGACACGCTGACCGTGCTCGCCGCCCTCGCGGCGGTCACCACCCACCTGGGTCTGGCCGGCACCCTCAACACCACCTTTCGGGAGCCGTACGAACTGGCCCGGCAGTTGGCCAGCCTCGACCACCTCTCCGGCGGGCGGGCCGCCTGGAACGTCGTCACCACCTCCGACGCGTTCACCGGCGAGAACTTCCGCCGGGGCGGCTACCTCGACCGGTCGCTGCGCTACGAACGGGCCGCCGAGTTCGTGCGTACCGCCCGGGAGTTGTGGGAGTCGTGGCCCGCGGAGGCGATCGTGGGTGACCGGGACGGCGGCCGGTACGTCACCGAGGCCGCGCCCGGCGCCTTCGCGCACCAGGGCGACCAGTTCGACATCGCCGGGCACTTCACGGTGCCCCGCAGCCCGCAGGTACACCCGGTGATCCTCCAGGCCGGCGACTCTCCCGACGGTCGCGAGTTCGCCGCGTCCAGCGCCGACGCGATCTTCTCCCGACACGGCACCCTGGAGGACGGCAGGGAGTTCTACCGGGACGTGAAGTCCCGCCTCGCCTTCTACGGCCGCCAACCCGACGACCTGTTGGTGATCCCCGGTGTCACGTTCGTGCTCGGCGACACCGACGCCGAGGCGCAGGAACGCGCGCACCACATCCGCCGGCAGCAGGTCAGCCCGCAGACCGCGATCCTGCTGCTGGAACAGCTCTGGAACCGGGACCTGTCCGGGTACGACCCGGACGGTCCGCTGCCCGCCGAGGATCCGGACGTCTCCGCCGACGCGATCAGCCGAGGCCGGGCCGGCATGTATCCCGACCCGGTCGGCACCGCCCGGCAGTGGCGGGCCCTGGCCGAGGAGAAGGGCCTCGGCATCCGCGACCTGATTATCGAGGTCACCGGCCGGCAGTCCTTCGTCGGCACCCCGCAGCAGGTCGCCGAGCGAATGAACCACTTCGTGCAGTCGGACGCCGCCGACGGGTTCATCCTGGTGCCGCACCTGACCCCGGGCGGGCTCGACGATTTCGTCGACCAGGTGGTTCCTCTGCTTCAGGAGCGTGGTGTCTTCCGCACCGAGTACGCCGGCACCACCCTGCGCGACCACCTGGGCCTCGGCCCTGCCCGCCCGGTCACCCGGGCCGGTGCGGCATGATCCCGCCGGTCACCGTCTGCCAGCGACGCTGGGCCGACCCGGACGCCGTCGCCCTGCGCGCGGCGATGACCGGGGAGATGCGCCAGCGGTACGCGGACCGCCCCGCAGACCCGATCCACCTGCCGGACGGGCAGGCTGTCACGCCGACCTCGGTCGCCTGGACCGGTGTGGCGTACACCGCCGACGCCACACCGGTCGCGCACGCCGCGCTGCGCTGGCACGGCCCCGACCTGGAACTCAAACGGATGTACGTGCAGCCCGCCCAGCGGGGGCGCGGCGTCGCCCAGGCGCTGCTCGACGCGATCCGGGAGACCGCCGGCCGGCTCGGTGCGGCGCGGATCGTGCTGCAGACCGGTGACCGGCAACCCGACGCGGTCCGCCGCTACGAACTGGCCGGCTACCGGCCGATCCCGGTGTTCGCCCCGTACGACGTGCTGCCGTACTCGCGGTGCTTCGCCCTGGTGGTGCGACCCACCCTCACCCTGCCCGCGAAAGTGACGGTGTCCGTGTGAAGTTCCTGCTGATCACCCTCATCACCCACCTGCCCGACCCGGTCACCGGCCAGCAGAGGAGCACCACCGAACGGTTCCGGGAGGTGGTCGACACAGCCGTCCTGGCCGAGGAGCTGGGGTTCGACGGGTACGGCGTCGGTGAACGGCACGAGCGCCCGTTCATCTCGTCGTCGCCGCCGGTGGTGCTGAGTCACATCGCGGCCCGTACCTCCACCATCCGGCTGTTCACCGCGGTCACCACGCTCAGCCTGCTCGACCCCGTCCGCGCCTATGAGGACTACGCCACCCTCGACCACCTCTCCGGCGGCCGACTCGAACTGATCATCGGCAAGGGCAACGGCGCCGCGCAGGCGCAGCTGTTCCACGTCACCGCCGACGACCAGTGGGACCGCAACCGGGAGGGCTACGAGCTGTTCCGCCGGCTCTGGCGGGAGGAGAAGGTCACCTGGTCCGGGACGTACCGGCCGTCGCTGACCGAGGCGGAGACCTGGCCGCGCCCGCTCCAGCAGCCCATCCGGGTCTGGCACGGCAGCGCCACCAGCAGAGAATCGGTCGACCTCGCGGCCCGGTACGGCGATCCGATCTTCTCAGCGAACGTCACCAACCCCATCGAGCCGTACGCCGAACTGATCCGCCACTACCGGGAACGGTGGGTGCACTACGGGCACGACCCGGCCGACGCCCTGGTTGGCGCCGGCACGGCCGGCTTCTACGTGGCCCGCACCTCGCAGGAGGCGATCGAGCGGTACCGGCCGATCTTCGACGCCCGGTTGGCCGCGTTCCGGCGGCTCGGCGTGCCACCGGTCTTCGACACCCTGGAGGACGCCATCGACCGCAGCTCGATCCTGGTCGGCAGCCCGCAGCAGCTCGTCGACAAGGTGCTGCGCTATCACGAGCAGTTCGGCCACGAGGTCATCCACCTGCAGGCCGACCACGACGGGCTGACCGACAAGCAGCACCGGGAGAGCCTGGAGTTGTTCCAGGCCGAGGTGGCGCCGGTGCTGCGCCGGGAGATCCCCAGCCGTCCCTTCGCTCCTCCGGTGACCACCGCCGCCACGGCCTGACCAGCAACGGAGACCACCATGCCCTCCACGCCCCTGTCCATCCTCGACCTCTCGCCGGTGCCCGCCGGCGGCACCGTCACCGACGCCCTGCGCAACACCGTCGACCTGGCCCGTCGGGCGGAACAGTCCGGCTACCACCGCTACTGGCTGGCCGAGCACCATCTCGCCGCCGGTGTCGCCAGCTCCGCGCCGGCCGTGCTCATCGGGCAGGTCGCCGCGGCCACCAGCGCGATCCGCGTCGGCTCCGGGGCCGTCCAGGTCGGTCACCGCACCGCCCTGTCGGTCGTCGAGGAATTCGGCACCCTCGCCGCGCTGCACCCCGGTCGCATCGACCTCGGGCTCGGCCGATCTGGTCAGCGGCGCGTCGAAGCCGCCCGGGAGCTGGCCGCGCCCGCCCCGCCACCGGTCCAGGCCCGGGTGGTCGACGGGCTGCTCATTCCGCCGCCGTTCTCCTACGCCCAGGTGCTCGCCTCACCGCGTTTCGCCCTGAGCAGCGCCCTGCTGCACCAACCGGGCGCCCAGCCACCGCCCTTCGCCGAACAGGTGGCCGACGTGCTGGCCCTGCTGCGCGGCGACTACACCGACGCCGACGGACTGGACGCGCATGCCGTGCCGGGGGAGGGCAGCGATCTCCAGGTGTGGCTGCTGGGCAGCAGCGGCGGGGAGAGCGCCCACCTCGCCGGCGCGCTGGGTCTGCCGTTCGCCGCCAACTACCACGTCAGCCCCTGGTCCGTCCTCGACGCGGTCGCCGCCTACCGGGCCGCGTTCCGACCGTCCGCGGCGCTCGCCAAGCCGTACGTTGTGGTCTCCGCCGACGTCGTCGTCGCCGACACCGACGACGAGGCACGCCGGCTCGCCACCCCCTACGGACCGTGGGTGCGCAGCATCCGCAGTGGCGACGGCGCGATCCCCTTCCCAACCCCGGAGCAGGCCGCGCAGCTGCCCTGGACAGACGATGATCGTGAGTTCGTCGCCGACCGGGTGGACACACAGTTCGTCGGATCACCCGGAACGGTCGCTGAGCGGCTGCACACGCTCCGCAACGTCACCGCCGCCGACGAACTGCTCGTCACCACGATCACTCACCGACATGCCGATCGGGTCAGCTCCTACGAACTGCTCGCCAAGGAGTGGAACGACTGACCCGGAGTGTGCAGGTTGGTCCACTGGCTGGGCGTCGTCAGCTCCTCACCGGGTGACTCAGGGACGGCCGTTGATGCTCGCGCGCGCGCTCGGGGCCAGCGGGTTGGTCGCGGTCAGGTCGCGGGGCAGCAGGTCGAACCCCTGCCAGTGCACGCGCATCGGGCTCTGGTCCTCGTCGCGGGGAAGGTGGTGGAAGCCGATCCGAACCCAGAGCACCGGGTCGGTGAGCGGTTCGCCGTTCACGTAGTCCACCACGGACCGGGCCGCGCACTCCGGGTCCAGGTTGAACGAGGCGAACTTCTCGCATGCGCGGGCCTCGGTGACGGTCAGGTCGGGCGCCATCTCGGGCCGGCTCTCGTAGTCGTCGTTCGCGCCGGTCACGAGTTGGTAGGAGCGCGGGTGCCCGTCGGCGTTCGGCGCGGCGTCGCTGACCACCCGCCACCACCGGCGGTTCGCGCCGGTCAGCGCCCGTTCGGTGGGGATGGGGGTACGGGTGGTGGCGAGGATCGCCGAACGGCGGCCCTGCTGCCCGGTGGGGGCGGTGTCGAACTGCTCGATCCGTTCGCTGCCGAGGCCGGGATCGACCCGCCAGACCGCGTTGTGGTGGTGCGCGGCGGCGTGGTCGGTGGCACCCGGGCCGATCGGCTGGCCGTACCGCTCGGAGGTGTAGTCGGCCGGGGACAGGTCGCCGGTCGCGCCGAGCCGGGCGGTGAACCTGCCGTCGTCGCCGAAACGGTACTCGGTGACGTACTCGTACCAGCCGACCTTCGACACGGTCCGCAGCACCAGGTCGACGCCTTGGCGGGAGTAGAGGTAACCGTCGTCGGCGATACGCTGCGCCGGCCCGGTGGGCTCGGCGACGACGCAGAGGACCTTGCCGCCGTCGTATGGCGCGCGCCGCGACCCGCCGGGGCACTCGCGCTCGGGCAGCCGCTGCATCGCGTCGCCGCCGAAGCCGAACGAGGTGATGTCGTTCCACTCGGTGGTTCCGGTGTCGTACGGCACGTTGAGCTGGCCGAGCGTCACTGACTCCAGCACGGTGGCGATCGGGCTGCCCCGGAAGCTCAGCCGGACATCCTCCAGCACCAGGCCGGACTGTGGGTCCACGTGCCAGCACATCTCCCAGCGGGTGCCGCCGGGCAGCGTTTCACGGACGGTGGCCGCCGGGCCGCAGGCCGACGCGGCGCGTTCCTCGGCGTGGCCGGCGTTGGCACCGGCCAACCCGGAGGCCAGGACCAGGGACACTGCGGCGGACAGGGCGAGGGCCAGGCTGCGCTTGGTCATCGCGGGCTCCTCAGGGCAGGCGGACGACGGTGCCGGCGGACAGGTCGACGATCAGATCGGTGAGATCCACGTAGGGCTCGCCCGGCCGGTGCAGAAGCAGCAGCACGCAGCGATGAACGGCGCACGGCTCACCGGTGTAGGTCTGCGCGCCCGGCTGGAGCTCCGCCACCGTGGCCGGCGCGGCGCCGGTGGCCTGCCGGAACCGCTCGCGCATCAGGTCGCCGAGGTCGTGCCGCCAGAGCAGGTCCACGGCCGTCGCCACCTCGCGGGGCGTGGCCGGCGGCTGCATGCCGGTGGCGGCGAAGGTGCCGGTGACCCGGCCGGCGGTGAGGTCGACGGCGACCTTGATCAGCTTGTCGCCGCGGTAGTCGTAGCCGAGCACCTCGGCGCGGCGTGCGGTTCCGTCGCCCTCCGCGCGGCGGACGGTCAGCAGCTCGGGCCCGGCCGCTCCGGTGACGTCGGTGGGCCCGCCGGGACCGGCGGCCGTCAGCCCGGCCAGTGCCAGCTCGCGGGCCCGGGTGGTCTCGGTCGGGGTGAGTGGGTCCCGCCCGCTGCCGGTGGCCGGCACCGGAGCCTCGGGCGGGTCGGTTATCCGCGGCACGACGGGCCCGGGATCCTCCGCGCCGGCCGACGAGCCGAGCGTCCAGCCCAGTGCCCACATCCCGACCACCGCGGCGACGACGGTCGCGGCTGTTCTCTTCTGCATGTGCCGGCCCCCCATGGGTGTGCCGGGCCGGCCGGTGGCGGCCGGCCGGCCCGGGTGGTGCGGTGCTACTTGTTGCGCGAACGCAGGAACAGGATCACGACGATGGCGACCGCGACGAGGACGAAGAAGCCGATCAGCACAGGTGTGGCCACTGGTGACTTCGGTCCGCCGACCACGGCGAGGTTTTCCAACATGTCCATCTCCGTCCAATCAGGAGGGTGCGGGTCAGAACTTCTGTGTTCCCGAAAGTCCCAATGAACAACCCGCTCCTGTGCTGCCCGGGCTGACCGAGGCGCTGTACTCGTCCTCGCCGGTCTCCGCGGACTCCTCGACGTTGGCGTTGAACGGCCCCGCGCTGCACTGCCCGTACCCGCTGACGCCCTCCTCGACGGTGCCGCCACCGATCTCGCTGTTGAAACCGCCGCCGGCACCGACCCCGATGGTGCCGGTGATGCCCTGGTTGCCCTGGTCGTCGATCTCGTAGTTGAGACCGGCGCAGATGACGTAGCAGACCTCGAAGCCGATGCTGGCCACCACCAGGCCCGTCGGGTCGGAGTTGTTGATCGGGTCGGCGCCGGCGTACGCGTACCGGTTGCCCACGGTCGGGTCGCCGATCGTGTTGACGCTGTCCTGCTGGGTGAACCGGCCGATCTCCGGGTCGTACCACCGCTTGCCGAACTTGATCAGGCCGGTGCTGGCGTGCCTGAGCCCGCCGGCGTAGCCGATCGCGAACGAGTTGACCACCGGCTGGTTCGCCGTGGTGTTGGTGGTGCGGCCGTACGGGTCGTAGGTCCAGTGGCCGGCGTAGGTGCCGTTCTGGTTGGTCAGGCCGACCACCGAGCCGTTGCCGTCCAGCGTCGGGAAGTAGTGCACCCACTTGCCGGTCTTCTTCTCGTGGACCCGGACGCCGACCAGCGCGCCGGTGCCGTCGCGCTCCAGGAAGTGCGTGTCACCGTCGACGGCCTGGTAGTCCTCCAGCGAGGTGCCGCCCTGCGAACCGCGGCCCCAGGCGAAGTACATCTGGTCGTCCTCGGCCACCCAGGCGGAGTCCAGCTCGGACTGGTCACCGGTCAGGTAGTCGAAGTAGGCGTCCATGTTGCCGCTGCTCTTGTTGCCGGTCGTCTGCCCGGCGGCGTTGTAGTTGGCGCCGCGGGTGGCCGAGCCGGTGAGCTGGTTGCCCGCGCCGTCGTACGTGTAGCCGCTGGTGGTGATCTGGTTGCCGGAGTTGAACGTCAGCCGCTGCGTCTCGGTGCCGTTGACCTTGACGGTGGTGCGGTTGCCGTTGGCGTCGTAGGTGTAGTCGAACGAGCCGGGCGCCAGGTTGGTGGCCCTGGTGAGCCGGTTCGCCTTGTCGTACGTGTAGACCTGCACGACGCCGCCGCGGTGGTGCTCGGTCTGCCACTGACGCAGCGACGTGTCCTTCGACGTGTCGGTGGTGTCGCACGCGGCGGTGCCGACCCGCACGCTGTAGCAGTAGGAGACGTCGTACGTGATGAACTCCTGGTCGGCGTTGTTCACCCGCTCCCAGCGCTTGCTCGTGGTCCGGGTGATGCGGCCTGACTTGTCGTAGGTCAGCTTGGTGTGCGCCGTGGTGGTCGGCCCGGCGTCCTCGACGCTGAGTTTCGTGTCGGTGCGCCGGCCCTCCTTGTCGTACTCGAAGGTGTAGGTCGCGTCGTCGACCTCCATCTTCGTGAGCAGGTTGCGCTTGTCGTACGAGTAGACCGTGTCGCCCCGGTAGTCGCCGTGCAGCTTCGTGAGGTTGCCGGCCGCGTCGTACGTGTACTGGGTGAGGTAGTAGTCCGGCCCGCGCTGGATGAGCCGGTTGAGCCGGTCGAAGACGAACTTCTCGCCCTTGCCGTGGGTGCGCTCGATCAGGTTGCCGGAGCCGTCGTAGTCGTACTCCACCGACTCGGTGTCGTCGGAGTAGGACGTGCGCACCAGCCGGTCGTCGGTGTCGTACTCGTTGGTGGTGGTCCGCCCGCCGCCGTCGGTGGCGGTGCGCACCCGGCCGAACGCGTCGTAGGTGAACTCCCGCTTGGCCAGGCTGTTGCCGGTCGGCGGGGTGATCGTGATCAGCTGCTTGTTGCTGTTGTACGTGTAGTTCGTCGGGTTGCCGGTGTTCGCCGGGTCGGTGGCGGTCTTCACCGTGCCGTCACTGTTGTAGTCGACCTTGGCCTCGGCCGCCTCGGCGTTCTTCGCCGACAACTTGTTGCCGGCGCCGTTGTACGTGTAACTGCTCTGGTTCTTCTGCGCGTCCCCGCCACCCGAGGGCTGGAATCCGGCGGTCGGGTTGGACGTGGTGGGCGCGTTGTTGTACGCCGCCGTACTCGACGCCCCGGTCGGCGTGGTGGTCGAGGTCAGCGACTGGCCGTTGTTGGCGTCGTACTTGTTGCCGACGCTCTGCCCCATCGCGTCGGTCGAGGTCGCCACGTCGTGGTACGGGGTGTAGGAGCGGCTGCGCTCGTTGCCGTCCGGGTCGACCGCCTTGGTGATCCGCTTGTCGCCGTCCGTGGTGTAGGTGGTGTGCGCGACGTCCGACACCCGCTTGGTGATGTCGGTGTTCGGGTCGGCCACCTGGACCTCGCTGGACGACGTGTACGCCCACCGCGTGATCGCGAGCCGGCCGTCCGGGTTGTCCACCGACTCGTTCTCCAGCACCCGGACCACCGCGGCGACGCGATGCAGGCTGTCGTACTCGACCCGGGTCTCGGTGCCCGGCTCGGAGGCCAACCCGGTGGTGATCTGCTTGATCCGCTGCGACGAGTCGTAGGTGAACTTCACCGCGTGCCCGGAGGTGGGCATGATCTGCGTCAGGTTGCCCGCGTTGTTGTACGAGTAGATGACCTGGCGTGCGTTCGACGCGTCGATCGCCTGCTGGAGGCGCTGGATCCGGCCGTTCTTGTACGTCACCACGGCGGTACGCGCCCCGGTGGTACCCCGGTCGGTGACCACCTTGGTGAGCTCACCCGCGCTGTTGTACTGGTAGTCGATGACGTTGTCGTTGCGGTCCTCGACCTTGTCGAGCTGCCCGGACGAGGTGAAGTACAGGTCGCGCCCGTTGTTGCTCTCGGTGAACTTCCAGCCCGAGCCGTCCTGCTTCAGCGTGCCCTTGAACTCCTTGGGCGTGTCGTAGCCGCCGCTGATCGGCGTGAACGTGCCGACCAACCCGTCCGCCGCCACGTACGTCATCGAGTTGTCGTCGTTCTTGATGAGCTTGACGTCCGGGCCCGTGCGGGCCCGCCAGCCGCGCCCGTGCGCGCCGGTCTCGATCTCGCTGCCGACCAGCAGGCTGTTGAACGACGCACCCAGCACCACGTTGGTGCTGATGCCCGGCAGCACCAGGTCGGTGGTGCGCAGCAGCAGGTTGCCCGAGCCGGCGTGGACCTGGAGCACCACCCGGTCGGACAGGTCGAAGGTGGTGAACGTCGCGTTGTTCCCGGCACCCGTCCCCTTGGGCACCGACACCGCACCGGCGACCATCGCGAGCGTTCCCAGGCTGGGGCCGAGCGCGAGACGGCCGGAGCCGGGCGAGCCGGGCTGCCGCGGGGCGGCCTTGGGGGTCTTTCCCTGCGCGCCACTGGGGGCGAGCGCGAGACGGCCGGAGCCCGGTGAGCCGGGCTGCCCCGGAGCGGCCTTGGGGGCCTTCTCCGGAGCGGCAAGCGCCGACCCGGTCACCGGCATGAGAACGGTCGCGGCGGAAACCGCCGCGACCGTGAGCATTCTGAGGACACGCACTGCCGAACCTCCCCGTTGTCATGGCAAAGCATGGGAAGGCTCCCATCGAGATCGTTGGATGGTCTGCCCCGTCGGTGTCGTTTGCGCAGCATCCTCCATTGAGGACGATTGTCGTTGAGCAAGTAACGGATTTCGTGGTATTGGATCACAGATGGTGATCACGCTGGCGCGGCGACGGTGTGGTTCGAGGCAGGGCCCTCAGGTCTTCAAACGTCTTTGACAGCGCCCCGACCCGTGTGGCGCGTCGGGTCCTACTGAGCGCGACCCGGCCAGCCTGCCTGCATCGTTGGCGTGGCCGGCCGGGCGGCGCTCCCGTCAGGAGGAGCAGGTGTTGAGCATGCTCTGGAGCGCGGACTTCTCCGAGGACTGCAGGCTGAGGCTCCAGTTGTACTTCACAGTGATCCACATTTTGCTGTAGGTGCACCGGTACGACGACAGGGGCGGCTGCCAGGTGGAGGGGTCCTGGTCGCCCTTGGCCTGGTTGACGTTGTCCGTCACCGCGATCAGTTGCGGGTGGGTGAGGTCGTTGGCGAAGCTCTGCCGGCGGCTGGTCGTCCACGAGTTGGCGCCGGAGCGCCACGCTTCGGCCAGGGGCACGACGTGGTCGATGTCGACGTCGGAGGCCGCCGTCCAGGTCGCGCCGTCGTACGGGCTGTACCAGCGGCCGGAGGTGGCGGCGCAGGAGCTGTCGACGACGACGGAGGTGCCGTCGCGCTTGAGGACCTGCTCGCGGGTGTTGCAGCTGCCGCTGATCGTGATCCAGTGGGGAAACAGTTCACGGGAGTAGCCGCTGGTCGAGCCCTGTGACGCCACCGTCAAGGCGTCGAGCTGCGACTGGGCCGTCGCCTTCGATGGAATTCCGGAAGGCGTGGCCGAGGCCGGCTGCGCACTCACGGCGGCCAGGCAGGTCCCTGCAAGGGCGGCGACCGCGAGCACGGCGGCGCGGTGCATGACAAGCGGGAGGGAAATGCCAGAGGGCACGATCGACATGGGCGACGACCTTTCATCAGTGGATGGACGGCAACCGTCCCTGATGATCATGTCAATCGATGATCACTCCCGTAAAGGATGCCGGTCTGGTCATTGACCATTGAGCATCTCCCGGCACCCGCCCTCTTCTGATGGACGACCGCCCGCCCTATCCAATGCTGTGCTTGCCGGCGTCGCTGTGGGTGGCGGCTCCGCGGGCCTCCGCGGGCCCGCCCCCCTGGGAGGATGTGGTCCCAGGTTGTCGGCTGCTGCCACCTGATGCAAAACCGCGTCGCTCGCAGCGGGTTCGGTGTGGTCCCTGGGGGAGGCGGCAGCCGTGCTTAGCTGGCCGTGCTGGCATCGCGTCGTTGCCTGATAGGCAGGGGAGGATGGGTCATGCTCCAGGCCTTCGTCGCGGAACCACCGTGCGCGGTGTGTGGGCGACCGGCAGCCCACGTCGAAATCGTCGCACCCACCTCCGAGCCGGTGGATTGGCAGCGCTGGTCACCGCCGCAGCGCGACGCCTACACCGCTGCCCGACAGCGTCACAGCGGCCAGCAGTGGTGGCTGCTGTACTCCGGGGTCGAGGCGGGCAACGGGTCCGGTCAACCGGTGGACGTGGCAGAGGCGCAACGGATAGCTGACGCCTTCGCCCAGCCGTACCGGTACGCCGCCGTGACCTCCGCAGGCTTCTACGACGACGCCGGATTCTGCGGCCCGTGCGACGCCCCGTACTGCTACCACCACTGGAACGTCACCCGCACCGGCTACGGGCAGTGCCCTCGCGGCCACGGCAAAAGCCTCGACCCACACTGGTGGCCACAGGAGCTATGAAGCCGAGAATCCGTACCCAGACTGCGGGGAGCGCGCTGGCCCATATCTTTTCCAAAGTGTCCGCTGGACACCGGACCTTATTCCTGCGCGTCGAGGTCGCGCAGTGCGAAGCGGAGGTGCTCCCACTCTTCGTCGAAGATCACGTGGAGGCAGTGCAGGACCCGCTCCTCGTGTTCGGGTGACCACGCGGTCGGCCGAGGCTCGTCGAGCAGCTCCGGCGTGACGCTCGCGAGAAAGTCCCGCACCATGGCCTGCCGCTCGGCACGCAGTTCGAGCACCTCGGCGAGACTCGGCTGCCCCGTGGCAAAGATCGACATGTCATATCCATCCGTCTCGTACTCGGCGTGCGGCTGCCCGAGCGGATGGAAGGGCTGCGGCAGGCGCAGGATCGCCTTGCCGAGCCATGCGTCGATGGCGAACGCGAGGTGGCGCAGGGTCTGCGCGAACGACCACTCGCCATCGATCGAGACGTCGGCGGTGCCCTCGGGCATGGACTCAACCCGGTCGACCGCGGCCGCCCAGGCCCGTTCGAGCGCCGCCCACGCCGTGCGCAAGCCATCGGGATCCTTGGCATGCTTCAGTTCGCGCCCGGGAAACCGCCGGTTGAGTTCGGCCTCGACGAGCGGCACGACGTCGACACCGTTGATGAACAGTGCGCCGTCCGCCAGCCACGGCGCATCGATATCGAGCCCGCGCACATCGACGCCGCGCATCACCGCACCGGCCAGCGTCGACCTGTTGAACCGCGCGCCCCGCAGGTCCCTATCGACGAACGTTGTGACGTCGTCCTGGGCCACGGCGCCCTCCCTCCCGTTGGCGATCGCGGCGATGCTAGCGGGCCGGTCCGACAACGATTGCGCGACGCGGCCAGCCCGGAGTCAACGAGCAACGACCGGCGCAGGGCGACGTCACCGTCGGCGCCGGCGGTCTGCGTGCCGTCGGCATCGAGATCTGCCGATGTGAGGACGGTCGGCTCGGTGACTGGTGGGCGAAGGTGACCCTGGCATCATCGGGGCAATGAGCGACTGGGAGGACTTCCTTCAAGAGGTGCCGTGGTTCCTCCGTCCCGGAGAGAGTGCCGTTGTGGGAGAGGCGCAGGCGTGGACCCGCGGATCAATCGACGGTTTGCCTGAACTCTCTGCGCTGCTTGCCTCGACGACCCTCACACCCGTCTCCGTCGGAGGCGACGCCTACGAGTTGCTGGCATGGGGATCATCGAAAAGTCGACGGGGATGGCTCTGCCGCCCGCCGCACGACGTGGACAGCGGCCCCGTCCCGTGGCCCCACAAGAGCGTCTGGAGGCTCTGCGGCGGGATCGTCGAACGGTTCCGCGAGCCCGACACCTGGTGGAACAACCAGAGCGAGGTGCTCACGGTTGACGCGGCGCACATAAGTGTCGCCGAGGTGCTCGCCGACTACGCATGGCTATGGGAGGACCATGGACTCGAACTCTCCGTCAACCCCGATGAGTACTACGCCGTGGCTGTGGAGGCCAACGGGAATCTGACGTTGGCGCATCGCGACGACGGCCGGCTCCTTCTCTTTGCACCAGACCACGCCTTCGTGAATGTCACGCCGTTGGCCGGCTCCCCGTCGTATTCGTTTCTTACGATCGATCATGTGCCCAACCTCGCTGCCTGGATAGAGGTATGTGCTGCGGCCTGGCGATAGCATCTGGCCGACGAGCGTCCGCATCTGCCGCGACGCGCGCACTCGACCAGACTCTCGGACGTCCGGCTCTGTCGATGAGCGGCTGTTCGCTTCGCGTTGCGCTCCGGATTGCCTACCCTTTTCCCTATGACCCTTATCTCCGTCATGCTCGCGGTGCCCGATGCCGCGGCAGCCTCTGCTTGGTACCAGCAAGCCCTTGGTGCCACTGAGCTGTGGAACCTGGGATCGGTTATTGGACTCCAGATCGACGGGGCGCCGTTCTTCGTCGCGGAGCCCGCGAACAACGGCTGGGAGAGCCCGACGGCGCTCGGCAGCACCTCGGCGCGGATCGAGGTGTTCGTCGACGATCCAGACGCTGTCGTCGGTGGTGCTGCTGAGGCAGGAGCCGACTACCACGATCCGGTACGCGACCACTCGGCGCCATGGGGCACGCACCGCCAGGGCGGCTTCTTCGACCCCTGGGGTCATCTCTGGCTCGTGGGAGACAAGTCGCCGCTACAGCGTCATCGGTAGTCGATGTGGCGTGGAGGGCGGACCGATCTCGACAGACCGCCGGGCTGAGAGAGCGTCCGGAACTGCCGCTGACCGTGCGCGCTGCGCCTCGGCGCCCGGTCGCTATGACAGTTCGTCGAACTTCTGGTGGTTGACTTCCAGGCGCTCTCCTGCGAAGTCGAGCACCACCGGGCAGTCAGCGAACCACTCGTCGCGGTCGTCATCCCACACCAGCCAGGTAGCGGTGAGCCGGCGGCCGACGAGGCTCTGCAGCCGTTGACGGTGGCGGTTGGCGATCTCGTCGACCCCGCTGAGCCAACTCGGGTGGTAACCAGCGATACCGAAGTCGAACGTCACCGGGGGATTGTGCCCGAGGCCTGTTCTCCCGTTAACAGTGCCGAAGCATGCCCGATGCGTGTCTGGCCGTGGGCTCTGCCTCGGGCAACTCGCGCGGAACCGGGGCGAGGACGAGCAGCGGGATTCGGGGTCGCCGGACCGGCGCCGACCGGGCATGATCCTCTAGGCACCGAACCCGACGGGCCCTTCATCCTGTGCGGGAAGATGCGCGACACCAGCTCATCTGGCCTGACAGAGCTTGGTCGTGCCGCTGAGGAGAACACTTTGCACTGCACGAGATGCGGAACCGAACTCGAAAGCCCTGGCCAAGGTCATACGTGCCGGTCTTCGACACCTCCACCCGCGCCCAGGACAGCGGGTTGGGACATTGCGACCTGGTTCGTAGCCGGTTTCGCCATCCTCTTCGCCCTAGCCGCGATCGCCGCAGCGATCCTCGGCAGCGCCGTGAGCGACCGTGCCCGCCCTCTGTCCCCGTCCGGCACCGGGGCAGCGATCGGTTACGTCCTGGCCAACCTGACTCTGATCGTCGCCGTCATCGGCCTGGGAATCAGCGGACTGATCTGGGGCCGTGGCACTCGTCAGATCGCCGAGGCGCACGGCTCCTCGGGCCGCTCGTACAGCCGCCACTGGGGCATACGCGTCTTCTCCTCCTGCGTCGTCTTGAGCGCCGCCACGGCATGGTTGGCCGCCGACCGAACCGCCCCGGCCGTCCTGTTCGGCCAGGCAACCCTGCGTACCCTCGGAGCCGCCGCGTTGATCGGTGGCGTGCTGCACAGCCGAAGGCGGGTTCTGCGGCTGATCGCCCACGTCGACCGCATCGTCGCCGGACACTACTCACCCGTCGCCGGGCAGGACCCGGCGTGGCCGTTGTCGCCCACTCCGACCAGCGACGACTGGAACGCCAGCCAGTGGGACCCGGACGTGTTGCGCGACATCGAAGCCCGCCGTCACCGCGACAGAACCTGATCTTGAGGGGCGGCCGGTCGCCAGCGCGATGACGGTCGCGTACGGCGGAGATCCGGATCTGCGGCATCGAGGCGTGCGACTGCGGGTTGATCTGCGCGGTCGGATAGGTTGCCGGCGTGGATATCCAGGTGCTCGAGGGTGCGTTCGTTGAGGTGCCGACGGCCGATGCCAGTGGCATGGACCGGCGGGCATTCGGCGAGTTCGTGGGGCCGCATGGGGAGTTGGCTTCGTACGCGTTCGGCTGGACCACCGGCTCGGACCCGCACGTCGCCCGGCTGTCCGTTGGGATTGGTGTCGGCAATCCGGGTGGTGGCACCTTCCACGCCGTCGTCTTCGCGAACGACGATGGTCATGCGTTCTCCCTGGTCGACGAGCCGTTCGAGCGGGTCCCACAGGGCGGCCCGGACCTGACCGCGGAGCAGTCGCGTGCCCATGAGGACCTGCCGTTCGTTTGGTGGGTGACCGACCATGTCATGGAGCACGACCGGCGAGCCTGGTGGATGCGGCACTGGCTGCTTGGCACGGTCTGTGTCCAGACCCCTGAGGTGTTCGAACGTCGTGAGCCTGTCTTGTTCGTCAGTCACGACGCGGACGACGGGGTCTGGCAGTTGGTCGGAGCCACCGACGCGAGCGGCAGCAACGGCAAAGTCGGGCACCTGCACCATGCCGTCGACGAGGACCCCAGCCTCATCGATGCTCTTGACCTGCGAGGTGGGCGCAGCGTGTCACGCGCGGGCGTCGGGAAACCCTGGACCGGCAACGTCTGATCCAAACGCGGATTTCCCCTACCGCCCTTCGGTCACGGCTGCTGAGAGTGGCGTACCGGTAGCCGGAAGGGCCTTACCGCATCGACGTCCGGGTGACGTCCACCTCGGGGGTCGTAGATCGGCGTGCGCTCGCCAGGCAGGTGCGGTGCGATGGCGCTCTGCCGGTTCCCGTGCACGGCGATACGGCGGGGAAATGACATGGAGGTTCCTTCCCGGGTCGGGGACGATACGGGGGTGATGCTGCTGGTGCCTGCGGATCCACTGCGACCGCGCCGTCCCGACGAGCACTTCAGGGCGGAGGCGGTCGCCGCTCGTGAGGCCGGGCTCGATGTGGCTGTTGTCGACCACGACGCACTGACCAGACCGGATCGTGCGGAGCACGCGGTGGCGTTGGTGCCGGCCGACGGTGAGGCTGTCTACCGCGGCTGGATGCTGCGCAGTGAGCAGTATGCGGCCTTCACTGAGGCGCTGGCCCGGCGCGGCGTGACGCTGCGGACCTCCGCCGAGCAGTACCGGCGGGCCCACGAGCTGCCCGGCTGGTATGCCGCCCTGGCGGCGCTCACCCCCGCGTCAGTGTGGACCAGAGGCGCCTCGCGAGCGGACTTCGATCGAGCGCGCGTCGAGCTGGGCACGGGCCCCGCCGTCCTGCGCGACTACACCAAGTCGATGAAGCACCACTGGCACGAGGCGGCGTTCATCCCCGACCTTGCCGATGGTGAGACGGCCTGGAAGGTGGCAAGCCGCCTGCGGCACCTGCGGGATGACGACTTCGCCGGCGGCTTCGTCCTCCGCCGCTATGAGCGATTCACCTCCGCCGAGGCGCGTACCTGGTGGGTCAACGGCGGCTGCGTCTTGGTCAGTTCGCATCCGGACACCCCGAACGACGTCCCGTCCCGCGACGTGGACCTCGACGCGGTCGCACCGATGATCGCCGCACTGGGTCTGCCGTTCATCACGGTGGACCTTGCCCTACGCGCCGACGGTGTCTGGCGGGTCATCGAGATCGGCGACGGGCAGGTCAGCGACCGTCCGGCCACCACCGAGCCCGGCAAGCTGATCACAGCGCTGCTCGCCCGCACCCACTGACTGTCACACGTGCACCGCCTACCGGGGCATCCGCTTCTGCCGCTGACAAGGCGCGGCGATCCTGACGACCAGGACAACCGCGAACCCCTCGGCCTCGACAAGCGCGACACCATCAGCTGACAGATCACCGGAGCGGGGGGGGGGGGGGGGGGGGGGGGGGGGGGGGGGGGGGGGGGGGGGGGGGGGGGGGGGGTGGAGTTTATTTTGTGGGGGGAGGGGGAGGGGGGGT
>NZ_JBIDDK010000016.1:0-159765 GCF_043205095.1 Micromonospora sp. NPDC047557 | reverse complement strand
CGCAGCGCATCTACGCCGACCGCGGCTACGACTTCGACAAGTACCGCCGTGAGTTAAGAGCCAAGGGCATCACCCCGGTCATCGCCCGACGCGGCGTCGGTCACGGATCTGGACTCGACACCCGACGCTGGGTCGTGGAACAGACCATCGCTCTGCTGCACTGGTTCCGCCGCCTGCGCATCCGCTGGGAGATCCGCGACGACATCCACGAAGCCTTCCTCACCCTCGCCTGCGCCATCATCTGCTGGCGCCGACTCCAAAGCTCAAAGAGTTAGGAGTTATTAGTACTGGCGCGGGTCTGCTCCACGCGCTGCCACGTCCGGCCGGCACCGCCTGGCTGCTCATGGGTGCTGCGTTGGGTCAGTCGTCGAGGACCGCCAGGGACCAGCACCATCCGGCCAACTCGCGAGCGACGGCGACGTTGGCGATCACGGTCTTCTTCTTCCGGGCGATGAAGTTCTCCCACCGCTGATGCAGCCGGTGATTGCCGGCGTTCCCGCGCGCGGTGGCCGCGGGTGAGGCGAGTTTCCACCGGGCCCGCTCTTCGGTCGGGACCAGGCCGAGGTAAGCGCCGATCGTGGCCCCGGTGAACCGATGCCAGTCGCCGACCTCCACCGCCAGCCCGAACGCGGTCAACGTGGACACCCCACGCAGGCAACCCAGCCGCCGCACGATGGCGCCATATTCACCGTTGGCGGCCATCTCGATGATGGCCTTATCGAGGCGGTCACGGCGATCCAAGGTGAGCAGCATGGCCTCCAGGTCGGTATCGAACGCGAGCTGGATGCCACGCTGGTCGAACCGCTGACCCCGAAGCCACGTCTCGTGGACCCCGTTCCACGGATGACCGCCGGAGTAGACGATGCCGTGGCGTAGCAACAGCTTGGACACCCGGTGCCGGCAACGCATCAGATCACCCCGGGCATCCTCACGGGCCCGCACGAGGTCCCGGGCCGCCTCCTGTTCGACGCTGGGAACCCGGACCTGCACGATCTCGTCCATCCGCAGCAACCGGGCCAGCAGCAACGCATCCCGTGCATCGGTCTTGATCCGATCGCCCGCCGGCCGCTGCAGCTTCGACGGCGCCGCGACCACGCACCGTACCCCGGCCGCGACCAGCTGCCGGGCCAGGTCGAACCCGGTCGGGCCGGCCTCGTACGCCACCGCCACCGGCGCCGGCAACTCCCGCAGCCAGACCAGGACCGCCTCCGCCGACGGGACAAGCCTCCGCCGCATCATCTGCCCAGTCACCGTGTCCAGACCGCAGGCCACGATCGACCGCGCGTGCACGTCCAGACCAACACTCGTACGCTCAGTGAACACCGGGGCCTCCCGCAAATGTCGGCACTACCGACAAGGCCCACTCCTCGTCGGCAATCCACGTCAGGTTGCGAGTGAGGCCCCGGCCCGGTCAACCGGACTGCTCATACCGTCTAGAGTTTCTGAAGGATTTGTTGGACAGCGGTGTGCTCTACGCGAAGTGGTCTCAAACGAGCGCGACGGGCCGACCGCTCGCGTGACCGGCGCATGTCGTTGCCCGCAGGCCGTGAATGCCTGATCTGGAGTGTGTGCTTTCCTCTCGCGGCGTTACTCAGCCGCAGTCGCCTTCTCCGGGGCAGCCGGTCGCCGCAACGCCTGGTCCGCACTCCGGTAGGTAAACAAGGGCAGAAGGGCCTGAGTGATTGGGCCGACCGCAAGCGCGTACAGCACCGTACCGATGCCCACGGTCCCACCCAGCAGCCAACCCGCGGCGAGTACGGTGATCTCCATCATCGTGCGGACAAGCCGGATGGACTTTCCGGTCTTGGTGGCTGCACCGGTCATTAAGCCGTCCCGGGGGCCAGGTCCGAGGCGCGCGCCGACGTAGATGGCGACTGACAACCCGTTGAGAAGAACGCCACCGACGAGCAGTCCTATCCGGACCAGGAGGTCCGGGTGTCGGGGGATGAGTGAGAGGCCGAGGTCCGACGAGAACGCAAGGATGATGATGTTGGCGACGGTGCCGAGCTTCGGCGCCTGCTTGAGGGGGATCCAGAGCAAGAGTACGAAAACGCCGAGGACGGCGCTGATGGTGCCGAAACTCAGGGGGGTGTGTTTCTGCAGACCCTCGTACAGAACGCTCCACGGGTTGACGCCGAGCGAGGCTCGGACCATGGCTGACAGGCTGAATCCGTACAGCGCGAGTCCGATGAACAGTTGTGGAACGCGTCTCAGTGGTTGCTCAGCGACGGGGACATAAGTGAGCGGAGGCAGGGATGTGCGCCTCCTGTGCATCACAACGGTCGGGTCGTGTCCCTCTGAACGCCGCTGAAGGGCGCGCTCGTAATCAGCCCTGATCTGCCACTCCATGCCCAGCCGCCTCCAACGTGCTGATGGGTTCCAAAAGCCGTCGGCAAGTCTGTACCGTGATTGGCTCAGATAACACGACCAATCTCGGGAGATTGGCATGAAAGTTGCAGACGTGCGTCATCGGGTGGACAGCGCGGCCCGCGCAGACACGACACTGGGCAGTCGGCAGCTAGCGGCGATGCTGCCAAACCTGGCGGGGGCCAGGCCTGCCTACCGTTACTTGGCCCGGGAGATCAGCGCGCTGATCCTGGACGGGCGGATCGCGCTGCACGTCAGACTCCCAGCCGAGCGGGACCTGGCGGCCACCCTGAACACCAGCAGGTCCACCATCACCGCAATGTATGACCTTCTGCGCGAAAACGGCTATGCGTACAGTCGTCAGGGCTCCGGTACGTGGACGGCGCTACCACGTGGCCGTACTCCCACCGGCATCACTCGGCTCCTTGCGCAGGCAGACACTGCGATCGACCTGGCAAGGGCCGCCCCCGGGCTGCCGGAGCACACCCTCATCGATGCGCTTGCCGAGGTTGCCCCTCAACTGGCCGAGCACGCGGGCACGCCGGGCTACCACCCCTACGGCCTGCCGGAACTGCGTGCAGCCATTGCCGAGCGTTTCACCCGGCGAGGCCTCGCCACTACGCCGGAGCAGATTCTGGTGACCTCGGGGGCTCAGCACGCGCTCACGCTGACCTTAGGACTCTTGTGCTCACCCGGCGACCGAGCCATGGTCGAAAATCCGTCCTACCCGAACGCTCTGGAGGCCATGCGCCGAGCCCGGCTCCACACCGTGTCGGTCCCGGTCACGGATACCGGCTGGGATATCGAGATCGTCGAATCGACCATACGTCAGGCGGCGCCCCAACTGGCCTATTTGATCCCTGACTTTCACAATCCGACCGGCTGCCTCATGCCCGATAACGAGCGGGCCCGGATCCTGCGCGCCGCGCACCGCTCCGGCACCTGGCTGATCATCGACGAGACACTGGCCGACCTCGCCCTCGACCTCCCCGTCCCCCCGCCGTTCGCTTCACACGCCACAGCCGGCGGGAATGGACAAGTCATCACCATCGGCTCCATGAGCAAGACCCATTGGGCAGGCCTGCGCATCGGCTGGCTGCGCGCGCCCTCGCGGTTGGTGACCGAACTTGCCGGCCAGCGGGTAGCCACCGACATGGGCGGCTCGGTTCTGGACCAACTCCTGGCCCTTAATCTGCTGGCGCGAACAGGGCAGCTGTTGCCATCCCGCATCGAACAGATGCGCAAGCAGCGTGCCGCTCTGAGCGAGGCTTTGGCCGAACACATCCCACAGTGGACTTGGCACCTCCCGCCCGGTGGTCTTTCTCTGTGGGTCGACCTGGGTGCGCCCATCGCCGTGTCACTGGCCGAGCAGGCGCTGGACTACGGGGTACGAATTGAGGGGGGTACCTACTTTGCTGCCCACCCAGGCATGTTCGAACAGCGCCTGCGTATCCCCTACACGACCCCTGCCGACACGCTACGCGAGGCTGTGCGGCGCATGGCGGCCACCCTCTTCAATGGCCTGCCACACTCGTCCGCCGTCCGACGACCACACTGGGTCGCGTGACAGCACCCGGCGCAGGGTCGGCCTGCCCCTCGTGGACGACCTTGGCTTCGGACAGTGGCTTGCCGCGCCGCCACCGCTTGGCCAGGCGTGGATAGCCGGAGGAGGTCAGCGAGCCGCGCCCGCAGTCGGTGGGGACGAAGATGCGATCCGCGTCGATCCAGCAGACGCTGCTCTTCGCCTCGGGCATCGTGAAGCCGTCCTCGGCGAAGGCGTGGCGGACCAGGTCGAACTCACGCACCCCGGCCGCGTCGCCGCCGCCCCGGGGCGGCCGCCCCCCTGCCCACCATGATCAACCAGGGTCACATGGAGACTTCGGCGTGGTAGCCGTTGCGCACCACCAGGCGTCGGCCGTTATCGTCGCGCTGGTCGGCGAGCTGCGCGAGGTAGGTGTTGACCTCCGCCTCCAGCGCGGCGGCGAGCATCCGCCGCGCGCCCTCCCGGACGATCTCGTCGATCAACGCGCCGTTCGGCGTCGTCCCGCCGGCGTCCACTACGGTAAGCATGGGCGTGCCCTCCCAGCCGACGTTGGCGCGTCGGCATACTCGGTGACCTTGGCTTGATCACTCGGGAGGGTACGCCCTCACCGAGCCGATCCACAGGTTCCAAGCATTGCTCCTGCTGGCGCAGCTGTAGTAGCCGTGGCCGCGTGGCCTCGGCGCATAGAGGTGATGGGCAACGACCCTTCGGTCCGCGTGCGTCCGCGACGGGGTGGTGCTGCAAACCGGGAGACTGAGTGATCCAACGTATCGCTGTTTCGATGGAGACAACCGCATGCACCTGAGCAAGATCACTGTCCATGGGTTTCGCGCCAGTGCCGAGGACCTCATCGAGTGCGAGATAACCGGCCGGTTCAGTGTGCTGATCGGCGCGAACAACGCTGGAAAGTCTACCGTCTGCGACGCGTTGTATCTCACCCACCGGCTGCGTTTCTCGTCGTAGGCTCCGCCGTCGTCGGCCACCCTGGGCGACGGCCCGCCCAGCATCACCGTCGACTACTCCTACGGCCCGGACCCGGACGACGAGGGCCCTCTCGGCCGTGAGCTGCAGGAAGCTGCGGGAACCAGAAGCACCGCTGTCGCCGCGTCATGGACGACGGAACTGCCACGCAGCCTCGGCAGCGTCGCGGCTCGCACGGACTTCCACGACTTCCGCGACCGAGTCCGGCTGATCTATCTGCCGGCCACTCGCAACCCGGTCGACGACCTGGCCCGCCGCGAAGCCCGAGTGCTCGTCGAGTTGTTACGTGCCCAGCAGCAGCGGCTTACTGGCCGCCGCGACCTGACCAACCTACGGGCGAAAGCCGCCAGGCTACTCGACGCGCTGGCCAGCACCGACCTGATCCAGGCCGTCGAACAGCGCATCGGCGAGCATTTGCGGCGTTCGTCAGCGCGCTGACCATCACCGTGATGGGCTGGAAGGTCGGCGAGTTTCCCGCGAACCTGCTCGCCACCCCCAGCTACGAACTCGCTGCCCGGGTAGTGGTCCTCGTCGACAGCGACAAACCCGTCGCGCTCACCCCGACGAAACCCGCCTGGACCAACAAGTACCACCCGGACACGTTCCGGTACATCATCAGCCACCCCACCCTGGAACCGTCCCTGGTCACCGGCAACGAAGCCCTCTTTACCACCGCACTCGAACGCACCGGCCTGACCGCACCCGATCCGGTCGATGTCGCGACCATCACGGCGCTGTTCGCCGGCGCCAAGACCGACGGAACCCCGGCCGGCCCCGGCAAGCCGAAGAAGGCGCAGTTCTCCCTGCACCTGGCCGAACTGCTCCAGGACCACATCTATGCCGACGCGGCCTCCGTACATGTACCCGACCACCTCAGAGAGCTGTTCGACTTCCTGTACGACCCGGAAGCCGAGATTGCCCACCCGGGCTTCGACGCACTCAGCTTCGGTGTGCCCACCACGCCAGCCGCCCCCTGATCAGAACAGGACACCGAGACATGCCAGCCCAGACCGTGAAGCCTGCCGGACTGACGGGCGAGCAATTGCGTGCCGCCGCCGCGGTCGAGCCCGGCGTGTTCATCGAGGCTGCCCCCGGATCTGGCAAGACCACCGTCGCCGCCGAACGGTTCGGGTACCTGCGCTACCGCGATCCTGGCGAGCCGCGAGCCACGGTCGCGCTCAGCTTCACCCGCGCCGCAACCGCGGAACTGCGTCGCCCTATCGTCAGAACCTGGGGAGTCGACCCGCTGCGCGGCCCGCACCGGGTCGTCACGATCGACACGTTCCTGCAGAAACTCCTCACGTTCCTACTACGTGCAGGCCACCTGCGCTGGCCGGGCGGGCACACGGACCTGACAGTCAGGGACGCCTGGGACAACACCTACGCCCACAACTTCGCCCGCTACCAACCGGTCCTGGCCCTGTCCGGCCGCGACATCGTGGTCTCCTCCGTCTTCAGCCCGAGACCGCGGAGCCACATCGACAACGAGCCGTTCACCAAAGAGATCAGTGGCGGCGTCTGCACCCACGACGACGTTCGCACCGTCTTGACCGCGTTCGCCAGCGACCAACTGCGCCCCATCCTGGGTGAACGTCTGCGGGCCGTCGTCGCCCACCTCATCGTCGACGAAGTCTTTCGCAATGGAGACCGGCTGCTTACGACCGGTGCTGCGAACACCGGCGACCTGGCCACCACCCAGGAGGTGTGGTCGCAATGGAGACCGCCCGAGTACGGCCGGTGCTGCCAGACTGACGGCTCGCGTGAGGCCAAGGACCTCGCAATGTCGCAATGGAGCGGCCGAGTACGGCCGGTGCTGCCGGCGCGCCGACGTACGAGCGGGGCACGTGGGCATTGTCGCAATGGAGACCGGCCGAGTCCGGCCGGTGTTGCCTGTCGAGCGCGTGCGCCGGCGACCAGGTTTACATCGAGTCGCAACGGAGACCGGCCGAGTCCGGCCGGTGCTGCCCTTGATGAGCTGCGCAAATGCCAGCACGGCAAGAGGCGGGTAGATCGATCGCTGTTTGATATCGCCGCGTGAGCCCGTTTCGCCGCCGCGGAACCCCACGCTCCTCCACCGCCCACCGAAGGTTCCCAGATCTGGTGGCAAATTCACTGTGTCGAGTTTTCAACGAACGGGACCGGCTCCACCAGCCCACCTCGTGGTCTGGCATCTGCTGTATCGGTTCAAGCCTGAGCGCGGGTACGCCTGGCACAGTCGGCCGGGCGTACCCGCCTGCTCGCTTCAGGCTAGAGGATGAGGCTCGCCGGTGAGAGCCGCCAAGGCGACGGCAACCTCGTGGAGGCTCGCGCGAACGTACGTGGTGGTGGTGCCGGCGTCACTGCCGCCGCCGGAATGGCCCGCGTACTCGCGGGCCACTGCGTAGCCAAAGTTCCGCTCAACCCACGTCAGGGTCGTGTGTCGCAGCCAGTGCGTACTGATCTGCTGGACATACACCCACGGAAGATGCTCGCCGATCCGCACCCACAGGTGGTCGTAGCGGCGGTACGTGATGGGCTGCCCGTTGCGATACCGCAGCAACTGACCTGCCCCCGTCGCATGCCGCTCCTCGGCATGCGACTGCAAGTGCCTCATGAGGGTTGGCGACACCGGCTGCCACCGCACCGTGTCGCCCTTCTCCCGCAGGAGGATTAGGCACTGTTCCGGGTCCAGGTCGACCGGCCGAAGTGCCAACGCGCCACCCCGGCGACATGCCGTCTCGGTGTGTAGGCGGAGCAGGAGGCTGTCCAATGCCGGATCATCCCCTGTACTCGCGGCGACTGCATTAATCTCTGCCAACCGTGTGTCGGCCACTGCTCGCCTCGTACTGGGCAGGCGCCGTGGCTTGGCTACCTTGAGAGCGGGGTTATCCGCCGCAGCGATGTGTCCGTCAGCGACCGCCCGCCGGTAAAGGCACCGTAGCGCGGCGATCAGGTGCTCTGCCGCGCTGCGGCCACCTCGTGCGTTTCGTCGAGCGACCACGTGCGTCTTGACGTGCTCCGCCAGCTGCTCGATCTCCGACGGGGTGGGTTCATTGAGTCGCCTCTGCCCCCACTGTTCCAAGATCCGCTTGCAATACGATCCGTAGGCGCGCCGGGTTCCATCGCTGACCGCCGCCGACACGATTGGTACGCAATCTGCGAACGTCGGGGCCTGCGGACGTTTTGTCGCCGCCTCAATGAGGTCAGCGGGCGAGATGCCCATCCTCGCGAGCAACAACCGAGCGGCATCCAGTTCGGCCTGGCTCGCCGTGTCACTCATGCTGTTCACCGCCGAGAGCAGCAGCGTGTATCTGAGCGACCACCGCGTCCAAGGCTGCGGGTGGATGCACGACAAGCACGCCACCATCGGGGTCTGCCGCCAGCAACAATCGGTCGCCCGGCTTGAGGCCGCACCATTTTCGAACGGCTGCCGGCAGATGTAGATGACCTTGACCCGTCAGGGTGAAGACGCCCTGCGGGTCCAGACGGACGACGATGAGCCCGGCGCTCTCGTAAATATGAAGACGGGTACCGCCGCCCCATCCGAGAGCGCGGACGATCATACGATCAGCGATCCGACCACTGACATCGATAGCAGCCAGGCCGTAGACCGACGAGCCTGCCCGGGGTATGGGGAGGTCGGGTAAGGGCAATGGAGGACGCCGCAGCACGCCTGGCCGCCGACCATTCCCCTCGCCCTGCTCGGGAGGCATCAACGGCGGGATGAGCGGAGCCACGGTCACTTCAACCACGGCGATCACCACCGCCGAGCGTCGCATCCGTCGGGACTGTCGCGAAAATGCGATCCGCGTGGTCAAGCGAGCTTGACCACCAGTACGTCAAGTACAGCAGGGATGCTTCAAATCTGTGTCCGAGGGGGGACTTGAACCCCCACGCCCTATACGGGCACTAGCACCTCAAGCTAGCGCGTCTGCCATTCCGCCACCCGGACCTGCTCGTTCAGCCTACCTCGCCGCCCAGATGATCTTTCCATCCGAGGTCGGCACGGCGAGCCGCACGGGGAGTTACTGTACACGGCACTCGTGGATCATGCACATCGCCCGCTGGTCCCTGCCGGGTCGCCCTTCCGCCCCTGCTCACACCCGTCACGCGAGGTCACCGAAGTGGGATCGGGCGTGAGCCCGGGTAGCGTCGGCGGCCCGGTGACGGGCAGCATTGCCCTGTGTCCCATCCCTCTCCTCTGGCCGCCATCCAGCAACGGGCCCTCGCACTGCGCACCGAGGGCGACCTCGGCACTGCCCGGCAGCTGCTCGCGGACGCTGTCGGGTCCGCCCGTCCGCCGTACGGCGAGGACCATCCCGAGACGCTGCACACCGCGCACCTGCTGGCCCGCCTGCACCGCGAGGCGGGCGACCCACTTGCCGCCCGCCGGGTGCTGGAGGAGGCCTTCGCGGCGGGCGAGCGGCGCTGGGACCACTCCGAGCCGACGATGCTCGCGCTCGCCTTCGAACTGGCCGAGGTCGCCGAGGAGTTGGGCAACAGGCACGAGGCCCGCCGCAACTACACGCGCGTCGCCAGCGCCGGGCCCGCCGTGCTCGGTGAGCACCACCCGGCGGTACGCGCCGCCCGCGACTACCTCGGCGAGCCCAACCCTGGCCCGAACCGGCCGGACGTCGGGCCGCCGACGTCCGCCGCCGCTGCCACGACGACGGACTCTGGCGCCCGATCGGCGTTGACCGGCCCGACGCTGTCCCTGGCGACCCTGGCCGCGATGCGCCCGGCGGCAGGCGAACGTCCGGCTCCCGCCTCGCCCTGGGCCCCACCGCCTCCCCCGACCCCCGCCCATCCGGCACCGGCCGCGTCCCCCATGTCGCCGACGCCAGCGAGCCCCGCCCGTCCGATGCCGCCTGCGTCCCCCATGTCGCCGACGCCAGCCAGCCCCACCCACCCGGTGCCGCCGCGCCAGCGGGCCGAGCAGCAGCCGGCGGCGTCGCCCCGGCCACCGGTCGCGCCGCCGTCTCGGGCGGTCGGCCGGCCGACGCCGTACGTCCGGCAGCAGCCACCACCCGCACCGCCGCGTCAGCGCACGAGTGATCAGCCGATCCACCCGGTCGTCGAGACGCCGCCCTCCGCGCCGTCGGCCGCGGCTCCGGCTCACCCGCCGGCCCACCCCGCGACCGCGGCCCGGACAGCCGCCGCGCAGCCCTCCGCCACGCCGTCGGCACCCCCACCGCCGGCTCCGCGGTGGGCCGACCCGACCATTCAGGTACGGCAGATCGAGCCCCTGCTGGCCGAGGAGGCCGCCCGGATCGCAGCGACCGGGCCGAGCGGATCGACCCGTACGACGGACGGGCCGGGGCACTCCGGTGCGATCCCGACGACTCCAGGCGCGGGGGACTCCCGCCCGGTGAGCGGGCCATCCCTGCACCACGCGGTCGGCCCGACGCCCGCCGCGCCGCAGCCGGTCTCCGCACCGCCCGCGCACGTCGGCCCAGCCTCCGCACCGGCCGTGGGCCCTTCCCATCCGGTATCGGCTCCGCCCGACCACGGCCAACCCGTCTCCGGACCGCCCGACCGGTCCCACCCCGCCTCCGGTCCACCGGCGGCCCACACCCAGCCGGTGTCCGGACCGCCCGGCTACGGTCCGCCCGGCTATGGACCACCCGTCTCCGCGCCGCCCTTCCAGACGCACCCCGTGTCGGGACCACCAGCGCAGCCGTTCCCGGTGTCCGGACCACCCGCCCACCCCTATCCGGTATCCGGACCGCCCGGCTACAGCCAGCCCATCTCTGCGCCGCCGGTGAGCGCGCCGCCCTGGGGACTGACCGCCCCGCCCTGGAGCAGCAGCGCGCCCCCGCATCCGCTGCCCACGGCTGGCGGCGACCCCAAGGACCCGTCCCGGACGGACACCGCAGAGACCACGCCGGACGGCGAGGCCACCCCGAGCAGCGCGACCACACCGAGCAGCGCGGCCACCGTGGGCGGCGAGTCCACAGCGGGCGGCGAGAGCATGCCGGTCGCGAGCCCGACGATGTCGACCGTGCAGGGCGAGCCGTCGGGGTTCGCGGCCGCGTCGACGGAGGTGTTCCCAGCCGTCGGGCCGGCGCCGGCCCCGCCGCGGGACACGACGGCGGTGCCCCTGACGCCCGCGACCTACCGGCCGCCCGCCACCCTCATGCACCCGCCCGCCGCGCAGTACCCGTCCGGTCAGCAGTACCCGGGGCAGCCCTATCAGCAGAGCCACGAGGTGTACCCGGGGCAGCGGTACCAGCAGGACACCTACTCGGCCGCGTACGCCGATGAGGGTGTTTCGACGGGCCGCAGCCGGGCGACGCTGATCGGTGCGGCGGTGGCGGCCGGGGTTGCCCTGGTCGCGGTCGCCGGCCTGGGTGCGGTGGTGTTGAACCGCGACGACGCGCCGCCGCCGCCCGGGGGCGCGGTGACGGCGGCGCCGGCGGTGACCGGCCCCCCTCCCGGTGACCTGAAGCTGCGCGACGACGTCGTCACGATCACCCTGACCTGGACGGACCCGTCCGGAGGGGCGGTGCCGTTCATGGTCGCCGGCGGACGGGCCGGTCTGGCGCTCGGGGTGATGGCCACCGTGGAACCGGGGCGCACCAGCCACACCGTCAACGGGCTCAGCTCCCGGGTGGACTACTGCTTCACGGTGCTCGCGGTCTACTCCACGGACAGCTTCGCCACCTCAAGCCAGGTCTGCACCAACCGCGAACGGTCCACGCCGCCAAGCTGATCGCGAGCGGTCCACACCGCCGAGTCGACACGGTCGGGTTCGCGATCGTCGAGCTGAGCTGGGCGTCCACTGCGCACGCTCGGTATCCACAGGGGTGACGGTGCGGGTTTCCCCGTTCCCGGCCGGGCCATATGATGGCACCCGGCTCAGGGGAGGGGTCGCCGCGAGGCGTACGCCACCTGCCACGACTCAGGGAAGGCAGCCGGCTGTGGCCAGCATCGACGACGCCGAGCGGACCGACGCCCCCCGTTCCCGGTCCCGACTGCGCGGCGGGCTGGTGACGGTCGGCACGGTCACCGCGCTGCTGGCCGCCATGGGGCTGACCGTCCTGGGGCTGGGGGCGGCGGACAACGCGGTGGCCAACTACGACGCGAGTTCCTGGCTGTGGAGCGCGGTGCGCAGCGAGCTGGCCCGGGTCAACGGGGTCACCGCCCGGGTGGACACCCGCACCGAGGTTCCCGGTGCCCGCCGACACCCGATGCAGGTCGCCCAGACCGATCGGCTGCTGATCCTGCGTGATCTGCAGACCGGGCAGATCAGCTCGCTGGACCTGGCCACCCTGCAGCTCACCGCGACCACGCCGACCACCCCGGGGCTGGGTGTGAGCGTCGCCCTGCACGAGGACGCGGCGTTCGTCGTCGACGCCGTGCAGGGCATCGTGCGGCAGCTCGACCCGCGGTCGTTGAGCCCGGTCGGCGAGCCGGTGCGCTATCCCCCGGGCATCACCGGCGGCACGTTCGACGGCGAGGGCAGACTCTGGATCGCGGTGCCCAGCGAGGGCACCGTCTCGGCGATCACCGCCGCGAAGCTGCCGTCCGCGCCGGCCTCGGCCGCGCCGGCCGGTGGCGGGCTCAGCCCCGAGCGGGTCGAGACGTACGACGTGGCTGACGCCAGCCACGAGTTGGTGGTTTCCACCCTGGACGACGGGGTGGCGGTGCTCGACCGCACGGCCGCACGGCTGGTGCGGGTGCAGCGGGGTGAGGTCCGTTCGGCGCCGTTGACACTGCCCGGCCCGGCGGCGATGCCGACCCGCACCTCCGGGCCGCGGGTGCCGGTGACGGTGCCGGCCGAGCGGCGGGTGTTGGTCGTGGGTGACGTCGGTGAGGAGCGGGCGTTCACGGTGCCGGGCAGCGGCGACCAGCTGAGCCCGGCGGTGGCCTGGGCCGACCGCTTCTACTGCGCCGACGAGGCGACCGGCACCATCTACTCGTTCGACGCGGGCGGCCAGTTGGTCGACACCATCAAGGGCAGGGCGAACGGGCCACTGGAGATGGAGGTGCGGGAGAACCACCTCTTCATCAACTCGCCCGACTCGGCGACGGCCCGGGTGGTGGACGACAAGCACCAGGTGCGCGAGGTCGACAAGTACGCCAACGACGTGCTGGGCGGTGACCCGCCGCCGGCGCCCCCGCCGCCGCCCCCGCCGAAGAAGCCCCGGGTGGGCAAGCCGAGCGCGCCGCGCAGCGTCACCGCCGCCGCCGGCAACGCCCAGGCTCGGGTGAGTTGGCGGCCGGCCGCCGCGAACGGCGCCGAGATCATCAAGTACGTCGTGCAGGGCGCCGGTCAACGCCTGGAGGTGGGCGCCAACCAGCGTTCGGTGGAGGTCAAGGGGCTGACCAACGGCGAGACGTACCGTTTCGCGGTGCACGCCGTGAACGCCAAGGGTGACGGCCCCGCGCGCAGCAGCAACCCGGTCACCCCGACCGCCGCGGTGCCCGATCCACCGGCCAGCGTCACGGCGCAGGAGCGACCGGACGGCACCGTGGTGGTGAAGTGGCCGGCCGCGAACGGGCAGGGCAACAAGATCGCCAAGTACGCGGTGACGGCCACGTCGGCGGGGACGAACGCGCCGGCCGGCGAGTCGACGAAGACGGAGCTGGTGGTGCCGGCCGGTGAACTGGAGTTCGGCACCCAGTACGCGTTCACCGTCGTGGCCGTCAACGACAAGGGCGCCGGCTCGGCCGCGTCGCCGGTGAGCAACACGGTGGTGCCGTTCGCGGCGCCGGGCCGACCGCTCGACCTGCAGGCCGGGACGGTCGCCGACCAGCCCGGCGCGGTCACCGTGCAGTGGTCGCCGGCCGAGGCGAACGGCCGTGCGGTGACGAAGTACCTCGTGGATGTCGGTGGCAAGACGAGCGAGGTGACCGAGACCCGCACCACCGTCACCGGGCTGGGCAACGGCCAGAACGTCACCGTGAAGGTGAAGGCGGTCAACGAGGCCGGGCCCGGTCCGGAGGCCACCGCCACGGCCCGTACGGTCGCCGCGCCCCGGGTCACCGTCACCGGCTCGTCGGCGACGGCCACGTCGGCGACCGTCACGTTCACCGTGGACGCGGGCGGCGGCAGGGCCACCTGCTCGCTCAGCACGTCGGGTGAGCCGGCGAAGGCCGGGGCGTGCTCCAGCATCACGATGACGGGGCTGACGCCGGGCACGGCGTACACGTTCACGGTCACCGCCAGCAACGCCGCCGGCAAGGGCACCGACCAGAAGGCTGAGAGCACCGAGCCGCTGTACGGGATCGCGACGTGCCGCAACGGCGCGTCCGGCCCGGAGGCGAGCTACTGCACGCGGGAGATCCCCGGCGAACGCAACGGCAACGAAATCTTCGAGGTCACGCGGCAGGACAACGACCGCCAGGCAGGCTGGGTGGCTAACGGCACCCGACTGAAGGCGTACTGCAAGAAGTCGGGCGAAGAGGTCTACGCCTACATCTACAACAACGACAAGCGCAGCACCTGGTGGGTGCAGGTCGAGTACAGCGGGAAGAACTACATTCCCTGGGCCTGGCTCAACCTGGAGGGCGGCGACAACATCAACGTCCTGCCCACCTGCTGAACCACCAGCCGAGGAGCACCGCCGACCGTGAACACCCACGAGCCGCTCACCCAGCCGGAGGTGCAGGGCTTCGCCGCCCTGGCCGCCCGGCTGGCCGAGAACGTCAACGCGGTGGTGCTCGGCAAGCCGCAGGTGGTCCGGCTGGCGCTGACCGCGCTCTTCGCCCAGGGTCACGTGCTGCTGGAGGACGTGCCGGGGGTCGGTAAGACGACCCTGGCACGGGCCATCGCCGCGACCGTGAAGGGTCAGTGGCGGCGCATCCAGTTCACGCCCGACCTGCTCCCCTCGGACGTGTCCGGCGTGACCATCTTCAACCAGGCGAGCCGGGACTTCGAGTTCCACCCGGGGCCGGTGTTCGCCAACATCGTGATCGCCGACGAGATCAATCGGGCGTCGCCGAAGACCCAGTCGGCGCTGCTGGAGGTGATGGAGGAGCGCACGGTCACGGTGGACGGCGTCCGGCACCCGGTGCCGGCGCCGTTCCTGGTGGTCGCCACGCAGAACCCGGTCGAGATGGACGGCACCTACCGGCTGCCCGAGGCACAGCTCGACCGTTTCCTGGTGAAGCTGTCCGTCGGCTACCCGGACGAGGCGGTCGAGGTCGAGGTGCTGCGCGGCGCGACGGTCCGCTCCCCCGAGGCGCTCGCCCCGGTCACCGACACCGCGACCGTCGGGGAGATGGTCCGGATGGCCCGCCGGGTGCACATCGCCGAGCCGCTCTACGCGTACGCGGTCCGGCTGGCCGCCGCCACTCGCACCCATCCGCAGGTACGCGTCGGGGTCAGCCCTCGGGGCGTGATCGCGTTGACCCGGGCGGCATGCTCGTACGCGCTGATCGACGGTCGGGGCTGGATCATGCCGGAGGACCTGAAGGCGCTCGCCGAACCGGTGTTCGCGCATCGGCTGCTGCTGACCCCGGACGCGCAGGTGCGCGGGGTGACCGCCGCGGAGGTGCTGCGCCAGGCCATCGCCTCGGTGCCGGTGCCGCTGCCGTCGGGGCAGCCCGCCCCGGTGCAGGGCTGACCGGCAGCAGCGCCATGGGGATCACCGCCCGCGGAATCGGGCTGCTCGTCGCCGCCGTCGTCCTGCTCGGCCTGGGGTTCCGCTTCGCGTACCCCGAGTTGACGTTGCTCGGCGCGGCGGCCGGCGCGGCCGTCGGCTACGCGGCGCTGACCGCGGCCTGGCGGCCCCGACTGGTGGTCGGCCGCCGGGCGGACCCGGACCGGGTCGCGCGCGGGGAGCCGGCGAGCATGACGCTGACCGTCCGCAACGCCGGCCGGCTGCGCTCGGCGAACCTGCTGGCCGAGGACCGGTGCGGGAGCAGTGCCGTGCCGGTGCCGCTGCTGCGCCTGCGGCCCGGTCGGGACACCGAGGTCCGCTACGACGTGCCGACCGACCGTCGCGGGGTGGTGCCGGTCGGTCCGCTGCGGGTGACCCGGCGCGACCCGTTGGGTCTGGTGGCGCTGGCCCGCCCGTACGGCGAGACGACACCGGTCTGGGTGCATCCCCGGATCCATCCGCTCACGGCGGTGCCCACCGGCGCGGGGCGCAGCCTCGACGGCCGGGTGGACGGTGTGCCGCACGGGTCGATCACGTTCGACTCGCTGCGGGAGTACGTGGTGGGTGACGAGCTGCGTCGGGTGCACTGGCGCACGAGCGCCCGGGTCGGCGAGCTGATGGTGCGCGAGAACGTGGACACCAGCCTGCCCCGCCTGGTCGTCCTCCTGGACAACCGCTCCGCCGCGCACCCGCAGCGGTCCGGCGAGGTGGCCGAGTCGTTCGAGTCCGCGTGTGAAGCGGCGGCGTCGGTCGTCACTGCCGCGCACCGCGCGGACCTGCCGGTGTTGATGCTGCTGGTCGGCCCGGAGCTGATCGAGCGCGGCCCGGCGGGGGACGCCGAGATCGGGCCCCTGGACCGGCTCGCCGCCGCCGACCTGTCCGACGAGGACGACGCGTTGCGCGCCGTCACCACCCGGCTGCGCCAGGACCGGCTCGGCGACACGCTGATCTTCCTGACCGGCCCCGGTGGGCGGGACGGGTTGGGACATGTCGGCGCGCTGCGCGGCGCGTACCCGTCGGTGGTGGTCGGGGTGTTCGGCGCGGCCGAGCCGACGCCCGCGGGCACGGCCGGCCTGGTGGTGGTCGACGCGGTGGACGGCGCGCAGTTCGCCGCCGAGTGGGACGGGGTACGCCGGTGGTGACGGGCATCGCGCCGCAGGAGGAGACGGCGGCCCCTCGACAGGCGCCGGTGGCCGGCGGCCCGAGCGCCGCAGGGCGGGTGGTACGCGCGCTGCGGGCGGCAGTCGTGCCGCTGGCGCTGATCACGCTCACCGCGCTCGCCGGGGTCGTGCTCGGCCGGGTGTACGCGGGCGACCTGCTGACCCGGCTGGTGATCGGCGCGGCGGTGGGCTCGGTGCTGGTCAGCGTCGCCGCCCGACGGCTGCCGTCCTGGCTGGTCGCACCGGTGTCGGTGGCGGCGTTGGCCGGGTGGACACTGTGGTCGTTGCGGCTGGCCGCCGCCCGCGCCGACCTGCCGGGCAGCCTGCTGGAGGTGAGCGCGGACGCGGCACGCAACGGCATTCCCCGACTGCTCACCGCGATGATTCCGGTGGAGCCCACACCGGACACCGTGCTGGTCCCGGTGGTGGCGGCGTGGCTGGCCGGTCTGGCCGGGGCGGAGGTGGCGCTGCGCACCGGCCGGGTGCTGCTCGGCTACCTGCCGGCGGCAGGGCTCTACGCCGCGGCCCTCTACGTGGTCGGCCCGAACGCCGAACCGGCGATCGGGACGACCGTTGCCTTCGTCGCGGTCGCGGCGGTCGGGCTCGCCGCGCCGACGGGTACGCCGCCGGCCGGCGGTGACCCGACGGCCGGTCTCGCCCCGGGGATGCGCGCGGCGGTACGACTTCGGCTGGCGGCCTCGGCGGCGCTCGGCGTCGCGCTGGTGATCGGCCTGGTCGCGCTGCTCGGCCCGGTGGTCGCCGGTCAGGTCGACGGGCGGCCGGTGGACCCGCGCCGGTACGTGGAGCCACCGCAGGTGCAGACGCTCGACGAGAACCCGCTGATCCGGATCTCCGGGTGGGCGCTGCGCCCGGAGCAGAAGCTCCTCGACGTGAGCACGGTGGGCGCCACCCCACCGGCCGGCGGAGCGGACGACCCGACGGCGACCGGCGGCGCGGACGACCCGAAGGCGGGCCGCAGCGTACAGATCCGGTTGGCGGTGCTCAGCGACTACGACGGGATCACCTGGCGGGTCGGTGCGACGTACCGCAACGCGGGGCGGATCCTGCCGGCCACCGCGCCGGCCCGGGACAGCACGGTGCAGACCGTTCGGCAGGAGATCACCGTGGCGGAGCTGAGCGGCCGGCTGCTCCCGGCCGTGGCGACGCCGCGCGAGGTCAGCGGGGCGCGGGTGGCGTACGACCCGGCGACGGGGACGCTGATCAGGCCGGAGGGACTGACGCCGGGGCTGCGGTACACGGTGACGTCGGCGCGGGAGCGCCCGGACAACAACCTGCTGGCCACCGCGAACGTGCCAGCCGGCGCGGAGGTGGCCCGGGTGTTGCGGGTCGCCGACGGGGTGCCCGACCCGATGCGCCGGTTGGCGGCACAGCTCGCCGAGGAGAACGGCGCCCCGTACGCGCGGGCGGTGGCGATCGAGCAGTTCCTGGCCGAGCACTACCGGGTGGTGGCCGACGCGCCGAGCGGGCACGCGTACCCGAACCTGGCCTTCTTCCTCTTCGGTCCGCGCAACGGGGGCGGGCAGCGGGGAACGTCTGAGCAGTTCGCGGCGGCGTTCGCGGTGCTCGGCCGGCTCTCCGGTCTGCCGACGAGGGTGGTGGTCGGCTTCTCCTGCAGTGGGCAGGGGCCGGTGCGGGCCGGTGACGCGTACGCCTGGCCGGAGGTGCTCTTCGACGGGTTGGGGTGGGTGGCGTTCGACCCGCTGCCCCGCCCGGAGAACGAGCCGAGGCCGGTGGAGGAGGACTTCCGCCCGACCCCGGAGGACCCGCCGCCGTCGGAGGCGCCGGCGCCCACCGTGGAGCCGACCGCCTCGCCGGAGCCGGTGGCCGCCCCCGACGGGCCGCCCGCACGAGGTGGCGTGTCCACGCCGGTGCTGGTCGCGGGCGGCAGCGGTGGTCTGCTGCTCGTGGTGGGGGCGCTGCTGCTCACCCTGTTGGCGATGCGTCGCTCCCTCACCCGCAAGCGACTGGCGGGGGGTGACCCCAACCAGCGCATCGCCGGCGCCTGGCGGGAGGTCACCGACGCGTTGCGACTGGCCGGCCGCCCGGTCGGCGACGACCTGGCGGCGACCGAGGTGGCCGCGCAGGCCCGACAGACCCTGGCCGACGCCCGAGCAGCCACGACCAGAGCCGGCACGGCCAGCGGCGGCGCGAACGGCAGCCGCGCACCCGGAGGCGGCGCCACCGGCAGCGGCACGACCGACGGTGACGCGACCGGCGGCGGGGTGCCCGGCGACGAGCCGGGCGTCGACGAGCTGGCGACCCTGCTCAATCAGGTGGGTTTCGCCCCCGGCGCCGCGGCGGCCGATCAGGCGGCCCGTGCCGCCGAGGTGGCCACGGTCTACATCGCCAACCTGCGCGCGGCCCGCCCCTGGTGGCGCCGCCTGCTCTGGTCCGTGCACCCCTCCCCCCTCCACCAGGCCCGCCGGTCCCCCCACTCCCATCCCCGCCGTCCCCCGCGGTGATCAAGAGGTTCGTGTCATCTCAGGACCCGTTCCTGACCCGAACCTCTTGATCACCGGTGGCGGATCGGGGGGATCGGAGCCGGGCGCGGCGGCCGTAGTCGGCGGCCACGGCTATCACCAGAGGGCCCCAGGCGACCAGCGGGAGGTAGTACCGCAGCACGTCCCAGCCCGGCGGGGTGTGCGCCGGTTCGTCGTGCCCTATCCCCACCCAGCCGCGGTCCACGACGTGGAACGTCCTGTTCAGCAGCAGGTACAGGCAGATGGCGACGAGCAACGAACCGCCGACCACCGCGACGAGCACGACCGGGCGTGCCGGGATCGAACGTCTCCCGAACAGCGGCACCCAGTGCGGCACCTGCTGCCCCCAGCGGTGCACCAGCCCGAGTGTCGACAGGGCCAGCCCCATCGACAGGACGGACAGAAAGATCATGTACCACGTGGTGACGGTGTCGTCGGTGAACACGAGGGACAGTCGCCAGATCGCGGACGGCAGGACGCAGAGCGGGACGGCGTACGCGGCCCAGACGGCCCAGGGCGCGGGAGCGGCAGCCCAGGTACGGCCGGGGTCAGTGGGTTTCATGAGCGCTCCGATCGTTGCGGGCCGACGTCGTCGACGCGTCGGCCGTGGTTGGTTCGAACGGCGGCTCGCGCCGACCGGCTGATGGTCGCGGCGCATGACCGATGAGGCCGGTGGCCAGGGCATAGCCGGTGGTCGTGACGCCCAGTGACACTCCCCAGGCGAGGAACACCGTCAGCGTGGCGGCCACCGCCCACCCCTGCACCACGTCCGACCAGGGCAGGTCACCCGTCACCAGCCGACCGACGAACACCGCGACGCTCAGCACGCCGTAGGCGACCAGCGCGAGCGCCACCACCCCGGCCGGGATCACCGCCAGCAACCGGGGAACTCCTCGACCACCCAGTCCCGGCACCCAGCGCGGGAACTGCTGCCCCCACCGCTGCACCAACCCGAGGACGAGCAGGCCGGCGAGCGGCGGGACGACGGTGATCGCCACGCCCGTCAACGTCGACAGGTCCTGGTCGATGTCGTTCAGTTCCCGCTCGGAAATGCCGAACGGAACGTCGAGCACCCAGAGCGCGTGCGGCACGGCCCAGCCGACCACCGGCAGAGCGACGGCCGTGTACGCCCAGAGTCGCGTCCACCGCGGCACCGGCTGGTAGCCGAGGGCCGCCGGTCGGCGCGGCGGACCGGATGCGTTCGCCAGCCCGGCGAACAGCACGCCACCGGCCACCAGCGTGAGCCGGGCGCCGAGGTCACGCCAGTCCGACGGACGCCCCGCCAACGCCGCCGGGATCTCGAAGAGCAGGTGCAGGGGGAACGCGACCACCAGCAGGAACGCGGCGGCGGTCCAACTGGCCGCGACGGCGGGGCGGCGGCCAGGGAACCGGACCGCGGACACCACCACCATCGCGAGGGCGATGCCGATCCCCACCGCTCCCCATCCCGCCCAGAACGGCAGCGCCTCGACGCGGTCGGCGCCGCAACCACCCGCCGGATCGACGAGAGCGGTGCGGTCGCAGGCGGTGTACCCCCACCGGCCGCCCGCGATCCAATAGAGACGCAGGGCCGTCGCACCGACGACGAAGACACCGCAGGCCACCGCCCATCGCCGCACCGGGTCGATCGCCGTGGATCCACTGACATTCATGCACCGATGATCTGCGGGCCGGACGCGCGCCTCCTCCCCGGCAGCGGTGAATGCGCTCCCGCAGCCGAGGGATCGGCCGCACGCCGGCGCGGAAACACGGTGGCGGCGGGTACGGCGTAACGACGAGCATCAGGGGGTGGATCAGCACACGAGCGAGATCGTCGACTACTACACGCTGCGCTACCGCGAGGACCAGCGGCTGTCCGCCCGCCCGCAGGCACGACTGGAGTGGATCCGCACCATGCAGCTCCTGCGGGATCTCCTGCCCGGACCGGGTGCCCGTGTGCTGGACATCGGTGGAGGCACCGGCGAGTACGCGAGGGCCCTCGCCGTTGCCGGTTACGAGGTCCGTCTCGTCGACCTGGTGCCGAGTCACGTCGCGCAGGCACGCGGCGGGCAGCCACCCGTCGAGGCACGGGTCGCCGACGCGCGAGCGCTTCCCGACGCCGATGACGCGTACGACGCCGCGCTGCTCCTGGGGCCGCTCTACCACCTGGTGGGCCGTGCCGACCGGCTACAGGCGCTACGGGAGGCCGTCCGGGTCACCCGCCCCGGCGGTCCCGTCGTGGCCGCCGCCATCTCACGTTTCGCCGGTCCGCTGGACTTCGCCGCCACCGGACGCCTCGACGAGCGGCTGCTCGACGAGGCCAGGAGCCTGCTGACCGACGGCACCAACGATCCACGCACCGGCTTCACCCACGCGTACTTCCATCGCGTCGAGGAGATCACCGACGAGTGTTCGGCGGCAGGGCTGACCGACGTCGTCGTACACGGGGTGGAGGGCCCGGCGTGGACGGCGGCGGAGGCCGCGGCAGGTGGGCCGGCGCAGGACACGGTCTTCTCCGCGGCATTGGATCTGGCCCGCGTCTACAGCACCGAGCCGGCGCTGATCGGATCGAGCGCGCACCTCCTGGCCGCCGGTCGCGTTCCGGTCCGCTAGAACGAATGTCAAGCGCTAGAGCGTCAGGCGGTCAGTCGGCGGACCAGCTTGCGGAGGCCGGCCTGCCAGCCGTCCGGGTCCTCGGCGCGGCGGCGGGCGTAGTCGGCGACCTCGGGGTGCGGCAGGATCAGGAACCGCTCCTCGGCCAGCCCGGCGATTGTCGCCTCGGCGACCTGGTCCGGGGTGAGCACCGCCCCGGAGGCGGCGATCACCCGGGCGCCCAGGTGGCCCTCGACGATGCCGTCGGCGAGCATCGGGGTGTCCACACCCTGCGGGCAGAGGGCGCTGACCCGGATGCCCCGGTCCCGGTAGGTGATGGCGAGCCACTCGGCGAAGCCCACCGACGCGTGCTTCGTCGCGGTGTACGCGGCGTCGCCCACCGCGGTCAGCACGCCCGCCGCCGAGCAGGTGTGCAACAGGTGACCGCCGCCGCGGGCGAGCATGCCGGGCAGCACCGCGCGGGCCGAGTAGACGTGGGCGAGAACGTTGACCCGCCAGGCGCGATCCCAGGCCGCGTCGTCGACCTCGATTCCCCCGCCGGTGGTCACTCCCGCGTTGGCGCAGAACAGGTCGATGCGGCCGAAGCGACGCTCGGTGTCGTCGACGAGCGCGCGGACCTGGGCCTCGTCGGTGACGTCGAGGGCGGCGGCGTGCGCCACCGGGCCGATGCCCTCGGCCACCGCGTGCGCCGCCTCGGCGTCCAGGTCGGCGACGACCACCGCGGCGGCGCCCTCGGCGGCGAAGCGCCGTGACAGTGCCGCCCCGATGCCGCCGGCGCCGCCGGTGACCACCGCGATCCGGTCGGTCAGATTCACTGGGACGCTCCCACGGGCTCGGTGCCCAACCGGGCGATGAGGGTCATCAGCGCGGCGGAGCTGCCGGCGGTCACCTCGGGGGTGGGCAGCAGCGCGAGGACCGGCACGTCCACGCCGGCGTCGGCGTAGCGGCGGACCTGGGCTCGGCACCGCTCCGGCGAGCCGTGCAGCACCAGGGCGTCGACCACCTCGTCGGGCACCGCCGCGCTGGCGGCACGCCGGTCCCCCGCGGCCCAGGCCTCCCACATCGGCGCCAGCGCCTCGGTGCGGCCGAGCCAGCGATGGAATTCGGCGTACGCCGGCACGGGGAGGTAGCTGGTGATCAGCCGGCGGCCGAGCGTGCGGGCGTACGCGGCGTCCTCGGTGGGGCAGACGAAGATCCGGGCGGCTACCTCGAAGCCGGCGCGCCGCTCGCCCAACTCGGCGAGGGTCCGCGGCACGTCGTCGGCGCTGAGCCAGTTGAGGATGACCCCGTCGGCCTCGGCGCCGGCGAGTCGGAGCATGCCCGGGCGCAGCGCGGCGAGCAGGATCGGCGGCGGCACCGCCGGTGGCCGTTCGAGGGTGAACCGACGCACCGTGAAGGTGTCGTAGACCTCGTCCACCGTCTCACCGCGCAGCGCCGCGCGCAGGAACCGCAGGACGTCGCGGGTACGTCGGAACGGCTCGTCGAACCGCACCGCGTTCCAGTCCCGCACGAGCACCGGCGAGGACGCGCCGATGCCGAGCGCGAACCGGCCCGGGGCCGCCTCGGCGAGCGCCGCCGCGCTCATGGCGAGCAGCCCGGGGCCGCGGGTGAAGACCGGGGTGATCGCGGTGCCCAGCCGCAGCCGCGGCTGCCACGCCGCGGCGAGGGCCAGCGGGGTGAACGCGTCGGTCCCGGCGACCTCGGAGGACCACACGTCGGTGAACCCGGCGCGATCGAGGGTCTCGTAGACCGCCTGGTGATCGGCCAGCGGGATCCCGCCCAACGGCACCGTCATGCCCCATCGATTCGTCACCGACCGATCGTGCCCGTTGACGGGGCCTGCGAGCAAGATCCCCGAAGTGGGCAGAATCGCCGGTTCGCGGGCGCGCGTGCCGGCCGGGGTGCTACGACTTCGAGGTGGACCGGAGCACCGGCGCAGGCCGCTGACCATGGGTTCCAGGGCTGCGGGACACCTGGAGCCGGTCCCGGCGGCGACCCCGCCCGGTCGCGCCACGTTCCTGGAACTCTTCTTCGACCTGGTCTACGTCTTCGCGCTCACCCGGATCTCCGCGCGTGCGTTCGAGGACCTGACCGAGAGCCCGGCGCAGCTGGGCTGGCCGGCGGTCACCGGCAGCGGCAAGACGCTGCTGTTGCTGCTGGCGCTCTGGGCGGTCTGGCAGGGCACCGCGTGGACGACCAGCCGCTACGACCCGTACCGGGCACCGCTGCAGACCGTGGTGTTGACCGCGCTCGTGGGCAGCATGGTGATGGGGGTCGCGATCCCCCGGGCGTTCAGCGAGACCGGGCTGACGTTCGCGACGGCGTACGTCGTCGCGCAGGTGACTCGGCCGTTGATCCTGTCGATCGCGTTGGGACCGCACCCGTACCGCCGGTTGAAGGTGCGGATGACAGTGGTGTTCGCCGTCAGCGGGGTGTTCTGGATCGGTGGGGCGTTGCTGCCCACCAACGGGCAGGTGATGCTCTGGGCGCTGGCGCTGCTCATCGAGTACCTGGCGGCGCGGTGCGGCTGGCCGGTGCCGGGCCTGGGCCGGTCGACGGTCTCGAAGTGGGAGATCGCCGGGGAGCACCTGGCCGAGCGGTACCAGCAGTTCTTCCTCGTGGCGCTGGGCGAGACGATCCTGGTGGCCGGTTTCGCGTACAGCAAGGGCCCGTACGAGTCGGGGCACGTATGGGCCTTCGCGCTCTCGGTGGCCACGTCGATCATGCTGTGGCGGATCTACGTCCAGCGCGCCGGGCAGATCCTGGGCGAGGCCGTGATGACGGCCCGTCACCCGGCGAACATCGGCCGCTCGGCGGCCGACACGCACCTGGTGATGGTGGTCGGCCTGGCCGCCACTGCGGTCGGCTACGAGCTGATCATCGATCATCCGCTGGGCCATGCCCCGGGGGCGTGGCTGGCCATGGTGCTCGGCGGACCCGCGCTGTTCCTGGCCGGCCGGGCCCGTTTCGAGTACGAGGTGTTCGGGCGGGTCTCCCCGTCGCGGTGGATCGCCATCCTGGCGCTGGCGGCGGTGGCCGTACCGCTGCTGTTCCTGCCGGGGCTGGCCGCCTTGGCCGCCGGAGTGCTCGTGCTGGGCGGCGTCGCGGTCGCCGACGCCCGCCGGGCGCGTGGCGCGCCGCCGGAGGCCGCCGCGACGCCGTTCTGACCGTCGGCGTACGCCCAACAGCCGGTTAGTCTCGGCGGGTGACCTTCTCCCTCGTCGCCCGCTCCGCCGACGGCCGCCGCCACGGCGTCGTCGTGGCCAGCAAGTTCCTCGCCGCCGGGGCGCTGGTACCGGCCGCGCAGGCCGAGGTCGGCGCGCTGGCCACCCAGGCGCACGTCAACCTCGCCTATCGCCCGCAGGGTCTGACGTTGCTCCGCACCGGGGTGGCCGCCGCCGACGTGGTGGCCGGCCTGATCGCCGCCGACGCCGAGCGGGAGCACCGGCAACTCGGCGTGGTGGGCGTCAGCGGCCCGGGTGCGAGCTGGACCGGGCCGGCCTGCCACCCGTGGGCCGGTGGGCGGACCGGCGACGGCTGGGCCGCCCAGGGCAACATCCTCACCGGCCCGGAGGTCGTCGACGCGCTGGGCGACGCGTGGCTGGCCTCCTCGGCGCTGCCGTTCGCCGAGCGGCTGGTCGCGGCGCTGCGCGCCGGTGACGAGGCCGGCGGGGACCGGCGCGGCCGGCAGAGCGCCGGCCTGCTGGTGGTCGAGCGCGGCGGCGGGTACGGCGGCACCAGCGACGTGCTGATCGACCTGCGGGTGGACGACCATCCGGACCCGGTCACCGAGCTGGGTCGGCTGCTGGCCGTGCACACCATGCTGTTCAGCCGACCCGACCCGGCGACCCTGCTCGACCTGAGCGGCGCGGTCGCCGACGAGGTGGCGACGTTGCTCACCGCGCTCGGTCACCCGGTCGGCGCCGGGACGGAGGCGGCGCTGGTCTCCTGGGCAGGGCTGGAGAACCTGGAGGAGCGGTTGGTGCCGGGGCGCATCGATCCGGTGGTGCTCACGCACCTGCGGGGCGTCGCCCCGCACGTTCCCGCGCCCCGTCCGGCGAGCTGACCGGCCGGGCCGGGGTCAGCGGCCGAAGGCGAGCCAGCGGAAGCTGGCGGCGTCGATCGCGGCCCGTTCCTGCGCGGTCAACGCCGCACGTCCGGTGGTCTTGCGGATCAGGGCCAGCCGGTCCCAGCCCAACGCGGCCGGCGCGGGTCGCCCTGCGGTGAGCAGGTCGGCGATCACCGCGGCCGCGCGCGGGGTGAGCCACGGCGGGCGGTCCAGCGCCGCCGCCAGGTCCAGGCCGTGCACGCCCACCTCGACCACCCGGGTCCGCAGGAACTCGGTGAGGAGCATCGCGTCGCCGTGCCGGGTCCGGACCACTCGATCGGGCGGGGCCACGGCGACCGCCGCGTCGGCCGCCCGCCAGGCCCGCTCGAACCCGGTCGCCAACGCCTCCCGGTGCACCTGCAACGCGTCGCGGCGGCCGCCTGCGATGCGGTCGGCGTCCACCTGCGGGGTGAACTTCGCCGCGCCGAAGTAGCGGGCGGCGTCCACCTCGGCGCGCGGCGGGGCGGGGGCGGCGAGCACGTCGGCCAGCCGTCCGGCGCCGGTGCGCACGTGCGCGAGCAACTCCCGGACGGTCCACGGCGGGCAGGGGGTGGGCCGGTCGAGGTCGACGTCGTCCACCTCGGCCAGGATCTCGGTGAGCCGTACGCACTCGGCACGGAACGCCGCGCGAACCGGGTCCACCGACCGACTCAGCCCTTGACCCGGGGCACCAGACGGTGCACGACGGTCAGCACCAGCGCCATCACCAGCGCCATCGTGCCGGCGATGCCGGCGGCGCTGCCCGCGTACCCGACGAAGAGCGGGCGGCGGCTCAGCTCGTCCGGGCCGGTGCCGCGCAGGTCGACCAACCAGGACAGCGCCAACCCGCTGGCGATCAGCGCGAGGACGCCGGCCACCCCGAGCACCAGGGCGGCGATCCGGTGCGCGTCGCCGGGGGCGACCTCGGCCTGTTCCCGTTGGGTGATCAGCAGGAGCAGCCCGGCCAGCGCCGCCCACACACCCACCACGAGGTACGCGGCGACCGCGTCGCTGGGCCGGTGCCAGCCGGCGGAGAGGGTCGCCACCCCGGCGAGGGCGGCGTACCCGGCGCCGAGGAAGGCGCCGACCGCGCGCACCTTGCGGGGCAGCACGAGCATCAGCGCGATCGCGACCGACGCGGCCACCGCCGTGTGCCCACTGGGCAGACTGTTGCCGACGGCGGCGCGCTCCGGGTCGACGCCGTAGTCCGGCCGGCTCAGCCCGTACTTGAGCAGTTGGGTGGAGACGTTCGCGCCGGCGATCAGCAGTGTCGCGGTGATGGCCAGGGCGATCCGACCCCGGATGAGCGCAATGAAGCCGATCACCGCGGTGGCGGCCAGCAGGGACACCACCGACATCGCGTTGAGGATCCGGTCGACGGGGCCGTCAATGCGGTCCTGCCCGATCCGGTTGCCGGTCAGGGCGACCGTGTCGACCCACTGGCCGATCTCGGTGTGCACGGCCACCCGCCAGACGGCAAGGAAGGCGGCCGCCTGGACGAGCGCCAGTACGACCAACCAGACCGCGGTCCAACCCCGTGCCGTCGCGCGCATCCGCACACCGTAGCGGCCGGCTCCGGCCGGTCGGCCGGTGGCCCACCGGCTCCCGGCGGTTAGGTTGAGGCGGAGGCGAGGAGGTGGCGGTGGGCGGCACACCGGAGCGGGAGTCCGGCCAGGTCGAGCCCGGCCCGGACCGGGCGCCGACGGCCGGTCGGCAGGCCGGCGGGGCGGCCCCGGCCGAGTCCCTGGCGGACCTGCTGGGCGGGCGGCGGGGCGCGGTGGACGCCACCCTGCCGCCGGTGGCGTTCGCGCTGGGCTGGCTGATCGGCGGCGAGTCGCTGTGGGCCGGGGTGGGCGCGGCGCTCGCCGTGGGCGTCGTGGTGGCCGGCGTACGGCTGCGGCGGGGTGACCGGCCGCGCTCGGTGCTGATCGGGCTGCTCGCCGTCTGCGTCGCGGCGCTCATCGCGGTGCGGACCGGCCGGGCCGAGAATTTCTTTCTGATCCAGTTGCTGTCGAACGCCGCCAGCGCGCTGGCCTGGGCCGTGAGCATCGTGGTGCGCTGGCCGCTGCTCGGCGTGCTGGTCGGCGCGGCGCTGGGCCAGCGGGCCCGGTGGCGGCGGGACCCGGCGCTGCTGCGCGGGTACGGCCGGGCGAGTTGGGTGTGGACGGCGACCTATGTGGTGCGGGTGGCGGTGTTCGTCCCGCTGTACCTGAGTGGACAGGTGCTCGCGCTCGTGGTGGCCCGGATCGCGTTGACCTGGCCGCTGGTCGCGGCGGCGCTTGCGGTGAGTTGGGTGGTGCTGCGCCGGTCGTTGCCGGCCGGGCACCCGGGGCTGCGTCACCCGGTCACCGGCGACCCGGACATCCGGCCCGACGAGCCGGCCGGGAAGGGGCCCCGGCGGGCATAAAAGTGGAGAGGCCGCCACGGGGGGAGCGGCCTCTCCGGTGACGTACGTTACTCCGTCATCCTCATTGGTGTGATCCCGCGACAGCCCGAATTTCTGGGCTTTTTTGCGGCAGTCTTCAGTCCGGGCGGTGGGGTGGGCCGGTCGACCCGCTGCGTTGGCCGGATGACCGGCCCACCCCGGCCTGACCGTGGGTGTCAGGCCGTCCGCCGGCCGGGTCCCATCGTTCCCCCGGACCCGGCCGAACCCCGGGGTGGGCGGGGCACTCCACCCACCCCGGTCGCTCTCAGCCGTTCGGGAACAGGGTCCCGTAGTCGGCGTAAGCCATGGCCACGTCGGCCTGCGCCCAGAAGCGGTGGTAGTTGAAGCTGGGCTCCGCACCACCGTTCAGGTACGCCTGCACCTTGGGCCAGTCCGGGTCCTGCTTGTAGAAGGACCGGATGTCGAGGAAGCTCTTGCCGGCGGCGATGGCGTCGCCGTTGGGCATCTTCCCGGTCCAGCCCGGCGGGACATAGAGGCCCTGCCCGCTGGAGGCGTCGTAGACGTCGTCGAAGCGCTTGTAGTCGCCACGCGTCTCGGTGGTGGAGACGCCCTTCGAGTCACTGGCGGCGGAGAGCGCGTCCAGCAGGCCCTTGGCGGTGGTCTTCGCCGCCGCGTTGCCCGACTTGGCCGCGTACGCGATCAGGGTCCGGGCGTAGGAGGCGGCGACGCCGACGTCCTGGCCCTTGCTGATCACCTCGACGTGCAGGTTGGTGTTGGGCTGCGGGCTGGACGGGTTCCAGGTGGTCGGCTGACCGGTCCACTTCAGGTCCGACGGGATCGACCAGTTGGTGCCGACCGTCGTGTTGGCGATCGCCCACGGCACCCACTTGTCCAGCAGCGCCTTGGCCTTCGCGTTGCCGGTCTGCAGGTACAGATCGGCGACCCGCTGCATCGACCACGCCTGCATGCCGAACCACTGGTTCGACGGCGGGTCGTTGTAGACCGGGTCGACGTCGTAGAACATGCCGTAGAAGGTGCTGGTGCCCGACGGCGGCTGGGCGTAGCTGCCGTCCCAGCTGTTGGTCGCGCCGCCGGCGATGCCGCCCTCGGACGACTGCAGCCAGGTGTAGAACTCCAGCTGCCGGTCGAAGCTCTTGGTCCAGTCGGCGACCGCTGTCGACGACTGCGGCTTGAGCTCCGGCGTGTTGGTCAGCGCCCAGGCCGCGAACGGGTTCTGGTAGCCGAAGTGGTTGTGGCTGGAGCCGATCCGCCAGGACCAGTTCTGGCTGGCGTCGTACGCGCCGCCCCAGGCGTAGTACCAGGACAGCAGGTAGTGCGCCGAGTCCTTGCCGCTGCCGGCGGGGCAGGTGCTGGCCCCGACGCAGTTGCCGATCTTCTTGAAGTACTTGTCGAACATCGCGTACCGCAGGTAGTCGCCCATCTTGGCGGCCTTGGCCACGGTGGCGGCGACGTCGGCCTGCTTGCCCTGCGCCTTGGCCCAGGTCAGCGCCCAGTACGCGGCCTGCACGGCACGGGCGTCGGCATCCGGGGCGTTGGTGTACTTCCACTGCTTGGCGGGAGCGCCGGTGTCCTTGACGAACAGGTCGAGGTAACCGTACTGACCGCCGTGCTTGAAGGTGTCGCAGGACGGCTGCGGGACGGTCTCCCACACCGACTCCTGGGTGCCCCGCTGGAAGGTGTTGATGTACGCCGGCTTGGTGGTGCCGTCACCGCAGCGGCCGAAGCCGTAGGTGTTGTCGACGTCCATCAGCCAGTGCATGCCGTAGATGTCGCCGGTGCCGTAGGTGGACTGCAGCTCCGAGCGCAGCGGGTCCTGCCCGACCGGGATGTTCGGGTTCAGGGCCGAGGGGTACTGGCTCGGCAGGTTGTACTCCGCGGCGTACTGCGGGGTGCCGGCGGAGCCCGCGGTGGGCTGGTCGGCGTGCGACGGGATGATGTACTTCTCCATCACCGTCCAGGCGTTGTTGAACGGCGCCCAGTTCTGGGTGACGCGACCGTACTGGGCCTCCAGCCAGATCCAGAAGCTGAACGCCTCCGAGGTGGTCTCGTGGCCGTGGTCGGGCGCCTCGACGATAAGCGTCTCGACCGAGTGGTACGGCACGCCCTCGGGGCTGAAGTAGCCCGAGTTCTTGATCTTGCCGTACTGGTCGAGGAACTTCTTGATGTAGGCGTTGTCGCCGCCGGGGGTGTCGTTGTCGATCTCGGTGGCGGCGACCGCCAGGGACGCGAGACCGGTGGCGGACGCGGTGATGGTGGCGGTGCCGCCGACGGTGTCGGTGTCCTCCGCCGCGGCGACCGTGACGGTGACCCCGGTGTTCCAGTTGGTCGGCGTCAGCGTGACGCTGGTCGGCGAGACCGTGACGTCGGTGTCTCCGCTGGGGGTGAGGGTGACCGGCACGCTTGTCGTCGGCGCGGCGCTGAGCTTGAGGTTGAAGGTGGACGTACCACCCTCGTTGACGCTCACCGCGGACGGCGTGGCGATCAGCGTCGGGCCGCTGGCGGCGCCGACGGTGAACGACTTCTCGGCGACCCCGATGCCGTTGGCGTTGTCGTACGCCTTGGCCTGCACCGTGTAGTTGCCGGCCGGCAGGTCCTCCTGCGTGTACGCGTACGGCGCAGTGGTGTCGGTGTTGATCAGCAGGCCGTTGCGGTAGAACTCGACCTTGCTGATCGTCCCGTCCGGGTCGCTGGCCGTGGCGGTCAGCGGCACGTCGGCCGGGGCGGTGAACGGCCCGCTCGGCAGGGCGAGGGAGACCGTGGGCGGCTGGTTGGCCGGGGTGCCGTTGCAGGGGGTGCCGTTCAGGGTGAACGAGGTGGGCTTCGGGTTGCTCCCCGTGTGGGAGCCGTTGAAGCCGATGGTGGTGGAGGCCCCGGTGCCGAGGTTGCCGTTGTACGACTCGTTGGTCGCGGTGACCTCACTGCCGGACTGGCTGAACCTGGCCGACCAGCCCTGGGTGACCCGCTGGCCGCTGTTCGGGAAGGTCCACTTGAGCGACCAGCTGCTGATCGGGTCGCCGAGGTTCTTGATGGTCACGTTGGCCGTGAACCCGGTGTTCCAGTCGTTGGTCGCGTAGACCACGTCGCAGGCCGGTGCGGCCTGCGCGGCGCCGGCGGGCAGGGTCACCCCGCCGATGGCGAGCGCGGCGGCGGCGAGGATCGCCACTCGGCGGCGTCGTGCCAGTTGTCTCATGTGCGCGGTGTCTCCTCGGACCAGGCCGGGATGGTCCCCGGCGTGGCGCCTGCCCGCGGGTGGTGGTGGTACGCGGGGGATTCGAGGCGCCGGAAAGGTGGTCGCCCCGGGCCCGGCCGGGGTGCGGCGGTGCGGCCCGCGCGGGAGGGGGTCCCGCCGGCTGCGTTCGGGTGCCGTGACCGGAAGTCGTACTGCCGGCTGCCCTCGGCGGACCCGCGCCCACGCGATCTGGCTCCTGTCGCGTTGAATCGACAGTGTGCCATGGAAGCGCTCCCACGACAAGCGCACGGGAGGCAGGATCACCCAGTTGTTTCGATCTCGTTTTGGGTCTTTCACAAAGGCGTGACGGGCGTTACAGTCGCAACATCGGTCGATGGGAGCGCTTCCATCGACAAAGGTTCCAACTGGAAGATCACCGGGTCCGTCCTCGTGGCGGCCCCGGGGAACCAACCCGAAGGCCGACGGCGGGCCAGCCCGGACGCCGCCGTCAGCCATCATCCCGCCACAGGGAGGGAGGTGGAACCAGAGCCACTCGCGTGGCCCGGCTCCCGCGCGACACGCACGGCAGGACCCAAATTCCGCCCGTGTGTGTGCAGTTACGGTGGGGACGGGGGTTGCCCTCCCCCGTCCCCACACTAAACCCCCGTACACAATGGGAAAAGAGGCCGACGGGACAGGCGCCAAGCGCCGCCCGGTCGGCCTCGTTCGCTGTCCGGGGCCCTCACCCGCCTCGACCCGCCATGTCCGGCCGCCGTGACGGCCGGCTCACGGGGCCGGCCGCTCCTGGCCTATTCTGGGAGCGCTCCCGAATCTCGGCGGCGGCCCCGTATCCACGAGGAGAATCCATGTCGATACCTACCGGGCCCGCCGGCCCGCTGCGCTTTCCCCGCGACTTCGGCTGGGGCGCGGCCACCTCCGCTTACCAGGTCGAGGGCGCTACCAAGGAGGACGGCCGCGGCGAGTCGGTCTGGGACACCTTCAGTCGTGTCCCCGGGCGTACCCGCAACGGCGACACCGGCGACGTGGCCGCAGACCACTACCACCGGTACGCCGAAGACCTCGACCTGATGCGCGACCTGGGTCTGCGCAGCTACCGCTTCTCCATCTCCTGGCCCCGCGTCCAGCCCGACGGCACCGGCGCGCCCAACCAGCGCGGGCTCGACTTCTACCGCCGCCTCCTGGACGGCCTGCACGAGCGCGGCATCGCCCCGATGGCCACCCTGTTCCACTGGGACCTGCCGCAGGCGTTGCAGGACGCCGACGGCTGGGAGTCCCGCGACACCGCCCACCGCTTCGCCGACTACGCCGACGCGGTCTTCACCGCCCTCGGTGACCGGGTGCCGGTCTGGCTCACCATCAACGAGCCCAAGACCGTCGTACAGAACGGCTATCTCATGGGCCACCACGCGCCCGGCCGGCAGGACCCGGACGCCGCCTACCTCGTCGCCCACCACCTGCAACTGGCCCACGGCCTCGCGGTCCGGGCGCTGCGCGCCACCAACGGCACCGGCCGGATCGGCCCCGCGCTCAACCTACACCCCTGCTACCCCACCGACGACTCCCCCGAGGCCGCCGCCGCCGCCCAGCTCTACGACGGCTATGAGAACCGCCTCTACCTCGACTCGCTGCTCAAGGGCAGCTACCCGCAGGACGTGCTGGCCGACCTGGGCCCGCAGAGCCGGATGGTTCGCGGCATCCGCGACGGCGACCTGGCGGTGATCTCGTCCCCGGTCGACCTGCTGGCCGTGCAGTACTACACGCCCATCTACGTCACCGCCGACGGCAGCACCGAACGCCGGTGGCCGACCTCCGAGGCCGGTTGGCAGCAGATCTACCCCGACGGGATGTACGACATCCTGACCCGGGTCACCCGCGACTACGGCCCGATCCCGCTCACCGTCACCGAGAACGGCCTGCCCACCCCCGACACCCTGGCCGCCGACGACACCGTCGACGACAGCGGCCGGATCACCTTCCTGCGCGACCACCTGGCCGCCGCGCACCGCGCCATCAGCGCCGGAGTGCCGCTGGAGAGCTTCCACGTGTGGTCGATGCTCGACAACTTCGAGTGGGACGAAGGGTACGACCAACGCTGGGGCCTGGTCTACGTGGACTACGCCACCCAGCGCCGGGTGCTCAAGCGCAGCGCCCACTGGTACCGCTCCGTCATCGCCGAGGGCGGTTTCTGAGCGGGCCGCCCGGACGGCCGGGCCCGGACGGCTCGGCTCCGGGTGAGCCGGTGACCGTCCGGGTCACGGTCGGCAACGTTCAGCGGGGCAGCGCCTGCTGCAACTCCGCCCGCAGGGCAGGGGTGAGCATCTCCCCCGCCTGCTTCGCCAGCCGGGCCATCTCGTAGCCCACCACGCCGATGTCCGCGTCGCCGGCCGCGAGCGTGGCCAGGATCGAACCGTCGCGTACCTGCATCACGAGGAAGTAGCCCCGGCCCATCTCGACCACCGTTTGCTTGACGATGTCGCCGTCGAACATCTGCGCCGCGCCCGCCGTGATGCTCATCAGCCCGGACGTCACCGCGGCGAGCTTGTCCGCGTGGTCGCGGGGCAGATGGTCGGAGATCGCCACCAGCAGCCCGTCGGAGGAGACCACCACCGCGTGCGCCACACCCGGCACCCGCTCTGCGAACGCGCTCACCAGCCAGCTCAGGTCACGTGCCTCCTGGCTCAACGTCGTCACTGTCGTCGTCCTCCTTCGTCGTGCCCCCACGAGGGTGGCACCGATATTTCGGTGGTGTCCTCGGCCTCGGCACGCCGTACCCCGCTGTAGAGCCGGGAAAGCATGCCACCGACCGCCTCCGGGTCCAGTTCGGCGCGCGCCGGCGCCGACTCCGGCTGGGCCGGGCGGGTGACCGCGGAGAGTTGCGCCATCGGCACGCGTACCGGCAGGCCCCGCTCGTTCGTGCCGGCCGTCACCGGAGTGGCGGGCGGCGCGGCCGGGCCGGGGGCCGCCGCCCCGGTCGGCCCCTGCCGGGACCACCAGCCGCCGCCGTCCTCGGAGGCGGCCGGAGCCAAGACGTCCTCGGCGCGTACCGGCACGGGGCGGGTCTGGCGCGGCACGGTGGCAGCCGGCGGGCGACCGGCCACCGGCAGGTCCAGCGGCGCGACGGCCGGCCCACGGGCACCAGCCGACCGGGGCGCCCCCGCCATCCGCCGCGCCGCGGCGCCCCGCGCCGCACTCGCCGCCAGCATCCGGGCCGGCGCCGGCGGATCCAGCTCCACCGCACCGGCCGGAGCCAGCAGGGCGGCCGGCAGCACCAGCCGCGCGACCAGGCCGCTCTGGCGTGCGTCGAGCTGCACCCGCACGCCCAGCCGGCTCGCCAGGTGGCTGACCACGAACAGGCCCATCCGCTCGACCGCCGCGACGTCCGCGGCCGGCGGGCTGGCCAGCACCGCGTTCGCCTCGGCCAGCGCGGTCGGGCTCATGCCCAGGCCGTCGTCCACGATCTCGATCAACGCGGCCGACGCCTCGACCCGGGCGGTCACCAGCACGACCGTGTCCGGACGGGAGAACGCGGTCGCGTTCTCCAGCAGCTCGGCCAGCATGTGCACCAGTTCCCCGACCGCGTGCCCCACCACGTTGACCTCGCCCACCGAATCCAGCCGGACCCGCTGGTACTGCTCGATCTCGGCGGCGGCGGCCAGCAGCACGGTGCCGAGACCCACCGGACGGTTCCACCGACGGGTGGAGTCCGTACCGGCAAGCACCAGCAGGCTCTCGTCGTTCCGGCGCATCCGGGCGGCGAGGTGGTCGAGTTTGAACAGGTTGCCGAGCTGGTCCGGGTCGCTCTCCTCGCGCTCCAGGTCGTCGAGCAGCTCCAGTTGGCGCTCCACAAGCACCTGGCTGCGGCGGGCCAGGTTGACGAACATCGCATTGACGTTGCGACGCATCAGCGCCTGCTCGACGGCGACGGTCACGGCGCTGCGGTGCACCGCGACGAACGCCTCCGCCAGCTCACCGATCTCGTCGAGCGAACGGACCACCGCCGGCGCGACGTCGATGCTCGGCACCCCGCCGGTGACGGTCCGCAGCCGATCCAGCGCGTCCGGCAGCTCGACCTGCGCGATGCGCAGCGCCTGGCTGCGCAGCAGCCGCATCGACCGGGCGACCGACCGCCCCACCAGCAGTGAGATCAGCAGGGCGACCAGCAGCACGGCGACGACACCGCCGACCACCAGCAGGGTGGCCCGCAACTGGCCGCTGCTGGCGTCGTCGGCCTGACGTACCGCGTCGTCCAGCACCCCCGCCTCGACCTGGCGCAGCAACTCCTGGCGCTGTTGGCTGGCCGACCACCACTGCTCCGACGGCAGCACCTCGGGCGCGGCGCTCCCGGCCGGCAGGCTGCGCTCCTCCAGTTGGGTGGCGACCAGGAACATCGGGTTCACGGAGGTCTCGTCGTACCGGCGGATCTGATCCGTGGTGGCGGCCACCCGGAACGCGCCGAGGGCGGTCAACTGCTGGGCGCGCAGGTCGGTGAGGATTACCCGGTCCTCCGTGCCGTACCGGCCGGCGCGGGCGGCGGCGTAGAGCTGGGCGCGAACGCGGGAGGAGAGCTCCTTGACCCGGGCCAGCTGCACGTAGCGCAGCACCGAGTCGCTCAGCGCCGCCCGGTCCTGACCGGGCGTCGGCTCGGCGAGCAGGTCCAGCAGCGCTCCCACGGCCCGGTGGTAGTTGCTCAGGATGGTGTCGTTGCTGAGCACCGCCGGCGGGATCGCCGGACGGATGTCGATCACCTGGTCGTACGCCTCCTGCGCCTCGGAGAAGGCCACCCGCCAGGACGCGTCGGCGTCGGCCAGCGGCCTGGCCGCCCGACTCAGGTCGGCCATCGCCCGGTCGGAGGCCGCCTGCAACGGTCGCAGCGCGGTGGCGGCGGCCTGCCGGTCGCCACCGCGGCGCAGCTCGCCCAGCTCACCAGCCGAGCGGTCCCGCTCCTGTTGGAGCTGGTGCACCACGGCGGTGATCTCCCGGCCGATGCCGACCTGCCGGGAGAAGTCGTTCAGCGCGGTCGTCCGTCCGACCAGGGCGCTGGTCTGCACGCCCGCGAGCACCAGGAACGCCACCGACGGCACCACCAGCACGGTGGCCAACTTGGTGCTCATCCGCCAGTCCCGCAGTCGGAACGGCGAGCGGCGTCGATGCGGAACGACGCGGACGTCGAAGCGTCGCCGGCGGTGGTTCGACACCCCGCCGGTCGCCGGATCGGGACCTCCCGCCACCCTGCCTCCTCCTGCCGCGTCCACCGCGACCCGGGGAGCGCAGTCCATCCAACCAGGCTCGGTAGCGCTGTCAACGGCCCGGGCAGGGCGAAAGTTCAGGAAGGATACTGCGGGTGGGATCGTCCTGTCGTGGTCGGTAAGACCAGCTCATCCGTCTGGCCGATGTCGGCGAGCTCGGCCGCCGCACCAAAGCGGCCCAGCGCGACCAACGCGGCGCCGGTGGCACCGATCTCCGGGTTGCGTTGGTGCGACACCGGTCGCGGCGCGAGCGCGGCGGCGAACGCCTGACGCCACCACACCGAGGCGGCCACCGCGCCGCCACCCAGCACCACCCCGACCGGTTTGTCGACCGTGGACTCCAGCACCGCGAGGTCGTCGGCGACCAGCTCGCACAGCCCCTGCATCAACCCGGCCAGGATGTCCACCGCCGTGGTGCTGAAGCTCAGGCCGCGCAGCTCGCCCGAGCCCGCCGGCGCCAACCCGGGCGGCCGGTCGCCCCCGAAACGAGGGTCGGCCGGCCGGCCGCCGCCGGCCGGCACCAACGCCAGCGCCGCGTCCAGCTCATCCCCCCGGGGCAGTCGCAGCTCCCTGTTCGCCCAGGCGAACAGGTTGCCACCGCTGGAGTACGCCGCCCCGGTCACCACGTGGTCGTGGTCGACCCGGTAGCGCCAGAGTCGTTCGGGCAGTCGTGGCAGCGGCTCTCCGGCCGGGATCCGCTGCATCAGGCGTACGGCCGCGGAGGTGCCCACCGTGACGGCGGCCCGGCTCGGGTCGGCGCAGCCCGAGCCGACGTTCGACGCCCCGCCGTCACCCACCGGCGGCGCCCACCGGGCCTCGGCCAGCTGCGGCCAGCGGCGGGCGCGGTCGGGCCGGAGCCGGCCGTGCCAGTCCAGCTCACCCAGGGTCGGCAGGTCGCGCGGTCGCGCACCGGCCAGCGTCAACGCTTCCTCGTCCCAGCGCAGGCTGCTCAAATCCAGCAGGCCGGTGCCGGAGGCCTGGGAGACCGACATGGGCGCCCCCTGCAGCAGCTCACCCAGCACGTATTCCGGCAGGCCGACGAACCGGGCGATCGGCGTGCCGGACTGTTCCCGCAGCCAGGGCAGGCGCACCGACCAGTAGGAGCGGTGCCACCAGCAGCCGGTGCGCTGGTGGAAGGCGTCCGGATCGGCCGGGCCGGACGTGTCGCCGACCGGCGCGGGCCGGGTGTCCAACCACGTGACGACCGGGCCCAGCGGAGTGCCGTCGCGGTCCAGCGGAAGCACCGAGTGCCACTGCGCGGAGGTCGCCACCAGGTCGACGTCGTGCAGGTGCCCCGCCTCGGCCAACTCGTCCAGACACTCGATGAGACAGGCGAGGTAGTCGGGGCCGGAGAGCGTGCCGGTGCCGTCGTCACCGATGGCGAGGTTGACCTTGCGCCGGGCCAGGGCGCCGGGCAGCGGCTGGGTCTCCCCGTCCAGCACCAGCCCCCGTACGGAGGAGGTGCCCAGGTCGAGAGCGAGAATGTTCATCGCCGGTCAAGTTACCCGGTGCCGGCCGCGCGGGAACGGAGGTCCGGCCGGGCACACCGGTAGGCCCGAAGGGGTCCCGAGCCGGCCCGCAGCCGCGTAAGGTGGACCGCATGCTCGCGCACCCAACCTCCTGGTGGCCCGCCGACCCGGCGGCCACCCCCCGCGCGTAGCTCCATCCACGCGGCCGCCACGAGGCGGCCGCCGGATCTCCCGGCCCGGATGGCCGCCACCGCTGGCGGCGCCCGGCCCACGGAGACCACGATGACCAGCCTGACCCACCTGACCGACCTGCTCGCCGCCATCTCCCGTGGCGACGACCCCGGCCCGTTCGCTCTGTTGCGCCGCGAGGGCGCCGACGAGCTGGAACTGTTCACCGGCGTCGTCGCCACCGTCGACCGCCTGGCGGACATCCCGCTGTCGCCGGGTGCGCCCGGAGCGCGGACGCTGGCCCTGGTGCCGTTCCGGCAGATCGCCGAGCGTGGCTTCGCCTGCGTCGACGACGACGCCCCGCTGGAGTGCCTCCAGGTCCGCGAGCACCGGCGGATCCCCCTGGCCGAGGCCCTGGCCGCGCTGCCCGACCAGCCGGTCCGCACCCGCGACGCCGCGTTCGACGTCAACGACGAGGAGTACGCGCGGATCGTGCAGCGGGTGCTCACCGAGGAGATCGGCCGCGGCGAGGGCGCGAACTTCGTCATCCACCGCACCCTGCACGCCAGCGTGCAGGGCGCCCCGCTGGTGGCGGCGCTGGCCGCGCTGCGCCGGCTGCTGGTCGCCGAGCGCGGCGCCTACTGGACGTTCGTGGTGCACACCGACACCCGGACCCTGGTCGGCGCCAGCCCGGAACGACACGTCAGCGTCGACGACGGGCTCGTGATGATGAACCCGATCAGCGGCACCTTCCGGCCCAGCGGCGACACCCCGGACCGGGAGGCGCTGCTGCGGTTCCTCGCCGACCCGAAGGAGGTCGAGGAGCTCTACATGGTGCTCGACGAGGAGCTGAAGATGATGGCGACCGTCGCCGAGCACGGCGGCCAGGTCATCGGCCCGTACCTCAAGGAGATGTCCCACCTGGCGCACACCGAGTACCTGCTGGCCGGGCGGGGCACCCGCGACGTGCGGGAGGTGCTGCGGGAGACGATGTTCGCGCCCACCGTGACGGGCAGCCCGATGGAGAACGCCTGCCGGGTGATCGCCCGGCACGAGCGCCGGGGCCGCGGCTACTACGCGGGCGTGCTGGCCCTGCTCGGTCACGACGACGCCGGTCGCCAGACGCTGGACGCGCCGATCCTGATCCGTACCGCCGAGATCTCCCCCACCGGCCGGCTGCGGGTGCCGGTCGGCGCGACCCTGGTCCGGCATTCCACGGCGGCCGGCGAGGTGGCCGAGACGCACGCCAAGGCCGCCGGAGTGCTGGCCGCGCTCGGTCTCGGCCCGGCGGCGCCCGCCGGCGACCGCGGGCCGGTCGTGCGGCTGGCCGACGACCCGGCGGTACGCGACGCGCTCGCCGCGCGGAACACGCCGCTGGCCCGGTTCTGGCTGGACCAGCGGGCGCCGGACGCGCCAGGGCTGCCCGGATTGGTCGGTCTGCGGGCACTGATCGTGGACGCCGAGGACACCTTCACCGGCATGTTGGCGCACCAACTGGGCGCGTTGGGTCTCGCGGTCACCCTGCGGCCGTGGCACGCAGGTGGCCCGGTCGACGAGTACGACCTGGTGGTGGCCGGGCCCGGGCCGGGCGACCCGGGCAGCTCGGACGACCCGAAGATGGCCGCGTTGCGCAAGCTGCTGGACGGGCTGCTGGCGACCGGCCGGCCCACCCTCGCGGTCTGCCTGGGGCACCAGGTGCTGGCCGGGTTGCTGGGGCTGCCCCTGCACCGCCGCGACGCGCCCTATCAGGGGTTGCAACGGGAGGTCGCCCTGTTCGGCCGGGCCCGCCGGGTCGGCTTCTACTCCTCGTTCACCGCGCGGGCCGAGGTGGACCGGCTGCACACCGCGTACGGCACGGTGGAGCTGGCCCGGGACGCGCGCGACGGGTCCGTGCACGCCCTGCGCGGGCAGGGTTTCGCCGGGGTGCAGTTCCACCCGGAGTCGGTGCTCAGCCCGGACGGGCTGACCGTGCTGACCGAGTTGCTGGCCGATCTGCTGCCGGCGCCACGCCCGGCCCGGCAGGCATCGCCGACCGGCCCGGCCCACCAGGCGTAGCCGACCGGCCGCGCCCACTCGGCATAGCCACCGCCGTCGTGGGGTAGGGCTGGTGCGACCGGTGGTGCGAGCGGGCCGAGAGCCCCCGCCCGCGCCACCGGTCGCACCATCTGTCAGCCGCCCATGCCCTGCTTGAGCGCAGCGCCGATCAGCACCGCCCGGCGGGCGGTGAGGGCGCAGGCGCCCAGCGCCACCGCGTCCGGGGCGATCTCCCCGTTGTTGCTGGTGTGCGAGGCGCCGTACGGGTTGCCGGCGATGAACTGGCTGGAGTCGGTGTAGCCGGGGGGCACCACGACACCACCCCAGTGGTAGAAGACGTTGAAGAGCGAGGTCAGGGTCGTCTCCTGCCCGCCGTGCGAGGTCGCCGTCGAGGTGAAGCCCGCGTAGACCTTGTTGGCCAACGCGCCCTGCGCCCACAGCGGACCGGTGGTGTCGATGAACTGCTTCAGCTGGGCGGCGATCATGCCGTACCGGGTGGGCGATCCGAAGACCGCCACGTCGGCCCAGGCCAGGTCGTCGATCATCGCCTCGGGCACGTCCTGGGTCTCCAGGTGGTGCGCCTGCCAGCCGGAGTTGGAGCGGATCGCCTCGTCCGGCGCCAGCTCCCGCACCTTGCGCATACGCACGTCGGCGCCGGCCTCCCCGGCGGCCTCGCACACGGCCTGCGCCATCTGGTAGGTGATGCCGGTGGCGCTGTAATAGATCACCGCTACCTTGGTCTGGGCAGCCATCAGATTGTCCCCTTCTCGTCTCGGGTCAGCTCCCGCGACTACCCCTCAGGTGCGGTGACAAACGACGCCGACAGCGGCCTTCCGGTCGTCCGGGCTCAAGTTTTCCGCAAGTTCCCGGTCGTTGCGGCCCGGCCGCCCGCGCGGGCGGCCATCCTGATGCCATCGGTGCCGGCGGGATCCTGCCGCCGGATGGCACCGGGCGCCTGAACGGGGGATCGCGCTCCGCTGGCAACGACGCTGGCGCAGCGCGATCAGGGGTACTTCCCGAGCCTCCCGGCCGGTCCGCTCAGTGGACCAGCGCCGCCATCAGCCGATCCAACTCGCCGGCCGGGTCAGCGGTCAGGCCGGTGTGCACCGGGCCCGCCTGGATCATCGTGCTGCGGGGCGCGGCCAGCCAGTGGAACCGCTCACCGAGCCGCATCCGGGTCGCCGGCCCGTCACCGGAGCAGGTCCGGTCCAGGGAGTCGAGCACCGCGGCCACGGCCGGTAGATCGACATCGGATGCCAGCGCGCGGACCCGATCGGCGTCCAGGTGCGTCCGCGCGGCCAGGAAGTCGCGCTGCTGGCAGTAGAGCAGCACCCCGACGTTGATCTGCTCGCCGCGCTCGATGCGGGGCACCAGCCGGATGAGGGCGTACTCGAAGGGATGCCTCATGCCACGCTTCCCGCCGGTAGCCAGTCCGCCGGGCGGGCGACCCGCCGCGACAGGTGCGCCACGTACGCCTCCCGCGCCGCGTCGGCCGAGTCGAAGTCGGCGGCGGTCAGCCACTGGGCCGGCACCAGCGCCAGCACCTCCCGCAGCAGCTCCGGGGTGACCTGGGGCGCCAGCTCGGCGTCGGCCTCGGCCAGCCGCGACGCGTACGGCTCCAGCACGTGATCGTCCGCGCGGTAGGCCCGGTGCACGGCGGCGTCGGCGCGCGGCCAGTTGTGGTGGAAGTACAGCGCGGCGCCGTGGTCGATGAGCCACAGCTCCCGGTGCCAGACCAGCAGGTTCGGGTTGCGCCAGCTCCGGTCGACGTTCTCCACGTACGCGTCGAACCAGAGCACCCGGGACGCCAGCACCGCGTCGACCGGGTGTGCGACCGGGTCGAAGCCGAGCGCGCCCGGGAGGAAGTCCATCCCCAGGTTGGCGCCGCCGCTGTTGCGCAGCAGCTCCTGCACCTCCTGGTCGGGCTCCGCCCGCCCGATCACCGGGTCGATGTCGAGGACCACCAGCGGCGGCACCCGCAACTCCAGCCGGCGGGCCAGCTCACCGCAGATCACCTCGGCGATGAGCGCCTTGGGCCCCTGCCCGGCACCGGAGAACTTCGCCACGTACGTGCCGAGGTCGTCGGCCTCCACGACGCCCGGCAGCGAGCCACCCTCACGCAGCGGCGTGACGTAACGGATGGCGTTGACCTGCCGAAGCACGTCGCCCACCCTACTGGGGCCCGGGTCGCGACCCGCGCCGTGTGTCATCGAACGTGCTCCGCCGTCCTGGCGGCCCGCGTCAGAGCTTGTCGCGCAACTTGTCGACCTGCGTCTGGAGGCGGTCCACCGCGCTCTCGTTGTTGACGAAGGTGGTGATGCCCGCAGCGAGGCCGAGGCCGATCAGCACCGCCAGGATGCTCAGCACCAGACCGCCGATCGACACCCCGCGGCCGGTCACCCCGGGTCGTTGCGCCATCTTGAGCCCGACGATGCCGAGGATGATTCCGATGATGCCGAGCACCAGCCCCAGCCACGCGAGGATGGCGGTCAACACGCTGAACAGGCCGGCGACGCCGAACACCAGAGCGAAGGTGGCGGCCGCACTGGTCTTCGCGTTGGTTTCCCCCCGGTGGCTCCGGGACCCGGCCGGTACGCCGGCACCCCGGGCCGGCTCGCTTGCGGCAGTCATGAGACTCCCCCTCCGTACGCGCGGCTCGCGTACTTCCGGGGGCCGCCTTCCCGCTGCTCAGGTGGTTATGCACACGAGCCACTGTCGGCCGGGTGCCCTACCCTGACGCAGCCACCTCCGGGGAAGGGAGTCCGATGACCACGGAACTCACCGCGTCCGAGGCGCTCGGTCTGCGGATGACGAGCCTGCTGCTGCGACCGCACCCGAGCATCCGGCCCGGCGCGGTGGCCGAGGTGGTCGAGTGGTTCGGCGCGATGCAGGCGCAGGATCTGGCGAGCGGGCTGTGGTCGCTGGGCGCCCGGTTGCCGGGGTGCACCAGGTCCGACGTGCAGGCGGCGCTGGAGCGCCGCGAAGCGCTGCGCAGCTGGCCGATGCGGGGCACCGTGCACCTCGTACCTCCCGCCGACACCCGCTGGATGCTGGAGCTGACCGGCGTCCGTTCGCTGGCCGGCGCGGCGACCCGTCGAACGCAACTCGGGCTCACCGAGGCCGACGCGGACCGGGCGCTGGACGTGCTCGGCGCCGCGCTGGTCGGCGGGCGCCGGCTCACGCGGGCGGAGTGCCTGGCCGCCCTTCGCTCGGCGGGCCTGTCGACGGACGGCCAGCGTGGCTACCACCTGCTCTGGTACGCGAGTGTGCGCGGGGTGACCTGCGTGGCGCCGAACGTCGGCACCGACCAGACCTTCGCCCTGCTCGACGAGTGGGCGCCGGAGCAACGCCACCTGGATCGGGACGAGGCGTTGGCCCTGCTCGCCCACCGCTACGTCCGCGGGCACGGGCCGGTCACCGCCCGCGAGTTCGCCGGTTGGAGCGGCCTCACCCTGACCGACGCCCGGCGCGGCCTGGCAGCCGCCGGCGAACTGCTGAGCACGGTGCTCGTCGACGGCGAGCCGATGCACGTGGACGCGGCGCTGGGCGACACGGCGTTGGCCGGTGCGCGCGCGCCGCAGGACGACGTGCTGGCGCTGCCCGGCTTCGACGAGTACCTGCTCGGCTACCGGGACCGCACGCTGATGCTCGACCCCGCGCACCAGGCGGCCGTGGTGCCCGGCAACAACGGCATCTTCCAGGCGACCGTGGTCCGCGCCGGCCGAGTGGTGGGCGTCTGGAAGCGCACGCTCGGCCGGGCCGCCGTCACCGTGGCGATCCGGCCGCTGACGACCCTGGACGTCGGCGAGCGAGCCCGGGTGGAGCAGGCCCTCGGACGGTACGCCGACTTCCTCGGGCTGCCCGCCCGCTACGACTGGTCGGCCTGAGGGCTGCTCGCCTCGGACCGGCGCGGGGCGGCCGATCGGGGACGCGCGGCGGTGAGCAGGTCGACGATCCGCGTCACCCGCGGGTCGGCCCGGAGCTGCGCCACGGTCGCCGGCAGTGGCAGCCGCCAGTTCGGATACTCGTCGACCGTGCCCGGCATGTTGGGCTGGCGCACCTCACCCAGCACGTCGTAGAGAGAGACGCCGAGCAGCCGGGTGGGGCTGGCCGCGAGCGCCGCGTGCATCGCCACCACCACGTCGTCGTCGGGTGGGCCCGGCTCGCCGCCGAGCGTCGACCCCGGGTCGGCCGGCTCGGGCAGCAGCGCCTCGTCGCGCAGCATCGCCAGCAGCCGCTCGCGGTCGGCGGCGGCCCGGGCTCGCTCCACCGCCACGTCGGTGCCGAGCAACTTCAACTCGTCGCGTACCCGGACGTGCTCGCCGGTCAGGAACCCCGGCGCGGTGGGCAGGTCGTGGGTGGAGATGCTGGCCAGCGCGTTACGCGGCCAGCGGGCCGGCGGGGTGAAGGTGCCGTCGTCCTCCCGGGCGAACCACAGCACGGTCGAGCCGAGCATGTTGCGCCCCCGCAGGCCCCGGGTCACGGCGGGTTGGACCGTGCCGAGATCCTCGCCGACCACCACCGCGCCGGCCCGGTGGGCCTCCAGCGCGAGGATGCCGAGCATCGCCTCGGCGTCGTATCGGACGTAGGTGCCCTCGGCGGCGCTGGCGCCCGGCGGCACCCACCACAGCCGCCACAGCCCTGCGACGTGGTCCACCCGTAGGCCGCCCGCGTGCCGCAGGGTCCGCCGCAGCATGTCCCGGTACGCCGCGTACCCGGTCTCGGCGAGCCGGTCCGGCCGCCACGCGGCGAGGCCCCAGTCCTGGCCGAGCTGGTTGAAGTCGTCCGGTGGGGCGCCGACCCGCACCCCCTGGGCCAGGACGTCGGCGAGCTGCCAGCCGTCCGCGCCGCCCGGGTCGATGCCGACGGCCAGGTCGTGCACCACGCCGACCGGCATCCCGGCCGCCCGGGCCGCCGCGGTGACGGCGTCGAGCTGCTCGTCACACAGGTGTTGCAGCCAGGCGTGGAAGGCCACCCGGTCGGCGAGCCGCCGACGCTGCTCGGCGACCGCCGGGGCGTCCGGGTGGTGCAGCTCCGCCGGCCAGGCACGCCAGTCGTTGCCGTGCCGCTCCGCCAGCGCGCACCAGGTGGCGAAGCTGGCCAGCGCCGGGTCCGCGGCCAGGTCGACCGGCTGGGCGTACGGGTGCAGCAGCTCCAGGGCGTGCCGCTTGGCGCTCCACACCTCGTCGTAGTCGATCAGGTCGCCGCGGTCGGGGCGCAGCGCGTCCACCACCGCCAGGGTCGCCGGGTCCGCCGCGGCGTACGCGGCGGTGTCACTGACGCGCAGGTAGAGCGGGTTGACGAAGCGCCGACTGGCCGGAGAGTACGGTGAGCCGGCCACCGGATGCGCGGGCCCCACCGCGTGCAGCGGATTGAGCAGCACCAGCCCCGCACCCGTGGCACCGGCCCAGCCGGTGAACTCGGCCAGGTCGCCGAGGTCGCCCATGCCCCAGGAGCGTTCCGAGGTGAGCGCGTAGAGCTGGAGCATCCAACCCCAGGTGCGCGGCGGCACGGGCAGCCGACGGGGCACCACCACGAGCGTCGCCTCTCGGCCGGCGCAGCCCAACCGGTGCCAGCCCAGCGGCAGGTCTTTCGGCAACTCGCCGTCGACGTCCCGGCGGCCGCCGTCCTCCAGGGTCACCACGCCCGGGCCGGGCAGCGCCCGGGTTGTGCCCTGGGTCAGCACCACCGTCGCCGGCAACGCGGTCGGATCGACCGCGCGGGCGGCCGCGAGCGCGTCGGCCACGGCGGCCGGGCTGGTGGCGTCCACGCCGAGCAGGCCGAGCACGCCCACGACGGTCTCCGGTGCGACCTCGACGCGACGGTGCCGCCAGTCCTCGTACCAGCTGGACACGCCGTGCGCCTTGGCCAGCGCGGCCAGTCGTCGGTCCATCCCGCCCCCCGCCTCACGATGCGACCTTCGACCACCTTGCCACGCCCACCCACCGACCGCAGCGCAAGGCAAGACCCCCTGCCCCCGCCGATCTTGCAGCTCCTGTCGCGACACAGGGGACATTCGACCCAGGTCGACAACAGGAACTGCAAGATCGGCGGGACTGGCAGCGGGGTCGGGCCGTCAGTCGGCGAGCGCGCCGGCCGACCTCCCCTCGTGCAGGGTGAGGTTGCGGCCGTTGGTCGGGTCGAACAGGTGGATCTTCTCCAGGTTGAACCAGACGCGGCGGGACTGTCCCTCCGCGACCGGCGACTCGGCCGACAACCGGGTGACCAGGTTGCCACCGGTGCCGGCGAAGTCGCCCCCGCCCGCGTCGGCGGCCAGCTCCTCCAACTCGGCGGCGCTGGCCCGCTCCCCCTCCACCGTGAAGTAGACGTACTTGTCCGAGCCCATCGACTCGACGATCTCCACGGGCGCCTCGAACTCCAGGCCCCGGCGACGGGTGTCCTCGTCGACCAGCTCGGCGTCCTCGAAGTGCTCGGGGCGTACGCCGAGGATCAGCTCGCGGGGCGCGTCGGCCGCCTCCAGCTCGCGGCGGACCCGGTCGCCGAGCGGCACCTCGCCCAGCGCGGTGTGCAGGCTGCCGTCCTGCACTGCGGCGTGCAGGAAGTTCATCGACGGCGAGCCGATGAAGCCGGCCACGAAGAGGTTGCGGGGGTGGTCGTACAGCTCCTGCGGAGGCCCGACCTGCTGGATCGCGCCACCCCGCATGATGACCACCCGGTCGCCGAGGGTCATCGCCTCGGTCTGGTCGTGGGTGACGTAGACGGTGGTGGTGCCGAGCTGCTTCTGGAGCCGGGACACCACCGTGCGCATCTGCACGCGCAGCTTAGCGTCCAGGTTGGACAGCGGCTCGTCCATGAGGAAAGCCTTGGGCTGGCGGACGATCGCCCGGCCCATCGCCACCCGCTGACGCTGACCACCGGAGAGGTTGGCCGGCTTGCGGTCCAGCAGCGGCACCAGTTCCAGCACCTTGGCCGCCTCGTCGACCTTGGCGTTGATGGTCTCCTTGTCGAGCTTGGCCAGCCGCAGCGGGAACGCCATGTTCTCCCGCACGGTCATGTTCGGATACAGCGCGTAGGACTGGAACACCATGGCGATGTCCCGGTCCCGGGGGGCCTTGTCGTTGACCCGCTGGCCGCCGATGCGCAGCTCGCCGGAGCTGATGTCCTCCAGCCCGGCGATCATGTTGAGGGTGGTGGACTTGCCGCAGCCCGAGGGTCCGACCAGGATCACGAACTCGCCATCGGCGATCTCCAGGTCGACGTCCTGCACGGCGACGGTCCCGTCCGGGAAACTCTTGCTCACCTTGTCGAGCACGATGTCAGCCATGACTACTCACCTATCCCTTGACTGCGCCGGAGGTCAGGCCGGAAACGATGCGGCGCTGGAAGAAGAGAACGAACAGGATGATCGGTACGGTGATCACCACGGCGGCGGCGCAGATCGCCCCGGTGGGGTCCTCGAACTGCGACGCGCCGGTGAAGAACGACAGCGCGGCCGGCACCGTGCGGGACCGCTCGGTGGAGGTCAGCGAGATGGCGAACAGGAAGTCGTTCCAGCAGAAGATGAAGACCAGGATCGCCGTGGTGAACAGGCCGGGCGCGGCCAGTGGCGCGATCACCCGCCGGAACGCCTGTGCCTGGGTGGCGCCGTCCATCTTCGCCGCCTTCTCCAGGTCCCAGGGGATCTGCTTGAAGAACGCCGACAGCGTGTAGATCGCCAGCGGCAGCGCGAAGGTGATGTACGGCAGGATCAGCCCCGGCCAGGTGTCGAAGATCTTGAGCTGACGCTCGATCTCGAACAGGGGTGACACGAGGGACACCTGCGGGAACATCGCGATCAGCAGGGACACCCCGACCAGCAACCCCTTGCCGGGGAAGTCCAGCCGGCTGATCGCGTACGCGGCCATCGCGCCGAGCACCACCGCGATGAGCGTGGCGATCAGGGCGATGCCGATGGAGTTGATCAGCGCGCGGACGAACTGGTCGGTGTCGAAGATCGTCCGGTAGTTGTCCAGCGTCCACTCCCGGGGGATGAAGTTCCCGTCGGTGAGGGTGGCCGGCGTCTTGAACGACAGCGAGGCGATCCACAGCACCGGGATCAGCGCGAAGACGATCACGAGGACGTCGAGCAGACCCCAGCGCACCTTCGCCCGGGTGGTGGTTTCGACAGCCATGTCAGCGCCTCTCGGAGTCGTCGCTACCGGGGGCAGCGGTGCCGAACAGCTTCACGAAGACGAAGGCGATGATCGCCACGGTGATGAAGATGAGCACCGACATCGTCGAGCCGATGCCGAGGTTGAGACCCCGGATCAGGTTGTTGTAGGCGAGCATCGACACCGACGAGGTCTCGTTGCCGCCGGCCGTCAACACGAAGATGTTGTCGAAGACCCGGAACGCGTCCAGGGTGCGGAACAGCAGCGCGACCAGGATCGCCGGCTTCATCACCGGCAGCATCACCTTGGTGAACTTCTGCCAGGCCGTCGCCCCGTCGGTGGACGCGGCCTTGAGCAGGTCCTCCGGGACCAGCGCCAACCCCGCCATCAGCAGCAGCGCCATGAACGGCGTGGTCTTCCAGATCTCCGCCAGCATGATGATCGCCAGCGAGCTGGCCCGCTCGGTGAGCGGCGCGCCGTCGCTGAACACGTCGGCCAGGTAGCCGGTGCCGGGCGTCCAGGCGTACCGCCAGGAGAACGCGGCGACCACCGTGACGATCCCGTACGGGATGAGCGCCGAGGTCCGCACCAGGCCGCGCCCGACCAGCGTACGGTGCATGATCAGCGCCAGCCCCATGCCGAGCACCAGCTCGACGGCCACGGTGACCACCGTGATCAGCGTGGTCACCCCGAACGCCGTCCACCAGAACTCGTTGGTGAGCACGGTGACGTAGTTCTCCAGCCCGATGAACTCACGCTGGTCGGGAAAGCGCAGGTCGTAGCGCTGCAACGACAGCCAGACCGAGTAGATGATCGGGTACGCGGTCACCGCGACCATCACGAGCGCGGCGGGCGCGCAGAGCAGCCAACCGAGTCGCCGTTCGGCCTTCTTGTTCTCACTCAGCGGCGGCTTGCGACGACCGCCCCGCTGGGTGGGGACGGTGGTGGCCCGTTCGGCCTCGGCGCTCACCTGCGCGCCGGCCGGCGTGGCATTGACACTCACGGCAGGACCCCCTTGGACTGGAGGGCGTCGGCGATGGCGCCGCGCAGCTCATCGGCCGTCTGTTGCGGACGGATCGCCGACGGCGGCGACAGGATCGCCGACATGACGGTCGAGATGCTCTGGTAGGCCGGGGTCAACGGACGGGTCGCCGGGTCCTTCAGCTCTTCGAGGATGGTGTCCTTCATGGGGTACGCCTCGGTCATCTCCGGCTCGTCGAAGACCGCCTCGATGGTCGGTGGCACGCCGTCGTTGATGGCGGAGAACTTCTGGTGCTCGGGGCTGCGCAGACACCGGGCCGCCTCGAACGACTGCTCCGGGTGCCGGGAGTAGGAGCTGACCGCCAGGTTCACGCCGCCGATGGTGACCTTGCTGGGGGTGTTCTCGTCGATGCCGGGCACCCGCGCCCAGCCGACCTGCTTGGCCAGCTCCGGGTTGGCCTCCTGCAACGCCGGGTAGACGAACGGCCAGTTCACCTGGAACGCGCCCGAGCCGGACTGGAACTCCAGCCGGACCGGGTCCTCGGTGGCGTTGCTGAACGACGGCGACGTCACGCCCGACGTGGCGAACCGCTGCAACTGCTCCAGCGCCCGGACCGTGCCGTCGTCCATCACGGCCTTCTTGCCGTCGTCGGAGAGGACCTTTCCGCCGGCGCTCTCGGCCAGGGTGTTGTAGAGGACGACCAGACCCTCGTACTGGGCGCCCATGGTGAGCACCTGGTACGGCTTGCCCTGGTCCTTGAGCTGCTGGGCGGCCGTGATCATCTGGTCCCAGGTGGTCGGCGGCTGCGGCACCAGGTCCTTGCGGTACCAGAGCAGTTGGACGTTGGTGTTCTTCGGCGCGGCGTAGAGCTTGTCCTCGTAGCGGGCGGTGTCCAGCGGTCCGGCGAGGGTGCCCTGCTCGACGTCGGACTTCTCCTGGCCGGTCCACTCGCGGATCCAGTCGGCGCTGGCGAACTCCTGGGTCCAGGTGACGTCCAGGCCGAGCACGTCCATCCCGGTGTCCTCGGCGGCCAGCCGGCGCACCATCTGCACCCGTTGGTCGTCGGCCTGACGGGGCAGCACCCGGTAAACGATCTTGTATCGTCCCTGGGCCTGCGCGTTGCAGTCGTCGACCACCTTCTGCAGGTTCTGCTCCGGTGGGTAGTACAGGTTGATCGTCGGCGTACCGCCGCCACCGTCGTCGGCGCCGCACGCGGCCAGCGGCGCGGCCAGCGCCAGCGCGGCGGCCGCGGCGCCAAGCCGGGCAGCCGGCCGACGCCGGTGTCGAGCCGTTTCGGGGTCCGTCATCGCCCTCCCCCTCTCTTGCGCAACACACCGGGGAGGGCATCCGTGCCCCGGCGCACGGCGAGCTTCTCCGAGCCCAGGAGCTGCGAAAACGCCCCGCTCGGATACTCCGTGCGGCTACACTGCCCCACTCACCGCGCCGCGAAACCTGCCCGTAACAGCCGTCGTCAGCCCGCGCCCGCGCGCAGGAGAGGAAGCGCTCGGTCATCCGGGCGGGTGGGTGGTCCGGGTGGAGCTGGGTGAGCTGGAGCGTCGCCTCGTTCATCAGGGTTGGCCGGTCAGTTCAAGATGCCGGAGGGCGAGCGGGTGGCGCACGCTGACAACCAGCTCATCGCGCAGTTCGCGACGGCGGCGCCCCGCGCCTTACCCCGACGGCCTGGAAGGCGTTCGGGTTACGCCAACCTGTCACCGACCCCGGCGGGGCGCGCGGCCCCACCAGATGGAGATCTTGGACAGTTACCGTTCTGTCAGAACGGTAACTGTCCAAGATCTGCGTCGCCTTCCGGACGATGGCTGCCGCAATCGGCTCCCGGTCCCGCAGCGGACAGGCGCATCCGCACCAGGCATGCTGGGACCGTGATCGCACGTTTCAAGGATCTCTGTCTGGACGCCGCCGACCCGCTCGCCCTGGGCGGCTTCTGGGCGCGGGTGCTCGACGCCGACGTGACCGACGTCGGTGACGGCGACACGCGGATCGATCCCCGCTCGGCGCGCTCGGACGCCGAGTCGATCTGGGTGAACCGGGTGCCCGAGCCGAGGATCGGCAGGACACGCGTACACCTGGATCTGCGCCTGGCCGACGCGGACCCGGCGGCGCTGCTCGCGGCCGGCGCCCGACTGGTCCGGGAACCGGACGGCGTCGGCGACAGGTGGGTGCTGGCCGACCCGGACGGCAACGAGTTCTGCGCGCTCGCCGCTCGTGACGCGACCCGGCCGGGCCCGGTCGCGCTGGTGGTGGACGCGCTCGACCCGGCCGCGCAGGCGACCTGGTGGGCCGGCGTGCTCGGCGGCACGATCGCGCCTGGACCGACGTCGACATCGCTGCTCGACGCCGCCGGCTTTCCCGGGGAGAGCTGGGTGTTCGACGGGGTGACGGAACCCAAGGCTGTCAAGAACCGGATGCACTGGGACGTCGAGATGACGGCCCCGGAGCCCACCGCGCTACTGGACGCGGGGGCGATGCTCCTGCGCGAGCCGGTCGACACGGCGCGCTGGTGGGTGCTGGCCGACCCGGAGGGCAACGAGTTCTGCGCCTTTGCGCCACGTCCCACCGGGTGAACGACCGACTACCCAGCGCGGGCGGCGTCGACTAGCGTTTCCGTAGCGCCGCAGCCAGCGCGTTCGCCGCCGACGTCGACACGCCTCCGGCCGGCCCAGCCTGCCCGATCGGTTGGTTATCGCGGGAACGTCCCACCGCCGCTGCACCGGTTCGGCAGGATCGTCCCAATGAGGGAGGTGCCGTCGTGCAGGACACCCGCGCTCTCGCCCTGACGTTCGAGGTGAGCGGCCTGCCACCGGTCAAGACCGAAGCGTTGTCCATCTTCGCCGCCGGGCACCGGCAGGCGACGAGGGTCCGCACCCTGCTCCAGGCCGCCTTGGACGCGGCCCAGCGCACCGGCTGGACGCCGTTGCCCGGGCCGATCGAGGTGGACCTGGTTCTGCGCTGCCCGCCCGGGCACCGGACATCCGACGCCAGCACCCTGCTCGGCGGCGTCTGCGCGGTGCTGCAGGACAAGAAGCGGGTCTCCACCATCGGCCTGGCGCACCTCGGCGTCCTGGTGGATGTCGCCCTCTACGACGACCGGCAGATCCGCCGCTTGTCGTACCACGAGGAGCCGGCGGAGGACTTCTCGTACCAGGTGCGGGTAGCCGCCGTACCTTCCGGCGTTTGACCGACGGCCGCGGTGGGGTATCGCGGACGCCGACGAAGGGAGCACGATGTCGGAGCCACATGTCACGCTCGACCCGCGCGGGCTCGACCCCGTGCAGCAGAAGCTGCGCGGGCCGCTGGAGGACCAGCTGACCTCGGCTCTCCAGGCAGCCACCGACCGGATTCGCGCCGGGTACGCCGGCGAGCCGGTCGAGCAGGTGTGCCAGCGGCTGTTGGACGAGACCCGCTCCGGGTTGCATCCCGACATCGCGGCCGGGTTCAACCCGGATATGGACGAGTTCTGCCGGGTGGCGATCTCGATCGTGCGTGGCGGGTCCGACGAGCCGGACGCCCGCCCCACCGGCGACGGCCGGCACCGCGCCTAGCGGGCCGGCGCCGATCGCAGTGGCCGGGTCAGGACCGGGTCCGCAACTACCCGGTCCTGACGTCCGGCCGTCCGACGGGGAGCGGACAGGTCCGGCACCCACCGCGCGCGTGTGCGCGGCACGACGCCACGCGGCCCGGCGGGGAGGTCCGGCCGCCCTGCACTCAGCTCCACGGTGCCCACCCGCCGGACACCGGTGCGCCCCCGGCACACCCCGAAAGGCCGTGAGCGCCGGCCCAGGTTAGGCGGATCCCGGAGGGCCGGACAAGCGTTGCGGGACCGTCCGGCACGTGACTGATCTCAAGGGGAAAAAGCGGCATGTGCGCGTAACGCGTTCATGATCTTCGACGCTGTTCGGGTTCGACGGTCAGAAGTGCCGGAGCAGGTCCCGGAAGGCGGCCAGTCGCAGCACGCCGGTGTCGGTCGGGTCCAGCTCGTCGTCCTCCAACACCCAGGTGTTCTCGTTAGGAATGAACACCGCGTTCAGTCCGGCCGCCCGCGCCGGGAGGATGTCGGACTTCGGGGAGTTACCGATCATCCACGCGTCGGCCGGCTCGAACCCGTGCTCGCGGATGAGCCACCGGTAGGTGTCGACGTTCTTCTCGGCGACGATGTGCGCCGCGCCGAAGTGGTGCAGCAGCCCGCAGGCATCCAGCTTGCGCTGCTGCTCCTCCTGCTCACCCTTGGTCAGCAGCAGCAGTTCGTGCCGGCCGGCCAACTCGTCGAGCGCCTCGGCGACACCGGGCATCAGCTCCACCCGGTGCTCCACCAGCGCCAGGGCCAGCCGGTCGATCTCCTGACGCTCGGCGTCGGTGGCCGGCCGTTCGCGCAGCCGCTCCAGGCACTCGGCGAGGCTGCGGAGGAAGACCTTGCTGCCGTACCCGTGCGCCACCGCGTTGGCCCGCTCGATGTCGTCGAGGATCGCCCGAGTCTCCGCCCGGTCCAGGGTGGGGTGGTCGAGCCAGGCCAGGAAGTCGTCGATCACCCGCTCGAAGACGACGTTGTTCTCCCACAACGTGTCGTCCGCGTCGAAGATCAATACCTGTGCCCGTCGACGGGCCGCCTGGTCCGCGGTCATGCCGGCACCTCCTCGCGATCATGCTCGTGCGGACGCGAACTCTAGGGCATTGCGCCCCGGGCACCCAGCGAGTTCCCGTCCGCCGGGCAGGGCCACCACAGCAGCCTCTCCATGATCATCGCCTCCCGCTCCTCCTGCGCCTCGGGGCGCAGCCGGCCGCCGCGGGTGAGCATCACGACGCCGTGCAGCAGGCTCCAGCCCACCTCGGCGAGGGTGTCCGGATCACGCCCCTGGGCCAGCGGGAGCAGGGCCGCCCGCAGCGCGGCGAAGACCGCCCGCGGCGCCGCCGGCACCCCGGCCGCGCCGAGGGCGAGGTCCGGGGTCAGCGCGAGCATCGCGTCGTAGACAGCCGGATTGGCGTACGCGAAGTCGAGGTACGCGCTCGCCATCACCGCCCAGGCCCGCTCCGGGAAGGGGTTGTCGGCGTGGGCGGCGGTCAGCTCGGCGGCCAGCTCGGCGAAGCCGTGCACCGCGACGGCCGCCAGCAGCGCCTCCTGGTCGGCGAAATGCCGGTAGAGGTCGCCGACGTCCACGTTGGCCCGCTCGGCGAGTCGTCGGCCGTTCAGCCCCGTCCAACCCTCGGCCTCGGCCAGCTCGCGGGCGACCGTGACGATGAGATGTCGCCGGTCCTCTTCGGTGGCCTCCTCGGCAGGTACGGACACGGGCCGAGCGTAACGACCAGCACTGTTCGTATCCGCCTCATGACGGATTGGTGACTGTTCGCCTGCTCTGCGGACCGGAGCGCAGGACGAACACCGCCCGCTCGATGGGGACGAGCGTCTCCCGCACCAGCAGCATCGCCATCGAGACGTTCTCCGCCAACTCGACGTCCTCGGCGACGTCGGGCGTGGTCAGCAGCGGCGCGATGATCACCCACCTGCGCTACGACGAGGCGAGGTTCGTCGCGGTGAACCTGGTGTACCTCGCCCTGGCCGCCTTCGTGGCCTGGGGCCGGCTCGGCCCCGAGCCCTTCACCGGCTGAGATCCGCGTTCACTGGAACTCCACACCGCCTCGCTAGCCTGGCGCGATGACATCGCGGACCCTGCTGCGTCGACGCACGCGACGCCTCCTCGTGGCCGGGTTCGGCGTCGTGGGCCTGCTGGCCTGTGGTTGGGGCCTGTGGTTCCTGTCGCTGTGGGCGTTCGGCGACGAGGGATCGTTGCCGCCGAAGTGGCGCATCCCGGAGGTACCCGCCGGGGCGACAGTCGTCGACCAGAGCCAGACGTGTGCCTCCGGCGGGTGCTCGTGGCAGGTCACGGTGGCACCCCCGGCCGGACAGTCCCCGGCGGAACTCGCCGAGCAGATGGGCCTCTCCGAGGAGCAGGACCTGCCGCCGAGACTGCTCGACCCCGGGTCCGTCTACGTGGTGGCGGAACCGAGGAACGACCAGTTGGTCATCCACGTCGGCTACGAGTGAGCGCCGCCCCGCACCCGCAAGATCCGCACACTTTCGGCGAAGTTGCTGCCTCCGGCCACCGTGATGCAGCACCTTCCCTGAAGTTGCGCGGATCTTGCGGGTGCGGGGCGGCGCGGCGCGGGCGGGGCGCGGCCGGTCAGCGGCGCAGGGTGAGGATCAGGTCGGCGATCAGGGCCGTCCAGCCGGTCTGGTGCCAGGCGCCCAGGCCGGCGCCGTTGTCGCCGTGGAAGTACTCCGGGAAGGCGATCAGGTCGCGCCAGTCCGGGTGGGTCTGGAACATCTGAGCGGCGCCGTAGATCGGCCGTCGGCCCCAGTCGTCCTGGGTGAAGAGCGAGATCAGCCGGGCGGACAGGTCGTCGGCGATCTCGTCCAGCGAGCGTTTCACCCCGGAGCGGGTCGGATACTCCACCTGGAGGTCGTCGCCGAAGAACGCCGCGTAGTCGCGTAGTGCGCTGATCAACAGGAAGTTCGTCGGCATCCAGATCGGCCCGCGCCAGTTCGAGTTGCCGCCGAACAGGCCGCTCGTCGACTCGGCCGGTTCGTAGCCGACGGAGAACTCCTGCCCGCCGAGGGTGACGGAGAACGGCTTGTCCAGGTGCGCGCGGGACAGCGTCCGCAGGCCGAAGTCGGAGAGGAACTCGTCGGGGTCGAGCATCCGGGCGAGCAGCCGGACCACCTGATCCTGGCCGACCATGGACAGCAGCCGCTGCTGGCGGCCGTCCGGGCCGAGCCGGCGGGTGCCGATCACCTGGGCGTACTCGGGGCGGTTGGTGAGGAACCAGCGCAGCCGGGCGCCCAGCTCCGGCAGCCGGTGCAGGGTCTTGGCGGTGAGGCGGGTGGTGGCGGCCAGCGGCAGCAGCCCGACCACCGAGCGGACCTTCAGCGGCACCTTCGTGCCGTCGGCGAGGCGCAGCACGTCGTAGAAGAAGGCGTCCTCGTCGTCCCACAGCCCCTGCTCGTACGCGGCGGCGGCGATGTAGAGGAAGTGCTCGAAGAACTTCGTGGCGGTGTCCACCCACGTCCGGTCGTGCTCGGCCAGCACGATGGCCATGTCGAGCAGGTTGAGGGCGTACATGGCCATCCAGCCGGTGCCGTCGGACTGCTCCAGCACACCGGCCACCGGCAGCGCCGCCGAGCGGTCGAACGGCCCGACGTTGTCCAGCCCGAGGAAGCCGCCCTCGAAGACGTTGTTGCCGCCGGTGTCCTTGCGGTTGACCCACCAGGTGAAGTTGAGCAGCAGCTTGTGCATCACCCGGCCCAGGAACTCGAAGTCCTTGCCGCCATCGATCTCGAACACCTTGAGCGCCGCCCAGGCGTGCACCGGCGGGTTCACGTCCCCGAACGCCCACTCGTACGCCGGGATCTGCCCGTTGGGGTGCAGGTACCACTCGCGCAGCAGGAGCAGGATCTGCTCCTTGGCGAAGCCCGGATCGACCCGGGCGATGCTCACGCAGTGGAAGGCCAGGTCCCACGCCGCGTACCAGGGATACTCCCAGGGGTCGGGCATCGAGATGACGTCGAAGCTGGTCATGTGCCACCAGGCGCTGTTGCGCCCGTGCCGGCGCCCGGCCGGCGGGGGCGACGAGCCCGGGTCGCCGTCCAGCCAGCGCTTGACGTCGAAGTGGTAGAACTGCTTGCCCCACATCAGCCCGGCGATGGCCTGTCGCGCCACGAGCGCCTCGTCCGGGGTCGCGGCCTCCGGGATCACACCGGCGAAGAAGCGGTTCGCCTCGGCCCGCCGTGCCCACACCACGGCCTCGAAGCCGTCCCGAAGGTCGGCCGGGGGTGGCGGGGCGGCGGCCGGCGGCGACGCGGTACGGGTCAGCCGCAGCCGGATCTGGCGCTGGCCGCCGGCCGGCACGTCGAGCACGTAGTGCAACGCGCCCTTGGTGCCCTCGCGGGCCGGGTTGACCGTGGGGGCGCCGTTGACCACGTGGTCGTTGATGCCGTCCTTCGGGTACGGCGAGCGGCCGGGCAGCCCCCACAGCCGCTCGGCGTTGGTGTCGTTGTCGCAGAGCAGCGGCACCGGGCCGCCGTCGCCCTCCAGCAGCAGTTGGCCGAGCACCCGGTGCTCACCGACCAGCCGGGTGCCCTCCCCGGTGAGCCGGGGGATCCGGTCGCCGCCGGGCAGCCCCCAGGCCCAGGTGTTGCGGAACCACAGGGTGGGCAGCACGTGCAGGGTCGCCGCCTCATCGCCCCGGTTGGCCACGGTCACCACCATGCACAGGTCGGTCGGTGACGCCTTGGCGTAGTCGACGGTCACCGCCCAGTACCTGTCGTCGTCGAAGATCCCGGTGTCCACCAGCTCGTACTCGGTGTCGTCCCGGCCACGCAGCGCGTTCACCGCGACGAGCTCGTCGTACGGGAAGGCGGCCTGCGGGTAGTGGTAGCGCCAGCGCATCCAGGAGTGGGTGGGCGTGGAGTCCTCGTACCACCAGTATTCCTTGGCGTCCTCCCCGTGGTTGCCGCCGTCGCCGCCGAGGCCGAACATCCGCTCCTTGAGGATCGGGTCCTTGCCGTTCCACAGCGCCAGGGCGAAGGCGAAGGTCTGTCGGTCGTCGCAGACGCCTGCCATCCCGTCTTCATTCCAGCGGTAGGCTCTGGACCGCGCATGGTCGTGTGGGAAGTAGTCCCACGCCGTACCGTGCTCGCTGTAGTCCTCCCGTACCGTCCCCCACGCCCGTTCGGACAGATAGGGACCCCATGCACGCCAGTCCTGCTCCCCCGAGTCGGCCTGGGCGAGCCGGAGCCGCTCAGCGTCGGGTGGCGAGGCGTCGGAGGACGATCGGTCAGTGATCACGTGCACATCTTTGACGCCGCCGAGGTACTTCACCACAGCGGCCATTCTCGTCGTGGCGTGTTACACCTCGGCGGCGGTGGAGGAAAGTTGATCGACATTCACTTCGGCCCGCAGGTCTGCGGCGATCTGACCAGCGCGTCCAGCCGGGAGTGGCTGGTGCCCGACGGCCTCGGCGGGTACGCGATGGGCACCGTCGGTGGGCTGCGGACCCGCCGCTACCACGGTCTGCTGGTGGTGCCGGGCGAAACTCCCGCGTCCCGCCAGGTGGGACTCGTCAGCCTCGACCCGGCGGTCACCCTGCCGTCCGGCGCCCGGGTCCGGCTCGGCGCCCACGAGTGGTCCTCCGGCGTCGTCGACCCGCGCGGCTTCGAGCTGCTGGAACGCTTCGACCTGGTCGACGGGCTGCCCCGGTGGCGGTGGCGGATCGGCGCGGTCGTGATCGAGCGGGAGCTGGCCATGCTGCCCGGCCGCTCCTGCGTGGCGGTCGTCCACCGGCTGGTCGCCGGCGGTCCGGTCCGGCTGGAGCTGTCGGCCGCGTGCACCTGGCGCGACGCGCACGGCGAGCGTCGGGCCGACGGCCCGACGCCGCAGGTCGAGGCGGTCGCCGACGGCGCGGTGGTCGAGGGCGCGTACCGGCTCGCCGGGCCCGGCTGGACGCCGGAGGGGCAGTGGTGGCTGGGCGTGCACCACCGCGAGGAGGCCAACCGGGGTTTGAACGCGGACGAGGACCTCTGGTACGCGGGACGCTTCGCCGGCGAGCTGGAACGCCCCGGCGACACGGTGTCGGTGCGGGCCTGGGCGGGCCGGCTGGACGAGGAACCGCCGCCGGCCGCCGAGATCGTGGCGACGGCCCGGCGACGCAACCGGCAGGTGGTGGCCGCGGCGAAGCCGGCCGACGAGGTGGACGCGACGCTCGCGCTGGCCGCCGACGCGTTCGTGGTCCGTCCCGCCGGCGCGGCGGTCGACGTGGTGGCCGGCTACCCGTGGTTCGGCGCCTGGTCGCGGGACACGATGATCTCGTACGAGGGATTGTTCCTCTGCACGGGCCGGGCCGCCGAGGGGCGCGAGCTGCTGCGGGCGTACGCGGCGACGCTGTCCGAGGGGATGCTCGCCAACACGGCCGACACCGGCCGGGTGGAGTACAACACCGTCGACGGCACGCTGTGGTTCCTGCACGCGGTGAGCCGGCACGTGACGGTCACCGGCGACACCGATCTCGGTGACGAGCTGCTGCCGGCGCTGCGCACGGTCGTCGACGCGCACGTGGCCGGCACCCGCTACGGGATCGCCGTCGACCCGGCCGACGGGCTGCTCGCCCAGGGTGCCCCGGGCACCGCCCTGACGTGGATGGACGCCCGCGTGTACGGGGTGCCGGTCACCCCGCGCACGGGCAAGCCGGTCGAGGTCAACGCGTTGTGGATCAACGGGCTGGCCGGTCTCGCCGAGCTGACCGAGCTGGCCGGGCAGGACGCGGGCGAACTGTGGCGGCGGCACGCCCAGGCGACCGCGTCGTTCCGGGACCGTTTCCCGTCCCCGACCGGCTGGCTGCACGACGTGCTGGACGCGCCCGCGCCGGCGTACCCACTCGGTGGGGCGGCCCTGCACGACGACGACGCCCTGCGCCCCAACCAGTTGCTGGCCTGGTCGTTGCCGTTCGCGCCGCTGGAGCCGGACGAGCCGACGCTGCGCCGGATCGCGGCCGGGCTGCTCACCCCTCTCGGGCCCCGCAGCCTCGCCCCGGACTCGCCCGAGTTCGTGGGTCGGCACCGGGGTGGCCCGGCCGAGCGCGACGGCGGCTACCACCAGGGCACGGTGTGGCCGTGGCTGCTCGGGCCGTACGTGGACGCCGCCCGCCGGGGCAAGATGTCAGTCGATGACGTATTGATCGGTATTGAGTCCCATCTGACCGAATATGGGCTAGGCTCGGTAAGCGAGACGGCCGACGGCGTCGCGCCGCACTCCGCGACCGGCTGCCCGTTCCAGGCGTGGTCGGTGGCCGAGCTGCTGCGGGTGCGCCGAAAGGGCCAGTAGCGCTTTACACGACCGCAACGGCGGTGTCTCCGCTGGTTATCTCGGCCCCGGCAGGATTGGCCCCGATCCAGACGCGACGGCGACACCGACTCCGGTGTCGGTCGGCGCGCGCCCGGGGACAACTCAAAGGGGGCCGCATGTCACCCGACGCCCACGTGATCGACATCCACCCCGCCCGTCAGCTGCGGGTGCTGATGCTGTCGTGGGAGTACCCGCCGGTGCTCGTCGGCGGCCTCGGCCGACACGTGCACGCCCTCTCCGTCGCCCTCGCCGCCGCCGGCCACGAGGTCACCGTCGTCACCCGCCACGCCGAGGGCGCACCCCTGGAGGAGTACGCCGACGGCGTGCGCATCCTGCGCGCTCCCGAAGACCCGGTGACGTTCCCCCTCGCCACCGGCTCCCTGCTCGCCTGGACCATGGCCTTCAACCACACCCTCACCCGCACCGCCCTACGCGCCACCCAGGCCGGCAGCTACGACGTCATCCACGCCCACGACTGGCTCGTCGCCCACACCGCGACCACCCTCGCCGAACACCTCGACCTGCCGCTGGTCACCACCATTCACGCCACCGAGGCGGGCCGGCACCAGGGCTGGCTGCCCGAGGAGATGAACCGCACCATCCACGGCGTCGAGCACTGGCTCAGCGGGTCCTCCACCCGGGTGATCACCTGTTCGGGTTACATGCGCGACCAGGTCAGCGCGCTGTTCGACGTGCCGACCGGGCTGGTCGACGTGGTGCCCAACGGGGTCGACGACCGGGCCTGGCGGGCCCGCCCGCGCGCGGTCGCCACGGCCCGCGCACGGTTCGCCGCGGACGGCCCCCTCGTCGGGTACGCCGGACGCCTGGTGTACGAGAAGGGCGTGCAGCACCTCGTGCACGCGGTGCCCCGGCTGCGCGAGCGGCACCCCGGCCTGCGCGTGGTGATCGCCGGCGACGGCCCGTACCGCCCCGAGTTGGAGGCCGAGGCCCGCCGCCTGGCGCTCGGCTCGACCGTCCGCTTCACGGGCTTCCTCGACGCCACCCAACTGCCGGCGGTGCTCGGCGCGACCGACGCGACTGTGGTCCCCAGCCTCTACGAGCCGTTCGGCATGGTGGCCCTGGAAGCGGCGGCCGCCGGAGCGCCGCTGGCGGTGGCCCGCACCGGCGGCCTCGCCGAGATCGTCGAGTCCGGCGTGACAGGTGTGACGTTCCCGCACAGCGACCCGGCGGCCCTCGCGGGAGCGGTCGACCAACTGCTCGGCGACGAGGTCTTCGCCCGACGGGTGGCCCGACGGGCCCGCAGCATGGTCGGCGAGCGGTACGGCTGGGCCAGCATCGCGGCCCGCACCGCCGCCACCTATGCCACCGCCCGTCGCGAGCACGGCCCGCTCCAGGCCCGGCGGGCCGCCGCCCGACTGGCCGGCGGGCGTGACCGGATCGCCATCCCGGAGGGCAATCTGCTCGCCGCCGCCGACCACGCCGCCTGCTGAGCCAAGTCGGACGACCGATAGGTGACTTCCGATCCGCTGGTTAGGGTGTACCTCGGACAGCGGCTGAGGAGGAGCGTGCGCAGGTGCTGATCGCCGGTCGGTACCGGCTGCTCGACCTGGTGGGTCGCGGGGGCATGGGTCGGGTGTGGCGAGCCCGCGACGAGATGCTGCACCGCGAGGTCGCGGTCAAGGAGGTCGTACCGCCCAGTTGGCTGGCCGACCACGAACGGGCCGAGCTGCGCTCCCGCACGCTGCGGGAGGCGCGCGCCGCGGCCCGGCTCAACCACCCCGCAGTGGTCCGGCTCTACGACGTCGTCCCGGTCGAGGGCAGCCCGTGGATCGTGATGGAGTACGTCCCGTCGCGCACCCTGCAGGACGTCATCGACGCCGAGGGGCCGCTGGCGCCGGCCCGCGCCGCCCGGATCGGCCTGGCCCTGCTCGGCGCGCTGGAGGCCGCGCACACGGCCGGAGTGCTGCACCGCGACGTCAAACCGCAGAACGTGCTCGTCGCCCACGATGGCCGGGTGATGCTCGCCGACTTCGGGCTGGCCACCTTCGACGGCGGGGACGGCGCGATGACCCGCCCCGGGATGGTGCTCGGCTCCCCGCAGTACGTCGCCCCGGAGCGCGCCGCCGAGGGCGTGTCCACGGTGGCCGCCGACCTGTGGTCGCTCGGGGCCACCCTGCACGCCGCCGTGGAGGGCCGCTCCCCGTACGCCCGCAGCAACGCGATGGCCACGCTCAGCGCCCTGGCCGCGGGCCCACCCGACCCGGCCCCGCACGCCGGTCCGCTCGCCCCGGTGCTCGCCGGGCTGCTGCGCCGCGACCCGCGCGACCGCCTCGACCACGACGACGCCCGCCGGCTGCTCACCGCCGCCACGACCGGCCATCCCAGCCCGCCGCCGCACTCGCGGGAAGCCGCAGCCGACGCCCCGTCCGGCTCCTCGGCCGCGGCGGCGTCCGCCTCCGGGGAACCGGGCGACCAGGACGTCACCATCGCGCTGCCCGAGTCCGACCCGGCCGCCACCACCAGCGGCAGCGAGGCCGTTCCACCGGGAAACGCTGCGACCGACGCCCGCCCGAGCGGCGAACCGGGCGTCCGGGCCTCGGCGGATGTGACAACCCCCGCCCCTGCGACGTCCGAGCGACTGGGCGGACGACTGGGCGAGCGGCCGACGGCGCGGCGGGCCGCGCTTGTCGTCACCGCGCTGCTCGTGTCCGCCGCGGCCGGCGTGGGCACCGCGCTGGCCGTCGCCGGTGACGCCCCGACCGACACCGCCGGGCGGTCCACCGCGACGCCGGCGAATCGTCCGAACGACGGCAGCGGCGCGAACGAGGGCTCCGGCGATGACCGGGGCGGCCCGTACGGCGGTGGCGGGCCGTACGGCGGTGGTGGTCCCGGCCGGCCCGGCCCGCCGCCGAATGGCCGCGACGTGCCCCCGCCGCCGTTCCCCTGCGTCCATCCGGACGTCGCGGGGCCGCCGGTCGCGGCCGGGTCACCCGCGCCGGGCGAGCGGTTCCGGCCACCCGCGGGTTGGGTCTGGCACGCCGACAGCACCGGCTTCCGGGTCTCCGTGCCGGCGACCTGGCACTACTCACGCGAAGGCGCGCTGGTCTGCTTCCAGGACCCGGCCACCGGTCGGGCGTTGAGCGTCGCGCAGGGCACGGAGGCCGACCCGCTTACCCGACTGCGGTCGGCCCGCGACGACGCGGCCCGAATCGGGGCGCTGCCGAACTACGACGAGATCCGGCTCGCCGCGGGCGGCGGCGGCGCGGAGTGGGAGTGCCGGTGGACGGCCCCGTACGGCCCGGTGCTGCACGCCCGGCAACAGGTCCTCCCGGGCGAGCGCTGGACCCTGGGCTGGATCACCGACGACCGGGACTGGACAGCCGCCGACGCGGACTGGACAACGGTGCGAAAGAGTTTCCGACCACCCCGCTGACCTGCGCCGTATGGCCCTGCTCGGCCCTCCGTCCGGCGTGGATCGAGGCCGCTCAGCGGATGAGAAAAGCCGCGTTGGTGGCTATCGTGTAACTCGGGGTGACCGAGGGGGAGCGACCGTGCAGCAGTTGCTGATCGCGGGTCGGTACCGGCTGCTCGACCTGGTCGGCACCGGCGGGATGGGCCGGGTATGGCTGGCCCGCGACGAGATGCTGCACCGGGACGTGGCGGTGAAGGAGGTCGTGCCGCCATCCTGGCTGGCCGAGGCCGAGCGCGCCGAACTACGACTGCGGACGATGCGCGAGGCCCGCACGGCGGCCCGGCTCAACCATCCCAACGTCGTACGTCTCTACGACGTGGTGCACGACCGGGAAAATCCGTGGATCGTGATGGAGTACGTGCCATCCCGGTCGGTGCAGCAGATCCTCAACACCGAGGGCCCGCTGAGTCCACAACGTACCGCCCGGATCGGGCTGGCCGTGCTCGCGGCGTTGCGGGCGGCGCACAGCGCCGGCGTGTTGCACCGCGACGTGAAGCCGCACAATGTGCTGGTCGCCGACGACGGGCGGGTGGTGCTCACCGACTTCGGGCTGGCGACCTTCGACGGCGGGGACGGGGCGATGACCGGCCCGGGCCTGGTGCTCGGCTCGCCGCAGTTCGTCGCGCCGGAGCGGGCCCGCGAGGGCGTGTCGGATCCGCGTACCGACCTGTGGTCGTTGGGCGCGACGCTCTACGCCACGGTAGAGGGGCAGTCCCCGTACGCCCGGTCCAGCGCCATGGCGACGCTGAGCGCGCTGGCCATCGAACCGCCGGATCCGATGCGTCGGGCCGGCCCGCTGCGTCCGGTGATCACCGGCCTGCTGCAGCGCGACCCCTGGCGGCGGTTGACCGCCATCGAGGCCGAGCAGCTGCTGCGCGCCGCGGCCGCCGACCACGACCGGCCGGCCGGGCCGGCTCCCTCCTCGGCGGTGGCGGCGGTCCGCAGCGCGGGCCGGTCGGCAGCGTCCACCCCGGTCGGCCCGGCGGGTCCGGCGGACGACGCGGCGCCGTCGATCCGCCCGCCGACGGCCCGCCCGAACGGCCGACGCGGACGGCTGATCGCACTCAGCGGCGCGGCGACCGCCGCCGTCCTGCTCGTCGCCGGGGGTGTCACGGCGGCGCTGCTCAACCGCCCGGACGAGCGGATGCCTCCGTCTGGCGCCGGAGGTGGCGCGACCGCCACCCGACCTGTCGCGTTCGCCTGCGCGGCGCCTCCGCCGCCGACGGCCACCCCGGTGCCGTCGGTGTCGCCGCCGAGCGACGCGCGGTACGGGCTGCGGGACGGTTGGACCTGGCACGTCGACCCGGCCGGCTTTCGCATCGCGGCGCCGGTGGCCTGGGCACGCTGGACCGAAGGGGCGGTGACCTGCTTCCGGGAGCCCAGCGGGGCCCGGGTGCTCAGCGTCGAGGCGGGGCCGCCGCAGGTCGATCCGGTAGCGCACTGGAAGGCCGAGGAGAAGCGGCTCGTCGCCGGTGACGCGCTGCCGGGCTACCGCAAGGTGGACATCTCGGCGCTCGACGTCTTCGACGGCGGGGCTCTCTGGGAGTGCAGTTGGGAGAACGCCGCCGGTGAGCGGGTGCACAGCATCCGGCTGCTCGCCAACACCTCGGCCGGGCGCGCCTACACCGTCTCGTGGTTGACAAAAGAGTTCGACTGGCAGGTCAACGCGGCATACTTCGTGATGATCCGGCAGAGCTTCACGCCCACCCTCTGACACTGTCCGTTGTGGACAGCGCGACTGACGCCCCTGCGACACCGGCGCTGGCTACAGTGGCGTAGTTTTGGCGCTCAAGATCCCTGGGGAGGGTGAGCCGAGATGATGGGACCGTCGCACGCGCTGTCCGGCGCGGCGGTATGGCTGGCCGGGTCCTGGGCGCTGGACCAGTTCGCCGACTACCACCAGTCGCCGCTGGCGCTGGCGGTGGGCACGGCGGTGTGCGCGGGCGGAGCGCTCTTTCCCGACCTCGACCTCTCCGGCAAGGTGACCCGCAACCAGGGTGGTGCCACCGTCGCCCGCACGTTCGGGGTCTTCTCGCTCTTCGTCGCCGAGGTGATGGAGAAGATCTCGCTCGGTGTCTACTACGCGACGAAGCTCAGCAAGGATCCGCGTCGCAACAACGGGCACCGGACGCTCACCCACACGCTTCCGTTCACGCTGCTGGTCGGCTGGGGCACCACCGCCCTCTGCGCCGCGTACGGCAAGTGGGCGGTGATCACGATCCTGTTCTTCATGTTCGGTCTCGCCCTGCGCGGGCTCTTCGACGAGTGGGCCGAACGGGCCGGCTGGGTGATCGTGACGCTCGCGTCGGCCGGCGCGGCCTGGTTCACCTTCGCCAACCTGCCGGGTGGGCGGGGCTACCCCCTGATCGGCACGGCCGTCGGGGTGGGCTGCTTCGTGCACATCCTCGGCGACATGATCACCAGAGCCGGGGTGCCGATCCTCTGGCCGATCCCGATCCGCCGACGCATGTGGACGATGATCGGCCTGCCCAACAGCATCGCGCTGCGGACCGGCAGCAAGACCGAGGTGGTCGTGCTGCGCGCCGTGCTGACCGTGGTCTCGGTGCTCGCCACCGCCGGCCTGGTCGCGCCATCGGTGCTGCAACGGTTCAACATCGACGTATGACCCACGCCGCAGCCGCGTCATCTTCGGCGGAGAGCCCGCCGTCACCGCCGGCCGAGGACGCGCGGGTGCCGGAGTTCTGGCGCGCGCTGGGACTTCCCGGGCTGGCGGACGTGCACGTGCACTTCCTGCCGCCGAGGCTGCTGCGGCGCGTGTGGGAGTACTTCGACGCCGCCGGGCCGCTGGTCGGCACCGAGTGGCCGATCCGCTACCGGTGGAGCGATGCGGACCGCGTCGCCCACCTGCGCCGCCTCGGGGTACGCGCGTTCAGCGCGCTGGCGTACCCCCACCGACCGGGCATGGCGGCGGACCTCAACCGCTGGACGCTGCAGTTCGCTCGGGACACCCCGGGCTGCCTGCCCTCGGCGACCTTCTTCCCCGAGCCCGGCGCCGCCGCTTACGTCGAGGCCGCGCTGGCCGACGGAGCCCGGCTGTTCAAGGTGCACGTACAGGTCGGCGGCTTCTCCCCCACCGACCCGGCGCTGGACGAGGTGTGGGGGACGCTGGCCGACGCCGAGGTGCCGGTGGTGGTGCACGCCGGGCACGCCCCGGTGGGGACGACACACACCGGGCCCGCCCCGTTCGCCGACCTGCTCGCCCGGCACCCACGACTGACCGCCGTGGTGGCGCACCTCGGCGCGCCGGACTACCGAGCCTTCCTCGACCTCGCCGACGCGTACGAGCGGGTCCGGCTGGACACCACCATGGCGTTCACGCCGTTCTTCGACCAGTTCGTGCCCTTTCCCGCCGACGAGTTGCCCCGACTGCGCGACCTGGGCCTCGCCGGCAAGGTGCTGCTCGGCAGCGACTTCCCCAACATCCCCTACCCGTACGCGGACCAGCTGACCGGGCTGGCCCGGCTGGACCTCGGTGACGACTGGCTACGCGCGGTCTGCTGGAACAACGCCGCCACCCTGTTCGACCTGCCGTAAAGCGCCCCAGCCGGGGCCGCCCCAGCCGGGTCGGTGGGCCCGACTTGTTTTCGACATCGGCTATTGACGTCGCCGTAACAGGTGGCCTAGCGTCTGTCGAAACGCTTCGTCGAAACGCTTCGACGATCATTCGGGAGCGATTCCACGCAGGGGCCGGAGGAGGTGCGCGGTGGCCACGATGCACGACGTCGCCCGCCTTGCGCGGGTGTCGGTCAGCACCGTGTCGTACGTGCTCACCGGCACCCGGCCGATCTCCCAGGCCACCCGGGACAAGGTGCTCGCCGCGATGGCCGAGCTCGACTACCAGCCCAACGCCATGGCCCGCGGGCTGGCCAGCCGGCGTAGCCGCATCCTGGGCCTGCTGATGCCGATGGACGAGCGCGGCCTGGGCGCGACCGAGACCGCGTTCGTCACCGGCGCCGCCGCCGCGGCCAGCGCCGTCGGCTATCACCTGGTGCTCTCGCCGGTCGGCGGCGGCAACCTCGACGACCTGCGGCGGCTGGCCAGCCAGCGGATGCTCGACGGTGTCGTGCTGATGGAGGTGCAGCTCGCCGACGAGCGGGTCACCGTGCTCCAGGAGGCGGGCGTGCCGCTGGTGCTGATCGGGCGCACCCGCGACACCACCGGGCTCTCCTACGTCGACATCGACTTCGAACAGACCGTGCGGGAAGCCGTCGCGCACCTGGTCGGCCTGGGACACCGCCGGATCGTCTACGTCAACCACTCGGCGGCCACGCTGGCCAGCGGCTACGGTCCGGCGTTGCGCACCCGGGACGCGTTCGTCGCGGCGATGACCGGGCACGGCCTGGAGCCGGTCATGATCCCGGCCGAGGACAGCGCCGCCGGCGGGCGGGCCGCCCTGGCCGCCGCGTTCGCGCGGACGCCGGAGCTGACCGCCGTGCTGGCGATGAACGAGTCCGCGATCTTCGGCATCCTCGGCGAGCTGACCGGACGGGGCCTGTCGGTGCCCGACGACATCTCGGTCGTCTCGATGGTCACCTCGCCGCAGGTCGCCGAGCTGGCCACCCCGGCGCTGACCGCGATGACGTCGCCCGGGTCGACCCTGGGCCGGATCGCGATCGAGGCGCTGGTGCGCCACCTGGACGGGCCCGGTCACGAGCGCCACCAGCAGCTGCTGCCGTGCGCGCTGGAGATCCGGGGATCGACCGCCGGGCCACGTCGGCCGGCACGAGTCACCACCGAACCGCCCCCGACGGGCGGGGGCTGACCAGCGAAAACGGCCCGCCGCCGCGCGGCAACGCGACGACGGACCCAGAAGTACCGGGCTCGATACTCAACGAGGAGGATAGCAATGCAGCGATTCCGCCGGATCGTCGCGGCGATCGCCCTGGCGGCGACCGCGACGACCACCGTGGCCGCGTGCGGCGGCGGCGAGAGCGAGGACGACAGCGGGGCCAAGACCCTCAAGCTCTGGCACTACGAGAGCGAGAACAGCGCGATGGGGGTCGGCTGGAACCGGGCGATCGAGATCTTCAAGGCCGAGCACCCGGGCGTCGAGGTGCGCTTCGAGCGCAAGGCGTTCGAACAGATCCAGCAGAACGCCGGCATGATCATCAACTCGTCCGAGGGCCCGGACATCATGGAGTACAACAAGGGCAACGCGACGGCCGGCCTGCTGTCGTCGCAGGGCCTGCTCACCGATCTGAGCGCCGAGGCCGACAAGCGCGGCTGGGCCGGCAAGCTCAGCCCCAGCCTCCAGACCACCGCCCGGTACAGCGACAAGGGCGTGATGGGGTCGGGCAACTGGTTCGGCGTGCCGAACTACGGCGAGTACGTCACGGTCTACTACAACAAGGACCTGTTCGACCGCAACGGCGTCAAGGTGCCGACCAGCCTGGCCGAGATGACCGCCGCGATGGACACCTTCGTCGGCAAGGGCGTCACGCCGCTGGGCATGGCCGGCGCGGAGTACCCGGCCGGGCAGCTCTTCTACCAGTTGGCGCTCTCCAAGGCCGACCGGCAGTTCGTCGACAACTACCAGCTCTACAAGAACCCGGTCGACTTCAAGGCCGACCCGCTCAAGTACGGCGCGGACACCTTCGCCGAGTGGGTGCGCAAGGGCTACGTGGCCAAGAACTCGGCGAGCCTCAAGGCCGAGGACATGGGTACCGCGTTCATCGCCGGCAAGACCCCGATGATCGTCTCGGGCAGCTGGTGGTACGGCCGGTTCAAGACCGAGATGAAGGCCAACTGGGACACGTTCCTCTTCCCCGGCAACACCCTCAACGCCGGGTCGTCGGGCAACATCTGGGTGGTCCCGTCGAACAGCAAGGCCAAGAGCCTGGCGTACGACTTCATCGACATCACCCTGCGTCCGGAGATCCAGGACCTGATCGGCAACAACGGTGGCGTCCCGGTCGCCGCTGACGCGTCGAAGATCAGCGACCCGAAGGACCGCAAGCTGATCGAGGACTTCAACACGGTCAGCAAGCAGGACGGCCTGGCCTTCTACCCGGACTGGCCGGTGCCCGGCTACTACGACGTGCTGGTCGGTGGCTTCCAGGGCCTGATCAACGGGTCGAAGTCCCCCGACCAGGTGCTCGACACGATCGCCAAGCCGTACGCCGATGGCGTCAAGGAGATCACCGGCAAGTGACACGGCGAGCGGCGGGCACGACCGGCACGACCGGCGTGCCCGCCCGCCCCGCCGGGAAGGATCTTCCATGGCAGTCTCCGAGACCGTCGCCGCCCCACCCCCGACGGCGACCCCCACCCCGCGCAAGCCCCGCCGCGCACCGCGCGGCCGCACCGCGGCGTACTGGCTCTACCTGCTCCCCGGAGCGGTACTGTTCGTCCTGGTCATCGGCGCGCCGCTGGTGGGCACCGGTTACCTGTCGCTGACCAAGTGGTCCGGCATCGGCGACCCCACCTTCGTGGGGTTCGACAACTACCAGCGCCTGCTGCACGACGAGGTGTTCTGGGCGTCGTTCCGCAACACCGTGGCGATGATCGTCGCGATGGTGGTGGTGCCCACCCTGCTCGGGCTGCTGCTCGCCTCGGTGCTCTTCGACGTCATCGGGCGCCGGTTCACACCGCGTACCGCCGCCGCGCTGCGGGCCGCGTTCTACCTGCCGCAGGTGCTGCCCGTGGTGGTGGCCGGCATCGTCTGGGGTTGGATCCTGCGCCCCGACGGCGCGTTCAACAGCCTGCTCGACGCGGTGGGCCTCGGCGCGCTGCGCCACGACTGGCTCGGCGACCCGGGCACGGCTCTGCCGGCCGTCATGGCGGTGATGATCTGGGTGCAGATCGGCTACCCGGTGGTCGTCTTCATGGCGGCGTTGCAGCGGGTCGACCCGGAGCTGTACGAGGCGGCCGAGGTCGACGGCGCGAACTGGTTGCACCGGTTCCGGGCGATCACCCTCCCGCAGATCCGGCCGGAGACCTTCGTGGTGGCCCTGACCTGCACCATCGCCGCGCTGAAGGTGTTCGGGCCGATCTTCGCGCTGACCCGGGGTGGCCCGGAGAACGCCACGAACGTGCCGTCGTACTTCGCGTACTACACGTTCTTCAAGAAACTCCAGGTCGGCTACGGCTCCGCGATCTCCACCGTGCTCACGCTGATCATCGTCGTGGTGGCCGTGGTCTTCATCTGGATGCAGGCGCGCAGCGAGCGCCGGGACCGGGGGTTCTGACATGACCGTGACGCTCACGCCGGTGCCCACACCGGTGCACCGGCCTGTCCGCGACCGGCACCACCGCGGAGTCAGCCGCTGGGTCGTGCTCGTCCTGGTCACGCTCGGCGCGCTCGTCATGCTGGTGCCGTTCGCGTTCATGCTGCTCAACGCGTTCAAGTCGCCCGGTGACTACTCGTCGGGCGGGCCGCTGAGCTGGCCGGGCGAGTTCTACACCAAGGGTCTGCGGACGTACTGGACCGAGGTGAACTTCCCCCTCAAGCTGTGGAACTCGGCGCTCATCGCCGGCTCCGTGGCGGTGCTCGGCGTCGTCGTGTCCCTGCTCAACGCGTACGCCCTGGGCATCGGCCGGGTCCGCGGCCGGCTGTGGATCGTCGGGTTGTTCCTGCTGGCCAACATGCTGCCGCAGGAGGCGCTGATCTACCCGCTCTACTACGTGGCGAAGGAGATCGGCCTCTACAACACCCGGCTCTCGGTGATCATCATCTTCACGGTGATCCAGAGCGCGTTCGGCACGTACCTGCTGGCCTCGGTCCTGGGCACGTTCCCGCGCTCACTGCTGGAGGCCGCCGCGCTCGACGGCGCCGGCAAGTGGACGGTGCTGTGGCGGGTGGTCTTCCCCAACCTGCGGCCCACGCTCGCCGTACTCCTCATCTTCTTCTTCATCTGGACCTGGAACGAGTTCCTGATCCCGCTGGTCATGCTCATCGACAACCAGACGCAGACCATCCCGGTCGCGCTCGCGTCGTTGCAGGGCGACCGGCTGATGGACGCCCCGACGACAAACGCCGGCGCGTTGATCAGTCTGGTGCCGGCCATCCTCTTCTTCCTCATCTTCCAGCGCACTCTGGCGCGCGGCATCACGGCAGGAGCCGAGAAGTGAAGTTCACCGACGGGTACTGGCAACTGCGCCCGGGGGTCAGCGTGCTGCGCCCCGGCACAGTGGAATCGGTCGAGCCGGACGAGCGCGGCTTCACCGTCTTCGCGCCGGCCGGTCAGATCACCGGTCGGGGCGACACCCTCAACCGGCCCGTCGTCACCGTCCGGTTCTTCTCCCCCGCCGCTGGCGTCGTCGGGGTGACCATCGGCCACCACAGCGGCGGGCTGCCCCGCGAGCCGCACTTCGGGTTGAGCACCGACGACGCGCACCCGGTCACCGTCGACATCACCGGCATCACCGCGTCGCTGACCACCGGTGAACTGACCGCCCGGGTGGCGCTCATCGACGGCTGGCGGGTCGAGTTCCAGCACGGCGACCGGCTGATCACCGCGTCCACCGCGCGCAGCGTGGGCATCGTCACCGACGGCGAGGGCCGCCGGTACGTGCACGAGCGGCTCGCGCTCGGCGTCGGCGAGACGGTGTACGGGCTGGGCGAGCGCTTCGGCCCGTTCGTGAAGAACGGCCAGACCGTCGACATCTGGAACGCCGACGGCGGCACCGCCAGCGAGCAGGCGTACAAGAACGTGCCGTTCTATCTCAGCAGCGCCGGCTACGGGGTCTTCGTGGACCATCCCGAGCACGTGTCGTTCGAGGTCGGCTCGGAGGTCGTGGCGCAGAACCAGTTCAGCGTCGAGGGCCAGTCGCTCACCTACTACGTCATCGACGGGCCCACCCCGAAGGACGTGCTGCGCCGGTACACGGCGCTGACCGGCCGGCCGGCCCGGGTGCCCGCCTGGTCGTACGGGTTGTGGCTGTCCACGTCGTTCACCACCTCGTACGACGAGAAGACGGTGACCGAGTTCGTCGACGGGATGGCCGAGCGCAACCTGCCGCTGTCGGTGTTCCACTTCGACTGCTTCTGGATGCGCCAGTTCCACTGGGTCGACTTCGTCTGGGACCCGGCGACCTTCCCCGACCCCGAGGGGATGCTGCGCCGGCTGCACGAGCGCGACCTGAAGGTGTGCGTCTGGATCAACCCGTACATCGCGCAGCGTTCGTACCTCTTCGAGGAGGGCCGCCAGGCCGGCTACCTGGTCCGCAACCCGGACGGGTCGGTCTGGCAGTGGGACAAGTGGCAGGCCGGCATGGCCCTTGTCGACTTCACCAACCCGGACGCGGTCCGCTGGTTCACCGGCAAGCTCAAGGTCCTGCTGGACATGGGCGTCGACTGCTTCAAGACCGACTTCGGCGAGCGCATCCCAACCGACGTGGTGTGGCACGACGGCTCGGACCCGCAGCGGATGCACAACTACTACTCCTACCTCTACAACAAGGCCGTCTTCGAGCTGCTGGAGACCGAGCGGGGCGAGGGCGAGGCGGTGGTGTTCGCCCGCTCGGCCACCACCGGTGGGCAGCAGTTCCCGGTGCACTGGGGCGGCGACTGCGAGGCGACGTTCGTCGCGATGGCCGAGTCGCTGCGCGGCGGGCTGTCCCTGGCGTCGTCCGGTTTCGGCTACTGGAGCCACGACATCGGCGGCTTCGAGGGCACCCCCGATCCGGCCGTGTTCAAACGGTGGATCGCCTTCGGGCTGCTCTCCTCGCACTCCCGGTTGCACGGCTCCGGCTCGTACCGGGTGCCGTGGGCGTACGACGAGGAGGCCGTCGACGTGCTGCGGCACTTCACCCGGCTCAAGCTCAGCCTGATGCCGTACCTGGCCGCCGCCGCGCAGGAGGCGCACCGCGACGGGATCCCGGTGATGCGCCCGATGATCGTCGAGTTCCCGGACGATCCGGCCGCCGCGCACCTGGACCGGCAGTACATGCTCGGCCCTGACGTGCTGGTCGCGCCGGTGCTCAGCGCCGACGGCCAGGTCACCTTCTACGTGCCCGCCGGCACGTGGACGCACCTGGTGACCGGCGCGCAGCTCACCGGCCCGGCCTGGGTGACCGAGAAGCACGAGTTCGACAGCCTGCCGGTGCTCGTCCGGCCGGGCGCGGTGATCCCGTTCGGATCGCGCTCCGACCGGCCCGACTACGAGTGGGCGGACGGTGTCGAGCTGCGCCTCTACGCTCCGGCCCAGGGGCAACGGCAACGGGTACGGATTCCGTCGCCCGGCGAAGGGCCGGGCGCGGAGTTCGAGGTGAGCTTCCGCGACGGCGTGGCCACCGCGGAACTGGTGGCGGGTGACTCGTCGGCGTACCACTGCGTGGTCGCCGGGACGGAGGTAGCAGGACGATGACGGCACGCACCTTTCCGGAGAGCTTCCTCTGGGGCTCGGCCACGGCGGCGTACCAGATCGAGGGCGCGGCCACCGAGGACGGCCGAGGGCCGTCCATCTGGGACACCTACAGCCACACCCCCGGGCGGACGCTGAACGGTGACACCGGTGACGTGGCCGCCGACCACTACCACCGCTGGCCGCAGGACCTCGACCACATCGCCGAGCTGGGCCTGGGCGCGTACCGCTTCTCGATCTCCTGGCCGCGGGTGCAGCCGGGCGGGTCCGGCCGGTTCAACCAGGCCGGCCTGGACTTCTACTCCCGGCTAGTCGACGGCCTGCTGGAGCGCGGCGTCCGCCCGGTCGCCACCATGTACCACTGGGACCTGCCGCAGGAGCTGGAGGACGCCGGTGGGTGGCCGGTGCGGGACACGGCGCTGCGCTTCGAGGAGTACGCGTCGGGGATCGTCGCCGCGCTCGGCGACCGGGTGCACACCTGGACCACGCTCAACGAGCCGTGGTGCTCGGCGTACCTGGGCTACGGCTCCGGTGTGCACGCGCCGGGACGGACCGAGCCGGTGGCCGCGCTGGCGGCGGTGCACCACCTGAACCTCGCGCACGGCCTGGCCGGCCGGGTGGTCCGGGAATTGGCCCCGACCGCCGAGCTGTCGGTGACGCTGAACCTGCACGTGATCCGCCCGGCGTCCGACTCGGCGGCGGACGTCGACGCGGCCCGCCGCATCGACGCGCTGGCCAACCGGGCGTTCCTCGGCCCGATGCTGAACGGGGCGTATCCGGCCGACCTGCTGGCCGACACGGCGGGCGTCACCGACTGGTCGTTCGTGCACCAGGGCGACGAGAAGGTGGCCGCCGTGCCCCTGGACGTGCTTGGTGTCAACTACTACTCCAGCACCCTGGTCCGCGCCTGGGACGGGCACTCGGCGCGCTCGGACGCCGACGGTCACGGCGCGTCGGCACACTCGCCGTGGGTCGGCGCCGACGACGTCGACTTCCTGCCGCAGCCCGGCCCGTACACGGCGATGGGTTGGAACATCGACCCGCCGGCCCTGACCGAGCTGCTGCTGCGGCTGGGCCGGGAGTACCCGGGGCAGCCGCTGATGATCACCGAGAACGGCGCGGCCTTCGACGACACCGTGTCGGCCGACGGCCGGATCCACGACGACCTGCGGATCGACTATCTGCGCCGGCACATCTCCGCCGTGGCGGACGCCCGCGAGCAGGGCGTGGATGTGCGGGGCTACTTCGTCTGGTCGCTGCTGGACAACTTCGAGTGGGGCTACGGCTACGACCGCCGGTTCGGGATCATCCGGGTCGACTACGACACGCAGGAACGCATCTGGAAGGACAGCGCGCACTGGTACGGGCGGCTCGCGGCCACCGGTCGTCTCGACTGACGCGTCCCGCGCGGTGTCACTATCCGTGGGTAGCGCGTCATGGCGCCACGCCGGCCCTGCCGACAGACTCAGGGCATGGTTGAGCGCGTCACCGTCGTCGCCTTCGGGGGTGTGCAGTCCCTCGACATCGCTGGGCCGTGGGAGGTCCTCACCGGGGCGAACCGGTATCGGACGGCACGGGGTCACCACCGGGCGTACGACCTGAGGCTGGTGGGCACGGAGGCCGAGGTGGCGTCCGAGAGCGGCCTCGTCCTGGTCGCCGACGCGCTCGGAGAGCCCGTCAGCGGTGGCACCCTCGTCGTCCCCGGTGGCCGTACGGCGGCCGCCGGGGACGAGCACGACGACCTCGTCACCTGGTTGCGGGGATGCCGGCCGACACGCCTGGTGTCGATCTGTTCCGGGGCGTTCCTGTGCGCACGGGCCGGACTGCTCGGTGGTCGCAGGGTGGCCACCCACTGGTCGCTGTCCGGGGAGCTCGCTCGGCGATTCTCCGACCTCACCGTCGACCATGACGCCCTCTACGTGCACGACGGTCCGGTGTGGACGTCGGGTGGTGTCACCTCGGGGATTGACCTGGCGCTTGCCGTCGTGGCGGCCGATCACGGCGCACGGGTCGCACAGGAGATCGCCCGCTGGCTCGTGATGTTCCTGCACCGCCCCGGTCAGCAGGCACAGTTCTCCGGACCGGTGTGGTTGGAACGCGCCACCGACCGGCGGGTAGCCGCCGTGCAGCGTGCCATCGACGCCGATCCGGCCGCGACACACCGTGTCGACGATCTTGCCGCGCAGCTCGCCATGTCGCCCCGGCACTTCCAGCGTCTCTTCGCACGCGAGACGGGACTCACCGTCGGGCGCTACCGCACCGAGCTTCGTCTGGAGACCGCCAAACGCCTTCTGGTGCAGTCCGACCTCGCTCTCGACGTCGTGGCGGTCCGGGCGGGGTTCGGGTCCGCCGAGTCGCTCCGACGTGTCTTCGGCGAACGGCTCGGCACGACGCCGGGCGCGTTCCGCGCGCGCTTCTCGACCCTCTGACCGCAGTCCACGGCCTCCGCACACGACCGAAAGGGACCTCTGGTGACCCACGTCGTCATCCCGCTGTACGAACGTTTCACCGCTCTGGACGTCATCGGCGTCTACCAGCCACTGGCCCTCACACCGGGCGTCGACGTGGTCCTGGTGGCCGACCGTCCCGGTCCCGTCCGCGACGACTGCGGGATGGTCTCCCTCGTGGCCGAGGCCGCGCTCGACGACGTGCAGGCGGCCGACGTTCTCGTCGTTCCGGGAGGACCGGGGACCGGTCCCGCTCTCACCGGCCCTCTGCCGGCCTGGATCAGGCGGATCCACGCCACGACGACGTTCACGACCTCCGTGTGTTCCGGCTCGCTCCTGCTCGGGGCCGCCGGACTGCTGCGGGGACGACGGGGCACCAGCCACTACCGGGTGACGCAGAAGCTGATCCATTTCGGTGCCGAGCCGACGGACCAGCGAGTGGTCGAGGAGCCGGACGCCCGCATCATCACGGCCGCCGGCGTGTCGAGTGGCCTCGACATGGGGCTGAGACTCGTCGAACTCCTCACCGACCGGACGACGGCGGAAGCGATACAGCTCTGGATGGAGTACGACCCGCAACCGCCCTTCGACAGCGGCCACCCCTCCCGCGCGACCCCCGAGGTGATCGCACGAGCGGCGGCGTACGAGAGCGCGGCCAGAGTGGCGCGCTAGACCCCGACGCGCTGCGGCGGGACGGTGAGCCCGTAGAGCGCCATCAACTCCGGGGTGTCGACGCGGCTGCCGTCGGCCACCGAGTCGCAGGCGATGTCGACGATCTGGTCCTTGTGCGCCAACAGGTACGGCCGGGCGCCCACGTCGGCGCTGGCCAGGGTCGCGATGCCGGGCCAGTGCCGGCGGCCGAACAGCATCGGGTACCCGCGCAGCCCGTCGTAGGTGGCGCAGACCAGCACATCCGGGTACGGCAGCGCGGCCACCCGGCGGACCGCCGCGGCGGTCAGGCCCGGCATGTCGACGGGCACCACCACCACCGCCTCGATCCCCGCGTCGTCCATGGCGGCCAGACCGGCGCGGATGGACGAGCCGACCCCGGTGCCCCACGCTTTGTTGATCACAACGGTCGCCTTGGCCAGGTCGGCGGTCTCCCGGACCTGGTCGGCGGCGGCCCCCAGCACGACCACGATCTGCTCGCAGCCCGCCTCGGTCATCGTGTCGATCATCTGGTTGACCAGGGGCTTTTCTCCCTGGTGCAGCAGCGCCTCGGGACCCCCGATACGGCGTCCCCCACCTGCGGCGATGATCATTCCTGCGATCCGGTTCAGCTGCGCCCCCTCAAGCACGGGACCGACCGTGACCGGCCGGCCCCTCCTACGGACACTGCAACGAGGAGGGTCGCGCACGGGTAGCGGGGCGAAAAGGGAAAATAGCGCAACCGTTACGCATCGGACCGCCGCGGCGAGGCCCGCGATGGCCTCCTCCGCGACCGCCGCAGCACCGAACGGCCCGGCTACCGGCGGACGCACTCCCGGGTGGACGATCGACTCCACGTCGCCCACCTGGGGGTATTCAGGCACGTGGATGCTGCCTCATCGTCGATGTGGAGGCGATCATCGCGCGATGACCTCCGCCACGCCTGCGAGCCGGTCAGGCCGCGTCGGCGTAGCAGTCGACGATGGACAGATCCAGGGGGAAGCGCACCGGGGTGTCACCGAACAGCAGCGCGGTGGCCCGCTCACCCGCCCGGCTCACCGCCGCCGCCACGGCCTCGGCCTGCTCGGCCGGACAGTGCGCCATCACCTCGTCGTGCTGAAAGAAGACCAGCTCGGCGTCGGTGCCGGCCAGCTCGGTGCGCAGGGTGGCCAGCAGCGTCGAAGCCCACTCCGCGGCGGTGGCCTGGATGACGAAGTTGCGGGTGAAGCGCCCCCGGGACCGGGCAGCCCGCGCCCGGGGGCTCTGCCGATCGGCCGCGGCGTCCGGATCGGTCGGCCCCTCGTCGGGGTCACCGAGGCCGACCGAGCCGGGTGGGCAGGTGCGCCCCAGCCACGAGCGCACCAACCCGCCCGCCTCGCCGGTGCGCGCCGCCGCCTCGACGTAGCCGAACGCCGTCGGGTAGCTGCGTTTGAGCACCGCCAGCGCGGGCACCGCCGCACCGCCGGTCTGCCCGTACATGGCCCCGAGCAGGGCCACCTTGGCCCGGGGACGGTCACCACCGAACGAGTCCCGGGCGAGCGCGGCGTACAGGTCACCGGCGCCGCCCGCCGCCGCCAGCCGCGCGTCCCCGGAGACCGCCGCCAGGACGCGGGGCTCCAACTGGCCGGCGTCGGCGACCACCAGCCGCCAGCCCGGGTCGGCCACCACCGCCCGGCGGATCACCTTGGGGATCTGCAACGCGCCACCGCCCCGGGTCGCCCAGCGGCCGGAGACCACCCCGCCCGGCACGTACTCCGGCTGGAACCGCCCGTCGCGCACCCACTGCTCACGCCAGGACCAGCCGTGCGCCGTCCAGATCCGGTACAGCTCCTTGTATTCCAGCACCAGGGGCACCGCCGGATGGTCCACCCCGCGCAACACCCAGGCCCGGGTGTTGGGCAGCTCCACCCCGGCCCGGGCGAACGCCTTGAGCAGCTCGGCCGGGGAGTCGGCGTGCAGCTGGCGGACGCCGAACGCGTCGGCGATGCGGGCCGCCAACTCGGCCAACCGGCGCGGCGGCCCGCCGACCGGGGACGGCTCCCCCAGCAGCTCGGCGAGGACCGCGTCGTGCACCTCGGCCCGCCAGGGCAGCCCGGCGACGCCCATCTCCACCGCGATCAACGCGCCGGCCGACTCGGCGGCCACCAGCAGCCGGAACCGGCCCGGGTGCTCGGTGGTGGCCAGCCGGGCGACCTGATCGGCGTACACCCGGGTCAGTGCCTCGATGCCCGGCCCCGGCGGACCGGGCAGCGTGTCGAAGAGCGCGCCCTGGCCGTGCCCGGGCGGCGCGGCGGCGCGCGGCGGCGGGTCGGGCGGCACCGGAGCACCGGTCAGGCGGGCCCACGCGGCGGCCAGCGAGCGGGGCTCACCCCAACGGCCGGCCTGCCCGAGCAACAGGGCCTCGGTCAACTCCACGTCGTGGCACCGCTCGACGCGCACCCCGGCCCGCAGCAGCGCCGGGTAGATCGCGCCCGCGGTGGCCCAGACCCACCGCGGGTGCTCGGCCGCCTCCCGTGCGGCCATCGCGGCGGCGAGGTCGCTGACGGTCTGGATCGGGCCGACGGGTCGGCCGGCGGCGTCGAGCGGACGCAGCTCTCCCCCACCGCGTTCGCCCGCCACCACCGCCACCAGCACGAATGTGATTCTGCCTTCCCCCTCCGACAGGAAAACAGGTCGGTGCGTCGGCCCGGTGCTCGATAGCGTGGCCAGGTGCCTCCCCAGATCCCGCACTCCGACCCCGGTACCCCCGACACCCGCGGTCCGATGCGGTACCTGTGGTGGCTGGTCCGGTGCCAGCCCTGGCGGGTGCTGCGCGGCAGTCTGCTCGGCACGGCCTGGATGGTCGGGCTCTCGGCCCGGCCCTACCTGATCGCCCGCGCCGTCGACGACGGCCTGCGCGCCCGCGACAGCCGCGCCCTGGCCCTGTGGGTGGTGGCGATCGTCGTGGCGGGGGTGGCGTTGTCGTACCTGGGCATCATGCGACACCGCACGATGACCTTCATCCGGGAGGACGCCAAGGCCCGCTCGGCGGAGGTGCTGCTGCGCCAGCTGTCCCGGGTCGGCGCGGCGCTGCCGCGCCGTTCCGCCGCCGGTGAGGTCGCCACCGTGGGCGGTTCCGACATCGACTGGTCGGCGCAGGTGCTGACACTGACCGGGCCGGGGGTCGGCGCGATCATCGCGTACGGGGTCATCGCCGTGGTGCTCTGGTCGATCTCCCCGCTGCTCGCGCTCTGCGTGCTGGTGGGTATGCCGGCGGTCGCGCTGGTCGTCGGGCCGCTGCTGCGCCGACTGGAACGCGCGGAGTCGGTCTACCGGAGGCAGCAGGGTGCGCTCACCGCCAGGTCCGGCGACATCGTGGCCGGGCTGCGCGTGCTGGCCGGGGTGGGCGGCCGGGACCTCTTCGCCCGACGGTACGCGGCCCGATCTGCGGACCTGCGCACCGAGGGCTACCGCGTCGGCGCGGTCATCAGCTGGATCGACGCGGCGACCGTCGCCATCCCCGGCCTGTTCCTGGCGGCGGTGGTGTGGCTGACGGCCCGGATGGTGGTCAGCGACACCGTCAGCGTCGGTGAACTCGTCGCCGTCTACGGCATCGTCGCGAGCCTGATCGTGCCGGTCTGGTTCCTCCTGGAGGGCAGCCACCAGCTCATCCGGGGTCGGGTCGCCGCCCGGCGGATCACCGACCTGCTCCGGCTCACCCCGGACGACGTCGGCGGGCCGGGTCGCCGGTGGCCGTCGGCCGTCCCCGACGCGCGTCACCCGCACGCGGTGGCCGCGCCGAACGGCCCCGCCGACCTGCACGACCCGGTGACCGGGCTGATCGTACGCGCCGGCCGGCTGACCGCGGTCGCCGCCGACGATCCGGCGGCCGCCGAGGCGCTGGCCGACCGGCTGGGCCGGTACGTGGTCAGCGACACCACCTGGGGTGGCATCCCGCTGACCCGGGTCGCCCTGGACGAGGTCCGTGCCCGGATCCTGGTCGCCGACCACGACTCGTACCTCTTCGCCGGGACACTGCGTGACGTGCTGCGCCCCGGGGCCGGCGACGAACGGCTCGGCGCCGCCCTGCGGACCTCGTCGGCCGACGACATCGTGGACGCCCTCCCGGCCGGGCTGGACACCCCGCTGGACGCCCGGGCCCGGACGCTCTCCGGCGGTCAACGCCAACGGGTCCGCCTGGCCCGGGCGCTGCTCGCCGAGCCGGAGGTGCTGATCCTCGTGGACCCGACCTCGGCCGTGGACGCGCACACCGAGGCGCGGATCGCCGAGCGGCTGCGGAAGGCTCGGGCGGGGCTGACCACCGTGGTGCTCGCCACGTCGCCGCTGCTGCTCGGCCGCGCCGACGTGGTCGCGCACCTGAGCGGAGGCCGGATCACCGCCACCGGCACGCACGAGGACATGCTCGACCACGACCCGGGCTACCGGCACCTGGTGGCCCGGGGCGGCGACGATCCGGTGGCCGAGCGGCCCGCCGACGCCGAGGAGGCGTACCGGTGACCCGGCTGCCGATCGCGGACCGCGGCACCGTACGCCGTGCCCTTCGGGACATGATCAGCCGGCATCGCCGGGCCGTCGGCGTCGTGCTGGCGCTGCACAGCGCCGCCGCCGTCGCCGGCCTCGCCCCGCCCTGGCTGCTGGGTGCGATCGTCGACCGGGTCAGCGCCGGCGCCGGCGTGGCCACCGTGGACCGGCTGGCACTGGCGATCGCCGGATGTGTCGTGGTCAGCGCCCTGCTCTCGCGCTACGCCCAGTACGCCGGCCACCGCTTCGGCGAGCGGGCCGTCGCCGAGCTGCGCGAAGAGTTCGTCAACCGCACGCTCGGGCTGCCGGTCTCGGTCGTCGAGCGCGCCGGCTCCGGGGACCTGGCCACCCGCAGCTCGGTCGACGTGGCGACGGTCGGGACCACCGTCCGGGACGTGGTGCCCACCATCGTCATCGCCTCGGTGCAGTTGACGTTGCTGTTCGGGGCGGTCTTCCTGCTGCATCCCCTGCTCGGGGTCGCGGCGCTGGCCGGGCTGCCGTCGATCGTGGCGGTGACGCGCTGGTACCTGCGGCGGGCCAGCTCCGCGTACCTCACCGAGGGCGCGGAGGCGGCCGAGTTGACCGAGGCGTTGACCACCACCGCCGAGGGGGCCCGCACGGTCGAGGCGTTGCGGCTGGCCGACGACCGGATCCGGCACGGCACCACCCGCGTCACCCGGGTGTGGCAGGCCCGCCGGGCGACGCTCGCGCTGCGGACCGTGTTCTTCTCGGTCGTGGAGGCCAGCTATCCGCTGCCCGTCGCCATGGTCCTGCTCGTCGGCGGCTACCTGTTCGCCGCCGACCGGGTCTCGCTCGGCGCGGTGGTCGCCGCCGCGCTCTACCTCCAGCAGGCCATCGACCCGCTGGACCGGCTGTTGCAGTGGACGGAGCAGGCACAGCGCGGCTTCGCGTCGTACGCCCGGGTGCTCGGCGTCGGGCTGGTCCCACCGGAGCCGCCGGGGACCACGGCCACCTCGCGGGGTGAGCGGCTCGTCGTGCGCGAGGCGCGGTTCTCGTACGCCGACGGGCACGACGTGCTGCACGGCATCGACCTGGAGGTGCGGCCCGGCGAACGGCTGGCGGTCGTCGGCCCGTCGGGCGCGGGCAAGTCGACCCTGGCCCGGCTGCTGGCCGGCATCGACGCGCCACGGCGGGGCGTCGTCAGCATCGGCGGCTGCCCGGTCACCGACCTGGACCCGGCCGAACGCCGGCGGCGGATCGCCCTGGTCACCCAGGAGCACCACGTCTTCATCGGCTCGGTACGCGACAACCTCGCGTTCGCCGCGCCGGACGCCTCGGACGAGCAGATGCGCGCCGCGCTGGCCACGGTGGGCGCCGACTGGTTCGACGCGCTGCCCGACGGTCTGGACACCGCGCTCGGCGACGGCGCCCGACAGATCGGCGCGGCCGAGGCCCAGCAACTGGCGCTGGCCCGGCTGGTACTCGCCGACCCGCACACGCTGATCCTGGACGAGGCGACCGCGGCGCTCGACCCGAGCACCGCCCGGCGCACCGAGCGGGCCCTCGCAGCCGTGCTCGTCGGGCGGACCGTCATCGCCATCGCGCACCGGTTGAACACCGCGCACGACGCCGACCGGGTGGCCGTCCTGGCGGACGGCCGGATCACCGAGATCGGCAGTCACGACGACCTCGTCGCGGCCGACGGGGCGTACGCCGCCCTCTGGCGCTCATGGCACGCCCACGCCGACGAGCGCCAGAGGTGACGGCCTACTTCACCGCGCCGGAGGTGAGGCCGGCCTGGATCTGACGCTGGAAGACGGCGTACACGATGATCATCGGGAGGATGGCGATGGTCAGCGCGGCGAACAGTCCGGACCAGTCCGCCTCGTAGCCGGCGTTGACCGAGATGTCGGCGATGCCCTGGGTGAGCACCCACTTGTCCTTGGCGTTGGAGAGCAGCACCAGCGGGAGCTGGTACTGCGCCCACTGCCCGATGATGTTGAAGATCGTCACGCTGATCAGGCCCGGCTTCGCCATCGGCATCATCACCCGGAAGAAGAGCCGGGTGTGACCGCAGCCGTCGATCATCCCCGCCTCGGCGACCGAGGACGGCAGCGTCTTGAAGAACGCGGCCAGGAAGAAGACCGTGAACGGCAGCGAGTAGGCGATGTAGACCAGGATCACGCCCTGGTAGGTGTCCAGCATGCCGAGCTGCTTCACCACGAAGAAGAGCGGCACCAGGGCCAGGAAAACCGGGAACGCCAGCCCTGAGACGAACAGGTAGTAGATCGCCCGGTTGCCCCAGAACCGGTACCGCGCCAGCACGTACGCGGCCATCGAGCCGAGCAGCATGGTGCCGAACGTGCTGCACGCGACCACGAAGACGCTGTTGAGGAAATACCTGCCGACGTGCGCCTTGGTCCACGCCCGGCCGAAGTTCTCCCAGCGCAGCTCCGCCGGCAACGTCCACGGACTGCTGAAGATCTCGCTGGTGTTCTTGAACGCGGCGAGGAAGGTCCACAGGATCGGGACGATCACGATCACCGCCCACACGGCGAGAGCGATGTGCCCGAGGCCGGCGAAGAGCCGTACCTCCGAGCGGGGGCCCCTGCCACGCCGACCGTCGGTCGCGGACGGGTCGCCGGTCTTCGGCGGTAGCGCCGCCGGCGTCGGCGGCAGCGTCGACTGCGGGTTCATCAGTACTCCACGCTTTCCCGCTTGGTGAGCCGCAGCGTCAGCGCCGCGAACGTGATGGTGAGGAAGAAGAGCGCCACACCCATCGCAGAGGCGTAGCCGTACTTCTGGTACGTGAAGTTGCGGTAGATCTCCACGGCCAGGACGGTGGTGGCGCCGTCCGGGCCGCCACTGTCCACCGAGAGCACCGCCACGATGGCGAACGCGTCGAACGCCGCGATGCCCAGGTAGACCCAGGCCACCTGGAGGGTGTCCCAAAGCAGCGGCAGGGTGACCCGGAAGAACAGCGTCACCCTGCTCGCGCCGTCCATCTCGGCGGCCTCGTAGATCTCACCGGGAATGGACGCCATCCCGGCCGAGAAGAGCACCACGTAGAAGCCGACGGCCTGCCAGACCAGCACCGCGATGATCGACCACAGCGCCAGGTTCGGCTTGATGAGGAAGAGGATCGGCTCCAGGCCGAGCTTCATCAACACGCCATTGATCAGTCCGGACTCGTTCGGCCGGTAGACCATCTGGAACAGCACCGCGATGATCGCCACCGCCAGGACCTGGGGGAAGAAGAACACCACCCGGTAGAACTTCGACCCCCAGACCCCCTGGCGTTGACCGCCACTGCTCTTGCCGCCCACGTTGAGCAGGAAGGCGAAGAACAGCGCGATGGCGATCGTGATCAGCGGCAGGGCAAGCAGCAGTACGCCGTGGTGCTGGACCGCCTTCCAGAAGGCGCCGTCGTCGAGCATCCTCCGGTAGTTGTCGAAGCCCACCCACTGCGGGGCGGAGAGCCCTCGCCAGTTGGTCATCGAGATCTGGAACGCCTGCGCGTACGGCCAGATCACGAATGTCACGTACAGCGCGACCGGGGCGAACAGGAACCCGATCACGAATGGATACTTGCCGTGCCGCATGACCCTAGCTCCGATCGATCAGCGCTTGAACTTGGCGACCGAGCTGTCCTTCTTGATCGCGTCGGCGCGCTTCTGGATCCGCTCCACGAAGGCGTCCGCGTTGATCCGGCCGAACATCAGCTCGTTGGTGGCGCTGCGCGCCTCCGTGTCGAGCTCCTTGTACCAGCCGTCGAAGTACAGGTTGAACACGTCCTGGCCGGCCGCCTTGAGCGCGGCCTGCGAGCTGGCCACACCGGGCGGGAAGGCGAAGCCCTCCGAACCGGCGGTGACGACGGTCGGGGCCTTGACCACCTCGGTGAAGCCCTTCGCGCCCGCCTTGGACAGCATCTGGCGCATGTACTCCAGACCGCCCCGGGGGTTCTTGCTCTTCGCCGAGACGAAGTAGCCCTCGCCCGCGGTGGCCCGCAGGGCAGTGGCCGGCAGCTTGTCCGACGCGGTGAGGCTCGGCACCGGCATGAGCTGGTAGTCGAAGCCGGCCGGGGTGTCCTGCTTCTGCTCGCCCTCCAGCCAGTCGCCGCTGGGGTACAGGGCCACCTTGTACTGGTTCTGCCGCAGCTGCACGTCGGTGTGCTTGAGTCCTTCGAAGCTCTTGTCGCTGAACTTCGCCCCGACCTCGGCCCACGCCGCGGCGGCCTGCTTGACCGCGTCCTGCTTCCAGGCGCCGTCCTCCAGGTTGTCGATGTTCTTCAGCACGTCGACGCCGCCGATCTTGGCAGCCTGGGTGAGGATCACGTTCCACTGGTAGTAGGCCGCGTTCGCGCCCGCGTACCCGTAGGGCGTGATGCCCTTGGCCTTGATGGCGGTGAGCAGCTTGATGAAGTCGTCCCAGGTCTTTGCCGGCGCCCAGCCGTTGTCCTTGAACAGCTTGGCCGAGTACCAGATGCCGAAGACGGTGGAGACGTAGTACAGGACGTACGGCTTGCCGTTGAACGAGCCCGCCTCGACGGTGCCCGGCACCACGGTGTCGCGGACCTTCTTGGCCGGGTCGTCGACCGACGGGGCGTCCCACAGCTCGGTGAGGTCCTGGAGCTGACCGTCGGCGACCAGCGAGCCGAAGTCGATCAGCTTCTCGCCCGAGTTGTTGACGAACTCCGGCGGGTTGCCGGACGCGAACCGCGGCTGGAGCACCGTGGAGACGGCCTGCGTGGACTGGTGCTTGACCTCCGCCTTGGGGAACGCCTTCTTGTACAGCGGCTCGTGCACGTCGGTCGCGTACTTCTCGCCGTAGCCGCCGTTGAAGATGATCACCTCGATCGGAGCGTCCTCCTTGACGCCCAGCGGGTTGGTCGCGCTCTTGGTGCCTTCGGCGGCCTTCTCGTTGTCCTTGTCACCGCCGCTGCTCGTCGCGCAGGCGCTGAGCAGGCCGATGGCCGGAGTGGCGAGCATGCCCACGGCGGCGGCGCGACGCAGCACCGTGCGACGGTCGAGTGCGGCCGGGTGCTCGGGGGTAATCGACATCGTCGTCTCTCCTTGTGGAATTTCGGGTCAGGCGGTACGCCGGAGACGTCCGGCGTACCGGGACTCGAGGGCGATGTTGTGCTCGTCCCCGCCGGGGACGTTGGCGGAGAGGTAGATAGGGGGTACCTCCCCGGCCTGGTGGAACCGTCGTACGACCTCGGCGGTCAGCAACTGCGCCAGCAGCGCCGTGGTGACCGAGGAGACCGCACAGACCGCGCCGCCGCCCTCGAGCGGCAGCAGTGCGTCACCGTACGGCGCGCCGTTGTCCAGCACGACGTCGGCGAGGTCGGCGAGCCGTTGACCGGACGGGTGCCGTGGCGCCACCCGTGCGGTGTGCTCGACCGAGGTGACCGCGATCAACGGGTGACCGCGCTCGATGACCAGCGCCGCCAGCTCGACCACCGAGCCGTTGATGCCGGACTGGGACGCCACCACGAACACGTCGCGCGGCTGAGGCGCCGCGAGCGCGTAGATCTGGTGGGCGATGGACGGATCGCGTTCCAGCTTGGGGTCGGCGAGCACGTCGCGCGGGGCGTCGCCGTGCACCACCAGGTCCCGTACCGAGAGCCGATTGGTGGGGACCAGCCCACCGGCGCGGGCGACCAGCTCGGCGGCGAACGCCTCGGAGTGCCCGGCGCCGAACGCCTGGAGGACGCCGCCGGCGCGCAGGCTGTCGGCGATCAGGTCGGCGGCCCGGGTGATCCCGTCGGCCTCCGAGTCGAGCAGGCGGTCGAGCACCGGGCGGACGGCGTCCGCGTACCCCTGGGCACTGATCATGAGAGGGCCCCTTTCGCGGCCTTGTGCCCGTCGACGGCCTGCGCGGTACGCCGGAAGGCGGCGTGGGCGCGGTCGTGGGTGCGCTGGGCGACGGCGATGTAGAGCAGGTCGAGCACCACCAGTTGCGGGTGGCGGGCCGATAGGGCGTCCGGCCGGAAGGTGGTGGCCTGGCTGGCGGTGAGCAGCACGATGTCGGCAAGCTCGGCCAGCGGCGAGCGGGGGAAACCGGTGAGGGCGAGAGTGGTGGCGCCCCGGCTGCCCGCCTCGGCGAGCATCTCGATCGTCTCCCGGGTCTGGCCGGTGTGCGAGATGCCGAGCGCGACGTCGCCGACGCCGAGCAGCGCGGCGCTGGCCAGCCCCTCGTGCACGTCGCTCCAGGCCCAGGCGGCCACCCCGATGCGGTGCAGGCTGAACTGCATCTCCTCGCCCACCAGCGCGCTGCCGCTGGCCCCGAAGATGTTCACCCGGCTGGCCCCGGCGATGGCCACCGCGGCGCGTTCCACCTCGCCGAGGTCGAGCAGCGCGGCGGTGTCGTGCATGGCCCGGGTGTCGGCCGCCATGATCTGGTCGAGCACCCGCGCGAGGGGGTCGGTGGGCTGGATCTCGCGGCCGATGTCGACGGTCCAGCCGGCCAAGCGGGCCCGGCCGGTCTCAGCGGCGATGCCGAGGCGCAGGTCGGCGTACCCCTCGAAGCCCATCGCCCGGCAGAAGCGGGTGATGGTGGCCGGCGAGGTGCCACTGCGCTCGGCAAGCTCCACAATGGTGGAGCGAGCGGCGGCCTCCGGGTCGCTGAGCACGTGCTCGGCGACGCGGCGCAGCGCGCCGGTCAGCTCGGCGAGCCCGTTGCGCACCCGGGCCAGCACCCCGTCGGAGGGTGAGTTCCTCCGGTCGATCACGTGGGCGTCGACCACCGCGGTCCCCGCGACGGTGTCCACCTCGTGATCAACCATGGGTCGCCTCACCTTTCCGAAAAGACTGTTAACTGTTAGTGGTAAAAGTTCTTACTGAACGGCCCTCTGTGTCAAGACTGTGGGCGAAGTTTTCAAACTGTTACCTGGCGCACAGCCCTGGACGCCGGCCCGAAGTTGCCCTCCGCGGCACCGCCGACCAGCATGAACAGGCCCAGCACCGCGCAGCGCAAGGAGGCCCGTGCCGATGTCCGACACCGTCGTGGTCGGTCTCGACGTCGGGGGTACGTCCACCCGGGCGACCGCCCTGACCCTCGCCGGCGAACGCCTCGGCACCGGCCGCGCCGGCGGCGGCAACCCCACCAGCCACGGCGCCGACCGGGCCGCCGTCCAACTGTTGACCGCGCTGCGCGCCGCGCTCGCCAACGTCGACCCGACCCGGGTGGCGGCCGGCACCATCGGGCTGGCCGGCGCAGCCCGACTGCTCGCCGACCCCGCCGGACGGGCCGCCTTCGACCGGGCCTGGCACGACGCCGGCCTGCGCTGCCCGTACGCCGTGCACGGCGACGCCCTGGTGGCCTACGCCTCCGGCACCGCCGAGCCCGACGGGACGGTGCTCATCGCCGGCACCGGCGCGATCACCGCGCAGGTCGTCGACCTGCGACTCGACCGGGTGGCCGACGGTCACGGCTGGCTGCTCGGCGACGCCGGGTCCGGCTTCTGGCTCGGCCGCGAGGCGGTCCGCCGGCTCCTCGCCGACCTGGACGCCGGCCACGCGCCGGGCACGCTGGGCACGGCGGTGCTCACCGACCTGGTGGGCAGCGCCGACATCGCTCCCCGCCCCCGCGACACCGTGGACGCCACGATCCAGGCGGTCACCCGCCGGCCGCCGATCGACCTGGCCCGGCTGGCGCCACTGGTCGTCACCGCCGCGACCGAGGGTGAACCGGTCGCCACCGCGCTGATCGCCGAGGCCGCCACCCACCTCGCCGGGAGCGTCGGCCGGATTCGCCCCGCCGGGGCGACGACGCCGGTGGTACTCGGCGGCGGGCTGCTCACCGCGGACACCCCGCTGGCCACCGCCGTCCGCGCCGAGATCGGCCGACGCTGGCCGTCCGCGCCCCTGCGCACCGCCGGTGACGGGGCCGCCGCCGCGGCCTGGCTCGCCGCCCGCGCCCTACCCGAGGTCACCGACCCGGCCGCCCTGCACGCCCGCCTCTTCCCCGCCCCCTGACCACCCCACCGCCCCCCGCCGCGCCCCGCCGGGCCACCGCGCCCGCCGCGCCACCGCACCCCTGCCAGACGCCACCTCGCCGGGACACGCATCGGCGGCGACGCGTCGCTGGCGGCGTGCAAGATCGCGCCCGATCCAGGAAGCAGTGGGACTCTTTCCAGGATCGAGCGCGATCATGGGCGTGCAGAGCTGTGGGCGGGAGCGATGATCATCCGCTTTGGCTGCCCGCCGTGTCGATGTGCTGCTGAGCGGTATACCTCAGAGGTATGAATATGACTCTGAGGTATACCGCTGACGACCGCATCCGCCCCCAGGAGGTGACCGAGGGTCACCGCCGGCCGCCGGCTGCGCCCACCGCCCCGGCAAAGGTTAGGGATTATTCGTCGAGGGCTGGAGGGCGTCGAGGACCTTGGTGAGGCGGCGCCAGACGTGCGAGCGCCAGCCGCCGTCGAGCAGGGCGTAGGTGCGCTGCTGGAGCGGGTCGTCCGGGTCGAAGCCGGAGTGTTCGAGGAACAGCCGGGTGCCCCGCCCCTCGGCGACGAGGGTCCAGGTCACCACGGTGTCCAGCGATCCGCCGCGCCAGGACCAGCGCAGCAGGCGTTGCGGGTCCAGGTCGAGCACCTCGCAGTGCACGATGCCGTCGAACCCGGGGCGCGGGTCGGTGCGAAAGGTGAACCGGTGGCCGACGACCGGCACGAAGTCGGTCCGCATCAGCCAGCGCGCGATGAGATCAGGATCGGTCAGCACCCGCCAGACCTTGGCCGGCGGGTGGGTCAGGAACTGGTCCACTCGGATGGTGCCGCGCTCACTCATCGTCAAGCTCGTCCAGCACGTCGCGCAGCGCCCCGAGTCGACCGCGCCAGTACGCCTCGTACGGGCTGAGCCAGTCGGCGACCTCCTGCAGCGGCTCCGGCCGTAGCGCGTACAGCCGCTGCCGACCGACCGGCCGCTCGACCACCAGACCGGCCTCCTTGAGCACCTTGAGGTGCTCGGACAGGCTCGGCCGGCGCATGTCGAAGTGGTCGGCGAGCCGCTGCACCGGCTGCTGCCCGCCGTCGCGCAGCAGCCGCAGCAGCTCACGCCGGGTCGGGTTGGCCAGCGCCGCGAAGACGGCCGACTCAGACACGGGTCGCCTGGAGGACGATGCCGTTGCCGTCGGGGTCGTCGAAGGTGGCGTACCGGCCCCAGGGGGCGGACCGGATGCCCCCGTCGGCGAAGACGACCCCCCGCTCCCGTAGCCGGGCGACGTCCGCGTCCAGGTCGTCGGTCTCCAGCACCAGGCCCTTGAGCGACCCGGGCGGCATGGTCGGGAACCAGGTGACCAGGGTGAGGGCGGTGGCGGCGCCCGGGGGCGCCACCTGCACCCAGCGCCCGCCGTCGGGGCCCATCGGGTTGTCCCAGACCAGGTCGAACCCGAGGACGTCGACGTAGAAGTCCCGGGCCCGATCCTGGTCGGTGACGGGTACGGAGAGTAGTTGCACGTGGGTCACGGTCATGCCGACCACAATAGGTAGGAGATTTCCTACCGGTCAAGCCGAGACCCTACTTGAGCTGGCCCGCGGTGAGGCCGGTCTGAACCTGCCGCTGGAAGGCCACGTAGATCGCCAGCACCGGCAGCACCGCGATACTCAACCCGGCGAAGAGCCGAGCGTAGTCCCCCGCGTAGCCCTGACTGACCGACAGCGCGAACAGCCCCTGGGCGAGCATCCACTTGGACTCGTCGCCCTGCATCAGCACCTGCGGCAGCAGGAACTGGTTCCAGTGGCTGAGGAAGTTGAAGATCGCCACGCTGATCAGTCCCGGACGCGCCATCGGGAGCATCACCCGGAAGAAGAGCCGGAAGTGACCGCAGCCGTCGACCATGGCCGCCTCGGCCACCGAGGTCGGCAGGGTCCGGAAGAACGCGGTCAGGAAGAACACCGTGAACGGCAGCGAGTAGGCCGCGTACACCAGGATCAGTCCCGTCCAGGTGCCGAAGAGGCCGGCGTTGCGGACCACGAAGAACAGCGGCACCAGGGCGAGGAACACCGGGAACATCAGGCCGCCGACGAACAGGTAGTAGACGATCTGCCGGCCGCGGAACTCGTACCGGGCGAAGACGTACGCGGCGGCGGCGCCCATCAGCATGGTGAGGCTGACCGAGCCGGTGACCACCACGAGGCTGTTGAGGAAGTACCGGCCGATGTGCGCCCCGGTCCACGCGCGGGCCCAGTTGTCCCAGGTCAGTGCCGAGGGCAGCCCCCACGGGTCGGCCAGGATCTCGCCGTTGGTCTTGAACGAGCTGAGGAACATCCACAGCAACGGCAGGACGGTGAGCAGGCCCCAGAGCAGCAGGAAGCCGTGCGAGAGGGCGTTGGCGACGCCGAGTTCCCGGCGGACGGGACGGTCCCGACCCGGGGTCGGCGTCGGCGCGGCGGCGGTGGGCTGGTCCAGTGTGGTCACGAGTACTCGATCCGATCGCGCCGGCCGACCCGCAGCGACAGCACCGCCACCGAGAGGGTCAGGAAGAACATCACCACGCCGATGGCCGAGGCGTAGCCGAACTTGGTCTCGCTGCCGAAGGCGGTGTCGTACATCCGTACGCCGATCACGTCGGTGGAGAAGTTCGGCCCGCCGTTGGTCATCAGCTGCACGAGGATGAACCCGTCCAGGGCGAAGATGGCCAGGTAGACCCAGGCGACCTGCACGGTGTCCCAGAGCAGCGGCAGGGTGATCCGCCGCAGCGTGGTGAACCGGGACGCGCCGTCGAGCAGCACGGCCTCGTAGATCTCCTTCGGCACGGCCGACATCGCCGCGCCGAACAGGACGACGTAGAAGCCGACGTTGCTCCACACCATCACCGCCAGCACACACCAGAAGGCGGTCGCCGGGTCGCCGAGCCAGGTCGGCGCGGGCAGGCCGACGGCGTGCAGCGCGCTGGTCAGCAGCCCCTTGTTGGGGTGGTAGACCTCCTTGAACAGCAGCGCGATGATCACCACGGAGAGCACCTGCGGGAAGAAGTACACGGTGCGGTAGAACGTGCCACCGCGGACCCCGGTGACTCCGGCGCGGCCCCGACGCCCGCCCAGGGCGAGCATGGTGGCGAAGAAGAGCCCGAACCCGATGGTCAGCACGGGCACCAGGGCCAGCAGGATCGCGTTGTTCTTCAGCGCGTTCCACACGTAGTCGTCGTGCCACAGCGCCGTGAAGTTCGCCAGCCCGACCTGGTTGGCGTCGGCCGAGTAGCCGAGCCAGTCGGTGGTGGAGATCTGGAACGCCTGCAGGTACGGGGAGACGACGAAGAAGACGTACAGCAGCACCGGCGGCACCAGGAACGTGACGATCAGCGGCCACTTGCCATGTTTCACTGTGGACCTCTCCCAGGATGCGGCAGGTGGGGGCGGGCGTCGCCCCCACCTGCCGTGCTGTCAAGCCGCTCGCTTGTACTTCTTGATCGAGCTGTCCTGGGCGATCGAGTCGGCGCCCTTCTGGCACTGGTCGAGGAACTCCGCCGGGCCGATCCGGCCGCTGAAGAACTCGCCGCACGCCGCGTCGACGAGGTTGCGCTCCAGCTTGCGGTAGTAGTTGTTGTAGACCCAGTTGAAGCCGTTGGCCCCGGACGCGTCGAGTGCCTTGACCACGGTCTTGAGCCCGTACGGCAGCTCGACGCCCTCGGTGGCGCCGGCGACCACGGTGAGGCTGGCGACCTTCTTCGTGAAGTCCTGGGCGCCCTTGAACGACAGCATGGTCCGGAAGTACTCCAGACCACCGGCGACGTTGCGGGCCTTGGCCGGCACCATGAACGGCTCGCCCGCGGTGCCCCGGATCGCCTCGAACGGCAGCTTGTCGCCGCTGCCCAGGCTGGGGGTGGGCGCGATGGTCATGTTGAACCCGGCCGGGGTGACGTCCTTCTGCTCGCTCTCCAGCCAGGAGCCGCAGGAGATGAAGGCGGCCTTGCCCTGGCACCAGGCGGTCTGCGACTGCTTGTGGTCCAGGCCGGGCGAGCCTTCCAGGATGAACTTGTCCTTGACGATCTGGTGCCACGCGTCGGCGGCGGTCCGCATCGAGTCGGACTTCCAGGCGTTCGGCTCCAGGTTGTCGATCGCGGTCGCCACCGACGGCCCGCCGAGCTTGATCGCGGTGGCGATCAGCGGCCAGCTCATGTAGCGCGGGTGCAGGCCCGCGTACGTCCAGGGGGCGATGCCGGCGGCCTTGATCTGCTTGCAGAGCGCGATGTGGTCGTCCCAGGTCTTGGCGTACTCCCACTTGCGGTCGGCGAACAGCTTCTCGGAGTACCAGATGCCGTAGGCGGTGTAGGTGTAGTTGAGCACCAGGAATGTGCCGTCGTACGAGCCGACCTCGACCGCGCCGGGCAGCAGGGTGTCCTTGACGGTCTTGCCGGGAACGTCGAGGCTCGGCGCGGCGAGCAGCTCGCCCAGGTCGGCGATGGCGTTCTGGCTGACCAGGCCGTTGAAGTCGATCTGGCTGGCGCCGGAGTTGTTGACCACGTCGGGGGGCGTGCCGTCGACGAAACGCGGCTGGAGGGTCTTGCTGATCTCCTGGGTGGCCGTGTGCTTGATCTTCGCCTTCGGGTACTTCGCGGTGTACATGGCCTCGTGGGCCTTGGCGTACTCCTCACCGAACCCGCCGCCGAAGATCACCACCTCGAGCGGGGCGTCCTCCTTGACGCCGAGCGGGTTCTCGGCGCTCTTGGTGCCCTGGTAGGTCTCGGCATCGCCCTTGTCGCCGCCGCCGGTCGCACAACCGGTCAGCAGGCCGGCGGCGGGGGTGGCCAGGAGGCCGGCGGCGGCGCTGCGCCGCAAGATGTCACGCCTGTTCATCAGATCTCCTCGGGTCGGGTCGGGCGGATCGCCGAAGTGGGGGAAGGCGTCCGCCGCGCGAGGCACGTCGATTCTCTTCAGTTAACGCGTTGTTGCTGAAGAATTTCTACGACAGTGCGGCCCCGACTTCAAGTCCTGACGGTCGAACCGTTATCACCACCGGGCAGTACCGGGTCACCTAACCTGGGGCGATGCGCCGCCTGCGTCAGATCGCCGAGCGCACCCCGGCCGGACGGGAGCGGTACGTCGACCTGCTCCGCGCGCTCGCCATCACCATGGTCGTTATCGGACACTGGGGCGTCACGGCGATCGGGCGGGACGCGGCCGGGCGGCCCACCGGGCACTCCGCGCTCGGCGACCTGCGCTGGGCGTACCCGCTGACCTGGGTGGCCCAGGTCATGCCCGTGTTCTTCCTGGTCGGCGGCTACGCCAACGCGGCCTCGCTGACCCGGCTGCGCGCCCGGGGCGGCAACGCCGCCGGCTGGCTGCTCGACCGCAGTGCCCGACTGGTCCGCCCCACGAGCGCGCTGCTGCTCGTGCTCACCGGGGCGGCGGCGGTGGCACGGCTGCGCGGCGTCGACCCGACCCGAATCCGCGAGGTGGTCTGGTTCGCCACCATCCCCCTGTGGTTCCTGGTCGCCTACCTGGCGGTCGTCGTGCTCACCCCAGCCATGTACGCGCTGCACCGCCGCTTCGGCCTGGCCGTCCCGCTGGTGCTGGTCGCCCTGGTGGGCCTCGGGGATCTGGCCCGGCTGACCGGGTCGGTGGAGCTGAGCTACGGCAGCTACCTGTTCGGCTGGCTGGCCATACACCAGCTCGGCTTCGCCTGGTACGACACCCGCGCCACCCCGCCGACCGCCCCCGCAGCGCCGCCGACCACCGAAACCGCGCCACCGTCAGCCGCCGCCGACGCCGGCGAGCCGTCGGATCCCGACCAGCCGGGGGTACGCCGGCGGCGGCTGCCCACCTCCCGGCGGGCCGGGCTGGCGTTCCTGACCAGCGGGCTGGCCGCCCTGCTGCTGCTCACCGGGCCGGGCCCGTGGCCGGTGGCGATGCTGCACGTGCCCGGCGAGCGCCTGGACAACCTCAGCCCGCCCAGCCTCGCGTTGCTGGCCGTCGCCACCGCCCAGCTCGGCCTGATCCTGCTGCTGCGCGGCCCGGCGGAACGCCTGCTGCGCCGCACCGGCCCGTGGCAGCTGGTGATCGGGGTCAACCTGGTGGTGCTGACCATCTTCCTCTGGCACCTGACCGCCGCGATCCTGCTCATCGGGCTGCTCGACACGACCGGGACGCTGCCCACTCCGGCCGCCGGTTCAGGCGCCTGGTGGGCGTGGCGAGTCCCCTGGCTGTTGCTGCTCGCGGCCGTCCTGGCGCCGCTGGTCGCGATCTTCGGCCCGGTCGAGGCGCGCAGCGCCCGGCACCGCACCGCACCGCGGGTTGGCCGGGGCACCACCACCCGCGCGGCGCTGACCGTGGCCGGGTACATCGCCGTGGTGGTCGCGCTGCTGATCAACAGCGCGACCCCGTCGCACGCCCGGGAACCCTTCGGCACACCCGTCGCGGCGCTGCTGGCGTACCTGGCCGGGGCGGGCGTGCTGCGGTTGCTCAGGTCTGGGTGGGGAACCCGAGGTTGACCCCACCGTGGCGCGGGTCCAGCCACCGGCTGGTGACCACCTTGCCCCGGGTGAAGAACCGCACCCCGTCCTCGCCGTGCGCGTGCAGGTCGCCGAAGAGCGACGACTTCCAGCCGCCGAACGAGTGGTAGGCCATCGGCACCGGGATCGGCACGTTGATCCCCACCATGCCGACCTCCACCTCGTGCTGGTAGCGCCGGGCCGCGCCGCCGTCGTTGGTGAAGATCGCCGTGCCGTTGCCGTACGGGCTGGCGTTGACCAGCTCCACGGCCTCGTCGTACGAGCCGACCCGGACCACGCTCAGCACCGGCCCGAAGATCTCGTCGGTGTAGATCGACATGTCCGGGGTCACCCGGTCGAACAGGGTCGGGCCGAGCCAGAAGCCGTCCGGGTCGCCGTCGGGCGTCACGTCCCGGCCGTCGACCACCGGCACCGCGCCGGCCGCCACCCCGGCGTCCACGTAGGAGCGCACCTTCGCCGCGTGCGCGGCGGTCACCAGCGGCCCCATGTCGCAGCCCCGTCGGCCGTCGCCGGTACGCAGCCCGGTGACCCGGGCGGCGATCCGCTCGACGAGCGCGTCCGCCACCGGCTCCACCGCCACCAGCACCGAGATGGCCATGCACCGCTCCCCCGCCGAGCCGAACCCGGCGTTGACCGCCGCGTCGGCGGCCAGGTCCAGGTCGGCGTCGGGGAGCACCACCATGTGGTTCTTCGCCCCACCGAGCGCCTGCACCCGCTTGCCGGCGGCCGTGCCGCGTTGGTAGACGTACCGGGCGATCGGGGTGGAGCCGACGAACGACACCGCCCGCACCTCCGGGTGGTCCAGCAACGCGTCGACGGCCTCCTTGTCGCCATTGACCACGTTGAGCACCCCGTCGGGCAGGCCGGCCTCGGCGAACCATTCGGCCAGCAGCAGCGCCGCGCTCGGGTCCTTCTCACTCGGCTTGAGCACCACCGCGTTGCCGCAGGCCACGGCCACCGGCACGAACCACAGCGGCACCATCACCGGGAAGTTGAACGGGGAGATCACCGCCACCACCCCGACCGGCTGCCGGAGGGTGTACGAGTCGACCTCGGTGGAGACGTTCTCGCTGAACGCGCCGCGCAGCGCCGACGGCAGGCCGCAGGCGTACTCGATGACCTCCAGGCCGCGCTGCACCTCGCCGGCGGCGTCGGCGAGCACCTTGCCGTGCTCGGCGGTGATCACCTCGGCGAGCCGGTCCCGCCGGGCGTGCACCAGCTCGCGGAACGCGAACAGCACGGTCGACCGCTTCGCCAGCGACGCGTCGCGCCAGTCGCGGGCCGCGCGGGCGGCGGACCGCACCGCGACGTCGACGTCCGCGGTCGAGGCCAGCTCCACCTCGCCGGTACGCCGACCCGTCGCCGGGTCGAACACGTCACCGCGTCGCTCGGACGTGCCGCCGACCCGCTTGCCGTCGACGAAGTGGCCGATGCTCATGCCGCCACCTCCGCCGACGAACGGATCGCGTCGACCAGGATCGCCAGGCCCTCCCGGGCCTCCTCCTCGGTCAGCGTCAACGGCGGTCCCATCCGCAGCACGTTGCCGTACAGGCCACCCTTGCCGGCCAGCAGGCCACCGTCCCGGCACGCCTCGAAGACCCGGTTGGTCAGCGTCGGGTCCGGCTCGCTGGTGCCCGGCCGGACGAACTCGACGCCGAGCATCAGCCCCTTTCCGCGTACCTCGGCGACGCAGTCGAGACCGCCCACGGCGGACCGCAGGCCATCGGCGAGGATCGCGCCGACGCGGGCCGCGTTGGCCTGGAGGTCGTGCGCGACCAGATAGTCGAGCACCGCGTTGCCGGCCGCCGTCGAGATCGGGTTGCCGCCGAAGGTGGAGAAGCTGATCCCCGGCACCGCCTGGAGCACCTCGGCCCGGCCGACCACCCCGGCGAGAGCGAACCCGTTGCCGACGCCCTTGGCGAAGGTGAGCAGATCCGGGGTGACGCCGTGCGCCTGGTAACCCCAGAAGTGCTCCCCGGTACGCCCCCAGCCGGTCTGCACCTCGTCGGCGATGAACAGGATGCCGTGCTCGTCGAGGACCTTCTTCCAACCGGCGAAGAGCCCGTCCGGCGGGTGCACGAAGCCGCCCACGCCCTGAATCGGCTCGGCGATCAACGCGGCCACGTCACCGGAGGTCTGGGTGGTCAGCACCTCGCGCAGGTCCTCCACCGCCGCGTCGACCTGCTCGTCGGCGCTGAGCCGGGCCAGCAGCCCGCGTACCCGGTCACCGGAGTGCAGCCAGGCCACCTGGAGCGGGTTGAGGGCGCTGGCCGACCAGGTGCGGTTGCCGGTGACACCCATCGCCGCGTACGACCGGCCGTGGTAGCTGTTGCGCACGGCCAGGACCTGGTGCGAGCGGCGGTAGTTGGTGGCGACCAGCAGTGCCGCCTCGTTCGCCTCGGTGCCGGAGTTGGTGAAGAACACCCGGGCGTCAGGAATGCCGGAGCGCTGGGCGATCTTCTCGGCCAACTCGACCTGCTGGCGGATCAGGTACAGCGTCGAGGTGTGCACGATGCCGGTGGCGAGCTGCCGCTCGACCGCCTCACGGATCTCCGGGATGTCGTACCCGATCATGTTGGTCAGCACGCCGCCGAAGAAGTCCAGGTAGGTGCGGCCCTGCGCGTCGGTGACCCGGCGGCCCGACCCGGAGACCAGCTCGATCGGCTCGTCGTAGTAGAGGGGCATCCAGGACGGGAGCACGGCCCGGTGCCGGGCCAGCAGGTCGTCGGTCATGGTGGGAACCCTTCAGCGGCGTTCGTGGATACCGCACGCTCCCACCGCCGGCCCGCACGGACAACTGTCAGGGTGTAGCGCAAGGCCGTTCCGGCCTGACAGCACGTCAACGGTTTCCGGAACGATCCCGCCTCTTCACCGCTGTTTCGCGCGGCGTCGACGGCCTACCGCCACTCGATCCGCAGCCTCGCCGGACGCGGACCTGGTCACGATCGCCCGGTAGGCGGGCTCACGGCACGGTGGCTGGCTGCCTCGGCCGCCGGCCGCAGGGGTCTCGACACGCGACTCGGCGGGCTGGCCCGGGCCGCTCCGCGGCGGCGCAGCGGCAGGTGCAGGGCGGTGGCGACCACCGCGAAGGCCGCCCAGCCGGTGCCCAGCGCGACGGCCGACGAGACGTCCTGAAGGTAGTGGTACGCGGTGAGGAAGCCGACCAGCGCGAGGCTGTTGCGCGCGAAGTGCCCGCTGAACTCGACCAACTGACGGCGAGCCTCGACGGCGACCAGCACCCCCGAGTACGGGAATGTCACCACCATGCCGCGCAACACCGCGCCGAGCACCGCGGTGAGGATCGCCCCGACGAAGATGACCAGCAACTTGAGCAGCGCCGGCAGACCGTCCGGACGGCCTCCGGCCGGCGTCTCGGCGCGGGAGTCCGCGTCGCCGGCAGCGGCGGCGTCCGCTCCGCCGGCGTGGGCGACCTGCGTACGGGCGCGACGGCGCAGCAGGAGCATGGCCGCCAGCCAGAGCACGAGCGTGGCGCCGAGGGCCGCCTCGAACGGGATGTCGACGGCCAACAGACCTGCGCTCAGCCCCACGTAGACAGCGATCCCCGCGGCGTCGGCGAGCAGGATGGGCCAGCGCAGCCGCTGGTGGGTGACCGCCACGGTGACGAAGAAGAGGTTGAGCCCGAGCACGCCGAGCACCTGTGCGCCGCCCACTCCGTACGGCGTGCTGACCAGGGCGAGCGTCATCGGCAACGGAAGGCTGTAGACAAGCGCCCGGAGCCGGACCGAGCGGATCACGCTGACCGCCCAGACCACGGCCGTCACCAGCAGGACCGCACTCACCGTCATGGCTTCCCCGCCTCGGCCGTCAGTCCTGGAAGGTCGCGGCGTTCACGCAGACGTCGAACACGCGGGTGAGGCGGTCGACGTCCGTCCGGTTGACCGAGAACTGGTTCTCGCCGATCTCGCCGTGCGCGGTCATCCGGGCCTCCCAGCAGCTCGACCCGTCCCAGACTGTCAGATTGACGAGGAGCTGTGGACTGACCACACCGAAGGGCAGCAGACCCACCCGCGCCCCGGCCGCGCGCTGCCGCTGCACGAGCGCGGACAGCTCGTCGGTCAGCGTGGCGTAGACGAAGACCCGGGTGATCCGGACGCCCCGTTGCAGGGCCGCGACGTTCGCCTCCCAGTACCGTCGGCCGATCTCGCTGCGCCACCAGCTCAGCTCCCCGCTCGCCCGGGGCATCACGTTCGTCAGCGCGTCGAGCCGGTGCACGCAGCCGCGGGTCGCACCGACCAGGTCCTCGTCCTCGTCGCCGCGCCTGATGATCCGCCCCTGCGCGAGCTGCTCGGCCTCCAGCCGGAACTGCTCGTAGCGCCGCTGCGCCTCCGCCGCGACCCGCGTGCCCGCGTGCTGCTCGGCGGCCTCCCGCATGGCCCCGGCCAGCTCCGTGGTGGTGTGGACGAGCCACGGCGGACCGTCCAGCAGCGTCCGCAGGTGAAACCGGCGCTCCGCGCGGGCCAGCGAGTCCACCAGCAGCGAGATGGTGATGCCCATCAGGCCGGCCAGCAGCGACTCCACCCCGGAGGCGGCGTTGGTGAGGTCGAGCATGACGCTGAGGGTGATCGACAACGTGATGCCGACCAACGCCACCGGGTCGGTGTGCGCCACCAGACGCGCGAAGCCGTCGGAGGCGCCGCCGCGCTGCCGGGGCCGCCGACGGGCCACGTCACGGACCATCGAACTCCCCCAATCCGCCGGTGCCGCCAGGGTAGAGGCCAGCCACAACCCGCCGACCCCGCCGGACCGGAGCGGTAGCATCCGGCACGTGCAGAGCGCGGATGCGGCCCCGTCGACCGACACGGTCGCCGAGCAGATCACGGCGGACGTCCGGGCCTGGATCGACTCCACCGCGCTCCGCGGCCTGGTGCGGCACTTCGGCGGCGACTGGCCGACCGGCGACCTCGCCGACGTGCTGCGGTTCCTGGACGACTTCTCCGCCCGGCACTGGGACTTCCGGCAGGGGCGCGAACGCCCGGACGCGCGGGAGCCGATCCTCGACGCGCTCACGTCCAGGCTGGTCCTCGACGCGGCCGCCGCGCTCGGCATGGCGCGTGCGGCGCCGCCGGCCCGCTCGGCGTACGCCCACCTGGTCGTGCTGGGCGGCCTGGCGCACGCCTGCGTGCGTCGCGTCGCGTACGCCGCGCATCTGCTGCGCGCCGGCCTGCGGGTGACCGGCGAGGTCGCCGTGCTGGGCAGCTTCCGACAACTGTCCGAGTGGGAACGCGGCACCCTCGCCGACGCGGGCCTGCCCCCGGACGAGACCGAGGTGGACGTGCTGGACACGGCGGTCCGGCAGGTGTTCGGGGTGACCGCCCCGACCGAGCAGGACGGCGTCGACGCCGGCCACCCCCACCACTCCTGGTCGTCGCGGACCTACCGGCCGACGGGCCTGCCACCGGTACGGGTGCTGGCCGCGCCGTCCAGCGAACCCGACCGGCGACGCGCCCACACCGCCGACACCCAGCGGTTCTGGGCCGGACACGTCCGGCTCGCCCCGGGTGACGAGGCGCTGATGGTCACCGCGCCGATCTACGTGCCGTTCCAGCACTGCGACGCGCTACGTACCCTGGCCGTGCCGTACGGCTGCGCCATCGAGACCGTCGGGGTGGACCCGACGCTGGCCGACCTGGCGGTGCTACCCGAGCAGACCCTCACCCCCGGGCGGTACCTGCAGGAGATCCGCTCGGCCATCCGCTCGTTGCGCGCCCTGCACCACCAGGTCGCCCGGAGGTGACCCGACGACCCGACGGACCCTACGCCCCGGCGGTGTCGGCGACGGCCTGGGCGAAGACCTCGGAGCGGTGCTCGAAGTTGCGGAATCGGCCGTAGCTCGGGGCGGCCGGGGACAGCAGCACCACCCCACCGGCCGGGGTCACCTCCCGGGACAGCCGGACCGCTTCCACCAGGTCGTCGACCAGCTCCGTCCGCACCTTGGGCAGCCCGTCGAGCGCCGCGACGATGCGGGCGCCGCTGTCCGGGATGCCGATCACGGTCAGTTCCCGCTCGGCGAGGTGCTCGGCCAGCGGCGTGTAGTCCAGACCCCGGTCGTTACCCCCGACGATCACCGTCAACGGCCGCCCGTCGTACGCGTCGATGGCGTGCATGGCCGCGTACGGGCTGGTGGCCAGGGTGTCGTCGACGAAGGTCAGGCCGGACGGGTCGGTGATCTCGGTGAGCCGGTGGGCCAGCCCCTGGAACTCGGCCACCGCGACGGCGAGGTGGTCCTTGGCGGCCACCACGTCGATGCCGAGCGCGTCGAGCACGGCGAGGGCGACGCACAGGTTGCCCTCGTTGTGCCGGCCCACCAGCGGCAGCACAGCGCGGGGGAAGAGCGGCTGGTTGCCGAGGTGGAACCAGGGCGTGCCGTCCGCGCCGGTGGCGACGTTGGTGGTGTTGGGGCGACCGGCCCGCACCGCCGGCAGCTCCCCCAGCTCGGCGGCGAGCCGTGGGTCGGCGCCGTTGACCACGATCGTCTGCGGATCGTGGGCGAGCAGGTTGAGCTTGTCGCGGTAGTACTCCCGCTCCCCGCCGTGTGCGTCCAGGTGCTCGGGGAACAGCGCGGTGACCACGGCCACCCGGGGCGAGTCGGTGAGGTCGCTGCACTGGTAGCTCGACAGCTCCAGCACGTACAGCTCCGCGTCGGGCAGGTCGAGGGTCGGCACCCCGATGTTGCCGCCGAAGACGTTCGGGCGGCCCATCGCGGTGAGCAGGTGGCTGATCAGGCTGGAGGTGGTGCTCTTGCCCTTGCTGCCGGTCACCCCGACGGTGCGCGCGGCGTGGTCGGCCATCCACAGGGCGGTGCCCTGGGTGACCGGCACGCCGCGTCGGCGCAGCTCGACCAGCCAGGGATGGGTCTGCGGCACGCCGGGCGAGCGGACGACCACGTCGGCGGCGGCCAGCCGGGCGAAGCCCTCCTCGCCGGTGACCAGCGGGGCCGCCTCGGCCAGCGGGCCGTCCCAGGGCAGTGACAGGAAGTTGGCGCTGTCGTCGACGGCGACCAGCTCGGCGGGGCCGTGCGCGGCGATCGCGGTCACAGCTGCCCGGCCCTCCCGGCCGGTGCCCCAGACGGCGACGGTACGTCCGCGCAGGTCAGACAGGCGCACTGGGCTCTCCTCGGGGTCACGGCGGCGGCAGGGCGGGGGCCGGTCCGGACACGGCCGGACGAACCAGGGCCTAGTATGGCGTGTGCCCAACGAGCAGCTCCGGCGGATGGACGCCTTCACCTTCCCGTCCTACTCGATCGACTTCGCCACCGGCGAGGTGTTGTTCGACTACGCGCTGACCGGCCCGGCCGGTGAGCAACGGTTCACCGAGGTGATCACCCTTCCGTTGCCGGCGCAGCCGCCGTCGGATGAGACCGTGGCCACCCTCGGCCGGGTGCTGGAGGTGCTGCACCTCGTCGCCGGCGTGAGCTACTACAAGGTCGCCGCGCCGCCCCGGCTGGTGCTGCCGGCGCCGCTGGGCGCGGCCACCGTCGACTACGTCACGGCCGTCTACACCAAGGGCCTCGCGGAGTACGCGTACCGCAACCAGTTGCCGCACGTGCTCGAGTTGCGCCCGCAGGTGCCGGCCGGCTCCCCGGAGTCGCCGCGCGTCTACGACAACTCCGATCGTCGGCCCCTCTCCGCCGTCGGCGGCGGCAAGGACTCGATCGTGAGCTTGGAGGCGCTGCGCCGCGCCGAGCTGGACCCGGTGCCGTTCTCGGTCAACCCGAACCACGTGATCGTCTCGGTCAACGAGGCGTCCGGGCTGACCCCGCTCGCGGCCCGACGGCGCATCGACCCGGTGCTGTTCGACCTGAACGCGGCGGGCGCGCTGAACGGGCACATCCCGGTCACCGCCATCAACTCGCTGATCGCGGTGGCGACGGCGGTGCTGCACGGGCTCGGCCCGGTGGTGATGTCCAACGAGCGCTCCGCGTCCGACCCGAACCTGGTCTGGAACGGCCACGAGATCAACCACCAGTGGTCCAAGGGCGTCGAGGCCGAAGGGCTGCTGCGGGGGGCGCTGGCCGAGCACGCCGGCCTGACCGAACCGTACTTCTCGCTGCTGCGTTCGCTGTCCGAGCTGCACATCGCCCGGCTGTTCGCCGAGTTCACCCGGTACGACGACGTGGTGACGAGCTGCAACCAGGCGTTCAAGCTGCGCGACGCGTCCGAGCGCTGGTGCCGGGACTGCCCGAAGTGCCGGTTCGTCTTCCTCGCGATGGCGCCGTTCATGCCCCGCGAGCGGGTCACCCACATCTTCGGCGGCGACCTGCTGGCCGACCCGGAGCAGATCCCCGGCTACCGGGAGCTGCTGGGCGTGGACGGGCACAAGCCGTTCGAGTGCGTGGGCGAGGTCGAGGAGTCGGTGGTGGCTCTCGGGCTGCTCGCCGAACAGGACCAGTGGCGCGACGCCCCGGTGATCAAGGCCCTGGTCGAAGCCGTACCGGAAACGGCCTGGTCCGCGGTGGCGACGTCGGACGTCTTCACCCCCGGCGGCCCCAACCACATCCCACCAACCTACGCAAAAGCCCTAACCTCCCTCTCCTAACCCCCACCCCCTCCCCTGCCCCCGGCCCCGCTGCCCCCGTTGATCATGAAGTTATTGCCACCCTCATCGGCGTGTCTTGGCAATAACTTCATGATCAACGCGGTCAGGGGCGGGTGGAGGCCGGGACGGGGGTTAGGGGGTGCGGACTGCTTCCAGGGCTAGCAGGGCCACGTGTAGGGAGAGGCTTGCCTCTACCGAGTCGAGGTCGACGTCGAGGATGCGGGCTATGCGGGCCAGGCGTTCGTAGAAGGCCGGTCGGGACAGGTGGGCAGCCGCGGCGCCGGCGGACTTGTTGCGCCCCTGCTCCAGGTATGCGCGCAGGGTGTCGAGCAGCCGCTCCCGGGGGTGCTGGGCGTCGTACTCCAGCAGTGGGCCGAGTTCGCGCTCCACGAAGGTCTGTAGCCGGGGCTCGTCGCGCAGCAGGTGCAGCAGCCCCGCGAGGCCCACGTGCGGCAGTCGGAAGATCGGCAGGTCACGCCGGTCCCGTCGGGCCGCCTCGACGATCTGCCGCGCCTCGACGAGCGACCGTCGCGCCTCGCGCAGACTGCTCACCCCGGACCCGGCGGCCACGATCAGTCCGGCCGACGCGCCACCGACGCCACCCCGCAGCGGGTCGACACCCGACCCCGGCCGGGACGGATCGGCGGCGGCGGACGTGGCCCGGCCCGTGCCGGCGTCGAGGCGTACCCGACGAAGTGCGGCGGCGAACGCGGACAGCGCGCGGTCCTCGGCGGCCGGGTCGGGCAGCGCCAGCAGCGCACCCACCGAGTTGTCGTCGACCGCGCTGGTCAGCGCGGTCAGTTTCGCCTCGCGCAGCGCCTGGCCGACGGCCTCGGACAGGTCCCGCAGCCGGGCCTGGCCGGCCTCGGGGCCGCCCTCTCCGGCGGGGTCGTCGCCACGGTGGCGAACCATCACGCCGACGAGGTGCCGGCGGTCCAACGCCACACCGAGCGCCTTGGCGCGCAGCGCCACCTCGTCGACCGGTCGGGAGTGGTCGAGCAACGCCGTGAGCAGGGTGCGGTGCAGCTGCCGTTCCAGCCCCTCGGCGTCGCGGCGGATCAACCGGCCCAGCGCGAGGGTGGACGCGGCCCGCTCGATGAGGATCGTGAGCCGGGTGGGCGGGGCGACGGTCGGCTCGCCGGCCCGGGCGCTGGGCGCGTCTCCGCTGGCCGGCCAGCGCAGCAGCAACCGCCCCCAGTCCTGCCCTCGGGCGCCGACGACCGTCACCAGCCAGCCGCTGTCCGGGTCGTACGCGGTGCGCCCGGCCGGCCGGATCCGCCGCGAGTGCTGCTCCCAGCCGTCCAGCAGCAGCTCGGCGCTCTCCCCCGCCGGGTCGTACCCGAGGACCTGCCGGGACAGGTTCTCCAGCACCACGGAGCACCCGGACAGCTCGGCAGCCTGCCGGATCACCTCGGCCGCGTCGGCGCCCTCGACGGAGAGGTCGGTGAACCGCTGGTGGATCTCCTCGGCGGCCCGCAGCTCGGTGAGCTGCGCGTCGACGATCAACGCGTGCACCGCCTCGGTGATCCGCACGAACGGGGTGGCCCGGCGCAGCTCGACCAGGGGCAGGCCGCGCCGCTCGGCGGCGGCGGCCATCACCCGGGGTACGCCGCTGACGTACCGGCGACCCAGTTCGACGACGAGCCCGGAGACACCGACGTCGGCGAGGTCGCCGATGAACGCGCGCAGGCCCGCGTCGTCGGCCGGCAGCCCGATGCCGGTGGTGAGCACCAGCTCGCCGCCGCCGAGCAGGGTGGCGATGTCCGGCACCTCGGCGACGTGCACCCAGCGCACCGGCCGGTCCAGCCCGGCGTCCCCGGCAACCACGCGGGGAGCGCCGTGGCGGACGGGGTCCAGGGCGAGGACCTCACGGACGGTAGGGAACACGGCGGACACGCTACCGTCCGTGACCCCGGACCTCGACGTGCCGGGGCCGCTCAGTCGACGCCGAACTCCATGGCGGCGCGGTCGAGCGCCTCGTCGGCGGCGGAGGCGACGCCCCGGGAGGCGATGGCCTCCGCGCCGCCCTCGGGCATCGCGCCGATCAGCCCGGTCGAGGCTGCCTGCGCGGCGCCGATCATCCGCTGGGGAGCCGCGCCGCCGACCATGCCGAGGGAGGCGTACTGCTCGAGCTTCGCCCGCGAGTCGGCGATGTCCAGGTTGCGCATGGTGAGCTGGCCGATCCGGTCGGACGGGCCGAACGCCGAGTCCTCGGTACGCTCCATCGACAGCTTGTCCGGGTGGTAGCTGAACGCCGGGCCGGTCGTGTCCAGGATCGAGTAGTCCTCGCCCCGGCGCAGCCGCAGCGTCACCTCGCCGGTGACCGCCGTGCCGACCCAGCGCTGCAACGACTCACGCAGCATCAGCGCCTGCGGGTCGAGCCAGCGACCCTCGTACATCAGGCGACCGAGGCGGCGACCCTCGCTGTGGTAGTTCGCCAGGGTGTCCTCGTTGTGGATGGCGTTGACCAGCCGCTCGTACGCGGCGTGCAGCAGCGCCATGCCGGGCGCCTCGTAGATGCCCCGGCTCTTGGCCTCGATGATCCGGTTCTCGATCTGGTCGGACATGCCCAGGCCGTGCCGGCCGCCGATGGCGTTGGCCTCCAGCACCAGGTCGACGGGGCTGCCGAACTCCTTGCCGTTGATCGTCACCGGGCGACCCTGGTCGAACCCGATCGTGACGTCCTCGGTCGGGATCTCCACCGACGGGTCCCAGAACCGGACGCCCATGATCGGGCTGACCGTCTCGATGCCGGTGTCGAGGTGCTCCAGGGTCTTCGCCTCGTGCGTCGCGCCCCAGATGTTGGCGTCGGTGGAGTACGCCTTCTCGGTGCTGTCCCGGTACGGCAGGCCGCGCTCCAGCAGCCACTCCGACATCTCCTTACGCCCACCCAGTTCGGTGACGAAGTCGGTGTCGAGCCACGGCTTGTAGATGCGCAGCTGCGGGTTGGCCAGCAGGCCGTAGCGGTAGAACCGCTCGATGTCGTTGCCCTTGAAGGTCGAGCCGTCGCCCCAGATCTGGACGTCGTCGGAGATCATCGCCCGCACCAGCAGGGTGCCGGTCACGGCACGGCCCAGCGGGGTGGTGTTGAAGTACGCCCGCCCGCCGGAGCGGATGTGGAAGGCGCCGCAGGTCAGCGCCGCCAATCCCTCCTCGACCAGGGCGGCGCGGCAGTCGACCAGCCGGGCGACCTCGGCGCCGTAGCTGAGCGCACGGCCGGGCACCGAGCCGATGTCGGGCTCGTCGTACTGGCCGATGTCGGCCGTGTAGGCGCAGGGGACGGCGCCCTTGTCGCGCATCCACGCGACCGCGACCGAGGTGTCGAGGCCGCCGGAGAAGGCGATGCCGACACGTTCGCCGATGGGCAGGGAGGTGAGAACCTTGGACACGGGGAAGATTATTCAGCAAGACGCATGGTCATGCAAGCGGATCGTCGCGACCCAGTTCCCAGAACGCCACCGCCGCGGCGGCGGCGACGTTCAACGAGTCCACGCCGCGCCGCATCGGGACGACCACCCGCACGTCGCTGGCCGCCTGCGCCGCCGCGGTGAGGCCGGGACCCTCGGCGCCGAGCAGCAACGCCGCCCGCGCGCGCTGCGCCGGGGTCAACCGCTGAATGGGTACGGCGTCCGGCGCCGGCGTCATGGCGAGCACGGTGAAGCCCGCCTCGCGTACCTCGTCGAGGCCGGTGGGCCAGCGTTCGAGCTTGGCGTACGGCATCGCGAAGACCTCCCCCATGCTGACCCGCACGCTGCGCCGGTAGAGCGGATCGGCGCAGGACGGCGACAGCAGCACGGCGTCGATGCCCAGCGCGGCGGCGCCCCGGAAGATCGCGCCGAGGTTCGTGTGGTTGTTGACGTCCTCCAGGATCACCACCCGGCGCGCGGCGGCGAGCACCTCGGCCGCCGTCGGCAGCGAGCGGCGGTGGAACGACGCGAGCACCCCCCGGTGTACGTGGAAACCGGTGGCCCGTTGCAGCACGTCCTGGGTGGCGGCGTAGACGGGAGCGTCGCCGGTGTCCAGGTCGGCGAGCTGATCGACGCGCTTGGCGTCGACCAGGTACGACCGGGCCGGATAGCCGGCGCGCAGCGCCCGGCGCAGCACCAGCTCGCCCTCGGCGATGAACAGGCCGTGCGGAGGCTCCCAGCGGGTGCGCAGCTCGACGTCGGTGAGCGCGCGGTAGTCGGCGATCCGGTCGTCGTCGGGGTCGGTGATCTGGTGGACGGGCACCCGACGATTCTGCCGGACGGCCGACCCCGGCCCCGGCTGCCCGCCCGGCGGGGTGTTTTGTCCGGTCGAGACGGGGAACGACCGGTGACGTACCGGACCCGACGGGAAGGACCAGCCAGGTGAGCGCAGACCACACGGCACCGGGCGAAGCGGGCGCGCTGCCCCGGCGCCCAACCGTCGCGGACCACATCGTCTCCCGCCTGTTCAGCTGGGGCGTACGGCGCTACTTCGGCTATCCCGGCGACGGCATCAACGGCATCACCTCCGCCCTGCAACGCACCAACGAGCGCGCCCAGTTCGTCCAGGTCCGGCACGAGGAGACCGCCGGCTTCGCCGCCTCCGCGCACGTCAAGTACGGCGGCGGGCCGCTGGGCTGCGCGCTGGTGACCAGCGGGCCCGGCGCCATCCACCTGCTCAACGGCCTGTACGACGCCAAGCTCGACCACCAGCCGGTGGTCGCCCTCGTCGGGCACACCGCGGTCACCGCCGAGGGCGGCGGCTATTACCAGGAGGTCGACCTCCTCGCCCTCTACAAGGACGTCGCGGCGGCGTTCCTGGCCCAGCTCGACCACCCGGCGCAGGTGCGTCACCTCGTCGACCGGGCGTGCCGCACGGCGCTGTCCCGGCGTACCGTCACCGCGCTGGTGCTCCCCTCGGACCTGCAGGACGAGCCGGCCATCCCCGACCCGCCGCACGCGCACGGCTACTACCACACCAGCAACGTGCCGAGCAGTACGCCGACGGTGCCGCCGCAGGCCGACCTGCGTCGCGCCGCCGAGGTGCTGCGCGGCGGCGAGCGGGTGGCCATGCTGGTCGGGCAGGGGGCGCTCGGCGCGCAGGACGAGGTCCGCGAGATCGCCCACCGGCTCGGCGCCGGGGTGGCCACCGCGCTGCTCGGCTTCACCGTCGTCGACCATCGCGAGCCGTGGGTGACCGGCGCGATCGGGCTGCTCGGCACCCGGCCCAGCTGGCAGCTCATGACCGGCTGCGACCGGCTGCTGATCGTGGGCAGCAACATGCCGTACTCGGAGTTCTACCCGCCACCCGGTCAGGCCCGCGCGGTGCAGATCGACCTGGACGGCACCCAGCTCGGGCTGCGCTACCCGACCGAGGTGAACCTGACCGGCGACGCCCGTCCGACCCTGCGGGCGCTGCTCGACGAGCTGGGCCCCGGCCCCGGGCCGACCGCCTGGCGGGCCGAGATCGCCGAGTCCACCTCGGCCTGGCGACGCGTGCAGCGCGACCTGGCCGGGCAGACCGCCGACCCGGTCAACCCGCAACTGCTGTTCAGCACGCTCAGCGACCGGCTCCCCGACGACGTGATGCTCGCCGTCGACTGCGGCACCGCGACCGCCTGGTACGCCCGGCACGTGCAGGTCCGACCCGGGATGCTGGCCAGTCTCTCCGGCACGCTGCTGTCCATGGGTGGGGCCATGCCGTACGCCCTGAGCGCCAAGTTCGCCCACCCGGACCGGCCACTGGTCGCGCTGATCGGCGACGGGGCGATGCAGATGAACGGCGTCAACGAGCTGATCACCGTGGCGAAGTACTGGCGTGGCTGGGCCGACCCGCGGTTCGTGGTGCTGGTGCTCAACAACCGGGACCTGGCGTTCGTCAGCTGGGAACAGCGCTCCAGCGAGGGGACGCCGATGTTCCCGGACAGCCAGCAACTGCCGAACATCGGCTACCACAAGTGGGCCGAGGTGCTCGGGCTGCACGGAGAGCTCATCGACTCGCCGGAGCAGGTGCCCGGCGTCTGGGAGCGCGCGCTGACCGCCGACCGGCCGGTCGTCATCAACGCGCTTGTCGACCCGGCCGAGCTGATGCTGCCGCCGCACTTCACCGCCGAGCAGGCCCGCAAGACCGCGGCGGCGGTGCTACGGGGCGACACCGACTGGGCGGGCATCGTCCGCCGCGGCCTCCCCGCGACGATCGCCAGCTACCGCCCCCGCCGCCGGGAGCGCTGACCGCGACGGGCGAGGGAAGAGCCCTCCGGGTGCCACGCCCGGCGTGACGGGCAGATCGAAGGATTGCCCGAGATCAATCGCGGGTACCTGCCTGTCCGCTCACCCACGGGGGGTGGCACAAGGGAGCTGACGATGAGATCGACGACAGTCAGAACAAGCGTTCTCGCCATCGTGGCGGCGGCCCTGCTGAGCGGCTGCGGGGGCGGCGGTGACGAGGGGCAGCCGGAGTCGACGGCACCCGCCGACAACGGTGTCGCCGCGCTCGCGCCGAACGAGGCTCTTCAGCGCGCCACGACGGCCGTGCGAGACGCCAAGTCGTACCACCTGGTGGGCGACGTCGACAATGACGGCCAGAAGATGACCCTCGACTTCAAGGTGGCCGGCAGCGACCTGGGTGGTCGAGTGTCCACGGACGAGGGCACCGTGGAACTGCTCTCCGTCGCCGGCCAGCAGTACATCCGGCCGGACGAGAAATTCTGGGCCAAGAACGCCGGCGCCCAGGCATCGGACGAGATCGTGAAGCTGATGGGCGACAAGTGGGCGAAGGTCTCCGCCAAGGACGACTTCTCCCAGCTGTTCGACATCGCCAATATCGACGAACTGCTCAAGCCGGACGGCACCCTGACCAAGGGCGAAGCCAAGGAGATCGACGGCGTCAAGACCATCGGTCTCGTCGACGGCGACAAGAGCGGCACTCTCTACATCGCCACCACCGGTGAGCCATACCCGATCCGGATGGAAGGCGACCAGGACACGGCCGGTCAGATCACATTCAGCGAGTTCGGCACGGCCTTCGACGACCTGAAGGCGCCGCCGGAGGGCCAGGTGGTCGACTTCGACCAGTTGAAGAACAAGAAGTAGACGACGCACTGCTGTTCGGCCGGCGCCTCCCCACCCCTGCGGTGGGGAGGCGCCGTCGCGCGTCGAACCAGCGTTGCAGGGGTGCGGCCTCGCCGCGACGATCGCTAGCCACCGTCCCCGTCGCGGCAAGCGGCGGCCGGGCTCGACAGGGCTTCCCGCGCGGTCTGCAGGATCTCCTCCGACAGGGGTGTCTGACCCGTCGCGCGGGCCAGCGTGAGCGCGCCGACCATCGTCGCGAGATCGACGAGCGCCCTCCGGCGGGCCTCGGGCCCGTCTCGGCCGGGCGCGTTCTCGAGGTCCGTCAGTCGCGTGATGGTCTCCTGAACACCGACCGCGTACGACATGCGCAGCGGGCTGTCGGCGGGTGACCGGGCGGCGTCGGCGGCCAGCGCGGTATTGGCACATCCCGTGCCGGGTGTGTCGCGATGCTCGGGTGACAGGTAGTGCCGCAGCAGCTCGGTCCGCGCTTCCGACCGGTCGGGGAGATCGCTGGCGAGTTGGTCCAGCAGGGCCAGGAGTTCGCCGAAGGCGGTCGTGGCGGCAATGCCCACCAACTCGTCCTTCGAGCTGAAGTGCTTGTAGAACCCCCCGTGGGTCAGCCCGGCGGCACCCATGAGGTCCTGCACGCTCATGCCCGCCGCGCCGCGTTCACGGAGCAGCCTCGAGGTGACGGCCACCACTTCCTCACGGTGCCTCGCCGCTTCGGCACGTGACGTCCTGCCCATCGCGCTTCCCCTCTCACGTGCTCACCACTGGACCCCGTAATTATAGAGTATGACCCTAATCCAAAACTTGCCGTGACCGCATGCCTCGGTTAGATTATGGGTGTCATCTAAAACTCGAGGGCTGGAGATCCCCATGAGCACATACCTGATCAACCACCTGCGCATCCCCGGCGGCATCCCGAACGAGGCGGGCCTGTCGTACCTGGAGCAGGTCGAGGCCACCGTGCACCCGTACGGCGGCAAGTGGCTCGCCCAGGGCGACGTGGACGTGGTCGAGGGAGCCTGGCCCGGCTCCGTCGTCCTGATGGAGTTCCCCACCCGCGCGGACGCCGAGAACTGGTACAACTCGCCCGAATACCAGGCCATCCTGCCGCTTCGGACGAACAACGCGGTCTCGGACATCATCCTGGTCGACAGCCTGCCCTCGGGCTTCACCGTCGCCGGTTTCGCCCAGCAGGTGCGCGCCATGATCTCGGCAGCCTCCACCAACAGCTGAGGCTGCGCCGGTCACGTCGCCTCCGAGGTCACCGCCAGGCTCGGAGGGACCGACGCCAGGCGGCGTACCTGGGGAAAGAGCACGGCGGCCCGGCTCGAGGTGAGCCGGGCCGCCACTGCATCCGGGGTCAGCCCCGGCGGTCGAGCCAGCGTTGCAGGGCCGAGCGGGGGTCCTGGGTGGGCTGGCGGTCCGGGACGGTCGGGCGCTCGACGGGGCGGCGGGGCTCGCCGGCCAGCTCACGGCTCGGCGCGGCGAACGCCTGCTCCGGCTGGCCCTTGACGGCGGTGGCGATGACCCGGGCGACCGCGTCGATCACCTTGCTCTGCACCGCCGAACCCACCGAGTCGGCGGGGTCGTCCGGGTTGGCGGCGATGCCGGCGACGGCCACCTGCGGGGTGAAACCGACGAACGTCTCGGTGGCGTTCTCCTCCGAGCTACCCGTCTTGCCGGCCACCGGCCGACCGCCCAGGATGTCGTTCACGCCGGTGGCGGTGCCGCCGTTGCACTGCCCGTACGGCGACTGCTGGCCCACCGGGCAGCGGGCCGCGTCCGTCGCGGCGCGCGCCACGTCGGCGTCGAGGACCCGCTTGCAGGACGGCTGGCCGACCGGCACCGTCGCGCCCTTCGCGTCGGTCACCGAGACCACCGGCACCGGGGTGCAGTAGGTGCCCTCCGCGGCCACCGTGGCGTACGCGTTGGCGAGGTCCAGCGGGGTGGTGGCGGCGACGCCCAGGGTGAACGACCCCCAGTTCGCGGCGTTGTCCTTGGCGAAGGCGGCGTCCGTGTCGGCGCGGAAGGTGATGCCCAGCCGCTGCGCCATCTCCACCACCTTGTCCTGCCCGACCTGCTCGGCCAGCCAGACGAAGTAGGTGTTCACCGAACGACCGAAGCCGTCCCACATCATCCGGTACCCGTCCATCCAGTCCGGGTTGGCGTTCGCCGGGCACCAGCGGCCGTCGCAACTACCCGGGCCCTCGGCGGCGTACCGGGTGGGCAGCTTGGCGGGCGCGTCGAACCCGGTGGAGAGGGTACGGCCCGACTCCAGCGCGGCGAGCATGGTGAACAGCTTGAACGTCGAACCCGCCTGGTAGCCGTCGACACTGGCCCCGCCGGAGATCAACGGGTTGACGGTGTTCGGGTAGTTCGCCTGCCCGGCCGGGTTGTCGGCGAGGCTGTAGTGCCGGTTGACCGCCATCGCCAGCACCCGACCGGTGCCCGGCTGCACGGCCGCGATCGGCAGGGCGCGCTTGTTGTCGTACCCGTACACCTTGGTGGCCTGCTGCTGCGCGGTGGCCTGGACCTGCGGATCCAGCGAGGTCACGACGGTGTAGCCGCCCGAGCGCAGGGCCTGCTCGCGCTCGGCGGTGGTGGCGCCGAAGGCCGGCTGGGTCAGCCACCACTGGCGCAGGTAGTCACAGAAGTAGCCCCAGTCGTCGTGGCCCTGTGCGACGGCGGTGCAGCCGTTGGGCTGCGCGGTCGGGTGCAGGGTCAGCGGCTCCGCCTTGGCCTGCGCGGCCTGCGCGGCGGTGATCGCGCCGGTGGCGACCATCGAGTCCAGCACGTACGACCGGCGGGCCAGCGCCTCGTCCTTGTCGCCGCTGATCGGGCTGTACGCGTCCGGGGACTGCACCAGGCCGGCGAGCAACGCCGACTCGGCGAGGGTCAGGTTCGCGGGTGACTTGCCGAAGTAGCGCTGGCTGGCCGCCGCGATCCCGTACGCCCCGGAGCCGAAGTAGGCGATGTTCAGGTACCGGTTGAGGATCTCGTCCTTGCCGAGGCTCTTCTCCAGCGCGCCCGCGTACCGGATCTCCTGGAGCTTGCGGCCGACGGTCGGGTCGGTGGCGGCGGCGCGCTCCTGCGGCGTGCGGGTGGGGTCGGTCTTGAGCACGTTGCGGACGTACTGCATGGTCAGCGTGGAGCCGCCCTGCTCGGTGCCGCCGCCCTTGACGTTGGCGACCAGCGCTCGGGCCAGGCCCCGCAGGTCCGCGCCGCCGTGGTCGTAGAACCGCCGGTCCTCGGCCGCCACGATCGCCTGCCGCATCACCGGGGCGATGTCCGCCAGCGCGACGTCGGTGCGGTTCACGTCGTAGAACGTGGTGAGCAGCGTCTTGCCGTCGTTGGCGTAGAGGTACGAGCGCTGCGGGGTGGCCGGGGTCTTCAGCGAGGCCGGCAACGCGGCGTACGACCCGATCGCGGCGCGCGCGGCGAACCCGACCAGCAGGTTGCCCGGGAGCGCGGCGACGGCCAGGGCGAGCCCGGCCAGCACGCCGGCGAGCAGCACGGTGAACAGCCGCGACAGCGGCGAGCGAGAGGCGGCCATGCTCCCCAGGATTGCCACAAAAACCGCCAACCGACCACCCCCACCTCCCAACTGTCGCCAACTTCACGCCCCCACGGCCCCCTCCCCAGACCGCGTTGATCATGAAGTTGTTGCCACGACACGCCGAGGCAGAGCGCAATAACTTCATGATCAACGGCGTGGGAGGACGACCGCGCCGGCGCTTCAGGGGTTTGGGGTGCTCAGGCTGGCGTTGGCGGCGTCTCTCGCGGTTTCGCGGGGCATCAGGCGGCCGGAGCGGTAGCCGATGCCGATGCCGGCGATCAGCACGAAGATCGCGCCGAACGTCTGGAGCGAGCCGATCAGGGCACCTCCCAGGCCGAGCAGCGGTGCGGCGATGATCAGCATGGCTCCGTCGCCGAGGCTGAAGGTGCCGGAGCGGGCCACCGCCCACCCGGTGAGGAACCAGCCCACGCTGTAGAACGTCGCGCCGAGCAGGACCAGCGAGCGCGCGGTGGTGCCGAAGACCGGCGTCTGCTCCTCGAGCCCGGCGAAGGGCAGCATCAGCACGGTGCCGGCGATGCTGATCAGCAGGCCGGCGGCGGCCACCCGGCGGCTGCGCGTGGCGGCCAGCAGGCCCGTGAGGGCCAGGAGCGCGAGCAGGCCGAGCCAGACCGCGGCCACCCAGCCGATCAGATACACGGCCCGGCCGTCGGCGGGATAGGGGTCGTTGCCCACGCCGCCGTCGCTGGCCATCGCCACCACGCCGTAGAGAATGGCGTACGCGGGCAGCAGCCACACCGCGGCCCGCGCGAACCGGCGTACCGACCAGGCCCAGCTGGCATTCGTGGCCGGGGCGCCCGGGGTCGGCTCGCCCACGAAGGGCAGTACGCCGAACCCTCCACCGGTGCTCCGGGAGCCCAGTGGGGCGACCGGGTCGTGCGCGCCGGGCACCGGGGCCGAGGACCACATCCGATTCGCCGGATCCTTCATGCGTCACCTCGCTCGTCCACGAGCGGTGCGAGACGCGCCAGGGCGCCCCGATTGCCTGGTCACCACCCGTCCTAGGACCGATCGTGGCAGGCATCGGAGCGCCCATGAGCACTTTTCGCATTAACGCCGTGCGCCGGAGGCTCGCCCCGTCCGGCAGGCGTGCCGGATCAGCCGCGCTCGCGCTGGTCGGCCGGGTCCTCGGTCAGGCTGGCCGGGGTGACCGGCTCCGGCGCGGGCAGCCCCTGCGGCTTGTTGCCGCCGGTGGCCTGCGCCTCGGCGACGCGTACCTCGTCGTGGATCTGCTGGGCGGCGTCCGCGGCGGCCTGCGCCGCCTCCGCCGCCTCGCGCTCCACCTGGCTCGCGTGGTCGGCCGCCTCCGGCGCGGGCAGATCCCCCACCATCTGGCTCAGCCCACCGAGCGCGCCACCCATGCCCTCCAGGGCCTTGGTCAGCTCGGCCGGGATGATCCAGACCTTGTTGGCGCTGCCCTGGGCGATCTGCGGGAGGGCCTGCAGGTACTGGTAGGCGAGGACCTTCTGGCTCGGGTTCGCCTGGTGGATCGCGTCGAACACCGTCCGGATCGCCTTCGCCTGACCCTCGGCCTGCAGGATCCGCGCCTGCCGGTCACCGTCGGCCCGCAGCACCGCCGACTGCTTCTCACCCTCGGCGGTGAGGATCTGCGACTGCTTGTGCCCCTCTGCGGTCAGGATCGCGGCGCGGCGGTCCCGCTCGGCGCGCATCTGCTTCTCCATCGAGTCGCGGATGCTGGCCGGCGGCTCGATCGCCTTGATCTCCACCCGGGTCACCTTGATGCCCCAGCGGCCGGTGGTCTCGTCCAGCACGCCGGACAGGTGCCGGTTGATCTCGTCCCGGCTGGTCAGCGCCCGCTCCAGATCCAGCGAGCCGATCACGTTGCGCAGCGTCGTGACGGTCAACTGCTCGATGGCCTGGAGGAAGCTGGAGATCTCGTACGTCGCCCGGACCGAGTCGACCACCTTGAAGTAGAGGACCGTGTCGATCGAGACCACCAGGTTGTCCGAGGTGATCACCGGCTGCGGCGGGAAACTGACGACCTGCTCCCGCATGTCGACCTTGGTCCGGACCGCGTCGATGAACGGCACCAGCAGGTTGAGGCCGGGGCTGAGGGTGCGCTTGTACTTGCCGAGCCGTTCCACCACGTCCTGGCGCTGCTGCGGCACGATCCGTACCGCCTTGGCCAGCGTTATCACGGCGATCAACGCCACCGCGATCACCAGCACCCCGACTATCGTCATCCCGTTCACCCTCTCGCTTCCGGCAACTCACCGGCGGAAGAAACGTCGTCCTGCCAGACCAGGGCGGTCGCGCCCCGGACCTTTATCACCCGAACCCGCTCGCCGGGCTCGAAAGTCTGCGTCGTGTCGTACGGCCGGGCACTCCACAGCTCCCCGTCGATCTTGACGAGGCCCCTGTCGGCGTCCACCCGCTCCAGCACCAGCGCCGTGGAGCCCTCGATCGCCTCCACGCCGAACGGCTGTTCGCCGCTCTCCAGCGCCGAACGACGGTGCCGCTTCATCACCGGTCGCGCCACCACCAGGCTCAAGGCGGACACCACCGCGAAGACCAGGGCCTGCACGGCCACCGGCGCACCCAGAGCGGCGGCACCGGCGGCCGCGAACGCCCCGACCCCGAACATGATGAGAAAGAGGGTCGTCGTGAAGATCTCGGCGACCGCCAGCACCACACCCAAAACGATCCACACCACGGCGTCCACACCACGATCCTGACACGCAGACGCACGCGCGACCTCCCCGCGAAGATCAGTAGGCTCGACCAGGCCCCTACCGGCCCGCCGAAACACCACCGATCGGCGGCCCGACCCGAGGAGATCCCCTTGACGCTGCTGCCCGAGACCGCCCGGCAGATCGACGCCCGGGTCGCGCAGGCCCAGGCCGACGGCCACACCCCGTCGCTGGTGCTGGGCGTGGTGCGTGACGGCACGCTGGCGCACCTGGCCACCGCCGGCGCGCACCCCCGCCCGGACGCCGACCTGCAGTACCGGTTGGGCTCGATCAGCAAGACCATGACCGCGACCCTGATCATGCAGTTGCGCGACGCGGGCCGGCTCGCCATCGACGACCCGGTGGAGCGCCACCTGCAGGGCACCAGCGTCGGCGCGCTCACCCTGCGCCAACTGCTCGCGCACGCCAGCGGCATCCAGCGCGAACCCGAGGGCGACTGGTGGGAGCGGGCGGCCGGCGTGGACCTCACCACCCTGCTCGCCGGGGTCACCCCCGACAAGATCGCCTACCCGCCGCACCTCACCTACCACTACTCCAACCTGGCGTACGGGCTGCTCGGCGGCATCCTCGAACGACTCACCGGAACGCCCTGGGCCGACCTGCTCAACGAGCGGATCCTCACCCCGCTGGGCCTGCGCCGCACCACGTACGCGGCCACCGAGCCGTTCGCCCCTGGCTACGTCGTACACCCCTGGCACGACACCCTGCGCGAGGAGCCGCGTACCGACACCGGGGCGATGGCCCCGGCCGGGCAGCTCTGGTCGACGATCGAGGATCTGGGCCGTTGGGCGGCGTTCCTGGCCGATCCCGACCCCTCGGTGCTGGCCGCCGAGACGCTTACCGAGATGTGCTCCCCCGTGGTGATCAGCGACCAGGAGTCCTGGAGACACGGCCACGGCCTCGGGCTGGAGCTCCACCGGGAAGGCGACCGGGTGTACGTCGGACACGGCGGCTCCATGCCCGGCTACGTCGCCTCGCTGGCCGTGCACCGGCCCAGCCGCACCGCGGTCGTCGGCTTCGCCAACTCCTACGGTTTCCGCACCGGCCACATCGGCGGGCTGGGCCGGCAACTGCTCACGCTGGTGCTGGACGCCGAACCCGCCCCGGTCACCCCGTGGCTGCCAGCCGCCGCCCCGCCGCCTGCCGAACTCGCCGAGCTGACCGGCCGCTGGTGGTGGATGGGCACCACCATCGAGGTGTACGCGGACGCCGCCGGCGACCTGCACGCCGGCCCGGTCGGCGCACCGAACCTCCGGTTCGTTCCCGAGGGCCCGGACCGCTGGCGGGGTCGGGCCGGTGGGCAGGACGGCGAGATCCTCACGGTGCGCCGCGACGGGCAGGGCCGCGCGGTCGCGCTGGACATCGCCACCTTCGTCTACACCCGCAGCCCCGACCAGGAGCCCTGAGAACGCCCCCGCCCGTCGCCCCGACACGCCGCCGGGGCGACGGGTCAGGCTGGCTCGGTGACGAAGTCGATGAGGCGTTCCATGGCGTTGATCAGGGGGGTCTCCACGTCGGCGAAGCTGTTCACCCGGGACAGGATGTGCCGCCACATGTCGGCCGGCTCGGCCACCCCGAGGGCCGCGCAGACCCCCTCCTTCCACGGCTGCCCCGGCGGCACGACCGGCCACGCCGCGATACCCAGCGCCGCCGGTTTGACCGCCTGCCAGACGTCCACGTACGGGTGCCCGGTCACCAACACGTACGACGAGTTGACCCGGGCGACGATCCGGCTCTCCTTGCTGCCCGGCACCAGGTGGTCGACGAGCACGCCGAGTCGTCGGGTCGGGCCGGGGCCGAAGTCGCGTACGTCGGCGTCCAGGTCGTCGATGCCGTCCAACGGCTCGACCACCACGCCCTCGATCCGCAGGTCGTCGCCCCAGATCCGCTCGACGAGGGCGGCGTCGTGGATGCCCTCCACCCAGATCCGGCTGGCCTTGGCCACCTGGGCGCGAACGTTGTCCACCGCCACCGAGCCGGACGCGGTACGTCGGCGGGCCGCCGGCACCGGCGCGCGGCTCGGGCGACGCAACGTCACCGGGCGACCGTCGAGCAGGAACGCCGCCGGCAGCAGCGGGAAGTTGCGTCGCCGGCCGTGCCGGTCCTCCAACACCACCGCGCCGGCCTCGAAGCCCACCACCGCGCCGCAGAACCCGGAGTCGGCGTCCTCCACCACGAGATCCGGTTCGGCGTCCACCTCGGGGGTGACCTTCCGCCGCCGCCAGTCCCCCGCCAGCACGTCCTCGCCGTATCGCCCCGCCATGTCGATCACGCTAACGCCCCCATCAGCACCCCGCCCCCCGACACACCGCGCCACCCCATCGAGGTCTGCGGCTGCGCCAGCGCTCAGGGAGATGCGCGGGACGGGGTCGCAGCGCCGCGCCCCGGCGGCTGACGGACAACCGCGGATCAGCGGACCGCGCTGCGGGCGCGGATCGGGCGAAGGGGGCAGATCGGGGCAGGCAGGGCGGCCGGAGCGGCAGTCGAGACACGGCCACCGATGACCACGTACCCTTTCGGCATGTCCACCCCCGCAACGGGCGCGGCCACGCTTGCGCCGCGCCGGTCGAGCCGGTTCGTTGCCTGGGTGCGCGCGTGGCGCGCCGGGCTGGTGCCGTACGACGAGGTCGCCGACGCCATCGCCGGCGACGAGGAGCACCTCGTTGCGGACGCCCCCGGCACCTGGACCGACGTCCCGCTGGGCGCCGCGCTGCCCACCCTGGCCAAGCTCTCCCCCGACGAGATCCGTCTGGTGCTGCCCGCGCCGGGCGACCCGCGGGGTCTGCCCGGTCCCGGGGACTTCGCCGGGGCGGCGCTGGTGGCGGGTGAGGCGGTGGTGGCCGGTGGGCTGGGTCTGATCCCGCAGGTGCGCAGCCACACCTCCGGCTCGGGGGACTGTTTCGAGACGGTGCTGTGGCGGGTGTACCCGCTGCCGGCCAACGCCCCGGCCGCCTCGCTGTCGCTGCCCGGCGCCGCCGAGGCGGAGGCCGAGCTGGCCGCCGCGCTGGCCGAGACGACTGCCGCGCTGACCCGCCTCGACGTGGCCCAGTGGCGGCCCGAGTTGGCCGGAGCGCTGGCCGCGCTGCGCCGCCCGGATGGCGCCACCGACCTGCCACCCGGCTTCGACCCACGGGCCCGCCGGCTCTTCGCCCGGGCCGCGGTGCTCGACCGGGTGCTCGCGCTGGCCGGGCACGCCGCCCCCGGTGGCGCGATCAACAACTACGAGGCCCAGCAGCGCGACGCCGCGCTGCGTCCGCTCACCACGGCCTGCCGGCAGGCACTGGTCGCCGCCTGCAACGCCCCGCTACGCCCCTGACCCACGCCGCCGGGGCTCACCAGCGCGCCGCGCGGTCAGACCTCGTCGAGCAGGTCGGCCACCGAATTGATGATCCGGGACGGTCGGTACGGGTAGCGCTCCGCCTCGGTACGGCTGCTGATGCCGGTGAGCACCAGGATGGTCTCCAGCCCGGCCTCCAGACCACAGAGGATGTCGGTGTCCATCCGGTCGCCGATCATCGCCGTGGTCTCCGAGTGCGCGTTGATGGTGTTCAGCGCGGAGCGCATCATCATCGGGTTGGGCTTGCCGACGAAGTACGGCTCCACCCCGGTCGCCTTGGAGATCATGGCGGCGACCGAGCCGGCGGCGGGCAACGCGCCCTCGACGGACGGGCCGGTCACGTCGGGGTTGGTGCAGATGAACCGGGCCCCGTCGTTGATCAGCCGCACCGCCTTGGTGATCGCCTCGAAGCTGTAGGTGCGGGTCTCGCCGAGCACCACGTAGTCCGGGGCGAAGTCGGTGAGCACGTAGCCGACCGCGTGCAGCGCGGTGGTCAGGCCGGCCTCCCCGATGACGTACGCGGTGCCACCCGGCCGCTGGTCGGCGAGGAACTGGCCGGTGGCCAGGGCCGAGGACCAGATCGACTCCTCCGGCACGTCCAGACCCATCCGGCTCAACCGGGCAGTGAGGTCCCGCGGGGTGTAGATCGAGTTGTTGGTCAGCACCAGGAACGGCTTGCCGGAGGCGCGTAGCCGGTTGATGAACTCCGGTGCGCCCGGCACCGGCTGGCCCTCGTGCACCAGCACGCCGTCCATGTCGGTGAGCCAGCTCTGCACGGGCTTGCGGTCATGCATCGGTGCTCCCAGCGGGCGTCGGACGGCGGGTCGGTACGCAGCACACGGTCGGGCAGGTGTCCCACATCGGCAGCTCGCCGAGGCGACGACGCAGCTGCGCGCCGTCCGGGTCGGTCCGCTCGGTGACCAACTCCCGGACCATGGTCACGAAGCGCGGGTCGGTGCCGGGGGTGCCGGCCCGGACGAAGTCCAGGCCGAGTTGCTTGGCCGTCTCCAGTGCCTCGGTGTCGAGGTCCCACACGACTTCCAGGTGGTCGGAGACGAACCCGATCGGGCTGACCACCACGCTTGTGGTGCCGCCCTCGGCGAGGGTGCCCAGGTGGTCGTTGATGTCCGGCTCCAGCCACGGCACGTGCGGGGGGCCCGAACGGCTCTGCCAGACCAGGTCGTACGCCAGGTCGGGGGCGGCGGCAGCGGCCACCAGCGCGGCGGCCTCCCGCAGTTGCGCCTCGTACCGGCCGCCGTGCGGGCCGGCGTTGGCCGCCATCGAGGTGGGGATGGAGTGGGCGGTGAACACCAGCCGGGTGGTGTCCCGCCTGGCCGGGTCGAGCTGGCCCAGCGCGGCACGAACGGCGTCGATGTGCGGCTCGATGAAGCCGGGGTGGTCCCAGAACTGGCGGATCTTCTCGATCACCGGGGCGTCCGGGCCGACGGCGGCGCGGGCGGCGGCGATGTCCTCCTGGTACTGCCGGCAGGACGAGTAGCCGCCGTACGCGCTGGTGACGAAGGCCAGCGCCCGGGTGACCCCGTCGTCGCGCATCTGCGTCACGGTGTCGGCGAGCATCGGGTCCCAGTTGCGGTTGCCCCAGTAGATGGGCAGGTCGAGACCGTGCGCGGCGAAGTCGGCGCGCACGGCGGCCAGCAGCTCGCGGTTCTGCTGGTTGATCGGGGACACCCCGCCGAAGTGCTGGTAGTGCTCGGCGACCTCGGCCAGCCGCTCGGGCGGCACGCCTCGGCCGCGGGTCACGTTCTGCAGGAACGGCATCACGTCCTCGGGCCGTTCGGGCCCGCCGAAGGACACCAGCACCACCGCGTCGTACGCCATGGGGTCATTCTCGCCCCTCGGCCGCGACGGCCCGGCGACGCCCCCTGGTCCGGACGCGTGGATCACGCGGACGGCGACCAGGGAGCGTCGCGGCGCAGCGTCAGGAACCGACGGCGTGGTAGCCGCCGTCGACGTGCACGATCTCGCCGGTGGTGGCCGGGAACCAGTCGGAGAGCAGCGCCAGGCAGGCCCGGGCGGCCGGCTCCTGGTCGGTGAGGCTCCAGCCCAGCGGGGCCCGCTCGGCCCAGGCCTCCTCGAACTGGTCGAAGCCGGGGATCGACTTCGCGGCGATGGTGCGCAGCGGCCCGGCGGCCACCAGGTTGCTGCGGATGCCCTGCTTGCCCAGGTGCATGGCGAGGTAGCGGGACGCGGACTCCAGGCCGGCCTTGGCCACGCCCATCCAGTCGTAGACCGGCCACGCCTTCGTCGCGTCGAAGGTCAGGCCGACCACCGCGCCGCCGGCCGACATCAGCGGCAGCGCCGCCATGGCGAGGGACTTGTACGAGAAGGTGGAGACGTGCAGGGCGGTCGCCACGTCCTCCCAGGGGGCATCGAGGAAGCCACCGCCGAGGCAGCTCTGCGGGGCGAAGCCGATCGAGTGCACGACGCCGTCGAGACCGTCGACGTGCTCGCGGACCCGGTCGGCGAGGCTGGCCAGGTGCTCGGCGTTGGTCACGTCGACCTCGATCACCGGCGCGGGCTCGGGCAGCCGCTTGGCGATCCGCTCGACCAGGGAGAGCCGTCCGAAGCCGGTCAGCACGACCTGCGCGCCGTTCTCCTGGGCGAGTTTCGCCACCGAGAAGGCGATCGAAGCCTCGGTGATCACACCGGTGACGAGCAGCCGCTTACCGGCGAGCAGTCCGGACATGCAGGGTTTCCTCCGTACGTTGTCGAAGCGCTGGTCAGTGGCCCATGCCGAGGCCGCCGTCGACCGGGATCACGGCGCCGGAGACGTACCCGGCGCCGTCCGAGGCCAGCCAGGTGACCACGGCGGCCACCTCGTCCGGGCTGGCCATCCGGCCGGCCGGGATGGACTTGCGGATCTCCGCCTTGCGGTCGTCGCTGAGGCTGGCGGTCATGTCGGTGTCGATGAAGCCGGGCGCCACCACGTTCGCGGTGATGTTGCGGCTGCCCAGCTCACGGGTGATCGACCGGGCCACGCCGACCAGGCCGGCCTTGCTGGCGGCGTAGTTGACCTGACCCGCGCCGCCGGAGAGGCCCACCACCGAGGAGATGAAGATCATCCGGCCCCACTTGGCCCGCAACATCTTGCCGGAGGCCCGCTTGGCGACCCGGAACGCGCCGGTGAGGTTGGTGTCCAGTACACCGGTGAACTGCTCCTCGGTCATCCGCAGCAGCAGGGTGTCGTCGGTCATGCCGGCGTTGGCGACCACCACCTCGACCGGTCCCAGCTCGGCCTCGACGGCGGTGAACGCCGCGTCGATCGAGGCCGCGTCGGTGACGTCGGCGCGCACACCGAACAGCCCGTCGGGGGCATCGCCGCTGCGGTGGGTGACCGCCACCCGATCGCCCTGCTTGGCGAAGGCCTGCGCGATGGCCAGGCCGATCCCCCGGTTACCCCCGGTCACCAGCACGGTACGGGCCACGGTTCCTCCTTGCGAATGGTCAGCACGGACGCGTCGGAGCCTAGGCGTTACCGGCAGGTAAGCGCTAACGGGAGCCGCGTCACACCGTGGTACGACACCGGGATCAACCCCTGGTGGCACGCCTGGTGGCGGAGTCGGCCCGTAGCCTCCGAGTGGTGAACCGGCGACCGATCACCGTGGCCCTCGGGGGCCTCGGGCAGACCCTGTGGGGCCGGGACGCCCCGCCCGGTCGGCCGCTGCTGGCCCGCTGGCCCGGCCCGGCTCGTTACGCCGCCCCGGTCGGCCTGCTCGCCGCGCTCGGCCTGTTCCTGATCACGCTGACCGTGGAAAGCGAGTGGGGTCTGCCCATCCTGGTCGCGCTGCTGTTCGCGGCGATGACCGTGGCACCGCTGCTGGCGCTGCCCCGGCGTCCGCTGCTGGCCTGGCGGTTGTCGGTGCTGGCCCTGCTGATCTGCACCTTCAACGCGCCGTCCGACCAGTCCTGGCCGTGGACCCCGCCGCTGGCGCTCGGGTCGATCGTGGTGGTCGCGGTGGTCGTCGCGCGGGTCGACCGGCCGGTGCTGGTCTGGGTGGTGCTGATCACCACGGTCCCGGTGCTCACCCTGGTGCACCCCGACAATCGGGTTCCGGTCCTGCTGCTGCTCGGCGCGCTGGCGATCGTCGGCGACCTGATCCGACGCAACCGGCTGTCCCGGCGGGCGCTGGCCGCGCAGACCGAGCTGAGCGAGCGGGAGCAGGAGCGCCGCGCGGTGCTGGAGGAGCGCACCCGGATCGCCCGCGAGCTGCACGACGTGGTGGCCCACCACATGTCGCTGATCGCGGTGCAGGCCGAGACCGCGCCGTACCGGCTGACCGACGTCCCGGCGCCGGCCGCCGCCGAGTTCGCCGCCATCGCCGGCTCGGCCCGCGACGCGCTTACCGACATGCGGCGGCTGCTGGGGGTGCTGCGCAGCGAGGCCACCGGCCCGCAGACCGCTCCGCAGCCCGACCTGACCGACCTGGGCCCGATGGTGGACGCGGCCCGCCGCGCCGGGCTGCCGGTCACCTTGGACGTCGGCCCGCTGGGTGACGGGCGGGTGCCCGCGCCGGTCGGGCTGGCCGCGTACCGCATCGTGCAGGAGGGGCTGGCGAACGCGGCCCGGCACGCGGCCGGCGCCGCGGTGCGCGTCACCGTCCGCGCCCGCCAATCCGGTCTGGGAGTACGCGTCGAGAACTCCCCGACCGACGCCCGACCGACCGCCGACGGCAGCCCGGGGCACGGGCTGACCGGCATGCGGGAGCGGGCCACCTCACTGGGCGGTACGTTCACCGCCGGGCCGCTGCCCGACGGCGGTTACGCGGTGGCGGCCGAACTGCCGTACGAGCCGGAGAGCGGAGACGCATGATCAAGGTGCTGATCGCCGACGACCAGGCGATGGTCCGGCAGGGCTTCGGCGCGTTGCTCGCCGCCCAGCCGGACCTGCTCGTGGTGGGCGACGCCGCCGACGGCGCGCAGGCCGTCGCCGCCGCCCGCCGGCTCGACCCGGACGTGGTGCTGATGGACGTGCGGATGCCGGTCATGGACGGGCTGGAGGCCACCCGCAAGCTGTTGGGCGACCGCTCGGCGCAGCGCCCCCGGGTGCTCATCCTCACGACGTTCGACCTGGACGACTACGTGTACGAGGCGCTGCGGGCCGGCGCCAGCGGCTTCCTGCTCAAGGACGCGCCGGCGGCCGACCTGGTGCAGGCGGTACGGGTGGTGGCGGCCGGGGACGCGCTGCTCGCCCCGGCGGTGACCCGCCGACTGATCGCCGAGTTCGCGGCCCGCCCGGACCGCCGCCGACCCCGCCCCACCGACCTGGCCGGGCTCACGCCCCGCGAGACCGAGGTGCTGCGGTTGATCGCCCGGGGGCGCAACAACGCCGAGATCGCCGGTGACCTGGTGGTGGCGGAGCAGACCGTGAAGACGCACGTCGGGCGGATCCTGGCCAAGCTGGGGCTGCGCGACCGGGCCCAGGCCGTGGTGCTGGCGTACGAGACGGGTCTGGTCGCCGCCGGCGAGTAGCCCTACAGGGCCAGCCGGGAAACGGCTCCCCGGGGCGACGCCCGCGACCCGTGCGCCCCCGCACTCTCCCTCCGAACGACATTCGGAGAGGGAGAACGTGATGCGACGACGAGGTGCCGCCCGCTTCGCACTGAGCGCACTGCTCGGCGTGAACCTGGTCCTGCCCACCCGGCCGGAGCCGGTCGCGGCGGCGGGATTCGTCGAGGCGTACCCGGTCACCGCGGCGGCGATGCGCGCGGCCGGCCCCCCGTACGCGGACTGGGCGGCCGACGGACGCCGGTTCCTGCTGTTCGACGAGCGCGGTGACGGCCGGGCGGTCGAGGTGATCGGCGACCTGGCCGGCGCGGACCACATCGCGGTCCTGGTGCCGGGGGTGGGCAGCACCCTCGCGGATTTCGACCGCGGGTTGGGCGGGGTGGCCCGGCGGGCGCCGGCGGTGCAGGCCACGCAGCTGTACGCGCAACTGCGGTCGACCGACCCGACGGCGCGGGTCGCGGTGCTGGCCTGGCTGGGCTACGACCCGCCCGACGGGGTGGTGAACGCCGTCAGCGACGCCAGCGCCCGGCGCGGGGCGGCCGGGCTGGCCCGGCTGCTACGGGAACTGGCCGCGCGTCGTCCCGGCGCGACGATCACGGTGATCGGGCACAGCTACGGGGCGTTGGTGGCGGCGCTGGCGGCGACGCACGCCCCGGCGCAGGTCGCCGACGTGGTCAGCCTCGGTGGCGTCGGCGCCGGGGTGCAGCGCGCCGGCGACCTGCGTGACGGACTGCGGTTCTGGGCGGCCGAGGCGCCGTCGGACTGGATCCGCCGGGTGCCACCGGTGCGGCTGCCCGGCCTCGGCTACGGGCGTCGCCCCGGTGACCCGGCGTTCGGCGCCCGGCCGCTGCCGGTGGACGGGGTGTCCGGGCACGACGGCTACCTGGCGACCGGCAGCGCCACCCTGGTCGCGGTCACGGCGGTAGTGCTCGGCGCCGGCCCCGTCGAGGACGCCCGGTGAGCCGCGACCGCGCGGTCGACGCGCTGCGGGCGTACGCGATCGGTGGGGTGGTGCTCGGGCACTGGCTGGTCACCGGTCTGGTGCTGGCCGGCGACGGCGGGCTGCGCCAGGCCAGCCCGCTCACCACGCTGCCCGACCTGCGCCCGGTGACCTGGGTGTTGCAGACGCTCGGCCTGTTCTTCTTCGCCGCCGGCTTCGGCTCGGCCCGCTCGCTGGCCCGGCACCGGGACGGGACGGGTCGCTGGCTGGCCCGCCGGTCGGGCCGGCTGCTGCTGCCCACGGTGGCGCTGCTGGGCGCCGGCGCCGCCGTGCTGCTGACCGCCACCGTGGCGGGCGCACCCGACGACACGCTCACCGTCGGACTGCGACTGGCGGTCAGTCCGCTCTGGTTCCTGGTGCCGCTGCTGCTCCTGGTGGCGGTGAGCGGCCCGCTGCGCGCCGCCGTACGCCGGTGGGGGTTGGCCCGCTGCGTCGTGCCGGCGGTGGCCGTGGTGGCGGCGAGCGACCTGGCGGTCCGCCTGCTGCCGGACGGCGTGGCGGTGGCACCGGTCAGCGTGGTGGCGGCCTGGGCGGTGCCGTACCTGCTCGGCCTGGCGTACGCCGACGGGCGCCTGGCCGGGCGGCGGGCAGCCGGCCTGCTGGCGGCCGGTGGGGCCGCGGCGCTGGCCGTGCTGCTGGCGGTGGGCTACCCGGTCAGCGCGGTCGGGGTGCCCGGGGACGGGGTGTCCAACCTGAACCCACCCTCGCTGCTGGCGGTGGCGTTGGCCCTCACCCAGGTTGGGCTGGGACTGCTGGCCCGGCCCGGCTGGGAACGGTTGCTGGCCCGACCGCTGCCGGGCCGGGCGGTGACCGCGGTGAACCGCGGCGCCGTGCGGATCTACCTGTGGCACCAGCCGGTGCTGGTCACGGTGACGGCGCTCACCGCCCGGGGTGGCCTGGCCCTGCCCGGGCTGCACACCGCGCCGGACGGTCCGGCGTGGGTGCTGGCCCGATTCTGCTGGCTGCCCCTGCTCGCCGCGGTGCTGGTCACCGTCGTGCGTACGGGCCGTCGGCGCGGGTCGGCGGACCGCCCCGACCGGCGGCGTCGGCCGGGCGGTGGAGCGGTCGCCGACCGGTCGGCCGAGTGCGTCCCGGCGCCGGCTCAGGTGTACGATCATCGACGTTCCGGCCCGGCCGACTTGCAGGAGGTGATCGCTGTGCGAGATAGCGATCCTCCTAGTCGTGGCCGGGCCGATGGTCAGCCCCGCTGAGCCACGACTCAGTCTGGCGAGCTGACCCCGCTCCGCTCCCCCACCGCCTCGGCTGACGCCGGGGCGCGTGTGCCGCGCCGTCCGGTCACCGGACGGTCGCCGGGAGCCGCCCGGTCACGACTTCGTGTGCGCGTCCCCACCCCCTGCGGTCCGCCCCCCGCACGCGGACCGTCCAGCCGCCACTCGGAGCCGTCCATGAGCCGCTACGTCGCCCCGCTGGGCTTCACCCTCGCCGCCGTCTGGGTGGCCGTCGTCTTCGTCCTGGCCGGCGGCGGTCACTGACCACCGCCGGCCCGTTCTCTTTGCTGGCCGTTCGCTGCCTGTCGGCGTTCAGAGCATCCGTGACGACCAGAGCAGGCTGAGCGCGCCGGCGCAGAGCGCCAGCAGCAGCGCCACCCCCGCGTACCACTGGGTCACCTCGCGCGGCTCGGTGCGGAACCCGATCGAGCTGCCCATGTCCTGGTAGACCTGCTTCAGCTCGCTCACCGAGGCCGCCTCGTAGAAGTAGCCCTCGGTGGTCTCGGCCAGCTCCGCGAGGGCGAGCCGGTCCACCGGCACCCGCTGGAGCTGCCCACCGATGTCGACCTGACCGGTGTCGGTGCCGAACGCGATGGTGGAGACCGGCACGTTGGCCGCCTGCGCGGCAGCCGCCGCCTCCTCCACCGACCGGCCCGAGGTGCGGAACCCGTCCGACAGCAGCACGATCCGCGCCGGTGGGATACCCGCCGCGCCGTCGGCCGGCACCGACCGGATCGCCTCCAGGCAGGTGAACACCGCCTCGCCCGTCGCGGTCGCCTCGGCCAGCACCAGCCCGTCGATCGCGGCGGTCACCGCGTCCCGGTCCTTGCCCGGCGGCACCAGCACGTTGGCCGCCTTGGCGAACGAGACGAGGCCCAGGTTGTAGCTCTCCGGCAGCTCGCCCACGAACTGCTTGGCCGCCTCCTGCGCGGCCTCCAGCCGGTTCGGCGCCACGTCGTCGGCCTGCATGGACAGCGACACGTCGATGGCGAGCATCACCGTCGCCCGCTCCAGCGGCTCCTTGGTGTCCACCGCCGGACGGGCCAGCGCCGTGGCGAGCACCAGCAGGCAGAGCAGGAACGCGGTCGCCGGCACGTGCCGCCGCCAGCCCAGACCCTTCGGCGCGACGGTCCGCAGCAGGTCCACGTTGGTGAACCGCATCGCGTACGCCCGGCGGTGCAGCTGCCGCCAGACGTAGAACGCGGCGAGGGCGAACACCGGCAGCACGGCCAGCAGCCACCACGGTTGCAGAAAACGGATCATCGTGTCGTCCCCCGGGTGCGGGCGTGCCGCTGCGCGGCCACGAAACGCACCATGTCCAGCAGCCAGTCTCGGTCGGTACGCAGACGCAGGTGGGCCGCGCCGGCGCCACGCAGCGCGGCGGCGATCGTGGCCCGTTGGGCGGCGGCGGCCTCGGCGTAGCGCTGCCGCAGCCGCGGGTCGGCGGTCTGCACCTCGTGCAGCTCACCGCTCTCCGGGTCGACCACCGGCAGCACCCCCACGTCGGGCAGCTCCAGCTCGCGCGGGTCCACCACCTCGATCGCCAGCACGTCGTGCCGGACGCGCAGCTTGCGCATCGGCCGGGCCCACTGCTCGGTCGGCGCCAGGAAATCCGAGACCACCACGGCCACCCCGCGCCGCCGGGGCGGACGGTTGAGCATGTCGACAAGCGCGCCCAGATCGCCCCGGCCGGGCTGGATCGCGGTGCAGGCGACGGCCCGCAGCAGGCCCTGCGCCTCCTTGCGGCCGGAGCGGGCCGGCAGTCGGGTGAACACCCCCGGCCCGACCGGCGGCGGGCCACCGCGCCACCGTCGCGCCGGTGCGGACGCGCCGCCACCGGTGCCGATCACCGCGCCGATCCGGTTGCCGCCACGCACGGTCAGATGGGTGATGGCGGCAGCGGCGGCCACCACCACCTCCCGCTTGAGCCACTGCCCGGTGCCGAAGTCCAGGCTGGCCGAGAGGTCCAAAGCCAGCCACGTCTCCAACTCCCGGTCCGCGACCGTCCGCCGCACGTGCGGAGTCGTGGTCCGCGCGGTCACCGGCCAGTCCATCCGGCGTACGTCGTCACCGGGGCGGTACTCCCGCGACTCGCCCGCCTCGCTGCCCGGCCCCGGGAGCAGGCCGGCGTAGTCACCCTGGAGCAGACCATCGAGCTTGCGGGTGACCAGCAACTGGAGTCGGGACAGCACGGCCTCGCTGCGGTCGGGGGCGGGATGAGGGGTGGGTGAGGTCACGGCCGCTGCCCGGGCCAGCCGGCGCCCGGCGGCGGGGTACTCGGCGGCGGGGTGGCCTGCTGTCGGGGCGCGACGGCCGGGAGCGGGATGGTCGACATCACCCGGTGCACGATGTGGTCGGCCGGCACGTCGTCGGCGAGCGCGTCGTAGCTGAGCACCAGCCGGTGGCGCAGGATGTCCGGGGCGATGTCCTGCACGTCCTGCGGCAGGGCGTAGTCGCGCCCGCGCAGCAGCGCCAGCGCGCGGGTGGCCCGGACCAGACCGAGCGAGGCGCGCGGGCTGGCCCCGTACTGGATCAGCTGGGCGACGTCCGGCATGCCGTGCTCGGCGGGTGCGCGGGTGGCCAGCACCAGGCGCACCGCGTAGTCGACAAGCGCGTTGTGCACGAAGACCTGGTCGGCCTTGCGTTGCAGGGCGATCAGCTCGGGGGTGTCGAAGACCGCCGTCGGCTCCGGGGCGGTCACGCCCATCCGGTAGACGATCTCCCGCTCCTCGGCGTCGGTCGGGTAGCCCACGACGATCTTCATGAGGAACCGGTCCCGCTGCGCCTCCGGCAGCGGGTAGACGCCCTCCTGCTCGATCGGGTTCTGGGTGGCCATCACCAGGAACGGATCGGGCACCCGATGGCTCTCCCCGCCGATCGACACCTGGCGCTCGCTCATGACCTCCAGCAGCGCCGACTGCACCTTGGCCGGAGCGCGGTTGATCTCGTCGGCGAGCAGGAAGTTGACGAAGACCGGGCCCAGCTCGACGTCGAACTTCTCGCTCGACTGCCGGTAGATCCGGGTGCCCATGATGTCGGCCGGCACCAGGTCCGGGGTGAACTGCACGCGGGCGAAGGACCCGCCGACGACCTTGGCGAGGGTCTCCACGGCCAGGGTCTTGGCCACGCCGGGCACGCCTTCGAGCAGGCAGTGACCCCGGGCGAGCAGCGCGACGAACATCCGCTCGACCATCCGGTCCTGCCCGACGATCACCCGTTTGATCTCGAAGAGCGCCTTCTCCAGCAGGCTGGCGTCCTGCGCGGGTGTGGTCACCGGCGCGGGTGTGTCCGGTGCCGTCCCGTTCGGCGTCGGGGCGTCGGGCGTGGTCGGCTGGGCCACCGGTCCTCCACAGCGTTGGTCGGTCGTCGCGGCTGGTGCGGTATCAAGACTCGCACGCCTTCCTGAGTGCCGAGGTGGGGAGAAGCCGATTTTCGCCGCGAGCGTCCAATGCCCGATTCGCGTGTCACGGGTGGACAGGGACCGGCCCGCCGTGTGTACGATTCACCCCGTCGCCGGGCGGCTCCCCCCGTGGCCGCCCGGCGCTCAAGTTTTCCGTCCGGCCGCCCTAGACTGGCCCGGATGAGCCTCCCCTCCCCTGCCGACGAGCCCCTGGTCTGCTCGGCCCGGGGCTGCCGCGCCCCCGCCGTCTGGGCGCTGGAGTGGAACAATCCGCGCCTGCACACCGCCGATCGGCGCAAGACCTGGCTGGCCTGCGCCGAGCACCGCGACAGTCTCGGCGAATTCCTGAACGTTCGCGGCTTCCTTCGTGCCGTCACTCCGGTGCCCGGATCGCCTACCCTCGACACGTGAGCGAGCGCAGCGAGCGACCGATGAGGCACGGCAGCGTGGCGCTCCGCGCCGCCGACGGGCAGGGCGAGGCGGCGGCACACGGCGCACGGATCGTGCGGCGTAGCGGCGTGCGGAATGGCGCCCGCCGGTGAGCGCGGAAGACCGCGTCGACCGCCCGAGTCCCCCCGACCCCACCTCACCGGCCAGTCCGCCGCCACCCGGCGTCGCGCCGCCGCCCGGCGCGTTCCCGGCGCCCGGCACACTCGGCCCGGACCCTTCGCCACCGGACGTCTCGTGGCCGGCCCCACTGCCGCCGAACGCCCTGCCCCCGCCCGGCGGGTACGACGCCGGTCCGCCCCCGTCCGACCTGCCGTCGCCTGGTCTCCTGCCGTCGGGCACGGGTTCGCTGACCCACCCCGGTCCGCAGTCGTCGGAGCGAGGGCCGCTGGAGCCCTGGCCGGACACCGTCCGGTGGCAGCCGATCTCCACCAACCTGATCTGGGTGGAGCTGATCCGGCTCGCGGTCGTGGTGGCCATCGGCCTGGCGGTGACCGCGATCGGCTGGGCGCTGAGCGGCCACTGGCTGTTCGGGCTCGCCCTCGCCCTCGTGGTGGTGCTCGGCGCGTGGCGGGCCACGGCCATCGTCCGCGCGGTACGCGCCTGGGGCTACGCCGAGCGCGACGACGATCTGCTGGTGCGGCACGGGCTGCTGGTCCGGCGGTTGTCCATCGTCCCGTACTCCCGCATGCAGTTCGTCGACGTGAGCGCCGGTCCACTGGAGCGTGCCTTCGACCTGGCCACGGTGCAGTTGCACACGGCGGCGGCCGCCAGTGACGCGCGGGTGCCGGGGCTGCGTCCGGCGGAGGCGTCCCGACTGCGCGACCGGCTCACGGCGCTGGGCGAGGACCGGGCGGAGGGGCTGTGACCGCCCGCGCGGGTGACCGTCGGCACCGCCGAGAGCCGGCCCGATGAGCGACGGTCCCGCCGAGCCGGGCACCCGGCCGCCGCTGCCCGCCGGAAGCGCGCCTCCCGCCGGCGCACCGCACCCCGTTGGCCCGCCCACTCCGCCGCATCCCGCCGGTGCGCCTGCTCCGCCGTACCCCGCCGGACCGCCTGCTCCGCCGTACCCCGCCGGACCGCCTGCTTTTCCGCATCCCGCCGGACCGCCTGCTCCTCCGCATCCCGCCGGCCCGCCTGGGGTGCCGCCCGGGGCGGTCTACCCGTGGCCTGCGTCGCCGGGCGGCGGTGGCGGTGAGCCGCGACAGCGGCTGCACCCGCTCAGCCCGCTGCTGCACGGCGCCAAGTCGCTGGTCGTGGTGATCGCGGGCCTGTCCTGGTCGACGCTGTCGCGGGTCGGCTTCGGCTGGTTCGCCGCCATGGTGGTGGTGCTGGCGCTCGGCGCGACAGTGCTGTCGGTGATCAGCTGGTACAACACCGGCTACCACGTGGTGGGCCGCGAACTGCGGGTGCACGAGGGGCTGCTCTGGCGGCGTACCCGGGCCATCCCGCTGGAGCGGTTGCAGGCCGTGGAGGTGGTCCGGCCGCTGCTCGCCCAGCTCACCGGCCTGGCCGAGCTGCGCCTGGAGGTGGTCGGCGGAGGCAAGACCGAGGCGCCGCTGGCGTACCTCGGAGTGGCCGACGCGGCCCGGCTGCGCGAGCGGCTGCTGGCGCTCGCCGGGCGGACGACCCCGCCGGCCCCGCCCGGCGTTTCCGCGCCCCCGACGGGACCCGGGACGCCGACGGCCGCGCCGGGCCGACCGCTGCACGCGGTGCGCAACCAGAACCTGCTGGTCAGCCAATTGCTCACCCCGCAGGCGTTCCTGCTCCCGTTCGGCCTGGCCTTCGTCGTGGTGCAGTTCGTCACCGCCGGGTCGTGGTCCTTCGTCGCGGTGGCGAGCACGCTCACCGCGATGGCCGGTGTGCTGCTGCAACCGATCCGCCGGGTGCTCGACGACTGGAACTTCCGGCTGGGCCGCGACGGCGGCACCCTGCGGGTGCACAACGGCCTGCTGGAGACGCGCGCGCAGACCGTGCCGCTGGACCGGGTCCAGACCGTGCGGGCCACCTGGCCGCTGCTGTGGCGGGTCAACGACTGGCTGCGGCTGCGGCTGGAGGTGGCCGGCTACTCCGTGGCGGAGGCCGACGACCGCAACCGGCCGGACCGGCTGCTGCCGGTCGGCGACCTGCCGACCGCCACGATGATCGTCGCCGAGGTGCTGCCGGGCGTACGCCTGGACGCGCTGACGCTGAGCCCACCACCGCCCCGGACGCGCTGGCTGCACCCGCTCGGGCGCGGCGCGCTCGGGGCGGGCCTGTTCGAGCGGGTCTTCGCCACCCGGTCCGGGCTGCTCACCCGGCAGTTGGCGATCGTCCCGTACGCGCGGATCCAGAGCGTGCGGGTGGTGCAGGGGCCGGTGCAGCGCCGACTGGGGCTGGCGACCGTGTACGCGGACACCGCCGGCGGCTCAGGCGCGGCCGCCCAGGACCGGGACCTCACCGAGGCGTGGGCCCTGGCAGCCGAGCTGACCACCCGAGCAACCCAAGCCCGCCGCACGCCCTAACCCCACCCCACCCCACCCCACCCCACCGGTGATCATGAAGTTATTGCCCCGACACGCCGAGCGGACGGCCAACAACTTCATGATCGACGGGAGCAGGGCAGGGGGAGGGTCGGGCAGGGCGGGGTTGGTTAGTGGTCGGCGGGGATCGGTGGTTTGTCGCTTGGTGTGGGGTGTCTGTCGGCCGGTGGTTCGGGGATGGCGGTCCGCCCTGGTGGTTCGGCGGCCGCCCCCGCTCGGCGGGCCCGTAGCGCCGCCCAGGCGCGCTCGGCCAGGCCGACGACCAGGTAGGTGAGCCCGACGTACGTCCAGCCCACCAGCACGTCGATCACGTAGTGCTCACCGGAGTAGACCAGGGTGAAGGTCATCGCCAGCGGGTACGCGAGCAGCAGCGGCCACCAGCGGCGACGGGTGGTGGTCAGGAAGAACAGCACCACGAACAGCGCCCACGCGGTGTGCAGCGACGGCATCGCGGCGACCGGGTTCGAGGCGATCTGGCCGGCGTTGAGCACGTTGCCGGCGCCGTGCATGCCGAACGCCTTCCAACCCCGGGTGGAGATCCGGGCGACCTCGGTGAGCAGGCCGTTCTGCGCCGCCCACCACGGCGGGGCGGCCGGGTACACGAAGTAGGTCACCAGGCCGGCGGCGCAGAGGAAACCCCAACGCCGCATGTACGCGGCCCAGCGGCGCCGGTCGCGCAGCCAGAGCACCGCCGCGGCGGTCAGCGCCACCACGAAGTGCGAGAAGTACACCCAGCTCGCCGCGACGTCCCACCAGTGCACCTGCGGGCGGTACAGGTGCTCCTGCAACCAGATGGTGGGCACCTCCCCGCCGGTGGCCCAGCCGAACATGAACCGGTCGGCGACGATCAACTCCATGGCGTGCGGGGTGGCCCCGTTGTCGGCGAACCCGCGCGAGAGGTTGTAGACGACGAACAGCAGCACCACCGGCACCCAGTCCCGGGCGAAGCGCAGGTGGCTGCGCCACGGCCGGTCGCTGTTCCAGGCGATCGTCGCCAGCCAGATCCACACGAAGGCGTACGCAGGGTCGGTGGGCAGCCCGATCGCGAGCCAGGCGGCGACGAAGGCGACCGCCCAGACCGTCATGGCGACGATGCGCCGACGGCCCCCGTCCGGGGACGCGGGCGGGTCGGTCCGGGCGGGGGGCTGGGGGTCAGTCACGACGGCCATCGCGGTCAAGGTTAACGACGGGTACGGCATCGACCGACGGGGACCACCCGACGAAGCCGTGCACACGTGGGCGGCGGTCGGCGTGCGGATCGCCGGGCGCGTGCTCGACGGGCTCGGCGAGCACCTAGGCTGACGACCATGCAGGAGCAGCCCGAGCCGGCCTTCGCGCCGGGTCTGACCGCCCAGGTCGAACTGACCGTCACCGACACGGACACCGCCCAGGCGGTCGGTTCGGGGGACGTACCGGTGCTGGGCACACCCCGGGTGCTCGCACTCGCCGAGGCGGCCACCGTCGCGGCGACGGCGGCCACGCTGCCGCCCGGGTCGACAACGGTGGGCACCCGGGTCGAGTTGGAGCACCTCGCGCCGACGGTGGTCGGGCGCACGGTACGGGCGCAGGCGCTGCTCGCGACGGTCGACGGTCGCCGGTTGTCGTTCGAGGTCACCGTCGCGGACGGCGACCAGACGGTGGCCCGGGGCCGGGTCGACCGGATCCTGGTGGACCGGCAACGCTTCGTCGACCGGGCCGGGCGGTCGTCGTGAGCGCCGGGTTCAGCGAGGTCGCCGACCGGGTGTACGTGCTGCGCGAGCCCCTGCTGCGGGTCAACGTCACCCTTGTCGTCGGCGACGACGAGGCGCTGCTGGTGGACACGTTCTCCTCGGCCGGGCAGGCCGTCGAGCTGGCCGCCGCCGTCGCGCGGGTCACCGACTGTCCGTTGACGCTTGTCAACACCCACCATCACTACGACCACTGCTTCGGCAACGCCGTCCTGGCCGGCGACCCACCCCGCCCGGTGTACGCGCACGAGCGGGCCGCCGCGGCCCTGCGCGACGAGCCGGAGCGGCTACGCCGGGAGGCGTACGAGGAGGTACGCACGGAGCACCCGGAGCTGGCAGCCGAGCTGGCCGACACCCCGCTGCTCGCACCGACGCACACGGTGCACACCGAGACCGCGCTCGACCTGGGTGGCCGGCGGGTGCTGCTGCGGCACCCGGGGCGTGGGCACACCGACGCCGACCTCGTGGTGCACGTGCCCGACGCGGACGTGCTCGTCGCCGGCGACCTGGTGGAGCAGAGCGGACCGCCCGCCTTCGAGGACTCGTACCCCCTGCAGTGGCCGGACGCGGTCGCGGACGTGCTGCGGTTGACGACCGCGCGCACGGTGGTCGTGCCGGGCCACGGCGACCCGGTGGACGTCGGGTTCGTCCGCGCCCAGCACGCCGAACTGGCGCGACTGGCCTGGCTGATCCGCGCCGCGCACACCGGCGACGCGCCACCGGAGCGGGTGGCCGCCGAGGCGCCCTTCGGTGCCCGCGCCGCCCTGATCGCCGCCCGCCGCGGCTACACCGAACTGAACGGAACGGTCTGACCCCCCACCCCGTGACGGGTCAGGGTGTGAAGCGGCGGTCGACGTCGGCGCGGGTGGGCATGGCTGTGGCGCCGCCCGGGGATTCGCAGACGAGGCCCGCCACCCGCAGCGCGAAGGCCACCCGCTCGACCCAGCCCGCCGGGTCGTCGGGCTCGCCGTCGAGGAGCAGGTCAGCGATCAGCGCAGCCATGACCGAGTCGCCGGCGCCGGTGGCGTCGATGGCGTTGACCTTGGGGGCCCGCACCCGTACCGGATCCGCACCGGCGGCGGCCAGCACCGCGCCGGCCGCACCGAGCGTCACCACCACCGTGGCCGCGCCCAGCTCACGCAGGTACGCGGCCACCCCCTCGACCGGCTCGCGCGGGTAGAGCAGCTTGGCGTCGGCGGTGCTCAGCTTGACCAGGTGCGCGCCCGCCGCGAACTCGGCCACCACCTCGCGCAGCCCGTCCAGCGCGGCCGGCCCGTCGAGCAGGTGGGGGCGTACGTTCGGGTCGAAGACGCGCAGCCCGGCGGCGAGCGACCAGGCCCGGCGCGCGGCGGCCAGGGTGCGCGGTTGCACCAGCACGACCGAGCCGCAGTAGAGCACGTCCGCGCCCTCCAGCAGCGCCAGGTCCAGCTCGTCGGCGCCGAGCAGGCTGTACGAGGGCGGCTCGCCGTAGAAGCGGAAGTCGGGTTCCGGCCCGTCGTACGTGACCACCGCGAGCGCGGTCGACGCCGGCACCGTGACCGCACCGGCGAGACCGACGCCGACATCGGTCAGGAAGCCGCGGATCCGCCCGCCCAGCACGTCGTCGCCGAGCGAACCGACGAACTGCGCCGCACCGCCGAGCCGGGTCACCCCGACGGCGACGTTGAGCGGCCCACCGCCGATCGCCTGCCGGTAGACCCGTTCCCCGTCGCGCTCGGTGTCGAGCAGGTCGACGAGCGCCTCGCCGAACACCACCGCGTACCCCATCGAAGTCCTTTCGTCGTCAGCCGGCAGCGTCCCGGCGTGCCGCACGCCGGCCCGCCGATCAAACGGTCGGGCGGACACGGTCCGCTGGCACCAGGCTGGCACAAGGACGCCCTGCTGGGCGGCGAAGACGCGGTACCGGTGCGGCGTCAGCCCGGGTGGTGGATCGGCCCGTCGAGCGCGGACAGGGGCCGGCCGCTGCCGCCCCAACGGGCGGCGACGATCTGCGCGGCGACGCTCACCGCGGTCTCCTCGGGCGTACGACCGCCGAGGTCCAGCCCGATCGGTGAGGCGAGCCGGTCGAGCTGCTCCGGGCTGAGCCCGGCCTCGCGCAGCAGCTTGTGCCGCTCGTCGTGGGTACGCCGTGACCCCATCGCGCCGACGTACGCCAGCGGTTGGCGCAGGGCCAGCGCCAGCAGCGGCACGTCGAACTTCGGGTCGTGGGTGAGCACGCAGACGACGGTGCGCGCGTCGACCCGGCCGGCGTCGACCTCGGCCCGCAGGTAGCGGTGCGGCCACTGCACCACCACCTCGTGCGCGTCCGGGAAGCGCCGGCCGGTGGCGAAGACGGCCCGGGCGTCGCAGACGGTCACCCGGTAGCCGAGGAACGCGCCGATCCGGGCCACCGCGGCCGCGAAGTCGATCGCCCCGAAGACGATCATCCGGGGCGCGGTGGCGTACGCGGCCACGAAGAGGCTGAGGCCGGCGCCCCGGCGCTGCCCGTGGTAGCCGTACCGGAGCACGCCGCTGTGCCCGGCGGCGAGCAGCCCGAGCGCGTCGTCGGTCGCGGCGTCGTCCAGCCGGTCGTCGCCGAGCGAGCCGGTCACCTGTCCACCGGTCAGCACCAGCCGTCGGCCCAGTCGCCCCGCCGGGTCGGCCGGGGCCGCGCCCGGAGGGTCGCCGGCGTCGGCGGCCACGCAGGTGATGACCGCGGCCGGTTCGCCGGCCCGCCGCGCGGCGGCGACCGCGTCCACCTGCGCGAGGGCGCCGCCGTCGATCCGCTCCACGAACACGTCGAGCATCCCGCCGCAGGTCAGGCCCACGGCGTACGCCTCGTCGTCGCTGACACCGTAGTGGACCAGCTCGGGTACGCCGGTGTCGAGCACGTGGCGGGCGCGCTCGTAGAGGTCGGCCTCGACGCAGCCGCCGGAGACGCTGCCGGTGACCGTGCCGTCGGCGGCCACGAGCATGGCGGCGCCGGGCGGCTGGGGCGCCGATCGCCAGGTGGCCACGACGGTTGCCAGGGCGACCGGCTCGCCGGCGCGGCAGCGGCGGTGCAGGTCGTCGAACACGTCGGGCACGCGCTGCCGCCTCCTTCGTCTCGTCGCCGTCCGGCCCCACCGTACGACCGACAGGGCGGCGTGCGCCGCCCCGACGCGGGAGATCTGCCCGGACGGCAGTCGTCGCCGTGGGGATGCAGACCATCACTATAGGAGAGAACCACCCGATCCGATCCGGAGACGGGTGAGCCGACGGTGGCCCGACTGGCCGCGCCACAGGCGTTTTCACACATCGAGGATCGACTATTGCGTCGGCGACGGGCGCATGGTGGGATGACGCGTACCGGGCGGTGCGAGGGCTGCCGCGCCGCCGGTTGCCGGGTTGGTTCGACGCGAGGGCACCGGTCCAGGACAGGACCGTTGATGGCGTGTGTCCGCTGGCCGCTCCTCGGCCGGGGCACGTCACCGTGATCGCCGCAACCGCCCCCACGGCGCTGCGACGACACCACAACCCCACCCGATTGCGGCGGGGCGGCTCGGGCGGCACGCCTCGCGAGTCAGGAGAACCCGTGAACCGTTCCCGTACGGCCGCGTTGCTCACCGCGGCCCTTACCTTCGCGCTGGGCGCCGTAGCCCTGGTGTCCAGTCCGCAACCGGCGGCCGCGCACGGCGCGGCGATGACGCCGGGCGCCCGGACCTACCTCTGCTGGCAGGACGGTCTCAGCCAGACCGGTGAGATCAGGCCGAACAACCCCGCGTGCGCCGCCGCGGTGGCGCAGAGCGGGACGAACTCGCTCTACAACTGGTTCAGCGTGCTGCGCTCGGACGCCGGTGGCCGTACCACCGGCTTCATTCCGGACGGGCAGCTGTGCAGTGGTGGCAACACCGGCTACCGGGGCTACGACCTGCCCCGCACCGACTGGCCGCTGACCCACCTGACCTCCGGCGCGCGGCTGGACTTCCGGTACAGCAACTGGGCACACCACCCGGGCACCTTCTACTTCTACGTCACCAAGGACAGCTGGAGCCCGACCCGGGCCCTGGCCTGGAGTGACCTGGAGGAGCAGCCGTTCCTGACGGTGACCAACCCGCCGCAGCGCGGCGGCGTCGGCACCAATGACGGTCACTACTACTTCAGCGGCAACCTGCCGTCGGGCAAGAGCGGCCGGCACATCATCTACTCCCGCTGGGTGCGCTCGGACTCGCAGGAGAACTTCTTCGGCTGCTCCGACGTCGCCTTCGACGGCGGCAACGGCCAGGTGACAGGTGTGGGTCCGGGCGGCTCGAACCCGCCCACCACCCCGCCGCCCACGACGCCTCCGCCCACCACTGCCCCGCCCACGACGCCGCCGCCGACCACGCCTCCTCCCACGACCCGGCCGCCGACCACCCCGCCGCCGACCACGCCGCCGCCGTCGACCGGTGACTGCATGGCCGTCTACAAGGTGACCAGCGCCTGGCAGGGCGGCTTCCAGGGCGAAGTCACGATCATGAACCACGGCAGTACGCCGTTCGCCGGCTGGACCGCGAGCTGGACCTGGCCCAACGGGCAGGTGATCAATCAGATCTGGAGCGCCACCCAGACGACGTCCGGCGCCTCGGTGACGGCGACGAACGTCTCGTACAACGGCACGGTCGCACCCGAGGGCACGACCACGTTCGGCTTCCTGGCCAGCAGCACAGGAACGAACGGCATCCCGACGGTGACCTGCGCGCGCCGCTGAGGTTCCCTGAAATGATCAAGAGGTTTGCGTCACCCGGAGTCACTCGGGTGACGCAAACCTCTTGATCGACAGGGTGGGGTCGCTGGTCAGCGGACCATGGAGCCGACCACCGGCTTCGTCAGCAGAGCCGACTGGTTGCGCTGGATGCCCGGGTCGAGCGTCTTGGCCACGAAGATCGCGTGCCAGATGCAGAAGATCAGCACCGTCCACACCTTGCGGGAGTGGTCGGCCTCCTCCCGCTTGTGCTCGTCGAGCAGCCGCAGGGCGTACGACAGGTCGAGCAGGTCACCCGCGCCCGAGGTGCTCAGCACGTGCCGGGCCCACTCGTACATCTCGCCGCGCAGCCAGACCCGGGTGGGCGTCGGGAAGCCCAGCTTCTTGCGGTTGACGATCGCCGGCGGCACGACACCCTGCAACGCCTGCCGCATCGCGTACTTGGTGGCGTCCGAGCGCGGCGGCAGCTTGAGATCCACCGGGATCTTCGCCGCGACGTCGAAGACCTCGCGGTCGAGGAACGGCACCCGCACCTCCAGCGAGTGCGACATCGAGATCCGGTCGGCCTTGACCAGGATGTCGCCGCGCAGCCAGGTGTAGAGGTCGACGTACTGCATCTTGGTGACGTCGTCCAGCTCGGTGCACTCGGCGTAGATCGGCGCGGTCACGTCCGTGTAGCGCACCGAGGGGTCGTAGCGGCGCAGCAGGTGCTGCTTCTCCTCCTCGGTGAACATCCGGGCGTTGCCGTAGTAGCGCTCCTCGATCGGGGTGGTGCCGCGCTCCAGGAAGCTCTTGCCCTTGACACCCTGCGGGATCGCCTTGGAGACCGCCCGCAGGCCCTTCTGCACGCCGCCGGGCAGGCCGTTGACGGTGCCGAGCGACAGCGGCTCCCGGTAGATCGTGTAACCGCCGAAGAACTCGTCGGCCCCCTCGCCGGAGAGCACCACGGTGACGTGCTCGGCGGCCTTCTTCGCCACGAAGTAGAGCGGCACCAGCGCCGGGTCCGCCACCGGGTCGTCGAGGTGCCAGACGATCTTCGGCAGCGCGTCGATCATGTCCTGCGGACCGATCTTGGTGGGGATGGTGGTGACGTCCAGGTGCCGGGCCGACTCCTGCGCGACGTCGATCTCCGAATAACCCGGCACGTCGTAGCCGACGGTGAAGGTGAGGATGTTCGGGTTGAACTCGCGGGCCAGCGCGACGACCGCTGTCGAGTCGATGCCGCTGGACAGGAACGAGCCGACCGGCACGTCGGAGCGCATGTGCATCCGTACGCTCTCGCGCAGCGTCTCGCGGATCTCGTGGTAGAGCTTCTGCTCGTCGTCGACCGGCGCCGGCCGGAACACCGGCCGGTACCACCGCCGTACGTCGATCCGCCCGCCCGGGGACCAGGTCAGATACTCCCCCGAGCCGATGCGGCTGATGCCCTTGTGCAGGGTGCCGGGCTCGGGAACGTACTGCAGCGTCAGGTAGTGGCTCAGGTTGGCCGCGTCGACACCCGCGTCGCCCTGGTAGTTGCTGTGCGCGAACGGCAGCAGCGCCTTCTTCTCCGACGCCAGGTAGAGGCCATCGGCGGTCTCCAGGTAGTGCAGCGGCTTGATGCCGAAGTAGTCGCGGGCGCCGAACGCGCGCCGTTCCTGCCGGTCCCAGATGACGAAGGCGAACATGCCACGCAGGCGGGTGAGCACCTGCTCGCCCCAGTAGTGGTAGCCGGCGACGATCACCTCGCCGTCACCGGCCGTCGCGAACTGCGCGCCGAAGTTCCGGACGAGCTCGTCGCGCAGCTCGATGTAGTTGTAGATCTCACCGTTGAAGGTGAGCAGATAACGGCCGTTCGCGTAGGGCAGCGGCTCGTGACTCGACGCGACGTCGATGATGGCGAGCCGCTTGTGGGCGAACACGCCGTCCGCGTACCGGCCGGAGGCGTCGCCGACCACCTCGACCCCTGTCTCGTCGGGGCCACGGTGGTGCAGGCATTCCAATGCTCCGGCGATGTGGTCGCGGTGCGCGGCGGCGTTGCCGTTCGCGCTGAAGAAGGCCAGGAGTCCGCACATGGTGGCCATCTTTCCACGCGGTCCGTCGGCCCGTCGCAGCCGTCCGTCGATCCGGAGCGCTCCCGGCCGCCACCAACACGAACCGGGCACGCGGTACCGTCGGGACCAGCAACGACGCGGAGGGAGCGGCGCAATGACCGAGGAACGCACCGACGGTACGCCGACAGACGGCACGGAATCGCACGATCCGGACTTTCCGGAGGCGTTCCTGTCCTTCATGCGGCAGGGCTGGCGGGACACCGAACTCCCGGTCACGCCCCGTCCCGAGGCGCCCAACTACGCCAAGCGCCGCGCCGCGCTCTCGGCGGCCTTCCCCGGCGAGACGCTTGTCATCCCGACCGGCGGCGAGAAGGTCCGCGCCAACGACACCACCTACCCGTTCCGGCCGGGCAGCGACTTCGCCTACCTGACCGGCGACCACGACCCGGACAGCGTGCTGGTGCTGCGCCCGAACGGCTCGGGGCACGACGCGACGCTGTTCATGCGGCCCCGCTCGTCCCGGGAGACCGACGAGTTCTTCCGCAGCCGCCACGGCGAGCTGTGGGTCGGCCGGCGACACACCCTCGGCGAGAAGTCCACCGAGCTGGGCCTGCCGACCGCCGACCTGAGCGGCCTGGAGGCGGCGCTGGCCGACCTGGCACCCGGTCGCACCCGGGTGCTGCGTGGCTTCGACGCCCAGGTCGACGCGGCCGTCCGCCCGTACGACGGGGTCCGCGCCGAGGGCCAGCCGCCCCGCGACCGGGAGCTGGCGATCGCCATCTCGGAGCAGAAGCTGGTCAAGGACGAGTGGGAGATCGGCCAGCTTCAGGACGCCATCGACGCCACGGTGCGCGGCTTCGAGGACGTGGCCCGGATCCTCCCCGCCGACCGCGCCGTGTCGGAGCGACTGCTGGAGGGGATCTTCGCGCTGCGCGCCCGGCACGACGGCAACGACGTCGGGTACGGCTCGATCGTCGGCGCCGGCGAGCACGCCACGATCCTGCACTGGGTGCACAACCACGGCGCCACCCGTCCGGGCGACCTGCTACTGATGGACATGGGCGTCGAGGGGCGCAACCTCTACACCGCCGACGTGACCCGGGTGCTGCCGGTCAACGGCCGGTTCACCGCCCTGCAACGCCAGGTCTACGACATCGTGTACGCCTCACAGCAGGCCGGCATCGACGCCATCCGCCCCGGCGTCAAGTTCAAGGACGTCCACCTGACCTGCATGCGGGTGCTCGCCGAGGGCCTCTCCGACCTGGGCCTGCTGCCGGTGAGCGTGGACGAGGCCATGGACGAGAAGTCCTCGGTCTACCGGCGCTGGACGCTGCACGGCTTTGGTCACATGCTCGGCATCGACGTGCACGACTGCTCCAACGCCCGCAAGGAGACGTACCGCGACGGCGCCCTGGGCGAGGGATACGTGCTCACCGTCGAACCGGGCCTGTACTTCCAGCCCGAGGACGAGCTGGTCCCCGCCGAGCTGCGCGGCATCGGCATCCGCATCGAGGACGACGTCCTGGTCACCGCGACCGGTGCGGTGAACCTGTCAGCTGGCCTGCCACGCACCGCCGACGAGGTGGAGACCTGGCTGGCCGAGCAGCGCGAGGCGGGTCCGCGCCTGCCCGGCTGACCTGGTACGACCCCCGGCGGGCCCCGCCCCCGGTGCCGGCGACGTTTTCCGTCGTCCTGACACCGGTGGCGGGGCCCGTCGCTGTTTGCGTTGCCGAGAACCTTTCTTCACGCCCTGCGCCCTGGTGTGCCCACCCCGACCGACGTGAGGCGAATGCGGGCTTTTTTCGGATACGTCCGCCTCGCGAGGATCCTTCTCATACGGTGTGGATAACAGGCTGCAACCCATTTGTAGCTGCTCGTGCCGCTCAAGTGGTACGAGCCCGTCTGGTAGCAGGAAAGGGCGGAAGGCTCTGATGTCCAACGACGTAACGACTCCCGACGGCGGGGCCCCAGGGGCCGCGCCGTCGACTAGGCGACGCAAGCTGTGGGTCGCCACCGGCGTGGCCGGCCTGACCGGCGTCGTCGGTCTGGCGGCACTGGGCGGGCTGGCTGCCCGTGACAACAAGCCCGACGACGCACAGCGGGCCAGCGACTCGCAGGCGGCGCCGAAGCAGAACGTCAGCGATGCCGGCCAGGCCGAAGGCCAGGACGACGCTAAGGACCGGGATGAGCGTGGCGAGGACCGGGATGAGCGTGGCAAGGACCGGGACGGGCGTGGTGAGGACCGGGATGAGCACGGCAGGGTGCGGGAGGTGCCGTGTGACGATGAGAAGCTGATCGAGGCGGTCGATCTGGCCAACCGGGACCAGGGCGGCACGTTGAAGCTGGCCCCGCACTGCACCTATGAGTTGAGCTTCTCCGACAAGAAGTCCGGTACGGGTCTGCCGACGATCCGGCAGGAGATCACGATCAAGGGCAACGACGCGACGATCAAGCGGGACTCCGAGGACGCGTTCCGGATCTTCCGGGTCGCCGACGGCGGCGACCTGACCCTGAAGGACCTCACCATCAAGGACGGCAACGCCGCCGAGTTCAAGTACGGCGGCCCGCAGGGCCCGGGCGGCCCGCAGGGCCCCGGTGGTCCGCAGGGTCCGGGCGGTCCGCAGGGCCCCGGCGGTCCGCAGGGTCCGGGCGGTCCGCAGGTTCCCGGCGGTCCGCAGGTTCCCGGTGCGCCGCAGACTGCCGACGCTCCGCAGGGTGCCGACGCTGTTCAGGGTGCCGACGCTGTTCAGGGTGCCGACGCTGTTCAGGGTGCCGACGCTGTTCAGGCGGCCCCGGGGAAGCCCACGCCGCCGAAGAAGGACGGCGACGCGGACGGCGGTGCGCTGCTGGTCGAGCGCGGCGGCAGCGCCCACCTGGTGAAGGTCGAACTGACCCGCAACAACGCCGAAGGCAACGGCGGCGCCATCGCCAACTTCGGCCGGGTCGACCTCGACGACAGCGAGGTCGACAACAACCACGCCCGGGAGAACGGCGGCGGCATCTTCAACGTCGGCGTACTCAAGGTCAAGGGGTCCTCCGACGACAAGGACTGGTCCTCCTCCCACGGCCAGGGCGGGTCCGCCGACGGCAAGGCCGACGGCAAGGCCGACGGCAAGGACGAGTTCTCCCACGAGCGGGATCACGAGTCCCGCATCACCAACAACACCGCCGGCGACAACGGCGGCGGCATCGCCAACGGCCGCGGCAAGAAGGACGAACACGGCAAGGACAAGGACAAGAACAACGACTACTGGCCAGGCGTGCAGGGCCGCGACGAGGCCGGCAGCGTGGAGATCTTCAAGACCTCCATCGACGGCAACACGGCCAACGGCAACGGCGGCGGCGTGTTCAGCTCCAGCGGCTTCGTCAAGATCGTCCTGTCGACCATCACGAAGAACACCGCCTGCGAAAGCGGCGGCGGCATCTACGCCCGCAACACCAACCTCGACCTCGAGAAGGTCATCGTCGCCAAGAACCACGCCAGCAAGGACGGCGGCGGCGTCGTCAACACCGGCGGCGAAGAAAAGAAGCACGGCCCGTCCTACAGCGACGACAAGAACGAGCAAAAGGAACAGGAAGCCAGCGCCACCATCGCCGACAGCGAGATCGTCGAGAACACCGCCGGACGCTTCGGCGGCGGCATCTTCAACGGCGACCCCGACGTCAAGCTCAAGGAAGGCTTCGAAGAGCCCGACAACAAGGACAACAAGGACGACAACGCCCGCCTCACCCTGCGGGACACCGAAATCAAGGCCAACACCGCCCTCAACGGCGGCGGCATCTTCAACAACAAGGGCACCGTCACACTGACCAAGACCCGCGTCACCAAGAACACCGCCACCGACTCCTCCAAGACACACCGAGTCGCCGGCGGCATCCTCAACAACAACGGCAAGGTCCGCCTCGACGAAAAGTCGACCATCACCAACAACGACCCCACCAACTGCGCCGGCACCGTCAAGGACTGCTTCAACTGACCAGCGCATGATCGCGGGAGTCCCTTTCCGCCTCACGGCGGAAAGGGACTCCCCTCCCCTCCCCGCGTCGCCCACCCGGTTGTGGTGCGCCGCGCGTCAGGAACGCGTGCCGCCGGAGGCGGCCGCGCGGTCATCGGACGTGACCGCGCGCTTTCCGCCCTCCGCGACACCCTTCGCCATCCGTGACGCCCCTGCTGCCCGGCCGTCCGCCGTGCTGTCGGCTGCACCGCCCACATACCTAATGTGGGCTTTTTTCGCATACGCCCACGAGGCGAAGAAGGTTCTCATACGGTGTTCTTCAGCAGCTACAACCGATTTGTAGCGAAGGCCGCCTCGCTGTGGCGAAGCGACCTTGTCGGGTACAAGGAGAGGGCAGAGAGCTCCGATGTCCAACTACCTTCGCAATAACGAGGACGCCAACGGTGAGACGACCTTTCCGATCCGTCGTCGCCGGCTCTGGCTCGCCACCGGCATTGTGGGCCTCACAGGAGCGGTCAGCCTCGCAGGGGTCGCCTATGCGACCACCGGGGCCACCGGTGCCCACCGGTTGACCGACGTGAAGTGGTCCACGGCTCAGCAGCTCAAGAAGGACGACGGCAAGGACCGGGATGAGCGTGGCGAGGACCGGGATGAGCGTGGCAAGGACCGGGACGGGCGTGGTGAGGACCGGGATGAGCACGGCAGGGTGCGGGAGGTGCCGTGTGACGATGAGAAGCTGATCGAGGCGGTCGATCTGGCCAACCGGGACCAGGGCGGCACGTTGAAGCTGGCCCCGCACTGCACCTATGAGTTGAGCTTCTCCGACAAGAAGTCCGGTACGGGTCTGCCGACGATCCGGCAGGAGATCACGATCAAGGGCAACGACGCGACGATCAAGCGGGACTCCGAGGACGCGTTCCGGATCTTCCGGGTCGCCGACGGCGGCGACCTGACCCTGAAGGACCTCACCATCAAGGACGGCAACGCCGCCGAGTTCAAGTACGGCGGCCCGCAGGGCCCGGGCGGCCCGCAGGGCCCCGGTGGTCCGCAGGGTCCGGGCGGTCCGCAGGGCCCCGGCGGTCCGCAGGGTCCGGGCGGTCCGCAGGTTCCCGGCGGTCCGCAGGTTCCCGGTGCGCCGCAGACTGCCGACGCTCCGCAGGGTGCCGACGCTGTTCAGGGTGCCGACGCTGTTCAGGGTGCCGACGCTGTTCAGGGTGCCGACGCTGTTCAGGCGGCCCCGGGGAAGCCCACGCCGCCGAAGAAGGACGGCGACGCGGACGGCGGTGCGCTGCTGGTCGAGCGCGGCGGCAGCGCCCACCTGGTGAAGGTCGAACTGACCCGCAACAACGCCGAAGGCAACGGCGGCGCCATCGCCAACTTCGGCCGGGTCGACCTCGACGACAGCGAGGTCGACAACAACCACGCCCGGGAGAACGGCGGCGGCATCTTCAACGTCGGCGTACTCAAGGTCAAGGGGTCCTCCGACGACAAGGACTGGTCCTCCTCCCACGGCCAGGGCGGGTCCGCCGACGGCAAGGCCGACGGCAAGGCCGACGGCAAGGACGAGTTCTCCCACGAGCGGGATCACGAGTCCCGCATCACCAACAACACCGCCGGCGACAACGGCGGCGGCATCGCCAACGGCCGCGGCAAGAAGGACGAACACGGCAAGGACAAGGACAAGAACAACGACTACTGGCCAGGCGTGCAGGGCCGCGACGAGGCCGGCAGCGTGGAGATCTTCAAGACCTCCATCGACGGCAACACGGCCAACGGCAACGGCGGCGGCGTGTTCAGCTCCAGCGGCTTCGTCAAGATCGTCCTGTCGACCATCACGAAGAACACCGCCTGCGAAAGCGGCGGCGGCATCTACGCCCGCAACACCAACCTCGACCTCGAGAAGGTCATCGTCGCCAAGAACCACGCCAGCAAGGACGGCGGCGGCGTCGTCAACACCGGCGGCGAAGAAAAGAAGCACGGCCCGTCCTACAGCGACGACAAGAACGAGCAAAAGGAACAGGAAGCCAGCGCCACCATCGCCGACAGCGAGATCGTCGAGAACACCGCCGGACGCTTCGGCGGCGGCATCTTCAACGGCGACCCCGACGTCAAGCTCAAGGAAGGCTTCGAAGAGCCCGACAACAAGGACAACAAGGACGACAACGCCCGCCTCACCCTGCGGGACACCGAAATCAAGGCCAACACCGCCCTCAACGGCGGCGGCATCTTCAACAACAAGGGCACCGTCACACTGACCAAGACCCGCGTCACCAAGAACACCGCCACCGACTCCTCCAAGACACACCGAGTCGCCGGCGGCATCCTCAACAACAACGGCAAGGTCCGCCTCGACGAAAAGTCGACCATCACCAACAACGACCCCACCAACTGCGCCGGCACCGTCAAGGACTGCTTCAACTGACCGACGGTCAGCGAACGGATCCACGCAGGGTCCGGCCCCCTACCACCTCGGTGGTAGGGGGCCGGATCGTCGTGGGATCAGTTCTGGACGAAGACCGCCACGCTGCGCGCCGGCACGGTGAACGTGCCGCTCGCCTGGTCGAACGAGGCGGTCCGCAGCACCGGGTCGGCGGACTCGCGCAGCACCGGGTGCAGCGCCACGTTCGCCCCGCGCAGGCCGGTCACCGTCTGCTTCGCGGCCCCAGGGGTGGCGTTGAAGACGACGGTCACCGACTTCCACTTCCCGCCCAGCCCTCGGGCGTCCAGGGTCATGGTGAGCACGCCCGGCGTCTCCTTCTCGCCGGAGAGCGGGAAGGCGACCCGCTGCTGCACCTGGCCGGCGGCGGCCAGCCCGAACACCGGCGAGGACTTCCGGATCCGCAGCAGCTCCGCGTACCGGGCGTCGGCCAGGTTGATCGCGGCGCAGTCCGGCACCAACGTCGGATCGGCCAGCAGCGGCTTCGCGTACGACCACTTGTCCTGGTTGTCCTGCGCCGGCGGCAGGCCGGCGCCGAACCCGTTGCCCCGCTCGCAACCCCAGCGGATCTGGTTGAACCAATCACCGGAGTTGAACGAGTTGCGGTCCAACGACTTCGACCGCAGCCGTTCGGTGCCTGCGGTGACGAACCCGGTGCCCTGCCCCAGCACCACAGTGCTCAGCGCCAGCACCTGCATCCGGGATCGGTCCGCCGCGGTGGTGGCCTGCGGCAGCTTGTACGCCAGCGCGTCGTACAGGATCTCGTTGTCGTGCGCGTCGACGTAGGTGACCGCCTCCCCGGGCGCGGCGGTGTAGCCGGCCGGGGAGCCGTTGTAGTCCACCTGCGCCCCGGTGACCGTCCGCCCCGAGGTGTCGGTGAACCGGTAGTCCCGCAGGTTGCCCGTGAGACCCACCTTGATCAGGTCGTGGGCGTGCAGCAGGCGGGCCTTCTGCGCCGCCGCCGACCCGTTCACCGGGTCGCCGTTGGGGTCGGTGTAGAGCCCGGACGCGAAACCCTGCGCGCGGGGGTTGGCGTCGAACGGCCCACCGCCGCGTACCGCGTCGCGCAGTCGGTCGTTGAACGTGCCGATGCCGGTGCCGGCCATGTTGGCCTGGGTGGCCTGCACGAACCGGGCGTCGTTGGCGACCTCGCCGAAGTTCCAGCCCTCGCCGTAGAGCATGATCGCCTTGCCGTCCACCCCGTCGCGGGCGACGGTCAGCCGGTCCAGCGCGGCACGTACGGCCAGGATGTTCGCCTTCGGGTGGTGGCCCATGAGGTCGAACCGGAAGCCGTCCACCTTGTACTGCTTGGCCCACGTGACCAGCGAGTCGACGACCAGCTTGCCCATCATCGCGTGTTCCGGGGCGGTGTTGGCGCAGCAGGTGGAGTTGGCCACCGTCCCGTCGTCGAGCAACCGGTGGTAGTAGCCGGGCACCACCTGGTCGAGCACCGACTTCTCGTCGACGCCGGCCGCCGAGGTGTGGTTGTAGACCACGTCCATGACCACCCGCAGGCCGGCCTCGTTCACCCCGGCGACCATCCGCCGGAACTCGGTGGTCCGCGCCGTGCCGACCGGGTCGACGGCGTACCCGCCCTCCGGCACGGTGTAGTGCAGCGGGTCGTATCCCCAGTTGTAGCCGTCGGTCTCGGCGACCGCCGCCACGCACTTCTGCTGCTGCTCGGAGTCCGGCGGAAGCGCCGCCAGGTCACAGGCCGGCTGGCGCTGGTCGGCCCGCTTCTCGGGGATCGTGGCGAAGTCGAACGCCGGCAGCAGGTGCAGGTGCGTCACGCCGGCGTCGCCCAACGCCCGCAGGTGGGTCATCCCGGCGGTCTTCGGGTCGGTGAACGCCAGGAACGTCCCCCGCCGCTCGGCCGGCACGGTCTCGTCGGCGATGGAGAAGTCGCGCACCGACAGCTCGGAGATCTGCGCCTTCGACGCCGGCACGGCCGCCGGCTTGCGCAGCGTCCGCCACCCCGCCGGGGCCAGCGCCGGATCGTTCAGGTCGACCAGCTGGCTGTGCGTGGAGTCCGCGGCGAGAGCCACCGAGTACGGGTCGGTCACCGACGCGGTGACCATCCGCTGCGCGGCCGGCTGCCACGCCTGCACCTGGTAGCGGTAGTACTTCCCCGTCCAGGCGTGGCTGCCGCGCACCGACCAGACGCCGGTGCGGTCGTCGCGGCGCATCGGCACCGTCTTCGGCGCCGCAGCGGGTGAGTCGAACAGTTGCAGCGCCACCGTCCGGGCGGTCGGCGCCCAGAGCGCGAGGCTCGGCGTACGGCCGGCGAAGGTCGGACCGAGCGTGACCTGGGTGGCCCGGGAGTACACGTCGTCGAGCACGCCGGGGATCTGCACGCCGGTCGCGGCGAGCAGGGCGCCCGCCGCGTCGCGCTCGGTGACCAGCAGCTGCCCGCGCAGCGCCGCCGGCACCTTCGCCAGGTCACCCCGGTCGAGGGTGAAGGCCCGGTAGGACCACAGGTGCGGGAACGCCGCGCGCTGGGCCTCGGTGAGCCCGTTGCGCTGCGCCCGCAACGGCAGGCTGGTGTACGTCCCGGACAGCTCGCCGTCGACGACGCTCACCCCGCCGGTGGGGGCGGCCACCAGGGCGTACACCCGACCGTCGGTCGGTGGTGTCTGCCAGGCCACGGTGGACCTGTCGATCCAGTGCGCCTTCTGCTTGCCGATGTCGGTGTCCCCGCCTGCGCTGGTCGCGGTCGACGGCAGCAGCCGCCCCGGGGTGGCGGCGAGCAGCCACACCTCCCGGCCGGCGCTGGCGAAGTCGAGCCGCTGGTCGTCGGGCAGATCCTTGGTGTCGCCCTTATGAATGATGTAATTCAGCCCGGTGGCCCCGGCCGCCAGCGGCACCCGGAACACCGCGCCGAACGCGTCGATCGACGTCGGCGCGAGCGGCGTGGCCCAGTCGGTCGGGTTGGCCGCACCGTCCCACAGGTGCAGGCCCCATCCGTCGTAGTTGCCGTCGGCCCGCCGGTAGTGGATGAGGGCGGTGCCCTCCTCGACCGGCGGATCCGGTTGACCGGTGGCCGCCTGCCTGCTCGGGTAGATCGCCGGGTCACCCTGCTTGAGCCAGACCTCACCGGTGGCCGTCACGTCGATGCTGCGATCCTGGGCGACGTCCTTGGTGCCATTCTTGTCGACCACCACGAAGCCCACGGACTTCGCGCCCGGCTTGAGCTTCACCCAGGCGAACCGGCCGTAGGAGTCCTCCCCGGCGAACGGCTGTCCCTTGGGCCACTCGGTGACGTATGCCGGGTCGATGTCACCCCAGGCGTACAGCCCCCAGTCGTCGTAACCTCCGGCCGGACGCTGGTAGTGCACCACCGCCCACTCCCGGGACCCGCCCTGCTCGGGCGTGCCGACGACGGCGACGGACCGCGTCGTCGCGGTGCGGCCACGGCCGTCGCGGACGACGGCGCGGTACTCGATCCGGGTGCCGCCGGCCAGCCCGTCCAGGTCGTGGTGCACGGTGTACGGCGCGTGGTCGGCGCTGCCCAGCAACGTCCACCTGCCGCCGGCCACCCGGGCCGCCACGGTGACGGTGGCCAGCGGGTCGCCGGTCACCTTCGCGGTAACCGCCGCGCGGGTCGCCACCGAAGCGCCCGGCGCGGGGGTGGTGATGCTGATGGTCGGCGTGCCGGTCGGCCGGGCTATGGGGGTGCCCGCGCGGTACACGGCCGTCGACAGCGGCGGCACGGTAAGCGTCAGTTTCCCGTCGCCGCCGGCCTGTTGGCCGCCCGATCCGCCGTAGATGCCGGTGAAGGTGGCGCCGGCCGACCAGGTGTCCACGGTGACAGTCTGCGCGGTCTCGGCGTTGTTCACCGCCACCACGTACTCGGTCCGGTCTGCGGGGGCGATCCGGGAGGCGGCGAATACGCCGGGGCCGTCGGCGGCGTACCGGGTGACCTGGATGCCGTCGCGCAGCGCGGGGTGCGCCTGGCGCAGCCGGCCCAGCTCGGCGATCGTCCGGTACAGCGGGTGGCCGGTGTCGAACTGGTCGCTGGCGTGGGTGCGGTCGGTGCCGAGCAGGTCGTCGTCGAGGTAGTCGGGCACCTTCGAGGCGAACATGTCCTGCCGGGCGTCCTTGTCCCCACCGGGGCCGGTGAAGCCCTGCTCGTCACCGGAGTAGACCACCGGCTGGCCGCGGGTGAGGAACATCAACTGGTGGGCGAGCTGGTCCCGCCGCAGGTGGCTGGCCGGGGCGGTGCCGCCGCCGGCGATGAACGACCCGATCCGGCCCATGTCGTGGTTGCCGAGGAACGTGGTCAGCCGACCCGCGTCGGTGTCCCGGGCGGCATAGAGGTCGTCGCGGGCGTACACGTCGGCGAGGGCCTTCGCCGAGCCGGCGCCCGCCGTGTAGCCGCGTGCGGCCTCCTGGAAGGCGAAGTCGAGGGTGGCCGGCAGGCCACCCTGCCGAACGTAGCTGGAGCTGATCTCCGGGTCGGCGCTGTACACCTCGCCGAACATGAAGAAGTCCTTCTTGCCGGCCTTCTCGGCGGCCCGCTCGATGCCCTGGCTGAACTGCGGCCAGAAGTCCATGTTGACGTGCTTGACCGTGTCCAGCCGGAACCCGTCGACGCCGGTCGCGCCGATCCAGTCCCCGTACGCCTTGGTCAACCCCCGCACCACCTCGGGACGCTCGGTCCACAGATCGTCGAGGCCGAAGAAGTCGCCGTACTCGCTGTTCTCACCGGAGAAGGTGGAGTCGCCCCGGTTGTGGTACATGGTGGCGTCGTTCAGCCAGGCCGGCACCTTGACGGTGGCGTCCTTCGGCTCGTCGAACGTCGGGGTGTACGGGAACGACGTCTCGTCGACCGGCGGGAAGGCACGGCTGCCGTCGGCGTAGTTGCGGTCTTCGAACGCCCGCCCCTGCGCGTCGGTGTACGGCGAGGTCGCCTTGTCCACGTACGCGTACCTGTCCTCGGCGTACTTGATGACGTCGGCGGTGTGGTTGACGATCACATCGAGGTAGATCTTGATGCCGCGCTGGTGGGCGAGCTTGACCAGCTGCTTCATCTCCTCGTTGGTGCCGAAGTGCGGGTCCACCTGGGTGAAGTCGGTGATCCAGTAGCCGTGGTAGCCGGCCGAGATGTCGTCGCCCGTGCCCTGCACCGGACGGTTCTTGAAGATCGGGGCGAGCCAGATGGCGGTGGTGCCCAGACCCTGGATGTAGGCCAGCTTGTCGATGACACCCTTGAGGTCACCGCCGTGGTAGAAGCCCTTGTCGGTCGGGTCGAGCCCGGTGCGCAGCCGGTCACCGGTCAGGCCACCGGAGTCGTTGCGCCGGTCTCCGTTGGCGAACCGGTCCGGCAGGACGAAGTAGAACTGCTCGGCACGCGCGGTGTCGGCGCCGGCGGCCAGCAACGCCTCGGTGGTGGGCTCGTCGCGCCACTGAACGGCGCCGGCCGCGGCGAGGGGGTCGGTGCCCGACGGTCGCGGGTCGGCGTCGGCGCCGAGGGGCCGCGCGGAGACCGGCGTACCGACGAGGGTGAAGGTGAGCAGGCAGACGAGCGCGAGCAGGGCGCTACGGGGGATCGGCGGGGGTTTCATCGACGGCCTTCCTCTGGTCGTGATTGGCCGCACGCTAACCCTTGCCGAAACAATCTGCAATACCTTGCAAACAAAGTCGTAACCAAGCAATGCCCTTGCGGAAGCACAGCTCAGAACCCGCTGCAGCGCACTCCGTCGACTGTGCAGCCCCGCGGCGTCGTGGACGCCCGCTCCAGGTGGAACCGCAACGCCACCGACCCGCCGGCCGGCACGTCCACCCCACTGACGTACGTGAAGCTGCCGTCGGACTGGCGCAGCGTCCCCTGTGGCACCCCCTCCACCCAGGCGGTCACCAGCCGCCCACCAGCGAAGTCGAACCGCACCGTCCAGCCATGGTCCGCACCCGACGCGTTGACGATCAGCACCTCGCCGATGAAACCCCCGTCGAAGCTCTGCACGACCCGGTACCGCCCGCTCATCGCGGGTGGCCGCTGCGGCGACACCCCGGTCGACGGTCGCAGCGAGGTCGGTGCCACCGTCGGGCCGACGACCGGTGGCCGCGACATGGCCGGCGTGCTCGGGGGCGGCCCGCTCGCCCGCGGCGACAGCCCCGGCCGCACCGGCGCCCTCTCCGGCGGCGGCGTCGACGACAGCTCGGACGGCGTGACCGGCGCCTGCGGCAACGGCAACCCCGCCGGCGGCGGCCCGTCGTCGGAAGCCGGACTACGCCCCCGGTACGCACCCAGGGCCACGAAGAGCAGAACCACCATCACGACGACGCCAGCGCACACCACGATCCACGGCGACGACGCGATGGCAGCCGGACCGTGCGACGGTCGCGGCGCGCGACGCATGCCGGACATGTGCCTCCCTCAGCGTGCCGTCCGGGCAGCGTAGCGATCGACGGCCGGGCCCGGAAGCGCCGACCGCCGCCATCGGCACCGGTTCAGCCGAAGCGACAGTCGACGCCGTTGACCGTGCACCGCACCAGCCGCTGCGCCGACCCGTCCCAGCCCAGGCGCAACGTCTGCCTGTCACCCGGATCAAGCGACGTCCCGCCACTCAGCACGAACTCACCGTCACCCTGCGCCGACACGGAGATCCCCGCGTCACCGCTCACCCGCAGGCCCCGCATGTCGTCCTGGAACGCCAGCTCCACCCGCCAGTCCACCGAGCGGCCCGACTCGTTCGTCACCGACAGCACGGCCTCGGTTGCGTCCGAGCCGTCCGTACCGACCTGGTACCGAGCGGTCACCGCCCCCTTCGCCGGCGCCACCGCCGGAGCGCTCGTCCGCGCCGGCGACGGCGAACCCGTGGTGGCGCGCGGCGACGGTGTCCGGCTGCTGCGCGACGGCCGCGGCGACGCCGTGCGCCGCTCCAGCCCGCCCGGCGTCGGCGCCGACGACGCCGTAGCCGGCACGGTCGGCAGGAACACCGGCGGCGCGGCCTGCGGCGCGCTCTCCCGCTCCCGGGTACGGAACGACAACAGCGCGATCACCAACAGCACCACCAGCGCGCCGATGCCGAGCAGCACCACGATCCACGGCACCGACAGCAACACGCGCGCCGTCCGCGGACCCCCCGCACCGTCCGGCCCTGACGCCATCAGGTCTCCCCTCGTCCCACCGACGCGACAGCGTAGCCAGCGGCGGCCAGACCGAAAACCTCGCGGGTACAGATCGGACCGACCGGCCCACCCGAAGCGGAAAACGGCTCGCCCGCGTGGACGGTCGCCCGCCGGTCAGGCCGTCCGGATAACGGTGCAGATCACCGGCCCCTCACCCGAGGTACGCAGCAGATAGCGGTACCGCTCCCCCGGCACCGCGTACCCCCGGCTGTCCAGGAACTCCCACTCCACCGACACCATGGTCAGCAGCGCCGACACCGGCTGCACGTCCTCGATCCGCGCGTGCGCGGCGATCAACTCCCGATCCTGGTAGTCGGGCGCGGCGCCCACGAAGGACAGCGCGACCGCAGCGAGGGAGGTGAACGAGAAGCTGTACGTGTCGGCCACCACCAACCCGGGCAGGGCGTAACAACCAGCGAGCGACGGCAGGTCGCCGGAGGTCATCGCGGCGCCGTACCGGTCGAAGAAGCCGGTCAGCGCGTCGAGATCAGTGGAGGCGTTCACGCGACAGCAATTGCCGCTCACCGGGCCGGCCAAACCTCAGCGGGGCGGAACCCGCACCTCGATCTCCGCACCCAACCGGGCGCCACCGGTCAACCCCAGATCGTCACCGCTCCAGAACCGGCCCGGGTCGTACCAGTTTGGACGCTTACCGCCCGGGAGCAGGCCCATCGCCTCGTAGGTCACCGCCACCACCTCGGCGCAGTACGCCGTCTCCAACGCCCTCTCGCGGGCAGCCGCGCTGGTCGGAGCGGCCGTCGTCCCCTGGTTCGCCGCAGTGCCCGAGGCTGCCGGGTTGCCGGCAGTGCCGGAAGCGGCCGGGTTGGCCGGAGTGCCCGGAGCGGCCGGGTTGGCCGGGTTGCGCCCAGTGCCCGGAGCGGCCGGGTTGCGCGCAGCGCCCGGAGCGGCCGGGTTGGACTGTGGCCAGGGAGCCGCCGGGTTGGCCCAGGTCGCCTGGGCGGCCCGCGACACGGCGCGGAGTGCGGCCCGGCCGGGACCCGGCAGCGACGGCACCCGACCGCGCACCCACCGCCACGCCAACTGGGCGGTCGACGGGAACGGCGTGCCGTCCAACCGCGCGACGGTCCGCAGCACCGCCCGCTCCATCTCCCCGTCCGCCGGCGGGTCGAGCTGCCGCAGCCAGGCCCGCTGCCCGTACCGGTTGGCCCACACGCAGACCGCGTCCCGCAGGTCGTGCAGCTGCACACCGCGCTGGTGCGTGCCCGACCACAGGTCCGGCAACGATCGGCCCAGCTCGGCGTGCCACATCAACGGCGGCATGTCGTCCAGCACCACGGCCATCCCGACGTGATTGACCGGGCTGTTCGTGGTGAACTGGATCGCCCGGTCCGGCACGCTACGACCCCGGAACACCCACACGTCGCCGGTGCGGGTCAACTCGACGGCCTCATCCAGGCTGATGCTCATGAGGGTCTAGCCTAGGCCGATGCGGCAACGAATGCGGTGGTGGAAGGTCCTCGGGCTCGCCGGCCTCGCCGGGGTCGCGGCGTCCGGTGTGGTCATAGCGCGGGCCGAACGGCGCCGGCGCGCGTACACGCCGGAGGAGATCCGGCAGCGGCTACTGGAACGTCACGCCCAGGCCAGTGAGGCAGCCAAACCCGCAGACCCCGCCTGACGACCCGGGCCCGATCGAACCTCCCCGGTCTACCCCGTGCGTTCCCACGCCGGTCCCACCCGACCCATCCGGCCCGCCCAGGTGATCGGCGGACAATCCCGCCGGCCTTCATGATCGCGCCCGATCCTGGATGTAGTGGCCTCGCAGGCAGGGTGACGGCCCTGTTTCCTGGATCGAGCACGATCATCCAGCTTGCCGTGGGGCCGCGCGGTGGTGATCGACTCGGGTTCGGTGATGTCGGGGTGTCCCGGGCGCCCGGATACCCCGACTTCGCCGAAGTCGAGTCGATCAGCCCTCGGGCGGTGGCGTGGCCCCGAGGTTTCCGTGCAAGACGTGCCGCCCAATCGACGGACACCGTGCACGGCACGTTCCGGCGGGCATGATCGTGCTCGATCCCGGATGTAGTGGCCTTGCCCGCGTGGTGAGGGCCCTGTTTCCTGGATCGAGCACGATCATCAGATGGGCGCAGGGTCCCGCGCGGAGGTGATCCACTCGGGTTCGCTGATGTCGGGGTGTCCCGGGCGCCCGGATACCCCGATATCGCCGATCGCGTGTCGATCAACCCCCGGCTGGTGGCGGATGTCCGTTTCCGGTGGGTGGTTTGGGTGGATTCGACATGGCCGTCCCGTGGCGGGTGCCACCCTGGGGGCGGAATCGGGGACCCGGCGGGGTCGT
>NZ_JBIDDK010000015.1:0-170310 GCF_043205095.1 Micromonospora sp. NPDC047557 | reverse complement strand
ACCGTCTGCACGGCCGCGACGGGCTTGGCATCGGCGGCGGGGTTGGCGTGGGCGGCGATCGGGCCGGCGAAGACACCACCGGCGAACGCGAGACCGGCAACGGACAGCATGCTCTTACGCAAGATCGTGTTCATGGGGGTAGCTCCTTCGGGGGTAGGAACACCAGCGCACCGTTCGGGGGAACGGGTGGCGCGGGTGTGAGCACCTCGTCGGGCGCTGCACTATCAAAGCGGGGAAAGTTTGGGGGGCGGCCTGCGGGCTGATCGCTCGTGGCGCCGGCGGCGGCCTGCGAGCGGGGGGCTCGTGGCGCCGGGACCGTGTGTAACGACCGTCGGGCCGGGGGGATTCCCGGGGCTGCCAGCGAGCGGTGCTCGTGGCGCCGGACCGTGTGTAACGGCTGTCGGGCCGGGGTCATTCCCGCGGCGGTGGGCCTGAGGGGCGCACCGGTCGGCGGGGCCTGCGGTCGTTCGGGGGTCTGCAACGACCCGGCCCGGCCGGCCATTCCCGCCCCGGTCGAGCGGGCGGGGGTGGCCGTGGTCCTGCGATCGTCAGGGTATGTAACGACCCCCGGCCCGCCACGATTCCGCCCCACGGATGCACCCGGTCACACCCCCACGCCGCCCCGAAACGGACATCCCGCCCCGACGGCCCCTTCGGAAACGGACATCCCGCTCAGTCGACGTGATGGACACGGTCGACAGGGTGCGTCCGGGCGGTGATCGACTCGGGATCGCCGATGTCGGGGTGTCCGGGGCGGGTTGATACCCCCGACATCGCCGACCTCGTGTTGATCACGCCGAGACGGGTATCCGGCCCGAACGCCGGGGCCAGCGCTGATCGTCAGGATCGGGTCTCCGCAACCGACAAATGCCTAGGATCGTGACAAGAAGCCCAGAGGAGGTCAGCATGACCACAGCGATGGAGATGCCCCGGGTCCAGGAGTGTGTGGTCGCGGCGTGTGCGTACAACCACGGCGGTGACTGCCACGCCTTCGCGATCACCATCGGCAGCATTGACCACGCGCACTGCCACACCTTCGTCGAGTCGCCGGTGCGGGGCGGGGTGGACGGCCTCACCGCCCAGGTGGGCGCCTGCCAGCGTTCCGACTGTCGGCACAACGAGCAGTTGGAGTGCCACGCGTCGTCGATCAAGGTCGGCCCGGACAACGACATGGCCGACTGCATGACGTACGCCGGTCGCTGACCCGCGAAGCGGGCTCAGGGCAGGTCGTTGGCCTGCCGGATGACCGTCACCAGGTCGTCGATGATGCCGGTGAGGGCGAAGTCCTTCGGGGTGAAGACCCGGGCCACCCCGGCGGCCCGCAGGGTGTCGGCGTCGCCGGCGGGGATGATGCCGCCCACCACCACCGGCAGGTCCGCCCGGCCGGCGGCGCGCAGCCCGTCGAGGACGGCGGGCACGGCGGCCAGGTGCGAGCCGGACAGCACGGAGAGCCCGACCAGGTCGACGTCCTCCTCGACGGCGGCGGCCACGATCTGCCCGGCGGTCAGCCGGATGCCCTGGTAGACGACCTCGAAGCCGGCGTCGCGGGCGCGTACCGCGATCTGCTCCGCGCCGTTGGAGTGCCCGTCCAGGCCGGGTTTGCCGACCAGCAGCCGCAGCCGGCCGCTGCCCAGCTCGCGGGCGGTGGCGGTGACGCGCTCCCGCACGGCCGCGAGGCCCGGGTCGCCGCCGCTGCCGGTGGCGCCGGCCAGGCCGGTGGGTGCCCGGTACTCGCCGAAGACCTGGCGTAGCGCGCCGGCCCACTCCCCGGTGGTCACGCCGACGCGCACGCACTCCAGGGTGGCCGGCATGAGGTTGGCGGTGGTCGCGGCGTCCGCGCGGAGTCGGGCCAGCGCCGCGTCGACGGCGTCGTCGTCCCGACCGGCACGCCATTGACGTACGGAGGCGACGGCGGCCGCCTCGACCGCGGGGTCGACCTGTTCGACGGCCTCGGCGCCGGCTGCGGTCAGCGGCGAGGGCTCGGTCTCGGCGTACCGGTTGACGCCGACCACCACGTCGGCGCCGGACTCCATCCGGCGGCGGCGTTCGGCCAGCGAGGCGACCAGCGCGCTCTTGAGGTAGCCGGTCTCCACGGCGGCGACCACGCCGCCCAGCTCCAGCACCTTGTCCAGCTCGACGCGCGCTCCGGTGACGATCTCGTCGACGAGTGCGGTCATCACGTGCGACCCGGCGAAGAGGTCGGGATATTCGAGCAGGTCCGACTCGTACGCCAGGACCTGCTGCATCCGCAGCGACCACTGCTGGTCCCAGGGGCGGGGCAGGCCGAGCGCCTCGTTCCAGGCGGGCAGTTGCACGGCGCGGGCGCGGGCGTCGCGGGACATCGTCACGCCGAGCATCTCCAGCACGATGCGCTGGATGTTGTTCTCCGGCTGCGCCTCGGTGAGGCCGAGCGAGTTGACCTGCACCCCGTAGCGGAACCGTCGCTGCCGGGCCTCGGTCACCCCGTACCGGTCCCGGGTGATCTCGTCCCAGAGCACGCCGAACGCGCGCATCTTGGCGATCTCCTCGACGAAGCGCACCCCGGCGTTGACGAAGAACGAGATCCGCTGGACCACGTCACCCATCCGCTCGGCGGGCACCTGACCGGAGTCGCGGACCGCGTCGAGGACCGCGACGGCGGTGGCCAGGGCGAAACCAACCTCCTGTACGGGCGTGGCGCCGGCTTCCTGGAGGTGGTACGAGCAGATGTTGACCGGGTTCCACCGGGGCATCTCCCGCAGCGTGTACGCCACCACGTCGGCGGTGAGCCGCAGGGAGGCCGCCGGCGGGAAGATGTACGTCCCCCGGGACAGGTACTCCTTGATGATGTCGTTCTGGGTGGTGCCGGCGCAGCGGGCCAGCTCCGCGTCCTGTTCGAGGCCGACGGTGCCGTAGAGGGCCAGCAGCCACATCGCCGGGGCGTTGATGGTCATCGAAGTGTTCATCTCGGCGAGCGGGATGCCGTCGAAGAGCGCCCGCATGTCCCCGAGGTGGGCCACCGGCACGCCGACCCGGCCGACCTCACCGGTGGCGAGTTCGTGGTCCGGGTCGTACCCCGTCTGGGTGGGCAGGTCGAAGGCGACCGACAGGCCGGTCTGCCCTTTGGCGAGGTTGCGGCGGAAGAGCGCGTTGGTGGCGGCGGCCGAGGAGTGGCCGGCGTACGTGCGCATCACCCACGGGCGGTCCCGCTCGGGCAACCGGCTCGCAGATGGGGTCTCATCCATGGCCGGAGTCTAAGTTACCGTTCAGTAAAACGGGTTGTGGAAAACCACACAGGTCCATGTCGCGGACGACCGGGTCCGAAGCGCTCGCGGTGGCGCTGACCGCCACACCCCGGGCAGCAGGCCGGACGGGTCAGGACGCACACTGGACAGCATGGATGACGAGCTGGCCATCTCCGTCCGAGGGCTGCGCAAGGCGTACGGCGACAACGTGGCGGTGGCGGGCGTGGATCTCGACGTCCACCGCGGTGAGGTGTTCGCGTTGCTCGGCCCGAACGGCGCCGGCAAGACCACCACGGTCGAGATCCTGGAGGGCTACCGCCGGCGCGATGCCGGCGAGGTGGCCGTGCTCGGCGCGGACCCTGCCCATCCCGACGCCGGCTGGCGCTCCCGGGTCGGCATCGTGCTGCAGGGCACCGGCGAGTTCGACGAGCTGACCGTGGCCGAGGTGGTCCGACACTTCTCCGGCTTCTATCCGGACGCGGACGACCCGGACAAGGTCATCGAGCGGGTCGGGCTGGCCGGGAAGGCGAAGGCTCGTACGCACACCCTCTCCGGCGGGCAGAAGCGCCGCCTGGATGTGGCGCTGGGCATCATCGGCCGCCCCGAACTGCTCTTTCTCGACGAGCCGACCACCGGTTTCGACCCGGAGGCCCGCCGCGAGTTCTGGGAGCTGATCCGCGACCTCGCCGCGGCCGGCACCACGATCGTGCTCACCACCCACTATCTGGACGAGGCGGAGGCGCTCGCCGACCGGGTCGGTGTGATCGCTGGCGGCCAACTGGTCGAGGTGGCCGCCCCGAACCGGCTGGGCAACCGGCAGGAGGCTCTGGTCACGGTCTCCTGGCGTACCCCGGAAGGGACGGTGGAGCTTGCGCAGACCGCGACGCCGACGGCCCTCGTGGCCGACCTGGCCGCGCGCTACGGCGGTGAGGTTCCCGGGCTCACGGTGACCCGGCCGACCCTGGAGGACGTCTACCTCACGATGATCGGACACTCGCGATGACGACTACGACGAAGCCAGCCACGCCGGTCGCCGCGACCAAGGGCCGCCGGCTGGGCGCGGGCGCGCTGGCCCTGCGCCAGGGCCGGCTGGAGATCACGCAGTTCCTGCGCAGTCGGGAGTCCGTGGTCTTCACGATGGGCTTCCCCATCATCATGATCCTGATCTTCGCGTCGATCTTCCACGGGACGATCGGTGGCGGGGTCAAGTTCACCCAGTACTTCATCACCGGCATGATCGCGACCGGCCTGATGACGGTGAGCTTCCAGAACCTCGGCATCTGGATCCCGATCGAGCGGGACCGGGGGGTGCTCAAGCGCTACCGGGGCACGCCGATGCCGAAGTGGGTCTGGTTCGCCGGCAAGGTAATCATGGTGGTGGCGATCGGCATCGCCGAGACGGCGCTGCTGCTGGCGGTCGCGGTGGCGCTGTTCGACCTCAATCTGCCCGGCACCGCCGGCAGGTGGTTCACCTTCGGCTGGGTCTCCGTGCTCGGCGTCACCGCCTGCACCCTGTGCGGTATCGCCATCTCGTCGCTGGCCCGCACGGCCCGCAGCGGCTCGGCGGTGGTCACCCCGGTCGCCCTGGTGCTCCAGTTCATCTCCGGGGTGTTCTTCGTCTTCACCGACCTGCCCACCTGGATGCAGCAGGTGGCGGCGCTGTTCCCGCTCAAGTGGATGTGCCAGGGGCTGCGCGCGGTCTTCCTGCCCGAGAGCTTCGGCGCCCAGGAGCCGGGCGGGTCGTTCGAGCTGGGCCGGGTGGCACTGGTGCTCGCCCTGTGGTGCGTGATCGGCCTGGTGCTCTGCCTGACCACCTTCCGCTGGACCACCAAGCGCGACGGCTGAGCGGTCGACCGGGGCGGGCAACCGCCCCGGTCGTCGCGACTCAGTACGTGTAGAAACCCTTGCCGGTCTTGCGGCCCAGGTCGCCGGCGGTGACCATGCGCTGGAGCAGCTCCGGCGGGAAGAACTTCTCGTCCGCCGTGTCGGTGTAGATGTTCTTCGAGGCGTGCAGCAGCACGTCCACGCCGGTCAGGTCGGTGGTGGCCAGCGGGCCCATGGCGTGCCCGAAGCCCAACCGGCAGGCGGTGTCCAGATCCTCCGCCGACACCACGCCGGACTCGACCAGCTTGACCGCCTCCACCACCAGGGCGGAGATCAGCCGCGTGGTGACGAAGCCGGCGATGTCCCGGTTGACCACCACCACCGTCTTGCCGATCTCCTCGGCGAAGGCCCGCACGGTGGCCAGCGTCTCGTCGCTGGTCTTGTAGCCGCGCACCAGCTCACAGAGCTGCATCATCGGCACCGGCGAGAAGAAGTGGGTGCCGACGACGGCCTCGGGCCGCTCGGTGACCGCGGCGATCTGGGTGACCGGAATGGCCGACGTGTTGGTGGCGAGCACCGCGTCGGACTTGCAGATCTTGTCCAGCGCGCGGAACACCTCGTGCTTGATCTCCAGCCGCTCGAAGACCGCCTCGACCACGATGTCCGCGTCCGCCGCCGCCTCCAGGTCGGTGGTCGGCGTGATCCGCGCCAGCGTCGCCTCGACGTCCGACGCCTCGATCTTGCCCTTCTCGGCGAACTTCTCCAGCGACTTCCGGATGCCGCCGAGCCCCCGGGTGGTAGCCGCGTCGTCCAGGTCGCGCAGCGTCACCTGCCAGCCCGCCTGCGCCGCCACCTGGGCGATGCCGGAGCCCATCAGCCCGGCCCCGACGACCGCGAGTCGACCCGCCATCTGCTTCTCCCTCGCTGCGATTGAGTGCCTGCCTGCACCCTAGTCTGCGAGCCTGAACGATGACTAAGGGCTCCGGAGGAGCGGTGTCGGGGCGCCAGCCGCTCATGTGACGGATGCACGACTCGCCAGAGCGAACAAACTCCCGAGTGGGTGCATCGAACCCTACGACAACCCAACAGACGGAAACAGCCAGGAGCTCATGATGCGCGCGACGTCCATTGTCGGAACCCTCACCTGCCTCATGCTCGTAGCGGCGTGCTCGTCACCCGCACACCAGAGCGGCAACGCCGCCCCGGCCGGCTCGCCCGAGTCGACGGCCAGCGCGGCCCGCACCGGCACTCCCACGCCCACCCCCTCCCCGTCGTCCACGCAGTCCGCGCCGCCCACGCCGTCCGCGCGACCGTCCGACGGCCCGACCCGCACCGCGTCGCTCGTCCTGGGTCCGGAGGGCATCGGCGCCCTGAAGCTCGGCATGACCCGCCAGCAGGCCACCAGGACGGGACAGCTGCGGGCCTTCACGAGCAACGGGGGCGGCTGCACGCCGGCGCGTCTGCGGGCCGCCCCGAGCGAGGAGGGGACCGTCCTTCTCTCGCCGACGCTGGGAATCGCCACCATCGACGCGTACGAGGGAATCAGGACGCCCGAAGGAGCACGCATCGGCATGTCGAGCGCCGACATGCTGCGGATCTACCCGGACTGGACGAGGGCCGACGGAGACGCGACGAACGGTCGCGGTTTCGCGAAGACCCCCGGCAACAGCAAGGCCGTCTACCGCATCGCCTCAAGAAACGGCAAGGTCACCCAGCTGACTCTCCAGTACGCGAACCAGGACTGCTACGAGTAGACGGACCCGAAACGGCCGGCCTGCGGCGCCAGCGCGCTGGACAACCGCAGGCCGGCCAGGATCTCGTCGGTCAGGTCCTCATCGCCGACCTGCTTGATCTGCAGGTAGACGCCACAGCCGCGCTGCGGCACGGCCAACACCACCTCGCTGAACGACACCGAAGCGCCACACGATGTCCACCGTCGTACCAACGCGCTGTCGCCCCCCACGTTCACGGTCCGGTCGGGCTGCCGGACGCAGGAGGGGTGGCTGGGTAACGCCGGTTCCGGGTCGCCGGCGAGCAGGGCCCTGCTCGCGCCGACGAACACACCGGGCATCCCACTCGCGGGATCCGGCCAGACAGCGAGATTCGGGGCGACCACGAGACCTGGCGCCTGGCCGGCGGGAAGTCGCAGTAGGGAAGGATCCCAGCCGGCGTCCTTCACCTGGCCAGCCCAGCTCGCCGGCACCGCGACCGAAAGAGCACCGTAGGCATCGTCCACGCGGACCCACCCGGACCGTGCCGGCAGCGTGGAACTGGAACCCGTGGTAGCCAGCAGCGCGGTCAGTGCGACCCCGACGCCGACGACCCGCCCCACCTGCCGCACGAACCGGCCACGGCCCGCGTCCCGCTCCAACGACGCGATGACCCGGTGCAGCTCCTCGAGCATCACGGCAGCGGACGCCCAGCGTTGCCGCGGGTCGGGATGCAGCGCGCGGCGCACCAGGTCGTCCACTTCGGAGGGAATTCCGGGCCGAAGCTCAGATGGCCGGAGCAGGGCGCGCCCGGCCCGGCCCGAACGGCTAACGGTGGATCGTGCCGGCTCGGGCGGGCGGCCGGTCACCATGTGGTAGGTCGTCGCGCCGATCGCGTACACGTCGGCGCGGACGTCCAGACCACCACCGGCGGTGGCCTGCTCAGGTGGCATGTAGCCGGGTGTGCCAGCCGCGATGGTGAAGCCGGACGCGTTGGCGAGCGCCTTGGCCAGACCGAGGTCGGCGACGAGCACCCGATCCCGTTCCGCAGCCGGCTGGAACAACACATTGGACGGTTTGAGATCCCGGTGCAGCACGCCGGCCTCGTGCAGCACCGTGACGGCGCTGGCGATGTCGGCCGCGATGAGCAGGGCCTCCCGTACCGGCAGCGGCCCCGAGACGAGCCGATCGGCGAGGGTGCCGCCAGCCGCGTACGGCATCACCAGGTACGGCCGTCCATCCGGCAGCTCGCCGACGTCGAGCACACGCACGAGCAGACTGGAATCCGTCCGCCGCATGATCCGCGCTTCCTGCTCGAACCGCTCCCGCAGGTCAGCGTGGTACGACCAGTTGTCCGCCAGCACCTTGATCGCTACGGAAGCGTCCAGAGCATCGTCGGCGCCGAGCCACACGGTGGCGAACGCTCCGGAACCGATACGCCGTACAACGCGGTATCGGCCGATCTTGCCGGGTACTGACACGCCCGTATTATGGCCGACAAAATGCTGAGGAACGGGGCCTGAGCTTGTCAGACGATCTTGTTATCGAGGATCTCGCCGGTCGTGCCGCCAAGGGCGACGCCGCCGCGCTGGACATGTTGCTGGCCAGGATCGGCCCGCAGGTCATGCGGCAGTGCCTGCGCCTCCTCCCCTGCCGGCAGGATGCCGAAGAGGCGTGCCAGGATGCCCTCCTCCAGGTCGCCCGCAAGATCGACAGCTTCGCGGGCCGATCGAAGTTCTCCACCTGGCTGCACATCGTCACGGCCAACTGCGCCCGTCAGACGTACCGCAGCCTCAAGCGCCGGGCCGACGAGCAGTCCACGCCGCAGCTTCCGCTCGACGCCGCCGACCCGCGCACCACAAGCGTGATCGCGGGCTCCCGACTCGACCTGCTCGACGCGCTGGAACGACTGGAGGCGCACCGACCCGAACTGGTCGCTCCGCTGGTGCTGCGTGACCTTTGCCAGTTGACCTACGACCAGATCGCCGAGCATCTCGCCATTCCGGTCGGCACCCTGAAGTCACGTATCCACGACGCACGACGGCACGTGCGTGCCTCGCTGCAGGCCACCTGACACTGCGAGACCCACAGCGTTCGCGGGTGCCGATCCGATGGAGTGGGATGCCGGCCAGGGCGTCAGATCTCCAGCGACGGCTCGTCCGGCGCGGTGCCCCGCTCCACCGCCACACCGAGCGCGCGCAGGTCGGCCACGAAATCCGGGTACCCCCGGTCGACGTGGTGCACGTGGGAGACCTCCGTGGGCCCGTCCGCGCAGAGGCCGGCGATGATCAGCCCGGCGCCGGCGCGGATGTCGGTGGCCCGTACCGGCGCTCCGGACAGCCGCTCCCGCCCCCGGACCACCGCGTGGTGCCCGTCGGTCTTGATGTCCGCGCCGAGCCGCATCATCTCGTTGGCGAACATGAACCGGCCGTCGAAGATGTTCTCCGTGATCAGGGAGGCGCCGTCGCTGACCGCGGCCAGCCCGATCGCCATGGGCAGCAGGTCGGTGGCGAAGCCGGGGTACGGCAGCGTCACCACGTCCACCGCCCGGGGGCGGTCGTCCATGCGTACCCGGAAGCCGTCACCGTGCGTCTCGACCAGGCCGCCGGCCGCGACGACCTTGTCCAGCGCGACCTCCAGGTAGGCCGGGTCCAGCCCGGTCACCGTCAAGTCGCCGCGCGTCATCGCGGCGCCGAAGGCCCAGGTGCCGGCGACGATCCGGTCCCCCACTGTGGCGTGCCGCACCGGACGCAGGCCGGCCACGCCGGTGATCCGCAGGGTGGACGTGCCGGCGCCGGAGATCCGCGCGCCCATCTGGTTGAGCATCGTGCAGATGTCGACGATCTCCGGCTCCCGGGCCGCGTTGTCGATCGTCGTGGTGCCCTGGGCCAGCACGGCCGCCATCACCAGGTTCTCGGTCGCGCCCACGCTGGGGAAGTCCAGCACGATGTCCGCGCCGCGCAGCCCGTGCGGGGCCTCGGCGATCACGAAGCCGTGCTCGCCGGAGATCTCCGCGCCCATCCGGGTCAGCCCGGAGATGTGCATGTCCAGGCCGCGCGAACCGATCGCGTCGCCGCCGGGGTGGGCCACCCGCACGTACCCCCGACGGGCCAGCAGGGGGCCCAGCACGCAGATCGACGCGCGCAGCCGTCGGACCAGGTCGTAGTCGGCCTCCGCGCCGGGCTGCGCGGGTACGTCGATGGTCACCGAGCGGGACCGGGCGACCCCGCCGCGGGCCACCATGGGGTCGACCGGGTCGTCCGCGTCGAACCGGACGTCGCAGCCCAGCCGCCGCAGCACCTCCCCCATGATCGCGATGTCGGTGATCCGGGGAACATTGGTGATCACACTGCGGCCGGGGGCGAGCAGCGCGGCGGCCATCAACTTCAGGGCCGAGTTCTTGGCGCCGACGACGTGCACGGTGCCCGCCAGCCGGGCGGCACCGCAGACCCGGATGACGTCGACGTCGTTGACCGCCGGATCGCCGGCGTCGCCGGGACCCACCACCGCGGGCCAGCCGGCTGTCGCGTCCGGCCGTGCGGGGATCGTCAGGTCCGGTATCCGTAGGCTGTGCGTCATGGCCGTCCACCTCACGCGCATCTACACCAAGGCCGGCGACGCCGGCATGACCAGGCTGAGCAACAACGAGCAGGTCCCGAAGACCGATCCACGCATCGCCGCGTACGCGGATGTCGACGAGTGCAACGCGGCGATCGGTGTCGCGCTCGCTCTCGGCCATCTCGACGAGGAACTGCGGGGCGTGCTGGCCTCGGTGCAGAACGACCTGTTCGACGTCGGCGCCGACCTGTCCACCCCGGCCGAGCCGGAACCGAAGTACCCGCCACTGCGGGTGACCGAGGAGTACGTCGAGCGCCTGGAAGGCTGGTGCGACGAGTACAACGCACGCCTGAGCAAGCTCGACTCCTTCATCCTCCCCGGCGGCACCGCGGGCGCGGCGCTGCTGCACGTGGCGCGGACCATCGCCCGGCGTGCCGAGCGGGCGGCGTGGGCGCTGGTCAGCCACGATCCGGACCGGACCAGCCCGCTCCCGGCAAAGTATCTCAACCGGCTCTCCGATCTGCTCTTTATCCTGTCAAGAACGGCAAATCCGGCGGGAGATGTGCTATGGGTGCCGGGCGGCAAGCGCTGAACGTCGACGCTGTCCAGGTGTGGGTTCCCGCTCTCGCCGCCGTCACGCGTCGTCGGGGCTGACTCCTCGGCGGGGTGGGCTGGCCGGCCGAGGTGGGGCATGACCGGTCAGGAGCGGTCCAGGGCGCCACGCCGGGTGGGTGCGGTACGACCGGCCCCGGGCCGACGGGAGGCGGGAGCGGGCCGGCCAGGCCGCCGGCCGCCGGGCACCGGGCCCCGGCAGGACCGTCGGGCGGCCCGACCACGCCGGGCGCGCGCCCGGCACCCCACCACCGCCACGGCGGCCGCGACCAGCAACAGGCCGCCGATCACCGGCAACCCGACCGGCAGCGCGCCGAACGCCCACCCGGCCAGCACCGTGCCGGGCACCCACACCACCACGGCTGCCGCGTCGAAGAGCAGGAACCGGCCGTACGGCAGTCCGGCCATCGCCGCCACCCGGGGCACCAGCGTCCGGGCGAAAGCGGTCCACCGCCCCAGCAGCACCGCATGCCCACCCCGGCGCTCGATCAACGCCTCCGCCCGCCGCCAGCGCTCCTCGCCGACCCAGCGACCCAGCCGACCGGCACGCAGCCGCGGCCCGAGCAGCCGCCCCTCCAGGTAACCGAGCTGGTCTCCGACGAGGGCCGCCAGGGTGGTGACGGCCAGCGCGGTCGACAGGTCCAGTCGACCGGCCCGGGCCAGCAACCCGACGGTCAGCATGGCGGTCGCCGCCGGCAGCACCACGCCGACCAGCAGGCCCACCTCGGCGGCGAGGATCGCCGCGGCGGCCAGCAGCAGATATCCGGGCGGCAGGGTGCCGAGCCGATCCGGCAGGGAGTTCAGGAAGGTCACCCCGCAAGCGTGCTGCGCCGGACCGGCCCTGCCGCCCTCCCGACGGCCGCGGCCGATCCTCCCACTGGCCGCTCGACCCCCTAGACGAGTAATTCCTAACCCTTGCTGGGGCGGTGCGCGCAGCCGGCGCACGGGGGTGACCCTTGGTCACCCCCGTGAGGGCGGACGCGGTCGTAGGCGGTATACCTCAGAGTCATATTCATACCTCTGAGGTATACCGCTCAACAGCACGTCGAGATGGCGGGCAACCAAAGTGGATGACCGGCGCCCTTCGCCCCAGCCCCAGCCCCGTCAGGAGTTAGGACTTACTCGTCTAGGGCGCCGGGAGATCGGCTACGGGGTTGAAGTCGTCGTCCACCAGGCCGAGCCGGTGTGCCACCACGGCCGCCTGCACCCGGTTGCGCAGCTCCAGCTTCTCCATCACCGCCGACACGTGGGTCTTGACCGTGGTGACCCCCAGGTGCAGCAGGGCACCGATCTCCGCGTTGGACAGCCCGGCACCCACCAGTGCCAGCACCTCGCGCTCCCGGGTACTGAGCAGGCGCAGCGCCGGCTGCGGATCGCCGGTCCCGGCGCGCGCCTCCCGGTCGTGCGCGCTGATCGCCCGCTGCACGATCCGGGCGAGCACCCGGGGGGCCACCAGCGACTCCCCCCGCACGGCCCGGCGGACCGCGTCCAGCAGGTCCTCCGGCGCTCCGTCCTTGACCAGGTAGCCGATGGCCCCCGCGCCGAGTGCCCCGTAGACGTCGGCGTCGTCGGCGAAGGTGGTCAGCACCAGCACCCGGACGCCGGGCTGACGCGCCAGGATCCGTCGGGTCGCCTCGATGCCGTCCAGCCGGGGCATCCGCAGGTCCATCAGGACCACGTCCGGGTGTAGCCGCTCGCTGAGGCGTACCGCGTCGAGGCCGTCCCCCGCTTCGCCGACCACCTCGAAGTCGCCGGCCGTACGCAGCAGCAGGCCCACGCCGGCGCGTACCAGCGCCTGGTCGTCGACCACCAGCACCCGGATCACGACACCTCCCGTATTGGCAGTCGGGCCTGCAACCGCCAGCCGCCGCCGGCGGTCGGGCCGGCCGTCAGCGTGCCGCCCAGCAGGCCGACCCGTTCCCGCATGCCAACCAGTCCGAGCTTCGACGCGGGCAGCGACGGCGCGGGCCGGGGCCGCTGCGGGCCGCTGTCGAGCACTTCGACGAACAACCCGGGCGGCTCCGCCCGCACCACCACCGTGGCGATCGCGCCCGGACCGGCGTGCTTGAGGCTGTTGGTCAGCCCCTCCTGGATGACCCGGGCGGCGGTGGTACGCACCACCAGGGATGCCCGCGCCGCCCGGTGGTCCACGCTCACCTGCACGGCGAGCCCTGCCGCCCGGACCAGGCGCTGCGCCTCGTCGATGATCTGTTCCGGCTCGACCATCGGGGAGCCGTCCTCGATGGCCTCCGGGTCACGCAGCACCTCCAGCAGCTCGCGCAGCTCGTCCAGCACCCGACCGGCCGTCGACCGCAGCTCGCCGAAGGCGGCCACCGCCTCGTCCACCCGGCCGGTCTGCCGGATGGCGTACTGCGACGCCCCGGCCTGCAGGGCGATCGCCGCGACGTGGTGCGCGACGATGTCGTGCAGGTCGCGGGCGATGCCCGCCCGCTCGGCCAGCCGCGCGGCCCGGGTCTGCATCGCCTGCCGGGCCTCCGCCTCCCGGGCCCGCTCCTCGGCCACCTCGGCGGCCTTACGCAGGCCACGCAGGTAGCGGCCGGAGGCGACCGGCGTGGCCGACGTCCCGGCCAGGGTGATCAGCCGCAGCAGCCCCGCCCCGCCGGTCAGCACGCCGGGCGGGGATCCGACGAGCACCGTGTAGACCGTCGCGGAGAGGAACAGCGCGAAGGCCGCGCCGGTGGAGCGCCAGCCGGACCGGTACGCGACGAAGCCCAGGGCCAGCGCGGCGCAGAGCAGCGGGGTGCCGGTGCCGAACGGGGTCAGGTGCACCGTGACAAGCATCAGCGCGGTCTCCACCGCCAGCACCGGCCAGGGCCACCGGCGTACCGCCACCAGCGCCAGACCGGCGATGACGGCGAGCGTGGCGTGGCGTACCCGGTCGGGGAGCGGGAGCACGGTGTTCACGGTGGTGGCCAGGCCCAGCAGGGCCGCGATCAGCCCGAGCAGCAGCTCTGGCCAGCGCACCCGTCGACCCGTCACCCGGCCAACCCTACGGAAGCCGCACCGCCGGGCCGTCCTCCCACCGGCCGGGCGCCCTCCTCCGGGTGGCCGGTGCAGGGGCCACCGGAGCGATCCCGCCCGGTGGGTGGCGTCCCTAGCGTCGGTCGACGTGACCGACTCGTCGACCTTCCTCAGGCAGTTCGTCCGGCACCCGCTCACCGTCGGGGCAGTGACACCCAGCGGCGCGGGACTGGCCGCCGACATCACCGCGGCGGTGCCCGGCAGTGGCGAACCGGTGGTGGTGGAGCTCGGCCCGGGCACCGGCGCGTTCACCGGTGCGGTGCAGCGCCGGCTCGCCGGCCGGGGCCACCACCTGGCGCTGGAGATCAACCCCCGGTTCGCGGCGCGGGTGGCGCGCCGGTATCCGGAGGTGGAGGTGGTGCTGGCCGACGCCGCGGTGCTCGGTGACCTGCTGGTGGCGCGCTCCCTGCCGTACGCCGACGTGGTGGTCAGCGGCCTGCCCTGGGCGGCGTTCAGCGGGCAGCGGCAGCGCGCGGTGCTGGACGCGGTGACCGGCGTGCTCGGCCCGGGTGGCGTGTTCACCACTTTCGCCTATCGGCACGCGCTGTGCAGCCCTCCGGCGCGGCGTTTCCGCCGGTTGCTCGACCGGACGTTCGAGGAGGTGACGGTGGGCCGGACGGTGTGGGCGAACCTGCCGCCGGCGCTGGTCTACCACTGCCGGCGTCCGCTTGGGCAGGGCCGCTGACGGCGGCTTGCGACGGTGCCAGCCGGGGTTCTCGTGCGCACGGCGGCACCCGGTGGGCGGCCGGAACCGGGCGCCGTAGCGCGCCGGGTCAGGCGGCTGGCCAGTCCTGGGAGGCCAGACGCGGCGAGACCGCCCCCGGAGGGGCGGCCTCGAGCCAGGAGAGGAAACCGGTCACTGTCGACCGCGCCATGGCGATCTCCACCGGTGCGTGGTGACTCGTACAGCGGAGGATCACCCAGTCGGCTGGCATGGAGAGCCGTTCCTGCCCTTCGGGCAATCGACGGCGCTCGACCGCGAGATCCTTGCGGAAGAGGACCCGCTTCGGACGAAGCGCGAAGCTGAACATTCGATACCAGCGCAGCTCGTCACCGGCGAACCGACCGAAGCCGGGTGACCAGCCACGCCCGTCGAGCACGGTGGTGACCCGGACGCTGAGCCGGATGATGCCACCGCTGCGGGTCACGACGGCCCGCCGGACGAAGAGCACGAGAAGCGCGACGAGGATGACGGCGACGCCGATCCCGATGCCTTCGACGATCTCCATCCGCGGGGTGACTCAGCGGCTCTGCGCGGAAACCGGGGTCGCGCTCTCGGCCAGCACGGTGACGCCCTCGGCGCTCACCGAGAGGAAGCCACCGGCCACGTCGTAGGAGACCTGCTCACCGCCGGCCAGCTTGATGCGGACCTGGCCAGGCTCGGCGAGCTGGCCGAGCAGCGGCGCGTGCCCCGGCAGGACACCGAGCTCACCCTCGGTGGTCCGGGCGACGACCATCTCGGCCTCACCGGACCAGACCTTCTCCTCGACGGCGACGAGCTCGACGTGAAGCTGCTGTGCCACGCTGTCTCCTTGCTGCGGCGACGGATTGCCGAAAGTCTAGTCGTGACGCCGAGCCACCCCCAACGCGGGTGGGGAGAGCTGCGCCACGCCTACTTGGTCTTGTTCTGGAATTCGGGGTGCTCGAGCAGGAACGGGTCCAGTTGTTCATTGTGCAGGGCGGTGAAGAAGTCCGGGACGCCTGCCTGGAACTGCTCACCCTTGTAGGTCTTGCCCTCGTAGACCGGACCGCCGGGGAGCTTGATCATCTGGATGGTGTTCGGGCGGATGTTCTTCAGGGCCAGCCCGAAGTCGACCACGCTGTTGCCCCGACCGTTGAAGATCAGCGACTGACCGGCGGCGCGAAGCACCTTGTCGAGCTTGATCGGGTTGGCGACCACGTCGGCGCTGAACGCCTGGCCGACCATCGCCTTGACGAACTGCTGCTGGTGGCGCTGCCGGCCGTAGTCGGCGTCCGGCACACCGTTCTTCGGGTAGCGCTGCCGGACGTAGTCCAGGGCCTGCCACCCGCTGAGGTGGTGGTTGCCCTTCTTGTAGATCGCCTGCGGGCCGACGTAGCCCTCGCCGCGCGTGTTGCCGGGCCGGGGCTTGCCGTCCGGCTGCTTGTGCTCGGACTTCACGTCCCGCTCGACGTACATGTCGACGCCGCCCATCGCATCGACGATCTTCTGGAAGCCGGTGAAGTTGATGATCGCCCCGGCGTCGAACCGCTTGATGCCGGTCACGTTTTGCACGGTGGTGGCCAGCAACTCGAAGCCGCGCGCCGCGTCGGGATTGCCGTCGGGCACCCGGCTGCCGAACGACATCGCCGCGTTGATCTTCGTCGTCTCGCCGGGGAAGTTCGCCTTCTTGAACGCCGGAATGTCGACGTAGAGGTCACGCGGCAGCGAGAAGAGGTAGGCCCGGTCCATCGACGCGGGCACGTGCAGCACCATGATCGAGTCGGCCAGCGGCGCCGCCGTCGGCGTACGCGGGTCGATGCCGACCAGCAGGAGGTTGAGCGGACCCTTGATCTCGCTCTTCTTCTCCTTGGCGCCGGCCGCCTGGTCACCGAAGAGGTCGGCCTTGCCGACGGCGCCCTCGTAGCGGGCCATCAGCACCTCGGTGCCGACCAGCACCCCGCCGCTGAGCATGGTCAGCACCAGGCCGAACACGGTGCACACCTTGGCCCAGCGCGGCACGCCCCGCCAGATGGACGACTTGCGGCCACTCTTGCCGGCCTTACCCACGCGCATCTCCGTTCGTTACGCCCACGAAGAGGAGACGGGCGCACGTCGTCGAAAGGTTGCAGAAGTCAGCGCTCGTTCAGGTGAACGCGCGGACCGACCGTATCTCGCGCGCCGCCGGAGCGACGACCACGAGTAACGGACCGCGACGATGGTAAGGCGTGAAGATGAACAAAAGACTGCCCCGACATTGCCGGGGCAGTCTTTTGCGGTACGGATTCGACGGAGGCCGTCAGGCCTTCATCAGCTCCTCAGCCTTCTTCTCGAGGTCCTCGAGACCGCCGCACATGAAGAACGCCTGCTCGGGGAAGTGGTCGTACTCACCCTCGCTGATCTTGCGGAACGCCTCGATGGTCTCCTTGATCGGGACCGTCGAGCCCGGCACGCCGGTGAACTGCTCCGCCGCGTAGGTGTTCTGCGAGAGGAAGCGCTCGATCCGCCGGGCCCTGGCCACGGTGATCTTGTCTTCCTCGGAGAGCTCCTCGATACCGAGGATGGCGATGATGTCCTGCAGGTCGCGGTAGCGCTGCAGGATCCGCTTCACCTCGGTGGCGACCTGGAAGTGGTCCTGGCCGACGAACTCCGGGGCGAGGATCCGGGACGAGGACGCCAGCGGGTCCACGGCCGGGTAGATGCCCTTGTCGGAGATCGACCGCTCCAGGTTGGTGGTCGCGTCCAGGTGGGCGAACGTGGTGGCCGGAGCGGGGTCGGTGTAGTCGTCCGCCGGCACGTAGATCGCCTGCATGGAGGTGATGGCCTGACCCCGGACGGAGGTGATCCGCTCCTGGAGCTCGCCCATCTCGTCGGCAAGGGTCGGCTGGTAACCCACGGCGCTCGGCATACGGCCGAGCAGGGTGGACACCTCGGAACCGGCCTGCGTGAAGCGGAAGATGTTGTCGATGAAGAGCAGCACCTCCTGCTTCTTCACGTCCCGGAAGTACTCGGCCATGGTCAGCGCGGAGAGCGCCACCCGCAGCCGGGTGCCCGGCGGCTCGTCCATCTGGCCGTAGACCAGCGCGGTCTTGTCGATGACGCCGGACTCGGTCATCTCGGCGATGAGGTCGTTGCCCTCACGGGTGCGCTCACCCACGCCGGCGAAGACCGAGGTACCACCGAAGTTGCGGGCGACACGGGTGATCATCTCCTGGATGAGCACCGTCTTGCCCACGCCCGCGCCGCCGAACAGGCCGATCTTGCCGCCCTTGACGTACGGAGCGAGCAGGTCGATGACCTTGATGCCGGTCTCCAGCATCTCGGTCTTCGGCTCCAGGTCCGCGAAGGCCGGGGCCTTGCGGTGGATACCCCAGTGGTCGTCCGGGGTCAGGGTCTCGCCCTCTTTGAGGTTGAGCACCTCACCGATCGCGTTGAACACGTGGCCCTTGACCGCGTCGCCCACCGGAACGGTGATCGGCTCGCCGCGGTCGCGAACCTCCGCGCCGCGAACCAGACCGTCCGTCGGCTGCATCGAGATCGCGCGGACCAGATTGTCACCCAGGTGCTGGGCGACCTCCAGGGTCAGCGTCTTCTCACCGCCGGACAGGTCCACGGTGACGTTCAGGGCGTTGAACAGGGCCGGCATGGCGTCGCGCGGGAACTCGGCGTCGACGACCGGGCCGATGACCCGGACCACGCGACCCGTGGCCGTCTTGGTCTCTACTGGTGCAGTCATCACACTTCACTTCCCGACGCGGCCAGCGCGTTCGCGCCGCCGACGATCTCGCTGATCTCCTGGGTGATCCCGGCCTGGCGGGCCGAGTTCATCTCACGCGTGTACTTGTCGATCATGTCTTCGGCGTTGTCGGTGGCGCTCTTCATCGCCCGCCGCCGTGCCGCCGACTCGCTCGCCGCCGACTCGATCAACGCCGCGTAGATCCGCGTGTTGATGTACCTCGGCAGGAGCGCGTCGAGCAGCGCCTCCGCCTCCGGCTCGAACTCGTACGCCGGCAGCAGCCCCTCGGAGCGCGGCCGGTCCTCGACCTGCATCGGCCCGAGGATCTTGGCGACCGGGGTCTGCGTCATCAGCGAGTGGAACTCGGTGTAGACGATGTGCAGCTCGTCGACGCCGAGCACCCCGTCCGTCCCGGCGTGGCCGTCCGCGTCGTCCGCACCGGCGGTGAACGCCTTGATCAGCGTCTCACCCACCGTACGGGCGTCCTCGAACGACGGCTGCTCGCTGAAGCCGGTCCAGTTCGCCTCGATCGGACGGTCGCGGAACCGGTAGAACCCGACGCCCTTACGCCCGATGACGTAGAGCACCGGCTCCTTGCCGTCCGCCCGGAGCCGCGCGATAAGCGACTCCGCCGTCTTGATCGCGTTGGAGCTGTAGCCGCCGGCCAGGCCACGGTCGCTGGTGACCAGCAGGACGCCCGCCCGCCGCACCCGCTCACGCGGGGTGAGCAGCGGGTGGTCGATCCGTGCGTTGGACGCCAGCGCCGTGAGCACACCGGTGATGGCCTGGGCGTACGGCAGGGACGCCTGCACCCGGGCCTGGGCCTTGGCGATTCGGCTCGTCGCCACGAGCTCCATCGCCTTGGTGATCTTCTTCATCGACTTCGCCGAGCGGATTCGTTGACGAAGAACGCGTACCTGGGCCGCCATCGGATCAGCTCTCGGCCGGGCGGTCGGTCGCGCCGTCGCGGAAGCGGGTCACCGTCTCGCGGTTCTCGTCGCCCTCCAGCGGCGCGGCCGGCGCGTCGTTGACCTTGCGCTCGTCGGCCTTACCGAGGAAGACCTGCTTGAACTCGGTGATCGCGGCGTCCAGCGAGCCGATGATGTCGTCGCCCCACTGGTTGTCGGCGATCCCGGCCAGCACACCCGCGTGCTTGTGCCGCAGGTACTGGAGGAACTCCGACTCGAAGCGCCGGATGTCGCCCACCGGGATGTCGTCCAGCTTGCCCTCGGTGCCGGCCCAGACCGAGACGACCTCTTCCTCCACCGGGTACGGCGAGTAGTTCGGCTGCTTGAGCAGCTCGACCAGCCGGACACCGCGGTCCAGCTGGGCCCGGGAGGCCTTGTCCAGGTCGGAAGCGAAGGCGGCGAACGCCTCCAGCTCGCGGTACTGGGCCAGGTTGAGGCGCAGCGAACCGGCAACCTTGCGCATCGGCTTCACCTGCGCGGCGCCACCGACCCGGGAGACCGAGGTACCGACGTTGATCGCCGGACGGACGCCCTGGTTGAACAGGTCGGTCTCCAGGAAGATCTGGCCGTCGGTGATCGAGATGACGTTGGTCGGGATGAAGGCCGAGATGTCGTTGGCCTTCGTCTCGATGATCGGCAGACCGGTCATCGAGCCGCCACCCAGCTCGTCGGAGAGCTTCGCGCAGCGCTCCAGCAGGCGGGAGTGCAGGTAGAAGACGTCACCCGGGTACGCCTCGCGGCCCGGCGGGCGACGCAGCAGCAACGACACGGCCCGGTACGCCTCGGCCTGCTTGCTCAGGTCGTCGAAGACGATCAGGACGTGCTTGCCGCCGTACATCCAGTGCTGCCCGATGGACGAGCCGGTGTACGGGGCGATGTACTTGAAGCCGGCCGGGTCGGACGCCGGGGACGCCACGATGGTGGTGTACTCCATCGCGCCCGCCTCCTCCAGCTGCCCCTTGATCGAGGCGATGGTGGAGGCCTTCTGGCCGATGGCGACGTAGATGCAGCGGACCTGCTTCTTCGGGTCGCCGGTGCGCCAGTTGTCCCGCTGGTTGAGGATGGCGTCCAGCGCGACGGTGGTCTTGCCGGTCTTGCGGTCACCGATGATCAGCTGACGCTGACCCCGACCGATCGGGGTCATCGCGTCGATGGCCTTGATGCCGGTCTGCAGCGGCTCGAACACCGACTGCCGGGACATCACGTTCGGAGCCTGCAGCTCCAGCTCGCGGTAGCCCTCGTCGGCGATGTCACCGAGACCGTCGATCGGCTGGCCGAGCGCGTTGACCACGCGGCCGAGGAACGCGTCGCCAACCGGAACCGAGAGCACCCGGTCGGTGCGCTTGACGCGCTGCCCCTCCTCCAGCTTGGCGGAGTCACCGAGGACGACGACGCCGATCTCCCGGACGTCGAGGTTCAACGCCACGCCGAGCGTGCCGTCCTCGAATTCCAGCAGCTCGTTGGTCTTGGTCGAGGGAAGGCCCTCGACGTGGGCGATGCCGTCGCCGGTGTCGGCGACGGTGCCGACCTCCTCGCGGGAGACGTCGGACGAGTAGGAGGAGACGTAGCGCTCCAGGGCGCCGCGGATCTCCTCCGTCGAGATGGTCAGCTCGGCCATCCTCTGCTTCCTTAAAATTCAGGGGCCCGGGATACCTAGTACCAACCGGTCCGAATGGCGTCTGTCAATCCGGGTGCTGAGCGGCGTAGCCGCCGCACACGCTGGACGGCGGAGCCGCTCAGCGCTTCGCGAGCGCGTTGCGGGTCTCGTTGAGGCGGCGCAGGATCGTGCCGTCGTACAGGTCGGAGCCGACCCGGACGCTCACGCCACCGAGGACGGCGGGGTCGACCGTCTGCTTGACGGACACCTCTCGACCGTATATCGCGGTGAGGCTCGCACCCAGCCGACGCTCGTCGGAGTCACTCAACGGGGCCGCGACGGTCACGTACGCCACCTGCCGGTCACGCCGGTCGGCGGCCAGTTCGACCAGCCGGGTGAGCGCCCCGATGAAGGAGCGTCCCCCGAACCCGCTCAGCGCCACCTCGACGAGGCGGACGGTGACCGGGTGGGCCTTGTCGGCGAGCAGCTCACGGGCCAGGGTGGCCCGCCGCTCGACCGGGGCGGCCGGGTCGGCCAACGCGTTGCTCAGCGCCGACTGACCCGTCACGACCTGACCGAAGCGGAACAGCTCGTCCTCGACCTCGCCCAGCTCGCCGGCGGAGTCGGCGCTGGCCAGCAGCGCCTCCACCCCCAGGCGCTCGGTGCCGTCGAGCAGCTCCGACGGTGCCGACCAGCGGCCGGACACCAGCACCACGAGCAGGTCGAGCGCGTCCGCGCCGATCCGCCCACCCAGCATGTCGCCGAGCAGAGCGCCGCGGTCCGCGCCGGAACGAGCCGGCTCGGACAGCGCGCGGCGCAGCCGCGGCTCACGCCGCAGCAGGGTCGCCACGGAGAGGATGGCGTCGGCGGTGGAGGCCACCGCCGACGGCTCCGCGCCGCGGACGTACGCGTCGAGGCGCTCGGCCGCGACCTTGTACGACTCCCGGCTGGCGGCCTGCATCAGCGGGCCCCCGTGCTCTCGAGGCCGCTCAGGAACCGATCGACGGTGCCCTTGCGTCGCGCCTCGTCGGCCAGCGACTCACCGACGATCTTGCTGGCCAGGTCCACCGCGATGGTGCCGACCTCGGCCCGCAGCTCACGCACGATGGTGGCCCGCTCGGCGGCGAGCGCATCCTTGCCGGCCTGGATGACCCGGTCGGACTCTTCCCGCGCCTTGGCGAGGATGTCCTGCCGGATCCCCTCGGCGTCGGCCCGCGCGTCGTCACGGATCTTCGCGGCGTCGGTGCGGGCCTCAGCGAGCTGGGCCCGGTACTGCTCGAGCAGCTGGTTCGCCTCGGCCTGGGCGGCCTCGGCGCGCTTGATGCCGCCCTCGATCGCGTCGACCCGGGCCTGGAACGTCTGCTCCATGCGGGGGAAGACGAACTTCATCAGCACGAAGCAGAGCACGGCGAAGGCGATCGTGCCGACCACGATCTCCTGCCCGATCGGAATGATCGGGTTGTGGCCTGACTCACCACCCTCAGCGGCAAGGTTGAACATGGGTGACCTCCCGGTCGAGGGGCGGGTACTACTTGGCCCAGATGAAGCCGAAGGCGATGCCGAACAGCGCGAGCGCCTCGATGACGGCGAAGCCGATCCAGACGTACGGCAGGGTCATCCGGGACGACTCCGGCTGCCGGGCGGTCGACTGGATGTAGGCGGCGAAGACCAGGCCGACGCCGATGCCCGGGCCGATGGCCGCGAGACCGTAGCCGATGGCGGCGGTGCTGCCATTTACCGCGGCGAGAACGTCCATTAGTGGTTCCTCCTGGTTATCACGCGTGACTCTCACGCGGGACGACAACGGTTGGTGCGTGGATCAGTGCTCTTCGGCGAGCGCGCCCTGGATGTAGCTGGCGCTCAGCACCGTGAAGACGTAGGCCTGCAGGACGATGACCAGTGCCTCGAGCAGGGTCAGCGCCACGGTCATCACCCAGGAGACCACCGAGACCGGTGCCAGCCAGGCGTTGGCGTTGAGCATCGCGAAGCCGCCGAGCGTGAAGACCAGCAAGAGCATGTGGCCGGCGAACATGTTCGCGAAGAGACGGACGGCCAGCGAGAACGGCCGGATGATGAAGGTCGAGAACGCCTCGATCGGAATCAGCAGCGGCAGGATGTACCAGGGTGCCGGCGGGATCAGGGCGTGCTTGAAGTATTTGCCGAACCCGTGGTGCCGGATGCCGATGTAGTTGAACAGCACGTAGCTGATCACCGCGAGGATCGCCGGGAAGGCGATGTGCGAGTTCGGTGAGATCTGGAACAACGGGATGATCGCGAACGCGTTCGTCACCAGCACGAAGCAGAACAGCGTGGTGAAGTACGGAGCGAACCGCACACCCTGGTGACCGATCATGTCGACCGAGATGTTGTTGCGCACGAAGCCGTAGATGGACTCGGCGAACCACTGCTTCTTGGTCGGGACCAGCTTCGGGTTCCGGTAGGTAGCCAGGAAGAAGATGATCAGCACACCGACCGCGATCCAGATCATCAAGGTGAACTTGGTGATCCAGTACGAGTCGTGTGCACCCCAGGGCAGGATGCTGGGCAGGTAGAAGTCCTCCACACTGGGTGGGAATTCCGCCTGGCCCGCTGCCAGGACGTTCGCCTGTCCGAACACCGCGTCCCTTCCTAAGTAGGCGTGCCGAGTCGGCGGATGACCAGGATGACTCCCCCAGCCATGCCGAGCACGAAGCCGATCCCGGTGGCGACGCCACCGGTGTCGAGCCACTGGTCGACCAGCCAGCCGATGAAACCCCACACGAGCATGCCTCCGACGAGGTAGCTGAGCGCGGTCCAACCCTGACCGGCGCCGGACGGATAGTCGTCCGGTTCACCGGCGGGGCGGGGGGTTTGGTCATCAGCCATGACGGGGCGAACGATATCAGCCGGGAAGACGAGGCTGTGCCTCACCCCCCGCACAACCATCGTTGTGTGGGCATCTCGTGGGCGCCGTCGTCTGTGGGCACGCTACTCCCCTTCCGCCCGTCGGAAAATGACCGGAGGCCGACACATTGCGGCGCGTCCGCTGGTTGGGACGGCGGGCCGGCCGATCGCCGGGTCAGTCCCGTGGCCGGCGGGCGTACACCCTGGTCAGCCACCAGAGGTGCACTGCTGTCCACACTGCCACCCCGGCGACGATGCCGAGGCAAAGAGGAATCAACCCGGGCCAGCCGGTCGAGGCCACCGCCACCAGCACGACACCCAACAGGGTGAACTTCAGCACGTACAGACCCACGCCGAGCGGCAGCAGCAGCTGCGGGTTGACCTGGTCGGCCCGGGCCAGCACCACCGTGGTCAGCGTGTAGCTGAGCACCGTGACGCCCACCCCGACCGCCGCGCCGAACGCCGCCGTCGCGCCGCCGGTCACCGCACCGACGACTGCCGTGACCACGGCCAGCGCCAGCGACGCGCCCAGCAGCACCGGCAGGTGCCGCAACCGCCACCGCCGGTCGGCGGCGGGCTCGAGCACCCCGGGCTCAGCCACGGGGGTACGCCGGGAAGGCCGCGGCCAGCTCGGCCACCTCGGCGCCGAGCCGGGTCAGCGCGTCGGCGCCACCCGGTGCGCCCGGGTCCGTGCGCACCGCGCGGGCGATCAGGGCGGCCACCTGCCGCAGCTCCCCCTCGCGCATGCCCTGGGTGGTGACGCTCGGCGTGCCCACCCGGATGCCGGAGGCCACCAGCGGCGGCTGCGGGTCGTACGGGATGGCGTTCTTGTTGAGCGTGATCGCGGCGGCGTCGCACCGGGCCTCGGCCTCCGCGCCGGTCACCCCCAGCTCCCGCAGGTCGATCAGGGCCAGGTGGGTGTCGGTGCCGCCGGACACCGGCCGCATCCCTTCGTCGGCCAGCCCGGCCGCGAGGGCCTGGGCGTTGCTGACCACCTGGCGGGCGTACGTCTGGAACTCCGGCTGGGCGGCCTCGCGCAGCGCGACCGCCTTGGCCGCCACCGCGTGCATGAGCGGGCCGCCCTGGGTGAACGGGAAGACCGCCTTGTCGATCCGCTGGGCCAGCGACTCGCGGCAGAGGATCATGCCGCCGCGCGGGCCCCGGAGCACCTTGTGGGTGGTGGCGCAGACGACGTCGGCGTACGGCACCGGGGACGGAATGGCCCGGCCGGCGACCAGGCCGATGAAGTGCGCGGCGTCCACCATCAGGTACGCCCCGACCTCGTCGGCGATCTCCCGGAACCGGGCGAAGTCGATCAGCCGGGGGTACGCCGTCGCGCCACAGATGATCAGCTTGGGCCGGTGCGCCCGGGCCAGGTCGCGCACCTCGTCGTAGTCGATCAGCTCGGTATCGGGGCGGACCGGGTAACCGACCGGGTGGAACCACTTGCCGGAGAAGTTCACCCGGCTGCCGTGGGTGAGGTGCCCGCCGTGCGGCAGGTCCATCGCCAGCACCGTGTCCCCCGGCTGCACCAGCGCGGCGTACGCGGCCAGGTTGGCGCTCGCCCCCGAGTGCGGCTGGAGGTTGGCGTGCTCGGCGCCGAACAGCTCCTTGGCGCGGGCGATGCCGATCTCCTCGGCCCGGTCCACCTCGGCGCAGCCGCCGTAGTAGCGCCGGCCCGGGTAGCCCTCGGCGTACTTGTTGGTCAGCGTCGAGCCGAGCGCGGCGAGCACCGCCGGCGAGGTCAGGTTCTCGCTGGCGATGAGCTGCAGGCCGCCGCGCAGCCGATCCAGCTCGCCGAGGACCACCCCGGCGATCTCCGGATCAGTGGCCTTGAGCTGCGCGAAATCCGGCCCCCAGAAGGTGCTCGTCTCGGTCTCCACAGCAAACGAGTCTAGGGCCTGTTGCACAAGGGCGGCCGAGCCGAGGCGGAGTCCGGGCGGCGATCCGGCAAGGCGCGGTCACGTCCGGATACCGGTGTTGTATCCGGACGTGACCGCAACGCCGCCGGGCGTCGTCCGGGCCCGCCGCAGGCCGGCCAGTTCTTGTGCAACAGGCCCTCGGGGGCCGCAGACTGGGAGCCGTGAGATGCCTCGTCACCGGAGCCACCGGATACATCGGCGGGCGGTTGACGCCGCTGCTGCTCGCCGACGGGCACACCGTGCGCTGCCTCGCGCGCAAGGCGGTGCGGCTGCGCGACGTGCCCTGGGCCGCGGCGGCCGAGATCGTCGAGGGCGACCTGAGCCGCCCGGAGACGCTGCCCGCCGCGTTCGCCGACGTCGACGTCGCGTACTTCCTGGTGCACTCGCTGGGCCGAGCGGACTTCGAGGCCGCCGACCGGGAGGCGGCGACCAACTTCGCGACGGCCGCCCGCGCGGCAGGCGTACGCCGGATCGTGTATCTGGGCGGCCCGGAGCCGGCGGCCGACGCCGAGGTCCCCTCCCCGCACCTGCGGTCCCGGGCCGAGGTGGGTCGGATCCTGCTGGCCAGCGGGGTGCCCACGGCGGTGCTCCGCGCCGCGGTGATCATCGGGTCCGGGTCGGCGTCGTTCGAGATGCTGCGCTACCTGACCGAGCGGCTGCCCGCCATGGTCACCCCCCGGTGGGTCCGCAACCGGATCCAGCCGATCGCGGTCCGCGACGTGCTGCGCTACCTGGCCGGCTGCACCACGCTGCCGCCCGAGGTCAGTCGCGGCTTCGACATCGGCGGGCCGGACGTGCTCACCTTCCGCGACATGATGCAGCGCTACGCCCGGGTGGCCGGCCTGCGCCGGCGGATCATCGTGCCGGTCCGCCCGCTCACCCCGTCGCTGTCCTCGCACTGGGTCGGGCTGATCACCCCGGTGCCGAACACGATCGCCCGCCCACTGGTGGAGAGCCTGATCCACGAGGCCGTGGCGCACGAACACGACATCGCCCGGTACGTGCCCGACCCACCGGACGGCCTCACCGGCTTCGACGACGCGGTGGCGTTGGCACTGGCCAAGGTGCGCGACGCCCAGGTGGAGACCCGCTGGTCCACCGCGAGCGGTCCGGACGCGCCGGCCGAGCCGCTGCCCACCGACCCGGACTGGTCCGGTGGCACCGCGTACACCGACGTCCGGGAGCGCACGGTGGACGCGTCACCGGCGGCGCTCTGGCGGGTCATCGAGGGCGTCGGCGGCGAGCACGGCTGGTACTCGTTCCCCCTCGCCTGGTCGGTACGCGGCTGGCTGGACCGGCTGGTCGGCGGGGTGGGGCTGCGGCGGGGCCGGCGTGACCCGCACCGCCTCCAGGTCGGCGAGGCGCTGGACTTCTGGCGGGTGGAGGAGATCGTCCCGGGCGAGTTGCTGCGGCTGCGCGCGGAGATGCGACTGCCCGGCCGCGCCTGGCTGGAGATGCGGGCGCTGCCCGTCGACAACGGACGCAGCCGCTACCAGCAGCGCGCGGTCTTCCTGCCCCGCGGGCTGGCCGGACACGCCTACTGGGGGTCGGTGGCCCCGTTCCACGCCGTGGTCTTCGGCGGCATGGCCCGCAACATCGCCCGCAACGCCGAACAGGCTCCCTGACCACCCCACCTCGGACGGGTCAGTTGCCGGTGCGGGCTCCGGTGACCTGGAACGCGGCGCGCTCGCTGGGCGGGACGAAGTCGCGTACCGGCTGGTCGCGGAGGGCGGCGCCGAGCACCTCCCCCACCGCGGTCGCCATTCGGGCCTGCACCGCCTGACCGACCGCGTCCCGTGGGTCGTCGGGGTTGGCCGCCATCGAGGCGACCGCCAACTGCGGGGTGAAGGCCACCACCGTCTCCGTCTCGTACCGGTCGGAGCTGCCGGTCTTGCCGGCCACCGGGCGGCCCAGATGGGAACGCAGGTCGGGCGCGGTGCCGCCGTCGCACCGCCCGTACATCGACTGGTCGCCCACGGGGCAGCGGGCCGCGTCCGCCGCCGCCCGCGCCACGTCGGTGTCGAGCACCTGTCGACAGTCCGGCTTGGCGGCGTCCACCGGCCGGCCGGTGGAGTCGCTGATCGAGACCACCGGCAGCGGCGCGCACCAGGTCCCCTCGGCCGCCACCGTGGCGTACGCCGTCGCCAGGTCCAGCGGGGTCGTCGCGGCCACGCCCAAAGTGAACGGGCCCCAGTCCTTCGCGCCATAGCGGGCCAGCCGCTCGTCGGAGTCGGCCCGCAGCACGATGCCCAGCCGCTCGGCCATCTCCACCACCCGGTCGGCGCCGACCCGCTCGGTCAGCCACGCGAAGTAGGTGTTCACCGAGCGGCCGAACGCGGTCCACATGGTGTGGGGGCCGTCCATCGACGAGGGACTGGCGTTCGACGGGCACCAGCGGCCGTCGCAGCTTCCCGCCCCCGTCACCGGGAACCGGGTGAGCAGTTGGGTCGGCGCCGTGAACTTGGTCGACAGCGGCAGGCCGGACTCCAGCGCGGCCAGCATGGCGAAGAGCTTGAACGTCGAGCCACCCTGGTAGCCCTCGATGGCCCCGCCGCCGGCGACGAGCTGGTTGACCGTGTTCGGATGGTTCTTCTGCCCGACCGGGTTGGCCGCGGTGCTGTAGGTGCGGTTCACCGACATCGCCAGCACCCGGCCGGTGCCGGGCTGCACCACGGCGGTGGGCACCGCCCGCGCCTCGGTCGAGCGGTAGATCTTCAGCACCTGCTCGGTGGTGGCCCGCTGCACCGCCGGGTCCAGGGACGAGACGATGGAGAAGCCGCCCCGACGCAACGTGCGTCGCCGCTCGTCGGCACTCGACCCGAACGCCGACTGGCTGCTCCACCAGCGGGTGAACCAGTCGCAGAAGAAGCCCCAGTCGTTGTGCCCGTCGGGCACCCCCGTGCAGTCGTTCGGCGTTTCGCTGGGTCGCAGTTGCAACGGCTCGGCCTGCGCCGCCGCCGCCGCGTCGGCCGGCACCTGACCGGTCTCGACCAGCCGCTCGAGCACGTACGTCCGTCGGCCCAGGGCGCTGTCGGCGTCCCCGTTTATCGGGTCGTCGCTGTCCGGCGAGCGGACCAGCCCGGCCAGCAGCGCGGCCTGGGCCAGGGTCAACTCGGCCGGCGAGCGGGAGAAGTAGCGCTTGCTGGCCGCCCCGATCCCGTACGCCCCGGCCCCGAAGTAGGCGATGTTGAGATAGCGGGTGAGGATGTCCTCCTTGCTCAGCTCCCGCTCCAGCGCCAGCGCGTACCGCATCTCCTGGAGCTTGCGGGCGGTGGTGACCTCGGTGGCCGCCTGGCGCTGCCGCTCGGTCAGCCGGGGGTCGCTGCTGAGCACGTTGCGGACGTACTGCATGGTCAGGGTGGAGGCGCCCTGCCGGGTCTTGCCGTCACGCTTGTTCACCGTGAAGGCGCGCACCACACCGCGCAGGTCCACCCCGCTGTGCTGGTAGAACCGGACGTCCTCGGCGGCCACGATGGCCTGCCGCATCACCGGGGCGACCTCACGCAGCGGAACGTCCACCCGGTCCTCCTGGTAGAAGGAGGTGATCAGGGTGGTGCCGTCGTTGGCGTAGAGGTTGGAGCGCTGGGCGGTGGGCGGCGTGCGCAGCGTGCTGGGCAGCTCCGAGTAGGGCGTGGACAGGGCGCTGAAGCCGATTCCGAAGACCAGGGCCGCGGGTAGGGCGGCTCCGGCCAGCACCAGTCCGGCCAGCACGCCGGCGATCACCACGGTCAGCAGTTTGTCGAGTCGGGCCCGGATCATCAGCTCTCCCCGCAGGAGCCGGTCACGCTAGGACCCGTTCAGAATGACCCGGAACGCCCCTTTCGCCCCTGGTTTTCCCCAAACCCGGAGGAAACTCGCAGGTCGCTCAGGGCAGCAGCGCGGCGGCCAGCGGGTGGACCGTCTCCTCGATCTCGTCCGCGACCCGGGTGAAGCACTGGTCGCCGCGACCCCAGGGATCGTCGAGATCGTCGGTGGGCAGCGCCGAGGCGCCCAGCCGGTTGTCGTGCGCCGCCGCCACCAGGGCCACGCCCCGGGCGTACACCGCCTCCGGGGTCGCTTCGGCGGCCGGCAACGCGGCGGCGTCCACCGCGGCGAGCAGCCGGCCGAACTCACCCAGCACGAAGGTGCGGGCCGCCGCGTCCGGACGGAGCGCGACCACGTACTCCTGCTGGTCGGCCGTGGCCGTCAGGACCAGGTCGGCGGCGTCGATGTGGTCCGAGCGCAGCTTGCGCGCCGCGAATCCCTCGACGGCGCCGCCACGGTCGATGACCTGTCGCGCCGCCGGCGGGTTCATCTCCTCGCCCGCGTGCCAGCCGCCGGTGCCGGCGCTGTGGCTGTGCACCAGCTCCTCGGCGGCGGCCGGGTCCTGTGCACGCCGGGCCAACCGCTCCCGCACCGCGAGGGCGAGCAGTCGCTCGGCCATCGGCGAACGACAGATGTTGCCCATGCAGACGTGCAGGACGGTGAACGGGGGCACTCAGGCCCCCTGGACGTCGAGAAGATCCGGGACGACGTCGCGCAGCTTCTCCAGCGGGATCGCGCCGGCCCGCAGCAACTGCGGCACCTCGCCGGTCAGGTCCACGATCGTGCTCGGCACCGGATCCGGGCAGGGCCCGGCCTCCAGGTACGCGCGCACCGAGTAGCTGAGCTGGTCACGCGCCTCCTCGGCGGTCACCGCCGCCGGCTGGCCCGTCTTGTTGGCCGAGGAGACCGCCATCGGGCCGGTCTCCCGCAGCACCTCCAGGGCCACCGGGTGCAGCGGCATCCGCACCGCCACCGTGCCCGTCTTGTCGCCCAGGTCCCACTGGAGGCTCGGCGAGTGCTCGACCACGATGGTCAGCGCACCCGGCCAGAACGCCTCCACCAGGTCCCGTGCTGCCGTGGGCAGCGAGAAGACCAACCCGTCCAGGGTGTGGCGCGAACCGATCAACACCGGCGGCGGCATCTGCCGGCCCCGGCCCTTCGCGTCCAGCAGCGCCTTGACCGCGTAGGGCGTGAACGCGTCCGCGCCGATCCCGTAGACGGTGTCCGTCGGGAGGACGACCAGCTCGCCGTTCTTGACCGCCTCGATGGCCGCAGCGATGCCGCGGTCCCGATCGGCGGGCGATCGGCAGTCGTAGAGCATCACGAGGAGTCAGTCTGCCACGCCGGGCCGGGCGCGGTGTGCTGGCCGTCCGCCCGTCGGGACGCGGTGGCGTAGCGAGGGCGGCCGGTGAGGTCCAGATGCTCCGTGACGGCCGCGAACCGGCCGTCGGAGGCGAACAACGCCGGGACCGCCACGTCGTGCGTGTCGTCGTGCTCGACCCCGATGACGCCGCCGGGGCGCAGCAGCGCCGCCGCCCGGGTGATCACCGGTCGGATCACCGCCAGACCGTCCATGCCGCCGAAGACCGCCTCCGCCGGATCGTGCGCGGCCACCTCCGGCGGCACCACCACCTCCACCGGCACGTACGGCGGGTTGCAGAGCAGCACGTCCACACGTCCCACCAGGTGCGCCAGCAGGTCCGGCGCCGTCACGTCGGCCTCGACCACCTCGATCGGCCGGTCGCCCGCGGCGGCCCGCTCGGCCGCGTTGCGGCGCAGCCACGCCAGCGCCGCCGCGGACCGCTCGACCGCGATCACCCGCGCCCCGGGCAGCTCCTGCGCCACCGCCAGGGCGATCGCGCCGGTGCCGCTGCACAGGTCCACGACCAGCGGCTCGGGTCTGCCCCGGCCCTGCTCGACACCCCAGCCCGCCAGCAGCTCCGTCTCCGGGCGGGGCACGAAGACGCCCGGACCGACCGCCAGCTCCAGATGCCGGAATCCGGCCCGACCGGTCAGATGCTGCAACGGCTCCCGGCCGGCGCGACGGCCGACCAGCTCGTCGAGCCGGGCCAGCTGGGCGTCGTCCAGGTCGTCGGCGAGCGCCAGCCGACCCCGGGGCACCCCCAGCACGTACGCCGCCAGCAGTTCGGCCTCCACGCGCGCCGGGCCCACCCCGGCGGCGGCGAGCGCCCGCGCCGCGCGGGCGACCGCGGCGGACGGACGGGTACGGCCTGTCCCTTCGGGGGGGTGTTGCGGCAGAGTGGTCACGCGACAATCATGAGGCGTCACGGACGACGCGACGAACGGGTGCGTCAAGACGCACACGGCAGGAGGTTGTGGGTGGGCTGGCTCGACCGGGTCGATGACCAGGTTGACACCCTCACGCAGGCGCGGGCTTTGCAAGAAGCAAGTCGCTCGGCGGAGTCGTACGCGTTGCTGGAGCGGGTGATCCGCACCACCACCGACCCGGCCGCCCGTGCGGACGCCCTGGTGCAGCGCCTCTCCGCGCTGATCAATCTCGGTCGGACGGCGGAGTTCACCCGGGCCATCGAGGAGGCGTCGGCGGCCGTTCGCGATCTCGCCGAGCCCTACCTGCACGGGCACCTCAACGCGCTGGCCGCGCTCGCCGCGCACCATCAGGGCGCGCTGGACCGCTGCGTCACCCACCTCGTCAAGGCCGCCCGGGCGCTCGGCGCCGTGGAGGACCCGGACCGGGACACCGCGTGGGGCTGGCACGACCTCGCGATGGCCTACAGCTACCTCAGCTTCCACGGCTACGCCCTGGGCGCGATCGAACGCGCGCGGCAGCTCGGGTTGACCGCCGGCATCCCGGAGGAGACGTTCGCCGCACCGGGCATCCGGCTGCGCAACGCGGTGGCACTGGACCACAACGGGGACAGTGACGGCTGCCTGCGGGTGCTGCGGGACGTCGCGGCCGATCTGGCCCGGTTCGTCCGCAGCGGGCGGGCCGGCCGACTGCGCCCGAGCAGCCTCGCCGCGTACGGATACTCGGCGGCACGTCAGGCCGCGCTCGGCGACCCGCTGGAGCCGACCGGCGAGACCCAGCCGTCCCACCTGCTCAGCCACGGCGGGGACAGCGCCCGGGCGCGGGACTTGCGACAGCTCGGCATGGTCTGCCTGGCCGTCGCGGACGGTCGGCCCATCGAGGCGGTCGCCCGACTGGACACCATTCGGGTGTCCACCGAGACGCTCGGCGCGGCCGAGCCGGCCCGGCTGCGCAGCATCGCGCTGGCCCGCGCTGGCGACCACCCGGCGGCGCACCGGGCGGACCGGCTGGCGTTCCGGCTCGCCGCGCAACGCAACGACCGGCTGCGCGACGTCTACATCGACGGCATCGCCGCCCGGATCGACCACGAGGAGATGCGTCGGGAGGCGGCCCGGTACGAGGGCGAGGCGCTTACCGACCCGCTCACCGGGCTGCCCAACCGGCGCAGGCTGGAGCGGTACATCACCGCTGTGGTCACCCGGGGCGAGCGGGTGGTCATCGGCGTCTGCGATCTGGACGGCTTCAAGGCGGTCAACACCCGCCACGGGCACCACTCCGGCGACCTGGTGCTGCAACGGATCGCCGGGGTGATCAACCGGGTGATGCGCCGGGGTGACTTCGTGGCCCGCTACGGCGGGGACGAGTTCGTGGTGGTGCTCCCGGAGACCGGCATGACCGAGGCCGCCGAGGTGGCTCGCCGGATCGAGGCGGCGGTGCGCAACGAGGACTGGGAGTCCCTGGTGCCGGGCACCCCGGTCGGAGTGAGCATCGGCTTCGCGGAGGTCTCCGGCGGAGGCGGGCTGCGCGACGCGCTCAGCGTCGCCTTCGAGCAGGCCGACCGGGAGATGCTGCGCGCGAAGTCACGCCCCCGCGCGAGCTGACCGACGCGGGCGACAGCGTCCGCGGTCGGCTCGGCGCCGGGCCGCCAGACGGGCCGGCGGTACGGTCAGCGGCGCGTCAGTTCGGTGTCGCCAGCCAGCCGGGCGGCGCGGTCGGCCTCGGCCAGGGCGTCCAGCACCCCGTCCAGGTCGCCGGCGAGCGCCAGATCCAGGTTGTACGCGGTGTAGCCGATCCGATGGTCGGTGATCCGGTTCTGCGGAAAGTTGTACGTGCGGATCCGTTCCGAGCGGTCCACGGTGCGCACCTGCGCCTTGCGGGCGTCCGAGGCGGCGGCGTCGGCCTGCTCCTGCGCGGCGGCGAGCAGCCGGGCCCGCAGGATCCGCATCGCCTGCTCCCGGTTCTGCAACTGTGACTTCTCGTTCTGGCAGGAGACGACGATCCCGGTCGGCAGGTGGGTGATCCGTACCGCCGAGTCGGTGGTGTTCACCGACTGGCCACCCGGCCCGGACGACCGGAACACGTCGATGCGCAGCTCGTTGGCGTCGATGGTGACGTCGACGTCCTCGGCCTCGGGGAGCACGAGCACCCCGGCCGCGCTGGTGTGGATCCGGCCCTGGGACTCGGTGACCGGGACGCGCTGCACCCGGTGCACGCCTCCCTCCCACTTGAGCCGCGACCAGACGCCGTTCCCACCCTCGGGCACGCCCTTCGTCTTGATCGACAGCGACACGTCCTTGACGCCGCCGAGATCCGAGTCCTGCGCGTCGATCACCTCGGTGATCCAGCCGTGCCGCTCGGCGTACCGGGTGTACATCCGCAGCAGGTCGCCGGCGAACAGCGCCGACTCCTCACCGCCCTCACCGGCCTTGATCTCGACGATCACGTCCTTGGCGTCGTGCGGGTCGCGCGGGATGAGCAGCTCGGCGAGGCGCTCCTCCAGCGCCGGCAGGGACGTCGCGATCGCCTCGGTCTCGGCCGCGAACGAGGGATCCTCGGCGGCCAACTCGCGGGCCGCGGCCAGGTCGGCGCGCGCCTGCTCCAGCTCACCGGCGGCCTTGTGCAGCGGCACCAGCTCGGCGTACCGGCGGCCCACCCGGCGCGCGGTCGCCTGGTCGGCGTGGATGGCCGGGTCGGCCAGCCGCTTCTCCAGCTCCGCGTACTCGTCCAGGAGGCCGGCCAGACGCTCGCTGCTCATGCTGCGGATGCTCCTTCGACGGTGCGACACCGGGCCGGCCCGAGAGCCGACGGCGCGTGGAAACAGGCGAAACGCGGACGGCGCCCGCGTCCGGCAGAAAACCGGACGCGGGCGCCGAACGGGGAGTTACTTGGCCTTCTTGGCCTGAACCTTGGCGTACTTCTGCTGGAACTTCGCGACCCGGCCGGCGGTGTCGAGAACGCGCTGCTTACCGGTGTAGAACGGGTGGCAGGCGCTGCAGGTCTCGACGTGGATCGCCCCGCCCTTGGCGGTGCTGCGGGTCGTGAACGTGTTGCCACAGGAGCAGCTGACCTCGGTGGTCACGTACTCCGGGTGGATGTTTGCCTTCATCTCGCCTCGGTCCTCTCGTTGGTGGTCGCCGGGTCGCCGTCATCGCTCGTCGCGCCGTACACGACGGGCTCGGGCGTGAACCGGAACCGGTGGCCGATTGACCAGTGTGCCATGGGCCGGAGCCGACCCGGCAATCGGGCCGCACACCTCGTCCGGCATCGTCAACACGTGCCTCCCCGTCCGCATTCCCACCGCCCGACAGGGCATTCGCCCACCCGGCGGACCACCGCCGGGTACCCCGCCGGGGGTACGCACGCCGAGCCGAAGGTGCGCCGCCGATGACCCGCCTGATCGCCACCCGGGGACTGCCCGCCTCGGGCAAGACGACGTTCGCCCGCACGCTTCAGCCGTCCGTCGTCCGGGTCAACCGCGACGACCTGCGCCGGATGCTGCACGGCGAGCGGCTCTTCACCCAGTGGGCCGAGGCCCAGGTGACCGTCGTCCAGCGGGCCCAGGTCGAGGCGCTGCTGCGGGCCCGGGCGGACGTCTGCGTGGACGACACCAACCTGCGCTCGCGGACGCTGCGCGACTGGGCCGAGCTGGCCGCCCGCCACGGCGCGGATTTCGAGGTGCACGACTTCACCGACGTGCCGCTGACCGAATGCCTGCGCCGCGACGCCGCTCGCCCGGCTGCCGAACAGGTCGGGGCCGAGGCCATCCGTCGGCTGCACGAGCGGTACCTGGAAGGGCGCACCCTGCCGTTGCCGGTGCCGCAGGCCCGCACCGGGCGCCCCGCCGTCGTGCACCCGCCGTCGACCGAGCCACCCGAGATCGTCCTGGTGGACATCGACGGCACCGTCGCGCTGGCCGTGTCCCGCAGCCCGTACGACATGACCCGGGTGGGCGAGGACGAGCCGAACACAGCGGTGATCGCGGCGGTCCGGGCGATGCACGCGGCCGGGTACGGGGTGGTCTTCTGCTCTGGGAGGGACGCCTCCGCCCGCGCGGCCACCGAGGCGTGGCTGGCCCGGCACGTCCGGGTCCCCTACCTCGGCCTGCACCTGCGTGCCGTCGGCGACTCGCGGAAGGACTCGATCGTGAAGCGGGAGATCTACGACCGGGAGATCCGGGACCGTTACCGGGTGGCCGGCGTGTTCGACGACCGTGTCCAGGTGGTCCAGATGTGGCGAGCCCTCGGCCTCACCGTCTTCCAGGTGGCCGACGGCGACTTCTGAACGCGAGCAGGGCCCTTCGGCGGGGAAGGGCCCTGCTGGGCGCTCACCGGGTGAGCGAGATGGTGGCGTCGGCGCGGACGCCGTTGACGGTGACGCCGAGGCGTACGGGTGCGCCGGGGCGCAGTGCGGTCAACGTGCCGGTGGCCGGGTCGAAGCGGGCGGTGTGCCACGGGCGCACGCCTGCCGCCGAGCCGATGTGCAGGTTCGGCGAGGCGGTCCAGTCGGCGCTGACGGGAGCGGCCACCGGGACCGTACGGCCGCCGGGCTGGGTGAGCGTGGCGGTGACCGCCGCCGGGGCGCCGACCGCGACGCGGGCCGGTGCGACGAGCGTGAGCCGGTCGGTGTGCGCGTGGAACTCCGCGTCCACCCAGTGGGGCCCCTCGGCGAGCGGGTCGCGACGGGCCCGGTCGGCCTCGGCCGGGGTGACCGGGTCGACACCGAACTCCGTCCAGCCGGTGAAGCCGCCCTGGTCGGCGGGGGTCGACGGCGTCTTGCCCGAGTTGCCGTTGATCACGTAGGGCACCCCGTCGACCCGGTCGGCGTGGAAGGTGCCGACGTGCCCGCCCACGAACAGGGCGCCCTTGCCGGTGCGGTGCTGGAAGTCGGCCAGCCACTGTTCCAGCAGCGCCGCCTCCTTGCGGTCGCCGAGCTGGCTGGCCTGCGCCGGGCTCGGGTCGCGCGCCGGGTGGTGGTGCAGGACGACTACCGAGCCGACGCGCGGGTCGGTGGCCGCCGCGTCCAGCGTCTCGCGCAGCATCCGCACCTGGTCGAAGCCGCCACCACGCAGCGTCCCGGTGGACGAGTTCAGCGTGACGAACCGGGTGCCGGCGTGGTCGAACACCCGCGAGGTGGCACCGAACGCGGCCTCGAAGTTGCTGATCGGGGCACCCATGATCTCGTGGTTGCCGGGGACGTAGTACCAGGGCAGGGCGTCGCCCAGCTCCTCGTCGAGGATCCGCCGGGCCAACGCGAAGTCGGCCGGATAGGCCGTGTCCACGAAGTCACCGTTGATCAGTAGGAAGTCCGGTCGGGCCGCCTTCACCTCGCGCAGCGTCCGCCGGGCCTGGGCGACCAGGTCGCTGTCCGGGTCGGCGGCGACGAACTGGGCGTCGGAGAGCACCGCGAACCGCCAGGGCGCGCCGTCCACCGTGCCGTCGCGGACCACCACCCGGTCGGTGCGCGGGGCCGCTGCCGGCACGTCGATCGTCGGCGGCACCTTCGCCACCAGGTCATCGATGATCACTTCGCTGGTGTACTGCGCGGCGGCGTTGGTCTCGGCCACGTAGAAGCGGCGCACCCGTACCGGGTACTGCACCCCGGCCGGCACCGCGAACTCCACGTACCGCCAGCCGGTCCAGGTGATCAGCGGGCCGCGCAGCACGTGCTGGGTGTCCTGCGCGTCGTGCAGGTGCAGGCTCGGCCACTCCCCGGTGCCGTTGCCGTGGATCCACATGCCGAAGGCCTGCGGCTGGCCGGGCACCTCGATCCAGGCCGGCGGGTCGGCGTACGCGGCCCGGGTGCCGGTGGACTGGCTGAAGTCGTACGACATCTTCAGGCCGGTGCCGGTGTGACCCGGCGCCGGCGCGACCGAGCCGCTGGCGCGGGCCTGGCTGAACCGCCAGGACGCCGCGTCGTCGAAGCCGGCGACCGGCACGTCGGTCAGCCCGACCGTGACCGGCAGGACGGTGCTCGTTTGTCCGACGCGGACGGTCACCAGGGTGGAGCCGGTGTCGCGCAGCGCGGTGACGGTGAGGTTGCCGTCCCGGCTCGGGGCGATCCGCAGCAGGTCGTGGTCGTAGTCGAGGGTGAGGTCCGCCGGCTCGATCGGCGCGCTGTTGCCCTCGGCGTCGTAGCCGACCACCCCGACCAGGGCGTTGCCGTCCCGGCCGGTCAGCCCGATCCGTGGCACCGTGGCGCCGAGCCGGGTCAGCGGGCCCAGGACGGTGAGGCTCAGCGAGCCGGTCGCCCGACCCCGCGCGGCGGTGACCGTGCTGGCCCCCGGCGTGCCGGCGTGGAAGACCCCGTCACGGTCGATGCGGCCCCGGGCCGCCGGGGTGGCCCGCCAGGTGGGCGCACCCGCGGCCGGGCCGTACGTCTCGTCGTAGCCGGCCGCGGTGAGGGTGCGGGTCAGCCCGGGGAAGACCCGGTCGGGCCGGCCACCGCGCACCGGCGAGACGCCCGGGGCTGCGGTGGGATCGCTGGCCGTCTCGACCCAGTAGCCGGTGAGCCGGCCGCTGCCCTTCGGCGCGTAGATGGCCAGGCCGTTGGGCACCGCCCGTTCGCTGCCGTCGGAGGGGCCGTTCTCCACCTGCACGGCCGACGCGCCCGGCTCCCGGGCCAGCAGCGTGGACGATCCGCCACCGTCGAGGTTGAGCGCGTCCCGGGCGCCCAACTCGGCCATCATCCGGCCCATCTCGGTCTGCGTCACGCCGCGGCTGTCGACCTGCCGACCGTCCACCGTCAGCATGATCATCTTCTGGCCGTCGGCGCTGAACCCGACCGCCGTACGCGGGGCGAGAGTCGCATCGGCGATGCTCTGCACGACGCCGTCGCGGACCAGGACGTTGCCGCCTCCGACCGCCGCCTGCAGGGCGCTCCCGTCGGACGACTTCGGTCGCCAGGTCACCGAGACCGGGTCACCCACGTGCAGCCCGGCCAACGCGTCCGCCCCGGCGTCGCGGCCGAGCAGCACCGTGCTGCCGGCGACGACCGGGCCGCTGCCGGCCACGCCGGCCACCGCGGCCACCCGGCCGCCGGTCACCGTCACCTCGACCACCCGGGCCGCGCCCTCCACGGCTCGCTGCCGGGAGTACGTCCCCCACAGCTCGGTGAACGCGCCGATGCCGTCGGCCTGCACCATGTTGTTGAACTGGGTCAGCGCCACCGGCCCGGTGGGCAGGGTGGCGCTGCCGTCGAAGTTCACCTCGACCACGCGACCGATCCCGGTGGCGGTGACCGCCACGGCGTTGCGGTGACCGCCGACCGCCGACTGGATCAGCTCGCCGTCGCGGATGCCGACGCCCTGCGCGGCCCCGGAGTTGTTGATGTCGAAGAAGTCGCCGTTGACCGCGGCGACCGCCCGCGAGTCGTCCACCGCCTTGCGCAGCGGCTCGGCCCGGCTGACCGCGCCGGAGTTGACGTAGTCGACCGTGGACCCGCCGGCCAGGTCGGTGGTGAGCGCGTCGGCGCGCAGCCAGCCATCGGCGTCGTACCTGTCGAAGGAGGTGAGCTGCACGCCCGGCGCGACCGGACGGGTGGCCTTCGTGGTCTCCAGGCCGCCGGCCGGCTCCAGCCCGCCAGCGGCGGCGGTAGGGGCGGTCGCGGCGGTCGGGTCGGCGGCGAGGCTGACCGAGTCGGCCGGGTGGGACGACGCGGCCGGTGCGTCCTCGGCGGCGGTGGCCGGGAGCGCGGGCGGCGACGCCACGGGCCGGTCGGCCACCGACGGTGCCGGCGGCGCGGCGGTGGCCGGCGGCGACACGGCCAGGGCGAGCAGCGGCGTCAGCAGCAGGACACCGGTGCGACGGGCGGATCGTCTGCGGGTACGCATGGACGACAGTCAACCCGGCAATGAATAGAAGTTTCAAGACCTGTCGACTGAACCGAAGGAAAATTCCGCCAACCCCGGCTCCTGGCTCCCCGCCGAACCCCTCTGATGGCGTGCGAGCAGGGCCGGCCGCCCCCTCTCGGTCCCCTTTGCTCTGCTTCAACGGACGCAACACAAAGCGCCCCGAAGTGTTGCGCCGGTTGAAGCAGAGCAAAGGACGATGGGCGGACACGACGAAGGGGCACGGCCGAGACGGGCGGACACGACGAAGGGGCACGGCCGCGATGGCCGTGCCCCTTCGTCGTCGGTCAACCGGGAATGGTTACTCCCCCGGCGTCGACTTCGCGATCTGCATCAGGAACTCGATGTTGGTGCGGGACTGCTTGAGCCGGTCCAGCAGGAGATCCATCGCCGCCTGCGAGTCCAGCGAGTGCAGCACCTTGCGGAGCTTGTGGATGATGGCCAGCTCCTCGGGCGCGAGCAGGACCTCTTCCTTCCGGGTGCCGGACGGGTTGATGTCGATGGCCGGGAAGGTGCGCTTGTCGGCGATCTTCCGGTCCAGCTTCAACTCGGCGTTGCCGGTGCCCTTGAACTCCTCGAAGATGACCGTGTCCGCCATGGACCCGGTCTCCACCAGCGCCGTGGCGATGATGGTCAGCGACCCGCCGTTCTCGATGTTGCGGGCCGCGCCGAGGAAGCGCTTCGGCGGGTAGAGCGCGGTGGAGTCGATACCACCCGACATGATCCGGCCGCTGGCCGGCGCCGCCAGGTTGTACGACCGACCGAGCCGGGTCACCGAGTCGAGCAGCACGACGACGTCGTGACCCAGCTCGACCAGGCGCTTGGCCCGCTCGATGGCCAGCTCCGCCACCGTCGTGTGGTCCTGCGGCGGACGGTCGAACGTGGCCGCGATGACCTCGCCCTTGATCGACCGCTGCATGTCGGTGACCTCTTCGGGCCGCTCGTCGACCAGCACCACCATGAGGTGGCACTCCGGGTTGTTCCGGGTGATCGCGTTCGCGATCGCCTGGAGCACCATCGTCTTACCCGCCTTCGGCGGCGACTGGATGAGCGCCCGCTGGCCCTTGCCGATCGGCATGACCAGGTCGATGACCCGGGTGGTCAGGATGTGCGGCTCGGTCTCCAGCCGCAGGCGCTCCTGCGGGTAGAGCGGCGTGAGCTTGTAGAACTCCGGCCGCCGCCGCGCCTCGTCCGGCTCCATGCCGTTGATCGTGTCCAGCCGCATCAGCGGGTTGTACTTGTCCCGCCGCTGGTCACCGGTGTTGCCGCCCTCGCGGGCCGCACGCACCGCGCCGGTGATCGCGTCACCGCGGCGCAGACCGTACTTCTTGATCTGGGACATCGAGACGTACACGTCGTTCGGGCCGGCCAGGTAACCGGTCGTCCGCACGAAGGCGTAGTTGTCGAGCACGTCGATGATGCCGGCCACGGGGACGAGCACGTCGTCCTCGCCGACCTGCGGCTCACGGCCACCGGTGTCACCACCGGTCTCCGCCCGCTCGCCACGGCCGCGCCGACGGTCCCGGAAGCGGCTGCGCCGGCCACGCCGACCGCCGCCCTCACCGTCGTCGTCGTCGTTGTCCCGCTCGACACGCTGACCGCGGTCGTTGCGGTCGGCGCGCTCCGAACGGTCGTTGCGCTCGGCGCGCTCGCCCCGGTCGTTGCGGTCGTTACGGTCGCCCCGCTCGGCGCGGTCGCCCCGGTCGTTGCGCTCGGCCCGCTCGCCACGGTCGGCACGCTCGCCGCGATCGTTGCGCTCGGCCCGCTCGCCGCGATCGTTGCGCTCGCCGCGATCGTTGCGCTCGCCGCGATCGTTGCGGTCGCCCCGGTCGTTGCGCTCGGCCCGCTCACCACGGTCGGCACGCTCGCCCCGATCGTTGCGCTCGGCCCGCTCACCGCGGTCGGAGCGGTCGGAGCGCTCGGCACGGTCGCGGCGGTTCTCGCCACGGTCGGACCGCTCGCCGGCCTCCACCTCGTCGGTGCGGGCCTCAGAGGAACGGACCTCGGAGGAACGCGCCTCCGCGGCGCGCGGCTCGGAGGTGCCGGCCTCGGCGGTACGGGACTCGGCCGGGGCGGTCCGGCTGCGCCGGGTACGGCCACGGCCCTCGGTCGCGGTAGCCGGCTCGGCCGGCGTCTGGTCGGTGCTGCGGCTCTCGGCCCCCGGGCGATCCACGGTCTCCCGCACCTCCTCACGGGCCGGAGCGGCCGCAGCCGCGACCTCGGCTCGCGGTCGAGGGGTCCCGGCGGCGTTGCCGCCCTGCCGCTCGGAGATCGCGGCGATCAGCTCACCCTTGCGCATGCGAGCCGTGCCGGAGATGCCGAGCGACGCAGCCAGGCTCTGCAGCTCTGGCAGCAGCATCGCCGACAGACCGGTGCCGCTGCGCCGACGACGGGCGGGAGCGGCAGCGGTGGCATCGCCAGCGACGTTGGAAACATCCGACGTCACGTCGGTGGTGTCGCTCAATGGATTCCTTCCCTCGATAAGGCCGGGACTGCCCGGAGTCGGAGCTCAGGTGGCCGGGCGGCCTCGGTGCACCCGCCTCGCAAGGACGCGTCGCGGGAGTCTGTGACACAGCAGCCGGTGGTTTCCCGACCCACCAAACGTCGGTGAGCAGGTCTCGCCGTCTGCGGCGACCTGTGGAAACTGCGGTGCGGCGTGGGCCTTGGCAGGGGTGACGGGCTGACCGCCGAGAGCTTCGGGGGTGCGCCGCCCCGCAGGAGATCGCGTGCTTCGCGGCTGTGCTAGGTCTAGAGCGTAATCAACTCTTCCGACCTGCGGCAACAGGGTCCCGCTCGGCGTGTCCCAGTCTACCCCGGGCGACCCGGGCGCCGCTGACGTCTATCGGTAACTGCCAGATCTGCCAGTCTGTTCCCACCTCGAGGCTCGGCGGAGGCGGGCTGAGCGCCAGCACGCTCGGCCCGGCCCCACTGACCACAGCCGCCACACCTGCCGCTCGCAACTCGCTGACCAGGGCCGACGTGCCCGGCATCCCGGGTGCCCGGTAATCCTGGTGGAGGCGGTCGACGGTGGCCGGCAGCAACAGCGCCGGGTCGGTGGTGAGCGCGTGCACCAGCAGCGCCGCCCGCCCCGCGGTCAACGCGGCGTCGGCGTGGGGCACGGTGGCCGGCAGCGCCGCCCGCGCGGTCGCGGTCAGGCCGCGCTCGGCCGGCACGAAGACCGTGGGTCGTACGCCGGCCGCGACCGGCAGGGACACCGCGCGAGCGCCGCCCGGCTCGGACCAGGCCACCGTGAAACCGCCGAGCAGACACGGAGCGACGTTGTCCGGGTGGCCCTCGATGTCGGCGGCCAGCCGGAGCACGCCGGGTTCGTCCAGCCGGTGCTCGCCGTCGGCGACCAGGGCACGGGCCAGCAGCACCCCGGCGACGATGGCGGCCGAAGACGAGCCCAGGCCGCGCGCCTGCGGAATCCGATTGACGCACTCGACGCTCAGGCCCGCGGGCTGCGCGCCAAGAACGTCGAAGGTGGCACGCATGGCCCGCACCACCAGGTGCCGGTCGTCGTCCGGCAGCTCACCGGCGCCCTGGCCGGCGACCGTCACCCGGACGCCGGCGGACGAGACCTCGGCGGCCAGGTCGTCGTAGAGCCCGAGGGCGAGCCCCAGCGCGTCGAAGCCCGGACCGAGGTTGGCACTGGTCGCGGGGACCCGGACCCGGACCGGCCCGGCGGTGAAGTTCGTCGGCACGCGCTCATGCTAGGGCGTGTGTCAAAGTCCTCGGTCGAGCCGAGGCGGAGTCCAGGCGGCGGTCCGGCAAGGCGGAGATTGGCTCGGATACCGGTGTTGTATCCGGGCCGATCTCCAACGCGGCCGGCCGTCGGCTGGGCCCGCCGCAGGCCGGCCAGGGGCTTTGACACGCGCCCTGGGGGCGTGTCACCGACGATCCGGTCTGTCGCCCGCACCATGGGACCGCCGGGTCTCAGCCGGCCGGGTCGCCGACCGGCTCGGCGACCGGGTTCGTCAGCGACAGCCGGCGGGTGGCGATCCGCCAGCCGACCGCGTACACGAGGGTGACCAGTCCGCAGCCGGCCAGCACCACCCGTTCGTCCACCACGTCCACCACCAGGGCCACCGCCAGTTGGCTCACCGAGATGGCCAGCGTCGCGAGCATCATGTCGGTGGCGAAGACACGCCCGCGCAGCCGGTCCGGCACCTCACCCTGCAGGGCGAAGTTCGACATCACCCAGTTGCTGCCGCCCGCGAAGTGCGCCACGAAGACCAGCAGCAGCACCAGCGGGAACCAGCGCACCACCGACGTACCCAGGTAGGCCAGGCCGTAGAGCGACATGGACAGCGCGAGCCCGGGCAGCAACCAGGACCGGTTGGTCAACACCCGCCGCATCAGGATCGGCCCGACCAGCGCGCCGGCTCCACGGACCGCGAAGAGCAGGCCGGCGCCCAGCGAACCGACCCCGTAGACGCCGGCGAGCAGCGGAAACACGGTCAGCACGCCGTTGCCCAGGCCAACCGCCGACTTGACCGTGACCAGCGCCAGCACCCGCGGCCGGTGCCCGATGTAGCCGAGCGCCTCGCGGACCGCCGACCAGGTCCGCTGCGCCGGCAGCTCCGGGTCGCGGGCCGCCTGCAACGGCCGGCGGATCCGGGTGGCGAGGCTCGCGGCCAGCGCCAGGCCGACCGCCGCCACCCAGAAGCAGGCGTACGGGCCGGCAGCCGAGCTGAGCACACCACCCAGCGAGGCGCCCACCACCGTCATGGTGCCCCAGGCCGAGCCGGCCACGGCGTTACCGGCGGCCAGCTCGTGCGGCTCCAGCACGTTGGGGAGCGCGGCCTGGGCGGCCGGCGAGTAGAACGCCTTGGCGACGGCGACGGCACCGATCGCCACCAGCGCCAGCCACGCCGTACCGCGGTCGCGCACGCCGAGCAGCAGTAGCACGCCGGCCAGCGCGGCCACGTTCGCGGCGATCATGATCTTCCGCCGGTCGAAGCGGTCGGCGATCGTGCCGGTGTACGGCAGCAGCAGCGCCACGATGCCGGTGTCCACCGCCAGCACCAGGGCACCCCAGACCCCGCTGCCGGTCAGCTGGGGCAGCAGCACCAGCAGCGGCACCATGACGAACCAGTCAGCGCCGAAGACCACCAGCTCGGCGAGGAAGAGATTGCGAAAGCTCCGATTGCCGGTAAGGACCGCGAGGGTGGACGCCACGGAGCGGGACCCTACCCGCTCGGTGTGGGGGCTACACCGGGTCCCAGCAGCGCCGAGACGGTGACGAAGGTGTAGCCACGCGCCCGCAGCCCGGCGATCATGTCGGGAAGGCCGTGCAGCGCGACCAGACGTCTCCGGTCACCGACGTCGTGCCCGAGCACGATCGTCCCCGGCCGGACGGTGGCCACGATCCGCCGGGCGTGGCCGGCCGGGTCGTCGGGGAACTCCCGCTCCACCATCTGCAACGACCAGAGCACCAACCGGTAGTTCAACCGGGATGCCGCGTGCAGCACCGCACCACCCAGGTGGCCGTACGGCGGGCGGAACAGCCGCGGCGGCCGGCCGGTCACCTCGGCGATCGCGTCGTGGCTGCGGTGCAGGTCGTCGTACGCGGCGGCGGCGTCCAGCCGGGCGAGGTCCCGGTGCGCCCAGCTGTGGTTGCCCACCTCGTGCTCGCCGAGCCTGTCGCGCACGAGGTCGGCGTGCTTTTTGGCCTGAGCGCCGACCAGGAAGAACGTCGCGGGCACCCGGTGCTGGGCGAGGGTGTCCAGCACCATCGGCGTCCACTGTGGCGCCGGCCCGTCGTCGAAGGTGAGCGCGACCAGCCGCTGCGTGGTCGGCCCCGACCAGATGACCGGCACCGAGCCGGAGCCGACGTCCTGCGGCCCGTTGCCGACCGTGGCGCTGGCCGGGCCGCCGGCGAGCGGCAGCCGTCGATGGGTGAGCCAGGCGTCGGTGGCGCCCGCCCCGGCGGCCGCCCCGGTCACCACCAGAGCCCCCCGGCGCAGCAGATCGCGCCGGGACCACCCGTGCGCGCTCTCGGTCATCCACCCGCCCCGCTCGCCGACACCTCGCCATGCCTACCTGGAGTATGCAAGATGTGACGCAAAGTGCAGCGTCCGTCGGCCGATCGGAGTGTCCGCGGCCAGCACAGCCGAACGCCCCCGGCAGGCGAGCCTGCCGGGGGCGTTCCGGGTGTCGTCCGACTACTCGGTCGGCTCGGTGGGCTCGGACGGTGGCAGCGGCGAGGTGCGGCTGCGGGGCAGCCGCAGCACCTCGAACTGGTCCGTGCCGTCCACCAGCGCGCCCGACGGGGCGGGGCGTGCCGCCGCCGGCTGCGTTCCGTCGGCCGACGTCGTCGCCGGTGCGCCCGTCGGCACGGCCACCTGGTTCGGGCCGTCCGGCTCGACGCCCTCCGACCCGGTCGGCCCGGTCACCGCCGGGTCACCGGATCGCCGCCGACGACGACGCTCCCGCAGCGACTCCTTGGTGCGCTCCACCATCGTGTAGAGCGTCGGCACCAGGATCAGCGTCAACAGCGTCGAGCTGAGCAGGCCACCGATCACCACGACCGCCAGGGGCTGCGAGATGAAGCCGCCCTCGCCGGTCAACCCGAGGGCCATCGGCAGCAACGCGAAGATCGTCGCGACCGCGGTCATCAGGATCGGGCGCAGCCGACGCCGACCACCCTCGACCACCGCCTCCCGGATCCCCATGCCCTGCGCCCGGTACTGGTTGATCAGATCGAGCAGCACGATCGCGTTGGTCACCACGATGCCGACGAGCATCAGCACACCGATCAGCGCCGGCACCCCGAGGGGCGTCCCGGTGGCCAGCAGCAGACCGATCGCGCCGGTCGACGCGAACGGGATGGAGATCAGCAGGATCAACGCCTGGGTGAGGCTCCGGAACGTGGCCACCATGATCAGGAATACGATCGCGATGGCGGCCAGCACCGCCAGGCCCAGGTCGCCGAAGGCATCCGCCTGATCGGCGCTGACCCCTCCGACGGTGAAGCTCGCCCCCGGCACGTCGATGCCGTCGAGCCGCTTCTGCAACTCCTTGGTGGTCGCACCCAGGTTCGAACCGGTCGCGGCGCCGGTCACCGAGACGCTGCGCTCACCGTCGATCCGGGTGACCTGCTGCGGCCCCTCGGCCTGGGTGACGTCCGCGATGTCGTCCAGCTTCACCGGACCGACCGGAAGGGCCCGCAACTGCTCCAGCGACACCGGGGCGGTCGCGCTCAGCCGCAGCACCACGTCCTGCTGGCGGCCGTCGAGCGCCACCTGCCCCAGCGGAGCGCCACGGAACGCCTGCGACACGAGCTGACCCACGGCGGCCTCGGTGAGGCCGACCCGGCCGGCGGCGACCCGGTCGACGGTCACGTCGACCCTCGGCACCCGCTCGGCGAGGCTCGTGGCGACGTCCTCGACGTCCGGGACACCGGCCATGGCCGTCCGGGCCGCCTCGGCGGCGCGGGTCAGCACCTCCGGGTCACTGGCCTGGACGACCACCTCCAGCTGGCTGGTCGACGCGTCCTGGCCACCGCCGAAGCTGACCTCACCCAGGCTGGTGCCGATCTTGTCGAACTCCCGGCGCAGCTCCTCACGTACCTGCTTGGCGTCGGTGTCTCCGTCGAGCGCCAACGACCAGCTCGCGACGTTGTTGCCCCCGCCGCCCGCCCACGGGGTGTCGCTGCCTCCGGCGGTCACCTGGTAGGTCTCGACCCCGCCGACCCGCTCGAGGACCGCCTCGACCTGCTTCGCCGCCGCGTCGGTGGCGGCCAGGCCGCTGCCCGCCGGCAGCTCCTGCCGGAAGCTGAGCGTGTCCTGACCGGAGTCGTCCAGGAAGTTCGTCTCCAGCTTCTGCGCCAACCCGAAGGTGCCGAAGAGCACCAGCAGGCCGAGCCCGACGGTGATCCAGCGGGTCGACCGCTTGCGGGTGGCGAACCCGATCACCGGCAGGTACGCCCGCTGCAACGGGTTGCGCAGCTCCTTCTCCTCGGCCTCGCGGCGCACCGCCTCGTCGTCGACGGTGCCGCCGCGCGGCTTGAGGAACCAGTACGCCAGCACCGGGATCACCGTCAGCGAGACGAGCAGCGAGGCGAGCAGCGCCACCGTCACCGTGATCGCGAACGGCGCGAAGAGCTGCCCGACGAACCCGCCGACCAGTGCGATCGGCGCGAACACCGCCACCGTCGTGAGGGTGGACGCGGTCACCGCGCCGGCCACCTCGCGGACGCCGGTGATGATCGCCTGGCGCTTCTCCTCGCCGTACTCCAGGTGTCGTTTGATGTTCTCCAACACCACGATCGAGTCGTCCACCACCCGGCCCACCGCGATGGTCAACGCGCCGAGGGTGAGCAGGTTGAGCGAGTAGTCGCCGATCCACAGGGCGAGCAGCGCCACCAGCACGGAGAGCGGGATGGAGACCGCGGTGACCACGGTCGAGCGCACCGACAGCAGGAAGACCAGGATGACGATGACCGCCATCACGAGGCCCAGCAGGCCCTCGGTGGTCAACGACTCGATCGACTTCTCCACGAACGGCGCCTGGTCGAAGACCACCGTCAGCTCCGCGCCGGAGGCGTCCTTCAGGTCGGCCAGCCGGTCCCGGATCTCGTGGGAGATCTCCACCGCGTTGCCGTCCGGGGCCGCGGTGACGGCGACGCCGAGGCTGTCCTTGCCGTTGGTCCGGGTGATCGCGGTCGCCGGGGCGAGCTGCTGCTCGACAGTCGCCACGTCACCGAGACGGACCGGGGCCGCGCCGGGCGCGATGATGATGCCGCGCAGGTCGTCCAGGGTCGCGACCGGCGTCCCGACCTGCACCGGAAGCGCGAGGCCGCCGTCGGTCACCGCACCGGCCGGCACCGACACGCCGTTGGTCTTCAACGCGGCGCCGATCGCGGTCGGCTGGACCTTCGCGGCGGCCAGCTTCGCCGGATCCGGGGTGACCACCACGACGTCGTCGCGGGTCCCGGTCACCTCGACCGTGCGGACTCCCTCGATGCCCTCCAGCTCCGGCACCACCGTCGCGCGCAGCTTCTCGGCGAGCGCCCGCTCGTCGGCGCCGCCGGCCGCGGCCAGCACCACCGCCGGCAGGTCGTCGGTGCTCCCCGCGATGACCTGCGGGTCGACGCTCTCCGGCAGCTGGGCGTCGATCCGGCTCAGCGCGGTCTGCATCTTGTTGACCACGTCGTCCAGGTCGGTGCCGAACTCGTACTGCACCTGGATCGTGGCCGACCCCTCGCGGGACGTGGAGGTGACCTTGTCCAGCCCGGGAAGGCCCTGCAGGGCGTTCTCGATCGGCTCGGTCACCTGCGACTCGACGATCTCGGGACCGGCACCGGGGTAGGGCGCCACGATGAACGCGGCCGGGAACTCGAGCGACGGCAGCAGTTGCTGCTTCAGCGACGGCACGGCGAACGCTCCGAACGCCGTAATCACCACCGCGATGAGGGCGACCAGCCCTCGGTTGGCGAGGCTGAATCTGGCGAGCAGCGACATCGGCCTGGCTCACTCCTGAAAGAGAATGCGGGCGGGGATAGGTGAAAGTGTGCCGGACTCGATCACCTGGACCCCCGCCGCCCCCGGGGCGGCCCACCGCCGTGGGCTGTGCCGCTCTCAGGCCAGGTCGAGGGCGCGGGCCGCGGCCAGCGGATCGTTGCCGATGGTCACCGGGGCGGGCGCGGTGGAGATCGCCCACTCCGGGTCCTTCAACCCGTGACCGGTCACCGTGCAGACCACCGTCGAGCCGGCCGGAACCGCCCCCGCCGCGGCCTGCTGGAGCAGGCCGGCCACGCTGGCCGCGCTGCCCAGCTCGACGAAGACCCCGACCTCGCGGGCGAGCAGCCGGTACGCGGAGAGGATCTCCCGGTCGGTCACCGCCGCGATCAGGCCACCGGAGGCGTCCCGGGCGTCGAGCGCCTTGGTCCAGCTCGCCGGGTTGCCGATCCGGATGGCGGTGGCGATGGTCGACGGCTCCGGCACCACCTGGCCGGTCACGATCGGCGCCGCACCGGACGCCTGGAAGCCGTACATCTTCGGCGCCCGCGTGGTGGCGCCGGCGGCGTGCTCCTCCGAATATCCCATCCAGTACGCGGAGATGTTGCCGGCGTTACCGACGGGCAGGCAGTGGATGTCGGGGGCGTCGCCGAGCGCCTCGACGATCTCGAAGGCGGCGGTCTTCTGGCCGTGCAGCCGGTCGATGTTGACCGAGTTGACAAGCGCGACCGGGTGATCCTGGGCCAGCTTGGCGGCGAGCGCGAGGCAGTCGTCGAAGTTGCCGCTGACCTGGAGCAGCTTCGCCCCGTGCACAAGCGCCTGGGCCAGCTTGCCCAGCGCGATCTTGCCCTGCGGCACCAGCACCGCGCAGGTCAGCCCGGCCCGGGCCGCGTACGCCGCGGCGGAGGCGCTGGTGTTGCCGGTGGACGCGCAGATGATCGCCTTGTTGCCGGCCTCGACCGCCTTGGAGACCGCGAGGGTCATCCCCCGGTCCTTGAAGGAGCCGGTCGGGTTGGCGCCCTCCACCTTCAGGTAGACGTCGCAGCCGATCCGGGCCGAGAGCACGGGCGCCGGCAGCAGCGGGGTGTTCCCCTCGTGCAACGTGACGACCGGCGTGGCCGCGGTGACCGGCAGCCGATCCCGGTACGCCTCGATCAGACCCCGCCACATGTCGCTCTCCTCGCCTCTACCTCTGCACCGACCCGAGCATCAGGCCACCCTGGACCACCCTGCCGCAGCCATCGATGGCACACCCCGGGTTACCCACCTGGCGGGACGGGCGAGCCGCCCCGATGGGTCAACGACTCAGGCGCCGCCCTCGACCCGCAGCACACTCGTCACCGACCGGACGATGTCCAGGCCCCGCAGCTCGGCCACTGTCGCGGCGAGCGCGGCGTCCGGCGCGACGTGGGTGACGATGACCAGCTCGGCGTCGCCGTCCCGGCCGGGCGCGCCACCCGCCGAGCCCTGTCGTACGGTCGCGATCGACACGTCGTGCCGGGCGAACACGCCCGCCACCGCGGCCAGCACACCCGGCCGGTCGGCCACGTCCAGGCTCACGTGGTAGCGGGTCAGCGCCTCGCCCATCGGCCGCACCGCCAGGGCCGCGTACGCGCTCTCGCTGGCCGCGCGCACCCCGGCGAGCCGGTTGCGGGACACCGCCACCACGTCGCCGAGCACGGCGCTGGCGGTCGGCGCGCCACCCGCGCCCCGGCCGTAGAACATCAGCTGCCCGGCCGCGTCCGCCTCGACGAAGACCGCGTTGAACGCGTCGCCGACGCTGGCCAGCGGGTGGCTGCGCGGAATCATCGCCGGGTGGACGCGGACACTTACCGTCTCCTGACCGGCGGCGTCGACGCCTCGCGCCGCGATGCAGAGCAGCTTGATCGTGCAGCCCATCGCCTGGGCGCTGGCCATGTCCGCGGCGGTCACGTCGGTGATGCCCTCGCGGTGCACGTCGGCGGCGCCGACCCGGGTGTGGAACGCCAGCGAGGCGAGGATGGCCGCCTTCGCCGCCGCGTCGAAGCCCTCGACGTCGGCGGTCGGGTCGGCCTCCGCGTACCCCAGGGCGGTGGCCTGCTCCAGGGCCTCCGCGAACCCGGCGCCGGTCGCGTCCATCGCGGAGAGGATGAAGTTGGTGGTGCCGTTGACGATGCCGGTGACCCGGTTGATCCGATCACCGTGCAGCGACTCGCGCAGCGGGCGCAGCAGCGGGATCGCGCCGGCGACCGACGCCTCGTAGTAGAGGTCGCCACCGCCCTCGGCCGCCGCCTCGTGCAGGGCCACCCCGTCCTCGGCGAGCAGCGCCTTGTTGGCGGTGACCACGCTCTTGCCGGCACGCAGCGCCTCGACCAGCCAGCTCCGGGCCGGCTCGATGCCGCCGACCACCTCGATCACCACGTCGACGTCGTCCCGTTTGATCAGGCCGAGCGCGTCGGTGGTGAACAGGGCCTCGTCGACCGGCAGGTCACCGCGGTTGCGGCCGAGCCGACGGACGGCGATGCCGGCGATCTCCAGCGGAGCGCCGATGCGGGCGGCCAGGTCGGCCGACTGCTCGTGCAGCAGCCGGACCACCTCCTGGCCGACCGTGCCGCAGCCGAGCAGTGCCAAGCGCACAGGTGACGTCATCCCACATCCAATGCCAGCAGATCGTCTTCGGTCTCCCGCCGGACGATCAGACGCGCCTGGCCGTCCCGCACCGCCACGACCGGCGGTCGGGGTACGTGGTTGTAGTTGCTGGCCATGCTCCGGCAGTAGGCGCCGGTGCCGGGCACTGCGACAAGATCTCCGGGCTGCACGTCGGCGGGCAGGAATTCATCCTTCACCACGATGTCCCCGGACTCACAGTGCTTTCCCACCACGCGGGCGAGCAACGGCTGAGCGTTCGACGCCCGGGAGGCCAGCGTCGCCGAGTAGGACGCGTCGTAGAGCGCGGTGCGGATGTTGTCGCTCATCCCGCCGTCGACGCTGACGTACGTGCGGATGCCGTCGAGGTCCTTGACCGTGCCGACCTCGTAGAGGGTGAACACGGCGGGCCCGACGATGGCCCGCCCGGGCTCGATCGACAGGTGCGGCACGGCCAGGTTCTCCGCCGCGCACTCCGAGTCGACGATCTTGCGCAGCCGCTTGGCCAGGTCCTGTGGGGTGGCCGGGTCGTCCTGGGTCGTATACGCGATGCCGAACCCACCGCCCAGGTCCAGCTCGGGCAGCTCCACCCCGCGCGCGTCGCGGATCTGCGCCTGCAGGGCGAGCACTCGGCGGGCCGAGACCTCGAAGCCGCTGGCGTCGAAGATCTGCGAGCCGATGTGCGAGTGCAGACCGCGCAGCTCCAGCACGTCCTCGTCGAGGATCTTGAAGGCGGCGTTGGCGGCGGCGCCGCCGGCCAGCGAGAAGCCGAACTTCTGGTCCTCGTGGGCGGTGGCGATGAACTCGTGGGTGTGCGCCTCGACGCCGACCGTGACCCGGACCAGCACCCGGGGCCGCACCCCACGCTCGCGGGCCAGCTCAGTGAGCCGGTCGATCTCGGTGAACGAGTCGACGATGATCCGCCCCACCCCGGCGTCCAGCGCCCGGGACAGCTCGGCCACCGACTTGTTGTTGCCGTGGAAGCCGATCCGCTCCGGCGGCATCCCCGCCGAGAGCGCGGTGGCCAGCTCGCCGCCGGTGCAGACGTCCAGGTGCAGGCCCTCCTCGGCGATCATCCGGACCACCGCGCGGCAGAGGAACGCCTTGCCGGCGTAGAAGACGTCCTCGGTCGGGAAGGCCGCCCGGAAGTCGCGGCAGCGCGAGCGCAGGTCGGCCTCGTCGAGGACGTACACCGGGGTGCCGAACTCGGCCGCGATGTCGCGGACGCTCAGGCCCGCGACGGCGACCGCGCCGTCCGCGCCACGCGTCACGCTGCGCGGCCACAGCGCCGGCACGAGGGCGTTGACGTCGGCCGGGGTACGCAGCCAGGCCGGCCCCTGGTTGCTGATGTCCGCGTGCAGCGCACCGGCCTCATGAGCGCGCATCGGACTACATCCTCTCCGGGGCGGAGACGCCGAGCAGGTGCAGCCCGTTGGCGATCACCGTGCGGGTGGCGTCGTTGAGCCAGAGCCGGGCCCGGTGCAGGTCGGTGGCCTTCTCATCACCGCGCGGCAGGACCCGGCAGTTGTCGTAGAACCGGTGGTACGCCCCGGCCAGCTCCTCCAGGTAGCGCGCCACCCGGTGCGGCCCCCGCAACTCGGCCGCCATGGCGACCACGTCGGGGAACTCGGCGAGCGCCTTGAGCAGCTCGTTCTCCTTCTCGTGGCCGAGCAGCTCGGCGCGGAAGGAGTCGGCGTCGCCCCGGGTGAGCCCGACCTCGGCCGCGTTGCGGGCCACGCTCGCCGTCCGGGCGGCCACGTACTGCACGTAGTAGACCGGGTTGTCGCGGGTGGCCCGCGTCCACAGCTCGATGTCGATGTCGATCGGCGAGTCGCTGGAGTAACGGGCCAGCGCGTACCGGGACGCGTCCACGCCGATCGCGTCGACCAGGTCCTCCAGGGTGATCACGGTGCCGGCCCGCTTGCTCATCCGCATCGGGGCGCCGTCGCGCAGCAGGTTGACCAGCTGGCCGATGAGGATCTCCAGGTTGCGCTCCGGGTCGTCGCCGAAGCACGCCGCCATCGCCTTCATCCGGCCGATGTAGCCGTGGTGGTCGGCGCCCAGCATGATCACGACCCGCTCGAAGCCGCGCTCGCGCTTGTCGAGGTAGTAGGCGCAGTCCGCGGCGAAGTACGTCCACTCGCCGTTGGACTTGCGCAGCACCCGGTCCTTGTCGTCACCGAAGTCGGTGGTGCGCAGCCAGGTGGCGCCCTCGGACTCGTAGACCCGGCCCTGCTCGCGCAGCCGGGCCAGCGCGAGGTCCAGCTCGCCCCGGTCGTGCAGGTCCTTCTCGTTGAAGTAGGTGTCGAACTCCACCCCGAAGTCGCGCAGCGACGAGCGGATCTCGTCGAACATCAGCGCGACGCCCTCGACCCGGAACACCTCCTGGGCGGCGGCGTCGTCCATGCCGAGCACCTCGGGCCGGCGGGCCTGCACCTCGGCGGCGATCTCGGCGATGTACGCGCCGCCGTAGCCGTCCTCCGGCGCGGGCTCACCCTTGGCGGCGGCGAGCAGCGAGCGGGCGAACCGGTCGATCTGGGAGCCGGCGTCGTTGAAGTAGTACTCCGTGCCCACCTCGGCGCCGGTGGCCCGCAGCAGCCGGCTCAGGGCGTCGCCGACGGCCGCCCAGCGGACCCCGCCGATGTGCACCGGGCCGGTCGGGTTGGCCGAGACGAACTCCAGGTTGATCTTCTCGCCGGCGAGCCGGTCGCTGCGGCCGTACTCCGCGCCGGCCTCGACGATCAGGCGGGCGAGCTGGCCGGCTGCGGCGGCGTCCAGCCGGATGTTCAGAAAGCCCGGCCCGGCGATCTCCACCGACTTGATCCCCGGCGCCCGGCCCAGCTCGTCGGCCAGGGCGGTGGCCAGCTCGCGCGGCGGGACGCCCACCTTCTTGCTCAACTGCAGAGCGAGCGTGGAGGCGTAGTCGCCGTGCTCGGGGTTGCGCGGTCGCTCCACCACCGTGCGCTCCGGCAGCGCGGCGTGATCCAGACCACGGTCGGTGAAGACGGCGTGGGCGGCGGTGAGGACGACCGAGGCGAGTTCTGCAGGAGTCACCCAACCATGTTATCGGGGGTAGACTCGGGCACTCGGCGGCAACCCTGCGCGTCATCCGGCCCGCCACTCCCCTGACCGACCGACCTGACGAGGCACGATGAGCATCAGCACCCCGGGCGGCCCTGAGCGCCGCCCGACCGTGGTCAGCACCGGCAAGAAGCCGGCCGCGGGCCGGCCGGCGTCCGGCGCCAAGGCCAGCACCGGCAAGCCGGCTGGCACGCCACGGGCAGGCGGCAAGGGCCCCCGCAAGCCGGTCACCCCGGTCAAGGTGAGCCAGGGCCGGGCCTGGGGCCCGATCGCGCTCTTCGTGGCCGTGGGCGTGCTGGCCGCCGGCATCATCGGCTACGGCGCGTGGGCGTCGTTCCAGGGCTCCAAGCCGTGGGACAAGCGGGCGAACGCCATCGACGGCATCGTCAACTACCGCAAGACCGATCCGGACAGTTTGAAGTACGAGGCGCACAAGTCCGGCCCGCTGACCTACAAGTACTCGCCGCCCGTGGGCGGGGTGCACAACGCGGCCTGGCAGAACTGCATGGGTGACGTCTACGACGCCCCGATCGCCAGCGAGAACGCGGTGCACAGCCTCGAGCACGGCGCGGTCTGGATCACCTACCGCCCGGGCCTGCCGCAGGACCAGATCGACAAGCTCGCCGGCAAGGTGCGCGGCGTCGAGAAGACGATGCTGAGCCCGTACGAGGGCCTGGACAAGCCGATCTCGCTCCAGGCGTGGGGCTACCAGCTCAAGGTCGACAACGCCGACGACAAGCGGATCGACGAGTTCATCAAGGACCTGCGGGTGAACGCCTCCGTCGAGGGCCCGACCGCGCTGTGCAACACGGGTATCACCGCCACCGGCACCACGCCGCGTGACCTCCAGCAGCAGCCGACCCAGTAAGGACGGCGATGACAGCCCCCGCCACCACCGACACCGAGCACGACGACGTGGCCGCCCCGGACGAGGGCGGCCGGGCACCGGCGCGGCGCTACGGCGTCGCAGCGCTCGCCATCATGGTGGTGGTGGGCCTGCTGCTCGGGTACGCCGGCGGCCTGCTCACCCCTCGCCTCACCCGACCCGGTGACTCCTCGGTCGAGGCGGGTTTCGCGCGGGACATGACGACCCACCACGCCCAGGCGGTCGAGATGAGCCTGATCGCGTACCGGTCGGCGACGCTGCCCGAGGTGCGGCAGATCGCCGTCGACATCGCCACCGGTCAGCAGGGCGAGATCGGCGCCATGCAGACCTGGCTGCGCGAGTGGCAGCTGAGCCCGACCGGGTCGCAGCCGCCGATGTCGTGGATGTCCGACGGGGCCGTGGTCAAGGACGGGCTGATGCCGGGCATGGCCACCCCGCAGCAGATGGCCTCGTTGCGCGACGCCAAGGGCATCGAGGTGGACCGGCAGTTCCTGGCCCTGATGTACGACCACCACCTCGGCGGGATCCACATGATCGACGCGGCGCTCGCGGAGACCGACAACGCCGAGGTGGTACGCATGGCCCAGACCATGAAGGCCACCCAGCAGTCCGAGCTGAACAACCTCCGGCAGCTCCAGGCGCAGGCCAAGGGCTGACCCTCCGCACGGGCACACCGGGCCCGCGTTCCCGCCATTCATCGGCGGGACGCGGGCCCGCGTCATGTCCGGCCGCTGTCCCGGGCCGCGGCGGCGCGGTCTGGCGGGGCGCGGTCTCGATGATCGACTCGGGTTCCTGCAAAGCGGGCTGTCGACGCGACCGGGACACCCCGACATCCAAGAACCCGAGTCGATCACGGCGCTCACGCCGCCGGGGCGCGCATGATCCACACGGGATCGGCGATGTGGCGGTGTCCAGGCGTGCGAATGCCGCCGCATCGGCGACCTGGCGGCGGACAGGTCGGCTCGACCCCGCTGGGCGCCTTTCCGCCGGGCCTGCCGGCGCCACCCGCAGGCCATTCTCGCCCGATAGGTGCCCGTTCGTCGCTTGGGGGCGTTTCGCGTCGTACAGGCGATTACATCGCTTAGAGAGTTTTCTCCGCACATATCGTGACCAGTTGTGATTCGGGCTCGTTGCCCAAGACGTGGGGGTTGCACTCAGAGACGCACGGCGCTCGGTCACCAGTTGGTGCCGACGCCACACCATCGGCGGTGACGGGGCGGTGGCAGCCGTCCGTCGCGGACAGCGGCAGGGCGAGCCGGGAACGCTCAGCCGCGAACAGGAACTCGAACTGATCGACACACTCCGGGGCGTCCACCCCGACGAGTTCGGCCTGGACGAGGAGCTGTGGACGCGGCAGAGCCTCACCACGCTCATCCAGCGCCGGTTCGACCTCCCGCTGGACGCGGGCGCGGTCGGGGCGTACCTGCGGGCCTGGGGGTTGGGTCCGCGGGAACCGCGCGAGCGGGCCTGCGGGCTCTGCGTCAGCGCGGTCGAGCGCTGGGTACGCAGCGAGTACCCGGCGATCACCCGGACGGCCCAGGAGCACCTGGCCGAGGTCTACTGGATCGGCCGGGTGCGGCTGCGGGGCACGATGCCGGCGGCCGACGTGATCTCCGCCGTGTCGTCCCGGGGCCGGGTGCGCTTCATGATCACCACACCGACTGTCGACCCGCCGCTCCCCCGCGACTTCGTGCTGCGACTCAGCGGCGAGGAGCAGCGGACGGTGCACCTGATCGTGGACGGGTCCTGGCCGCGCAACGAGTGGCCGCGTCGCCTGCCCCGACGGATCGTCCTGCACCCGCTGCCCAGTTGCGGGCGCGCGATCGCGGCCTGAGCACCGGGTGGGCCGGTCACCGACACGACCGGCTCACCCGATACCGATTCGGCGTACGCGGGGGAGGTTTGCTAGTCTTCTCCAGTCGCTGAGCCCCCGTAGCTCAGGGGATAGAGCACCGCCCTCCGGAGGCGGGGGCGCAGGTTCGAATCCTGCCGGGGGCACACTTTCAGAACCTCACCGAGTGGTTGTCCACTCCGCCACCTCCGTGCCGCGCTGAGCAGCGGCCAACCCCGCCGCCACGCCCGCTGCGGCTATCCTTCGCCCGTGGGTCTGCAGTTCACGACACGTCGGTCCGACTCCCCGTGGGTCGACACGGTGTGGACGTGCACGAGCGAGCAGACCACATCGATGACGTCCGTCGCAGGGGCGCGTTGGGGCCTGGTGTTCTGGGAGCAGGCCGGCCGCACGTACTCGGGCATCACCGGCCCCGAGACCCGGACCGGCACGGCACCGGTGCCGCAGGGCGCGACCTTTACCGGCATCGAGTTCGCCGTGGGCACCTCATTGCGGGCCGTGCCCGCGCCCACACTCGTCGACGGCGGCATCGGGCTCCCCGACACCACCCATCGGACGTTCCGGCTGGACGGCGCACGCTGGGAGACGCCAGGCCCCGACGACGTCGAGGCCCTGGTCGACAGGCTCGTCCGGGCCGGGACCGTGGTCCGGGACCTGCTCGTCGTCGACGTGCTGCGTGGTCACCGCCCGGCCGCCTCGGAGCGCACGGTCGAACGCCGGTTCCGCGCCGCGACCGGGCTGTCGCGGGGCGCGGTCCGGCAGATCGAACGCGCCCGTACGGCGGCCGAGCTGCTGGCCGCCGGCGACCCGACCGCGCACGTCGTCGCCAAGCTCGACTACTACGACGAGCCGCACCTGGCGAGGGCACTCCGCGCCTACGTCGGACGGACCGTCGGGCAGTTGCGCGCGGGCGTCGGCGGCCCGATCGCCCTCGACCTCGATCAGCGCCTGACGTCGTAGACCAGTTTCAGGATGCCGTTCGAGTAGCTCTCCGACTCCCGCAGCGTCAGCATGTGCTTGTCCCGGTCGGCTCGGCCGAACAGGCTCTTGCCGGCACCGAGCAGCACGGGGAGGACCAACAGGTTGTACTGGTCGATCAGGCCCGCGTCGGACAGTCGCCGGGCCAGCTCCGCGCTGCCGTGGATGAAGATCGCGCCGCCCTCGCCCGCCTTGAGCGCCGCGACGTCCTCGGTCGACCGCAGGATCGTGGTCGGCCCCCACCCACCCACCAGGGCGTCGTCAGGCAGCGTGGCCGACACCACGTACTTGGGGAGGTCCTTGTAGGCGGCGTGGTCCTCCGAACCGGGCCAGACCGGCGCGAACGCCTCGTAGCTGCGGCGGCCGAACATCAGCGCCGTCGTGTCGGCGAGTTCCTCGCCCTTGAGCGACCAGGCTTCCGGGACGAACTCGAGATCCTTGAACACCCACCCGCCGCTGCGGTGCTCCTCCCCCGGCCCGCCGCCGGGGGAATCCACGACACCGTCGAGGGACATGAAACCGGTGTAGACCAGGTCACGCATTGTGCCGTCTCCTCCTGCTCGGGCGGGCTGCCGGGTCCACGCTAGATCGCGGCCCCGGCGGTCGTCTTGGACGAAAACGACAACAGGCCCGTCCGCGCCTTCGTCGAGGCTCAGCCGCCGACGTACGCCGCCAGGTGCTCGCCGGTGAGGGTGGAGCGGGCGGCGACGAGATCGGCCGGGGTGCCTTCGAAGACGATCCGGCCGCCGTCGTGGCCGGCGCCCGGACCGAGGTCGATGATCCAGTCGGCGTGCGCCATGACCGCCTGGTGATGCTCGACGACGATCACCGACTTGCCGGAGTCGACCAGTCGGTCCAGCAGGCCGAGCAGCTGCTCGACGTCGGCGAGGTGCAGGCCGGTGGTCGGCTCGTCGAGGACGTACACGCCGCCCTTCTCGGCCATCCGGGTGGCCAGCTTGAGCCGCTGCCGCTCGCCGCCGGACAGGGTGGTCAGCGGCTGGCCGAGGCTGAGGTAGCCGAGCCCGACGTCGACGAGCCGGTCGAGGATGGCGTGCGCGGCGGGCGTACGCGCCTCACCGGCGGAGAAGAACGCCTCGGCCTCGCGCACCGACATGGCGAGCACCTCGCTGATGTCACGGCCGCCGAACCGGTACTCCAGGACCGACGCCTGGAACCGCCTCCCCTCGCACTCCTCGCAGGTGGCGGCGACACCGGCCATCATCCCCAGGTCGGTGTAGATGACGCCGGCGCCGTTGCAGCCGGGGCAGGCGCCCTCGGAGTTGGCGCTGAACAGGGCCGGCTTCACACCGTTGGCCTTCGCGAACGCCTTGCGGATCGGGTCGAGCAGGCCCGTGTACGTCGCCGGGTTGCTCCGGCGGGAGCCGCGGATCGCGCTCTGGTCGACCGACACCACCCCGTCCCGGTCGGACACCGAGCCGTGGATCAGCGAACTCTTTCCCGAACCGGCCACACCGGTCACCACCACGAGCACGCCGAGCGGGATGTCGACGTCGACGTCGCGCAGGTTGTGGGTGTTCGCGCCCCGCACCTTGAGCACACCCGACGGCGTCCGTACGGATGTCTTCAGGCGGGCCCGGTCGTCCAGGTGCCGCCCGGTCAGCGTGTCGCTGGCGCGCAGCCCGTCGACGGTGCCCTCGAACACCACCTCGCCTCCGGCGGTGCCGGCGCCCGGCCCGAGATCGACGACGTGGTCGGCGATGGCGATCGCCTCCGGCTTGTGCTCCACCACCAGGACGGTGTTGCCCTTGTCCCGCAGGCGCAGCAGCAGGCCGTTCATCCGCGCGATGTCGTGCGGGTGCAGCCCGATCGTCGGCTCGTCGAAGACGTACGTGACGTCGGTGAGCGACGACCCGAGGTGGCGGATCATCTTGGTGCGCTGCGCCTCGCCACCGGAGAGCGTGCCCGAGGGCCGGTCGAGCGACAGGTAGCCCAACCCGATCTCCTCGAACGAGTCGAGGAGATGTTGCAGCCCGGTGAGCAGCGGCGCCACCGACGGCTCCCTGATGCCCCGGACCCAGGCCGCCAGGTCGCTGATCTGCATCGCGCAGACGTCGGCGATGTTCTTGCCCTCGATCTTCGACGAGCGGGCCTCCGCGCTGAGCCGGGTGCCGGCGCAGTCGGGGCAGGTCGTGAACGTCACCGCACGGTCCACGAAAGCGCGGATGTGCGGTTGCAGCGTGTCGATGTCCTTGGAGAGGAACGACTTCTGGATCTGCGGGATGAGGCCCACGTACGTCAGGTTGATGCCGTCGACCTTGATCTTGGTCGGCTCCCGGTGGAGCAGGTCCTGCAACTCCTTCTTGGTGTATTTGCGGATCGGCTTGTCCGGGTCGAAGTAGCCGCAGCCCCGGAAGATCCGGCCGTACCAGCCCTCCATGCTGTAGCCGGGGATCGTGATCGCACCCTCGTTGAGCGACCTGCTGTCGTCGTACAGCGCCGACAGGTCGAAGTCGGTGACCGCGCCCATGCCCTCGCAGCGCGGACACATGCCGCCGAGACGGTTGAAGGTCGCCTTCTCGGTCTTCGTCCGGCCCGCGCCGCGCTCCACCGTGATCGCGCCGGTCGCCCGGACCGAGGGGACGTTGAAGGAGAACGCGTTCGGCGAGCCGATGTGCGGCTGCCCAAGCCGGCTGAAGAGGATGCGCAGCATCGCGTTGGCGTCCGTGGCGGTGCCGACCGTGGAGCGGGCGTTGGCGCCCATCCGCTCCTGGTCGACAATGATCGCGGTGGTCAGCCCGTCCAGCACGTCGACCTCGGGCCGGGTCAGGGTCGGCATGAAGCCCTGCACGAAGGCGCTGTAGGTCTCGTTGATCATCCGCTGCGACTCGGCCGCGATGGTGCCGAACACCAGCGAGCTCTTGCCCGAGCCGGAGACCCCGGTGAACACCGTCAGTCGGCGCTTCGGAAGCTCGACCGTGACGTCCTTGAGGTTGTTCACGCGCGCGCCCTGCACCCGGATCAGGTCGTGCCGGTCGGCGACGTGCGCCGCGGGCGGGTCCGTGGCCTTGCTCATGGTGTCTCCATCTTCTCGGGCGGGCGGGGCCCCGGGGTCACGGCCGACGCGGCTCGCCCCCGCCGACCCGACCCGTGGCAGTCACGCTAGGGGTGGCGGCGTGACCTGCGCTTCTCGATTCCTGACCGGTCTGGTCACCTGCTTGGCCGTGCACGACGGCAGCCCGGCCGTCGCGAGCGCCGCCTCCCGGCGGTAGGTGCTCGGCGGCACCCCGACCAGCTCGGTGAAGCGGGTGCTGAAGGTGCCGAGCGACGAGCAGCCGACCGCGAAACAGACATCGGTGACGCTCAGGTCGCCGCGACGCAGCAGCGCCATGGCGCGCTCCACGCGCCGGGTCATGAGATAGCTGTACGGAGATTCGCCGTAGGCGAGCCGGAACTCCCGACTGAGGTGCCCGGCCGACATGTGGACGCCCCGGGCGAGCGCCTCGACGTCCAACGGCTGCGCGTACTCCCGGTCGATGCGGTCGCGGACGCGGCGCAGCCGGGCGAGATCGCTCAGGCGCTGGCTCTCGGCGGATCGGCTGGTCACCTGGAAAATCGTGCCACAGACCCCCGACAACAGGGACCGTCGAGGACCGCGCGCCTCCGATGATCGTGGTCGATCAAGGAAACCGCGCGTACCGTCAGCCGGCCTCGCGGCGGGCGCGGGCCCGGCGCTTGCCCTCGTGCATGGCCTGCACCCGGGCCACCGGGATGGTCCGGCCCTCTGCCACCAGGTCGGCGGGGAGCGCCTGCGGCGCCGGCATCAGCGCGACCCACGGGTCGGTCCCGTCGACCAGCGGCGGCACCGTCCGGATGGTGAAGTCCGCCGGGGTCACCTCGGTCAGGTCGGACCAGTCGACCGGGAAGGAGACCGGCATTCCGGGCCGCAGTCGCGGGCTGTACGCGGCCACCACCGTCGCCCCGCCGGCTCGGGTGGCGTCCACGAAGACCTTCCCGCCCCGGTCTTCCTTGATGTACGCCGTGGTGGCCAGCGCCGGGTCCAGCCGCTCGGCGCGGACGGCGAGCGCCCTGGTGGCGGCGGCCAACTCCTCGGCGGTGGGGTCACCCGTCACCGGGACGAAGACGTGCACGCCCTTGGCGCCGCTGGTCTTGACCGCTCCGGCGAGGCCGGCGTCGGCGAGCGCCTGGCGGACCAGCAGGGCGGCGGCGACGGCCGCGCGGAACCCGTCGCCCTCGGGCGGGTCCAGGTCGAGCACCAGGTGCGTCGGTCGGTGCAGGTCGGCTGCGGTGGCCAGCGTGGGGTGGTATTCGACGGCCCGCTGGTTGGCGAACCAGAGCAGGGTGCGCCGGTCGTCGCAGAGGGCGTACGAGATCTCCCGGTGCGACGCCTCGGCCCAGACCGGCACCCGGCGGACCCACTCCGGGGTGTAGCGGGGCAGGTTCTTCTGCATGAACGGCGGCTGGCCGGGGCGGACCCGGATCACCGACAGCGGACGGTCCCGCAGCTGCCCGATGATCGGCTCCCGGACCGCGTCGAGGTAGTCGACCAGGTCGCGTTTGGTCGCGTCGTCCCGGTCGGACAGCGGCTGGTCCAGGTTGGTCAGGGCCACGCCGTCGCGGGTCTCGTCAGCCTCACTCACCCGATCACCCTCCCGGCCCCGGCGTCGTCGGTCAACCGGACGCGGCGCTTGGACACCGAACGATTCCGCTGCTCGCCGTCGTCGACCGGCGCATCGACGTCGGGCCGCCGGCCGGTCGGGCGGCGGGGCAGCGTGCCCAGCGCCACCAGCAACGCGGCGAGCACCAGAGCGGCGGCCACGGCGTACGCGACCCGGTAGCCGCCGGCCAGCGCCACCTCCTCGGCCCGACCGGCGGCCCGGAGGCCGTCGCTGCGGGACGCGGCCAGGGTCGCCAGCGCCGCCAGGCCGACCGCCCCGCCGACCTGCTGGGTGGTGTTGGCCAACCCGGACGCCAGCCCGGCGTCGGCGTCGGTCGCGCCGACCATGGCCAGTGTGGTGACGGCCGGCAGGGTCAGGCCGCCGGCCACCCCGAAGACCACAAGCGCGGGGAGTACGTCGGCGAGGTAACGGCCGTCGGCGGGCAACCGGGCGAGCAGCAGGAAACCGACGATCGCGAGGCTCAACCCGACCAGCAGCACGCTCCGGGCGCCCCACCGGCCGATCAGCCGACCGGCCAGGCCGAGCGACACCACCGCGATCACCACCGGGGTGGGCAGGAAGGCCCAGCCGGTGGCCGCCGCGTCCAGCCCGAGCACGAGTTGCAGCTCCACGGCGAGCAGGAACTGGAAGCCGAAGTACGCGGCGACCATGAGGAACTGCACCGCGTTGGCCGCGACCAGGCCCGGCACGCGCAGCACCCGTGCCGGCAGCAGCGGGGTCGCCGCCGTCCGCTGGCGTACGGCGAAGCCGCCGAGCAGCAGCGCCGCGAGCACCGCCGCGCCGAGGGTCCGCAGGCTGGTCCAGCCGTGCTCACCGGTCCCCACGATGGCCAGCACGGCGGCCATCAGGCCGGCGGTGGCCAGCAGGGCGCCGGGCACGTCGAGGCCGGCCCGCAGGCCGATGCCCCGTTCGGCGGGGAGTTGGCGGACGGCGGCGAGCAGGATCGCCGCCCCGATCGGCAGGTTCACCAGGAAGATCGAACGCCAACCGGCCAGCTCGGTGAGCACCCCGCCGGCGACCGTGCCGATCGTGGCGCCGGCCGCCCCGGTGAAGCTGAACACGGCGATGGCACGGGCCCGCTCGACAGACTCGGGATAGAGCCGGACGATCATGCCGAGGCTGACCGCCATGGCGAGCGCGCCGCCGACGCCCTGGCCGAACCGCGCGCCGACGAGCAGGGCCGGGCCGGTGGCCGTCGCGCAGGCCAGCGAGGCCACTGTGAACAGCACGACGCCGGCCAGGAAGACCCGACGCCGGCCGAGCAGGTCGCCGAGGCGGCCGGCGAGCAGCAGCAGCCCGCCGAACGCCACCAGGTAGGCGTTGACCACCCAGGCCAGTCCGGCGGCGGTGAAACCCAGATCGCGTTGTACGGAGGGCAGGGCCACCGACACGACACTGCCGTCCAGGATGATCATCAGGCTGCCGGCGCAGAGCACGAGCAGGGCCGGCCAGCGGGCCGGGACGGTACGGTCCATCGGAAGTCCTCCTTGGTGCACGGTTTGTTACCGAGGTCATCGTCTGTGACCATGAGTCGGAGCGGAAGGAGGCACTGTGATGTCCCAGAGGAACAGCGATGTGTCCGCGCAGGTCGAGGCGGAGTTCACCCGCGCCGCCGGGAACGTGCCGTTCACCCCCGGGCAGGCTCGGGCGTGCACCGTCCGCGAGGTGCTGGACCGGGTCGGCGGCAAGTGGAGCATCGGCATCCTGGTGGCCGCGTCGAACGGTCCGGTGCGCTTCACCGAGCTGGAGCGGCACATCGAGGGCATCAGCCGCCGGATGCTCACCCTGACCCTGCGCAACCTGGAGCGCGACGGCCTGCTGCGCCGCACGGTCTATCCGACCGTCCCGCCGAAGGTGGAGTACACGGCCACGCCGATGGCGCTGGAGCTGTACGAGTCCCTGGTGGCGCTGACCAGTTGGGCCGAACGGCACCGCCGCGCCATCGCTGAGGCGCGGACCAGGTACGACGCCGAGCACGCCGGCTAAACCAGGCACCGGTGTGGGGAACGCCACCACGTTCTTCTGACCGATCGGTCAGGGTCTGACCGATCGGTCAGGCATGCTGGTTCACGGAGGTGGACCGGTGATGGCCAGAGCGGTGTCCGAGACGCACGGCGAGATCCTCGCCGCGGCGGCGCGACGGTTCGCGGTGACCGGCTACCGGGGCACCTCGTTGCAGGACATCGCCCGCGAGGTCGGCTGCTCCAAGGCCACGGTGCTCTACCACTTCGCCAACAAGGAAGCCCTGCTCGCCGAGCTGATGGCACCCGCGATCGGCGTGCTGCGCGACCTCGACGACCAGCTCACCGGCCGGACCGGAGCGGCCGCCCAGGAGGTCGCCGCAGCGGGCTTCGTCGACCTCGCGGTCCGGTTCCGGCGGGAGATCGCGGTGCTGCGCGGTGAATTCCCCGAGCTGCTGTGCCAGCCGGCGTTCGCGCACATCCAGGAGATCTCCGACCGGCTGCGTGACGCGTTGGCCGGGCACTCCGACCGTCCGGGCGCCCGGATCGCCGCGCTGGTCCTGCTGGCCGGCATCTCCGAGGCGTGCGCCGAGTTCGCCGACATCCCCGACGACGAACTGCGCGCCGCCCTGCTCGCCCTCGTCCGGCGGGCCGTCGAACCCGTCGACGCACCCCTGACCCATCCACCCACGACCGAGGACAAGGACTCCTGATGGCCACCCTGCTCTACCGGCTCGGCCGGGGCGCGTTGCGCCGGCGACGGCTCGTCGTCGCGCTCTGGCTCGTCGTACTCGTCGGCGCCGGTCTGGCCGCGGCGACCCTGCGCGGCCCGACGGCGAGCAACTTCACCATGCCCGGCACCGAGAGCCAGCGCGCGCTCGACCTGCTCGCCGAGCAGTTCCCGGCGGCCAGCGGCGCGACCGGCACCATCGCGGTCAAGGCGCCCGGAGACGGCCAACTCGGCACCCCACAGGGCCAGGCCGTGGTGCAGGAGCTGGTCCAGCAGGCCGGAACGCTGCCCGGCGTGGTCGGCGCGGTCAACCCGCTCCAGGTCGGCGCGGTCTCGCCCGACGGCCGGTACGCGCTGGTCCAGGTTCAGTTCGCCACCGGCGCGGACGAGGTGACCGACGACCAGAAGGCCGCATACGAGCAGGTCGGCGCGGCGGCGAAGGCACAGGGTTGGCAGGTCGCCCCGGGCGGCGAGGTGCTGGGCGGGGAGCCGGAGATCGGCTCGACCGAGGCGCTCGGCGTCGTGGTCGCCGCGATCGTCCTGATCATCACCTTCGGCTCGCTCGTGGCCGCCGGGATGACCATGCTCAACGCGCTGATCGGCGTGGGTGCCGGCATGGCCGGGCTGTTCGCCCTGAGTGGCGTCGTCCAGTTGACCAGCACGGCGCCGATCCTGGCGCTGATGCTCGGCCTCGCCGTCGGCATCGACTACTCGCTGTTCATCACCTCCCGGCACCGGCAGAACCTGCTCGACGGTCTGCCCCCGGACGAGGCCGTCGGCCGCGCCGTGGGCACCGCCGGCTCCGCCGTTGTCTTCGCGGGCGCCACCGTGGTCATCGCACTCGCCGGGCTCGCCGTGGTGGACATCCCGTTCCTCACCGTGATGGGTCTCGCCGCCGCCGGCACCGTCACCGTGGCCGTGCTCGTCGCCATCACCCTCGCGCCGGCGCTGCTCGGCTTCGCCGGACGCCGGGTTCTCCCCCGCCGGCTGCGCGCCGTCCCCACCGACGAGACCGCCGGCGGACCGGCCATCGAGACGAACGCGGCCACCGAGGACCGGTCCCGGTTCGGCTTCCGCTGGGCGCGGTTCGTCACCCGGTTCCGCGTACCCGTCATCCTGGTCGGCCTGCTCGGCCTGGGACTGCTCGCGCTGCCCACGCCGGACATGCGGCTGGCGTTGCCGGACGCCTCGACGGCGGCCGTCGGCTCGCCGGCCCGGGTGTCGAACGACCTGATCACCGAGGGCTTCGGCGCGGGCTTCACCGGTCGACTGGCGGTCGTCGTCGCCGGTGACTCGCCGCAGGCCACCTCGGCCGCCGTACCGCAGGTCACCGCGCTGCTCCAGCGCACCGAGAACGTCCTCGCGGTGGCGCCGGCGCAACTCAGCCCGGACGGCCGGACGGCGCTGCTCGGCGTGGTGCCGAAGACCGGCCCGACCGACGAGGCCACCGAGACGGTGGTGCACGACATCCGCAACTCGGTGAGCGGGATCCGCGACGCGGACGTGCTGCTCACCGGCGTCACCGCGATCGGCATCGACGTCTCCGAGAAGCTCTCCGACGCGCTGCCGGTCTACCTGCTGCTGGTGGTGGGGCTCTCGGTCCTGCTGCTGATGCTGGTGTTCCGCTCGCTGCTGGTGCCGGTCAAGGCCGCGCTGGGCTTCCTGCTCACCGTCGCCGCCACGTTCGGCATCACGGTGGCGGTGTTCCAGCAGGGGCACCTCGCCGACCTGGTGGGCCTGGACACGCCCGGCCCGCTGATCAGCTTCCTGCCGATCCTGCTCATCGGCATCCTGTTCGGGCTCGCGATGGACTACGAGGTGTTCCTGGTGTCCCGGATGCGGGAGGACTTCGTGCACGGCGAGACCGCCCGGCAGGCCACGATCAGCGGCATGGGGCACGGCGCGCGCGTGGTCACCGCCGCCGCGTTGATCATGATCTCGGTGTTCGGGGGCTTCGTCTTCCTCGACGATCCGGTGATCAAGTCGATGGGCTTCGCGCTGGCCATCGGCGTGGCCATCGACGCCTTCGTGGTCCGCATGACCATCGTCCCGGCCGTGATGTCCCTGCTCGGTGACCGTGCCTGGTGGCTGCCCCGCTGGCTCTCCCGCGCTCTGCCGAACGTCGACATCGAGGGCGAGGGTCTGCGCGACCACCTGACGACCCGGACCCCCACCCGGGTCTGACCCGTCCCGACCACGAAAGGTGCGGCGCCCGCTCGGGCGCCGCACCTTTCGCTCACACGCCGGCCGGGTACGTCTCCATCTCACCGGGTACGGCGGGGACCGCCAGCGGATGCAGGGCCGTCGTCTCGTCGCACCAGATGAAGGCGTCGTAGCGTTCGCCCAGCCGGGTCGGCACGTAGTTGCCCCAGGACTCGAAGGACGGGTCGTAGACCACCCCGATCGCCCGGTGATCCGCGGGTTCGGTGACCCAGCCCGGCTGGTCGTCGCCGCCGAAGACGAGCACCGCCCGCTCCGGCATCAGCTCGTGCAACCGCCGCTCCACCGAACCCTCGCGCGCCGGCGGCACCACCATCGCCGCGGCGGGCGAACCCCACCGGGGAGCGGCGATCACCGTGCCCCGGTAGGTGCCGAACCCGACCAACGCCACCGCGTCGTCGCCGTGCCGCTCGCGGGCCAACTGACCAATGTTGACCATGCCGTCCGCGGCCATGTCGGTGGCCCGCGCGTCGCCCACGTGCGTGTTGTGCGCCCAGACGATCCCGCGGGCGTCCGGGCCGTAGCGTTGCAGCAGCCGGTCCAGGGTGTCCTGCATGTGGGTGTCACGGATGTTCCACGAGTCCGGGCCGCCGGCCACCATCGCCCGGTAGTAACGCTCCGCGCCGGCCACCACCTCCGCGTTCTGCCAGGCCGAGAAGCGGTCCGGGCCGTCCGACATGGCCTGTTCCCGGGTACGCGCCAGCAGCCGGACGACCTCCTCCTCGCAGCGGGCGGAGACGAAGCGGCTGGCCGCGCCGTACTCCTCGACCCGCTTGCCGTACGGCTCGAAGCACCGGTACGCGTCCTGCGCCGCCTCCAACGAGGTCGGGTCCTCCTCCCCCAGGTAGTCGAAGATCGCCTGCATCGACTCCCAGAGGCTGTAGACGTCGAGCCCGTGGAAGCCGGCCCGCCCGTCCTCCGGCCGCTCCAGGTTCCACGCCCGCAGCCAGCGACAGAAGCGCGCCACCTCGGCGTTCGCCCACATCCAGGTCGGCCACCGCTCGAAGCCCTCCAGCGCCAACTGTGGATCGTGGGCCCCGCCGGGCGCGGCGGTGACCGAGCGGTGCACCCGGTCGCAGTCCGGCCAGTCGCCTTCCACGGCCACGAACGAGAAGCCGCACTCCGCGATCAGCCGACGGGTGAGCTGCTCGCGCAGCCGGTAGTAGTCGTAGCTGCCGTGGGTGGATTCGCCGATCATCACCACCCGGGCGTCCCGGACGCGCTCCAGCAACGGGTCGAAGTCGCTCGGCGCGCCGAGCCGCTGAACCAGCATGGCAGCGGCTACCCGGCGGTCGCGCCGGCAAACCGTCGGCGCGTCGCCCACCGACACGCCGTGCGCGTGTACGGAAGCGGCGAGCGGGTAGCCGACCGGCATGACCGTCACCGGCGTGCAGTTGCAGGAGTACCTGGCCGGGCTCGACTACCCGGTCTCCCGCGAGGACCTCGTCCGCTGGGGGCAGGAGAACGGGGCCAGCACGGCCCTGTTGCAGATGTTGCAGGCGTTGCCTGCCGAACAGTTTGAGTCCCCGGCCGAGCTGAGCGAGGCGCTGACCACCCTCGCCTGACCCGCCGGTCACCGCGCGTGCAGCAGCCGGAACAGCACCAGCCACTGCTCCGGCCAGACGTACCCCACGGGGGTGTCCGACGCGATCCGCGTCGCTCGCAGGGCGGCCGCGACCCGGGCCGGCGGGTGGTGCCGGCGCAGGGTCGCGGCGAGCGAGCCGCCGACGCCCTCGAAACCCCACTCCACGAGCCTTCGGTACGCGGGCAGAGCCGCCACCGTCAGCAGCGGCTCCGGCCGACGCTCGATGCGCAGGATCCCGGCGTCGACCGCCGGCACCGGCCGGAACGCCGTACGCGGCACCCGCCCCGCCAGCCGCCACCCGAACTCCGGCCAGGTCGAGACGGTGAGCCGGGTCCACCGGCCGTAGTCGCCACTGCGGCGGCGGGCGTACTCCAGTTGGGTGAGCAGCGTCGCGGACCGCAACCCGGGCGCGGCCAGGCACCACCGCACCACGGCGGAGGTCAGCGACCACGGGATGTTGCCGACCACCGCGAACGGCTCCGGTGGCGGCTCGGCGGCCAGGAAGTCGGCCTGCCGGTGCTCCACGTTGGACAACTCCGCGCAGACAGCGGCCAACGCGCCACGGACGGTCGGGTCCACCTCGTACGCCGTCAGCCGCCCACACCGGGCCGCGAGCGGTCGGGTGAGCTGCCCCCGGCCGGCGCCGACCTCCAGCAGGAGCCCGGCCGGATCGGGGTCGGCGGCGCGGATGACCCGCTGGACGGCCGCACGGTCGACGAGAAAGTTCTGGCTGAGTACGCGACGGGACCGGTCGCGTTCGGTTGATCGAAACGGGCGAGGCGCCACGGGTCGTCGTCCTGTCTGTCGCCGCTCGGCGACGGGCTGGACAGGCAGCCGGAATTGCCGGACCTGTCCGAGTGGATCGGGACTCGGACGGCCCTGGACGATGCGCGGGTACGCGATGACGAGGCGACAGCCTCGTGCCGTGGCGAAGGATCAGCGGCGGCGGGGCGAGGGCCCCAGCGCACCGCGAAGTGGACCGATCAGCGGCAGGTCACGTCCCAGCCCGTCAGGGCCGGACGCCGGACGCGCGGACGGGACACCAGCAAGGCACCCCAGGCGGCCGACGTACCGACCCCCTCGATCAGGGCATGCGTGAACATGGCCCCCACCCTACCGACCCCCACCCCAACCCCCCACCCATTTCCCCCGCCCCGCCCGGCCCCACCCCTCAACCCCCGTTGATCATGAAGTTATTGCCACGACACGCCGTTCGGGATGGCAACAACTTCATGATCAACTCGATCGGGTGGGGGTGGGGGTGGGGGTGGGGGTGGGGGTGGGGGTGGGGGTGGGGGTGGGGGTGGGTGGGGGCGCACTGGGTGGGTTACTGGAGGGGGATGGTGCGGGATTCGGCGCGGGCGGTTTCGGCGGCGGCGAGGATCGTGACGACCTCGCGGCCGAAGCGGACGTCGCAGCGGTGGTCGCGGGTGCCGGTGCGCACCTGCTCGACGAGCTGGTCGATCGCGACACCGAACGCCGTGGCGGCGTCGTTCTCGCCGACCGGGACGGTCTCGATCCCGTTCTCGCCGTAGAACACGAACTCCCGGGCCATCGCCTCGCGCGGGGCGTCCAGGGACAGCGAGGCGCTGCTGGTGGCGCCGCCGTCGTGGGTGAGCAGCAGGTGCACCATCCCGCTCGGCCCGTCCATCGCCGCCACCTGGGTCACCCGTCCCAGCACCGGCAGGAGGATGGAGAGCGCGTGCGGGGCGATGTCCCAGAGCGCGCCGTGCTCGCGACGCCACAGGGAGCCGCCGTACGGGCTGCCCTCCTGGAAGATCGACGCGAAGGCGGTGGTACGGCCGTGCTGCCAGCCTCCGGCGGCGGCGGTCGCGGCGAGGAACGCGGTGACGTTCGGCTGGAACCGCTGGGTGAAGAACACGACCGAGGCGACCCCGGACGCCTCGGCGGCGGCGACCACCCGGTCGGCGTCCTCGACGGAGAGCGCCAGTGGCTTGTCCAGCAGCAGGTGACGGCCGGCGGTGGCGGCACGGACCGCGATGTCGGCCTGGATGTCCGGCGGCAGCGCGACAGCGATCGCCTCGCACTGCTCGATCAACGCGTCGACCTCGGCGTAGGCGGGCACCCCGTACCGCTCGGCCAGCGCCGACGCCCGCTCGGGGTTACGCCCCCACACGCCGACCAGTTCCGCGTCCGGGTGTGCGTGCAGCGCCTTACCGTGCGTCTCGATCGCCCAGTGACCGGTGCCGAACAAGCCGAACCGCAGCACGTGTACCTCCGCTGTTTCCCCGCACCGTGACGACGCCACGGACGTGATCCACGCTAGTCGCCCCACCCGGCTCACCGGCGGCGGGTCGCCAACCACAGCAGCCCAACGCCCCGGTGACCAACGAACGACGCGCTCCAAGGCGATCGGTCACCGGCCGCCAACCGTGGACACCGCCCCATTCGTGGGGCAGCTCGACAGGGGCCGCGTGCACCTCGGTCGGCAAATCGCCGCGGGCGCGGCGGCCAGGCAGCGTGACCCGGGTACTACGACGGTTAGTAGGCTGTGCCGGTGACCGAGGCAACGACCAGGTGGGGCCGATGACGAGCGCGGCCGCCGACTCGCCGGTGGACGGGCTCCTCGCGACGGCGTCGATCGTGCTGTCCCTGCTCGTCGCCGTGTGGGCGCTGGTCGCGGCGGTGCGCCACCGGCCACCGGACCGGGTGCAGTTCGCCGGTCTGGCCGTACTGGAGGTGGCGCTGCTCGCGTTGGGGGTGCTGGCCCTGGTCGCGGTCGGTGGCGGGGACCGGCCGGGCGAGCCCGGCGCGTTCTACGGCTACCTGGCCACGCTGGTCTGCCTGCCACCGCTGGCCTGGGTGCTGGCCCGGATGGAGCCGACCCGCTGGGGGTCGGCGATCGTCTGCGCGGTCTGCCTGGTCGCGCCGGTCGTGGTGGTCCGGTTGCAGCAGACCTGGGAGGTCCTCGGTGGTTGAGACACGACCGACCCGACGGGCCACGAACGCCGGTCCAGGCCGGCTGCTGATCGCGGTCTACCTGCTCTTCGCCATCGCGGCGACCAGCCGGGCAGGTCTGCAGATCGCCACCAAGTTCGACGAGGCGCCGGTGGCGTACCTGCTCTCCGCCCTGGCCGCGCTCATCTACATCGTGGCCGCGGTGGGTCTGGCCCGGGCCGGGCACACCGGCCGGCGGGTGGCGCTGGCCTGCTGCTCGGTGGAGTTGGTCGGGGTCGTCGCCGTCGGCATCCTCAGCGTGGTCGACAAGGACCTGTTCCCCGACGAGACGGTGTGGTCGCAGTTCGGCAGCGGATACGGCTACATCCCGCTGGTGCTGCCGGTGCTCGGCCTGTTCTGGCTCTGGCGCACCCGCCGCGACCCGGCCTGACCGGCCGGGCCGCGTGACGAGAGCGCGCGGGTCAGGCCCGGGGGCCGCCGGCGACGTAGATGACCTGCCCGGAGACGAAGCCCGCCCCCTCGCTGGTCAGGAACGAGATGGTGTGCGCGACGTCCTCCGGGCGACCCGGGCGACGGACCGGGATCTCGGCGGCGGCGTGCTTCTGGAGGTCCTCGAAGTCGACCTTCATGCGGGCGGCGGTGGCCGCGGTCATGTCGGTGACGATGAAGCCAGGCGCGACCGCGTTGACGGTCACCCCGAACGGCCCCAGCTCGATGGCGAGCGTCTTGGTGAAGCCCTGTAGGCCCGCCTTGGCCGCGGCGTAGTTCGCCTGGCCCCGGTTGCCCAGCGCGGACGTGCTGGAGAGGTTGACGATCCGCCCCCACTTGCGGTCCACCATGTGCTTCTGGGTGGCCTGGCTGAACAGGAACGCACCGCGCAGGTGCACACCCATGACCGTGTCCCAGTCGGCGGTGGTCATCTTGAACAGCAGGTTGTCGCGGAGCACGCCGGCGTTGTTGACCAGCACGGTGGGCGCGCCCAGCTCGGCGGCGACCCGCTCGACGGCGGCCTCGACCTGGTCCCGGTCGGACACGTCGGCGCCCACGCCGAGCGCACGGCCGCCCGCGCCGACGATGGCGTCCACCGTCTCCTTGGTGGCGGCCTCGTCGATGTCGACCACGGCGACGGCCATCCCGTCAGCGGCCAACCGCCGGGCGGTGGCCGCGCCGATACCGCGCGCGGCTCCGGTGACGATGGCGACGCGGGGCTCCTCCGACATGATTACCTCCCGGTAACGTGGGGTCGATCGGAGGAGCTTAACGTCAGAACCCCCGACCCCGGCATAGGCGAATCCACCGGTATCCGTGCCCGGAGACCTTCACCGCGCCGAGCTTGCCCAACTCGCCGTAGCCACGGTCGGCGAGCACGTCGATCGGCAGGTCGGCCTCCGGTTCGAGGCTGCTCAGGTCCACCTCGACGTCATCGGTGCCCAGGTTGTGCACAAAGACCATCGTCCCGGTCGGCCCGTCCGCCCGGTGCGCCAGCACCCCGGCCGGCATCGCCACGTCGATGTGGGTAGTCGAGCCGGAGCCGATCTCGGGGGCCTCCCGCAGGGTCCGGATCATGCGTTCGAACCAGCCCAGCAGCGACTTCGGGTCGTTGCGCTGGGCGGTGACGTTGACGTTCTGGTAGCCGAACTCACCCTTGTCGATGACCGGGCGGACCAGCTTCTCCGGGTCCGCGGTGGAGAAGCCGGCATTCGGCTGGTACGACCACTGCATCGGGGTACGGATCGCCTCCCGACCGGGCAGCGACAGATCCTCGCCCATCCCGATCTCCTCGCCGTAGCGCAGCACCGGCGTGCCGCGCATCGAGAACTGCAGGGCGTACGCCAGCTCGATACGCCGCCGGTCGTTGCCGAGCATCGGGGCGAGCCGGCGACGGATGCCCCGGTCGTAGATGCGCATGTTCTCGTCCGGGCCGAACTGCTCGTACACCTGGTTGCGCTGTTCGGTCGTCAACCGGGACAGGTCGATCTCGTCGTGGTTGCGCAGGAAGGTGGCCCACTGCCCGCCGACGGGCAGCTTCGGGGTGTCGCGCAACGCCTCGATCAGCGACTCCGGGTCCTGCCGCGCCAGGGCGAGCATGAGCCGGCCGTTGAGCATGAAGTCGAAGAGCATGTGGATGCGGTTGCCGGAGCCGCTGGTGTCGCCGAAGAACGTCGGCAGTTGGTCGGGTTCGACGTTCGCCTCGGCCAGCAGGACGGCGTCGCCGCGCCGCCACTGCACGTGCTGGCGCATCTCGGTGAGGAACTCGAAGTCCTTCGGCGAGTTCGGGTTGCCCGGCTCGGTCAGCTCGATGATGAACGGCACGGCGTCCATCCGGAAACCGGAGACCCCGAGCTGGAGCCAGAACGACATGATCTTCTTGACCTCGGCCCGGACCTGCGGGTTGGCGAAGTTGAGGTCCGGCTGGAACTTGTAGAACCGGTGGTAGAACCACGCCTTGGCGGTCCGGTCGTAGCTCCAGGTCTCCTTCTGCTCACCGGGGAAGACCATGCCCTGGTGCCGGTCCTCCGGCTCGGTGTCAGACCAGACGAACCAGTCGCGGTACGGCGAATCCGGCGACGAGCGGGCGGACTGGAACCACGGGTGCTCGTCGGAGGTGTGGTTGACCACCAGGTCGATGATCACGCGGATGCCCCGGTTCTGCGCCTGGTGCAGCAGCTCGGCGAAGTCACCGAGGGTGCCGAAGCGCGGGTCCACGTTGTAGAAGTCGGTGACGTCGTAGCCGTCGTCGCGGTTGGGCGACGGGTGGATCGGGTGCAGCCACAGGCAGGTCACGCCGAGCCGGGCCAGATAGTCCAGCCTCCCGATCAGCCCACGGATGTCACCGACCCCATCGCCGTCCGAGTCGGCGTACGTGTCGATGTCGAGGCAGTAGACGACGGCTTCGGAATACCAACGGTCACCCATGCCGGAGGAACATCTCCGGTCGATCACCACGGCAAACCCGGGCGGCAAACCCGGGCGGCGGGGCCGGGCGCGGTTGGTTACCGTGCCGGTCATGGAGATCGACCTCGTACCGCCGAGCGAACCGCTGGACTGGGCCCGGGGCGCCTGGCTGCACCCGCCGGTCCGCGCCGAGGAGGGCCCGGCCGGCGAGCTGGTCGTCGAGGCCGGGGCGGAGACGGACTTCTGGCGGCGGACCAGTTACGGCTTCGTCCACGACAACGGGCCCGCCCTGCTGGCGCCGTTGCCGGTCGGCGCCGCCATGGAGGTGAGCTTCATCCTCGACTTCTCGGCCCAGTTCGACCAGGCCGGTGTGCTGGTCCGCGTCGACGAGGGGACGTGGGTCAAGGCGGGCGTCGAGGTCAGCGACGGTGAGTCCCAGCTCGGCGCGGTGGCGACCCGGGAGTTCTCCGACTGGTCGGTGTCCCCGGTCCCGGGGTGGACCGGCCAGGAGGTGACCGTGCGGGTCAGCCGGGCCGGCGACGCGCTGACCGTACGGGCCCGGGTCGCGGATGCGGCCTGGCGACTGGTCCGCCTCGCCCCGTTGGACCCGGCGGCCGAAGCGATGGCCGGCCCGTTCTGCTGCGCGCCGACGCGCGCCGGCCTCACCGTGGTGTTCACCGGTTGGCGACAGGGCCCGGCCGACACCGCGCTGCACCCGGAGGGCTGACCCGGCCGGCGTGGCAGGGCTCACGCGCAGGTGTGTGCCGCCGGCCGCTGGGTATGACCTTCCGATCCCCGGTAGCCGGCTCGGAAAGGACGACCAATGGCGTACGCCCAGACTGGTGACCCGTCCGAGTTCACCGGCCTGACCGGGTGGGTGGCCTCGGTGATCGACGCGACGGGCCCGGTCGGCGTGGCGCTGCTGGTCGCGTTGGAGAGCATCGTCCCGCCGATCCCCAGCGAGATCGTGCTGGCCATGGCCGGTTTCCTGGCCCACGAGGGTCGGTTCAACGTCGTCCTCGTGGTGCTGGCCGCGACGGTCGGCTCGCTCGTCGGCGCGCTGGTGCTCTACTGGCTCGGCGCGGCGCTCGGCGAGGAGCGGCTCAAGCGCTGGCTGGACCGGATCCCGTTGGTGGACCGCGACGACCTGGAGAAGGCCGACCGCTGGTTCGAGCGGCACGGTCGGTGGGCGGTGCTGATCGGCCGGGTGGTGCCGGTGGTCCGCAGCCTGGTCTCCGTTCCGGCCGGGGCCAACCGGATGCCGCTCGGTGAGTTCGTCCTGCTCACCACGATCGGCAGCGGCGTGTGGAACGCCCTCATCGTGGGGGCCGGCTACGCGCTGGGCAGCCGCTGGCAGGACGTCGGGCGGTACAGCGACTGGTTCAACTACGCCATCGGAGCCGTCTTCGTCGTCATGACGATCACTTGGGTGATCCGCAAGATCCGCCGTCGGCGCGAGCGCGACGACCGGCGGTCGGTGACCGCCGGTCGCTGATCCGCGTCGCGCTCAGTTGAACTGCGCGCTGATCGACGTGAACTCCCACGTGTTCTGCGCGATGCCGGAGCAGTTGGAGACGACTCCCCCGCCCGGGCACGGCCGGTCCCGGTTGACCGACCAGAACGTGAACCGGCTCAGCCCGCGCGCCTTCGCCCAGTCCCGGATCTGGGTCCAGGTGGCCGGCGAGGTCAGCTCCTGCTGGTCGGAGAGCCCGTTCATCCCGGAAATGCCCATGTGGGCGTAGGCCGTCGCGTCGGACCAGCCGAAGGCCGTCTTCAGCGTGTTCTTCAGCCCCTCGGCCGCGTTGACAGTGCTCTGGTACATGTTGGCTCCGCCGCCGAAGTCGAACGGCATGATGGTGAAGGTGTCGATGTTGGCGCCCAGCGCGGCGGCCTGGTTGATCAGGCGGGTGCCGTAGTACGACGGGCCGGTGGTCGACGTGCCGAACGTGATGATCGTCTTCAGGCCCGGGTTGTTCTGCTTGACGATCTTCAGCGCGCCGAGGATCCGGTCCTGTACGACCTCGTTCTCGAACTCGTCGCTGTTCTCGATGTCGATGTCGATCGCCTTGAGCCCGAAGGCGTTGATCACCTGCTGGTACGCGCCTGCCAGGGCGCTGGCCGAGGAGCAGTTCGGGCCGAGCTTGTTGCCGCTCCAGCCGCCGATGGACGGGATCACGTCGCCGCCGGCCGCCCGGATGGCCGCGATGGTGCTGGCGTGCACACCGCCGGTGAGTGGGCCGACGCCGTCCCAGGCGGGGGTGCAGCCGCCGCCGGAGAGCACGAACGCGATGGTGAACCACTTCACGCCGGTCGCCGACATGACGGTCGCCGGGGCGGGCGGGTCACCCCAGCCCGGGTAGAGGTAGGGCGCGACGGCCATCGAACCGCCGCCACCGGTGCAGCCGGTGGTGCTCGCGGCGACCGCCGCCGACCGCGCCGACTCCCCGGCCGAGTTGTACGCGGTGACCGTGTAGCTGTGCGCCGAGCAGGCGGCCAGACCGGAGACCGTGGTCGAGGTGCCGGTGACGGTGGCGCGGACCGTCGAGCCCTCGTACACCCGGTAGCCGGTCACCGTTCCGCCGACCGCGTTCCAGGCCAGCGAGACCGCCGAGTTGGTGCTGCCGGTTACGCGCAGGCCGCCAGGGGTGGCGGGGGCGCCCGGCGGGGTGGTCGGACCGCCGGCGCAGGGCGAGCCGTTGACCGTGCAGTTGGTGGGGTCGCCGGTGCCGGCGACGATGAAGCCGAACGAGGTGCTCGCTCCGGCCGCCAACGCGCCGTTCCAGGACTGGTTGCGGGCGGTCACGTGCTGACCCGAGCTGGTCACCAGGGCGTCCCAGGCCGACCCGACAGTGCTGCCCGGGGGCAGGTCGAACTGGACGTCCCAGGAGGTGATCGCCGTGGACGTGTTGTTGGTGACGGTGAACTTCGCCTCGTACCCGCTGCTCCAGCTGCTGGTGCGGACGAAGGCGGCGGTGGCGGCCGACGCGGCCGGCGGTGCCACGACGGTGGCCGCCACCAGTGCGGCGGCCAGCGCGACGGCGAACGTCGCCGCGCGGGGGGATCGGAGTTTCACGGTGGCCTCCAGGGACCGGTGTGGTGGGGGATGCCGCCCGTCGTCGAGCGGCGCTCGGTCGTGCGGGCGGGTGGTGCCGATGCCCTGCGCGGCCGGGTGGTGTGCGGGCCGCGCAGGTGGTGCGCCGACGCCGGTACGGGCGTCGGCACCGCTCAGGGCAGGGTGTCCAGGTGCGGGGCCACCGTGCGGGCGAAACCGTTGCCGTTGCTGACGTCCCAGTTCACCGACCAGGTCATCGCTCCCCGAATGCCGGGGGAGGTGCGCGGCGCAACCCAGGCCGCACCGAGCGTCGCGGCGAGCGCGGTGACCAGGGACAGGACAAGGGGTCTGGCAGGTTTCATGTGACCCTCCACGCCGGGCCGGCATCCATGGACATCAACGTTGCCGCTTATTATTAAGATAGTTAACTATTTCTGTCCAGGGGTCGACGCAGATGGATGGGCCGCCCGCCGTGGGACCACGCGGCGGACGGCCCGGACGGTCCGCCTCAGCGGCGGAAGGTGAACCAGTTGACGTTGACGAAGTCGTTCGGCTGCCCGCTGGTGAAGGTGAGGTAGACGGTGTGCCGGCCGGTCACCCCGCCGACGTTGCCGGGCACCGAGCGCCAGCTCTGCCAGCCACCGGTGTTGCCGATCGCGAAGCTGCCGATCGGCGCCGCGGTCGGGCTGTCCAGCCGCACCTCGACCAGGCCACTCGCCCCGCCGCCGGCCCCGGAGGCCACCCGGGCCACGAAGTCCCGTGGCCCGGCCGAGCCGAACTCGACGTTGTCGTAGCGCGCCCAGTCCCCGTTCCGCAGCGCGGCGATGTTCTGCCCGCCCTCGGAGCACGCCTCGACGAGCACCCCGTTCTGCCCGTTGAACGACTCGGCCTGGATCTGCGCGTACGCGTCCCTCGTTCCGCCCGGCGGTGGCGTGGTGGGCGGCGGGGTGGTCCCGCCACCACGGCGGTACACCGCCACGTAGTCGACCAGCATCGGTCGACCCGGCACCGTCGCCGCGGTCGGCGTGCCGCTGCCGGCCACCCCGTTCGGGAAGGCCCCACCCATCGCCACGTTGAGCAGCAGGAAGTAACCCGCGTGCGAGGTCATCTGCGACCAGGCCGGCTCACCGACCCGACTCTGCGTGACGGTGTGGTAGAGCTGCCCGTCGACGTACCAGCGCAGTTGCTGGGGGCTGATCGAGGCGTCCCACTCGAACCGGTAGGTGTGGAACGCCGACTGGCAACTGGCCCCTGGGCAGGCCCGGGAAGCGCCGATGCCGTTGAACTCGTCGCACGGCCCGCCCGGGGCGACGCCGCAGTGCAGCACCCCCCAGACGGAGTTGATGCCGTTGACGTTCTCCATCACATCGAACTCGCCGATGCCCGGCCAGTTCTGGTAGTTGCCCCGGTAGGGCGCACCGAGCGCCCAGAACGCCGGCCAGTAGCCTGCTGCCTCGGTGCCGGTGACGTTCGGCATCTGGATCCGGCCCTCGATGGCCAGCACCCCGCCGGCCGGGGCCTTGAAGTCGCTGCGCACGGTCTCGATCCGGGCGGAGGTCCAGCCACCCCCACCGTCGCGCAGCGGCGTGATCCGCAGGTTGCCGCCGCCGTCGTGGCTGACGTTGGCGGTGCTGGCGGTGTAGTTCTGGATCTCGCCGGTGCCCCAGTTGGCCGGGCCACCCGGGTAGTTGTGCCCGGTGTCGATGATCCAGTTGGCGGCCGACGGCAGGGTGCCGGCCGCGCCGGTGAAGTCGTCGCTCCAGACCGTGCTCCAGCCGGCCGGGGGTGGCGGCACGGCCGCCTGTGCGGTGACGGTGACGCCGGCCAGGACGGTGGTGGTCGCGACGAGCAGGACGGACGCCAGCCGCAGCCGGCGTCGGACGGGCGGGGCGGCAGTGGCCGCCGAGGGAGGTGACATGGACGTGCCTCTCTGCGGGGACGGGTCGAGAGAGCGCTCTCTCAGAGTTGTACGTCCCGCCGAAACAGTTGTCAACGTCGATCTATGTGGCGCTCGCCGGAGCCGCCTGCGGCCGGCGGAGAACCGCCTGCTCCAGCGCCGACCAGGCGGTAGTCGTCACCAGGTAGATCACTGCCGCGAGCGGCAGCACCAGCGCCACCAGCACGGTCGTGAACGGCAGCAGGGGCAGCAGCCGGCCGAGCGTGGCGGCGCCCGGCCCCTCGGTGGGCGTACCGGCCACCGTGCCGACCGCCGCCGACGCCCGGCGTGCCCGCCGCGACGACCACCAGGCCAGCACCAGCAGCGCGACCAGCAGGACGACGAAGAGCGGCCCGGCCGCCCCGGCCAACCCGTCGCTCACGTGATGGCCCAGCGGCACCCCGGCCAGCCGCTCGTCCAGCAGCCCCGTGCCGCCCTCGTCGGTGGCGAACAGCCGGTACAGCACGAGCAGGAACGGCGCCTGGAGCAGCAACGGCAGGCAGCCGGCGACCGGGTTCGCGCCGGCCGAGCGGTACAGCGCGAACACCTGGCGCTGGAGGGTCGCCGGGTCGTCGGCGTACCGCTGCTGGAGATCGCGCACCTGGGGGGCGAGCGCCGCGCGGCGCCGTTCCCCGCGGACCTGCGCGACGGTCAGCGGTGTGATGAGCAACCGGACGGCGATGGTGAGCAGCACGATGGCGGCGACTGTCGCCGTGCCACCGGCCAACGGTTCGAGCAGATCGGTGAGCCAGGACAACGCGGTGCCGGCGGCGCCGACGACGTCGTGCAGTGGTGCGAAGGCGAGCATGGGAAACCCCTCGGTCCGATTCCGGTGGGTCCTCCCCGGCGGTGGCCGCCGGCATGAAGGACCGGTGACTGTGGGATCGGCCGCGCGGCGGTGTGGCGCTACGCGGCGAAGGGGCGTCCGGGTGCGCGGGGGCGAGGTCGTCCGGCGGCGTCCGGGTCGATCTGGCGGGGCACTCGGCGACCTCGGGCACGGGCGCGTAGCCCGGCCCAGCGTCGTGCGACGCCCGTTGCCCCCGCGTGGGCGGGCACGTGCGCGGCGAGCAGCGCGGCGAACAGGACCAGGGCGGTCAGGGCGGCCCCCGCCAGCAGGTCGGCCGGGCGGTCCGCCAGCATGGTGAGCTGGGCGAACGCGGACATCCACGCGACCCAGAGGAAACCCAGCGGCACCGGCACGGGCTCAGCATAGGACGGGCTGTCACGCCGCCCGGCCGAATCACGATCGCCCCGATCGGCCGATCCGCGCGGCACCACGCGCCAGTTGTGGCCGACACGCGCGGGCAGCGCGCCGTCGCACGTTTCCGAGCGTTGCCACTGTGGGTAACCAAGCGGCCGACCGACGCGGACGGACCGCAGACGGCAGAAACGGACGGTGGTGTCGCGATGACGGGCCAGGTGGCGGAGGCACCCAGCGGGACGACCGCGGGGACCGATGTGCTCACCGTGGGTGTCGAGGAGGAGTTTCTGCTCGTCGACCCGCACACCGGAGCCGCGGTGCCCGCCGTCGACCTGGTGCTGGAGCAGGTGCCGGCGGAACTGCGCGGTCAGGTGGAGCGCGAGTTCCAGACCAGCCAGATCGAGATCGGCAGTCCGCCCGGCCTTGAGCTGTCCTCGATCCGGCACTCCCTCGGCGTACTGCGTAAGGCCCTCGCCGACGCGGCCGAGCGGGCCGGCGTACGACTGCTGGCCATCGGCACCGGTCCGGTGGACGGCCCGGTGCCGCCGGTGGTCGACAAGCCCCGCTTCGACCGGATGATCGAACGTTTCCGGCTGCTCGTTCCCGGCCCTGGCAACAACGGCATGCACGTGCACGTGGGCGTCCCCGATCCGGAGACCGGCGTGCAGGTGCTCAACCACGTCCGGCCGTGGCTGCCGATGCTGCACGCCATCACCACCAACTCGCCGTTCGCTGGCGGTGAGGACACCGGCTACGCGAGCTGGCGCTCGGTGGAGTGGGAGCGCTGGCCGTCGGTGGCGCCGACGCCCTTCTTGGAGTCGCACGAGCACTACCAGCGGCTGATCCGTCAGTTGATCTCCAGCGGGGTGATGCTCGACGAGGGGATGCTCTACTGGTACGCCCGGCTGTCGGCGAAGTACCCGACCGTGGAGCTGCGGATCGGCGACGTCTGCCCGACGGTGGACGATGCGGTGCTGGTCGCCGCGCTGGTCCGGGCACTCGTGGCCACCGCCATGGCCGACGTCGAGGCCGGCCGGCCGGCCCTGCGTACGGACCACCACCTGCTGGTCGGCGCGCACTGGAGGGCCGCCCACGACGGCCTCGAGGGCGACGGCGTCGACGTCACCACCGGCGAGCTGCGCCCGGCCTGGGAACTGCTGGACCGGTTCGTGGAGCGGATGCGGCCGGCGTTGGAGCAGCACGGCGACTGGGCGGAGGTGTCCGACCTGTTGGGCGGGCTGCGCCGCCACGGCACCGGCGCGGCCCGGCAGCGTGCCGTGTACGCCCGTACCGGACGGCTCGTCGACGTGGTGCAGGACGTGGCGCGACAGACCCGCGGCTGAACACGCCCGTGACAGGATGATCCCGTGGCGCAACGACTGATCGTCATCGGCGGGAACGCCGCCGGCATGTCGGCGGCGTCCCAGGCGCGACGCCGCCGGGGCCATGAGGACCTGGAGATCGTGGTCTTTGAGCGCGGTCACTTCACCTCCTACTCGTCGTGCGGCATCCCGTACTGGATCAGCGGGGTGGTGTCCGGCCCGGAGGAGCTGATCGCGCGGACACCGGAGACGTTCCGCACGAAGTTCGCCGTGGACGTCCGGATGCGGCACGAGGTGACGGCCATCGACCTCGAACGGCGCGAGGTGGTCGCCCGGGACTCCGAGGGCGGCCGCGAGGTCCGCGAGCGCTTCGACGACCTGGTGTACGCCGCGGGCGCGGTGCCGGTGCAGCCACCGTGGGCGGACACGGACGCCGGCGGCGTGTTCGGGATGCAGACCCTCGACGACGGTGCGGCCCTGCGCGCCTGGCTGGACGCCGAGCCGCAACCGCGCCGGGCCGTGGTGATCGGTGGCGGGTACATCGGCGTCGAGATGGCCGAGGCGCTGATCGAGCGCGGCCTCGCGGTGACCCTGGTCGAGGCGGGCGAACAGCCCATGGCGACGGTCGACGGCGACATGGCCGAACTGGTCGCCGAGGCCATGCGCGGCCTCGGCGTCACGATCCGCACCAGCCTGCCGGTGACCGGCCTGGAGCAGCGGGACGGCCGGGTGTCCGCGGTGGTCACGGCCGAGGGGCCGATGCCGACCGACGTGGTCGTGCTGGGTCTGGGCGTACGCCCGAACACCGCGCTCGCCACGGCTGCCGGCTTTCCGATCGGGCCCACCGGCGGCGTCCGGGTGGACCGCCGGATGCGGGTGCCGGGGCTGCCCGGAGTCTGGGCCGTCGGCGACTGCGTGGAGACGCTGCACCGGGTCAGCGGAATGCCTGTGCACGTGCCGCTGGGCACGCACGCCAACAAGCAGGGCCGGGCTGCCGGCATCAACATCGGCGGCGGGTACGCGACCTTCCCGGGCGTGATCGGCACGGCGGTGACCAAGGTCTGCGACCTGGAGGTGGGTCGGACGGGCCTGCGCGAGCGGGAGGCCGAGGCGGCCGGTTTCGAGTTCGTCTCGGTGGTCGCCGAGTCGACCAACCGGGCTGGCTACTACCCCGGCGCGCGGAGGATGACCGTCAAGCTGATCGCCGAGCGACCCAGCGGCCGGCTGCTCGGCGCGCAGATCGTCGGCTGGTCCGAGGCGGCCAAACGGATCGACACGTTGGCCGTCGCACTGTGGAACGGCATGACGGTGGATGACATGACCGCGCTCGACCTCGGCTACGCTCCGCCGTACGCGCCGGTCTGGGATCCGGTGCTGATCGCCGCCCGAAAGGCGGTCGACGCGCTCGCCGCTCTCGACCGCTGACCCGCGCCCGCCGTGGAGGACCACCCCGTGACCCAGACTCCGACCAGGTCGGCCGCCCGCCGACGCCCGACCATGGTCGATGTCGCCCGGCACGCCGGGGTCAGCCTGAAGACGGTCTCCCGGGTGGTCAACGACGAGCCGGTGGGACAGGAGCTGCTCGGCCGTGTGCTGGCCGCCATCGCCGAGCTGGGTTTCCGCCGCAACGACATCGCGCGCAACCTGCGCTCGCGCCAGCTCAACGCCACCGTCGGGCTGCTGATCGAGGAGATCGCCAACCCGTTCTACGCCACCATCGCGAGCGTCGCCGCCGAGATCGCCGCCGCGCACGGCACCATGTTGATCACCGCGTCCTCGGAGGAGGACCCGGAACGGGAACGCGCCGTCCTCCAGGACTTCACCCAGCGCCGGGTCGACGGGCTGCTGGTGGTGCCGGCCGGTCCCGACCACTCCTTCCTGCGCCGCGAGGTCGAGCTGGGCATGCCGGCGGTCTTCCTGGACCGGCCGCCGCAGGGACTGGTCGCGGACGCCGTGCTGCTGGACAACCGAGGTGGCGGCCGGGCCGGGGTCGGCGCACTGCTCGACGAGGGGCACCGGCGGGTGGGTCTCCTGCTCGGCGCGCCGAGCGTTCCCACCATGCGTGAGCGGCTGGTCGGCGCGCGGGCCGCGCTGGCGGCGGCCGGAGTCGAGCCGGACGACTCGCTGGTCCGCGACCGCCTGATCGCTCCCGAGGACGCCGGCCGGGCGGTCGCCGCGCTGCTCGACCTCCCCGACCCGCCCACCGCGTTCTTCTGCGGCAACAACCGGCTCACCGTCGGCGCCCTCGCGGAGCTGCACCGCCGGGGCAGCGACGCGGCGTTGGTCGGCTTCGACGACTTCGAGCTGGCCCACCTGATGCCCCGGCCGTTGACCGTCGTCGGATACGACACGCGGGAGCTGGCCCGCGTGGCGACGGAGCGCCTGTTCCAACGCATAGCCGGCGACGACTCCCCGCCGACGACGACGGTCCTCCCCACCCGCCTCCTACGCCGCGGCCTCTCCTAACCCCCACCCCACCCCCACGGCGATCATGGACTTGTGGTGCCTCGCGTATGCCGCGAAGTGGTGGTGAACGCCCACCACAAGTCCATGATCGACCCCGGGCAGGGCGGCGGGTCAGGTTGCCGTGGTCAGGAGAGCTTCGACCTCTGCTCGGGTCGGAGGGCTGGCGCCTCGGCGGGCGCAGGTCAGCGCGGCCACCGTCGCGGCCTGGCGCAGCACCGCGCTCCACTGCTGCTCGGTCACCGCGGCGAGCCGGTCGGCCGGCCGGTCACCGAGCGCGTCGATGTCGGCCAGCGCGGCCAGCAGGCCACCGGTGAACGAGTCGCCCGCGCCGACGGTGTCGACCACTGTGGTGCGTACCGCCGGTTGTTCGTGCAGTGAACCGTTCGGGGCGAGCAACCACGCGCCCTCGCCGCCCCGGGTGACCACCGCACAGGACACCCCGGCCTCGCGCCATTCGGCCAGCACGTCGCCGATCGAGCGGCCCGGGTAGAGCCAGGCCAGATCCTCGTCGCTGGCCTTGACCAGGTGCGCGAGGCGGATCTGGCGGCGTACCCGCTCCTGCTCCGCGGCCCGGTCGGTGACGATGCTCGGGCGGAGGTTGAGGTCGATCGAGATGGTCAGCCCGTCGCGGTCGCGTTCGCGGGTGAGTAGGCCCTCCAGCACCTGCGCGCCGGGCGCGAGCGCGAGGGCGAGCGACCCGGTGTGCAGAGCCGTCGCCGACGAGCCGGCCAGGTCGGGCAGCTCCTGCGGGGTCCACTGCCAGTCCGCCGCGCCGTCGAGCCGGAACTCGTAGCTGGCCTGCCCGGCGGTGCTCAGGGTGGCCACCGCCACCGAGGTGGGCTCCTCGGCGCGGACCGCCCACCGCAGGTCCACCCGGTTGGCCGCCAGGTGCTCGGCAATCTGCCGGCCGTACTCGTCGGGGCCGAGCCGGGCCAGCAGCCGCACCGGCTCGTCGAGCCGCGCCAGGGTGACCGCCACGTTCGCCGGGGACCCACCCGGCACCGCCCGCTGCCCCTCGGCGGTGACCACCAGGTCGATGAGGGCCTCGCCCGCCACCACGATCATGCGGTCACCGTGCCGGGGGCGAGCGGGCCGGGACCACCGAGCGCGCCGGCCGAGCGGGACAGCAGCACCGCCTGGTACGCGTGGTAGACGTCCGGCCGGCCGTGCCAGACCGTGTCGACGGGCAGGTTCCGCTCGTCCAGCTCGTGCCGCCAGCCGGTGCCGTCGATCAGGTAGCGGCGCGCGTACGCCCAGAAGACCCGGTACCAGTCGGCGTAGACGGCGTCCCCGGTGCGGCGGTGCAGGGTGACCGCCGCGCCGATGGCCTCGGCCAGCACCCAGTGCATCCGGGAGCGGACCACCGGCCGGTCGTCCCAGTCGATCGTGTAGACGAAGCCGTCGGCGCCGTCGACCGCCCAGCCGCGCCGCACGGCAGCGGCGAAGAGGGTACGGGCGTCGGCGAGCAGCCAGCCCGGCGGCTGCGGCAGGACCGCCTCCAGTTCCAGCAGCAGCCGGGCCCACTCCAGCCAGTGGCCCATCGTCGAGCCGTACGGCCGGAACGGGTCGGCGGGCTGGTCCCGGTTGTAGTCGAGCAGGGGCGTCCAGTCGGCCGTGAAGTGCTCGGGCAGCCGCCAGTCGTGCCGGGCGGCCTCGGTGTGCACGAGGTGGGTGGCGATCCGCAGGGCCCGGTCGGTCCAGCTCGCGTCGCCGGTGGCGGCGGCCGCGGCGAGGAACGCCTCGACCATGTGCATGCTGCTGTTGGCGCCGCGGTAGTCCTCGGTGACCGTCCAGTCCCGGTTCCACGATTCGCGGACCGCGCCTGCGTCGTCGTCCCAGAACCGGTCCCGCACCACGGTCAGCACGTCGGCGAGCAGGCGGTCCGCGCCGGGTCGCCCGGCCCGGGCGGCGCTGGACGCGGCGAGCAGCACGAACGCGTGGTCGTACCCGGCCTTGCGCTCGTCGGTCGGCGTGCCCTGCTGGTCCACGGCAGCGAACCAGCCGCCGTACCGGTCGTCGCGCAGCAGCGTGCTGAGCGCGGCGACGCCGTGGTCGACGAGGGCGGCGGCATCCGGGTCGCCGTTGCGGTGGGCGAGCGCGGCCACGTGGGTCATCCGGCAGGTGATCCAAGTGTAGATGGGTTCGCCACGATCCGGGGTGCGGTCGTCGGTGAGCCACCAGAACCCGCCCTCGGGGCGGACCGCGCGGCGGGCCGTGTCGAGCAGCGTGTGGGTCTGGTCGGCGAGGAACCCGTCCAGGTCGGGCAGGTCGGGTGACCCTGCCGGGGCAGGGGTCGTTTCGGCGTCGGAGCGGGGCACGTCGGTCATCTCAGCTGGTCACCGTCGAGGAGCGAAGGGGCATACGGCAAGGATCGGCGGACGAACCGGGTCCGCGCCGGCAAACCCGCTTACGGTACGCCGGGAGCCGGCCGTCCGACCGCGGTGCGACACGGAGGGAATCATGAGGGGCCATATCCCTTTTTGTCCGTTGACATCGTTGTCACTCATCAACCCTGCTCCGGCAGCTGGGCCACTGTCAACTTCCGGTGCGCTGCGACTAGTAGTAGTTGTCAATCGGCTGGCGTGCCTCGTCGAACAGCGCCGGCCCCTCGTAGCGGACCGGAGGCAGCGCCGGGGTGGCCGGCTTGACCTCCTCGAACTGCTCGCCGGACAGGGCGTACACCACCCGACCGAGGCCGGACCGGTCGATCGCTGTCGCGCACATCGCGCAGGGCTGGCAGCTGGTGAACATGGTGGTGCCGGCGGCCACCTCGGGCGAGAGTTCCCGAGCGGCCCAACGGGCCAGCTTCAGTTCCGGATGAGCCGTGATGTCCGCGTCCGAGACCACGGTGTTGTGATCCTCGATCAGAACGGTGCCGTCGGCGTCGACAAGCAACGAGCCGAACGGCCGTTCGCCGGAGGCCCCCGCCTGGCTGGCGAGTTCGACGGCGCGGCGGAGAAAGGTCTCGTCCTCGGGTGTCATCGGTCCTCCTGAGATGAGTGGTACGCGGCCACGGCCGCAAGGGTCCGCCAGGCACGTTCGGGCTGACGGATCTCGGTCAGGTCGTCGTTGAACGGGTCGAGCACCACCGTCTCCGCGCCGAGCAGACGGATCTGGTCGAGGTCGGCGATGATCTGGTCGATGGTGCCGACACCGGCGAGCCGGTCCGGGGAGGTGACCGGTTCACGAGCCTCCCGCAGTGCGATGCGCGGCACCAACGGGGGCACCTGACGACCCAGTTCACCGGCGATGACCGACAGCCGTGCGGCCGCCTCGGCCAACCCTGCCGGCGTGAACCGCAACGGATGCCAGGCATCGCCGAGCAGCACCGCGCGGCGCATGCCGGCGTCGCTGTTGCCACCGACCCAGATCGGGATCGCACCGGTGTCGTAGTCGTCGGTGTCCTGCCAGGCGGCGCGCATGACGCGCAGGTAGTCGTCGGTCAACGCGCCGCGCCGCCCGAACGGCACGCCGAGCGCCTCGAACTCCTGCCGGGCCCAGCCGACGCCGACACCGAGCACGAGCCGGCCGCCGCTGAGCCGGTTGAGGTTCGCCGCCATCCGGGCGGTGAGCAGCGGATGCCGGTACGGGACGATGAGCACCGTGGTGCCGAGCCGGACCCGGCGGGTCACCCCGGCCAACCAGGACAGCGTGGTGAACGGTTCGTAGAACGGCGCAGGATACTGCTCGGCCACGTCCGGGGTCACCACGATGTGGTCGGAGACCATCAGCAGGTCGAAGCCGAGGCCCTCGACCGTCTGCGCCCACTGTCGCAGCATCTCGGGATCCGTGCCCGGGGCGAAGTTCGGTACGTTCACGCCAATCCGCACGGGTCCCACGCTAGCCACAGTGGACCCGGCACGCGAACACCGTTGTAGCACGGTGGATGCCACGGGAGGGGCTGGATGGATCTGCCGGAGGGACTCGGTTGGATACGGGGGTCAGCGGTCGGTCGGGCCTGGCTGGCCGCACTTCCGACGTTGCTGGCGGAGTGCGCCGAACGGTGGTCGCTGCGACTGGGCCCGCCCTTTGAGTACGCGTACGCCTCGCTGGCGCTCCCCGCCGACCTGCCCGACGGCACGGCGGCGGTGCTCAAGCTCCAGTACCCGACCGAGGACAGCCAGCACGAGGCCCAGGCGCTGGCCCACTGGGACGGCGACGGCGCGGTCCGGCTGCTCGCGCACGACCCGCAACGGCACGCCCTGCTGGTGGAACGCTGCCAACCCGGCACGCCGCTGTACGAGCTGCCGCTGGACCGCGCACTGGACGCGGCGATCCACGTGCTGCCCCGGCTCTGGCGGCCGGCCGGCACGCCGTTCACCCCGCTCGCCGAGGAGGTCGCCGGCTGGCTCGACCGGATTCCCCGGAGTTGGGAACGGACCGGCCGGCCGTACGAGCGGCGGCTGCTCGACGCGGCGTGCGCCAGGCTCGTCGACCTGGCGTCGAGCCAGGGCGAGCAGGTGCTCGTCAACCAGGACCTGCACGCCGGCAACGTGCTCGCCGCCGACCGCGAGCCCTGGCTGGTGATCGACCCGAAGCCGCTGAGCGGCGAACGGGAGTTCTCGGTCGTGCCGCTCGTGCGCGGTCAGGAGCTGGGCCACTCGCCGGCCGCCGTCCGGCACCGGCTGCACCGGCTCAGCAGCGACCTCGGGCTGGACGCCGACCGGGTCCGGGGTTGGACGATCGGCCACACGATGGCCTGGAGCATCGACGGCGAGGTCGTCTTTCCGCACGAGATCGAGGTGGTCCGCTGGCTGCTCGACGGCGACTGACGCCCGGCCCTGCGGCCACGCCGGCCCCGCGTCCCGCGATCAAGCGCGGGCGGCGGCCGGTCAGCCGGCCTGGCAGGTGCGGCACCAGTAGAGGTTGCGGCCGGCCAGTTCCCCGCGACTGACCTCGGTGCCGCAGATGTGGCAGGGCGCGCCGGGGCGGCGGTAGACGTACACCTCGCCGCCGTGGCGGTCGACCCGCGGCGGTCGCCCCATCGCCTCCGGCAGGTGGACGTCCCGGACCGTGTCGATCCGACCGTGCCGCAGGGCGAGGCGCATCAGCTCGACCAGGTCGACCCAGAGCGTGTCCCAGCCGGCGCGGGTCAGGTCGCGGCCCGGCATCGTCGGCGACAACCCGGCCCGGAACAGCGCCTCGGTCACGAAGATCAGCCCGGTGCCGGCCACCACCGACTGGTCCAGCAGCAGCGCCGCGAGGGGCGTGGGGCTGCGGGAGATCCGGGCGTACGCCCGCTCGGGATCGGCGTCGGCACGCAGCGGATCCGGCCCGAGGCGCTCGCGCAGGGCGGTGACCTCGGGCGGGGTGAACAGCTCGCAGGCGGTAGGCCCGCGCAGGTCGAGCCAGTGCCGGTCGCTGGCCAGCCGCAGCCGCACCTGGCCGACGGGATCGGGCGGCTCCCCCGGCCCGTCGGTGAACTTCCCGTACAGGCCGAGGTGCACGTGCAGGGTCAGCTCGCCGGCGTAGTGGTGCAGCAGGTGCTTGCCGTACGCCTCGGTGCTCTCCAGGACCGTGCCGGAGAGCCGGGCCGCGCCCTCGGCGAAGCGGCCCTGCGGGCTCGCGGCGTGCAGCTTGTCCCCGGCGAACAGCTCGGCGTGCCGGGCCGCCAGGCGATGAATGGTGTGTCCCTCTGGCACGGGACCCAAGGATAGTCAGCGGCAGCCGGCCGGGCCGAATGAGCAGTGCGGACACGTCAGCCCAGGCGCTGCTCCTTGACGTCGGCCACGAACGACGCCCAGGCGCGCGCAGGGAAGACCAGAGCGGCCCCGGTGCGGGGCAGGTCGGTCCGCGCGTGATGGGCGTACCCGGAATTGGTGTCAGGAAACGCCCAACGGGGTAGTTGAGGGCGGTACCGCGTGGGTGCCACCCGTTCCGTCGGCCACCACGCATTCATCAGGAGGTGTGTAGTGGTCAGGATTCCTTCGCTGTCCCGCCGGTCCGAGCCGGCGCCGACGCGGGACGAGAACCTCGACGGGCGCGTCGACGGCAACGACACCCCGGTCGCCGACCGGGACAGCAGCACGGCGGTCACCGACACCGGCCGGTCCGACGACGTCACCGGCCGACCGGTGGCAACCGACCGGGACGCCGACCAGACGACGTACCGCAGCACGACGGCGACCGGCGACCAGGTCGGCGAGGCCGAGCGGCGTGCCGCGGAGCGCGCTGCCGTGGCCCGCGCGGCCACCGCCCGCCCGGCGGAGGGCGACTCCCGGCCCGGCGCGGTCCGGTCGGACGGCCCGACCCGGGCGAGCAGCGCCGCGGCGACCGCCCCGACCATCGAGCGCGACACCGACCTCGACCGGACGACCCGACGCCCCGAGAGCGACACGGACCTCGACCGGACGACCCCGCGGCCCGCCCCGACCGACCGCGTCGTGACCGACCGCCCGGTCGACGCGACCCCCGGCCACACCGAGCCGGAGCCGCCGGTGACGCGCGGCCCGAAGCCCCGGGCCAGCCTGCTCGCCACCCTCGGCCTGATCGTCTCCGTCGCCGGTGCGCTGTTCGTGCTGACTGGCACCCTGGCCGGGTACGGCATCGGGCTCGGCGCGTTCGGCGCGGTGCTCTCGGTGCTCGGCCTGATGGCCACCCGCCGCCGGCACGTCGCCGGCAAGACCGACGCGCTGTTCGGCGTGCTCATCGGGCTCGCGGCGGTGGTGATCGGCGTGCTGGCGATGACCGGTCAGTTCGACTGGCCGACCACCGACGGCGACTGGGTGCAGCGCTTCCGCGAGTGGCTCGACTCACAGTTTGTGGACCGTTTCTAGCGGGCACTGTTCGGGCCGCCGGTGATGCACCGGCGCGGCCGGCGGTTCGCCGGCAGCCCGCAGGTGGTTCACCGATCGGGCAACACCCTTTCAGGGGCGGCGATTCGCCGCCCCTGAAGTGTGTCCGGGGTCCGCACAGGCCGTCTCCAGGAGGGGACAGCGCGCGCACCCGCGCCTCCCTCCGCTCCCTCTCTTGAGCCCCTCTCCGCCTCTCTTCCTCTTCCTCCTCTTCCTTCTCGCTCCTGCCTTCCGGCTCACCTTCCTCCTCCTTCGTCCTTTGCTCTGCTTCACCCCAGGCAACACGTTGCGTCCGATTACCGGACGGCAGGTGTTGCCTCCGCTGAAGCAGAGCAAAGGATGCGACCACTGCCCCCGCAGCCGGCCCGCACGTTGACCCGCAGACGGACGGTGTCACGCACACGAACGGTGTCGTCGCACAGGCCACGTCGGGTGACGCGGAGCACCAGCCAGCCCTGGCCGGCCCATCTACGCAACGAATCGCGGCCGCGCAGGCCTCACACGCAACGGATCTGCGGTCTGCGCAAGTTCTGATGGTGGATCCTGCCGCTGGGGCCGCATAGCGTTGAGCAACGGCGCCAGCCCGTGGGCCACGGTGGCCGGGCGCGCCCGACCCCTGGGAGCAGGACAATGACGATGGACGCCACCAGCCAGCGCCTGTTGATGTGCCGGCCGACGTACTTCGCCGTCGACTACGCGATCAACCCGTGGATGGACCCGAGCGCTCCGGTCGACGCCGCGCTGGCCGTCCGGCAGTGGGAGCAGCTGCGCCAGACGTACCTTGACCTGGGCCACACCGTCGAGGAGATCACTCCGGTGCCCGGCCTGCCCGACATGGTCTTCGCCGCCAACGGCGGCACCGTGATCGACGGCAAGGCGATGGCCGTGCAGTTCCGCGACCCGCAGCGCGCCGACGAGGCCCCGGCCTACCGGGCCTGGTTCGAGGCCGCCGGCTTCGAAATGTACGACCCGAAGCACGTCAACGAGGGCGAGGGCGACGTCCTGCTGGCCGGTGACCACCTGCTCGCCGGCACCGGCTTCCGCACGGCGCACGCCTCGCACGCCCAATTGCAGGAGGTCTTCGGCTACCCGGTGATCACCATGCAGCTCGTCGACCCGCGCTTCTACCACCTGGACACCGCGCTGACCGTGCTCGACGAGCGGACCGTGGCGTACCTGCCGGAGGCGTTCTCCCCCGGCAGCCAGGCCGTGCTGCGCCGGCTCTTCCCCGACGCGGTGCACGCCACCATGGCCGACGCCGAGGTGCTGGGCCTGAACGCGGTCAGCGACGGACGGCACGTCGTGCTGCCCGCGCAGGCCACCGACCTGGCCGCCAAGCTGCGCGACCGGGGCTACGAGACCATCGGTGTCGACCTGTCCGAGCTGCTCAAGGCCGGCGGCGGACCGAAGTGCTGCACGCTGCGACTCCGTCAGGGAAAGGCAAGCAAGTGATCGAGGACATGCTGCGGACCCCGTCCGCCGTCCGGGACGCGGAGAAGTACACCGCGCACAACTACCACCCGCTGCCGGTGGTGATCTCGTCCGCCGAGGGCGCCTGGCTCACCGACGTGGACGGCCGCCGCTACCTGGACTGCCTGGCCGGCTACTCGGCGCTGAACTTCGGCCACCGGCACCCGCAACTCATCGCCGCCGCGCACGCCCAACTGGATCGGCTGACGCTGACCAGCCGCGCGTTCATCCACGACCAGTTCGCCGACTTCTGCCGGGAGTTGGCCGAGCTGTGCGGCAAGGACCTCGTGCTGCCGATGAACACCGGCGCGGAGGCGGTGGAGACCGGGATCAAGGTGGCCCGCAAGTGGGGCTACCAGGTCAAGGGCGTCACCCCGGGCCAGGCCAACATCGTGGTCGCCGAGGGCAACTTCCACGGCCGGACGACCACCATCGTGAGCTTCTCCACCGACGAGGACGCCCGCGCCGACTTCGGGCCGTACACCCCGGGCTTCACTGTCGTGCCGTACGGCGACCTGGACGCGCTGACCGCCGCGATCGACGAGAACACGGTGGCGGTGCTGCTGGAGCCGATCCAGGGCGAGCAGGGCGTGGTGGTGCCGCCGGAGGGCTACCTGCCGGGCGTACGACAGGTCTGCACCGAGCGGAACGTGCTCTTCATCGCCGACGAGATCCAGTCGGGTCTGGGGCGTACCGGTCGGACGTTCGCCTGTGACCACGAGGGCGTCGTGCCGGACATGTACCTGCTGGGCAAGGCGCTCGGCGGCGGCATCGTGCCGGTCTCCGCGGTGGCCGCGAACGCCGACGTGCTCGGCGTGCTCAAGCCCGGCCAGCACGGCTCCACCTTCGGCGGCAACCCCCTCGCGTGCGCGGTGGCGATCGAGGTCGTCCGGCTGCTGGCCACCGGCGAGTTCCAGCGCCGCTCGGCCGAGCTGGGCGAGCGGCTGCGGGCCGGCCTGGAAGGGCTGGTCGGCAAGGGCCTCGTCGGGGTACGCGTGCGCGGCCTGTGGGCCGGGCTGGACATCGACCCGGCCCTGATGAGCGGCCGGGAGGCGTGCGAGCGCCTGATGGAGCGCGGCGTGCTCGCCAAGGACACCCACGGCTCCACCATCCGGCTCGCCCCACCCCTGGTCATCACCGAAGAGGAGATCGACCTTGCGGTGGCGAAGCTGGCCGAGGTACTGACCGCCTGACCTCGCGTTGATCATGAAGTTATTGCCCGCTGCCGCGGCGTGTCGTGGCAATAACTTCATGATCAACCGGGGTCGGCGCGGTGCGGCGGCACTGGGCGGGAGGCGGGCGCCGGGTTCGGCGCCCGCCTCTTCGCGTTAGGGGCGGGGTAGGCGCATTGCCATCGTGGGGGCCTCGGCCATCACCGAGGTGGGGGTGAACGGGGCGCCGGTTGGCAACTCCTCGGCGCGGCCGATCTGCACGCCGGGGTATAGCTCGATCATGTCGTTCTCGCCCAGCACCCGGGACTGCTGCGGGGCCAGGGGGATCCGGTCCGCCTCGTTCATCGACCCGGCCGGCCGGATGCCGGAGCCGTTGGTGCTGACGTCGGTCACGATGACCTCGCCGACCCGCAGCTCGAAACGGACGTGACCCCGGCTGATCCACCGCCGGGCCTCGTCGTTGAGCCACTGGCCGAGCATGATCCCGCCCTCCTGCTCGGGCGCCCGACCGGCCACCACCGGCTGCTCCTCGCTCAGCACGAACCGCCGCCGGACCAGGCCACCCACCCGCACGGCCAACACCTCCGTACGCGGACGCGGGCCGCCGTCGCCGAGGCGTGCGCCGTGCCGCGGGCAGGTCGGCACGCCGTTGCGCAGCGAGGGCGGCGGCTGGGCGGCCGGGCTGCGGTCCGCTCCGCCGGCCAGGTCGGCGAACGCGCCACCCCCGCCACCGCCGCCGAACAACGCGCAGCCCGACTCGGGGCAGCGCCACTGTCGGGCCAGCAGCTTCGCACCGGTCGGCGAACGCTTGCCGGCGACCGGCGCATGCCCGCCGCCCACGTGCGCGATGAACACCGGCCCACCGGCGCCCGGCACCGGAGCGACCACCCGGCCGGGCTGCTCGACCAGCCACGGGAACCGCCCACGCAGCCCGTCGAAGCGCACCCGGGTGAGCACCGGAAGGCCGAGCAGGTCGGCGACCTCCAGCATCCGGTCCCCCGGGTTGTCGAGCACCTCGACGAGCCCATCGTCGGCCCAGCGGCGAACCACCATCCGCTCGTTCGAGGTCAGGTCGGCGTCGGAGAGCAGCGCCCGGTGCACCACGGCGTACACCTGGACGCTGTCCTCCTCCAGCTCGCGGGAGAGCGCGTCGATGACCATGCCGAGGCGCAGCAGGCTCGCCGGCCGGCCACCGTCGATGTCCTGGTAGCGGATGATCTCGGCCAGGTCGAGTACCGCGCGGGCCAGCGACGGGTCGGTGCAGACCCGCCCCTCGATGGCGTCCAGAACCTTGCTGATCTCGAATCTCATGCCGCACTCCGGACGATGTCGTCAATCCGCCGGGCCAGCTCGATGTCCCGGTGGGTGACCCCGCCGGTCGAATGCGTGACACAGCGGAAGGTCAGGGTCCGCCATCGGATGTCGATGTCGGGATGGTGGTTGAGCTCCTCGGCCACCGCCGCCACCCGGTCCACCACCGCGATGGCGTCCGGGAAACTGCCGAGCTGGACGGTGCGGCCGATGCCGGTCGGGTCACCCGACCAGTCGGCCAACCCGCCCAGCTCTTTCCGCACCGCGTCCGCGGTGAGCAGGTCTGCCATGACCAGACCCTACCGGTGGCGCGTCCAGCGGGCCGTACGCGCCACCGCCAGTTGACGCACGCAGACGCCGGCGGGGCGGCATCACCCGATGCCGCCCCGCCGGTAGGTCTCACGTCAGCCGTGTTCAGCCGCGCAGCGGCCGGCCCACCTCGTGCAGGTGGCCGAGCGCCTGCCGGTACGACTCGATCAGCCCGGTCTCCGCGTACGGGATGCCCTGCTCGACGCAGTAGGCGCGGACGATCGGCTGCGCCCGGCGCAGGTTCGCCCGGGGCATGTTCGGGAACAGGTGGTGCTCGATCTGGTAGTTGAGCCCGCCCAGCGCGGTGTCGACCAGCCGGCTGCCCCGCACGTTGCGTGAGGTCAGCACCTGCTTGCGCAGGAAGTCCAGCTCGTCCTCGGCGGTCGGCATCGGCATGCCCTTGTGGTTCGGCGCGAACGCGCAGCCCATGTAGAGGCCCCACAGCCCCTGGTGCACGGCGGCGAAGAGCAGCGCCTTGCCCGGCGACATGACCGCCAGCAGCAGCGCCACATAGCCGGCGGTGTGCGCGACGAGGAGCCCCGCCTCGACCGCGCGGTGCCGCATCGGGGTCGCGTACCGGCCACTCTGCTCCCGGCCGATGATGGCCCGGATGCTCGCCACGTGCAGGCTCAGACCCTCAAGGAAGAGCAGCGGAAAGAAGAGGTACGCCTGCCGGCTGGCCATCCAGCGGTGTGCGCCTCGGGTCTCCAGCGCCTGTTCGGGAGTCCACACCAGGGCGCCCGCGCCGACGTCCGGGTCCTCGTCCTCGTGGTTCGGGTTGGCGTGGTGCCGGTTGTGCTTGTCGACCCACCAGCCGTAGCTGATCCCCACTGCCGCGTTGCCGGCGACCAGCCCGACGACCTGGCTGGGACCGCGTCGCCGGAACATCTGGCGGTGCCCGGCGTCGTGACCGAGGAACGCGACCTGGGTGGTGGCCACCGCCATCACGGCCGCGAGCGCCACCTGCCACCAGGAGTCGCCGACCAGGAACACGGCGACCCAGCCGGCCACGAAGGCGCCGAGGGTGAGCACGAGGCGGGCAACGTACGAGGCAGGTCGCCGCTCCAGCAGGCCGGCCTGACTGATCCGTCGGGACAACTGTGCGTAATCACTACCCCGCCGTCGTACCGGCGGTTCCGCCACCGCTCCGAGCGCCATTACTGCTCCTGTCCCGCTTGCGCCCGAACCAGGATGGTTCGGGGTCAATGTCAGTCTCCCCGCATCGGTTGCGGTGAGTAACCCTGACAACCCCCGGATGGGGGGTAGGGCGGGCCCTACCCCCCGGCCCCGGTTCAGCCCAGCCGGGCCACCGCGGCGCGCAGTCGGGCCAGGTCACGACGCCGCCGCTCGTAGCTGGCGGCCAGCCCGATCAGCGCCAGCCCGCCGACGCCCAAGTAGATCCACCGGGGCAGCAGGTCCCAGCCACGGGCGATCTCGTGCAGCGCCAGGACGGCCAGCACCGCACCGCCGAGCAGCACCGGGGCCTGCCAGCGGCGGGTGGCGCCGGCCAGCACCGCGCCCAGCGCCGCCGCGCCGAGCAGCAACCGTCGCCACGGCTGCGGATCCGGCCCGGCCAGCACCGACACCAGGCTCGGCAGCAGCGCCGCGACCAGCCCTGGGCCGAGCGCCGGCCAACTGGTCAGCCCTGGCCGGGTACGCAACGCCAGCAGGCCCGCGCCGAGGGCGAGCCCCGCAGCCGGCAGCGTGTACGCCTCCAACACGCTCACCCCACCGGCGGCGAGCAGCACCCACGCCCCGATCAGCTCGCTGCCCGCAGCGATCGCGGCGAACCGCCACCGTCGACCGGCCGGCTCCCCCCGGCGCAGCAGCCGCAGCGCGACGGCCGTCCCCCACAGCACGCAGACGGTCGCGAGCTCCTGCGCCACCTCGACGGTGAGCGCGGCAGCCACCCCCGCCACCGCCTGCGCGGCGGTATCCAGCACCCGCCCGACCGGTGCCGGCCGCCGGCTGGCCAGGGCCGCGGCGGCGAGGACCAGCACGGCCACCCCCAGCAGCGGGTACGCCGCCGCCCGCAACTCCAGCCCGTTGGCGAACGGAGCGGTCACCGCCAGCGCGCACGCCGCTCCCACGGCCGCGAGGCTTCCGACGACACGCGCCTCGACCATCCGCGCCCCGACGGCGACGATCACCGCCGTCACCAGCAGCGTGCCCTCGGCCGCGAGCGTGCCGGCCCGGGTGGCCAGGAGCACCGCCACGCCGGCCACGGCCAGCGCCACCCCCACGGGCACGGCGATCGACGCGAGCGCCGGGCGAGGCGCCGCCAGGGCGGCGAGCAGCAGCGCGGACACCCCGGCGAGCAGGGTGGCGGCCGGCAGCACCGGCCAGGGCACACCGATCGCGACGAGCAGCACCGGCAGCGCGGCGGCGGCGAACGGCAGGCCGGCCAGCAGCGGTGGGCGCACCCGCCCACCGGCCAGCGCTGCGGCCACCGCCAACGCGACCAGCGCCAGCCCGGTGGGGAACAGCCCCCGATCGGCGGTCGCGGTCGGCGCCCCGGACCAGACCGACCCCGGGACGCCGTACGGGATGACCAGCGCGATGAGGATCGTCGGCAGCGCGGCCAGCACCGCGACCCCCGCCAGCACGACACCCGACGCTCGCAGCAGACCCCCGATCGCCGACGGCCCCCCGACAGCCGTCTGCTTTGCGGGACCGTCCGGCGCGTCGCCGAGCGCCGGCAGGCCCCAGCGGGCGACGAGCGCGACGCCCAGCGCCGCCAGCGCGGCGTACGGCGTCACGGGCTCGTTCCCCGCCGCCACCAACGGCGCGACCCCGGCCGCGAGCACCGCGACCACGGCGCCCGTCACCGCGTACCCGATCAGGCCGACCCGGTGGCGACGCACCGCGAGCGCCGCGACCAGCGACAGCCCGGCGGCGAGCAGCGCGGCCCGGGCCTGCCACCAGGGCTGCACGCCGGCCGCGAAGAGCGACACCGCGGCGATGGCGGGCAGCGCCAGGTGCGCGGCCAGCAGACCGACACCCGCCACCCGTCGGTACGGCCCGTCGGCCGTCCGCACCGCCAGCGCCACCCCGAGCACGGTGCTGATGCCCAGCACCACCACGACGCCGAGCGGATCGGCCAGGGCCACCAGCAGCGCGTGCCCGATCAGGACGGCGCCGCCGGCCGCCCAGCCGAGCAGGGTGGCCGGTCGGGTCGTCGGGCGGGCCAGTACGGCGAGCACCAGAGCTACCCCGCCGGCCAGGTCCACGGCCACCACCGTCGCCCACGACGCCGTCCAGCCGATGGGCACGGCGAGCAGCACCACCACCGCGCCGGCCGTGGCCAGCCCCGCCCACGCGCGGCGGGGCAGCAACGACGCGGCCGCGCCCAGCGCCAGCGCCACGGCGGGCGCCACCTGCCAACCCCAGCTCAGATCCGGCCCCCACCCGGCCCCGTGCCAGGGCGGCAGCGACCGGGCGGCGGCGGCCACCGCCAACACACCGGCGATCGCCACCGCGACCTGCGCCGCACCGGCCGCGACCAGCAGCGCGCCAGAGCGCGGCCCGGGACGCCAGCTGGTCGGCAACAGCCGTACCGCCCCGGCCAGGACGAGCGCGACCGTCGCCGCCGCGAGCAGCAGCAACGACGGCCGCAGCTCACCCACCGGGCGCAGCACCGCGGCGGCGAGCACCGGCATCAGCAGGCCGGCCGCCACCGCCCGCGGCGCCGTGCCGCCGACCAGCAACGCCGCGACGAGCCCGGTCACCGCGACCAGCAGCATCGGCACGCCGGCCAGCAACGGCGACCCCGCCGACCGCCCCAGCACCAACGGCACCACCGCACACGCGGCGGCGCCGACCAACGCGCCGACGTGACCCAGCCCGGCGAGCACCCGACCGGCGAGCCGGCGCGCGTCGTTCCCATCGCGCAGCGCGACCAGCACCGCCAGATTCAGCACGGCCACCCCGAGCAGCACCAGCACCCAGCCGTCCGCGCCGGGGTTGGCCTGCGCCGCGAGCAACGGCAGCACCGGTTGCGCGACCACGAGGCCGGCGAACCACGGCCCGGTCAACCCGCTCAACCGGCCATACGCCACGAAGACCGCCGCGCTGACTCCCCCGACCAGCGCGGCGTACCTGGTGCCCGGCCACCCGGTCACGTGACCCAGGTCCACCGACCAGGCGGCGTACCCGTCCAGCAGCACCAGCAGCAGTCCCACCGCGGCGAACGTCTCCGCTGTGCCCCGCAAACCCCGGCGGACCGCCAGCAGCGGGCCGGCCAGGACGAGCGCCGTGACCGCCGCCAGGATCAGCGCCCGGCCACCGACCCCCACCGACGCCCAGGCCACCGCGGTGAAGACCACGGCCGCAGTGCCGAGCAGAAGTCCACCGAGGACGAACAGCAACCCCTGGACCGTCCGGGTCGACGTCTCCGCCGCGCCGGGCGGCGCGTGCTCCACCACACGAAGGGGCGGCGGCGACGTGACGACCGGCGCCGGCCCGACGACCGGCGCCCCCGCCGCCAACCCCGCGCGGACGACCGCCGCCAGCTCGGCCCGCCGCTGCGAGGTGGCCGCCAGCCGACCAGCCAACTCGGTGTACGTCCGGTGTGCCCGCTCGACCTCCGGACCGAGCCGATCCACCTCCCGCCCCAGTCGGACCACCTCGGCCGCGATTCGGTCCGGCGGGCGGCGGCAGCCGGCGCAACCGGCGTTCAGGTCGGCCGGGGCGCCGCAGGCGGGGCAGGGATAGCGGGTGTCGTCCACCCGGTCATCATCGAAAACCGGCGGCGGACGGCCCAGAGTGCGCGTACCTAGGGTCGGGTGTGGTCGTGCACCCAGGCGGCGTACCCGGGATCACCACTGTCCACCCGCGACACCAGGATCTCCGGAACCTCGTACGGGTGGCTGGCCCGGATCTGGTCCACCAGCGCGGCCAACCGGTCCGGCGCGGTCTTGAACTGCACGGACCACTCGGTGCTCGTCTCCACCCCAGAGCGCCACCAGTAGGTGCTGTCCACCTGACCGCCGACCTGGGCACAGGCGGCGAGCCGCCCGGCGACGGCCGCGGCCGCCAGCACGTCCGCAACCGAACGCGCATCCACCACCGTCGTCACCACGCAGATCTGGTCCACGAGCGCACCCTACGCGGCGATGAGGTGCTGAGCCCGCTTTTCGTTCGCGACTGCGGGGCTCCGCTTCGCTGCACTCCTCGCGCTCACCGGAGCCCGCTTTTCGTTCGCGACTGCGGGGCTCCGCTTCGCTGCACTCCTCGCGCTCACCGGTTGGCCGCGATCCACGTGTCAATCTGCGCCCACCAGTCGAAGAGCCAGTCGATGCGCTGCTGCCGGCCGGTCGGCACCTCCTCTGGGGGCACCGACCAGAACCGCATCACGATCCGCTTGTCCATGGGCAGCTCCCGCCACACGTCGGCGACGGTGCTCATCCGGTCCAGTCCGGTGTGGGCGACAAAGATGACCCCGGCGTCCGGGGCGGCGTCCAACGCGGCGAGCACCCCACCGGGCTGCGGGGCGAGCACGTGGCGCATCCGTTCGGCGCGCTGCGCCATCCGTTCCAGGCCGAGGGACCGCAGCCGGGCGATGGCCCGCAGTCGGCGCTTGGGGGTGAAGTTGCCGCCCTCCGGGAAGATCACGAAGGCGTCGTTGTCGTCCAGGCCGGCGGCCAGGTGCCCGACCTGGCGTACGGTCTCCTCGCCGCGCTCCGGTGTGGGCGCGATGAACCGGTTGGGCAGGCGGTTGAGCAGCACGTCGATCGCCGGATCCCACTGGAGGCTGTCCTTGAGCACGATCCGCGGCTCCCGGTTGAACCAGTTGACCAGACCGTGGATCAGGATGAACGAGTCACCCGGCCCGGCGTGCCGGCAGAGCACCAGCTCGGGCCGACCGGGCAGCGCGGTGTCCGGGTCCGTGCCGACCACGTCGATGTGCAGCCGCAGCGACCAGCGGGCCTGCCAGAACAGCACCCGCAGGAACCAGCCGGCCAGCACGTAGTGCGCACGCTGGAAGGCCGGGGACCGGCTGCGCCAGCCGAACCCGGACGCCAGCCACAGGACGAACAGCGCGAGCAGCGCGGCAGCGTCCCACACCAGGTAGACGCAGCCGATCCACAGCAGACGCAGGGGGCGTAGCCGGCCCGGGACCAGCGGCGAGACGGCCGCCGCGAGCAGCGCCCAGACCGGCAGCGTGGTCACCACGGCGATCGCGAGCAGCACCACGCCGGGGGCGATCAGCAGCCGCCGCAGCCACCTGGGGGGCAGCGGCATCAGCGCTCCACGTGGGTGGCGAGGTAGCGGCGCGAAGCGGTGTACGCCCGGCTGATCCGCCGTCCCACCGCCGCGATGTCCCGATAGGCCCACGGCGTGTCGTCGCGTGGGTTCAGCCCACCGGTGGGCAGGACGTGCACCTCCACCCCCTCGGGCAGCGCGGCCATCTCGCGGAAGAAGCGGTGCCGACGGGATATCTCGAACGCGACCTGGGCGATCTCCCACGGCCGCCGGGGTGGCGTCAGCTCCCGTTCGATCCGGCCCACCTGGAGGACGAAGATCTGGCCGGCGCCCGCGGCCACCGCCTCGCCGATCGGGATGGAGTTGACGATGCCGCCGTCGACGTAGTGGGCGCCGTCGATCTCGGTGGGCGGGAGCAGGCCCGGCACCGAGGCCGACGCCAGCACGGCCGGCACCACCGGGCCGCTGGAGAACCAGTGTTCGGCGGCCCGCTCGATGTGCGCGGCGCAGCAGCGGAACGGCACCCGCAGGTCGGCGAAGGTGGTGTCGGCGCCCAGTTCGGATTCCAGCAGCCGGCGCAGCGGCCGGGGCGAGTGCAGGTGGGTGCGGGCGGCGAAGCGGCGCAGTTGGCGGGCGACCGAGTCGCCGTACACCTCGCTGGCCTCGGGTGAGGCCCAGAGCCGAACCAGCCGGTCGGTCACCGCCTCGGACGGGTCGGCGGCGACCAGCGCGCCGTTGACCGCGCCGATCGAGGTGCCGAGCACCATGTCGGGTTGGATGCCGGCGCGGAACAGGGCCCGCAACATGCCCACCTCGACGGCGCCGAGCACCCCGCCGCCACCGAGAACGAACGCCACCGGTCCCCCCGCCATGTCCTCATCCTGGCACGGGCCCGCCGCGCACCAGTCGGCCGCCGCCCACCGGGCGGTGGGCGTACCGCGGCCGCCGTCCGCCACCATCTGGCACATCGGCCGTTGACAGGCAGGACACATTCGCGCAACCTGATACCGCTCCCACCCCCGAGGGCAGGTGCGATCCGTGAGGGCAGCGCTGCATCCGGGCCGATTGCTGGCCCGCAGGTACCGACTCATCGACCAGATCGGTTCCGGCGGCATGTCGGTGATCTGGCGGGCGCGGGACGAGGTGCTCGACCGCGTCGTGGCGCTCAAGGTGCTCGCGCCGTCGCTCGCCGCCGACGCGCGGTTCCGCGACATGGTGCGGGAGGAGGCGCGAGCCGCCGCCCAGTTGGTGCACCCGCACGTGACAGCGGTGCACGACTACGGCGAGACGGTCGACCCGGACGGGTCGATCACCTCGTTCGTGGTGATGGAGCTGCTCAGCGGCGAGGAGCTGGAGCTGCGACTCACCGAGGGCCCGCTGCCGTGGCCGGAGGCGGTCGAGCTGGGCGCCCAGGTCGCGGACGCGCTGGCCGCCGCGCACCGGCTGGGCATCGTGCACCGCGACATCACCCCGGCCAACGTCATGATGACCGCGATGGGGGTGAAGGTCCTCGACTTCGGCATCGCCACCCGGATCGGCGCCCCGGACGAGGACGAGGACGGCGGCACCTTCGGCACCCCGGCGTACGTGGCCCCGGAACGGCTCCACGGCGCACCCGCCCAGCCGGCCACCGACGTCTACTCGCTCGGCGTGCTGCTGCACGAGGCGTTGACCGGCCGGCCGCCCTACCCGGCGGACACCTGGGAGCAGCTCAGCGCCGCGCTGGCCAGCGGCCCGGCGCCGACCCTGGCCAGCGTGCCGGAGCTGCCCGCGGCGGTGGCCCGGCTCTGCCTGCGGAGCCTCTCCCAGGACCCGGCGGACCGGCCGACGGCCCGGCAGCTCGCCACCGGGCTGCGCGGCCACCTTCCGCCGCCGGACCCACCGACCGCCACGATCCGGGTGCCCACCCTGGCCCTGCCGCCGTCGACGACCACCCCGCCGCTGAGCGCCGCGGAGACGGCGCACGCGGGCGGCGCGACGGCACCGCTGGCGGACGAGGTGACGGCGCTGTCCGGCGCGGGGCCCGGCCGGTCCCGCCGGCAGCTGGCCCTGCTGCTCCTGATCCCGGTGGCGCTGGCCGTCGGTGTGGCGCTGGCCGGTGCGGCACGGCTGTCCGACCGGCAGCCGGATCGCCAGGCCCAGCCGTCGGCCGGCCCGGTGACGCCCGTGCCGAGCGACCCGCCGACCGACCCGCCGGCCACCGAGCCGTCCCGGCCGACCCCGGCACCGTCCTCGCCACCGGCCACCCGCGCGCCCGCCGGGGAGCCGGGCACCCTCGTGGAGGCCGCCAACCGTGTCGACGGGCTTATCGACGCCGGCCTGCGCGACGGGGAGATCCGCGACGATGTGGGCCTCGACCTGCGCAACGAGCTACGCAACCTGCTGGCCGCCGCCGGCTCCGGCCGGAACGAGCTGGCCCGACCGGTGGCCCGGCTGCGCGAGAAGGTCACGGTCCGGCTGGGCGAGGGGGCGATCAGCCCGGCGTACGCGCAGCGGCTGGACGCCGCCATCGCCGAGCTGGGCGCGGCACGGGTCTGACCCGGGGCGACACCGTCAACGGACCGCGACGGGGGCTGTCTCGCGGGCAGTGGGCCGCCCGAGGGCGAAGCGCCGGTAGACCTCCTCGTAGCCGTGCGCCATCCGCTCGACCGAGAAGTTCTCGGCAACGTGCGCCACGCAGTCCTGCGGGTCCAGCTCCCGAGCGGCCAGCAGCGCGGCGGGCAGCTCGGCGGGCTGCCGACAGACCAGCCCGGTGAGCCCGGGTCGAACCAGTTCGGGCACCGCGCCCCGGTCGAGCGCGACCACCGGCGTACCGGTCGCCATCGCCTCCACCATCACCATGCCGAACGGCTCCTCCCACTGGATCGGCATGATCAGGCAACGGGCGTCGACGAGCATCCGCAGGGTCTCGGCGCGGTCGGCGTTGAACACGACGGACACGTCCTCGTCGACCAGCGGCGCGACGACCTGCTCGAAGTAGCGCCGCTCAGCCGGCTCGTTGCACTTGCCGGCCAGCAGCAGCGGCAGGCCGGCCTCCCGGCAGGCGCGGATGGCGATGTCCGGGCCCTTGTCCGGGCTGAACCGGGCCAACCACAGCACCGGCCCGGGGCCGGGCGCGGTCTTGCGCGGGAAGCCACGTAGGTCCAGCGCGTTGTGCACGGTGCCGGCCCAGGGCAGGTTCGGGTTGAGTCGGCGCTGCGCGTGCGAGATGGCCACCATGGCGACGTCCTCGTCGGCCTCGCCGAGCACGTCGCCGTACTCCCCCACCGGGTTGCCGTGCACCGTCGCCACCGTCGGCACGGACCGGCGGCCGGCCACGAGCGGGCCGATCGTGGTGTGGTCGTGGATCACGTCGAAGTCGGCCGGCGTGATCATGCGGTTCACCCGGGCCAGGTGCGCAAGCTCCGGCAGTGACTCGCCGAGCCGCTCGTACTGGATCTCGGCGACGGTGGAGACGAAACCGCCGGCGGCGGTGCCGTGCTGCTCGCCGGCACCGAACAGCGTCACCGCGTGGCCGTGCGCGGACAACTCGTCCACCAGGCCGGCCACCACCTGCTCCAGGCCGCCGTAACCGGGCGGTGGCACGGACAGCCATGGCGGGACCACCATCGCTATGCGCAACGACCGCTGCGGCGGCGAGCGGTCGGCGGGCGGGTGGTTCACGGCCACGAGTCCTCCCCGTTGATCCCCGATCGGGTATCGCCCTCGGTCGGCATGGTCCGCGGCGGTTTCCCCACGCGGTCTCTGATAAACCGGACAAGACGGGCGCTTATCCGCCGACCAGGATGTGGTCGTGCACGGCTCGTACGCCCGGCGCCGACCACGCCACCCGATCCACCTGGTCCCGTTCCCACCACGAGCGGACCACCCCGGCGAGGACCAGCGTGCCGCCGTCCACCTCCACCGTCACCCGCTCGGCGCCGAGCGTGCGCGCCAGGGCACGCCGGACGTCCTGTCTCAGCCGCTCGCCGGCCGGTGGCGCGGACGGCCGCACCTCGACCAGGTTGGTGATTCCCCGTACCCCGTCCAGCCGGCGCAGCTCCCCCTCGGCGGCCCGGCGCTGCCACCCGAACTCGACCTCGCCGCGCAGCATCAACCAGCCGTTGGCCACGGTGACGTCCAGCCGTTCGGCAGGCACGAAACTGTCCCACTCCAGGGCCCGGGCCGCGGCGAGGGCGATATCGCCGTCGGTACGCCCCGGCGTCCCCGGCAGGCGTACCTCGATCTCGTCGGCCACCACGCGTACCCCCCGCACCCGTTGGGCGCAGCGGACCGCCGCCCACGCACGGGCCGCGCCGTCCACGAACCCGGTCAGGGTGACTACGCCCTGGTCGACGGCCACCCCGATCTCGTTCGGTCGCAGCCGCGGATCCCAGGCCAGCTCGGCCAGGACCGCGCGCTGGATCCACTCGTCGTCGTCGACGTCCACCCTGTTCACGGCCCACCCCCGTACGCTCGCCGGCTCGCCTGCCGACCGTGCCGCTCGGATGGGTGACGGCGGTTCACTCGATGAGGGTGAACCGCCGTCGGGGCGGAAAAAAGCGGCGGGTGACGGAGCCGACCCCCTCGGCCCCGCCACCCGCCGCCGGAGGGAGGAGGCAGGTTCAGTTGTCGGTCAGGACGTCTCGGCGAGCGTCACGGTCGTCGTCTTCTCGGCACCGTTGCGCTTGAAGTGCACCTCGACCCGGTCGCCGACCTTGCCGGCCTGCACCGCGCCGACCAGGTCGTCGGAGTCGTTGATCACCTTGTCGCCGAAGCGGGTGACCACGTCGCCGCGCTGCAGGCCGGCCTTCTCGGCGGCGCTACCCGCGGTGACCGAGGCGACCAGCGCGCCGCCGCCCTCGGCCTGGTTGACGCCGACCCCGAGCGACGGGTGGCTGACCTTCTCGCCGCGCTGGAGCTTGCCGGCGACGTCCTTGGCCTTGTTGCTGGGGATGGCGAAGCCGACGCCGATGTTGCCGGTGCTCTGCCCGGAGGTGGCGATGGCGGTGTTGACGCCGATCACCTCACCGCGGGTGTTGACCAGCGCGCCACCGGAGTTGCCGGGGTTGATCGGCGCGTCGGTCTGCAGCAGCCCGGAGATCGAGCTGACCGCCTGGCTCTGCTGGTTCGGGTCCTGCTGCTGGCCCTCGCCGGCCCGGATGGTGCGGTCCCGGGCGCTGAGGATGCCCGCCGTCACCGAGCCCTGGAGGCCGAGCGGGCTGCCCAGGGCGAGCACCTGGTCGCCGACCTGCATGGCGTCGCTGTCGCCGAACTTCGCCGGCTTGAGGTCGCTCACCCCGTTGGCCTTGACCACGGCCAGGTCGGTCTTCGGGTCGGTGCCGACGATCTTCGCCTGGACGTTCCTGCCGTCGGCGAAGACGACCTGCACGGTGTCCCCACTGGCGGAGGCGACCACGTGGTTGTTGGTGAGCACATAGCCGTCGGCGCTGAGCACCACGCCGGACCCCTCGCCGCTGTCGGTGGCGATCGAGACGACGCTGTCCTGCACGGACGCGGCGATCTTCGGCAGGTCGGCGCTGTTGAGCACGGGGGCCGCGGAGTAGGTCCGGGTGACGCCGCCGTTGTCGCCGTCGAGGGCGAGCGCGAGCGCCCCACCGGCGACGCCGGAGCCGAGCATCAGGGCGAACACCGCGACGCCGGCGCCGGCGAACTTGGCGATCCGGCCCGGCCGGGGCCCAGCGCCGGGCGGCGTGGCCTGCGGGCCCCAGGGCGGCACGGGCTGCCCCGGGTGGTGCTGCGGGTGCTGCTGGTGCTGGGCGTGCTGGGGGTAGGCCGCGCCCGGCTGGCCCCCGCCGGCCCAGCCGGACTGCTGGCCCGCGTGCCAGCCGGCGCCCGGGTACTGGCCGGCGGCCGGCTGCGGGTAACCGGAGTAGCCGGGCTGGCCCGGGTAGCCAGGCTGGCCGGAGTGGCCGGGCCCCGGGTGGCCGGAGACCGGGTACGGCGGCGCGGATCCACCGGCGGCGGCCGGCGGCTCGTACCCCGTGGGCTGGCCCACGGTCGGTGGCTCGTACCCGGTCGGCTGCCCGGCGTGGGCCGCGGACTCGGTCGGTCCGTCGGGGGCGGCGGACACGGCCGGAGTGGCGACGGTGGGCGCGGTGTCCCCGTCGGTCGAGACGACCGGAACGGGGGTGGTCGGAGAGTCGGACTGCGCGCGCTCGTCGCGCGGCAGCTCGGCGGTGGGGTGCGACGGCTCGGCGTCGGTGGGGGCCGGCCGGCGCTGCGGGTCGGACTCGAACTCGGTCATGGAACTACCTTCTCCCCCGGCACTGCAACCAACCTGGAACCGTCCTGGAAGTTGGCTGAAAGTCACTCGCCCGGGTCGTCGCCCCTGGGCACCTGCGGCAGCCGGACCCGGAAGGTGGCTCCGCCACCGGGTGTCTCGAGCACCTCGACCGAGCCGTGGTGGGCGGCCACCAGCGCCGCCACGATGGCCAGGCCGAGGCCGGTGCCGGTGTTGCCGTCGGCCCGTCGGGTCCGGGCCGCGTCGGCCCGGTAGAACCGCTCGAAGACCCGCTCGGACTGTTCCCGGGAGAGACCGGGGCCGGTGTCGACCACCTCCACGACGGCGAGGTTGCCCGGCTCGGCGCGCAGGCGCACGCAGACGTCGGCTTCCGGCGGGGTGTGGGTCAGCGCGTTGGTCACCAGGTTGCCGATGATCTGCCGCAGCCGCGCGTCGTCGGCGTAGACGACGAGCGGGCCGGAACCGGGCTCGATCTCCAGCTCGATCCGCCGGTCCGGGGCGATCGCGCGAGCCGCCTGCACGGCGTCGGAGGCCAGCACCGGCAGCTCCACCGGGGCCAGCGAGAGCGGGCGTTCCCGGTCCAGCCGGGCGAGCAGCAGCAGGTCCTCCACCAGCAGACCCATCCGGGCGGCCTCGTCCTCGATGCGGCGCAGCAGCCCGGCGGTCTGCTCCGGCGCGCGGGCCGCGCCCTGGCGGTACAGCTCGGCGAAGCCACGGATGGTGGTCAGCGGGGTCCGCAGCTCGTGCGAGGCGTCCGCCACGAACTGCCGCATCCGCTCCTCGGAGCGGCGGGCCCGCGCCTCGGACGCCTGGGCGGCGGCAGCCGCGTCCCGGGCGGTGCTCTCCGCCGAGCGGGCCGCCGTCTCCGAGGCCGCCCGGGCGGTGAACGCCGCCTCGATCTGGGTGAGCATCGCGTTCAACGCGCGGGAGAGTCGGCCCAGCTCGGAGGTGGGATGCTCGTGGCCCTCTTCGGGGTCGGGCACCCGGCGGGTCAGGTCGCCACCGGCGATGGCGGCGGCGGTCCGTTCGATCTCCACGAGGGGCTTGAGGCTCGTCCGCACGATCGCCGCGCCGACCGACGCCAACATGATCAGCACCGCGCCGCCGACCAGCAGGTCGATCCAGGCCAGCCGCTTGACCGCGAGGTCGACGTCGGTCAGGTGCTCGCCGATGGCCGCCATCTGGCCGTCGGGGCGCTGTATGTAGAACATCCGCCAGCGCACCGAACTGTCCCGGGCGCGAATGGTGCGGGGCTTGCCATCCTGGGCCTTCTCCTGCGCTTCGAACCCAGCCGCGTCGCTCGGCCACGGCGGCAGGTCGGCCGTCCGGAAGCGGGACGTGTCGTACGCGAAGGCCCTCACCTTGCCGGTGGTCGGGCTGGTCAGTACGACTACGTAGTCGCTGGGCAGCGAGACGCCGTTCGACGACGGCATGATGGATTGGATCCGGTCGGCCGACTCGCGCAGCTCAAGGTCGATCTGGCCGACCAAATAGCTGTGCAGGAAGTACGCGGTCGAGACACTGATCACCACCAGGGCGCCGGAGACCAGCGCGAGCACCGAGGCGACCAGCTTCACCCGCAGCGGTACGCCCCGCAGCCGCCCCTTCGCCTGCTCGACCGCGTTCACGCCGCCGGCTTGCGCAGCACGTACCCCACGCCGCGAAGGGTGTGGATCAGCCGGGGCTGGGTGGTGTCGACCTTGCGCCGCAGGTAGGAGATGTAGGACTCGACGATGTTGTCGTCACCACGGAAGTCGTAGTTCCAGACGTGGTCGAGGATCTGGGCCTTGGACAGCACCCGGTTGGCGTTGAGCATCAGGTAGCGCAGCAGCTTGAACTCGGTCGGCGAGAGCTGCACCCGCTGCCCGGCCCGGTGCACCTCGTGGGTCTCCTCGTCCAACTCCAGGTCGGCGAAGGTGAGCCGGGACGGGGCCTGCTCGCCGGTGGTGGTGCGGCGCAGCACGGCGCGGATCCGGGCGGTCAGCTCCTCCAGGCTGAACGGCTTGGTGACGTAGTCGTCGCCGCCCAGGGTGAGCCCGCGGATCTTGTCGTCGGTGGCGTCCCGGGCGGTCAGGAACACCACCGGGGTACGCGTGCCGCCCTCGCGCAGCATCCGGATGACCTCGAAGCCGTCCAGGTCCGGCAGCATGACGTCGAGCACGACCAGGTCGGGCCGGTGGTCCTTGGCGGCGTTGAGGGCCGCGCTGCCGCTGGTCGCGGTGGCCACGTCGAAGCCCGCGAAGCGCAGGCTCGCGGAGAGGAGTTCGAGGATGTTGGGGTCGTCCTCGACGACGAGAAGTCGCGCCTCGGTCTGGGTAGCGGGCATGGGCCCAATCATCGGTGACCTCACTGCACCGGCGCTGGACGCTCGCTGGAAAAACCCTGTGAGTCGCCGGGCAGCCGGGCGGAGGTCAGCGCAGCAGCCGGCGCAGCCCGTCCAGGGCGCCGTCGAGCAGCCGGATCGCCGTGCGCAGTTGAGTGTCGCTGAACTGCCGCGCCCGCGCCAGACGGCTCACCTCGGCGGTGAACGAGGCCAGCCGCTGGTCGAACTCGTCGAGCAGGGCGGCGCGCGGCACGTCGGCCGTCGGCCGGGGCGGTGGCGGGGGCGCGTCCCACCGCGTACGCCGGGTCTGCCGGGTGGCCTCGCTCAGTTCCCGCTTGAGGTCGCGTACCGAGCCGCGTACCTCACTGCGGATCTCGCCGGCCAGGGTGGAGAGGTCCGCCACCGAGGCGGCGATGTCGGCCTCCAACGCGGTCAGCTCGTCGGCCCGCTGGCGCAGCTCCGCACGGCCGGCGTCGGTGATGTCGTACGTCTTGCGGCCGCCGGCCGCGGTGTGGCTGACGAGCCCTTCGGCCTCCAGCCGTTGCAGGCGGGGGTAGATGGTGCCGGCGCTGGGCGCGTAGAGCCCGAGGAACCGGTCCTCCAGGAGGCGGATCAGCTCGTAGCCGTGCTTGGGGCCGTCGTCGAGGAGCTTGAGCAGGTAGAGCCGGAGCCGCCCGTGGCTGAACACGGCGGTCACGGCAACTCCTCCTCGTCGGCGGTCACCGGTCGGGCGAGGAGCGAAATGCTCCCCGACGTCGCGGAGGCCCAGAGCTTACCTTCGCCCGCGCCGAGCACCCCCTCGCTGCTCGGAAGCGGGAATCGCGAGTTGCGCAACTGCGGGAAGCCGCTGGTGATCCGGCCGGAGGCGGTGTTCAGCCGGACGGCGAGGTCGCTGTCCTCGCGGACCCGGACGGTGATGCTGCCCGAGATGGTGGTGAGCTGGATCTCGCTGCGTCGGGGGTTGTCCAGGTCGCAGGTGATGGCGCCGGAGACGGTCTGGGCCCGTACCCGGTCGGCGGCGCTGTCGGCGAGGATCACCTCCCCGGAGACGGTCTCCAGGGTGAGGTCACCGCGCACGCCGAGCGCCTCCACCGGCCCGGAGGTGATCTTCGCGGAGGTGTTGCCGCGCAGGCCCATCAGGGTGATCTGGCCGGCGACGACGTGGGCCGTGGTCTGCCGGCGCAGGCCGGAGGCGACCAGCGACCCGGAGACCAGGTCCAGGTCGGCGAGGACATCGGCGGGCACGGCGACGGAGACGTCCACCCGCGGATAGCGGTGGATCATCTGGAACCACCGCAGGACCTCCGACCAGCCGTGGCCGCGTTCCTGACGGATGGTGAGCCGGCCGTCGGAGTGGCCGATCAGGACGGGCCGACGGCCGACGTGGGTGACGTCGATCCGGGTCGGGCCGTCGGTGGCGACCACGTTGAGTCGTCCACTGATCAGGCGGACGTCCAGCCGGGTGACCGGGCCGTCCACGGTGAGCCGCTGCGGGCTGTCGACCGTCCATCCGGCCATGACGTCCTCCCCTCGACGACGCGCCCACGCGCGCCGACGAGGAGACCATAACGCGATACATCGCGACACACAAGACTGTCGCGAGTCGTCACCGCGACCCTGAGCCCGGCGCCAGCCACCAGCCCCGGCCTTCCAACGACGAGGGGAGGGATGCTCCGGTCGCCTCCTTTGCTCTGCTTCAACCCAGGCAACACAAGCGGGCCGCAAGTGTTGCCTGGGTTGAAGCAGAGCAAAGGGCGATCCGACCTACTCCGGCGCCGGAATCGGCGCGTGTTCAAGCGATGAATCCTCCTCTCAGGCCGCCAGGTCCAGGTCCCGGCCGGCAGGCACCTGCGGCACGGAACCCGCCGGGGTCATGGTGGGGACCGGCCGCAGCTGTGCACGCGTCGGGACAACCGGCACCAGGTGTACGGCAGACTCCGCGGCCCTTGCCAGTAACCGCCGGTCGGCGTCCCGGGCCGGATGCAGCGCACTTGCGATCGTCACCGTGACCACCAGTTGCCGCGCGGCGACCACCCGAGCGACCGAGCGCAGCAGGGTGTCCGCGCCGAGGAAGGCGGCGACCGTCGTGACCGCGCCGGTGGCGGCGCACCGGTACCCGAGCCGCAGCGGGACCACCGGGCTGCCCGCGTCGATGGCGGCCTGGAACGTCGCGGGCCGGAAGCCGCCCCCGGGGCGGCACTCGGCCGCGCCGTCCCCGGCACACCAGGTCGTACCCTCGGGAAACACCGCGACCGACCGGCCGGCGCGCAACGTGTCGGCGAGCCGGCGCACGGTGGCCGGCAGCGCCCGCGGCCGCGACCGGTCCACGAAGACCGTGCCCGCCGCCGCGGCGAGCAGCCCGACCACCGGCCAGGACCGGATCTCCCGCTTCGCCACCATGCGGGTGGGCGCGACCGCCAGGACGGCGAGGATGTCCAGCCAGGAGACGTGGTTGGCGACCAGCAGGGCGCGCCGCCGGGGCAGCCGACCCCTGATCACCAGCCGGACGCCGAACGCGCGAACGGTGCCGCGGGCCCAGCCGCGCAGCACCGCCTGCCGCTCGCGCGCCGGCAGCACGGGCAGCAGCACCGCCACTGCAACCCCGGACAGCAGCATCCCGCTCGCCGCGACCAACCGGAGGACCCGGCGGACCACCGGCACCGTGGGTACCTCGCCGGCCGCCGGCAGGCAGTCGTCGTCGCAGCCCGAGAAGGGCCGCCACAGGTCCCGCGCTCCGACGGTCACCGCTGGTCCCCGCCCAGGAAGTGCCGCAGGTAGCGCGGGTTCATCCGGTCCAGGGAGAAGAGCACGTAGAAGTCCGCGCACCCGAAGTCGGGGTCGTACGCGGGCTCACCACAGATCCACGCACCGAGCCGCAGGTAACCGCGCAGCAGCGGCGGCACCGCCACGCGGGCGGCCGGGTCGGTGGCCGAGGACAGGGCCGCCGGGGCGGCGGCCGGCTCGGCGAACCACGGGCGCAGCGGGCGCACTCGCAGCGGCGGCGGCGACAGGTGCCGGGCCTGGGCCTGGGCCCACACCCCGGCGACCGTACGACCACCGTCGTCGACCGGCACCGAGGCACAGCCGCCGAGCCAGCGGGAGCCGCGCAGGTGCAGGTACCGGGTGAGCCCCGCCCACATCAAGTTGATCACCGCGCCGGAGCGGTGGTCCGGGTGCACGCAGGACCGACCCGTCTCGACGAGGTCGTCGCGCAGTGGGTCCAGCGCGCCGAGGTCGAACTCGTCCTCGGCGTACCGCCGGTCGGTACGCCCCGGCGGCAACAACCGGTACGTGCCGACCACCTGCCCGGTGCTGTCCTCGCGGACGATGAGGTGGTCGCAGTGGACGTCGAAGGGGTCCACGTCCAACCCGGCGCCGCCGGGTGCGAGGGTGGCGCCCAACTCGGTGGCGAACACCTCGTGACGCAGGCGTTGCGCGGCCGCGACCTGGGTGGGGTCGTCGGCGATCAGCAGGGTGTATCCGCTGGTCGTCAGGGGTGCGCCAGCGACATGCAGAACGGCCATGGGATCTGTGTAGGTGCCCCGGGTTGCCATCGGATCGCACCACTGGTGTCGACCGGATGAACGCCGGCCGGCAGATGCCTCCGACCCGGTCCGTGCGAGGCTGCCCAACGGGCCGGCGACGGCGCCGCCCCACGCCACACGGAGGTCGCCCATGCGCATCGAGTCCCGCTACAACGGGCCCACCGGCTCGGGCAACGGCGGCTGGAGCGCCGGCCTCTTCGCCGCCGCCGCCGGTGGATCCGGACCGGTGGAGGTGACGCTGCGTCGGCCACCGCCGCTGGAGACGGCGCTGAGCCTGATCGACGGCGAGGTCCGGGACCCGGCCGGCGAACTGGTGGCCGAGGTTCGCCCCGCCGCAGTCGTGGACGCCGTCGTGCCGCCTGTCGACCCGGAGACGGCGGTGCAGGCGTCGACCCGCTACCCCGGGTTCGTCGAGCATCCGTACCCCGAGTGTTTCGTCTGTGGTCCGCGCCGGACCGACGGGTTGCGGATCTTCCCCGGCCGGTTGCCGGACGGCCGGACCGCCGCGCCGTTCCGCGCACCCGAGCAGGTCAGCGATGCCACGGTCTGGGCCGCGCTGGACTGCCCCGGCGGCTGGACGGTGCTCGCGCCGGGCCGCCCGTACCTGCTGGGCCGGATCGCCGCGGTGGTCACCGCCCGGCCGGCGCCGGGCGACGACTGCGTGGTGACCGGCGCGCTGATCGGTGTCGACGGCCGCAAGGCGCTGGTGCACACCAGCCTGTACGGCCCCGGCGGCGCGCTGCTCGGCGCGGCCCGGGCCACCTGGATCGCCCGCTGAGGCCCTCGCCGTCGTCCGCAGGGAGGAGACGCCTCCGCCGCACGGGGGACCACGCCGTACGGACCGGGCCTGATTGACCTTGTTGCTCGGTACCGTCACGCTGTGCCACGGCGTACCTCGACGCCACACGGGAGGAGAACGATGACTGACGGGCAGCCAAGCCCCACCAGCGACGGTCAGATCGTGGTGTCCGGTCTGACGAAGCAGTACAAGAACGTGCGGGCGGTGAACAACCTGTCCTTCACCGTGGCACCGGGGCGGGTGACCGGCTTCCTCGGCCCGAACGGCGCCGGTAAGACCACCACGCTGCGCATGCTGCTCAACCTGGTCACGCCGACCGGGGGCACCGCCACCATCAGCGGGCAGCGCTACGCCGATCTCGCCGACCCGCTGCGGCACGTCGGCGCGATCCTGGAGGCGTCCAGCGCGCACAAGGGCCGCACCGGCATCAACCACCTACGGGTGATCTGCGCGGCGGCCGGTCTGCCCAGGTCCCGGGCCGACGAGGCGCTGGAGCTGGTCGGCTTGACCCCGGCGGCGAAGCGCAAGTTCAAGGGCTACTCGCTGGGCATGAAGCAGCGGCTCGGTATCGCCGCCGCGATGCTCGGTGACCCGCGGGTGCTGATCCTCGACGAGCCGGCCAACGGGCTGGACCCGGAGGGCATCCGGTGGATGCGCGGGTTCCTCAAGAACCTCGCCCACGAGGGCCGCACGGTGCTGGTCTCCAGCCACCTGCTGTCGGAGATGCAGCTGCTCGCCGACGACGTGGTGATCATCGCGGCGGGCCAGCTGGTCCGGCAGGGTCCGGTCGAGCAGGTGCTCGGGTCGATGGCGCAGGGCGCCCGGGTCCGGGTCCGCACCCCGCAGGCCGAGGCGCTGACCACCGCGTTGAAGCCGCTGTCGGCCACCGTCGACACCGACGAGCAGGGCGTCCTGCTGGTCGGCGGGGTGGACGCACCCACGATCGGCCGGGCCGCTCTGGCCGCCGGCGTGGAGCTGCACGAACTGACCACCGAACGGCCCGACCTGGAACGGGTCTTCCTGGAGCTGACGGCCGGAAAGGCGGGCATCCGATGAACCTCGTCCGATCCGAGTTGCTCAAGATCCGTACCACCAACACCTGGTGGGTCTTCGCGCTGATCAGCCTGCCGCTGTGGGCGCTCACGCTGCTCATCAACTGGTTGCAGGCCGACGCCCTGACCAGCACCAACCCTGCGGACGTGGGTGACCAGGCCGCCCAGTTCGAGGCCGCGGCCACTCCGGACGCGCTCTCGTCGAACCTCTTCACCACCGGGCAGTTCTTCGGCCTGCTGATCGTGATGCTGCTCGGCATCATTGTGGTGACCAGCGAGTTCTTCCACCAGACGGTCACCACCACCTTCCTGACCAACCCGCACCGCACCGCGGTGATGATCGCCAAGCTGGTCGCGGCGGGTGTGCTGGCGCTGCTGTTCTGGCTGGTCACCACCGTGTTCAACCTGATCGCCGGCTCGGCGGTGCTGAACGCCGTCGGGGTGGACTCACAGTTGGGCAATGACGCGGCCTGGCGGGCCATCGGGTTGAACCTGCTCGCGTACCTGCTCTGGGCGGTGTTCGGCGTGGGCATCGGTGTGCTGATCCGCAGCCAGATCGGCGCCACCGTGACCGGCATCCTGCTCTACCTGGGTGGCTCGATCGGCGCCATCCTGGTGATCACCATCCTGGCCAACCGCTGGGGCGACTGGATCAACAACCTGCAACTGCTGGTGCCGTCGCTGGCCTCGTCGCTGATGGTCACCGGGACGGACATCCCCGGCAACCCGCCGCGCTGGGCGGGCGCCGCCGTGCTCATCGGGTACGCGGTCGTCACCGGCGTGGTCGGCACCCTCCTGATGCGTCGGCGCGACATCTCCTGACCGACGCGAGTTCCGGGGTGGCGGCGGCACGGCCGCCACCCCGGGCCGGCTCCGGGCCCCGCCGGAGTGCCGGCACCTCACCCGCCCGGGCAGCCCCGGCCGCCGCTGATCGGTATGCACTGGGTGACCACCGGGTCGGGCTCCTGGTCGGCGGGGACGTGCCCGGTCAGCCCACTGGTGGTCATGCTGGCGACCAGGGCGACCGCCACGTACAGCAGCACCATCCCGCCGAGCGCCCCGGCGAAGTGCCGACGCCAGAGGGCCTCCCCGGCCAACCCGGCCAGCAGCAGGCCGAGCACCGGAAGCGCCCCGTTGAGCACGAGCCCGGTCGTCAGCAGGGCGTCCGTGGTCGCGCCGAACGCCTGCGCCTCGTCCGCGCTCGGCGTGTACGGCCTGGCCACGCGCCGGACCAGGCCCACCAGCAGCAGGAACGGCACCCCGTAGAGCCAGGCGAAGAAGAGCCCGCCGAGGCCGAGCCGCTTCACGAGCGACCCAGGTACACGGCGGCGCAGACCCCGACGCTGAGCGCCGCGGAGGTGGTGCCGGCGAGCACCGCCGAGGGGATGAGTCGGACGACCAGCGCGGCCACCAGCGCCGTCACGACCAGCAGCCCGAGGAGCACCGGCGTGCCCCACACCAGAGCGACGAACACCAGCGACTCGCCCGGCGACAGGCAGCTGAACCAGGCCGCGCAGTCGTCGTGCGGCGCGCTCGGCACGCTCGTCGTGCCCACCGCCAGGGCCGCGATCGCGGTGACGTACCAACCGGACGCCACCGCCATGCTCCGGCCGTAGCGCCCCCGTGCCCCGTCATGATCCATGCGCCCGATCCTCGCGGACGGCGTTGGCCCGGGACATCCGTACCGGTACTCACTCTGGCGGTAGCAGCCGGCGACGGGTCGCGCAGGGGTTGGTGAACTTCTGGCATCTTCTGTGAAACCGGCCACCCGACCGAGGCGGAAATGCCGCCGGGATCCGTACGGCGTAGCCTGGGAGTCGTCCTGTCCGTGGTCCATCAACTGGACGCGACGGACACCGCGTGACACATAAACCCGCGTGAAAGAGGCGATTACCGGCCGTGTCGACCCAGCAGACTTCGCAGGAGAACCCACTGGCGGGTTTCGGCCCGAACGAGTGGATCGTCGAGGAGATGTACCAGCGGTACCTCGCCGACCCAACGAGCGTCGATTCGGCCTGGCACGACTTCTTCGCCGACTACCGGCCGGCGCCCGGCGCCGGCACACCGCGCAGGGCTGAGACGTCGGGGAAGCCCGCCGCCGCGCCCGAGCCGGACGGCCAGCCGGAGCCGGCGGCCACGGTCAGCCAGCCCAGCGCCCCGGCAAAGCCGACCGCCGCCGCCAGCAAGGCCGCCGCGGCACCGTCGGCACCGGCCAAGGCCGCGCCCGCGAAGGCCACCCCGGAGAAGGCCGCACCGGCCAAGCCGGCCGCGAAGGCCGCCGCGCCGAGCGCCGACGGCCCACAGACCACCCCGCTGCGGGGTGTCGCAGCGAAGATCGTGCAGAACATGGACGCCTCGCTGAGCGTGCCCACCGCGACCAGCGTCCGCGCGGTCCCGGCGAAGCTGCTGGTCGACAACCGGATCGTGATCAACAACCACCTCGCCCGGGGGCGCGGTGGCAAGGTCAGCTTCACCCACCTGGTCGGCTACGCGATGGTCCGCGCGCTGGTCCAGCACCCGGAGATGAACAACTCCTTCGCCGAGGCCAACGGCAAGCCGGCCGTGGTCCGCCCGGCGCACGTCAACCTCGGCATCGCGATCGACCTGGCCAAGCCGGACGGCAGCCGCAACCTGGTGGTCCCCTCCATCAAGGGCTGCGAGCAGATGGACTTCCGGCAGTTCTGGCAGGCGTACGAGGACGTGGTCCGTCGGGCGCGGCGCAACGAGCTGACCATGGAGGACTACTCCGGCACCACGATCTCGCTGACCAACCCGGGCGGTATCGGCACGGTGCACTCCATGCCGCGGCTCATGCAGGGGCAGAGCGCGATCATCGGCGTCGGCGCGATGGAGTACCCGGCCCCCTACCAGGGCATGTCCGAGGCGACTCTCGCCGAGCTGGCGGTCAGCAAGGTCATCACGCTGACCAGCACGTACGACCACCGGATCATCCAGGGCGCGCAGTCCGGCGAGTTCCTCAAGGTCATGCACGAGCTGATCCTGGGCGAGCACAGCTTCTACGACGAGATCTTCACCTCGCTGCGCATCCCGTACGAGCCGGTGCGCTGGGTGCGCGACGTGGCCGTCAACTCCGAGGGTCAGATCAACAAGACCGCCCGGGTGCACGAGCTGATCCACGCGTACCGCGTGCGCGGTCACCTGATGGCCGACACCGACCCGCTGGAATTCACCATCCGCAAGCACCCCGACCTGGACGTCCTCCAGCACGGGCTGACCCTGTGGGACCTGGACCGCGAGTTCCCGGTCAACGGCTTCGCCGGCCGCCAGCGGATGAAGCTGCGCGAGATCCTCGGCGTGCTGCGCGACTCGTACTGCCGGCGCGTCGGCATCGAGTACATGCACATCCAGGACCCGGAGGAGCGGCGCTGGATCCAGGAGCGGATCGAGCGCAAGTACGAGAAGCCGTCCCCCGACGAGCAGAAGCACGTGCTCAACCGGCTCAACGCCGCCGAGGCGTTCGAGACCTTCCTGCAGACCAAGTACGTCGGCCAGAAGCGCTTCTCGCTGGAGGGTGGCGAGTCGCTGATTCCGCTGCTGGGCGAGGTGCTCGAGTCCTCCGCCGAGAGCGGGCTGGACGAGGTCGTCATCGGCATGGCCCACCGTGGCCGGCTCAACGTGCTGGCCAACATCGTCGGCAAGCCGTACGAGAAGATCTTCTCGGAGTTCGAGGGTCACCTCGACCCGCGCTCGACGCAGGGCTCCGGCGACGTGAAGTACCACCTGGGTCAGAACGGCAAGTTCACCACCCCGGACGGCGAGCACGTCGTCAAGGTGTCCCTGGTGGCGAACCCGTCGCACCTGGAGGCCGTCGACCCCGTGCTGGAGGGCATCGTCCGGGCCAAGCAGGACCGGATCGACCTCAAGCTGGAGGGCTACACCGTGCTGCCGCTGGCGGTGCACGGCGACGCCGCGTTCGCCGGGCAGGGTGTGGTCGCCGAGACGCTCAACCTGTCGCAGCTGCGCGGCTACCGCACCGGCGGCACCGTGCACGTGGTGGTCAACAACCAGGTCGGCTTCACCACCGCCCCGGAGTACAGCCGGTCCAGCCTCTACAGCACCGACGTGGCCCGGATGATCCAGGCGCCGATCTTCCACGTGAACGGCGACGACCCGGAGGCCGTGGTCCGAGTGGCCCGGCTGGCCTTCGAGTACCGGCAGGCGTTCAACAAGGACGTCGTGATCGACATGGTCTGCTACCGCCGGCGCGGCCACAACGAGGGCGACGACCCGTCGATGTCCAACCCTCAGATGTACAAGATCATTGACTCGAAGCGTTCGGTGCGCAAGCTCTACACCGAGGAGCTGATCGGTCGCGGCGACATCACCGTGGAGGACGCGGAGGAGCTGCTGCGCGACTACCAGGCGCAACTGGAGAAGGTCTTCAAGGCCACCCGGGACGCCGCCGCCACGCCGCGCCAGCTCAACCGCCCCCGCCACGAGGAGGAGCCGGAGCCGGCGGTCGACACCGCCACCGACGCCGCCGTGGTGAAGGCGATCGGCGAGGCGCACGTCAACCTGCCCGAGGGCTTCACCCCACACAAGCGGATCCAGCAGCTGCTCGACCGGCGGGCCAGGATGTCCGTCGAGGGCAACATCGACTGGGGCTTCGGCGAGATCATCGCGTTCGGGGCGCTGCTGCACGACGGAGTCACCGTCCGGCTCGCCGGGCAGGACTCGCGGCGCGGCACCTTCGTCCAGCGGCACGCGTCGGTGGTCGACCACCGCACCGGCGACGACTACCTGCCGTTGAAGTCGCTCACCGGCGACGGCGAGCGCTCCCGGTTCTTCGTGCACGACTCGCTGCTGAGCGAGTACGCGGCAATGGGCTTCGAGTACGGCTACTCGGTGGAGAACGTCAACGCGCTGGTCGCCTGGGAGGCCCAGTTCGGTGACTTCGTCAACGGCGCCCAGTCGGTGATCGACGAGTTCATCTCCTCCGGTGAGGTGAAGTGGGGTCAGCGCTCCGCGGTGACCCTGCTGCTGCCGCACGGCCACGAGGGCCAGGGCCCGGACCACACCTCCGGTCGCCCGGAGCGGTTCCTGCAGATGTGCGCCGAGGACAACATGCGGGTGTCCATCCCGACGACCCCGGCGAACTACTTCCACCTGCTGCGCCGCCAGGCCCTGTCGCCGAAGCGCAAGCCGCTCGTGGTGTTCACGCCGAAGTCGCTGCTGCGGCACAAGCTCTGCGTCTCGTCGGTGGAGGACTTCACCACCGGCACCTTCCAGCCGGTGCTGCGCGACACCGCCGCCCCGGCACCGGAGTCGGTGAAGCGGGTGCTGCTCTGCTCGGGCAAGGTCTACTACGACCTGTTCCAGGCCCGGCAGGAGCGCGGCATCACCGACACGGCGATCATCCGGATCGAGCAGCTGTACCCGCTGCCGGTGGAGGAGATCCGGGCCGCCCTGGCGCAGTTCCCGAACGCGGAGGACTTCGCCTGGGTGCAGGAGGAGCCGGCCAACCAGGGCGCCTGGTCGTTCGTCGCGCTCAACCTGCTGGAGCACCTCACCGACGTCCGGCTGCGGCGGATCTCCCGCCCGGCCGCGGCGGCCCCGGCGGTCGGCTCGGCCAAGACCCACGAGGTCGAGCAGACCGCGCTCATCGAGGCGGCACTCCCCCGCCCGTGACCTGACCGCGCCACGCGAGCCGGGGCAGGGCCGTTTTCCCACGGTCCTGCCCCGGCTCGCGTCGGTCCATCCGAACCACCGACCCGCCCGGCCCGCGCCGGGCCGAGCACGAGGACGTACGCCGTGTACTTCACCGACCGTGGCATCGAGGAACTGGTCGAGCGCCGGGGCGACGAGCAGGTGACCCTGGAGTGGCTGGGCGAGCGCCTGCGCGATTTCGTCGACCTCAACCCCGAGTTCGAGACCCCTATCGAGCGCCTGGCCACCTACCTGGCCCGCCTGGACGATCCAGAGGACGATTAACGCTCAGTATTTGACTCGTCTCCAGGAGCGATGTGCACTGATGGTGTGAACCATAAGCCCGGCAACCCGCCGCAGGACACCGCGACCGTACGCCACCTGCGCCTCGGCATCGGCTTCGGTCGGCTTGGCCCTGCCCGTCGCACTGGTGGTCGGCCACATGGTCGCCAGCCGTCGCGTCGTCGTCCTCGACTCGCTCAGCGCCTATTACCACACCGAGATGCGCAACATCTTCGTCGGCGCACTGTGCGCGATCGGGGTGTTCCTGATCGCCTACCGCTACCGCTGGCCGGAGGATTTGTTAGGCACGATCGCCGGGACGCTCGCGATCCTGGTGGCCCTCTTTCCGGTGCACGGGCCGACCGGAGGCGACAGCCGGCTGGTCGGTCTGGTGCACCAGGCCGCCGCCGGGTCGCTGTTCGTCCTGCTCGCCGCCTTCTGCCTGTTCCTGTTCACCCGACCCGACCGTGCTGGGGTGCCGCCCGGACGCGCCGCCAACCGCTGCTACCGCGCCTGCGGCCTGCTCATCCTGGCGGCGATCGCAGGCGCGCTGGCGAGCGGGGCGCTGCCCACCGACGTCCGCCACGCCCTCCAGCCGCTGCTGTGGTGCGAGACCCTCGCCGTGGCCGCCTTCGGCACCGCCTGGGTCGTCAAGAGCGACGCGATCTTCCGCATGGCAAGGCTGCCCGACGCGCCACCGTCCGCCGAGACGATCGGGCCGCCGTCCGCGACAGCCGCGTCCTGAGCGGACGGGACGTGCCCTGACCGCCGACAGGAACAGGTCCGGGAGCGCAACCTCCAGCGGACACTCTGGCTGGCCCGCCGGGTCGATGTGCTGACGAGCGGTGACCGACGACGACCACCACGATCTTGTAGCGTGGGGCCGTGGCGCGCAGCGTGTATCTGACCAGCGTCGGTTCGGGCGGGGGCAAGTCGACAATCGCCCTCGGGCTGGCCGAGTTGCTGTCCCGCCAGGTCGGGCGAATCGGTGTGTTCCGGCCGCTGGTGGCCGACACCGGCCCGGACCCGATCCTCGCGCTGCTGAGCGAGCGGTACCGGGTCGAGGTGCCGCTCGCCGAGCTGGCCGGATCCACCTACGCCGAGGCGGCCAGGCTGGTCGCCGACGGCCGACGGGAAGAGCTGATCTCCGCTGTCGTCCAGCGGTACCGGGCGGTGGAGCGGCAGTGCCCGGCGGTGGTCGTGGTGGGCAGTGACTTCGACGACCCGGGCGACCCGGCGCACCCCCGCGAGCTGGCCTTCAACGCCCGGCTGGCCACCGAGTTCGGCAGCGTCGTGGTGCCGGTGGTGGACGGCTACGAGCAGGAGCCGACGGCCGTCGCGGCGGCCATGCGCGGGGCGTACCACGATCTGGCCGACCTGGGCGCGACGGTGCTCGCGGTGATCGCCAACCGGGTGTCCGAGCCGATGACGCTGCCGGAGCTGCCCGTGCCGGCGTACGCCATCCCGGAGGTGCCGAGCGTGTCGGCGCCGACGGTGGCCGAGGTGGCGGCGGCGCTCGGCGCCACCCTGCTGGCCGGGGACGACGCGGCGCTCGGCCGGGACGTGCTGGACTTCGTGGTCGGCGCGGCACACGTGCCGACCCTGCTGGGCCACCTCACCGAGGGCGCTCTGGTGATCACCCCCGGGGACCGGGCCGACCTGCTCGTCGCCGCCAGCGCGGCGCACGTGGCCGGGCAGGTGTCGGTGGCGGGGCTCGTGCTCACCCTCGGCGAGCAACCCGACCCCCGGGTGATGCGGTTGGTGGAGGGCCTGAACACCGGCCTGGCCGTGCTCTCCGTCGGCAGCGACAGCTACGACACGGTCGAGGCGTCCAGCCGGATCGAGGGGCGGCCCAGCGTGGCCAACCCCCGCAAGGTGGAGGCCGCGCTCGGCGCGTTCGAACGCTGCGTGGACACCGACGACCTGGCCCGCCGGCTGCGGGTCAGCCGCTCGACGCGGGTCACCCCGCTGATGTTCGAGAACGAGCTGATCGACCGGGCCCGCTCGAAGCCCCGGCACCTGGTGCTGCCCGAGGGCGCCGAGGAGCGCATCCTGCGGGCGGCGGAGATCCTGCTGCGCCGGGGCGTGGCCGACCTGACGCTGCTCGGCCGCCCCGACGACATCGCCCGGCGCACCCGCGAGCTGGGCATCGACCTCGGTGACGCGCGGCTCGTCGACCCGGCCACCAGCCGGTGGCGCGACGAGTTCACGGCCGAGTACGCGCGGCTGCGCGCCCACCGGGGCGTCACCGCCGAGCTGGCGCACGACATCGTGGCCCAGCCCAACTACTTCGGGACGCTCATGGTGAACGCCGGGTACGCCGACGGCATGGTTTCGGGTGCCACGCACACCACCGCGGCGACCATCGTGCCCGCGTTCGAGATCATCCGTACCGTGCCGGAGGTCTCGGTGGCCTCCAGCGTCTTCTTCATGCTGCTCGCCGACCGGGTGCTGGTCTACGGCGACTGTGCGGTCAACCGCGACCCGGACGCCGCCCAGCTCGCCGACATCGCGATCTCGTCGGCCGACACCGCCGCCCGCTTCGGCATCGAACCCCGGGTGGCCATGCTGTCGTACTCCACCGGCAGCTCCGGCGCGGGCGAAGACGTGGAGAAGGTCGCCGCGGCCACCGCGCTGGTCCGGGAGCGTCGGCCCGACCTGCTGGTCGAGGGGCCGATCCAGTACGACGCGGCGATCGACCCCGCCGTGGCGCGGACGAAGCTGCCCGACAGCCCGGTCGCCGGCCAGGCCACGGTCTTCATCTTCCCGGACCTCAACACGGGCAACAACACGTACAAGGCAGTGCAGCGCTCGGCCGGGGCGGTCGCCGTCGGCCCGGTCATGCAGGGCCTGCGCCGGCCGGTGAACGACCTGTCCCGCGGCGCGACCGTGCCGGACATCGTCAACACGGTAGCGATCACCGCCATTCAGGCGGCCGCCGAGGAGGCGTCATGAGTCGGGTGCTGGTGCTCAACTGCGGGTCGTCGTCGGTGAAGTGGCGCCACTACGACGGGGACCGGCCCCTCGACCAGGGCACCGTCGAGCGGGTCGGTGAGCCCGGCGGCGGCCCGGCGGACCACGCCAGCGCCGTCCGGCAGATCCTGGCCGGGCTGGACCTGAACGGGCTCACCGCGGTCGGGCATCGGGTGGTGCACGGCGGACGGAAGTTCACCACTCCGGTCCTCATCGACGACGCGGTGCTGGCCGCGATCAAGGATCTGGTGCCGCTCGCCCCGCTGCACAACCCGGCCAACCTGGCCGGCATCGAGGTGACCCGGGCGGCGCTGCCGGACGTCCCGCAGGTCGCCGTCTTCGACACGGCGTTCCACCACACCCTGCCGGAGGCCGCCGCGACCTACGCGATCGACCTGGACACCGCGCAGCGGTACGGCATCCGCCGGTACGGCTTCCACGGCACCTCGCACGCGTACGTCTCCCGGCGTACCGCCGAGCTGCTGGGCCGCCCGTACGAGCAGCTCAACACCATCACCCTGCACCTGGGCAACGGGGCCAGCGCCTGCGCGGTCGCGAACGGCCGCAGCGTCGCCACCTCGATGGGGATGTCGCCCCTGCAAGGGCTGGTGATGGGCACCCGCAGCGGCGACCTCGACCCGACCGTGATCTTCCACCTGCGGCGGGAGGGCGGGCTGTCGGTCGACGACATCGACGACCTGCTCAACCACCGCAGCGGGCTGCTGGGGTTGACCGGCGTCAACGACATGCGCGAGGTGCTCCAGCGCAGGGCGGCCGGGGACCGGGCAGCCGCGCTGGCCTTCGACGTGTACTGCCAGCGGATCACCGGGTACGTCGGCGCGTACTACGCGCTGCTCGGCCACGTGGACGCGATCGCGTTCACCGCCGGCGTGGGCGAGCACGCCGCGCCCGTCCGGGCCGCCGCGCTGGCGGGCCTGCAAAGGCTCGGCATCAGCGTGGACGAGGCGCGCAACGGCGGCGAGGGCGACCGGGTGATCTCGCCGGACGACGCCGAGGTGAGCGTCTGTGTCATCCGCACCGATGAGGAACGGGAGATCGCCCGGCAGACCCGGGACGTGGTCGGGGCGAACTGAAGCCCCCCGACCCGCCCGGTCAGCGCACTGCCGCGCCGGCTGGTCAGCCCATCGCCAACCAGGCGACGAGGGCCACCAGCAGTACGACGACCACCGCCGCACCGACGATGAGCGGCAGGCGGGACGGCGCGTCGGCCGGGCCAGCGGCCTCCGGCGTCTGGGTGAAGGCGCGGAACGCCTCGGTGTTGCCGCTGGGGTCGGTGTAGTTCTCAGCCATGTCGGTGACCCTAGCGAAGCCGGTCGCCGAGCGCCGCCCCCGCCTCCGCCGTCCCACCGGGTCGAGCCGGCCGGCGGAGGCGACCCGACCGGGTGGCGGGCAGAGCCGGGCCGGACGGCGGGGCCGCCGGACGTGCCCGGGCACCTACGGTGAAACGGTGGGGGCGGGACGGCTGGTCGCCGTACTGGTGACAGCGCTGCTGGCCGGTTGCGCGCCGGCCACCGCCGTGGCGGGCGGCTCCACCGGGCCGCCGTCCGCGCGCCGAGCGCCCGAGGGGTCGTACGTCGTCGGCGTGCGTACGCTCACCCTCGATCCGCGCTCGGCGCGCCCCCTGCCGGTGACCATCTGGTATCCGACCGGGACCGACGGGGTGGCGGCCGGGCGGTTCCCGGTGGTGATCTACAGCCACGGGCTGCACAGCCGACCCGAACTGCACGCCGGGCTGACCACTCGCTGGGCGGCGGCCGGTTTCGTGGTGGCCGCGCCCGCGTACCCGCACACCCGCGCGGGTGCCGCGCACTTCACCCGGGCCGACGTGCGCAACCAGCCCGCCGACGGTTGGCGGCTGATCCGGCACCTGGGCCGCCTCGACGACGACCCGGGTGATCCGCTCGCCGGTCACCTGGACCTGACGTCGATCGCCGCCGCCGGTCACTCGGCGGGCGGCTTCACCACCTCCGGCATGTTCACCGAGGGCCACCCGACCCGGCTGCGCGCGGGCATCGTGATCGCCGGCGGCGGCCTGCCCGGCAGCTTCGCCGGGTCGCCCGCGCCGGTGCTCTTCGTGCACGGCACGGCGGACGCGGTGGTGCCGGTGACGGTCGGCCGGGCGGCGTACGCGCGCACCCGAGGGCCGGCCGCGTTCCTCAGCGTGACAGGTCAGGGGCACGGCGAGTACCTCACGCCGGACCGTCCCGGCTTCGCCCCGGTGCTGGCCACGACGACCGACTTCCTGCGCTGGACTCTCTACGGCGACAGCGCTGCCGGCGCGCGCATCCCCCTCGACGCCCGCACGCCCCTGACCCGCTACGAGTCACGCCCGCTCCCCTGAAGCGCAGCCGGTACGGTGGCCCGGTGGACCACCTCGCGCGCCGCCAGTTGGCGAGCATCGCCGAGTTGGTCGAGCTGACCAGGCCGGCCGGCATCGAGGTGTGGCTGCGCGGTGGCTGGGCGATGGACTTCCAGCTCGGCGAGGTGTCCCGACCGCACGTCGACGTCGACTGGTACTGCTGGCGGGACGACGCGGAGCGGCTGGCAGCCCTGGTGCTGGCCCGGGGCTGGCGTCCGGACCCCCGGATGCCGGCGGAGCTACAGCTCGACCTGTTCGCGGGTGACGTGGAGGTCAGCGTCGCGTACCTGGGTCGGAATGACAGCGGCCGGCCGACCGTGGGCGCCGGGCCCTGGGCCGGCACACCGCTGCCGGCCGGGATGCTGGACGCGCCGGCCGGCCGGATCGGCACGCTGGTCGTGCCGACGATCTCGGTGCCGGCCCAGATCGAGTTCAAGCAGATGTACCCGGTGTGGATGCCGGAACGTCCCCGCCGCCCTAAGGACGCGGACGACCTGGATCGACTGCGGGCTGCCCCTCGTCGAGCAGGTCCTCGTACACCCCGATCTTGAAGCCGATCAGGTCCAGGCACTGGGTGAGCCTGCCGATCTGGCTGGTGACGCGCTCCCGGTGCTCGCGCAGGAGGGCGAGACGTTCCTCCTCGTTGCCGGCGCCCTCGCGGACGAGGTCGGTGTACCGGCGGAGCGCGGGCAACGGCATGCCCGAGGCACGGAGAATGATGCAGACGGTCAGCCAGTCGACGTCGTCCTGGCTGTAGACGCGACGCCCGCCAGGCCCACGGCGTACGGGATCGACGAAGACGCCCTCCTGCTCGTAGAAGCGGAGAGCGTGCACGCTCAAGCCGGTGCGTTCGGCGACCTGCCCGATGCTCAGACTCACGGTGTCCTCGGCCATGCCGAGCAGGGTAACGAGGCTTGACCTAGAGCCGACTCCAGCTCCTAGGGTCCCCCGTGATCGTTACGACATCGCCAAGGGAGCATCGGCATGCGCTATCGCAGACTCGGCGGCACCGGCATCGAGGTGAGCACCCACTGCCTCGGGACCATGATGTTCGGCGCCGTCGGAAACCCGGACCACGACGACTGCGTCCGCATCGTCCACGCGGCCCTGGACCAGGGCATCAACTGTGTCGACACCGCCGACATGTACGGCCGGGGCGAGTCCGAGCAGATCGTGGGCAAGGCGCTGCGGGGGCGCCGGGACGACGTCGTCCTCGCCACCAAGGTGCACTTTCCGATGGGTGAAGGGCCCAACCAGGGTGGCAACTCACGGCGCTGGATCCTCAAGGCGGTCGAGGGGAGCCTGCGGCGCCTGGGCACCGACTGGATCGACCTCTACCAGGTCCACCGCCCCGATCCCTCGACCGACATCGAGGAGACGCTCTCGGTGCTCACCGACCTGTTGCGCGACGGAAAGATCCGCGCCTTCGGGTGCTCGACGTTCCCCGCCGAGGAGATCGTCGAGGCGCACCAGGTCTCCGAGCGTCGCGGCCTCGGGCGGCTGCGCACCGAGCAGCCGCCGTACTCGATCCTGGCCCGCGGGGTCGAGGCGTCGACCCTGCCGGTCTGTCAGCGCTACGGCATGGGGGTGCTGGTCTGGAGCCCTCTCGCCTTCGGGTTCCTCAGCGGGAAGTACCGCAGGGACCGGCCCGTCGACCTGTCTACCGGGCGTGCCGTGCTCCGGCCGGCGCAGTTCGATCCCACGCTCGCCGAGAACTCCGCCAAGCTCGACATCGTCGAGCAGCTCGTCGACCTCGCGGCGGGCATCGGCTGCACGCTCCCGCAGCTCGCCATCGCCTTCACCGTCGCCCATCCGGCGGTCACCTCGGCGATCATCGGACCGCGGACCATGGCGCACCTGGAGGACCTGCTCAAGGGCGCCACGCTCACCCTGGACGACGCGACCCTCGACCGAATCGACGAGATCGTGCCGCCCGGAACCAACCGGTACGACCCCAACGCCGCCTTCCCGCCACGCTCCCTGACCGACACCGCCCGGCGGCGGCGCCCGCTCCCCGAACGCGCCGCGGCCTGAGCGAAGCGGTCACGGCCTGGCCTGGGCGAGTCGGTCACATCGCGGCCTGAGCGAGCCGGTCACGCTGGGGCCTGAGTCAGCCGGTCACGGCGTGGGCACCGCGCGTCGAACCGCGCCGAGCCGGTCGGCGCCGCAGGGCACAATTGGCTTCATGTCGCGTCGCGTCACCTCCACGCTGCTGGCCAGCGTCCTGCTCATGGCCGGCCTGGTCGGCTGCTCCGCCGACGCCCGTAAGACCGAGAGCTGGCGGGCGCCGACCGAGCCACCGCCCGCCGCCACGCCGACGCCGCAGGTACCCGCCGGGACCGCACCGAAGAGCGCCTTCGGCGTCGGCGTACGCCAGCTCAAGCTGAACCGGGACGGCCGCGCGCTGCCCGTGACGCTCTGGTATCCGGCGACCGGGGAGGCCGGCGGCGCGGTCAAGCGGTCCGCGGCGGCGGCGCAGGGCCGGTTTCCGGTGGTGATGTTCAGCCACGGCCTCACCGGGCGGCCGGAGGACTACGCCACCCTGCTGACCCGCTGGGCGGCGGCGGGCTTCGTGGTGGCCGCGCCGACGTTCCCGCACACCTCCCGGGGCGCCGACGGCAACATCCTCGACGTGCTCAACCAGCCGGCCGACGTGTCGTACGCGCTGACCCAGGTGTTGGCGCTCGACGGCAAGGCCGGCGACGGGCTGCGCGGCCGGCTGGCCACCGACCGGGTCGCCGCGGCCGGGCACTCGGCCGGCGGGGTGACCACCATCGGCCTCTTCACCGCCAGCCGGGACGAGCGGCTGGACGCCGGGGTGGTGTTCGCCGGCACGGCCGTCGGCGTGGGTACGGCGTTCGCGGGCGCGACCGCGCCGCAGCTGTTCGTGCACGGCGAGCTGGACGAGGTGGTCGACTACGCGGCGGGCAAGGCGGCGTACGACAAGGTGCCCTGGCCGAAGGCGCTGCTCAGCCTGCCCAAGGGTGACCACGGGCGGGCGCTGCTCAGCGACGCCGCGACGCTGCGGGTCGTCTCGGACACGTCAGTCGAGTTCCTGCGCTGGTCGCTGTACGGCGACGCGGAGGCCAAGAAGCGCATCCCCACCGACGCGACGCGCGGCGACATCGCCACCTTCGACGATCACCTCTGACCCACGCAGAAGATCCGCGCAACATCGGGGATGGTGCTGCCTCAACGCGTCGGGAGGTAGCAGTTTCCCCGAAGTTGTGCGGATCTTCGCGGTGCGGGCGCGGGGTCAGGCGGTGTGGTCGATGACGATCTTGCCGAAGGTGTCGCCGGAGTGCAGGCGGGCGAAGGCGTCCTCGACCCGGCTGAACGGGACCACGGTGTCGATCACCGGGCGGACCTCGTTCTCGGCGCAGAACGCCAGCAGCTCGTACAGCTCCTCCGGCGTGCCCATCGAGGTCCCCAGGATCTCCAGCTGCATGGCGAAGACCCGGCGGAGGTTGACCGACGGCTGGTGGCCGGCGGTGGCGCCGGAGACCACGATCCGGGCCATCGGCGCGGCCGACTTCAACGAGTGGTCGAACGTCGCCGCGCCGACCGTCTCGATCACCACGTCGACCCGCTCCGGCAGCCGGGCACCGGACTCCAGGGCGGTTGCACCGAGGGCGGTGATCCGCTCCCGCTTGGCGGCGTCCCGGCTGGTCGCGTACACCCGCTTGCCCATCGCGACAGCGAGCGCGACGGCCGCGGTGGCGACGCCGCCGCCCGCGCCCTGCACCAGCACGCTGTCGGCGTCCGCGACGCGGCCCTTGGTGGTCAGCATCCGCCACGCGGTCAGCCAGGCCGTGGGCAGGCACGCCGCGTCGGTCGCCGCCATGCCGTCGGGCAGTGGGATCAGGTTCGACCGGGGTACGGCGACCCGCTCGGCGAGGGTCCCGGCGAAGTGCTCGGACAGGATGGAGACCCCGCGCGGGTCACCCGGGGTGACGACGACCGGGTAGACGACCATCTCGTTGCCGTCGGCGTCCACGCCGACCGCGTCGCAGCCGAGGATCATCGGCAGCTGGGCCTCGGTGAGGCCGACCCCGCGCAGCGACCAGAGGTCGTGGTGGTTGAGCGAGGTGGCCCGCACCTGCACGGTCACCCAGTCGTCCTCCGGGTGGGTCGGCTCGGGCCGCTCACCGACGGTGAGGGCGGCGAGCGGATCGGCATCGTCGAAGCGGGAGGCGAAGGCGGCACGCATGATCGGCACGGTAACAAGCTGAGCGCCCGTTAAGGAAGGCTCTGCCTACCGGCGGGCGACTCCGTCGCGGCGGGCCGCTTCGGCGACGGCCTCGGCGACGGCCGGGGCGACGCGCGGGTCCAGCGGCGACGGGACGATCGCGTCGGCGGTGAGCGACTCGGCCACCACGCCGGCGATGGCGTCGGCGGCGGCGACCTTCATCCCCTCGGTGATCCGGGTGGCCCGCGCGTCCAACGCGCCCCGGAACACCCCGGGGAAGGCCAGCACGTTGTTGATCTGGTTGGGAAAGTCGCTGCGGCCGGTGGCCACCACCGCGACGTGCCGGGTGGCCACCTCGGGGTGCACCTCCGGGGTCGGGTTGGCCAGCGCGAACACGATCCCGCCGGGTGCCATCTGGGCGACGGCCGCCTCGGGGATCTGCCCGCCGGAGACACCGATCAGCACGTCCGCACCACGCAGCGCCTCGGTGATGTCGCCCTGGCGGCCGTCGGCGTTGGTGCTCGCCGCCAACTCGGCCTTGGTGCCGGTCAGCTCGGTGCGGTGCCGGCCGATGATCCCCTTGGAGTCGCAGACCACCACCTGGTCGGGGTTGACCCCACCGGCGACAAGCATCTTCGTCACGGCCACGCCGGCCGCGCCCGCGCCACTCACCGCCACCCGCAGGTCACCGAGCTTGCGGTTGAGCAGGGTGGCGGCGTTGCGCAGCGCGGCGAGCACCACGATGGCGGTGCCGTGCTGGTCGTCATGGAAGACCGGGATGTCCAGCGCCTCGTCGAGTCGGCGCTCCACTTCGAAGCAGCGCGGCGCGCTGATGTCCTCCAGGTTGATCCCGCCGAACGACGGGGCCAGTGCCCGCACCACCGCGACGATCTCGTCCACGTCCTGGGTGTCCAGGCAGACCGGAACCGCGTCCACCCCCGCGAACTGCTTGAACAGCACCGCCTTGCCCTCCATCACCGGCAGCGCGGCGCGCGGGCCGATGTTGCCGAGCCCGAGCACCGCCGAACCGTCGGTGACCACCGCGACGGCGTGCGACGCCCAGGTGTAGTCGTCGGCCAGGTCGGGGTCGGCGGCGATCGCCTCACACACCCGGGCCACACCCGGGGTGTACGCGAGGGAGAGGTCCTCGCGGCTGGTGAGCGGGACCGTCGAGGCGACGGCCATCTTGCCGCCCAGGTGCAGTTGGAAGACGGGATCAGCAGGGTCCATGGTGGACGAAGACATGATGGTGACTCCAGGATCTGTCGAGCAGACGGGGCGGCCGGCCCGGCCGCGAGGTGGGCGGCGAGCAGTGGCACGCGGTGCGGGGGGTCACCCGGGCACTTTCCGAGCATAGTGTCGGCACCGTCACTCGGATGTGAGCAGGGTCATAACGGCCGACGGTGCACCCGTCCGGGGCGGGGCCAGTAGCGCAACAGCACCCTCCCGCGCACGTCGGCCACCCCGTACGCCCGGGAGTCGTCGGTGACCAGATCGTTGTCGCCGCGCAGCCACCAGCCGCCGTCCTGCGGTCGTACCGCCCGCTTCACGACCAGCAGCTCGGGACGCGTCCGGAAGACGGCGACCACCACGTCACCCGGTCGGATCGGGCGCCCCCCCGAGCGGACCAGCACCGCGTCGCCGTGCCGCAGCGTCGGCGCCATGGACGGGCCGGTCACCGAAACGAGCGTCAGTGGCCCGCGCAGGTGCGGCGCCTCCGCCGGGTGATCGGCTCGCACTGGTTTCACCTCCACCCGGTTCGGGGAGCACTCCCAGGAGTAATGTCGCCTTTGATCATCGCAAACTTCCCATGGAGGATCCCGATGCGACTTCCACGCATCCTTGCGCCCCGCGTCACCGCGAGCGCTCACTGCGACCTGCCGTGCGGCGTCTACGACCCGGCCCAGGCCCGGATCGAGGCCGAGTCGGTCAAAATGATCTGCGAGAAGTACCAGGCGAACACCGACCCGGAGTTCCGCACCCGGGCGGTCATCATCAAGGAGCAGCGCGCCGAGCTGGTCAAGCACCACCTTTGGGTGCTCTGGACCGACTACTTCAAGGCGCCGCACTTCGAGAAGTACCCGAACCTGCACACCCTGTTCAACGAGGCCACCAAGCTCGCCGGCGCCGGTGGCGTCAAGGGCAGCCTCGACCCGGCCACGGCCGACAAGCTCCTCGCGAAGATCGACGAGATCGCGAAGATCTTCTGGGAGACCAAGAAGGCGTGACCAACGCCGTCATCCCGACGATCCGGCCGGTACGTCCCGAGGACGTGCCGGCCGTCGTCGCCATGGTGCACGAGCTGGCGGAGTACGAACGCGCACCCGACCAGTGCCACCTCACCACCGAGCAGCTCACCTCGGCGCTGTTCGCGACCGCTCCGGCGCTCTTCGGCCACGTCGCCGTCGACGAGCGCGACCAGCCGATCGGCTTCGCCCTGTGGTTTCTCAACTTCTCCACCTGGGCTGGCGTGCACGGCATCTACCTGGAGGATCTCTACGTCTCCCCGGCCGCCCGGGGCACCGGCGCGGGCCGGCTGCTGCTCGCCACGCTTGCCGACATCTGCGTACGACGGGGTTACCGGCGCCTGGAGTGGTGGATGATCGAGTGGAATCCGGCTGCCGGTTTCTACGCCTCCATCGGCGCCGAGCAGATGAGCGAGTGGGTCCCCTACCGGCTCAGCGGTGACGCGTTGCGCGACCTGGCGGCTCAGGCGGAGGCCGCCGACACGCGCCGGAAAGACTGACCGGGTAGAGTCCCCGACCGGGGGGATGAGGCGTGACTCAACTGACCGGCCAGCCAGCGACCGACGACGACGTGGTGCACCTCACGGTGCCCGCCGACGGCGGTTACCTCGGCGTGCTCCGCACCGCCACCGCAGGTCTCGCGGCCCGGTTGCAGTTCGCGCTCGACGAGATCGAGGATCTGCGGATCGCGGTCGACGAGGCGTGCGCCATGCTGCTCGCCATCGCCACCCGCGACGCCGTTTTGGAGTGCCGGTTCTCGGTCACCAACGACGCGCTGACCGTCGAGGTGACCGTGCCGACCGTGCGCGGGGCGACGCTGCCGGCCGAGTCGTCCTTCGCCTGGAAGGTGCTCACCGCCCTGACCACGTCGGCGTCCGCCGCGGCCACCGACGGCCGGGCGACGATCTCGTTGCTCACCCGCCGCTCCGGCGGCTACTGACCGACGCGCACCGCCGGTCCCGCACAGCCGGGGCCGCGGGCGAGTCCGTTGCTTCCCGCCCGTGCGGCGGGGTCACTCGAAGCCGAGGGCCTTCGTCGTGGGCGGGCTGATCAGCAGCCAGCCGACGCCCAGGCCGAGCGCCATCAGCGGTACGCCCAGCCAGCCGAGCCCGGCCTGGATCATGAACCAGCCGATCGGCAGCAGCATGAGCTGAAGGACGATCGCGGGGGCCCGCGCGCCGGCCTGCCGGCGCAGCAGCGCGCGGCCCAGCGCCCAGAGCGCGACGGCCGCCCCGACGGCGAACGCGGTCACCAGCAACGCCGACGCCAGGTCGGTGGTGGTGGCGGTGAGGTCGGCCCAGACCAGCCAGACCGCGATCAGCCCGACGGCGACCGCCTCCGCCCAGAGCAGCCGCACCGCCCAGCGGAGTGTGACGGGAACCGGGGCCGAGTCGATGGTCACGCGCGCCACGATACCCGGGCTACCGAGAGGTACAGTGCCGCCCATGCGGGCCGTCCTGGTGGTCAATCCGAAGGCCACCACCACCAGCGAACGCAGCCGGGACGTGCTTGTCCGGGCGCTGCGCAGCGAAGTCGACCTCAGTGTGCGCTACACCCGTCGCCGGGGGCACGCCATGGCGCTGGCCCGGGAGGCCGCCGCGGAGGGGGTCGATCTCGTCGTCACCCTGGGTGGTGACGGCACGGTGAACGAGGTGGTGAACGGCCTGATGGCGGCCGAACCGCCGGCCGGCGTCGAGGGCGCCTCGATGGCGGAGCGACTGCCCGCGCTGGCCACCGTTCCGGGCGGTTCGACGAACGTGTTCGCCCGCGCGTTGGGCCTGCCCCGGGAATGGCCGGAGGCGACCAGCATGATCCTCGAAGGGTTGCGCCTGGGCCGACACCGCACGGTCGGACTGGGCCGCGCGGACGACCGCTACTTCACCTTCTGCGCCGGGTTCGGCCTGGACGCCGCGGTGATCCACCGGGTGGAGCAGGCGCGGCGCAAGGGGCGGGTCTCGACTCCGGGGCTCTACCTGCGCTCGATCATGAACCAGTACTTCTTCGCCTCGGACCGGCGGCATCCGGCGATCAGCCTGGAGCGACCGGGTGAGCCGGCGGAGGACGAGCTGGCCACCGTCATCATCCAGAACACCGCTCCATGGACGTACCTGGGCGACCGCGAGGTCAACCCGAACCCGGAGGCGTCGTTCGATCTCGGCCTCGACGTGCTGGCACTGCGTCAGCTACGGGTGGCTAGCACAACACGGACAGTCACCCAGTTCCTGTCCCGGCGGCCGGATCCGAGCGGTCGTCAGGTGTTACGTCTCCATGACACAGCGGAGTTCACCCTGGTCTCCAGCCGCCCGCAGGCGTTCCAGCTGGACGGCGACTATCTTGGCGAGCGGGAGAAAGTCAGATTCACATCCATTCCGGCCGCACTCAGAGTAATCTGCTAGGTCTCGGGTACTGCCCTTGGTCGACGCGGCACCGCAACCGCACCGGCAGGCGCCGCCACACCGAGGGGCAGGTGCCGGAAATGTCAGCAATGTCACGCGGACTGTACTATATTGATCCTCGGCTGTGGCACGGCGGGTAACCAGGAACGCACTGGAACCCGGACAAATGGGTTGTGGGCTTGCTCACCGCTTGGAGTTTTTCCGAGCGTCACCCTTGACATCACGAGCGTTCGTGAAAGTATTCACAAGCGAACTTGAGTTACCGGGACATTGCCTGGATATGCTCGTCAGGTTGAGCTGTTCCAGCAGGTCTCCGAGGCTAACCGCCTGCTCACGCACTGCCGAATGGTCAGACGCGAACGGTCACCATAGGCACTGCTGATGCATATAGGAAAAGCACTACCCGCAATAAATTGCCACCCATCCAGAATGAGGAGTGTTGCCGCCATGGACTGGCGTCACCATGCTGTCTGCCGCGACGAGGACCCGGAACTGTTCTTCCCGATTGGGACGTCCGGACCGGCTCTCCTGCAGGTCGAGCAGGCCAAGGCCGTCTGCCGGCGCTGCTCCGTGACCGACCAGTGCCTCCAGTGGGCGCTCGAGTCGGGTCAGGACGCCGGCGTCTGGGGCGGGATGAGCGAGGAGGAGCGGCGCGCTGTCAAGCGGCGCGGCGGCCTCCGGGTGCTGCGCGCTCACTCCGCCTGATCCCCAACGACACAGCTGCACGCCCCGGCAGGTCCGCCTGCCGGGGCGTACTGCTGTCCCGTGCCCGCCAACCCGCCTGAGCCGCCGTCTGCGCTGCCGGGGTCTGGGCCGTCAACCCGTCGGCGCCAGCGCGCCCCGGTCGTCGACCCGGCGCAGCACCAGCTCGGCCAACTCCGGCGCATCCGTCAACGGGGCCGCCACCGCCACCGCACCGGCCGCCCGAGCCGAGTCGGCCACCGCGTCGTGAAACAGGCCCGGCGCGAGGAAGTACGCGGACACCGCCACCCGGCGCGCGCCAGCCGCCCGCAGCCGGGCCACGGCCACACCAGTCGCCGGTGGGGCCGCCGAGGCGTACGAGACACGGCAGGGCACCCCGAACTCCGCGCCGAGCGCGTCCGCCACCCGGCCCACCGAACCACGCGCCCGCGCGTCCCGGGTGCCCGCGGCGGCCAGCACCAGCGCGTCGAAGCGCCCCGGGCCAACCTCGACGAGCCGACGGCGCAGCCCCGCCAGCAACGCCGGCGACACCGTTCCGTCCGCCGGGCCGAGCACGTCGGTCACCCGTACCGCCAGTGGGGGTCCGGCCTCCGTCGCGGCGGCGACGGCCGCCGGAATGTCCACCCGGTGGTGGTACGCGGCGGTCAGCAGCAGTGGCACCACCACCGCACGGGGATGCCCGGCCTCGGCCAGCCTGCGCAGCACCTCGGTCGGTCCCGGCTCGGTGTGGTCCAGCCAGCTCGCCCACACCGACAGGCCAGGCCGGGCGGCCGACACCGCCCGGGCCAGCGCCCGGGTGGCCTCGGCCGCTCGTGGATCCCGGCTGCCGTGGGCGACAAGCACCACCGGGGCCGCCCCGCCGGCCGCAACCGGGCCGGTCGGGGTCGTCGGTGACGAGGTCAGACGTGCAGCCCGCACTCGGTCTTCTCGAACATGGCCCACCGCCCGGCCCGCGGGTCCTCGCCGGCCTTCGTCCGCCGGGTGCACGGCCAGCAGCCGATCGAGCCGTAGCCCTGCTTGAACAGCTCGTTGACCGGGACGTTCCAGCGGGCGATGTAGGCGTCCACGTCCGCCTGCGACCAGGCCGCGATCGGGTTGACCTTGACCTTGCCGCGCCGCGCGTCGAACGTCACGACCGGCGTGTTGGCACGGGTCGGCGACTCGTCCCGGCGCAGGCCGGCGGCCCAGGCGTCGTACCCGGACAGCGCCCGCTCCAGCGGCTCCACCTTGCGCAGCTGGCAGCAGTCGTCCGGCGACTTGTTGAACAGTCGCGGGCCGTACTGGCCGTCCTGCTGCCCCACGGTGAGCCGGGGCCGGATCGACCGAACGTTCACCGGCAGCGTCCGGGCCACCTCGTCGCGTACCCGCAAAGTCTCCGGGAAGTGCAAACCGGTGTCGAGGAAGACCACGTCCACCCCCGGGGCGACCCGGGACACCAGGTGGGCCAGGACGGCGTCGGCCATCGAGCTGGTGACGCAGAAGCGGTCACCGAAGGTCTGCGCCGCCCAGCGGGCGATCTCCAGGGCGGGGGCGCCCTCCAGGTCCTGAGCCGCCTGCTCGGCCAGCGTCCGCAGCTCGTCCGCGCTGCGCCCGGCCGGGTCGGTCGACGTCTGAGCGCCCGGACCGACCAGGCGCAGGCTCGCTGCGGAGACGAGACTCATCGGGTCACCGCCCGGGAGAGCAGCCCGGTGAACTTCACCGAGAAGACCCGGGTGCAGGCGTGGCACTCCCAGGCGCCGTGCCCCGCCTCGTGCGGCCGCAGGTCCTCCTCGCCGCAGTACGGGCAGTACAGGGGTGCCGCTCGGTTCTCGCTGCTCATCGCAGTTCCTCCTCGTCGACTCTGATCACCCAGTTGGCGAACGTCTCGCCCTCGCTCCGCCCGGCCAGGTAGCGACGGGCCAGCCGTTCCACGTACTCCGGAAGCTCGTCGGCGGTGGTCTTCAGGCCGCGCAGCTTGCGGCCGAAACCGGCCGTCTGCCCCTGGGCCATGCCCAGGCCACCACCGAGGTGCACCTGGAAACCCTCCACCTGCCGGCCGTCCGGGCCGACCACCAGCTGACCCTTGAGGCCGATGTCGGCCACCTGGGTGCGGGCGCAGGCGTTCGGGCAGCCGTTGATGTGGATCGAGATGTCCGCGTCGAAGTCGCGCAGCCGCTGCTCCAGCCGGGCCACCAGCTCCTCGCCGCGGGCCTTCGTCTCGACGATGGCCAGCTTGCAGTACTCGATGCCGGTGCACGCCATCGTGCCGCGTCGCCAGGCCGACGGCCGGGCCTCCAGCCCGATCCCGCGCAGCGCGTCGACAAGCGACTCCGTCCGCTCCGACGGCACGTCGAGCACCAGCAGCTTCTGGTACGGGGTGAGCCGCACCCGGTCGCTGCCGTGCGCCTCGACCACGTCGGCCAGCTGGGCGAGCTGCCCACCGGAGACCCGCCCGACCACCGGGGCGGCCCCCACGTAGTGCCGCCCGTCGGCCTGCTCGTGCACGCCCACGTGGTCGACCGGCTTCGCCGGCAGCTTCGGGGCGGGACCGTCGAGCAGCGTACGGCCCAGGTACTCCTTCTCCAGGACCTCCCGGAAACGCTCCACGCCCCAGTCGGCCACCAGGAACTTCAGCCGGGCCCGGTTACGCAGCCGGCGGTAGCCGTAGTCGCGGAAGATCCCGACCACACCGGCCCACACGTCCGGCACCTCGGCCAGCGGCACCCAGACGCCGAGCCGCTTGGCGAGCATCGGGTTGGTGGAGAGCCCGCCACCGACCCAGACGTCGAAGCCCGGCCCGTGCTCCGGGTGGTCGACACCGAGGAAGGCGATGTCGTTCGACTCGTACGGGGTGTCCACCAGCCACGAAATCGAGGTCTTGAACTTGCGGGGCAGGTTGGAGAACTGCTTGTCCCCCACGTACCGGGAGACGATCTCGTCGATCGCCGGGGTCGGGTCGAGCAGCTCGTCGCGGGCCACCCCGGCGACCGGGCTGCCCAGCACGATCCGTGGGCAGTCGCCGCACGCCTCGGTCGTCTGCAGGCCGACCGACTCCAGCCGACGCCAGATCTCCGGCATGTCCTCGACGCGGATCCAGTGGTACTGGATGTTCTGCCGGTCGGTGATGTCGGCGGTGTCCCGGGCGAACTCCCGGGAGATGTCCGCGATCACGCGCAGCTGAGCCAGGCTGAGCTGGCCGCCGTCGATGCGGACCCGGAGCATGAAGAACTCGTCCTCCAGCTCGTGCGGCTCCAGCACGGCGGTGCGCCCGCCGTCGATGCCCGCCTTGCGCTGGGTGTAGAGGCCCCACCAGCGGAAACGGCCGCGCAGATCCTGCGGATCGATGGAGGCGAAGCCGCGGTGCGCGTAGATGTTCTCGATGCGGGCCCGGACGTTGAGCGGGTCGTCGTCCTTCTTGATCCGCTCGTTGGGGTTGAGGGGCTCGCGGTGGCCGAGCGCCCACTGACCCTCACCCCGGGGCCGGCGTGGCGCCCGGGCCGGGCGGGCCGTCGGGTCCTCGGAACGGGCCGGGATGCTGCTGACCGCCATCGCGGCGTCCTCCGTTGTCTGCTGTGCCTCGGGCTACGCGGGGCGCGGCGGCCGGCCCGCGTAGCGGGCGGGACAACGGTGTCTTCAGACAGCCGGCGCGGAGCGCGCCCGAGACGGATTGGTCGGGCGTCGTCAGTAGGCCGGACAGATCGCGCTGCGCACGCGGCCGTAATCGACGTGGCGACGAGCCACGAAGCGGCGGACGACTGCGGCGGTCATGGGCCCATGCTGCCACACCCCATGGGGGCCGGCCAATGTCCGCGTGCTGGATCCCACATCACGGGCCCGCCTGGCCGTGGCAGGCTCGGACCGTGGGCGGATTGTCCGAGTCGACCGGGGCGGCGTGGGAGCGTATGCGCCGCCTGCCGGTCTGGCTCGCCCCGGCGCTGTTGACCCTGGCGGTGACCCTGACCGGGCTGGGCTCCGCCCAGCTCTGGCGCGACGAGCTGGCGACCTGGAGCGCTGCCACCCGCTCGCCCGGCGACCTGGCCCGCCTGGCTGGCACCATCGACGCCGCCACCGGGCCGTACTACCTGCTGATGCACTGCTGGACCAGAGTCTTCGGCGACTCCACCATCGCCCTGCGGGTACCGGCCGTGCTGGCGATGACCGTGGCCGCCGGGCTGCTCGCCGTGCTCGGGGCGCGACTCGTCGACCGGCGTGCCGGCCTCTTCGCGGGGCTGCTGTTCGCGGTGCTGCCCGGCACCTCCCGCTACGGTCAGGAAGCCCGCCCGTACGCGCTGGCCACCATGCTCGCCGTGCTCGCCACCCTGCTGCTGGTGACCGCGCTGCGTCGACCGAGCTGGGCCCGTTGGGCCGGTTACGCCGTCGCCGTCGCCGCGCTCGGGCTCATCCACCTGATCGCGCTCACCCTGCTGGCCGCGCATGCACTGGTCGTGCTGGTCACCTGGTGGCGTGGCCCGGCCGCCGCCGGCATCGCCTCGCCGGCCGCCGGGACCATGCCGGTCCACGACAATGCGCCGGTCCACCACGCCATCCCGACCCACGACAGTGCGCCGGTCCACGACAGTGCGCCGACCGGCCGTCCCGGCGGCCGGGACCGACGGATTTGGCGGTGGGTGATCGCCCTGGTGCCGGCCGCGCTGGTGGTGGCCCCGCTGCTGCTGCGCGCCCGCGCCCAGCGCTCCGAGCAGTTGAGCTGGGTCGATCCGGCCCGGTTGGACGACCTGAGCGCGCTGCCCGGCGGCGTGGCCCAGAGCAGCGTGGTGGGCGGTCTGCTGGTCGGGGTTGCCGCTCTGGGCGCGGCCCGGCTCGGGCGGCGCGCCCTGCTGCTGGTGAGCGCGATGCTGCTGCCCGTGCTGCTGCTCTTCGCCGTCGGCACGGTCGTACCCCTGTGGGTTCCTCGGTACCTGGTCTTCGTGGTGCCGTTCGCGTGTCTGCTGGCGGGCGCGGCGCTGGCCGCGGTCGCGGCGCCGGCCGCGGTAGTCGTGGTGGTCCTGGCCGCGCTGCTCGGCCTGCCCGACCAGGCCGCGCTGCGACGGACCCACGAGTGGCCGCGCAGCGCGCCGGTGGACTACGCGGGGGCGGCGCGGGTGATCGCCGACGGCCAACGCCCGGGGGACGCGGTGGTCTACTCGCCCCGGCACAGTTGGCTCTTCCTCGACCTCGGCATCGAGTACCACCTCGGCGACCCCCCACGGGATGTGCTGGTCACCGAGGACGAGGTCCGCCGGGGCGACCTGTGGGCGGCCGAGTGCCCGCAACCGGCACAGTGCCTGGCCGGCACCCCACGGGTGTGGCTCGTCGTCTCCGGCCGGCACGCCGAGCCGCTGGCCGCCGTGCCCGGCGCCAAGGGCGACGCGCTGCGCACCGACTTCACCGTCACGCAGGTCTGGCAGCGCCCCGGCCTGACCGTCGCGCTGCTGACCAGCCGCCCCGACCGCTGACCCACCCAGCCCGGTCGTCGCCCCGGGGCCGATGCCGCCCAGGGTCCGGGGGCGGGCGGCCCTCTGTGTTACCGCGTCGGCCCGGCACTACAGCTCGCTCCAGCTCCACCTCCACCCGGCGCGACAGCCTGGACACCCCGCCACCCGCCGGCCGCCACACCTCAGTAGGCGGTATACCTGTGGGTCATATTTATGACTCACAGGTATACCGCTCCAAACGACATGGCTGCCCAGCCGCGCCGCGCCACCAAGCCGGGACGGCGAACGCGCCACCAACGCCAGAGCGCGACGCGTCGCGCTTCACCCCAGCGGCCGACGGGGGCGTGACCGGGCGGGGTGGCCGCGGGCGGGGGGGTCAGGCTTGTGAGCGGCCCTCCGGGGCGCTGCGGGCCAGCGGGACGACGAGCAGCGCCTCGGTGCCGCCCTTGGCGCCCGCGCGCAGCTCGATGGTGCCGCGCAGCTCACCGGTGACCAGGGCCCGCACGATCTGGAGACCGAGCCGACTGCCGCGCTCGGCGTCGAACTCGGGTGGCAGCCCGCGCCCGTTGTCGGTCACCGAGACGTGCAGCATCTTGCGGAACCGGTGCGCCGAGACCACCACCTCCGGTCGCGCCGACGGATCAACCTCGGCGACGACGGCCGGTACCACGCCCGAGGTCGGCGGCGCGGGTGCGTCGTCCGTCTCGTCGGCTGGCGGGAAGCCGTGTTCGACGGCGTTGAGCAGCAGTTCGTTGAGGACCATCACCAGCGACGTGGCGATCTCCGCGGGCAGTACACCGAAGCTGCCCTTGCGGCGCATGCCGACGCTCACCTCGGTCGCCGCGACCTCGGTCGCCGCACTGGCGACCCGGTCGACGATGCCGTCGAACTCGACCGCCTCATCGCTGGACATCGAGAGCGTCTCGTGCACGAGAGCGATCGAGGCGACCCGGCGGACGGACTCCTCCAGGGCGACCCGGGCCTCCGGCATGGCCACCCGACGGGCCTGCAACCGCAGCAGCGCGGCCACCGTCTGGAGGTTGTTCTTCACCCGGTGATGGATCTCCCGGATGGTGGCGTCCTTGGTGATCAGTGCCCGGTCCCGACGACGGACCTCGGTGATGTCCCGGACCAGCACCAGCGCGCCGATCGGCACCCCGGCCGGCATCAGCGGCAGGGCCCGGGTGAGCATCGTGGCCCCACGTGCGTCGATCTCCCGCCGGGGCGGCGCCTCGCCGCGCAACGCCGCGAGGATGCCGTTCGCGGCCTCGGTGCCGTCCAGCGGGTCGCCCGCCAGCCGGCGGTGCAGCGCGGCCAGGTCCTCCCCCACCAGGTGGGAGGCGTAGCCCAACCGGCGGTACGCGGACTGCGCGTTCGGGCTCGCGTAGGTGACCTTGCCACCGGCGTCCAGCCGGACCAGTCCGTCGCCGACGCGGGGCGCGGAGGTGGTCTCGCCCGGGTGCCGCGGTGGCGGGAAGGTGCCGTCCGCGATCATCTGGGCCAGGTCGTCGGCCGTGGTCAGATAGTTGAGTTCCAGCTGGCTCGGCGTACGCGCGGTGGAGAGGTTGGTGTCGCGGCCGACCACCGCGATCACCTCGCCGGCCTCGCCGTCGGCGGTGCGTAGCCGGACCGGGATCGCCTCGTGTCGGGCCGGCACGTCGCCGTACCAGACCGGGTCGCCCTCCCGCCAGATCCGCCCCTGGGAGTAGGCGACCCCCAGGTGGGCCACCTCCGACCCGCCGATGATCCGGCCCACCTGGTCGTCCTGGTACGCGGTGGGCGCGGTCGTCGGGCGGACCTGGGCGACACAGAGGAACGTGCCCTCGGCGTCGACCGGCACCCAGAGCAGCAGGTCGGCGAAGGACAGATCGGAGAGCAGCTGCCAGTCGCCGGCGATCCGGTGCAGGTGGTCGATGTCGGCCGGACGGAGATGGGTGTGCTCCTCGGCGAGGTCGCGCAGCGTGGACACGGTGACCAGGGTGCCACGCCGCGCGGCGCCTCACATCGTCGCGGTGACCTTCTTCAGGCCGCGCGGCGCGTCCGGGTCCTCGCCACGGGTCAGGGCCAACGCCAGCGCCAGACGCTGCAACGGCAGGATGTCCAGCAGTGGCGCGTACCGCTCGTCGACCTCGGGGACGGCGAGCCGGGTGGCACCCGGCACGTCGGCGGAGCCGACGACCACCACGTCGGCGCGGCGCTCGCCGAGGCGGGGCAGCACCTCGCCCATCGACCGACCACCCGGACCGGAGCCGACCACGGCGAGCACCGGGACCTCCGGGTCGGTCATCGCGAGCGGGCCGTGCAGCAGGTCGGCGCCGGAGAAGGCGAGCGCCGGCAGGTACGAGGTCTCCATCAGCTTGAGCGCGGCCTCGCGGGCGGTCGGGTAGGCGTACCCACGGCCGGTGGTGACCAGTTGGCGGGCGAAGCGGTAGCGCGGCGCGAGCTGGGCCGGGGTGTCGTCGGCGAGCGTCCTGGTGGCCAGGTCGGGCAGTGCGGCGAGCGCCTCCCGCTCGGCCGCCGGGAGCACGCCGTCGCCGGCCCGGATCCCCTCGACCAGCATGAGCAGGGCGAGCAGTTCGGCGGTGTACGTCTTCGTCGCCGCCACCGCCCGCTCGTGCCCGGCGGCGATGTCGATGCTCAGCTCCGCCGTCTCGGCCAGCGGGGAGCCGGGGGCGTTGGTCACCGCGAGGGTGAGCGCGCCGGAGGCCCGCGCGGCGCGCAGCACCTCGGCGAGGTCAGGTGAGCCACCGCTCTGGCTGACCCCGACGACGAGCGCGTCGGACAGGTCGGGGCGGGCGCCGAACAGGGTGACCACGCTCGGCGAGGCGAGCCCGGCGGGCAGGCCGAGTCGGATCTCGGTCAGGTACGCGCCGTAGAGGGCCGCGTGGTCGGACGTGCCCCGGGCGGTGAAGACCACGTGTCGCGGTCGACGCTCCGCCACGACAGCCGCCACCCGGGCGATCGCCGCGGCGTTGGCGCTGTCGAGCAGGCGCGCGTAGCCGGCGGGCTGCTCGTCGATGTCGGCCGCCATTCCGGACCCTGCACGTGTCACGAACACTCCCCTCTTGCGCGATTGCCGCGCGTTTCCTGCTCAGTCTTGCACGTTAGAGTTGACAGCAGCAATTGTTCGAGCAGCAGTGCGCAGTTGATCACTTGATCATCTCAATATCAACTACGCTGGCCCCGCTGTCTGTAGCTGCGACGAGAGGACACCGTGCCCCAGGGAAGGGACGAGCCCGCGCTCTCCGCGACGGAGGAGCTGGCCCTGGCCCGGCTGGCACTGGACGAGGGTGACCTCCACCATGCCGCCGGCCATCTGGCCGGCGCGCTGGCGCGGGCACCCACCCTGCCCGAGGTGCACGAGACGCTGGCCCGCCTGGCCGCGGCCGACGGAGGAGGACTCGACCTCTTCCCGATCAACCACCACACCTTCGTTGGCGCGGTCGTCGCCCGCGCCCACCTGCTGGCCGCCGCCGGTCGCCCCGCCGAGGGGCTGGAGCTGCTGGCCGCGGCGACCGGTCACACCCCCGGCACCCAATGGGCGGGCGTGCCGTGGGTGACCGCCTCCGAGCTGGCCGAGCGGCTGGAACCGGAACACATCGCCCGCGTCCTCATGCAGGTGTGCGCGGCGCTGACCGACCCGGTGCCGAGGGCCGGCCGGAACGCCCTCACGCCGTACCTCACGCTGGCCCGCAACGCCGCCACCGTGCACCCCGAGCACGGTCTCCTGCTGGGCGCGGCATCCGCGCTGGCCCGACGGCTCGGCGAGGTCGCGCTGGCGATCCGCTGGGCCAGCCGAGGAGTACGGTGCCAGCCGTCGAAGATGGGCGAGGTCTGGCTCGGGTACGCGTACCGCAGCGCGGGTCGGACCCGCGACGCCCTCGCGGCGCTCGGCCGGGCCGTCGACCTGGACCCCGACGACCTGGCCATCTACGCCGACATCGCCGGCACCCTGGCCGAGACCGGCCGACTCGACGAGGCGTTGGAGTGGACCGAGCGGGCGCTGGCCCGGGACCCGTCGTTCGACTGCGCGGTGCACACCGCCCACCGGCTGCGGCACCTGCGCGACGGCGACCTGTCCCACCTGGTCGCGCTCGCCGACTTCATCCGTGACCACCCGGACGACAGCCACGAGCACGGCGATCTGGCCCAGTGCTGCCGGGGGCGACCCTGGCTCGGGCAACTGACGCCGGCCGGCGGCCCCCTGGTCGACGCGCTCCGCCGGGCGGTCGCCGACGACGACAACGGCATCGGTGGCGCCGTACGACTCGCGGCGGCAGCCCCACCCAGCGCCCTACGGACGGCGACGGCGGTGGCGCCCGGACTGCGGATCGAGGTCGTCGGCGCCGTGGAGCCGGACCCGCGCGAGCCCCGACGCCCGTCCGCGCAGCGGCTGTGGCATTTCGCGGAGAACGTGCCGACGCCGGCGCTGCCGGCGCCCTCGGCGGCGGCGGTCGAACGGATCGGACAGGTGGCCCACCCGGCGTGGCCGCACCCGCCGGCGGCCTACGACGCGGCGGTGGGCCTGGCCGGCCTCGACGTCGACGACCTGCTCGGGCTGCTGGTTCACCCGCCCGCGGCACCGGCGAGCGGGCTGGGACGACTGCTGGCCGCCCAGGATCCGTCGATCTGGGTCCGCGGGGTGCAGGTCTGGGCCTGTCTGGGGCTGCTGCACCAGCGCACCGACGAGCCCTGGGCGGACTCGACCCGACGCCGGGTGCTGGTGGACCTGGTCTGGGGTGTGGAGGACTGGGTCACCGAGGCGGCGCTGTTCGCCCTGATCACCGCCGCCTGGGTGGACCCGGCGGTGCGGCCGGACGTGGCCCGCGTGGTGGCGGAGCGGTTGGCCGACGCGGCGGCGGTGGCCCAGGCCCGGCCGGTGCCGATCGCGGTCTCGCTGGCCCACCTCGCGCTGGCCGCCCCCGCCCTGGACCCGGACACCGCGGCACTGGCCACCCGGATGCTCGGCGAGCGGGCCCCCCGACTCCCCCGTCCCCGCAACCCGCTGCGCCGCCTCTGGCAACGGCTGACCCGTCGCTCCTGACACGCGCGCCGCGCCCTCCCCCACCGGGGACGACGCGGCGCGCGGGTGCAGAGTGGGCTCAGGCGACCGGGGCCTTGCCGAGGGCGACCTCGGCCTCCTCCTCCGGGGTGGCCTGCGGCGCCTCGTTGGCGGTGCGCAGCGGGATCTCCTTGATGAACCAGGCGAGCACCGGGATCACGATGGTGAACAGCACGGCCCAGAGGAACACGTGCGAGATGGCGTCCGAGAGGCCGGTGAGGACCAGCTCACGCGCCTGGGCGGGCAGCTGCTTGAGCTTCTCCAGGTCCATGCTGCCGCCGGACTCGCCACCGAACGCCGCGCCAGCGGCGGAATCGGCCAGCCGGTTGGCGAAGATCGCGCCGAACAGCGAGATGCCGAACGAGCCGCCGATCGACCGGAAGAAGGTGGCCGCGCCGCTCGCCGCGCCCAGGTCCTTCTGCTCCACGCTGTTCTGCGCGATCAGCATGGAGGTCTGCATGAGGAAGCCCATGCCGACACCGAGCACGACCATGTAGAGCGAGGACTGCAGCTTGCTGGTGTCGGTGTCGAGCATGGAGAGCAGCGCCATGCCCCCGGTCATCACGACGCCGCCGATGATCGGGTACGCCCGGTACTTGCCGTTCTTGGTGATCGCCCGGCCGATGACCAGCGAGACCACCAGCATGCCGAACATCAACGGCAGCAGCAGCAGGCCGCTGTTGGTGGCCGAGGCCCCCTGCACAGTCTGCTGGTAGAGCGGCAGGAAGTTCATCGCGCCGAACATCGCGAAGCCGAGCAGGAAGCCGATCACCGAGATCAGCGCGAAGTTGCGGTTGGCGAACAGCGCCAGCGGCAGGATCGGCTCCGGAACCCGGCGCTCCACGAGGCCGAACGCCACCAGCGCCACCAGCGCCAGCACGGCCAGCCCGAGGATCTGCGGCGAGACCCAGTCGTACTCGTTGCCGCCCCAGGTGGTGATCAGCACGATCGCGGTGATGCCGACCGAGAGCAGCGCCGCGCCGAGCCAGTCGATCCGGTGCTCGGTGCGGTACTTCGGCAGGTGCATCGTGGTGATCAGCACGAGCAGCGCGATGCCACCCAGCGGCAGGTTCACGTAGAACGCCCAGCGCCAGGAGAGGTTGTCGGTGATGAAGCCGCCGACCAGCGGGCCGGCCACCATGGCGATGGCCATGATGCCGGCGATCATGCCCTGGTAACGCCCGCGCTCGCGCGGCGGAACCAGGTCGCCGATGATCGCCATCACGCCGACCATCAGGCCACCGGCGCCCAGGCCCTGCACGGCGCGGAAGGCGATGAGCTGCACCATGCCGTCCTGCGGGCCGCCGAACATCCCGGAGCCGGCCATACCGCAGAGGGCCGAGCCGACCAGGAAGATGCCCACCGAGGTCAGGAAGACCGACTTGCGGCCGTAGAGGTCACCGAGCTTGCCCCAGATCGGGGTGGATACGGTGGTGCCCAGGACGTACGCGGTGACCACCCAGGTGAAGTGGTCGAGACCGCCGAACTCGCCGACGATCCGCGGCAGCGCGGTGCTGACGATCATGTTGTCGAGCATCGCGAGCATCATCGCGATCATCAGCCCGAACAGCACGACCCGTACGTTGGGTCGTGCGCCGGCCTGGGTTGCCTGTGTCATGGGTAAGCTCCCCCCGAGAATTGCCTTACTTACTTGCCGCCCGGCTAGTCACCTTACTAGCCGCACGGTAAGTTGGGTAGCAACTGACGGTCAAGTGAATTGGGGGGCGTAGGTGAGGGAGAGCACAGGCGGCACCCGAGAGCGGATCAAGGCCGTCGCGTTGGAGCTCTTCACCGAGCAGGGGTACGAGAAGACCTCGCTGCGGGAGATCGCCGAACGCCTCAACGTCACCAAGGCGGCGCTCTACTACCACTTCAAGAGCAAGGACGACATCGTCGCCAGCTTCGTGGAGGATCGGCTGGATCAGATGGACGCGCTGACCGCCTGGGCCGACTCACAGCCCGCGACCCTGGCCACCCGCCGCGCTCTCATCTCCCGCTACGCCGACACGATGTTCGGCGGCGACATGCCGTCGGTGATGCGCTTCTTCGAGCAGAACCAGACCGTGCTCAAGAGCCTCTCCTCCGGCCAGCAGATGCGTGGCCGGATGATGCGGCTCGCCAGCGCCCTCTGCCGGGGCGACGACTCCCCCGCCGCCCAACTGCGCGCCACCCTGTCCCTGTTCGCCGTGCACACCAGCTGGTTCGCCGTGCGGGCGCCGGGCATCACCGACGCCGAACGCCGCCGGCTGGCGCTGGAGGTGGCCGACGAGTTGCTGGCCGCGATCGGCACGGAGCCCGATGAGGACGCGGCCTTGGCCAGCGGTCGAGGCTGACGAGCCGGCCTCAGGCGCTGGGCAGCTCCAGCCGCAGGCCCAGCAGGGCCACGCCCGCCACCGGCGACCAGTCCTTCTCCGGCATGCGGACGAACCCGAGGCGCTCGTAGAGCCGGTGGGCCGGAACGGCCATCCCCGCGCGGACGCAGATCACGACCGCCGTGCAGCCCAACTCGGCTGCCCGGTCGACGCACGCCTGGGCCAGCGCCGCGCCCACGCCCCGACCCTGGGCGGCCGGGTCGACCGCCAGCATGCGGAATTCCGCCTCGCCCGGCCCGGACAGCTCGGCGAACGGGGTGCCCGGCAGCACGAAGGTGACCGAGCCGAGCACCGCGCCGGTCGCCTCGTCCACCGCGACCAGCACCTCGCCGCTGGCGGCCCGGGTCGAGACGTCGGCCAGCACCGCCCCGTACCCGTGCTCGCCCTTGAGCTGACCGTCCGCCTCGTACGCGGCCACGGTCAGGCGGGCGACCGCCGGGAAGTCGGCGCTGTCGGCGAGCCGGACCAGCAGCCCGCTCAACCGATCACCGCGATCAGGTCGCCGTCCTGCACGACGTCGCCCTCGTGCACGGCGAGCTGCTGGACCACGCCGTCGGCCTCGGCGACGACAGGGATCTCCATCTTCATCGACTCGAGGATCACCAGAGTGTCGCCCTCGGACACGGTGTCGCCCGCCGATGCGACGACCTTCCAGACGTTCGCCACCATCTCGGCGCGGATCTCCTCGGCCATGTCCACGGCCCTCCCTTTTTCGCGATGTGCCTGCCGACGTATCCAATCACGCGAGGGTGGGGCGTGGGAGCGGAGCGGTGCGGCCCGCCGGCCGGGACGGCCCCGGGGGAAGGCACCGGGTGCCGAGCGCACTACCATCAGCGGGTCGGACCCGACGCCGGGCGGCCGGTGGGTGCACCGGCGCGAGGCCGCGCGCAGCACGGATCCGACCCATCACGAGGAGGTCAGCATGGCGAAGAAGTCCCGCAAGAAGAAGGCCCGCAAGAAGAGCGCCGCCAACCACGGCAAGCGTCCCAACTCCTGAACGCGCCGACGGGCGATGCGCCCGTCACCGGTCAGTCCGACCCGGCGCAGGCCGGGTACGCCGGTGGCCCGGGTCGAAGATCGACCCGGGCCACCGGTGTTTCGCCGTTTCGGTACGCCGACGCTCAGTCGGCCAGCTCACGGGAATCGCTGGTCTCGAAGACCACCAGCTCGGTGAGCTTGACCCGCAGCCGCTCGCGCAGCTGATCGGGTGCGGTCTCGTTGCCGCAGCAACGGGCGACCAGCGCCCGCACCTCCTGTTCGAGCCCGTACTCGCGCAGGCACGGCCCGCACTCGTCGAGGTGGTGCCGGATCAGCGAGCGCCGCTCGTCGGCGCACTCGAGATCCAGGTAGAGGTAGACCTCCGCGAGCACCTCGCGGCAGTCCGTCTCGTGCGGCTTTCCACAGCTCACGTCACACCTCCCGGCCGGCAGCGGCAGCGGCAGAGCCCTTCGCGGACCGGGCGGGGCTGAAGCCCCGCTCCGCGGCGTACTGCTCGAGCAGCTTGCGCAGATTACGACGGCCGCGGTGCAGACGCGACATCACGGTGCCGATCGGCGTGCCCATGATGTCGGCGACCTCCTTGTAGGAGAAGCCCTCCACGTCGGTCAGGTAGACGGCCAGGCGGAACTCCTCCGGCAACTGCTGGAGGGCCTCCTTCACGTCGCTGTCCGGCAACCGGTCCAGAGCCTCGGTCTCGGCCGAGCGCAGCCCGCTGGAGGTGTGCGACTCGGCCTCGGCGAGCTGCCAGTCGGTGATCTCCTCCGTGGGCGCCTGCACCGGCTGGCGCTGCCGCTTACGGTAGGAGTTGATGTAGGTGTTGGTCAGGATCCGGTAGAGCCAGGCCTTCAGGTTGGTGCCCTGCTCGAACTGGTGGAAGGCCGCGTACGCCTTCAGGTAGGTCTCCTGGACCAGGTCTTCGGCATCCGCCGGGTTGCGCGTCATGCGCAGCCCAGCAGCGTAGAGCTGATCGACGAATGGCATCGCGTCCCGCTCGAACCGGGCCCTGCGCTCGTCCGTCTTCTCGGTGGTCAACCGCACATCCCCTCGCGTCGGATGCTTTCCCGCCGAGGATACGCGCACGGACCTGCCCGCAGATTCACTTCCGGCTGGTGTGCCCGTGCTCACCGCACCCACCCCGCCCGGTCCCGCTGTCACGGGCCAGTCCGGACCATCCAGCAGCCGCTGTAGCTGCCGGGCGTCCCGCTCGTCCCGTTCCAGGCTTCGTGTCTCGGTCGGCACCGGTCACCCCCCTCGCAGAAAAGTCGTCCGGGGTTAGTAACGCGAGATGACCGGTGGGGCATTCCGCCCGGCTCTCCCGTTCCTGGTCCCGGCCCCGGTGGCACCGGCGCTGGGACCAGGAAGGGCCTGGGAGGACTGGTGCCGTCCGTCCGAATCGGGCCGGCGGCACCAACGAATGCAACGACCCGCGCCCGGCGGCGGAAACGGTCGGGCGGTTTCAGTCGGCCGTCCAGCGGTGCTGGCGCAGCCAGTCCCGCACCACGTCCGCGGTGCCGGCCGGATCCCGCCGTAGATCGTGCGTCTCACCCGGCCGGGTCACGACCTGCACGCCCGGCCCCGACGCCGGCACCCCGAACGGGTCCCGGTCGCCGTTGACCACCAGCGTCGGCAGGCCGGTGGCCAGTTCGGCGGCCCGGGAGCGTTCCGGTCGGCCGGGCGGGTGCAGCGGAAAGGCCAGCGCGACGACGCCGGCGGCGCCCACCGCGCGGGCCGTCCGGCAGGCCACCCGCGCGCCGCTGGAACGACCTCCCACCAGCAACGTGGGCACCTCGTCGTGGCGAGCGCGCAGCGCGGCGAGCACGGCCGTCCACGCCTCGTCGAGGTGCCCGGCGGGGGCCGGCGCGCGACGGCCGGCGACCCGGTAGGGCTGGGTCACCCGGATCACCGTCAGGCCGGCCGCGACCGCCGTGTCCCGCACCGCGAGCAGGTCGGGCGCGTCCACGCTGCCACCCGCCCCGTGCCCGAGCACCAGCAGGGCGCCCGCCGACCGGGCCGGCAGGTCGGTGTCGATCCGCGCCGGGCCGCGGGGCGTGTTGATCTCTTCGCTGGGCAGCACCGACCCATTCTGCGCCGCCCTCGCCGGTCACCGGGATGGTTCGCCCCCCGGCGGTCAGCTCAGCGGCACCAGGGTGAGCAGGCGGTCGCGGACCGGAGGGCCGGCGTCGTCGGCCGCGTCCGGATCGGGCTCGACCTCGCCGCGCCAGGCGACAAGCATCGCCCGCCGTTCGCGGGGTGTGGTCGCGCCCCACACGCCGTGGCAGTCGCCGACCTCCAGCGCCCACGCCAGGCAGGAACCCTGCACGTCACAACTGCGGCACAGCGCGACGGCGGCGTCCGCCGGTTCGTTCGGCGCCGGAAAGAACGTCTCCGGATCGACGCTCTGGCACGTCCCTCTGGTGCGCCACGCGTCGTCCTGTCGGCGTTCTCGCAAGGCCCGCAGCAGCCGCGGATCTCTCCGTGCCGCAGCCACCTCGTGCGGGCGGGGCATACGCGCCCGTGTCATTCCACCCACCTCCCCCGTGGGACCGGCAAGATCGGTGGATGTCGTCCGCCCCGTGCGAATCGACATCCACTACCGGCGCTGTGTTGTATCGCACTTCCGGACACCGGGACAAGGGGCTACGGAGAACATGGCTGAACGGCCAGGCGACGAATCGAGCAGAACCCTGGCAAATCGGTGCCCGACGATGCCTGTGATTTCAGAACAGGGTCAGCTCCGATGGGGCCGGCAGCGGCGGTACGGACACTCGGGCCGTCAACTCCGGGCCGTCGTTGCGGACGTCACCCACCGCCGGCCCGACCGGGCGGATCTCCAACCCGGCCAGCCGATCGGGCGACGCGGGCGCGAGCAGGCGTTCGGGCTCGTCGCACGGCCCCAGCCAGGACGACCACTGATCGGGCGGCAGCAGCACCGGCATCCGGTCGTGCACCTCGGCCAACTCGCCGAGCGCCGCGGTGGTCAGCACGCTGAAGGTGAGCCGGCTCTCGGCGCCGGACTCCCAGACCGACCAGATGCCGGCCAGGGCGAGCACCGAGCCGTCTGCCGGGGTCATGAAGTACGCCTGCCGACCGCCGTCGGGCTGGCGGACCCACTCGTACCAGCCGTCGGCCGGGACCAGGCAGCGGCGGCGGGCGAACGCGCCGGCGTACGCCCGACTGGTGGCCACCGTCTCGGCCCGCGCGTTGATCATGCGGGCCGCGCCGGCGGCGGAACGGGACCAGTGCGGCAGAAACCCCCAGCGGGCGACACAGAGGCTGCGGTGGCCTTCCGGGGTGAGCCGGACCAGCGGCACGCGATCGGTGGGCGCGACGTTGTGATCCGGCCGGATCGCGCCGTCGGTGTCGTCGGACGACTCGAACAGCGCGCTCAACTCACCGGGGCCACGGGTCGTCGCGTACCTGCCGCACATGCGCTCACGCTAACCCGCCGGGGGCCCGGCCTGCTGTCCCGCCAACCGGGAGTGCGACCGCCGGTCGGCGTCACCCACCGGCCGACACGGCAGAATGTAACCGTGGGGAATCTGACCGCGACCCGGCCGCCGCAGCCGTGGAGCGCACCGACCGCGTCCGACCCGGTGTCGGCGACACTGCGCCTGCCCGGCTCCAAGTCGATGACCGCCCGCGCCCTGGTGCTCAGCGCCGTGGCCGCCGGGCCGTCGACCCTGGCCGAGCCGCTGCGCGCCCGTGACACCGAGCTGATGGCCGCCGGCCTGCGCGCGATGGGCACCTACGTGTCGATCAACGACGACGAGCGTTGGCTGGTCCGGCCGCACCCGCTGGTCGGCCCCGCCCACGTGGACGTGGGGCTGGCCGGCACCGTGATGCGGTTCCTGCCGCCGGTGGCGGGGCTGACCGACGGGCAGGTCACCTTCGACGGCGACCCGTACGCCCGCACCCGCCCGCTCGGCCCGCTGGTCGACGCGCTGCGCTCGCTGGGCGTCCGGATCGACGCCACCGGGACGGGCAGCCTCCCGCTGACCGTGCTCGGCACCGGTGGGGTCACCGGCGGCGAGGTGGTGATCGACGCGTCCGCGTCCAGCCAACTGGTCTCCGGTCTGCTGCTGGCCGCCCCGCGCTTCGACCGGGGCCTCGTGGTGCGCCACGTCGGCCCGCCGGTGCCCTCCGCGCCGCACCTGCGGATGACCGTGCAGATGCTGCGGGCTGCCGGTGCCGCCGTCGACGACACCACCCCCGACGTCTGGACCGTCGAGCCCGGCCCGCTGACCGGGCGCGGCTGGGAGATCGAGCCGGACCTCTCCGGCGCCGTGCCGTTCTTCGCCGCCGCCCTGGTCACCGGCGGCGAGGTGACCCTGCAGGGTTGGCCGCACAGCAGCGCCCAGCCGGTCGAGCAACTCCGCTCGCTCCTGCAGCGGATGGGCGGCGAGGTCACCCTCTCCACCAACGGGCTGACCGTGCGCGGCACCGGCGTGGTGCACGGTCTGACCGCCGACCTGTCCGACGTCGGCGAGCTGACCCTCGTGCTGACCGCGCTGGCCATGCTTGCCGACTCGCCGTCGGTCTTCACCGGCGTCGGGCACATCCGGGGCCACGAGACCGACCGGCTCGCCGCGCTGGCGCGGGAGTTCGGCGGGCTCGGGGCCGACATCACCGAGACGCCGGACGGGCTGGAGATCCGGCCCCGGCCGCTGCGCGGTGGGGTCTTCCGCACCTACCACGACCACCGGATGGCGCACGCCGCCGCGGTGGCCGGGCTCGCCGTTCCGGGCATCGAGGTGGACGACGTGGGGTGTACCTCCAAGACCATGCCCGAGTTCCCGGCACTATGGTCAGCGATGGTGACCGGCAAGAGCTGACGCGAGAAGGGGACAGGTCCTGGCGACCAAACGGCGGGAGTACGACGAGGACGACGTACGGGTCCGACCCGGAAAGTCGTCGCGCCCGCGTACGCGCACCCGCCCGCAGCACGCCGACGCGGTGGACGGCTTCGTCATCGCCGTCGACCGGGGGCGCTACCAGTGCGTACTGGCCGGCGCCGAACGCGGCGTGGTGGGGGCCGAGCTGCCCACGGTGACCGCGATGCGGGCCCGGGAGCTGGGCCGCAAGTCGGTGGTCGTGGGTGACCGCGTCAGCCTGGTCGGCGACACCTCCGGCGCCGAGGGGGCTCTCGCCCGGATCGTCCGGATCGCCGAGCGCCGCTCGGTGCTGCGCCGCACCGCCGACGACGACGAGACCACCGCCGAGGGTCGGCTGGAACGGGTGGTGGTGGCGAACGCCGACCAGTTGGTGATCGTCAGCGCGCTGGCCGACCCGCCGCCGCGCACCGGGTTCATCGACCGCTGCCTGGTGGCCGCGTACGACGCGGACGTCGAGCCGCTGCTCTGCCTCACGAAGGCCGACCTGGCCGGGCCGGAGGAGGTGCTGGGCTACTACACCGAGCTGGAGCTGCCGTACGTGCTCAACCGCCCCGACTCCGACCTCGCCGCGCTTCGCGCGCTGCTGAGCGGCAAGGTGTCGGTACTGGTCGGGCACTCCGGGGTGGGCAAGTCGACGCTTGTCAACCGCCTCGTCCCGGAGGCGCTGCGCGCGGTCGGCGTGGTCAGCGCGATCGGCCGGGGCCGGCACACCTCGACCAGCGCCGTGGCGCTGCGGCTGCCACCGGTGCCGGGCGTCGACACCGACCCGGGCTGGATCATCGACACCCCCGGTATCCGCAGCTTCGGGCTGGCGCACGTCTCTGCCGACAGCCTCCTGCACGGCTTCCCGGACCTGGTCGAGGGCACCGTCGACTGCCCGCCCAACTGTCAGCACACCGCCGACGAGACCGACTGCGCGCTGGACGCCTGGGTGGCCGCCGGCAAGGCCGACCCGCGCCGGCTGGCGTCGTACCGCCGGCTGCTCGCCTCGCGGGCGGGCGAGGGCGACGCCCGCGGCGACAGCGACCAGCGCGGGCCCGGCGAGGGTGACCGGCGCGGGCCCGACGAGTGACCCGCGAGGCGTCGGCTAGGTTGCCGGCATGACCGGGTACGCCGACGACCTTGCCCTCGCCCACCTGCTCGCCGACCGGGCCGACGCCATCGCCATGGCCCGGTTCCGGGCGCTCGACCTGCGGGTGGAGACGAAGCCCGACCTGACCCCGGTCTCCGACGCGGACACGGCCGTGGAGCGGGAGATCCGCGCGCTGCTGGCCGAGCACCGGCCCGCCGACGGGCTGCTCGGCGAGGAGTACGGCGCCGAGCCGTCCCCCGATCCGAACGGCCGGCGGTGGATCGTCGACCCGATCGACGGCACCAAGAACTTCGTCCGTGGCGTGCCGATCTGGGCCAGCCTGATCGCGCTGTACGACGGCGACCGACCGGCCGTCGGCGTGGTGTCGGCGCCGGCGTTGGACCGACGCTGGTGGGCGAGCGCCGGCGCGGGCGCGTATGCCGGGCCGGGCCCCGCAGCGGGCGACCGGATCGGGGTCTCGGCGGTGCGCCGGGTCGCCGACGCGAGCGTCTGCTACTCGTCGCTGACCGGGTGGGAGGACGCCGGGCGCCTCGACGCGATGCTCGACCTGCTGCGGGCCGGTTGGCGCAGTCGGGCGTACGGCGACTTCTACGGCTACATGCTGTTGGCCGAGGGTGCACTGGACGTGATGGCCGAGCCGGAGTTGTCACTGTGGGATGTGGCGGCGCTGGTGCCGATCATCACGGAGGCGGGTGGAACGGTCACGGATCTGGGCGGTCGACCGTCCCCGACCGGCGAGCCGGGCACCGAGAGCAGCGTGGTGGCCACCAACGGTGTGCTGCACGCCGACATCCTCGCCCGGCTGGATCGACCAGCCGAGCGCTGACCCCCGGCAACCTCTATCCTCGCCAGGTGGTCTCCTCCGGCTGGTGCTTCCTCGCGGCGATGATCGTCGCGTACGGCTTCGCCAACCTGCTCCAGTCGGTGGCTGCGGCGCGCACCACCGTCCACCACACCTTCGATCCGGGTCTGCTGCTGCGACTGGCCGGGCACCGGACGTACCTGGTGGGGCTGACCTGCCAGATCGGCGGGTTCGTGCTCGCCTTCCTGGCCCGGCGGGACCTGCCCCTGTTCCTGGTGCAGGCGAGCGTGGCGGCCGGGCTCGGGGTGACCGCCATCATCGGCGTGCTGGTGCTGAAGTGGCGGTTACCGGTGGCGGAGGTGGCCCTGTTGGCGCTGCTCTTCGCCGGGATCACCGCGCTGGTGCTGGCCGCGCGGCCGGCGCCGTCGAAGCAGCTCGGCACCGCCGGCTCGGTGGCCCTGCTGGTGGCGCTCGGGGTCATCGCGGTGCTCGGTGTCTTCGCCGTCCGACTGCACGGGGCGCCCGGGTCGGTGGCCCTGGGCTCGCTGGCCGGGCTGGCGTTCTCCTCGGCGGCCGTCGCGGCCCGGCCGCTGGCCTCCGCGCCGTCGGCCGAGGCGTTCCTCGCCAACCCGCTGTTCTACCTGCTGATCGCCCACTCGATCGTCGGCCAACTGCTGCTCGGCCTGGCCATGCAGCGCGGTTCGACGACCGCGGCGGTCGCCGCCATGGACGCCGCCGGGGCGGTGCCGGCGGCGATCGTCGGCCTGCTGCTGCTCAACGACAAGATCTGGCCGGGTCGGGAGTGGCTGGCCGCCGCCGGTTTCCTGGTCACCCTGGCCGCCGTGATCGGCCTGACCCGCTACGCGCAGCCGCAGCAGCACCGCTCGGTGGCGCACCGCCACGACCGGGCCATGGTCGGCGCCGGCCGGCCCGTCTGACCGAAAACCCACGCCGCACCGAGGGGAGCGGCGTGGGTTTCTCGGCTCAGGCTTCGACGGGCTTGCGGCGGCTCACCACCCGCTCGTAGAGACGTTCCAGCGCCCCGGCGGTCCGCTCCCACGTGTAGCTGCTGCGGACCCGGTCCACGGCGGCGTGACCGTAGGCGAACCGGCCGGCGTTGTCGGCGAGCAGTCGGCGCAGGGAGACCCCGAGCGTGCGTACGTCGCCGGGGGGCACCAGGCGGCCGGTGACCTCGTCGACCACCGCGTCCGCCAGGCCGCCCATCGCGTAGCCGACCACCGGCACCCCGCAGGCCATGGCCTCCAGGGAGACCCGTCCCGCGGAGGAGTAGTGCGGCGTGCAGGCCACCACGTCGGCCGACCGGTACCAGGTGGCCATCTGGTCGTGCGGCACCGCCCCGACCAGGCGCACCTGCTCGGCCACCCCGGCCCGTTCGGCCAGCTCGCGGAGGCGACGCGCCTCCGCGTGGTTGGCCAGTTCGCCGGCCGGTGGGCCACCGGCGATCACCAGTTCGGCGTCGCCGACCAGCCGCATCGCCCGGATCAGGTCGTCCTGACCGTGCCCCGGGGACAGTCCGCCGACGGAGAGGATCCGGGACCGCTGTTCGCGCGGGGCCGCCTCGCCGTCGGGGTGGAACTGCGCGGTGTCCACCCCAGCCGGCACCATCGCCACGGAGGTACGTTGCAGACCCATCCGGGTCAGCTCGTCCACCTCGTCGTTGCACTGGGCGACGGCGATGTCCACCGCCCGGGTCAGCGCCCGCTCCAGCGGGATCCGCTCCCCCGGGCCGTCGTACTCGCCGCCCAGGTGGCGCAGCTGCTCCACACCGAGCGAATGGAAGGTCTGCACGACCGGGATGTCGGTCTCCCGGACGGCGTGCGCGGCGGCCAGGCCGCCGATCCAGTAGTGCCCGTGCACCACCTCGGGGCGCCAGGCGCCGCCCCACTCGTCGGTCAGCCAGCGCCCGAACTCGGTGACGTGCGGGATGAGACCGGCGGTGGGCAGGGCGGTCGCCGGACCGACGGGCACCCGATGCACCCGGTAGCCGTCGACGTCCACAGTCGCTGGCAGGTCCGGGTCGTCCCGGCGCTCGTAGATGCGGACATCGTGGCCTCTGCCAGCCAACTCGGCGGCGACCCGCGCGATGTGTTGTTGGGTGCCGACCGGCGGGCCGTCGGCGTGCCGGTACGAGCTGGTGTGCGCGCAGACGAGGCCGACGCGCATGGGTCACCTCCCTGCGATCTTTTCCTCGGCGGTCCCGGTCAGAGCGTCCCATTAACCTCAGAGCCCCGAGCCGAAACCTGGCAGATCGGGAACAGTCACCGCAGGTGCCACCGACACTTGCGCCACGGCAACCACATGAGCCCCGATTCGACTGCGCAACCGACGGATCCGATGATCGTCGGGCGGCCACTGGTATGACCGGGCCCGACCGGGGGTACCGCTGGAGAATGCCGCTGACCCGCACCCTCGACGATTCGACTGTGGTGATCACCGGCGCGTCCAGCGGGATCGGCACCGCCACCGCGTACGCGCTGGCTCGACGGGGCGCGGCCGTGGTGCTCGCGGCCCGCAGCGAGCCCGCGCTGCGACAGGTCGCGCAGCGCTGCCGGGAGCTGGGCGGGCAGGCGGTCGCCGTCCCGACCGACGTGACCGACTTGGAGTCTGTGCAGCGGCTGGCCGACCGCGCGGTGGGCGAATTCGGCCGCATCGACGCCTGGGTGAACAACGCCGCGGTGAGCGCGGTGGGCCTCTTCGACGAGATCCCCGTCGCCGAGTTCCGGCGCGTGCTAGAGGTCAACCTGCTGGGCACGGTGCACGGCATCAAGGCCGCGCTGCCGTACCTCGGCGCGGCCGGCGGCGGCGTGCTGGTCAACAACGCGTCGGTGCTGGCCGAGGTGGCGATGCCGTACCAGTCGGCGTACAACGCCGCCAAGCACGGCATCCGCGGGCTGGCCGACACCGTCCGGCAGGAACTGCGGGTCACCGGTCGGGGGCAGATCTCCGTCTGCACCGTCCTGCCGGCCACCATCGACACCCCGTTCTTCCGGCACGCGGCCAACCACAGCGGTCGCGAGCTGGTGCCTCCCCCGCCGATCTACCCGCCGGAGGTGGTCGCCGAGACGATCGTGCGGTTGCTGCGCCGGCCGCGTCGCGAGGCGTACGCCGGTGGCGCGGCCCGGCTGCTCGGCCTGCAGTGGCGGCTGGCACCGGCGCTGGTCGAGCGCACCCTCGGCTGGTACGTCCACCGCACCCAGTTCGGTCCGGGTGCGCGGCTGGACAGCACCGGAAACGTGTTCCACGCCGACGGGCAGGCCAGCCGCGGCGGTGGCTGGCACGGTCGGCGGCGTCAGCTGGTGCGGATGACCGCCGCGTTCGGTCTCGCCGCGGCCGGCACCGCCGTCGGCACGATGGCCATGAACCGCCGCTCCCGGTCGGATCACTGATGGCTGGCGTCGATCGACCGGACGCGCCGTTCGTCCGCGGGCCACGCCCCGAGGCGACCATCGGAGTGGACGAGCGCTGTCTGGTGGAGGTCGACGAGTCGTCCCCGGTCATCCGGTTGAGCGGGGTGCTCGACACCGCCGAGGCGGACCGGGTCCACGACGCGTTGCTCGCACGGCTCAGCGACCGGCCCGGTCCGGTGGTCGCCGACGTGACCGGGCTGCGGGTCACCGACCCGGCCGGGCGGAGCGTCTTCGCCGAGGTCCGCCGGGAGATCGCCGACTGGCCGGCCGCGGACCTGCTGCTGTGCGACCCGGCGGTCTCCGGGCCCGGTCGCCCCGACGCCGTCCTGGCGGGTGTGCCGGCCTGGCCCACCCTCGACGCCGCGCTGGCCGCGGTCGCCGCGGCGCTGGCGGCGGTGCTGACCGCCGAGCTGCCGCCGACCGCGGAGTCCGCCCGGCAGGCCCGCGAGCTGGTCGCCACCGGTTGTGCGCGCTGGGGCATGCCGGCCCTGACCGAGCCGGCGCAGATCGCGGTCACCGAGATGGTCAACAACGTGGTCACGCATGCCCGGACCCCGATGAGCGTCCGGTTGGCGCCGCAGGACGACACCCTGCACCTGGCGGTTCGGGACCACTCGTCGCGCCGGCCCACGTTCGCCGGTCTGTCCCCGCCGAACCGGGTGGGTGGCCGGGGTCTGCTGCTTATCGACACCGTGGCCCGCCGGTGGGGCACCAGCATGGTGCCGGACGGCAAGGTCGTCTGGTGCGTGCTGCACCCGGACGACGAGGCGGCGCAGGGCTGACGGGCTTCCCGCACCCGGTGTCCGGTTCGCCGCCGCATGACCGGCGGTGCTCCGGTTACGGCGGGAGGGCAGCGGGTAGTGATCAGACATGCGCGACAACGAGTACCCGACCCCCGTGTCCGACACCGAGGCGGAGGGGCTGCCCGACACCGCCGATGACGACTCGAGCGCCAACGACGACGTGCTCACCGGCCGCGAGGCGGACGGCCCGGAGCCGGCCCAGCTGCCCGGCGACCGGACGCCGGTGGCGGTGGACCGCTTCGGGACGACCGCCGAGGAGCAACTGGACGGGGAGTCGTTGGACTACAAGCTCGACCGAGAGGTCTACGAGCGCCCGGTGGACGACCCCCTGGCCGGCCCGGTCGACCCGAAGATCGCCTTCGAGGCGGAGAACGAGGCCGCCGCGGCGGAGGCCCAGCTGGACGCCGACGTGATGAACCCGGGGCCGACCTCGGATCCGAACTCGCCGGTCTCCCTCTACGACCACGGCCAGCTCGGCACGGTCGCCGACGCCACCGTGGGCCGGCTCGTGGAACCGGACGAGGGGGCGCACACCGACCAGGAGACCGACTCCGTGGCGTACGACGCCGGGTCGGCGGGTGGCGGGGCGACCGCGGAGGAGCTGGCCATCCACGAGACCGAGCCGCCGCGCTCGGTCTGAGCCGATCAGTCGTCCAGGCCGCGCTCGATCGCGTAACGGGTCAGCTCGACCCGGTTGTGCAGTTGCAGCTTGCCCAGCGTGTTCTGCACGTGGTTCTGCACGGTGCGGTGGGACAGTCCGAGCCGTTGCGCGATCTGCTTGTACGACATGCCCTTGGCCACCAGGCGCAGCACCTCCGTCTCCCGGTCGGTGAGGCGGGGCGTTCCCGGCGCCGCGTCCCCGGTCGCGCCCTGTCCCGGCCCGGCGGCCATCCGCCGGTACTCCCCCAGCACCAGCCCCGCCAGGCCGGGCGTGAAGACCGGGTCACCGGCGGCGGTGCGGCGGACCGCGTCGAGGAACGCGGCGGGCGCCGTCGACTTCACCAGATAGCCGGTGGCGCCCGCCTTGACCGCGTCGAGCACGCTCTGCTCCTCGCCGCTGGCGCTGAGCATCAGCACCCGGACCTCGGGCAGCGCGGCGCGCAGTCCGACGACCACCTCGACCCCGGAGATGTCCGGTAGTTGCAGGTCGAGGACCACCACATCGGGTCGGGCGGCAGCGGCGACCCGGATCGCCTGCCGCCCCTCGCCGCTGGTCGCCACCACCAGGAAGCCAGCCTCGGCCAGATCGCGGGCCACGCCCTCGCGCCACATCGGATGGTCGTCGACCACCATCACCCGCACCGCCGTCACCGCTGCACCCTCGGCACGATCAGCTCGATCTCGGTGCCCGCGTCGGGGGTCGACATGATCCGGACCGTACCCCCGAGTTCGGTCACCCGACCGCGGATCGACTGGGCCACGCCGAGCCGCCCCTGCGCCGCAGCCTCGACCAGTCTGCCGTCCGGGATGCCCGGCCCCTCGTCACGGATCGACACGGTCACGGTCTCCCCCTCATCCTCGATCAACACCCAGGCCCGCCCGCCGGCGTGGCGGCCCACGTTGTCCAGGGCCGCGCCGGCAGCGGCAGCCAACTCGCCGGCCACCTGCCGGGGCAGGGTCACCGGCGTGGCGGGGGCCGAGAGCGACACCGCCGCCGAGGCGTACCGGCCGAGCAGGCTCCGCAGGTCCACCGCTTCCGCCCCGGCGGCGGCCGGTGCGGTGCCCGCGATCAGCGCCCGCAGGGCGGCCTCCTGCTCACCGGCGAGCCGGGCCAGTTCGCCGGCCTCGCCGGGCAGGTGCGCGCCGCGCCGCTGGACCAGCGCCAGCACCTGGAGCACCGAGTCGTGGATGTCGCGTGCCAGTCGTTCCCGCTCCCGGGTGGCCGCCTCCAACTCCACCGCGTGTTGCAGGCGTTCCTCGGCGGCCACGGCGAGCCGGGCGACATGACCGACCACGACCCCGGCGAGCAGCAGCAGGATCACCCCGGTGAAGGAGGACTGGCTGATCCGTTCCCGGGTTGCCACGTCCGCGCCGGCCACCAGCAGCGCGGCCACCGTGCCCCGCCGCCGGCCGCCGGAGACGGCCCAGGCCAGCACCGGGCCGGCCATCCAGGCAACCCCCAGGGTGGGTACGCCGTGGGCGAGCGCCTCCCGTCCGATCACCCATGGGGTGGACAGCACGATGGCGACCACCACCCCGAGGTCGGCCAGCAGCAGCGGCCAGCGGCGCCAGGCGGACCGGGCGTACCCGACGGCGGTCGCCCCGGTCCAGAGGATCATCGCCAGGATCAGGGCGCCGACGGCGAACGGGTGGTCGTACCTGTCGGCGTCGCGCACGGCGAGAGCGCAGACGTACCCGAGGGAGGTCACCCGGAACACCGTGAGCGCCCGCCAGAGCGGCACCTCGAAACCACCCGGCGGCGACGGCATGGCGGTCAGGATGCCACAGCCGGGCCGGCGGCGCGGGACCACGGAGTGCGCCTCAAGCAACCCTGACGTACGGTTGAAAAGCCGCGAAATACTCCGAGATCCGCTGTCGGGACGGGCCATGACGAATGCAGATCCGCACGCACCGCGTACGGTTGTGCCCATCGAACCCTCCCTCCTGATCGCAGAGGCCTTCGAGCAGGCCCAGGTGACCGAGATTCGACACTCGGTCACCTCTTGCGCGCACGCCTCCGGCCTCGACGGCCAACGGCTTGACGACTTCGTGCTGGCGGTCAACGAGTTGATCACCAACGCGGTGCGGCACGGCGGTGGGCGCGGGTGGCTGCGGCTCTGGCGGGAGCCCGGCGCGCTGTGCTGCGAGGTGGCGGACCACGGGCAGGGGATCACCCCGCAGCGGCTGGGCGACCGGAGCCGTCCCGCCCCGGACACGGCCGGCGGGTGGGGTCTCTGGCTGGCCCGGGAGCTGACCGACGCCATGGAGATCGCCACCAGCGCCGCCGGGACCACCGTCCGCATCACCGCTACCCTCGCCGCCACCGACCGCACCCAGCGCTGAGACCGGGCCGGGGCGCGAGCGGGCTCAGCCGAAGAGGGCCGAGACCGATTCCCCGTTGTGGATCCGGCGCATGGCCTCGGCCAGGGCGGGAGCCACCGAGAGGACATGGAGCTTCCCGACCCGCTTCTCGGGCGGGATGGGGACCGTGTTGGTGCAGACGATCTCCAACACGCCGTCCTGCTCGCTGAGCCGCCGCAGCGCGTCGCCGGAGAACAGGCCGTGCGTGCAGGCCAGCCGGATCGAACGCACCTTCAGGCCGCGCAGGTGCTCCATCAGCTCGACCACCGTGCTGCCCTTGGCGATCTCGTCGTCCAGCACGATGACGTCCCGATCGGCGACCTCGCCGATCACCGCGCTGATCTTGACCAGGTCGTCGCTGAACCGCTGCTTCGCACCGGCCGCCACCGGCGTGCCGAGCAGCCGGGCGAAGGCGGCAGCCTCCTTGGCGTTGCCCAGGTCGGGCGAGACCACCACGGTGTTGCTGAGGTCGTAGCGCCGGAAGTGGGTGGCCAGTTCGCGCAGCGCGTGCAGATGATCCACCGGGACGCTGAAGAAGCCGTGCACCTGCGGCGAGTGCAGGGTCATCGCGAGCACCCGGTCCGCCCCCGCCGAGGTGAGCAGGTCGGCGACGAGCCGCGCGCCGATCGAGATCCGCGGCGCGTCCTTCTTGTCCGAGCGGGCGTACGCGTAGTGCGGCAGCACCACCGTGATCCGGCCGGCGGACGCGCCCCGCGCCGCGTCGATCATCAGCAACAGCTCGACGAGGTTCTCCTGCACCGGGGGCACCAACGGCTGGATCAGGAAGACGTCCCGCTCCCGGCAGTTGGCCTGCAGCTGCACTTCCAGGCAGTCGTTGGCGAACCGGGAGACCCGCACCGGGTGCAGCGGCACCCCCAGGTGGGCACAGATCTCGGCAGCCAGGTCGGGATGGGCAGTTCCACTGAAAACGGCGATGTCGCGCACGTTCGCACATGGTAGGCGAAGTGGAGGCCAACCTGACGTCGGTCGCTCCGCGCGACCACCTGCCTCGGCGCGGCGTACGCGGCCGGCCTGGCGGTGGGCTTCTGGCCGGACCTCGCCACCCCGCGCGCGCAGTGGTGCTCCGACGCGCAGTGGGAGCCGGCCATGACGCCCGGGCTGCGCGAGAAGGAGCCGCACAACTGGCGCAAGGCCGTGCAGCGCACTCTGGACTGGGTGGAGTGGCCTCAGCGGTCGGTGCGGACCCGCGCCACGAATGCGCGCCAGGCCGCCGGCGCGAAGATGAGAACGACGCCGGCGCGGTCGGTGGAGTCCCGGACCAGCACCTGGTCCGGGAGATTGTCGGCCACCTCGACGCAGGTGTCGCCGCCGTTGCCGCTCCGAGTCGACACGCGCCACCGAGGGGTGGGGGCGGAGTTCACAGCTCGTTCACCAGCTTTCCGATCAGCTCAACGGACACGCTCGCCGGCAGGGCCTCGCCCAGCAGGGTGTCCCACATCGTCCTGATGGTATCCACGGTGTCGGGCCGGTCGACGATCTGGCCGAAGACCCCGTCGATGTAGGCCACCTCGTCGCCGTCGGGCAGGTTGGCCAGCACGAAGCCGCCGGCGAGCCCGGGGTGCGCGCCCGCGCCGGCGGGGATCACGTAGAGCCGAACGTGGGGCAGGGTGGCCAGCTCGACCAGCCGTTCCAACTGGGCGAGCTGGACGTCCCGATCGCCGACCACGCGGCGCAGCGCGGTCTCGTCGACGACCGCGGTGAACCGCTTCGGGGACGGGCCGGCCAGCAGTTCCTGGCGGGCGAGCCGGCCAGCGACCAACTGGTCGACCTGCTCCGGGGTGTGGGTGCCCTGCGCGCTGAGCACCGCGTGCGCGTACGCCTCGGTCTGGAGCAGACCGGGCACCAGCGACGGTTGAACGGTGCGGAGGGAGACCGCCTCGACCTCGATCGCCCGCCACGGCGCGAACCAGGCCGGCGACTCCTGCCGGGCCGCCACCGCCAGCAACTCGGCCAGCAGCCCGCCGGTGGCCAGCGCCGCGTCCGCCGCCTCGGCGAACTGCGGGGTGGGCCGGCGCCGCCCGGTCTCGATCGCCGCGATGGTGGACGGACTCCACCTGATCAGCTCCGCGAGGGCCTCCTGCGAGACGCCGGCACCGGCCCGGGCCGCCTTGAGCGCCCTGATCCACATGTCGCCGTTCATCCGACCGCCCCAGACTCCACGAAGGGTGACGGGTCCATCCTCGGCGGTGACGGCGGTCAGGTCCAGCAGGAGCGGTGAAAGCGGGGTGTCCCGGTCAGTCCCAGCGGTTGCCGGTGAGCTTCTCGTACACCTCGACGTAGCGGGCGCGGGTCGCCTCGACGACCTCGGCGGGCACATCCGGCGCCGGAGGCAGCTTGTTCCAACCGCTGCCGGTGGCCCAGTCCCGCACGTACTGCTTGTCGTAGGAGAACTGCACCCGGCCCGGCTGGTACGACTCGGCAGGCCAGAACCGCGACGAGTCGGAGGTGAGCAGCTCGTCGGCGAGCACCAGGGTGCCGTCCGGCGCCCAGCCCAGCTCGATCTTGGTGTCGGCGACCAGGATGCCCCGGTCGGCGGCCAGCTCGGCACCGCGGCGGTAGACGTCGATGGTGATCTGTCGCAGCCGTTCGGCGGTCGCCTCGCCCACCTTGTCCACCACGTCGGTGTACGTGATCGGCTCGTCGTGCTCGCCGGCCGGCGCCTTGCTCGACGGCGTGAAGATCGGCTCGGGCAGGATCGACGCCTCGCCGAGCCCGCGCGGCAGCGGTACGCCGGAGACCGCGCCGGTGCGCTCGTACTCCCGCAGGCCGCCGCCGGTGAGGTAACCGCGGGCGACGCACTCGACCGGGACCATGTCCAGCCGCTGGCAGCGGATGGCCCGCCCGGCGAACTCGGCCGGCACGTCGGTGGCCGAGATGACGTGGTTCGGCACCAGGTCGGCGAGCTGCTCGAACCACCACAGCGACAGGGCGGTGAGCAGTCGACCCTTGTCCGGGATCGGTGTCGGGAGGGCCACGTCGTAGATCGAGATGCGGTCCGAGGCGACCAGGATCAGGTCGTCGCCGTCGGCGTAGACGTCCCGGACCTTGCCCGAGTGCAGAAGTTCCACGCGCCCTAGTACACCACGCGGCGACGCCGGGCCCGTTCCGGCACCCATACCGCCCTCGGACTGCCGGGTGACCGGACGGACGTTGACACCCTCCTGCGCGGCCTGCGTGAATGGTCCGACCCGTCCGTACGTGCCAGGAGACCCCGTGCCCGTTGTCCGTCCCCCGATCGCCCGCTTCGGCGCCGACCCGGGCCGACGTCGAGTGCTCACCGCGCTGCTCGGCGCTCCCCTGCTGGTCACCGGTGGGCTGGCCGGATGCAGCGATGGCGCCGACACCTCGACCCAGGACGGGCCGATCGAGCTGTCGGTCTTCTGGTGGGGCGGGACGAAGCGGGCCGAGTTGACGGAAAAGGTCCTTCGGCTGTATTCGCAGCGCAACCCGCGGGTCAGCTTCCGGATCACCTGGCAGGGCGCCGACGGTTACTACGAGCGGCTGGCCACCCAGGCGGCCGGCGGCAACGTTCCGGACCTGATCCAGCTCGACGACGCCATGCTGACCGAGTACACCGAACGCCAGATCGCCCTCGACCTCACCGAAGCGACCGCCGATCACCGGTTGGACCTGCGTGGCCTGCCGGAGGGTCTGATCCGCTACGGCACCGTGGACGGGCGGACGATGGCGGTGGCCGCCGGGCAGACTCTCGCGGCCGTGGTCTTCAACCGTGACCTGCTGCGCGAGCTGCGGGTGCCCGAGCCGCGCGGCGGGATGTCCTGGGTGGATTACATCGCCTGGGCGCAGCAGGTCACCGAGGCGAGCGACGGCCGGGTGGCCGGCACGATGGACGCGTCCGGCGACTACCGCGCCCTCTGGCTCTGGCTACGGTCCCAGGGCGGCGAGTTCTATCGCGGGCGGCAGCTCGGCTTTGGCGCCGAGGAGCTGATCGCCTGGTTCGAGCTGTGGCAGCGCGCCCGCACCGGGCGGGCCACGCCGGGCGCGGCCCTCGTCGACCAGGCCGACAGCGGGGAGCCGGCCCGGCAGTTGGTGGTCACCGGGTTGACCGCCGCGTCCTTCGCCTGGTCCCACCAGCTGCCGGAGCTGCAACGACTCACCGATTCCGAGCTGGGTGTGGTGGGCTTCCCCGGCCCGCCGGGCGCCCAGTGGGCGCGGGCGTCGATGTACTGGGCCGGGTTCCGGGGCACCCGCCACCCAGACACGGTGGCTGACGTGATCAACTTCCTGACCACGAACGGGGAGGCGGGCACCGTCCTCGGCCACGAGCGGGGCCTCAACGCCAGTCTCGCCGTCCGCCGCTACACCGAGGGCAGCATCACCGACCCGGCTCAGCAGCGCGCCGCCGCGTTCGGCGCCAGCATCGCCGACCAGCTGGGGCCGGCCCCCGCGCCACCGCCGAAAGGCCATCCCAAGGTGCGTTCCCTGCTGGTCACCGCGGCGGAGAGCCTCCGCGCCCGGCGTGCCGGCACGCGGGCGGCGACCTCACGTTTCCTCGCCCAGGCCAACGCCGCCCTGGCGGCCTGACCGACCGGCGGCCCACCGCCGCCAGCCACGCCCGCCGTCCGCCCCGGCCCGGGGGCCGCGGCCCCCGGGGGGGGGGGGGGGGGCCGGGGGGGGGCGGGGCCGGGGGGGGGGGGCGCCCGGGCGCGCCGGGGGGGGGGGGCCCCCCCCCCCCCCCCCCCCCCCCCCCCCCCGCGCGGGGCCCCCCCCCCCCCCCCCCCCGGGGGGGGGCCCCGCGGGGCCCCCCCCACCTTTCGCTCACACGCCGGCCGGGTACGTCTCCATCTCACCGGGTACGGCGG